>CAWEYO010000028.1:0-179412 GCA_963813315.1 uncultured Alphaproteobacteria bacterium | reverse complement strand
CAGGCCTCGGAGGGTTTGATCTGCCGGTCTGCTTATCGAGCCTAGCCTGCTTTGCAGCGCGTTTGATGTCAGCAGAGGTACGAATTTCATCCTTGATCCACCGATAAGGCACCGGTCCTGTCTTGGCGCGCTCAAGAGCGTTGTTAAAGATAAACTCAGGAGTGCTCTTGCGTGATAACTCGATGAGGGACGATAGGCTCAGATTTGCGATTACCGTAAAGTCTACGGTAGCGCCTATTTTTTCCTCATATTTCTTAAGTCGCTGGATGGCACGAACGTAGTTGTCGGCTTAGGATGCCATTAGTATCTCGTGAAGCTCGGTGGCGATCCATTTGGCCCACTGACCGTAGCTAAGCGAATATCGAACTTCGTAAAGCTCACGTGCGGCCTCCCACTTTATTATTGGAAAGACGACCAAAAATCCCTTTGATCCTGACCGCGCGTTCGTGAAGTTCCGGCACCTTATCGATTGGGAGGTCTTGGTAAACGACATCCTCTTTTTTCCGGTGTCGCGAGCAGGCCTTTGGCCTTGCGTGCGCCTCGCTTATTACTCGCACTCCCACCTCGAAATCGTGCCATTAGGTCAACTCCCAAACCAATTGACCCTCATTCTAACACAGCGCTAAGTGATTGGAAAATAAAGATAAACGACGCTGCAAACGCGTAATCGAGCGTACGTGCTCGTGATCACGCGTGATATATCCTGACTGCCACAGGCGCATTTGTTACCGACTGTTACAATTCGTGATTCAGGAGGTTAGATAGTCGTCCCACACCTTCATAATCTCGCGGCGACGTTCCAATGCTGTCGAACGGCGGTACGCTCTTGCTGCGGCATTCCCGACAGAATGCGCGAGATTCATTTCAATCAGTTCGTGCGGAAATTCGGTGCAATCGTTTGCCATGTAGATGCGGCACTTCGAAAACCATGCAGCGTATAGGGACGGGGAACAAGGCGATTAAGCACTGTCTCGCTAATCGGATTATCGCTGACCGTAGACGGGAACACTATGCCCTTGCCACCTGTGGCAATGTGTTGCTGGCACAAAATCTCAGCAGCGCGTGCCGACAAGCGGAACCCTATGATTTTGCCACCCTTCATCGCTTTGCTGGTACGGTCCACAGCGCCTTGTCGAGATCGACTTCACTCCAAACCATCTCAAGCACTGCGGCTTTCGCGCCCATACCAACACGATAATCAAGGGCACGAGCGAAAACCGTACCAATGTCGCGTAGCGATTGAACGTAAGGCCGGTAATCGGCATAGGGCATCGCCGCGAAGTTGCCGCCTTGCTTCGGCGCGGGCATCACTACTTCAAAGTAGATCCCAATCGGCCGGATTGGCTGCATTCGGATCACGGTGGCCGTGAGCGCCTGCCCAAGCCAAGGTTCGCTTGATCATGGAGATTAGAAATTTGCCGGTCGTTGGTTTGATTGCCACAGCGGGGTTACGGCTCGCAAAACATCCTGAACCGAGACATCTTTGACTGGACGCAGGTTCAAATCGGCAAGTTCCTTCAATGCGAGAATTTGCACCCAACGGTTCTCGATATTCTTGTGCTTCCAACCGTCCTTCATCGCGGCGACATATAGATTCGCCGCTTGCTTGAAATTGAGAACCGAACGTTCGGTCCTTTTCGCTTCAAGCACGTCGCGTCCGTCTGCTGCCGCCTTGCGCAATTCCGCAGCTCTCACACGTGCCTTCTCAAGGGAGACATCGAGAATCGAACCAAGACCTACCTCTCGGCGGACACCGCCGCGATTGACGATCATGATCCAGTTTTTGGTCTTGGTAGGGGTAACGTTGAGATAAAGATTTGCCACCTCCGAATACCTTCCAGGCTTCAAATCTTTCTTCGCGACAAAAGTTGCCGCCAGTTTATTTCGCGCACGAGTTGCCATTTACCACCTTTTTGACACAACTTATACGGGAAATATATGCGACTACGACAGTCATTTCAAGAGCGTCGATCATCGTTTCAATCATAATTTTGAAGGCCGTTACGACTAATCACGACTGGTCACGCATGATCACGACAAGCGCGGTGAAAATCTCAAAAATCTTTCCGGATCAATTAATTAAATCCTAGACCATGTTACGACTGATCGCGTACAATCACGTGAGATCTGGACCCGGTTTTCCGTCCGGAATTGCGCAAAACAAAAGATAGAGCGGTTCACCAATTCCGTCGGAGTGGGAATCGCTCTATGCAGACCGCGCCTCGGCCTTCCTGTTCTGCCGATTGGCGATGAGGTCGTCGACGACGGCGGGGTCGGCAAGCGTTGAGGTATCGCCCAGCGAGCCGAAATCGTCTTCGGCTATCTTTCGCAGGATGCGGCGCATGATCTTGCCTGACCGCGTTTTAGGCAGCCCCGGTGCGAACTGGATCTTGTCGGGCGATGCGATGGCGCCGATCTCCTTGCGCACATGGTTGACGAGTTCCTTGCGCAGATCATCCGACCATTGCTCGCCGGCCATCAGGGTCACATAGCAGTATATGCCCTGGCCCTTGATGTCATGAGGATAGCCGACGACGGCGGCTTCCGACACCTTGTCATGCGAGACGAGTGCCAACTCCACCTCCGCGGTACCCATACGGTGGCCGGAAACGTTGATGACGTCGTCGACGCGGCCGGTGATCCAGTAGTAGCCGTCCGCATCCCGGCGGCAGCCGTCACCGGTGAAATACTTGCCCTTATAGGTCGAGAAATAGGTCTGCACGAAACGGTCATGGTCGCCATATACGGTTCGCATCATGCCGGGCCATGCATCGACGACGCAGAGATTGCCGTCGGCCGCTCCTTCCAGAACATTGCCGTCATTGTCGACAAGTTCAGGCTGTATGCCAAAGAACGGCCGCGTCGCGGAGCCGGGCTTCAGGTCGGTTGCGCCGGGCAGCGGCGTGATCAGTATGCCGCCGGTCTCCGTCTGCCACCAGGTGTCCACGATCGGCACCCGAGCGTTGCCGACCACTTGGTAGTACCATTCCCATGCTTCCGGATTGATGGGCTCGCCGACCGTGCCCAGCACCCGCAGGGACTTGCGCGAGGTCGTCGTCACATGGTGGTTGCCAGCGCCCATGAGCGCGCGGATGGCAGTGGGCGCGGTGTAGAAGATGTTGACCCCGTGCTTGTCGATCGCTTCCCAGAAGCGCGATGGCGACGGATAGTTCGGTACGCCTTCGAACATCAGCGTGGTAGCGCCGTTGGAGAGCGGGCCGTAGACGATGTAGGTGTGCCCTGTGACCCAGCCGACATCGGCCGTGCACCAGTAGATATCGCCGTCACGGTAGTCGAAGACATACTGGTGGGTCATCGATGCGTAGACCAGATACCCGCCGGTCGTGTGCAGCACGCCTTTCGGCTTGCCGGTCGAACCCGAGGTGTAGAGGATAAACAGCGGGTCCTCCGCCTTCATCTTTTCCGGCTTGCACTCCGCTTTCACGGAAGCGGTCTCCTCGTGGTACCAGAAGTCGCGCCCCTCGGCCCAGGTGATCTTGCCGCTGGTCCGGCGTACGACCAGAACCTTGTCGACACTGGTGCCGGCGCGCGCCGCAATGTCGATCGCCCTGTCGGTATTCTCCTTGAGGGGAATAACCTTGCCGCCGCGCAGGCCCTCGTCCGCGGTTATCACGAAGGTCGATTTGCAGTCGTCGATGCGCCCGGCCAGCGCATCGGGCGAGAAACCTCCGAACACAACCGAATGAATTGCTCCGATGCGCGTGCAGGCAAGCATCGCGTAAGCCGCCTCCGGTATCATCGGCATGTAGATGGTGACGCGGTCGCCTTTCTTGACGCCGTGCTTCTTCAGCACGTTGGCGAGCCTGCAGACATGCCCGTAAAGCTCTCTGTAGGTAATCTTCCTGTCGTCATAGGGATTGTCGCCCTCCCAGATGATGGCGGTCTGGTCGCCGCGCTTTTTCAAATGGCGATCGATGCAGTTGTAGGAGACGTTGGTAAGGCCGTCCTCGAACCACTTGATTGACGCCTTGCCGGAGAAGGAGGTGTTCTTGACCTTGGTATACGGCTTGAACCAATCGATCCGCTTACCGTGCTTGCCCCAGAATTTGTCCGGGTTCCTGACGCTGTCCTTGTACCATTTGAGATAGGTTTCGCTGTCGATCAGCGCATTCTTCTTCCACGCCGCCTGGACGCGATGGATCTTGACTTCGGACATTCCGCATTTTCCTCCCGAATTTGCAGGCTCGACTGTTGCTCTAGCCGATCTTCTGGCCGGTCTTCGCCCAATCCGCCAGGAACTGTTCCAGGCCTTTGTCGGTCAGCGGATGCTTGACGAGCGCCCTCAGCGTCGCCGGCGGCACCGTAGCTACGTCTGCGCCTATCAGGGCTGCCTGCTTGACGTGGTTGACGGTACGGATCGACGCGGCAAGGATTTCCGTCTTGAAGTCGTAGTTGTCGTAGATCGTGCGGATTTCCGAGATCAACTCCATCCCGTCGATGCCCATGTCGTCGATGCGGCCGATGAAGGGAGAGATGAAGGTCGCGCCGGCCTTGGCGGCAAGCAGCGCCTGATTGGCCGAGAAGCAAAGCGTGACATTCACGAGATGACCGTCGGAAGTAAGCGCCTTGCAAGCCTTCAGCCCGTCCAGGGTAAGAGGAACCTTGATGCAGATATTG
The DNA here is from genome assembly GCA_963813315.1 of uncultured Alphaproteobacteria bacterium. Taxonomy (GTDB): domain Bacteria; phylum Pseudomonadota; class Alphaproteobacteria; order Rhizobiales; family Rhizobiaceae; genus CAWEYO01. The sequence goes on along the minus strand of CAWEYO010000028.1, from coordinate 174,774 downwards.
TCCGCGATTTTGGCAAGTGTTGCCGCTTCCTGCATCATCGCGGAGTATTCGGTTGCGGTGACTTCCGACGACACCGGTCCCTTCACGATCTCACATATCTCCCTGGTGACCTCCCTGATGTTGCGGCCCGATTTCAGGATCAGCGAGGGATTGGTCGTGACGCCGTCGAGCAGTCCGAGATCGTTGAGCTCGCGAATCTCCTTCACGTCCGCCGTGTCGACAAAAAATTTCATGCTGGTCTCCTTCGCGGTTTTCCCTGCGGGATGACTTTTCGTCGAATCGTCACCCCGCCCGGCCTGTCTCGCGCATGACCTGATCCCGAAAGTCGGTCAGCGGGTGATCCGTTCCCGAAAGCCGTTCATTTTCAGCGTCCGGCGGCAGTCGGCCGAGGTAGCTTCAAGTCTGGTCTTTGCTCTAGCCGAACTTCCGGGCAAGGTCACGCCCGATGAAGGAAGATTCGCACCACATCCAACCTGCGCGGAAGCTGGATTGCGTACCGGTTCTTGTGCCGATGCCGGCGGAGCGGCCCTATAGTTACGCCGTGCCTGACGGCATGACGGTTGTGCCGGGCTCGATCGTGCGCGTGCCGCTGGGGCCGCGTGAAGTGGCAGGCATCGTCTGGGATGGCGGTAACGAGGCGTTCGACCCGAAGAGGCTCAGGCCGATATCGGAAGCCTTCGATTGCCCGCCGGTCACCGACGCCATGCGCCGCATGGTCGACTGGATTTCCGCCTACACATTATCGCCGCCTGGGATGGTCGCGCGGATGATCCTGCGTGCGCCGGAAGCTTTCGATCCGGAACCCTGGACAGAGGGATTGCAGCGGAGCGGCATCGACCCTGACCGCATGACCCCGGCGCGTGCCCGCGTTCTGGAGCTCGCCTCCGACGGCCTTGCCTGGACCCGCTCCGGGCTCGCTCATGCGGCGGGCGTGTCTCAGGGCGTGGTCGACGGGCTGAGCGCGCAAGGCATCTTCGAGAAGGTGCGAATTCCGCCCCGGCCGGTGGTGGCGGCGCCGGACGCGGGCTACGCCGCTCCGGAACTGACGGAGGCACAGCAAGCCGCGGCAGCGACGCTTCGCGACCACGCCGCAAGCGGCACGTTCGGCGTCACGCTGATCGATGGCGTCACCGGCTCGGGAAAGACCGAAGTCTATTTCGAGGCAGTCGCCGCGGCGATCGAACGCGGCAAGCAGGTGCTGATCCTGCTGCCCGAGATTGCTCTCACTCAAGCATTCCTCGAGCGTTTCCACGACCGTTTCGGCGCCAGGCCAGCCGAATGGCATTCGGACCTGCCGCCAAAGATGCGTGAACGGGTCTGGCGCCAGGTCGCCGAAGGCCGAGTGCGCGTTGTCGCCGGCGCGCGCTCCGCGTTATTCCTGCCGTTCATGGAGCTCGGCCTGATTATCGTGGATGAGGAGCACGACGCCGCCTACAAGCAGGAGGACCGTGTCTGCTATCATGCCCGTGACATGGCGGTCGTGCGCGGGCATATCGGTGGCTTTCCGGTTGTGCTCGCCTCTGCCACCCCTTCCATCGAAAGCCGGGTCAATGCGCAGCAAGGTCGCTACCAGCGCGTCATCCTGCCGCAGCGTTTCGCCGAGGCGGCAATGCCCGCCATCAAGGCGATAGACATGCGCCGCGCGCCGCCGGCGCGTGGCGGTTTCCTGTCGCCGGTGCTTGTCGGCCATGTCCGCGATGCGCTGCAGCGAGGGGAACAGTCGCTGCTCTTCCTCAACCGTCGCGGCTATGCGCCGCTGACGCTCTGCCGGGTTTGCGGCCACCGGTTCCAATGCCCGGACTGTTCGAGTTGGCTGGTCGAGCATCGCTTTCGCGGACAACTCGTTTGCCACCATTGCGGCCACAACGAAAAGCGGCCGGAAGCGTGTCCCGAATGTGGAACCCTTGATCATCTTGTCGCCTGCGGGCCGGGCGTGGAACGCATCGCAGAAGAAGCGGTAAGTCATTTTCCGGAGGCCCGGACCATAGTCCTTTCGTCCGACATGATGGGCGGCGTGAAGCGTCTGCGCCTGGAACTGGAAGCTATCGCCAAGGGGGAGGCCGATATCGTGATCGGCACGCAACTGGTGGCGAAGGGACACAATTTTCCCAACATGACGCTGGTCGGCGTGGTCGACGCCGATCTTGGCCTCGCGAACGGTGATCCGCGTGCCGCCGAGCGCACCTTCCAGCTGCTCAGCCAGGTGACCGGCCGCGCCGGCCGCACCGGCAAGAAGAGCGTCGGCCTTCTGCAGACCTACCAGCCCGAACATCCCGTGATGCGGGCGATCGTCTCGGGCGACGCCGAGACTTTCTACGAACGAGAGATCGCCGAGCGCGAGCGGGCCTGCCTGCCGCCCTTCGGCCGGCTGGCAGGCATCATCGTCAGCGCGGGGACAAGGACGGAGGCGGAGAGCCATGCGCGGGCCTTGAGGCGCGCCGCGCCGCGGGCTGAAAACATCCAGGTGCTCGGCCCGGCCGAAGCGCCGTTGGCACTGGTGGGGGGTCGCCACCGCTACCGGCTGCTTGTGCAGGGGGAGCGGCGCTCCGACATCCAGGGCTTTATCCGCACGATGCTGGCCCAGGGTCCAAAGCTGCGCGGTTCGGTGCGCGTGCAGGTCGACATCGATCCGCAGAGCTTTTTGTGAGCGGAGCGAATACGGCCTGCAGTCAGGGAGCCAAAACGGAGAATTGCCGAAACACTGTGCTTCGAAAAGGATCGCGGCAAATGATGTCTATCTCGCCCATCTGGCATTTCGATTTTTCCTCGCTAGAATCGCCGGGATTCGCTCCCATCGGTTGAGGTAACATCATGGAATTCGCATTTCCCTGGCCGATGACGGAGGGCGAGTGGCTTGCATGGACTTCGGCCGTCGTGACCGTGCTTTTGGGCCTGATCTTTCTGTTCGCGCCACGTCTTGCCTTCCGTATGATGCGGTTGCAGCCAAAGGAGAACCATCCCGAGGCGGTGGCAGAAGCACGGGCGACGATGTCCGGCTTCTATCTCGGCCTCGGCCTTTGCTGCATTCTGCTTGCCCAGCCGCTGCTCTACATGGCGCTCGGCTTCTCGTGGCTTTTCACCGCATTCGGGCGCGTAGTGTCGATGCTGTCGGACGGCGGCAACACGTTCTACAACTGGGTTTCGCTGGTCGTCGGGCTGGTCCTCACAGCCCTTCCATTGATGTTCGTTTTCGGCTTCGTTCCTTGATTCCGGACGGGTCGCGGCGGGGCTCGCAGCGGCTGCAGCAAGACTGTCTGAAAAGCTTCTGTTACAGCGTGTTGCGGTCGCCGGAAGCCTGTGCTAGACGGCAGTCGACTTCCGGCTGGAGGAGGCCGCACAGGTTCTCCCTCCAGCCACGAAAATTCAACAAGGTCAAAGATTTAGCCAGAGTCCGGTACTCGCGCCAGAAATCTTGTGGCCTGTCAGGCAAGAGAAAAGACGGTCCGTGGCAAAGTCCAGTTCGCCCATCTCCGGTGTCGCCGAACGCTACGCGGCTTCTCTCTTCGATCTTGCGGCCCAGTCGAATACGGTCACCCAGGTGGAACGCGATCTCGGCCGGTTCGAGGCGCTGCTTAACGGCAGCGACGATCTGAACCGCCTCATCAGGAGCCCTGTCTTTTCCGCGGACGACCAGCTGAAGGCGATCTCGGCCATTGCCGACAAGTCGGGAATCACGGGCCTAGTGGGCAACTTCCTGCGCGTCGTCGCCAGGAACCGGCGTCTCTTCGCCGTTCCCGGCATGATTCGCGCATTCCGCCGGATCGCCTCGGAAAATCGTGGGGAAGTCGCCGCCGAAGTGACGTCTGCTCACGCGCTTAGCCCGGCCCAGGAGGTCGAGCTCAAGGACGCCTTGAAGAGCGTTGCCGGCAAGGACGTTTCGATTGCCGTTACCGTCGACCCAACGCTGCTCGGCGGGCTGGTCGTGAAGATCGGCTCGCGCCAGATCGACACGTCGCTCAAAACCAAACTCAATTCGCTCAAGCTTGCACTAAAAGAGGTCGGCTGATGGATATTCGCGCCGCGGAAATTTCCGCAATCCTGAAAGATCAGATCAAGAACTTCGGCAAGGAGGCCGTCGTCTCCGAGGTCGGCCAGGTGCTTTCCGTCGGCGACGGCATCGCCCGGGTCTACGGTCTCGACAACGTCCAGGCGGGCGAGATGGTCGAGTTTCCGGGCGGCATCCGCGGCATGGCGCTGAACCTTGAAAGCGACAATGTCGGCGTCGTCATCTTCGGCAACGACCGCGACATCAAGGAAGGCGACACCGTCAAGCGCACCGGTGCGATCGTGGACGTGCCTGTCGGTCCCGGCCTTCTTGGCCGCGTCGTCGACGCGCTCGGGAATCCGATCGATGGCAAGGGGCCTATCAAGGCGACCGAGCGCCGCCGCGTGGACGTCAAGGCGCCGGGGATTATTCCGCGCAAGTCGGTGCACGAACCGATGTCGACCGGCCTGAAGGCCATCGACGCATTGATCCCGATCGGCCGCGGCCAGCGCGAGCTGGTCATCGGCGATCGCCAGACCGGCAAGACCGCCATCATTCTCGACACGATCCTGAACCAGAAGGCAATTCACGAGAGCGGGCCCGAGGCGGAAAAGCTTTACTGTGTCTACGTTGCCATCGGGCAGAAGCGCTCCACCGTCGCGCAGTTCGTGAAGGTGCTGGAGGAGCGCGGCGCGCTCGACTACTCGATCATCGTCGCCGCCACGGCTTCCGATCCGGCGCCGATGCAGTACCTGGCGCCGTTTGCCGGCTGCACGATGGGCGAATACTTCCGCGACAACGGCAAGCATGCGCTGATTGCCTATGACGATCTGTCCAAGCAGGCAGTGGCCTATCGCCAGATGTCGCTGCTGCTGCGCCGTCCGCCGGGCCGTGAGGCGTATCCGGGCGACGTCTTTTATCTCCACTCGCGGCTGCTCGAGCGTGCCGCGAAGATGAACGAGGACAATGGCGCCGGCTCGTTGACCGCGCTCCCCATCATCGAGACGCAGGCCAACGACGTTTCGGCCTACATTCCGACCAACGTGATTTCGATCACCGACGGTCAGATTTTCCTGGAGACGAACCTGTTCTTCCAGGGCATCCGGCCAGCGGTGAATGTCGGTCTTTCGGTGTCGCGCGTCGGCTCTGCAGCGCAGATCAAGGCGATGAAGCAGGTTGCCGGCTCGATCAAGGGCGAACTCGCGCAATATCGCGAGATGGCCGCCTTTGCCCAGTTCGGCTCCGACCTCGACGCTGCCACGCAACGCCTCCTCAATCGCGGTGCCCGCCTGACGGAGCTTCTGAAACAGCCGCAGTTCGCGCCGCTCAAGACGGAAGAGCAGGTCGCGGTCATCTTTGCCGGTGTCAACGGCTATCTCGACAGGCTTGCCGTCAACCAGGTGAGCCGGTTCGAGCAGGGTCTGCTCGCGCATATGCGCGCCGAGGGCAAGAGCGTGCTCGGCGCCATTCGCAAGGACAAGCAGCTCTCGGACGAGACCCGCGCCGATCTCAAGAAGCAGATCGACGCTTTCGCCAAGAACTTCGCCTGAGGGCTGGACAGCACGGATCAGGGTTGAGGCATGCCTTCACTAAAAGACCTTCGCAACCGTATCGCCTCGGTCAAGGCGACGCAGAAGATCACCAAGGCGATGCAGATGGTCGCCGCGGCGAAGCTGCGCCGCGCACAAGAGGCGGCGGAGGCAGCCCGGCCCTATTCGCAGCGCATGGGTGCCGTACTTGCCAACATCGCCGAGGCGGTGGGCAGCGGCGGCGGTGCCGACGCGCCTCCGCTGATGACCGGAACAGGTAGCGAGAACGTCCATCTGCTTGTCGTATGCACGGCTGAACGCGGGCTCTGCGGCGGCTTCAACTCGCAGATCGCGCGGCTCGCCCGCGAGCACGTCCGCAAGCTTCTTGCCAGCGGCAAGACCGTGAAGATCATCACCGTCGGCAAGAAGGGCTACGACATATTGCGGCGCGATCACGGACAGCTCATCATTGACCGGATCGAGCTACGCGAAGTGAAGCAGATCGGCTTCGTCAATGCGGACGCCATCGCCAGGAAGCTCATTGCGCGCTTCGAGCAGGGCGAATTCGACGTCTGCACGCTGATCTATTCGGAGTTCAAGTCGGTGATCGCCCAGATCCCGACCGCGCAGCAGCTTATTCCGGCGGCAGCCGCCGTCGAGGCCGCGGAGCCTGAAACGGCCGGCAGCGCCGTCTACGAATACGAGCCGGAGCCGGGCCAGATACTGGGCGACCTGATCCCGCGCAATATTGCGGTACAGATATTCCGGGCTCTGCTCGAAAACGCCGCCGGCGAGATGGGCGCCAAGATGACGGCGATGGACAATGCGACGCGCAATGCGGGCGACATGATCAACAGACTGTCGATCACCTACAACCGCCAGCGTCAGGCACAGATCACCAAGGAACTGATCGAGATCATATCGGGTGCGGAAGCGCTCTAGGCGCATGATGCCGGAAGGTCAGCGACATTCCGGCGGGACCATGCGAAGACGAAACGGACGAGAAGGGTAGAAAAGATGGCGAAAGCAGCGACCCCGAAGAAGGCTACCGCGCCCACGAAGGCGGCTCCGGCCAAGGCGGCAGCGCCGGCGAAGGCTGCGGCCCCCGCGGCGGTGAAGAAGGCAGTCGGCTCGACCGGCAAGGTCCGCCAGGTCATCGGCGCCGTCGTCGACGTGCAGTTCGACGGGAACCTGCCGGCAATCCTCAACGCGCTCGAGACGGAAAATCGCGGCAACCGCCTGGTCCTCGAGGTTGCCCAGCACCTCGGCGAAAACACTGTTCGCACGATCGCCATGGATTCGACCGAGGGCCTCGTTCGCGGCCAGTCCGTTGCCGACACCGGGAGCCCGATCTTGGTACCGGTCGGTCCGGAAATGCTCGGCCGCATCATCAACGTCATCGGCGAGCCGGTTGACGAGGAAGGTCCAGTAACGGCGACCGAAATGCGCGGCATCCACCAGCCGGCGCCGGAATATGTCGAACAGTCGACCGAAGCGGAGATCCTTGTCACCGGCATCAAGGTGCTCGACCTGCTCGCTCCTTATGCGAAGGGCGGCAAGATCGGCCTGTTCGGTGGTGCAGGCGTCGGCAAGACGGTTCTCATCCAGGAACTGATCAACAACGTCGCCAAGGCCCATGGCGGTTTCTCGGTGTTCGCCGGCGTCGGCGAGCGCACCCGCGAAGGCAACGACCTCTACCACGAATTCATCGAATCGGGTGTCAACAAGAAGGGCGGCGGCGAAGGCTCCAAGGCCGCGCTCGTCTACGGCCAGATGAACGAACCGCCGGGCGCCCGCGCACGCGTCGGTCTCACGGGCCTGACTGTCGCCGAATATTTCCGCGACCAGGGTCAGGACGTGCTGTTTTTCGTGGACAATATCTTCCGCTTCACCCAGGCGGGTTCGGAGGTGTCAGCGCTGCTCGGCCGCATCCCTTCGGCGGTGGGCTACCAGCCAACTCTCGCTACCGACATGGGCGCATTGCAGGAGCGCATCACCACCACCACAAAGGGGTCGATCACGTCGGTGCAGGCCATCTACGTGCCGGCCGACGACCTGACCGATCCGGCGCCGGCAACGTCCTTCGCCCATCTCGACGCCACGACCGTGCTTTCCCGCGCGATCGCAGAGAAGGGCATCTACCCGGCGGTCGATCCGCTCGACTCCACGTCGCGTATGCTCGATCCGATGGTCGTCGGCGATGAACACTACCAGGTTGCGCGCCAGGTTCAGCAGACGCTGCAGCGTTACAAGTCGCTGCAGGACATCATCGCGATCCTGGGCATGGACGAACTTTCCGAAGAGGACAAGCTGACCGTCGCCCGCGCCCGAAAGATCGAGCGGTTCCTGTCCCAGCCCTTCTTCGTCGCCGAGGTCTTTACCGGCTCGCCGGGGAAGCTCGTCGATCTGCAGGACACCATCAAGGGCTTCCGCGGCCTCTGCGACGGCGAGTTCGACCACCTTCCCGAGGCCGCCTTCTACATGGTCGGCACGATCGAGGAAGCAGTCGAGAAGGCCCAGCGTCTGGCCGCCGAGGCGGCGTAGGTTGGTGAATGGTCAATTGTGAATGGTGAATGGAGGCAGGAATAGGAAATCGTGAAGGTGTTGCGTGGTCTGTTTCGGACCATTCACCATTCACCATTAACTATTCACGAGATTGACGATGGCTGAAGCTTTCAAATTCGAACTGGTCTCGCCCGAACGGCTTCTCGTCTCGGAATTGGTCCAGCACGTGGTTATTCCCGGCGCGGAGGGCGAGATGACTGTGCTGGCCAACCATGCGCCGGTCATGACCACGATCAAGCCGGGCGTCGTGACAATCCGTACAGTCGCGGGGCAGAACGAGCGGTATGTCGTGTTCGGCGGCTTCGCCGATATCCTGCCCGAAGGCTGCACCCTACTCGCTAAATCAGCTGTGGCCGTCGACGAAATCGACCGCGCAGACCTCGCCCGCCGGATTCAGGAGGCGAAGGAAGATGTGGCCGACGCCAAGGACGATCGCGGAAGGACCAGGGCGGAAGAGTTCCTCGCGCAATTGACCACGCTCGAAGCGGCCATTCCGGCAGCGTAGATCGAGGGTTTATCCGGGCACTGCCCCGGTGGTTTCAGCACCGAGGTTGGCAGCAGCGCTCTTCACTTGGTCATCCTCGGGCTGACCCGAGGATCCATGCTTTAGAGCAAGATGAGGTTAGGTCTAATCTCATCTTGCTCTAGCTAGACGTGCACCTCGCCGTGGCCGCTCGCATCGGTTTCCGTCGCCGGGCGGAACGAAGCCCAGATCAGCCAGCAATAGAAGGCTCCGATGCCGATGACGATGATCACGCCGGGGATCGGGCCAAGGGCGGCGCCGGCGACCACTTCCCGGATCGAGTCGACAAGCTCGACGCTGGCGCGAGCCTCCTGAAGGCCGGGCGTGGAAATCTTGAGCACCCAGGCAATCAACAGGATCACGAACATCCAGATATAGTTGCGCCTGAGCCGGCGGGAAAATGCCTGGCCATAGGAAAGCAGGAAGCGCGGCTCCCGTAGGCTCTGGCCGAGAACCTGTTGCCAGTTCGCCGAAAAATCGGTCATCGGACAGAACAATTGGGCAAGGTAGTGCCGCTCGATCTGCCGCACACGCGCACGGTAGACATCGAAAAAGCGATAACGCCGGGCTTCGATCCAAAGCAGCAGGTAGATCAGCAGCATCGCAAACAGCAACACGCCGTGATGCGCGGTGGGCGTGGAAAGCGAGACCGACAGCATGGCGGCAACGACTGTGATTGCCCAGTTGCTGGTCCGGTCGATGCGGTCGCGCCACCCTGCCATCCTGCCCACTTCGGCGCGATGGTAATGCACCATCACGGTCACCAGTTCGGCCGATGTCGTCGGCAGCGGAACGGTCAGCGCCGTCAACTCGGCGTCGGATCGGTCGTTCATCTGAACCTCCCTGTTTTTCTTCCCGGTTCGAGCGGCCCGGCGAAGCTGACGTCCGCCAGAAGGGCGCCGCCATTTGGCGGATGAACCGGCCCGCTTGACTTTTACCGCGTTTTCCTGTGTAAGCACGCCGAATTCCGCGACGAGTTTTTACTCCGAGCAGCCGACCGGGACCCCTAGAGGCATAAATCGATCCCGGAGGCCAACACCCGGCAGCGCGATGCGCCCCCGGGTGCTTTTTGGCTTTGGCAAACGCTTGGAAGACCGGGCCGGAAGCACTACCTCCCGGATCGAAACTCGATCCGGGACCGAGGGAAGTTCGATGTTCGAAAGTTTGCAGGAGCGCCTTGGCTCCATCCTGAATGGCCTGACCGGTCGCGGCGCCCTTTCCGAGGCCGATGTGGCGGCCGCACTTCGCGAGGTTCGTCGCGCCTTGATCGAGGCCGACGTTGCGCTCGAGGTGGTGCGCTCCTTCACCGACCGTGTCCGCTCGAGGGCCGTTGGCGCCGCTGTGCTGAAATCGATCAAGCCGGGCCAAATGGTCGTCAAGATCGTTCATGACGAACTGGTCGAAATGCTTGGCGCGGAAGGTCATTCCATCGATCTCAATGCGCCGGCGCCGGTCGTCGTCATGATGGTTGGCCTGCAGGGCTCCGGCAAGACGACCACGACAGCCAAGATCGCGAAGCGGCTTGCCGAACGTCAGAACAAGAAGATCCTCATGGCCTCGCTCGATACGCGCAGGCCCGCCGCGCAGGAGCAGCTTCGCCAGCTCGGCGAACAGACGAAGATCGCGACGCTTCCGATCGTGGCCGGCCAGTCGCCTGTCGAGATCGCCCGCCGCGCCGTGCAGGCGGCGAAGCTCGGGGGCAACGATGTCGTCATCCTCGACACCGCCGGGCGGACGCACATCGACGAGCCCCTGATGGCCGAAATGGCCGAAATCAAGCGGGTATCCGATCCTCACGAGATCCTGCTGGTGGCCGAACTCGCTGACGGGTCAGGATGCAGTGAATCTGGCGAAGAGCTTCGACGAGCGCGTCGGCATCACCGGTCTGATCCTCACCCGGATGGATGGCGACGGTCGTGGCGGTGCCGCCCTTTCCATGCGCGCCGTCACGGGCAAGCCGGTCAAGCTGATCGGTACCGGCGAGAAAATGGATGCGCTGGAGGAATTTCACCCCAAGCGCATCGCCGACCGAATTCTCGGCATGGGCGATATCGTTTCGCTGGTCGAGAAGGCAGCCGAGACCATCGACGCGGAAAAGGCCGCCGCGATGGCGAAGAAGCTGCAGTCGGGCAAGTTCGACCTGAACGACCTGGCCGACCAGCTTGGCCAGATGCAGAAGATGGGCGGTATGGGCGGCATCATGGGCATGATGCCGGGCATGGGTAAGATGAAGGACCAGATGGCGGCTGCTGGTCTCGACGACAGGACGTTTGCCCGCCAGATCGCCATCGTCCGTTCGATGACCAAGGCCGAGCGCGCCAATCCGGACATTCTCAAGCATAGTCGCAAGAAGCGGATCGCCGCCGGCTCCGGCACGGACGCCGCGGAGATCAACAAGCTGCTCAAGATGCACCGCCAGATGGCCGACATGATGAAAGCCATGGGCGGCAAAGGCAGGGGCGGCGGCCTGATGCGCGGCCTTATGGGCGGCATGGCACAGAAGATGGGCCTCGGCGGACTGGCAGGCGGATTGGGCGGAATGAACGGCCTGCCCGACCTTTCGAAAATGGATCCCAAGCAACTCGAGGCCCTGGAGAAGCAGGCACAGGCGGCTGGGCTCGGCAAGGGACTGCCGGGCGGCTTGCCCGGTCTTCCGGGCGGCGGATTGCCGGGACTGCCGAGTGGACTGAAGCTTCCCGGCCTCGGCGGCGGCCTTCCCGGCCTACCGAAAAAGAAGTGAGCGGGACGATGAACGAAGCGTCCAATCCGCATGTCTTGCTCGCCGAGTACCGCGCGTCGATCGACAATATCGACGCCGCTCTTGTCCACATGCTCGCAGAGCGGTTCCGCTGCACCAAGGCCGTCGGCCTGCTCAAGGCCACACATGGATTGCCGCCGGCCGACCCGGCGCGCGAGCAGGAGCAGATCGCGCGCCTTCGCCAGCTTGCCAAGGATGCGCATCTCGACCCGGACTTCGCCGAGAAATTCCTCAACTTCGTCGTCCGCGAAGTCATCAGGCACCACGAACAGATCGCCGCCGAAAACGGCGTGAAGGAAACCAACTGAATCGAAACCGATAGAACCTTCAGGAGAAAACAATGGCATTGAAAATTCGTCTTTCCCGCGCCGGCTCGAAAAAGCGCCCGTACTACCACATCGTCGTCGCCGACGTTCGTTCCCCCCGCGACGGCCGCTTCATCGAGGCGCTCGGCTCGTGGAATCCGCTGCTTCCAAAGGATGGCGAGCGCGTGCAGATCGACGCCGACCGCGTCAAGCACTGGCTCTCGCATGGCGCGCTGCCGACAGACCGCGTCGCCCGTTTCCTCGATGGTGCGGGCATCTCCAAGCGGGAAGCCCGCAGCAATCCGAAGAAGGCCGAGCCGGGCAAAAAGGCCCAGGAGCGCGGCGCGGCAATCCGAAAGGCGCAGGAAGATGCTGCAGCCGCAATCGCCGCCGCGGCTGCCGCGCCGGCCGAGGAAGCATCTGCTTCGTAGGCTGCTTAGCTGGTCACCTTACTGGATTGAGAAACGGCGGGCACTTGCCCGCCGTTCTTGCATCGAGAGTCGATCTCCTTGGCCACAGTGCCAATGGTTCTTGCCCTTGGCATAAGGATGCACTGCTCACCGATCATGGAGATGGGGTCAAATCCACACCGTTGATCTTGCCGATGTGGGTCGCCAGCATGGGAACATACTGGTCGGCAGGGCCGGCGACGAAGGCGCTGGCAAATGAGTTCTTCACCGCATTGCCCAGTGGATTTGCCAGCCCGACGGAATCCGCCATGGATTCCAAGTATTTGAGGTCCTTGAAGGCGTTGGCGATGGAGAATTTGTGTGCCTCGCGATCGCCTTCCAATGTCCAGCGGATAAAGGTTTGGTAAAATGCGCAATCCATCCTGCCATTTCGTATGACGGCATCAAAACGCGACGGCGATATGCCCACTTTCTGAGCCAGCGCCAGCGCTTCCGAGTAGAGCGCCGCGTAGCCAAGCGACACGAAATTGTTCAAGAGCTTCATACGGTGACCGTCCCCGGTGCCACCGACATGCACGATCTTTTCCGCCCAGGTCTCCAGCACGGGCCTCACCCTTGCAAAGGCGGTATCCGTTGCGCCGACCATCGTTTCCAGCGTGCCTTCCCAAGCCTGTTTCGGCGTCCGGCTGAGCGGCGCGTCGACAAAATCGGCGCTGCGTTCTGCGAGCTCGGCCGCCAGTGCGATCGTCGACGTGGGGTCGGATGTGGAGCAGTCGACGATGACGGAGCCCGGCTTCAGCGCGGCGGCGAGACCGGCGGAGCCCCGAACGATCGCCTCGACCTCGCGTGAACCCGTCACGCACAGGAATACGATCGTCGAATTGGCGGCGACCTCCTTGAGCGACGCAACTTCCGTAGCTCCCCTGGCAGCCATGTCCTCCGCCGGAGGGCGGTTCTTACGACCGAGAAACGTCAGCGGGTAGCCTTTTTCAACGATGTTCTTCGCAATCCCATGTCCCATGAGGCCGAGACCGACGAAGCCGATCCGTTCGCTTGTATCAGCGGTGCTGGTCATTTTTTCCCTCGTCCCAACAGGAGTGTTCGGGTGGTGCGCACTAAAAATCCGTCACGGAAATCGCCATCGAAGCGCAGATCTTCCTTTTCTCAGCTTCGTTTGGGCCCATACTGGCCCCTAACGGCCGAGGTAGCGAAAGGCTCTGAGCCTGGCGATCACCTTGCAACAGTTTATAACCAGTCCGAGGAGAATGCGAATGGTCCGGGTTGTTGTGACAGGCGGCAGCGGCAAGGTGGGCCGCGCATGCGTGAAAGACTTGCTCAGCCACGGCTACGAGGTCGTCAACGTGGACACTGTGCCGGCAGCGGTCGAAATCTGCCCTTTCGTACGGGCGGATTTGACCGATTTCGGGCAGACGCTGGAGGTTCTTTCGGAGGTCGACGACCGGCTGCGCGACATTGAAGCATTGGTCCATCTGGCGGCGATCCCGGCGCCCGGCAAGGAGCCGAACGCCGTCATATTCAAGGTCAATACGCTGAGCACGTACAACGTCTTTGAGGCCGCCCGGCGCCTCGGCATCCGCAACGTCGTCTGGGCTTCGAGCGAAACGGTGCTCGGGCTCCCCTTCAATACCCCTCCGCCCTATGCACCCGTCGACGAGGAATATGCGGGCAGGCCCGAGACGGCCTATTCGCTCTCCAAGCTGCTCGGCGAGGAGATGGCGAAACAGTTTTGCCGGTGGGACCCGGATCTGAAGATCGTAGGTTTGCGTTTTTCCAATGTCATGGAGCCGGCGGACTACGCGCAATTCCCCTCATTCGATGCCGATTCGCGCCTGCGCAAGTGGAACCTCTGGGGCTATATCGACGCGCGCGACGCTGCCCAGGCCATCCGCCTGGCGCTTGAAGCGCCGATCAAAGGCGCCGAAATCTTCATCATAGCAAATGCCGATACGGTCATGTCGCGGCCGAATGCCGAACTGATGGCGGAGGTATTCCCTTCCGTGCCGCTCAATGACGGCGCCGGCGCCAACGAGACGTTGCTGTCGATCGAAAAGGCACGCCGTGTCCTAGGCTATGAGCCCAGACACAGTTGGCGAGGGGCGTGATGAGTTCGGGTCCTACCCAAGCGTCTTGCTGAAGGCGTTGGTGAAGCGCACTTTGCCGTCCGAGCCGGCCGCCTCCGCCAGGACGACATCCAGCCCCGCATCCGTGACATGGGCTACCGCAAAGCCGCCCATGAAGCTTGCCTTGGGCTTGAACAGGTCGAAGCCGTCCTGCCGGTAGATCATGGGCGTTTCGTGTTGATGGCCATGGAAGATGCCGGCGACATTGTAGCCTTTGGTCGCATCGATCAATTGCTGCCGCTGCTGCCTGCTCCACCAGTGCGGCGCGCCGGTTCCTTGATCGTCGAACATGTGGCTCTGCGGATCCCAACTCTCGATCGAGAAAGCATCCCATCCATAGTGCTGGAACAGCATGACCGGCCTCCCATCCTTCGCATTGGTCGCCAGGTCATCCTTGAGCCAAGGCAAGCTGTTGATCGCTCCCTTGGCCATATCGCCGCCAAAGCGATGAAGCTGGACAAGGTGAAGGCCGCCCCAGTCCCAGGAATAGCAATCCGACAGGGCGTCGTAGTTCGTCGCGGGCAGTGGCGGCTTGAAAAACACGCTCGGCCGATGGTTGATCTCCACATAGTCGCGCAGTTCCCGGCGGTACCAATCGGCATGCGGCGGCGGTCCGTCCTGGTCCAGGTCGTGGTTGCCAAGACCGACATAGACCGGGAAATGCACACGGTCGGGGCCGACGCCCTGCTGGTAGCGGTGGCTGAATTGAAGAAGCTGTGTTCCTTCGCTGGGCGCGATCACCTGACCGCCGCCGTCGTCCGTCATGTCGCCGCCCACGACAATGCCGAGTGGCGCGGCGATCGGCGTGCCGGCCCCGGCAAGGCCAGTCCGGACGCCGTCGATCTCGGCCGGCCACTTGTATTCGGTGATGCGGTTGAGCGCGGCAATATGGCGAAGCAAATTCTCGTCAGTCTTGCCTTCCTGCCGGCAGTTGGGACTGAGCCCACTGCCCATCCGGCAGGCGTGGATGTCCGCAACGAAAAGAAACGTCGCGTCGATCGCCGGCCGGCCGGTTGCGGCATTCTGTGAAAGGGCGCGCGGCGTAGCGCAGACGGCACCAAGCGCGAGCAGGTTGCCCAAAACAGCCCGTCTGGTCGGTCGACCGGAAAGTGCCCCGCGCATGTGCGGCTCCAAGATTAGCGCAAGGAACGCTGACGGTGCAGCGGACGCACCGATGGAATCGGTGCTGCTGCTCTATCTCCTTTGTTTGAGCATCGGATTTTACCCGAAACCGGTTCCCACTTTCGGGTCCGATGCTCTATGCCGCCTTCTGCTTCGGCTTGATCAGTCCGCGTTCGATCAGAAGTTCGGCGATCTGCACGGCGTTGAGTGCTGCGCCCTTTCGCAGATTGTCGGAGACGACCCACATGGAAAGCCCGTTCTCGACGGTCCCATCCTCGCGGATCCGGGAAATATAGGTAGCATCCTCGCCGGCAGATTCCAGTGGCGTCACGTAACCGCCGTCCTCGTGCTTGTCGATCACCAGGCAGCCCGGCGCTTCACGCAGGATGTCGCGTGCTTCATCGGCGGTGATCGGCTTTTCGAACTCGATATTGACGGCTTCCGAATGACCGATGAAGACCGGAACGCGCACGCAAGTGGCGGTGAGCTTGATCTTGGGGTCGAGCATCTTCTTGGTCTCGGCCATCATCTTCCACTCTTCCTTGGTAACGCCGTCCTCCATGAAGACGTCGATATGAGGGATGACGTTGAAGGCAATGCGCTTGGTGAATTTCCTAGCCGATATTGGATCGGCTACGAAGACGGCGCGGGTCTGTTCGAAGAGCTCATCCATGCCCTCCTTGCCGGCGCCCGAAACCGATTGATAGGTCGCCACAACGACGCGCTTGATGGTTGCTGCGTCGTGCAGCGGCTTCAGTGCCACGACAAGCTGCGCGGTCGAACAGTTCGGATTGGCAATGATGTTCTTCCTGGCAAAACCGGAAATGGCATCCGGATTCACCTCCGGCACGATCAGCGGCACGTCTGCGTCGTAGCGCCAGGCCGAGGAATTGTCGATGACGACGCATCCCTGACGGCCGATCTTCGGCGACCATTCCTTGGAGACGTTGCCGCCCGCCGACATGACACAGATATCGGTGTCGGAGAAATCATACGTGTCGAGCGCTCTCACTTTCAGCGTCCGGTCGCCGTAGGACACTTCCGTGCCGACCGAGCGGCGCGATGCCAGCGGCACCACTTCGTCGGCCGGAAAGCCGCGTTCTTCGAGAATATTGAGCATTTCCCGGCCCACATTGCCCGTGGCGCCAACGACTGCAACCTTGTATCCCATGCTGGATATCTCCTGTCTCTCTCCGCTTCTTACCTGGAGAACCCGCCGGCCTTTGCGGGTCTCGCCCCCTGGACCGGACCCGGGGAGAGGCGAGCAGGCCAAGGGAATTAGACCGTTTTGGTGGTCGTTTTGGCCGTGGTTTTGGTGGAGCGGAGGGGCGCACGCCGGCGCCCGGCCAGATGGCCGGGGAAGTCGAATGAAAAAAGCGCTATCGATGGGCCGCGCATAAAAGTGCTCCGTAGCTTGGGCGGGCTTTTACGCGGTTTGGGCAAAGAGTCAATCGAGGCGGGCGATCAGCTGCTTTTGACTTGACGCGGAGGGACACCGCCATAGCTTTGACGCAACAACAGGAGTGTGCGATGAACTGGACGAATTGCGGCAAATGGCGGAGCAGGGGGGCAATCATGTTCTTGGCCGTCCTGGCCAGCGTACCGGCGCTTGCCCATCATGGCTGGTCATGGACTGAAGATGGATTTTTCGAACTCAAGGGCGTCATCACCGAAATCTATATCGGCAACCCGCATGCCACGCTCGACGTCGATTCCGAAGGCCAGGTGTGGCGTGTCGAACTGGCGCCGCCGGCGCGAACCATTGCCGCCGGCTTCACCGAAAATGCAGCCAGGAAGGGCGACGAAGTGACCGCCATTGGCCATCGCTCGAAAGACCAAAAAGAAAGACGTATGAAGGCCGTCCGCATTACCGTCGGCGGGAAGACGTACGATGTCTATCCCGACCGTGTACCGTCGAACTAGACCGCGATGATTTCTTCCGGAGTCGCCACCGCGCTCGATTTCTTTGATTTCGCATGATCTTTCCGAAAGCCGCTACGCACTTTTCGGGATCATGCTCTAGAACCGCAGGGTGTGCATGGAATTCTTCACGGCTCTGGAACAGTCTGGAATAGCCCGCGCGCTCAAGAGTTCCTTCGTCGCTTATCCACTCGTCAGCGCGTTGCACATCCTTTCGATTGGGGTGCTGCTGACCAGCGTCATTCTGATGGATTTCCGCATTCTCGGCGCCTTTGCGGTGATGCCGGGGAAGCTGTTCGTTGCGCTGCTGCGCCGGCTCGCGCTGATTGCCTTTTTTAGTGCGGTTCTCACGGGGCTGGCGATGTTCAGCGTTAGGGCCAGTGAATATGCTGCAATGCCTATCTTCCTGTCCAAGATGGCTCTGGTCGCCCTGGCGGCGGCAAACTTCGGTCTTTTCGTTGCGCTTGAACGACGCTCCGGTGTCTCGACCGCCGTTCGCCTCTCAGCCATCGCCTCCATTGGGCTGTGGCTCGGCGTCCTCATTTGCGGACGCTTCATTGGCTTTTTGTGAGGGTCATTGCTCTCACGCGGAAAGCGCCATGAACTTCTGCACGATCGCGTCGCCCATGGCACCTGTCCCGACCTCGGTCATGCCTTCCGATAGGATGTCCCTGGTGCGCAACCCGTCGTCCAGAACGGCTGCGATCGCCGCATCCAGCCGGTCGGCCTCGGCTGTCATGTTGAACGAGTAGCGCAGGCACATGGCAAAGGAAGCGATCATGGCGATCGGATTGGCGATCCCTTTGCCCGCAATATCGGGCGCGGAGCCGTGCACCGGCTCATAAAGCGCCTTGCGCGTGCCGGTCCTGGCGTCGGGCGCACCCAGCGATGCCGACGGCAGCATTCCGAGCGACCCTGTAAGCATGGCCGCGACATCGGACAACATGTCGCCGAAAAGATTGTCGGTGACGATCACGTCGAACTGTTTCGGCCACCGCACAAGCTGCATGCCGCCGGCGTCGGCCAGCATATGGTCGAGCTTGACATCGGGATATTTTGCCCGGTGCGTCTGGGTCACCACTTCGTTCCACAGCACGCCGGATTTCATGACGTTGCGCTTTTCCATGGAGGTGACGTGATTTTGGCGCGTGCGCGCCAGTTCGAAGGCGACGCCAGAAATCCGCTCGATCTCGAAGGTGTCGTAGACCTGCGTGTCGATGCCGCGCTTCTGGCCGTTGCCGAGATCGATGATCTCTTTCGGTTCGCCGAAGTAGACGCCGCCCGTCAGCTCGCGCACGATCAATATGTCGAGACCTTCGACCACCTCTCGCCGCAGGGATGAAGAATCGGCAAGTGCCGGATAACAGATCGCCGGTCTCAGATTGGCGAAAAGCTGCAAGTCCTTGCGCAGGCGAAGGAGCCCTGCCTCGGGGCGCACCTCATAGGCCACCCCCTCCCATTTCGGACCTCCCACCGCGCCGAACAGCACTGCGTCGGCCGCGAGAGCTTTTGCCATGTCCGTTTCCGAAATCGCCTTTCCGTGGGCGTCATAGGCCGAGCCGCCGACGAGCCCTTCCTCGGTTTCGAAACCTGTCCCGAACTTCTGGTTCATCGCGGCAATGAGCTTGCGGACCTCAGCCATCGCCTCGGGGCCGATGCCGTCACCGGGAAGCAGGAGAAGCTTGCGCGTTGCCATGGGAGAACCTCTTGGATGCCGTGAACCGGCGTCTAAAGCGCGTCGCGGCGAAACGGATTCATGCGACGCGCTTTAGGCTATTGTTTTTGTGAATGTCGTTATCCCAAAACCGCTGCGCACTTTTGGGCGACATGCCCTAGCTAACGGTCCGCCGGCGGGCACGCAAGAGGGAGCCAACCCAATCGGTTAGGAGCGTCGCCTTAGGGCCGTCACCTCGATCTCAATCTTCATTTCCGGCTTGGTCAGCCCGCAGACGATCATTGTCGCCGCCGGCCTGATGTTTCCGAATGCCTCGCCGAAGATGGGGAAGACGGCATCCATATAGGCGGCATCGGTGATGTAGTAATGTGCACGGACCACGTCGGCCAAGGCAAAGCCGCCTTCCTCGAGCGCACGGGAAATGGTCGCCAGACAATTTCGCGCCTGATCCTCGACGCTCTCCGGCATCGTCATGGTGGCGTAATCGTAGCCGGTGGTACCCGCGACGAAGCACCACTCGCCGTCGACCACGGCACGCGAATAGCCTGCAGTCCGTTCGAACGGCGAGCCGGTGGAGATCAACTTGCGCATACGCTCAAGCCCACGGTCTGGCGTCGGCGTTCTTCTTCTCGAAGCTGTCGATCGAGGGCGCCTTCTTGAGCGTCAATCCGATGTCGTCGAGCCCGTTCAACAGGCAGTGCCGCTTGAAGTCGTCGAGGTCGAACTTGATCATGCCTCCGTCGGGTCCCCGGATTTCCCGGGCTTCGAGATCGACGGAGACCGTCGCGTTGGCGCCGCGCTCAGCGTCGTCCATCAGCTTTTCCAGGTCTTCCGCGCTGACGGTGACCGGCAGGATGCCGTTCTTGAAGCAGTTGTTGTAGAAGATGTCGGCGAAGCTGGTCGAGATCACGCAGCGGATGCCGAAATCGAGCAGTGCCCAGGGCGCGTGCTCGCGCGACGAGCCGCAGCCGAAATTGTCGCCCGCAACGAGAATCTGCGCGTTGCGGTACGCTGGCTTGTTGAGCACGAAATCGGGATTTTCCGTGCCGTCGTCATTGTAGCGCATTTCGGCGAAGAGGCCGGTGCCGAGGCCCGTGCGCTTGATGGTTTTCAGATAGTCCTTCGGGATGATCATGTCGGTATCGACATTGACGATCGGCAGAGGAGCGGCGACTCCCGTCAGCCTGGTAAATTTTTCCATGGTGCTTGCACCCGTTGTTTTTCGGAAATTTCGGTCCACGCTTTACACAAGGTTGCCGCACAAATCAAAGGGAGGCTTGGGTACCTCAAATCACGTTGAGCTCGCGAAACGGCCGGTTCTCGGCGATTCGCTGATAGCCGAAGGCGCTGCAATCCACTGTGCGATAGCCGCCGTGCACCAGCAGTTCAGCGATTGCCTTGCCGACTGCCGGCGCCTGCTGCAGGCCGTGGCCGGAAAAGCCGTTTGCGAAGATGAAGTTTTCCACCTCCGGATGCGGCCCGACCACCGCATTCTGGTCGAGAGTGTTGTAGTCGTAGTGTCCGGCCCATGCGCGGCCCGGCTTGATTGCCTCGAAGGACGGTATGCGAACGGCGAGCGTCGGCCAGATCACCTCCTCGAACAGCGGCCAGTCCGGCTCGAAATCGCCGGCTTCGGCGGTTCGGTCCGTTTCCTCTGGCTCAGCGCCGCCGGTGATGTACATCGCCCCTTCCGGACGCACCTAGACTCCCGACGGATCGACCAGCAGAGGCATGTCTTCGAAGCGATCGCGCGCCTCGAAGACGAATACGCTGCGCTTGCGAGGCTCGACCGGGAGGACCACTCCCGCCATCGCCGCAACCCTCCCCCGCTGATGGCCCGGCCGCGTTGATGACCGTGCCGGCTTCCAGCCGCTCACCGCTGCCAAGACGCACGGCGATCACCCGGCTGCCGTCCCGCTCGATCCCGGTAACCTCGGCAGTGAGGAGATCGACATTGCGGGACCGGAGCGCCTTGCGGAAGAGCGCCAGCATGGCATGCGCATCGAACCATCCCTCGCCGGAGCGACCGAACGCGCCCGCCGCTATGCCTTCGGTGGAAAGCCAGGAAAAGCGCCTCTTCAGCGCGGCAGGATCCTCAAGAGCAATGTCGGCGCCCTCGGCTTCCTGCGTCGCATGGTTCTGCTTCAGCACAGGGAGGCCGTTCTGGCCGGCGAGGATCAGATAGCCGTTCTCGCGGAAAGCGATATCGGCGCCAGCTCCAAATTCCTGCTCCAGCCGCCGGAACAGCGCCACGCGTGAACTGCGACAAGCGGATGTTTTCCGGGATCGAGAATTGCTGGCGGATCGAGGCGCAGGAAAGTGTTGTCGCGGCATAGGAAAATTGCGGATCCCGTTCGATCAACGCGACCGAGCCGGAAAACCCCTCCTCATGCAGATAGTAAGCGATGGAACTGCCGACCATCGCTCCGCCGATAATGATGACGTCGTAGCGCGCCATTGCATTGCTCCTTCAGGGGCCGCTTCCGTAGAGCACTTGCACGGCTTCACCTGGCAGGCAAGGTCAAGCCCTTTGGAGGCTTTGCCTTTTGGGGGATGGAGGCGATCCGGGGGACTTGGTGGAACGGCTGCATCCCAGCCAAACCGAAAAACTGCTTGCGAAGGCTGCCGTGATCGGAAAAATAATCAGGCAGGCGACGGCGATGTCCTAAAGCATCGGACCCGAAAGTGGGTACCGGTTTCGGGAAAAATCCGATGCTCAAACGAAGAGATAGAGCGGCAGCATCGATTCCATCGGTGCGTCCGCCGCTCTAAAGCGCATTGCGGCGAAACGGATTCATGCGACGCGCTTTAGGCTATTGTTTTTGTGCATATCGTTATCCCAAAACCGCTGTGCACTCTTGGGCGACATGCATTAGGCGCTGCAAGCAGGAAAAGACCCATGAAACTCTACCGCTTCCTCACCGGTCCGGACGACGCAAGCTTCTGTCATAAGGTGACGTCGGCCGTTAACAAGGGTTGGCATCTTTTCGGCTCGCCGACCTATGCCTTCGATACCGAGACCAGGACGATGCGTTGCGGTCAGGCGGTTGTGAAAGATGTCGAGGGCGTCGACTACGAGCCCGGCATCAGAATTGGCGATTTCTGAACCACACCCTGCTCCAGCTGGCTGACGCTGCGCGGCCGCCGCCTGTGATTTGAGTGCCGATCAGGCGTGATCCGCGGCTTCCTCGATCTTTTCCATGTCATCGTCGCTAAGGCCGAAATGGTGACCGACCTCGTGGATCAAAATATGGGTCACGATGTCTCCCAGCGTTTCCTCGTTTTCGGCCCAATAGTCGAGGATGGCGCGGCGATAGAGCGTGATTTGGTTCGGGCCTTCCCCGGTCTGCGGGTTCCATCGCTCCGCGATGCCGCGGCCTTCGAACAAGCCGAGCAGGTCGAACGGTGTTTCCAGCGAGAGATCGTCCATGATCTCATCGGTGGGGAATTCCGCGAGCTGGATAATGATCTCACCGGTCAAGGTGCGGAATTCCTCGGGCAGATGCGCGTAGGCCTCAAGCGCCAGAAGCTCCATTTCCTCGATCGACGGTGATAGCTGGTCGTGCCAACTGCGGGTCTTGTAGATGCGGGCCATTTTATCCTCTGATCCCGGCATATAGAGCAATTCCAGGAAAAGTGGACCCGGTTTTCCGTCCGGAATTGCGTAAAAACAAAAAGGTAGAGCGGTTCACCGATTCCGGCAGAGCGGGAACCGCTCTAGCCTTTTGCTGGCCGGCTTTCGAGGTTTCTGCGTTTATTCCGAATGATTTAGCCAAGGAAGAGAAAACCCGAGGAATAAATTCTCCTGCTTTGAGCTTGACTCTTTATTCCAGCTCTGGAATCCATAAGGAACATAACAGGAACATCTGCAGGCTGACCGACATGGCAATGAACGCCATGGCGCAAGAGGCTGTGTTTGCCTTGCGCCAAAAAATCGCGAAGATCGAGGGCACTCTGCCTGAGCGTCTGGCATTGCCCGACGGATGTGAAACGGTGCGCAGACGCGAAGGGATCGCGACAGGGCCGGGCGCTTTACGTCTTCTGCCAACAGGTGTCGAGCGTCTGGACACCGCTTTGGGCGGCGGCCTGCCCAATGCTGCCCTGACGGAAATCCATGGCGGCGCGATTCGCGATGCGGGAGCGGTTGCCGGCTTTGCCCTGGCGCTTGCGGGACTGGCCTTGAAGAGCCGGGAAGGCGTCGGCGGGCAAAATCGGTTTCCCGTTCTCTGGATCGGCGTCAACCAGGCCTTTACCGAGGCAGGATTTCCCTATGCGCCTGGCATCGCGGCACTTTCCGGCGTTTCACCGGACGAACTTCTCATCTCGCAGGCACCGAAGCTTATGGATGCGCTCTGGATCGCGGAGGAGGCAGCCCGGCTGAAGGAGCTTTCCGCGGTCATTCTGGAGATGCATGGCAACCCCGGCCGGCTCGACCTGACTTCAACCCGGCGGCTGCACCGGCGCGCCCAGATGGCCGGAAGGCCGGTCTTCCTTCTGCGCCAGGCTGGGGAGGCTGAACCCACTGCCGCGCCAGTCCGGATGATCGTTTCGGCCGCTCCGGCCGTGCCTCGCGGCACTGTGGCCGGGCCGCTCGCCGATTCGATCGGTCGCCCGGCCTTTACCGTGACCATTGGCAAGAGCCGCACGGCTCTGCCGGGAGAATTCATACTGGAGTGGAACGCCGATGAACGCGCCTTTCAGGAAAGACGGCCAGAGAATTCTCGCTCTATGGTTCCCGCACCTGTCTTCCGACCGGATTTTTCGCCAGCGCCTGGGCAGGTCGTGGCGTTCAAACCCGTCGACAAACCCGCAGCCGCTTATCCTCAGCCACCGGGAAGACAACACCCAGCGCGTCGCCGCGCTCGACGAGCGGGCTGAAGCGCTCCGGCTGAAGCGCGGCATGGGGATTGCCGATGCGCGCGCCATGTACCCCGGGGTCGAGGTCGTCGAGGCGGAACCGCAGGCGGACCGCAGATTGCTCGAAAGCCTTGCCGATTGGTGCGATCGTTACACGCCCCTGGTGGCGCTTGACGGGTGCGACGGGCTTCTTCTCGACATTACGGGTTGCGCTCATCTTTTTGGCGGTGAAAAAGCCATGCTGAGTGATGTTCTCGCCCGGCTTTTCCAGCAGGGATTCCATGCGCGGGCGGGCCTTGCCTCTACCCCCGGTACGGCTTGGGCGGCGGCCCGCTTTTTAAGCGACGGCGTTGTAGAGCCCGGCGCCGAAGACGAGACCCTGGCTCCTTTGCCGCTTTCAGCTTTGCGCCTCGATCCTGTCACCCGCGCCGGTCTTGAAAGCGTCGGCTTACGCACGGCGGGCGCGATCATGACGGCGCCGCGGGCGCCGCTTGCCCGGCGTTTCGGCAGACAGCTCCTGGTTCGCCTCGATCAGGCGATTGGGCGCATCGAGGAACCCATCTCACCGCGCCTGCACGTGCCGCCGCTTTCCGTGGAACGGCATCTGGCCGACGCAATCGCGCTCCTCGAAGACATCGAAATCCTGGCCTTCGAGTTGGCAACGACGCTGAAAGCCGATCTCGAACGGCGGGGCGAAGGTGCACGCGCGCTCGAATTGGCACTTTTCCGGGTCGACGGCGCGGTCTGCCGCATCGTGGTCGGTACGTCGCGGCCCTTGCGTGAGCCGGTCCTGGTGAAACGTCTGTTCCATGAGAAACTCGCCGCATTCGAGGACGGGATTGATGCGGGCTACGGTTTCGAACTCGTCCGCCTTTCCGTGCTCGCCGTCGCGCATTTCGCGGCAGAGCAGACGGACTTTGCCGGCCACACGCTCGACAATGGCGAGACGCTTGCCCTTTTCGCGGACCGCATCCGCGCCCGTTTGGGCGAACAGGCTGTGCTGAAACCTGTTCCAGTCGAGAGCCATGTGCCGGAACGGGCGGTCGTCATGAAGCCTTTCTCCGACGCACCGCAAAAATCCGATCAGGGGAACGCAAGAATGGCCGTGATCCAGGAAAGCGGGCCGGAACGACCCATTCGTCTTTTTCGCCAGCCCGAACCGGTCGAGGTCGCGGCAACCGAAGTGCCGGAAGGCCCCCCGCTCCACTTTCGCTGGCGGCGTGTCATGCACAGGGTAGCCCGTTCGGAAGGCCCGGAACGCATCGCACCCGAATGGTGGCGCGAGGATGTCCCGACACGCGACTATTTCAAGGTCGAGGATGCGGAGGGACGCAGATACTGGCTTTACCGGCAAGGACTTTACGAAACTTCGCAGCAAGCGCCGCGATGGTTCATGCATGGAATTTTCGCATGAATGCACCGATTGACATTCCGTATGCCGAATTCGCCATCCAGTCGAATTTTTCGTTCCTGCAAGGAGCGTCCAGGCCGGAGGAACTCGCGGTCGCGGCAAAGCTGCTCGGCCTTTCAGCGATGGGTCTCGCCGACCGCAACTCGGTTGCGGGCGTCGTGCGCGCCTGGCAGCAGACAAAGGTGGAAAAACTCCCCTATCATCCGGGCTGCAGGCTCGTCTTTTCCGACGGCACGCCGGAAGTGCTGGCCTATCCTCAGAATCGCGAGGGCTGGGGCCATCTCTGCCGTATGCTGACTGCCGCCAACATGCGCGGCGAAAAGGGTGCGCCGGACCTTGTTGTCGGTGACCTCTTCGAATGGGGCGGTCTTCTTTCCCTCGCCGTCTTGCCTGATTTCGATCAGGCCCCGGAAGGTACATTGCAGTTCCTGCACATGCTGAAGGACAGCTTCGCTCAATCTTTATGGATCGCCGTTTCGCCCGCTTACGACGGAAACGACCGTTTTCGACTGGAACAGGCGGCCTCGATCGCAAGGATGGCCGGCCTTCCCCTGATGGCGGTCAACGATGTCTTCTATCATGTTGCCGACCGTCGCCCTCTCCAGGATGTGCTCACTGCAATTCGCCTGAATGTGCCCGTTGCCGAGGCAGGATACGAATTGCGCGCTAATGCCGAACGCTATCTCAAGCCGCCGGCGGAAATGGCCCGCCTTTTCCGCCGGTATCCCGAGGCCATCGCGGAGACGATGCGCTTCAAGGAAACGCTGAAGTTCTCGCTCGACGAGCTTAAATACAATTATCCGGACGAGCCGACGGAATTGGGACTCGAACCGCAGGCCGAGCTGGAAAGGCTGACCTGGGAAGGAGCAGGCGAACGGTATCCGAACGGAGTGCCCGAAAAAGTCAAGACGATCATCCGGCACGAGCTCGACACGGTGCGCGACCTGAAATATGCGCGCTATTTCCTGACTGTCCACGACATCGTCAAATATGCCCGGTCCCAGGATATCCTTTGCCAGGGGCGCGGCTCGGCTGCCAATTCCGTCATTTGCTACTGTCTGAAGATCACCGATGTCGGGCCGGAGGTCATCGACACGCTTTTCGAACGTTTCATTTCCAGGGAGCGCAACGAGCCACCCGATATCGATGTCGATTTCGAGCACGAAAAGCGCGATATCGTCATCGAATACATCTACCGGAAATACAGCGGGAAACGTACCGCGCTGGCTGCGTCGGTGGTCACTTACCGGGGCCGCTCCGCCTTGCGCGAAGTCGCCAAGGCGATGGGGCTGTCGGATGACGTGCGAGGCGCGCTTTCAGGATCGATCTGGGGCTGGTCTTCATCCGAACTTGGCGGGAAGGAAATAAGAGCCGGAGGCCTGAGCGAGACGGAACCGCTGGCAAGGCATGTGATCGACCGCGCCAACGACATCATGGGGTTCCCCCGTCATCTCTCCCAGCATGTCGGCGGCTTCGTCATCACAAGGGACCGTCTCGACGAGATCGTGCCCATCGTCAAGACGGCGATGGACGAACGCAAGATGGTCGAGTGGGACAAGGACGATCTCGATGCCGTCGGCATCCTCAAGGTGGATGTGCTGGCGCTCGGCATGCTCTCTTGCCTGCACCGGGCCTTCGCTCTTCTGGAAAAGCATTATGACGTAAGGGACAGGTATGGGCGTATCGTTGATCTCGCGACGATACCGGCGGAGGATGCAAGCGTCTACGATATGATCTGTCGCGCCGATACGGTCGGCGTCTTCCAGATCGAAAGCCGCGCCCAGATGAGCATGTTGCCGCGCTTGCGGCCGCGGGAATTCTACGATCTCGTCATCGAGGTAGCGATCGTTCGTCCCGGGCCCATTCAAGGCGATATGGTGCATCCCTATCTGCGCCGGCGGCAAGGCAAGGAAAAGCCGGAATATGTGCGGCCCGAACTCGAAGCCATCCTGAAGAAAACGCTTGGCGTTCCGCTCTTTCAGGAACAAGCCATGAAGATCGCAATCGAGGCCGGCGGCTTCACGCCTGGCGAGGCCGATCAATTGCGGCGCGCGATGGCGACATTCAAGCGCACGGGCACGATCGGCAACCATCGCGATCGAATGATCAACGGCATGGTTTCCAGAGGCTATCCGCGGGATTTTGCCGAGCGTTGCTTCAAGCAGATCGAGGGTTTTGGCGAATACGGCTTTCCCGAAAGCCATGCGGCCTCTTTCGCTCTTCTGGTCTATGCCTCCTGCTGGCTGAAGGCCTATTACCCGGATGTCTTCTGCGCGGCGATTCTCAACTCCCAACCCATGGGTTTCTACAAGCCGGCGCAGCTTGTCCGCGATGCCCAGGATCACGGTGTCGAAATCCTGCCGGTCGACGTCAATCGATCGGAGTGGGACTGCAGGCTGGAAGGCCGCCGCTTTGATCGTTCGCGCATCATCGCGCGTCATGCCGAAATGCGGGATGTGATCATGAGCCGCTATGCCGTCCGGCTTGGTTTGCGTCAGATCAAGGGTCTGCCGGAAAAGCGCATGAAAGAATTCGTGCGCCGGCGCGGCCAGGGCTACGATTCGGTTCGGGACGTATGGCTGAGATCGGGACTCGATATTGACGAGATCGAACGGCTTGCGCAGGCCGATGCGTTCCGATCACTCGGGCTCGATCGCCGCGAGGCTCTGTGGGCGGTGCGCGCGCTGGATAGAAAGGGAGCAACGGAGTTCCTGCCGCTCTTCGATAAACCCAACCTCCGCTTGCGTGACAATGAGCCGGAAACAAAACTGCCGGCCATGCCGCTTGGCCAGCATGTCATTCACGACTACCAGTCGCTTGGACTTTCGCTCAAGGCGCATCCGGTTTCCTTCATGCGGGAGAGGCTCGACAGAGTGGAGGTAGTCCCGAACAACCGGCTTACAGCGGTAGCTGACGGCAGCCGTGTGTCGGTCTGCGGCCTTGTCCTGGTACGGCAGCGGCCGGGTACGGGCAATGCGATCTTCCTGACGCTGGAAGACGAGGAGGCTGTGGCAAACATCATCGTTTGGCCGAGAATCTTCGAACGCTACCGCGCGATCGTTCTCGGTTCCCGCTTCATCCGTGTCAGCGGCCGTCTCCAATCGGAATCGGGCGTCATCCATATCGTAGCGGAAAGAATGGAAGACCTGACCTCCTGGCTTGGCCTGCTGACTGAGGAGGCCCAGTCGCTGCGTGCCGGGATCCGGCGCGAAGAACCGCAAGGGACGGGAAAAAGCGTGCCGAAGAAGTCTGCAAGACACCTGCCGGCGCTCGTTCAAAATTATGAGCAGCTTTCGCACCAAGCAGGCGATGTCATGCCGAAAGGCCGAAATTTTCAATAGACTAGCGTGTGTTGAGATTCAGGTCAGGCCGAGCCGAAAATGGCGGTTTTCGAGAACCGGCACTAGAGCGTACGTTCGGGTACGTGAGTACCGGAAGCGCAGAAGACAGCCATTTGCAGGCCGGCATCACCTGAATATCAACACACCCTAGAGCAGATAAGATTAGGTCCAGCCCTTGACCAACCTTCTCCGACAAGGGGAGAAGGGGAGAGCAGCAGCACCGCGTCGAGTTCACCAAATATGATCAGTCCTTGCCTGGCCGAGCAAGAGTTGCTCCATACGGCGGAAGCTTTCCGACAGGACTGTCGCATCTTTCAGTGCATGCGCGAGCATCATCCCGCCCTGCCATTCGGCGACCGCATTGCGCGCGAGCAAGAGTGCCCGCGCCGGCCGCAGGCCGGTACGCCCCAGTTCCCGCGCCATGAAGCCGATCAGCAGATTGAACGCCTCGGCGGCACGATCCGAGGCAGCAGGCGCTTCAAGACGGAAATCGCGAATGCAGAGCGCAATCGGACAGCCATGTGCGACACGGCTCTTGAGGCTGCGCGAAAGCCGGGCGACAAGCGCCGCAAGCCGCCGCCGCGGCTCATGTTCCTCGGTCTCGATTTCGCGGAGCATCGAATCGGTCTCCGCGACAAAAACGTCCGCCACCGCAAGCGCAAAATCTGCCTTCGTCTTGAAATAGTAATAGATGTTGCCGAGCGGCACGCCCGAAGCCGCCGCGATATCCGCAAGGCTCGTTGGTGCAAAGCCTCGTTCCCAGAACAGGGTTGCGGCAGCCGCTGAAAGCGCGTCGAGCCGTTTCCTGCCGCGTTTCATCTGCCGTCCCGTATTCGTCGCCGTCGGCTTCTCGTCATTGGACCAAGGGGCTGGTTCGGTCCACCTGTAGAATAGCCAAACCTATTTAGCCCTGTCCGGTTTGTCTTCCGCGGTGACCTGTCTTGCCTCCGAAGGCAGCATGATAGGAATTCCATCTCGAACAGGATAGGCAAGTTTCGCCACTTTCGAGATCAGTTCGGAAGTGACCGGGTCCCAGGTCAACGGTCCCTTGGTCAGCGGGCATGCAAGCAGCTCCAACAGCTTGGCGTCGATCTTGGCGTCTCGTGCGATCTCACTCATCGCCCGTTATGCCCTCCCGGCATTGCCAGCAATCGTCATTGGAGGCTCGATCCGAAGTCATCCTGTTCGCGGGCGAGCGCCATTTCGGTGATTGCAATCAACGTCTCCGCTCGCGTCTTGAGGTCGGGCGCTTCGAGCAGCGCCTGTTTCTCCGCCGCTCCATAAGGCGCCATCATGGAGAGCGCATTGACCAGCATGGCATTTTCCGCGCGGCTCACACTCTCCCAGTCTGCCTCGAGGCCATTGGCCTCGAGATAGGCACGGAAAGTCTTGAGTAGGGCCGGACGGTTGACTTCGCCGGCTCCCTGGTCCTCGCGAAGGTCGGCCACAAACGGCCTGATGCGGCACTGCCTGAACGGCGTCTTGACCGGAAGCTCCGCCGCCACGCGGAAACGGCACACGCCCTGCAGAGCGATCAGGTAGCGCCCATCTCCGGTTTCCGCCAGCGATGTGATCCTGCCGACGCAGCCGACCTGGCAGATCTCCGGCTCGCCATCCTCGCGCATCGCGCCATCGAGACTGGGCTGGATCATGCCGACAATGCGGCGTCCTGCCATCGCCTCGTCAATCATCTGCAGATAGCGCGGTTCGAAGATATTCAGCGGCATGCGGCCGCCCGGAAGCAGCAGTGCGGCCGACAGCGGAAAGACCGGGACGACGCCCGGCAGATCCGAACCGACCCGGTAGTGAGCATTGCCCGCCTGCACGTTTAAGCTCCAATCCGGCGTTAACCACGGACAACAAAACATTGAGAGGGACGAAGGTTCACAAACGGTCGTCTCGCTCTAGTATGGCGGATTTGAAGTCCCTGTCATTTCCATGGCATCCGCGTTCTCAGAACTTCAAATCCGTAAACCACACTAGAATCAATAAGTTGCTAGTGTGGCTTTGAAATCCGAAATTCGATCCGAGCCTCGCTTCAAGGTAATACGAATTTCGGATTCGCCACACTAGGAAAAAAGCACGGATGACAGCTTGCGCCGACCCGCCAGCGTCGCCTCGTCATTCACGCCCCAGGCCTCGAAGAACTTCAGGAGCTGGGTGCGCGCGCCATCGTCCTGCCAAGTGCGATCGGCCTTCACGATCGCCAGAAGGTTGTCTGCGGCCTCCGCTCGCCTGCCCTGCGCGTTCAGGATCATGGCAAGGTCAAATCGTGCCTGATGATCCTTGGGGTTCGCCTTGAGCCGCCGTTCGAGCTCATCCGGATTTCCAAGCCGCGCAGCTTGCCTTGCCAGCGCGATCTTTGCGCGGACGGCCGCAAGCGGCTGGGCTTCCTTCTTGTCTTCGGGCGCTCCTGCAAGCACTTCCTCGGCACCGTCCGCATCCCCCTGTTCGAAGAGAAGGTCGGCCAGAGCCGCGATTGCATCGACGTTGTCCGGTGCTTCCTGCACGATGGCGGAATAGATTTCGGCGGCGGTATGCGCGTCTCCTGCCTCGCGAGCCTCAGCCGCGGCCTTCAGCGCGTCCGCGGCCTCCGGCTGGCTGCCGCCCTTGCCGCCAATCCGCTCTATGAATTCGCGGATCTGGCTCTCCGGAATGGCGCCCATGAACCCATCCACCGGCTGGCCGTTCCTGAAGGCAATGACCGCCGGAATCGACTGGATGCCGAGTTGGCCGGGGATACTCGGGTGATCGTCGATGTTCATCTTGACGAGTTTGACGCTCCCGCCAGCGGCACGGACCGCCTTTTCGAGCACCGGCGTCAACTGCTTGCATGGACCGCACCAGGGCGCCCAGAAATCCACGAGAACAGGCTGTTTGCGTGATTCCTGGATGACATCCTGTGCAAAATTTGCCGTCGTCGTGTCCTTGATCGGGTCCGCAGCGCCGGCCGCTCTCTTCACTCCGCTGCCCGGCCCCGCTCCGCCCGCCTGCGAACCGGGGTTCGCGGCAGAGCCGAACTGCACGTTTGCAGAGGCATACTGACCTGCATCTGAATAGGGATTGTCCTGTCTGCTCATTTCAGCCCTTTCAATGGCATGCGCCGCCTGACTTGTCCCCGCCTGATTGACCCGTCAACTGTACCCCATGTGGCGATCATTCCGACACTTTCAAGATAGCAGGTTCGTGCCCTGTTGCGCGCAGGAACTGCAGAAGATCGTCGCGTGCAATCGAGGTTGTCGCCGCATTGGTCAGCGGATGAACATTGATCACCGGATGCTCGAGCAGCGCGCTGTCGATCACCATCCTTACCTTGCCGCCCGCATCGTTGATGACGCCAAGCGCGGTCACGGCCCCTGGCGCAACCCCGAGGAGGTCGAGCAGCGCTTCCGGCTTGCCGAAAGACACGCGGCTGGCGGCGCCGATCTTGTGATGGATCGACTTGAGATCGACCGTTGCATCCTCGCTCAGCGTGACCAGGAAATAGTTGTCCTTCTTGTCCTTCAGGAACAGGTTCTTAGTATGTCCGCCTTCGATCTCTCCCCGCAGGGCCTGCGAGTTGGCGACCGTGAACAATGGCGGATGCGTGATCGTGGTCACGCTGATCCCGAGATCGTCAAGGAAGGCAAACAGCTCGTCGGGCGATTTCGGCATGGGTGCTCCGTCTTTCAGACCGTTCGGTCTATTTCCAACTTTGCGCCTGGACAAGGGTGGTGGCAGCGACGTTTTGACAGTCTGCAGCGTCGCGCGTCCTTCGGGATGCAAAACGACGCTGTATCTCTTTGAATGTCCGCATCGTGCTTTCCGAAAATCGTTTCCGATTTTCGGGTGCCTGCGGCGTCCCGCCGCGCATCGCCAATTGAAATATTTCCCTGTTGCATTCGCCACGCGCTTCGGCCATATAGGCGCGGCTTGCGGTCGAGTGCCGCGCGAGCGGGTGTAGCTCAGGGGTAGA
This sequence comes from uncultured Alphaproteobacteria bacterium, assembly GCA_963813315.1. Classification (GTDB taxonomy): domain Bacteria; phylum Pseudomonadota; class Alphaproteobacteria; order Rhizobiales; family Rhizobiaceae; genus CAWEYO01. The sequence continues at coordinate 142,277 of CAWEYO010000028.1, read as the reverse complement.
GCACAACCTTGCCAAGGTTGGGGTCGAGGGTTCGAATCCCTTCGCCCGCTCCAAATTTCCAAAGAAAATCATTGCGTTAAGTTGGCCGCCTTCGGGCGGCTGCCCTGTTTGCATTTCTGTGTCGCCACCATGTCGCCACGGTCTAAGAGATCTCAGTGGAATGCGGAGATTCATGATTCTGTTACCAAGGTTCACCGCTCTTCGTCTATGGCCTGGGCGAGGTCGAACAGAGCGGCGATGGCGCTGGCCGACAACGCGCCGACCGCGTAGCCCCAAATCACGCCAGAAGCGGTAGGCACTTGGAGAACGCGCGCCACGACGCGTGCGAGGCGCCGGGTCCCTTGACGATGGTGCCGGCGCGATTAACGTTCCTCTCGGCGATCTTGAAGCGCACCGCTCAGAAATCGACGCCGGCCGTGAAATCTTCGCCTATTGCCGCGGCCCCTGGTGCGTGCTGTTTTCGAGGCGAAATTGAGTGTACGTTCAAGTCGTAAACGTTTACGAGCCAGCTGATTACTGCGACCAGCGTGGGAGGAGTTGCGTGATAAATGCGGTGGTGGTCGGGTGCGGAGCTATGTCGAAAGGCTGGCTCCGAGCGATCGCGACGACGCCAAAGCTGGCGTCATCGATCGCTATCGTCGGCCTTGTCGATCTCGATGTGGGATGCGCGCAGGCGCTGGCGGACGAGTTCGGGCTGGAGGACGCGATTTGCGGCTCCGACCTTGACCAAGTGATTGCAAGTACCGACGCGAACACTGTTTTCGACATCGTCGTTCCTGTGGCGCGTGCCGGCGTCGTCAGGACGGCGCTTGGCCGAGGGTGCAACGTCCTGTCAGAGAAGCCGCTTGCAACAAGCCTCGCTGAGGCGGAGGAGCTGATCGCGGCAGCGAATTCAGCCGGCAAAGTACATGCCGTGGTTCAGAACCGGCGCTACATCCCGGGCATCCGTCGCCTAAGGCGCGCTGTCGTTGAGGGACTGATAGGCGATATTACCGGGGTGCATTGCGACTTTTTTATCGGCGCACATTTTGGCGGCTTTCGCGATGAGATGGAGCATGTGCTTCTGATGGACATGGCAATCCACACACTCGACGCGGCGCGCTTTGTCATCGGTGCGGCGCCTGTGGCCGTTTACTGCCACGAGAGCAATCCCAGAGGTTCATGGTATGCGCACGGCGCCTCTGCGAACGCTATCTTCGAATTCGAGGGAGGTGCTGTCTTCACCTATCGGGGCTCGTGGTGCGCGGAGGGTGCACACACGAGCTGGGAAAGCACATGGCGCATCACCGGTTCGCGCGGAACAATTCTTTGGGATGGCGCCGACCGGTTCGAGGCCGGGCAGGCGGGAAGCGGATCAGGCCTCGTTCGCGATCCCGTGCCACTCGTTCTTCCGGAGCCGACGGAACCGGGTGAAACGCATGGCCATGCCAGCGTCATCGCGGCATTTGTCGAGGCTATCAACAGCGGCACGGAGCCGGAGACCGTTTCCACCGACAACCTCAACAGCCTCGCAATGGTGCTCGCGGCAATCGATAGCGCGAAGAACGGTCGGCGAGTAACGATAACAACAGGGATCCCATGATGCGCGACCTCGCCAGGAATATCCGCATCGGCACCATGGTCAGCGCTTCGGGTGGCAGCGCCGACGCGCGTATCCGGGAGATCGCGCATCTCGGGTTCGAAAGTTTCGAACCTTTCTTCTGGCAAACCACCAACGGCCAAAATCTCCGCGAACTCGGGCAGCGCTGCCGGGATGCGATCGGCGATCGAGACATCACAATCTCGACGATCGGCATGTTCGGCAATGCGCTCGAGACCGATGCGATCGACCTGGACACGCTGCAGGGCTGGAAAGACTGCATCGACAACGCTCACCATTTCGGCGCCAGCTGCGTGGCCGGATTTACAGGACGCATCCGAAACAAGCCGCTCACCGACAGCCTGCCACGTTACAAGGAAATCTGGAGCGAACTGGCAAAGCGGGCTGCGGACAAGGGTGTAAGGATCGCTTTCGAGAACTGTGCGATGGATGGCAACTGGGCGACGGGAGACTGGAACATCGCCCATAACCCGGATGCCTGGGAACTAATGTTTAACGAGACGGCCGACGAGAATATCGGCCTCGAATGGGAGCCGTGCCATCAGCTCGTCTACCTGATCGACCCGCTGCCGCAGATTCGCAAATGGGGAAAGAAGTTCTTTCACATCCACGGCAAGGACGCCACGGTACGCTGGGAGGTGATCAGGGAGCACGGTGTCTTCGGCAAGGTACCGTTCGTCTTTATGCGCACGCCTGGATTCGGCGATTCCAACTGGACCGACATCATCAGCGAGTTGCGGTTGGTTGGCTATACAGGCTCGATCGATATCGAAGGCTGGCACGATCCCGTCTACCGCGACAAACTAGAGATGACAGGCCAGGTTCATGCCCTAAATCATCTCAAGCAATGTCGTGGAGGCGACTTTGTTGGGATTTCGGCGAACTACGAAGGGGGCGATCCATCGCTGGTTAAGTAATTCGGGCGACGCCCGAAGGAAAACAATGTGGAGGAGTTGAACATGAAATCCAAAGTAACTTTGACGGCGGCGGCACTGCTGCTGGGGTTGCAATTCGGTACCCCGGCGCAGGCTGAGGACAAAACGTTCAGTGTCTGGTGGTGGGAACTGCCGGCGACGGCCCAGAACAAGGCCTGGACCAAGGGTCTCGAGGAGTTCAAAGCTAAACATCCCGATGTCACTGTGAACTTCGAACTTAAGACATTCGACCAGATGCAGAAGGCTGGCGGCATGATCCTCAATTCGGGGGCTGTGCCGGACATGACCGAATACAACAAGGGAAACGCCACGGCCGGACTGGTTGCGTCACAAGGTTTGCTGACGCCGCTTGATGATGTCTTCAAGGAGCGCGGCTGGGGCAACACTCTCAACGAGAGCATGTTGCGGCTGAGCAAATATGACGAGAAGGGCATTTTTGGCAGCGGCCCCATCATCGGCGTACCCGCCTACGGCGAATACGTATCGGTTTTCTACAATGTGGATATGTTCGAGGCGAACGGCCTGAAAGTGCCGAAGACCCTCGAGGAGTTCGAAGCCGTCCTCGATGCTTTCAACAAGAAGGGCGTTCTGCCGCTGGTGACCGGAACCAAGGATGCGCCGGCCCAGCATCTGTTTGCGACGCTGGCCTATACACAGGCCGACGATAATTGGATCGCCAACTATCAGGGCTTGAAGACGCCGCTCGATACCAAGCCGTTCCTCTGGGCCGCGCAGAAGGTTCAGGACTGGGTTTCCAAGGGGTATATTTCCAAAGACTCCACCGGCATGAAGGGTGACGATGCAGTTGCTCAGTTCATGGCTGGGAAGTCCCCGATGTATATCAGCGGAACCTGGAACACGGGCACCTTCTCCGCTGGAATCAAGACCTTCAAATGGGATCAGTTCATCTTCCCGACGCCTAAATACAGCGTCGGCTCGACCGGTAGCCTGTTCGTGGTACCGGCAAACGCCAAGAACAAGGACCTCGCCTACGACTTCATCGACATCGTAATCGGCAAGGCGAACCAGACCGAGCAGGCAAATGCAGGCGGCGTCGCGCTAGCCGCTGACAACGCCGCCGTGACCGACCCTGTCGGCAAGCAGGTCTCCACTAATTTTGCGGAGATTGCCGGCAAGGGCGGCCTTGGCCTTTACCCGGACTGGCCGGTTCCAGGCTATTACGAAACGCTCATTCAGGCCTGTACCGGCCTGATTGCCGGCACGGCGACGCCCGAGGATTTCGTCGAACGCCTCCGGGTTGCCTACGACGACGCGCAAGCCAACCAATAGGTCACCGGACTTCCCGGAGCGCGGTTCTCGCGCTTCGGGAAGCGCCGCATGTACGAGGTGTTTCCAACTCAGATACGAGGTGTTTCCAACTCAGACGAAGGAATGGCAGTCGCGGCCAGAATAGCGCTGGTTTGCAGACCGCTTTGAAACCAGATGAGACAAGCTTCAACGGAGCCGGGATCAAGCGGCTATTATTACTATCTCATTCCAGGCGCGGTTGGCTTCGTCGTCGTCGTGCTCATCCCGCTGATCGTCAGCTTCGGGCTCGGCTTCACCAGCTGGAAGGGTCTTGGAACCCCAACCTTCGTCGGCTTCCAGAACTATGTACGGCTGATGCAGGACGCGGTTTTCTGGCGCTCGCTCATAAACACCCTGCTGTTCATGATCTCGATGACAGTCGTGCCGATCCTCCTCGGCCTTTTTCTCGCGGCAGTGCTTTTTGACTATGTCAGTGCGAAGTTCGGCGCGGGCATGTCGAGTTTCTTTCGAGCCGGCTTTTACCTGCCGCAGATTCTTCCGCTCAGCGCCGCTGGCGTGCTTTGGGTATGGATCCTGAGCCCGGTTGGCGTCGTCAACGCCGTTCTGGACGCCATTGGTCTTGGGGCCTTCAAGGGCAATTGGCTTGGTGAGGCTGACTACGCATTGTGGGCTGTTTCCGCGGTGATTGTCTGGGTGCAGCTTGGCTATTGCCTGGTCGTCTTCATGTCCGGATTGGCGCGCGTCGATCCCGCGCTCTATGAAGCTGCCCAGCTCGACAATGCGACTTGGTTCCGGCGCTTCCGAGCGATCACCATTCCAATGCTGCTGCCTGAGATCTTTGTCGTCGCGCTGACCACGATGATCGCCGCTCTCAAGGTTTTCGCCCCGATCTACGTGCTGACGTCTGGCGGGCCAGACAACGCTACGACGGTGCCTTCCTATCTTACCTTCTACTACTTCTTCACGGTCAATCGCGTGGGATACGCCTCGGCGATCGCGACGTTGCAGACATTGCTGACGATTGGGCTCGGCGTCTTCTTCCTGCGCACGCAGCTTCGCCAGATCGAAAGAGCCAGCTGATGTCGATCGCTCAGACTTCGCAGCTTTCAGGCGCTGTCGCCGCGGATGCCGGCCCTGCGCCGCAGCGGCGCGACTACACGTCGTGGCTTATCCTGGCGCTGCTGCTGATCTGGCTTGCGGCAACATTGTTTCCCTTCGTTCTGGCGGCGATGAACGCTATCAAGACACCGTCCGACTATGCCGAGCACGGCGCGCTCGGCTTCCCACGCACCTTTGACCTGACTGCCATCACCTCGTTCTGGATCAATGCCGGATTTCTTCAGAAACTGATCAACAGCCTGATGATGAGTGCCGGCGTTGCAATACTCGCGGTGACGATCAGCCTTCTCAACGCTTATGCCATCGGCATCGGTCGCGTTAAGGGCGGTTACACATTGCTGCTGATCCTGCTCATGACCATCATGGCACCGCAGGAAGCCCTGATTTATCCGCTCTACTACATGCTGAAATGGGTCGGCCTGTTCGACAATCTTTATGCACTCATCGTCATCATCGCGGTGTTGATGTCGGCGTTCGGCACGTACCTGCTGGCGTCGGTCATGTCGACCTTTCCGCGCGAGATCATCGAGGCGGCCCAGCTCGACAACGCAAGCCGCTGGCAGATCCTCTGGAAGGTTGTAGTGCCAATCCTGTGGCCGACACTCAGCGTACTGGCGACCTTCTTCTTTATCTGGTCGTGGAACGAGTTCCTGTTGCCGCTGGTCTTCCTGGCTTCCAATGACAACCAGACGGTCTCGGTCGCCATGGGCGTCTTGTCGGGCGCAAATCAGTCGGACCCGACCGGAATTGCTGCTGCTTCGCTGCTCGGCGTCCTGCCCACGATCATCTTCTTCATTCTCTTCCAGCGCACTTTGACTCGTGGCGTTGCTGTCGGCGCGGTGAAGTAGAGCAGGAATAGCAGTACGGGAGGCCTGAATGTCAGGGATATCGATCAAGGCGGCGACCAAGCATTTTGGCGCAGTGGAAGTGCTCAACGATATCGACCTCGATATTCAGAAGGGCGAGCTGGTCGTCTTCCTGGGAGGATCGGGCTGCGGCAAGTCAACAATGCTTCGGATGGTTGCTGGGCTCGAACAACTGACGCGTGGCGAGATCTGGATCAGCGGCAGGCGCGTCGATCTGCTGCCGCCTGGCCAGCGCGGCGTCTCCATGGTCTTCCAGTCCTACGCGCTCTACCCCCACATGACCGTGCGCGACAACATGTCGTTCGGTCTCAAGAACATCAAGACGCCACCCGCCGAGATCGAAAAGCGGATCGCTGTGGCGGCTCAGATCCTGGAAATGAAGCATCTACTCGATCGCAAACCCTCGGAATTGTCGGGTGGGCAGCGTCAGCGCGTGGCAATTGGGCGGGCAATCGTCCGCGAGCCCGATGTGTTTCTGTTTGACGAGCCGCTGTCGAACCTCGACGCGGGATTGCGCACCCGGACCAGGGTGGAACTCGCTCAACTCCACGAGCGGCTTGGCGCGACAATGATCTTCGTTACACACGACCAGGTGGAAGCCATGACGCTGGCCGACCGCATCGTCCTGTTTCACGACAAGAAGATTGTGCAGGTGGCGACCCCAGGTGAGATCTATGCTCGTCCTGCCACTCGCTATGTCGCCCAGTTCATTGGTTCACCCGGCATGAATTTCATAAAGATCGCGTCTGCCGGCGAACGTTCGGGATTTCTCACCGCCAAGCTGGTCGATGGCTCCGAGGTAACCACCTCAGTTCCAGCGGCGGATGTTAGGGGGCCGGACCTGACGCTTGGTATCAGGCCTGAATATCTAGTGGTCGCCCGCGACAAGAAAGGCGTCGTAAAGGCCCACGTCGAGACTATCGAACGATTGGGCGACCGTTCGCTCGTTTATGCCGTCCTTGCCGATGGCAGTAAGGTCATTGGCGCCGACCCCGGGATGACCGACCTCGCGCATGGCGACGCGGTTGTCTTTGACGTCAATAGTTCGCAGCTGACGGTTTTCGACCAGACCGATAGGGCTTATCACGCGGCGGCGTAAAAGGCTTTCGCGTTCAGTTCGATCGGCCGAGTCCGATGCTCCGCTAAGTCTAGCCTCGCATTCGTTGTCAGGTCGGAGATAACAAGATGCTGCCTCGGCGCGGCAACCCTCATCTTGTGGCGGCTTCCCATTGCCCCTTTGGTACATTCTGGCGTGCCGGAAACTGTTCAGGGACTACAATATCAACGGCGACTGCCTCCACGGTAAGTCCTGACGCACTTGCGAACCTGGCAGGATGGCGTGTCGGCAGCAGGTATCATCCGGGGCGCTGCGATCTCGGCGGAACGGCAATACCGCACTGACGCGACGTATTGTTCATAAAGAGGTAAACTCGGGTCACGCGTCGATCTGTAGCGTAATATCGCAATGCCTTCTCTGCCCAATGTGGACTGAATTTGTGCGCACGTCATGCCTGCCGTCTCGATGCGCGTTGCTGTCAAAGCTTCGCCCGCAATCATCGAAAGCACAAGAGAGCTTACGACCGCCTTCATGATGCACTCCCTTGTAGCAATTGCAGCACATGGGCGGAAAGAAGGTTCTGATCCGCCCGTCCCCGCGCCGCTCGCCTCCCGTGCTGCTTTGGCCTCTCTACGTTCCGTTTCCTGGGCTCTCTCGAAATCGATTAGGAGGAAGGCGCATGGCCTGCAGCGGCACCGCTGGCAGCAATTCAAGCTCTCCAACGATCCGAAATTCGTCGACAAGCTGCGCGACGTCGTCGGCCTCTATGTCGATCCGCCGGCCCACGCCATCGTGCTGTCGGTCGACGAGAAGAGCCAGATTCAGGCGCTCGACCGCACCCAGCCCGGCCTGCCGATGAAGAAAGGGCAAGAAGGGGCGACTCGGCACCATGACGCACGACTACAAGCGGCACGGCACGACAACGCTGTTCGCCGCCCTCAACGTCCTCGACGGCACCGTCATCGGTAGGAACATGCAGCACCAAGTCCTGCGCCTGAGCCAGAAGTGTGCCGTCGCGAGCCCCAAGCCAAGGCGGACGCCCGAACCATAGGCCCTGAAGAAAATCGCCGGCACGCCCATGAACGCCGCGCAGACGAGGACTTTGCACACAACGCAAAGGAACGTCATCGCAAGTCGGGTCCCTTACCTTGTCGGGAGGGACCATAGCCCAACGCGGCGCCCTTGTACCGCCCCCTTGCGACGAAACTGCCGATCCGGCGATGGGACCCCGGATCGGCGGCGTGAATGGCGCCCGACCAGTCGCAGCCCGTTCGCTACCCACCCACTGCATAGGTCAGGATCGCCCCGCCGGTCTTGAGCGCGCGCGCGCTTTCGAGGCGCATCTTGACCTGCTGGTCCTGCGGCTTGAAGAGCGGATTGCCGCCGCCCAGCACCACCGGCGCGACGCAGATCCGGTATTCGTCGACGAGCCCGGCCTTGAGGAGCGAGTTCGAGCAGGTCGGCGCTGCCGAACACATAGACGTCCTTGCCTTCCTCCGCCTTCAGCGCCCTGACCGCCTCCGCAGCCTCGCCCTTCAAGAGCCGGGTATTGTTCCACGTCGGCTCGTCGAGCGTGCGGGTCGCCACCGCCTTATCGATCGAATTCATCATGTCGGCAATCGCCCCGGTCTCCTGGCTCCAGTAGCCGGCCATGCCTTCATAAGTGCGCCGCCCGAAAAGCAGCGTGCCGATCTCCTTGCCCTGCTCGAGCGAGAACGCCTCCAGTTCGTCTCCCCAGACCGTCTCATGGAAGCCGAGGTCCCATGGGTTTCGGCCCTCGAAGTAGCCGTCGAGCGTCATCAAATTCCAAACCACCAGCCCTCTCATCGAATGTCTCCTCTGCTCGTCGCGCCTTGTCGCGAACTAACCAGTTGCACCTCGCCACCGGTTGTAAATTATTTCGTCTGATGCTGAGGCGTCGGCGCCGCCCGACTTGCCGTTCTCACTCGGCCGCGCAGGCCGCGGCGCGTCTTGTCGGCAAGGTCCTTGAGGTAGAGTGCGTCCATCGTGCCCTTGAGGCCGATGTGCAACTCGTTGATATCGCATTCCGACAGGGTGACGGATCCTGATCCGACAAAAATCATCGCTGCCGTCAGACGCGGGCACCAAGCGTTAGATTTCATCAACTATTCCCACCCGGCGTGGAACAGAGGTCTCAATTCCCGCATCCATGGCCGCGAAGGCCCCCGCGACAATGGCCAAGTGTGACAGACCACCCGGCAACGTCAGAGATTTGGCGTGCAAGGCCAAGTGAATATCAGGACACAAACAGCTTCGGGCGAAGTACCGCAGGAAAGTCGAGGTCCTTGTCGATGGCGCTGTGCCTGTCGATACCGAAACTTCCAGCATAAGACGTATTGAGGCGGATAATCGCGTAAAACCGACCGTGCAGCGGGCCGACGTCGCGGCCCGGCGGCTTCGGATCGATCACCCCATCCTGCCAAAGTTTCATTGCGGCCCCCGTCGAGGCTCGCGACAACACGGCTTCAAAATGCCTGATATAGGCAGCCGTCTGCGGACCATAGATTCCGTCGACTTCGATCAGCGCCTGCCCTTTCGGAAAATAGGATTCCCTGGTAACCGCGTCGTCGACTCGAGAGAGTGCCCTCAAAAAGAACTGCACCAGCATCACATCGTCTGGTCGATTAGGCCCACGCACTCCAACCGCATGATCGATGCCATAAAACACCCTCAGGAGGTTCGTCGGCGGGGAGACGATCAATACGTGAGCCATAGATCAGCTCCGAGCTTGGGCGAAAGCGATGTGCTGCGGACAGTCACCGGACCCCCAACCATTGCGAGTGGATCGGTCCTGATAGAAGCACGTCGCGACAGCTGAGTCCTAGATTTGGGTATGTTTTTCACGGCAGCCTCCTTGAATACGGCAAGGTTCGGCTTCCCTCTGAGCCGGACCTCTCTGTCCGGTAGCGCGCTTCATGCGTGTTGTTTATCGTCCTGCATGTCTGACCTCCGTAAGTTCCCGCTTGCGCTCCCTAGTAGCCCTCAGCCTAACTGCATTAGCCTCGGCTTTCCTTCGGCGTGGGATTAAATGCTATCTGCCTTACGGTATCGCCAAGCTATGGCTGAGCCGCATCACCACCCGCTCGCCAATGCCGTAAATTCTAGGGGCAACCGATTGTCAGTGGGTTAGTATCGCGCCCCCGAGTTCAGGCGGCTGATCGGGATTCGGCTCAGCAGCTTCCTTTGTGGGGTCATCAATTGCTATGGTGACTGGCGCCAACGGACATGTTGGCTACAATCTCGTGCGCACCCTGGCCGCCCGCGGCAGCAGCGTCAGGGCGACGGTGCCCAACAGGGACGATCCAGCACCGCAGCCTGCTACGGCGTTAAACCAGAAGAAATAAAGCCTCGAGGTGAGCCAGACGGGCAATATGTTGGAGCAGTATCGAACGGCGACGACACGCTCTTTCATCTCGCAGCAACCTACCGCTTTCATCGTGGAGCTGCGGTCGATCCGTGAATATGAGTTGCGTTACACACTTGGTACATGATGCTGGCGGCGATCCTCGCCGCTGCCAGACGCATCCGCAATGGTCCTCGCCTTCTCATCGTCACTCTGCCGCTTGTCAGGCCGGCAGCACCGACCAGCGACTGGAGGACCACTCTCCGGTTCCTGATCGGACGTGTGGCAAGAGGTTGGCAGCTCGCCGATGTCGCGGCCAAGGTGGGCGCAGCGGCAAAAAGTAGACCGTCCCAGAACTTACCCTCCGCTGATCGCGGTGATGACGAACACCTCCGTCCCTGGTTCGAGCGGGGTATCAAGGCTGGCGCGCTCGCCGTCGATGAAGACGTTGATGTGCTTCCTGATCGCTGGCGTCGAGTCGCAGAGCCTATCGCGCATGCCCGGCCAGCGCCGGTCGAGCTCGTCCATCATCTCGTCCACCGTTGATGCCGACATCTCCACCGAACGTGTCGAGCGCGGGAACAGGTCGACCAGCACGCCGGGCAGTCTCACGGTGATCGCAACGGTCTGAGCGGGTCGGGCGTGACGCGTGTCGTTTGGCACGGTCCTTACCTCTCGACCACGATCGTCTCGATCGAGGTAATGACGGGCAGGTGATCGGCGATAGGTGCAAAGCTGTCGCCCTCGTCAGCGCTGGCAAATGCCGTGCCGCTCGTTGTGCCGAAATAAATACCGGCCGGCTCCAGCTGGTCCGTCGCCATAGCTTGCCTTAGCACGCCGAAATAGGCGTTTTGCTGTGGCAGTCCTTCGCGGAGGTCCTGCCAGGTCTTACCCGCGTCGCGCGTGCGCCACACCGCGGCTTTCGCATCCGGCACATAGCGGCCCGCCGTGTCGCCGTTGAGTGGGATCATGAAGGCCGTGTCGGGGTCGCTCCAGTGCGCCGCCACCGGGAAGCCGAAGCTCGATGGCAGGCCCTTCTCTATGCTCTGCCAGCTCTTGCCGCCGTCGTCTGAGCGGTACATGCCGCAATGGTTCTGCTGATAGAGCCGGTCGGGCCTCCCTGCCGCCATGACTAGGCTGTGCACGCACTGGCCGAACTCTGGATAGTTCTCACCCTCCGGCAGGAAATCGGCGCGGGTTCCTTTGTTACGGGGCTCCCATGTCCTGCCGCGATCCGACGTATGGAATACGCCGGCCGCCGAGATGCCGATCCACAGCTGGTTCTCGTCGTTCGGGTGAGGCACGAGCGAATGAAGGATTAGCCCGGCGCCGCCGGGGTTCCACTGCGGGCGTGACGGATGTTTCTGCAGCCCTTCAACATGCAGCCAGGTTTCACCGTGATCGTCGGAACGGAACAGGCCGGCAGGTTGCACGCCAGCATAAAGACTGCCGTTCTTTGCCGCGACGCTCCAGACCGCCTTGATCGGTTCGGCGCCCGATTCATAGGCGAGCCCTTCGCTCGAATGGGTCCAGCTCTCGCCGAGATCGGTCGACTTCCAGACCGCCGGGCCGAACCATTCATTGCCGCCGCCGCCATAGATCGTCCCTGCCTCTGGGTCGCCGACTACATGGTTCATCGGCCATGTCGCGCAGAACGGACCTTTAAGGTCCCAGGACTTGCGCTTGGAATCACTTTTTAGGATGAAAGCACCCTTGCGGGTGCCGATGAGAACGAGCACTTGCTTCGCCACCAGCTCCTCCCTGTCGGCGACGGGTCAGTTCCCTGTGACCTGTCGATTTTTGTTCATTTGCACCCGCTGCCGGAGAAGCAACGTTACGCCCTAAAGCAATAACGTCAACTCGCCGCCGCCGAGCCTTTTTTCCGCCCAATCGCGATCAAATCCGGCAAGGGAGGGCTGAGAAACGCGATGACGAGGCAAGCTTTCGGGGCAATTGTTCGGGCGCGCCGCCGACGCTGCCTCCGACTGCAGGGGATCCCGCTCTCTCAGTGCAGTTGCGCCTCAGGCCATTCTGGCTGCTTTCGCCCTGTCAGGTCTGCAAACCGGCCTTGCGCAGCCCCTCCTCGAAGAGCGTTCGACTCGCGCGATCCGTGTAGGGCGTTGTGACCTCCAGTAGCGCTCCGCACTGCGGAACTTGAATTCGGCCAGTTCCGCCAGGGGTTCCAGAAGCTCGTTGCCGCCCTCTAAACTGCCGGATATGGTGAGGAGGATTTGGCCAAGGTCTGCCGGGAGAACTGACTGCGCTTGCTGTGTTCGACTGGTACGAAAACGCCTGTCGGGAACAACACAATCAATAACGAGGGAAAAGTTCGATGATGTTGGAAACAATTACGTTCCGTTCGCGCAGATTTCTGGCGGGCACTGCCTTTGCCGCACTCGTGCTCTGCGGAGCTCCGGCGCTCGCCGACACGCCTGCGGACACGCTCGTCCAAGCCTGGGCGATCGACGACATCATATCGCTTGATCCGGGCGAAGCCTTCGAAATCTCGACGGGCGAGATCACCGGCAACACGTATGACATGCTGGTTAAGCTCGACACGAACGACACCACCAAGGTGGTCGGCGACATCGCCGCGAACTGGACGGTCTCCGACGACGGGCTGACCTACACCTTCAAGCTGAAGCCGAACCTGACCTTTGCCTCCGGCAACCCGATTACGGCGGAGGACGTGGCCTGGTCGTTTGAGCGCGCGGTCAAGCTCAACAAGAGCCCGGCCTTCATCCTCCAGCAGTTCGGCCTGACCGCCGACAACGTTGCCGAGAAGGCCAAGGCCGCCGACGCGTCGACCTTCGTGTTCACCGTCGATAAGGCCTATGCGCCGAGCTTCGTGCTCAATTGTCTGACTGCCACCGTCGCCGCAGTGGTCGACAGCAAGCTGGTCAAGGAGCATGTCGCTTCCGTCACGCCGAGCGACGATTACAAATTCGACAACGATTTTGGAAACGGCTGGCTGAAGACGAACTATGCCGGCTCCGGCCCGTTCAAGACCCGCGAATGGCGCGCCAACGAGGCGGTTGTTCTGGAGCGCAACGACAATTACTACGGCGAGAAGGCCAAGCTCGCCCGCGTCGTCTATCGCCACGTCAAGGAAAGCGCCACGCAGCGCCTGATGCTGGAGAAGGGTGACGTCGACGTCGCCCGCAACCTGCAGCCTGGCGACTACGAGGCCGTCAGCCAGAACCCCGACCTCGCGGTGACCTCGACGCCGAAAAGCACGGTCTACTATATCAGCCTGAACCAGAAGAACGAGAACCTGGCCAAGCCGGAAGTGCGCGAGGCGTTCAAGTATCTAATCGACTACGATGCACTCGGCGAAACGCTGCTGAAAGGCATCGGCGTCATCCATCAGAACTTCCTGCCCGAGGGCATGCTCGGCGCGCTCGACGATAAACCCTACAAACTGGACGTGGCCAAGGCCAAGGAACTCCTGGCCAAGGCCGGCCTACCGGATGGCTTCTCTATCACTATGGACACGCGCAGCGTGCAGCCCGAGCAGGGCGTAGCCGAGTTGATCCAGCAGACGGCGGCGCTGGCTGGCATCAAGATCGAGCTCGTGCCCGAGGACTTCAAGCAGCTGCTCACCCGTTACCGCGCGCGTCAGCACGAGATCGCGATCCTGCAGTGGGGCGTCGACTACTGGGATCCGAACTCCAACTCGGAAACCTTTTCGACCAACCCCAACAATGCCGACGACTCGATGAACAAAACGCTCGCCTGGCGAAACGCCTGGGACGTGCCGGCCGATATCCAGCAGCAATCGAAGGATGCGCTTCTGGAACGTGACACGGCGAAGCGAACGGAGATGTACGAGGACTTGCAGAAGAAGATCCGCGAGCAGGGTCCGTTCACCTTCCTCTGGCAGCAGACCGAGGTCGCGGGCCTTCGCAAGAACGTTCAAGGCTTCAAGCTGGGCCCGACGTTCGACACCAACTTCATTGCGCCGGTCAGTAAGTACGAACCGGAAAGCCCGATTCGTGTCACTCGGTTCGTCGGCAGCGGAGTTCAGGAAGGAGCGACGCAGCACTTCTTCCATCGCGTGGGCCGTAGCGCGTTTTCTTCTGGTTGCCGCGATCACCTTCCTCGGGCTGATCGCGGTGACGTTCTTCATCGGCCGCGTCATGCCGATCGATCCGGTTCTGGCGATCGTCGGAGACCGCGCACCGCATAGCGTTGTCGAGGCGGCGCGAAAGCAATACGGCTTTGACTTGCCGCTCTGGCAGCAGTTTTTTTTCTACGTGAAAAAGGCGCTGACCGGGGATTTCGGCAACTCCGTGCTGTCGACCTATCCCGTGATGCAGGACATACAGCGCGTGTTCCCGGCAACGCTGGAACTGGCCACGCTGGGAACACTGATCGGCCTCGTGTTCGGCATCCCGTTCGGCGTGCTTGCCGCAGTGAAGCGCGGCAGCCTTGTCGATCAGGCGGTACGGATCGTCGGTCTGGTCGGCTATTCGATGCCCATCTTCTGGCTTGGTCTCCTGGGTCTGCTGGTGTTCTACGCCCGCCTCGGCTGGGTCGAGGGACCGGGCCGCATCGGCGTGGCCTACGAATACACGTTCACGCCGATCACCGGCCTGTTCCTGCTCGATGCCGCGATCCAGGCCGACTGGGGCGCCTTCCGCGACATCTTCTCCCACATTATCCTGCCGGCCTCGCTGCTCGGCTATTTCTCCATGGCCTACATCAGCCGGATGACGCGCTCCTTCATGCTGAACGAGCTTGGCCAGGAATACATCGTCGCGGCGCGGGCCAAGGGCCTGTCTGAAGCGCGCATCATATGGGGTCACGCACTACGCAACGCCGCCGTGCCGCTGGTCACGGTGATTGGGCTCTCCTACGCGACGTTGCTCGAAGGCTCGGTGCTGACCGAGACTGTATTCTCCTGGCCGGGCATCGGACTCTATCTCACGAACTCGCTCCAGAATGCCGACATGAACGCCGTCCTCGGCGCCACGATCATCATCGGCGGCGTCTTCATCGGCCTCAACCTGTTTTCCGATCTGCTCTACCAGCTGCTCGACCCGAGGACGCGGGCATGAGCGCCGCCGGCACCCACCAGATAGGCCTGGCGCGAATGGCTGTTGTCGGAGCGGCCGCAGTCGCGCGCGCAAGCGAGGCTCGGCCGCGCCTACATGACGTGGCGGCGCTTCACCGGTAACAAGCTCGCTGTCGTCGGGCTCGCGATTATCCTGGCGCTAGTGGTAGTAGCGACCCTGGCGGACCAGCTGGCGCCCTACTCGCCCATCACCGGTGATCTAAGGACAATGCGCCTCCTGCCGCCGGGCGCGGCGCACTGGATGGGCACTGACGAACAGGGCCGCGACATCCTTTCGCGCGTCATCTATGGCTCACGCCTCACACTCTACATCATCATCCTGGTCGCGATCATCGCTGCCCCGATAGGCCTCGCGATGGGAACAATAGCAGGCTATGCCGGCGGCTGGACCGATGCGGTCCTGATGCGGCTAACCGACATCTTTCTGGCCTTTCCGAAGCTCATCCTGGCGCTGGCCTTTGTCGCCGCGCTAGGCCCCGGCATCGAGAACGCCGTCATCGCCATCGCCATCACTTCCTGGCCTCCCTATGCGCGGATCGCGCGGGCGGAGACACTGACCGTACGCAACTCCGACTATATCAAGGCGGTCGAAATCATGGGCGCCTCGCCAGCGCGCATCGTACTGCGTCACGTGATGCCTCTCTGCATCTCGTCGCTGATTGTGCGCGTCACTCTGGACATGGCGGGCATCATCATCATTGCCGCCGGCCTGGGCTTCCTTGGCCTTGGCGCCCAGCCGCCTTTGCCGGAGTGGGGAGCGATGATTGCGTCGGGCCGCCGCTTCATCCTCGATCAGTGGTGGGTGGCGGCGATGCCGGGCATGGCGATCCTGGCGGTGAGCCTCGGCTTCAACCTGCTCGGCGACGGATTGCGCGACGCACTCGATCCGCGAGGCGAACAATGAGCGCGCTGTTGACCGTGGAAGATCTGCGTGTGCGCTACCCGACCCGGAGCGGCGTGATCGAGGCGGTGCGCGGCGTCTCCTTCACGCTTGGCCGCGAACGGCTGGGCATTGTCGGCGAAAGTGGCTCCGGTAAGTCGCAGACCGGCCGCGCGATCATGGGCCTCACCGATCCGCGCGCGGAGGTGACGGCAGCGAAGCTAGAGTTCGACGGTATCGACCTGCTCACTGCGCGACCAAAACTGCGCCGCGACCTTCGCGGAAAGCGCATCGCGATGATCCTGCAAGACCCGAAATATTCGCTCGATCCGGTGATGACCATCGGCCGCCAGATCGTCGAAGCACTTCGGGCGCACGAGGATGCATCCAGGGCAGAGTCGCGCGAGCGGGCGCTGGACATGCTCGCTGCGGTGCAGATCCGAGATCCCAAGCGTGTCTTCGACCTTTACCCGCACGAGGTGTCGGGTGGCATGGGCCAGCGCGCAATGATTGCCATGATGCTGGTCGCTGGACCGGAACTGCTCATCGCCGACGAGCCGACCTCGGCGCTGGACGTGACGGTGCAGCTCGACGTATTGGCCATCCTCGACCGGCTGGTGTCGGAGCGCGGCATGGGCCTGATCTTCATTTCGCACGATCTGAGGCTGGTTTCGTCCTTCTGCAACCGCGTCATCGTCATGTATGCCGGCAAGATCGTCGAGCAGCTGCCGGCGGCGGAACTCTCCCGCGCGCAGCATCCTTACACACAGGGGCTCCTCAACTGCATGCCAAAGATCGGCGCCGACCGCCATCCGCTACCCGTCCTCAACCGCAAGCCGGAATGGGCCTCATGACTGCGGCGCTGTCGGTCCAGAACCTGGAAGTCGTGTTCGACGGCTTTCGCGCGCTGAAGGGCGTGAGCTTCGATGTGCAGCAAGGCGAGTCTTTCGGGCTGGTCGGCGAGTCCGGCTCCGGCAAGTCGACCATCCTGCGCGCCATCGCCGGCCTGGTGCCCGTGCATGCCGGTTCGATTACCGTGAACGGAAAGCCCTTGCGGGACCGCCGCGACAAGGCATTCTACCGCTCGGTCCAGATGGTGTTCCAGGACCCGTACGGATCGCTGCATCCTCGCCAGACGGTGGACCGATTGCTGCTGGAGCCGCTCGCGATCCACGGCATCCGCGATAGCGAGCCGCGCATCCTGAAAGCGCTGGACGAGGTGGGGCTGGGCTCCGGCTTTCGCTTCCGCTATGCGCACCAGCTCTCCGGCGGGCAGCGTCA
The DNA here is from genome assembly GCA_963813315.1 of uncultured Alphaproteobacteria bacterium. Taxonomy (GTDB): domain Bacteria; phylum Pseudomonadota; class Alphaproteobacteria; order Rhizobiales; family Rhizobiaceae; genus CAWEYO01. The sequence goes on along the minus strand of CAWEYO010000028.1, from coordinate 124,829 downwards.
GCGCGTGGCGATCGCCCGCGCGCTCATCCTGCAGCCGTCGATCCTGCTGCTCGACGAGCCGACCTCTGCGCTCGACGCCTCGGTGCAGGCCGAAGTCCTCAACTTGCTCGAACAGGTGCGGCGAGACCACAATCTCACATTCCTGATGGTCAGCCACGACCTCGCAGTCATCACGCATATGTGCGAGCGGCTGATGGTGATGCAGAATGGGGAGGAGGTGGAGCGGCTGGCCTCCTCCGAGCTCGCCGCGAAGAACGTCGCGGCTGCCTACACGAAGAATCTGCTGCGCGCGAGCGTCGGCTTCAGCCGACCGTTGTAGCCGGCAAGTCCTGCGGAATTAGCTAGCGTCCGGGGTCGCATGCCGCGGGCGTGGCGATGTGCAAGCAGGCTTGAAACGCGATTCGCCCTACAGCTTGAGCATTCGCGATTTTTGGCAACGAGAAGCTTTCAAGCGAAATTTTTGTACGCCTGGAAAGGGCTCAATCACCTTAAACCGGACGACCGCTCTTGGAACCCAAGGCGGGCCTGCGAATGTCTCGAAGTGGCGCGATCGCGTCGTTGCTCCACGCGAAATCATGACCCAAGTCTGCCGTCCCTTCGACAGCCGCCGCCTCGGAATGTCCTCTTTGGATGGAACTTTACCTTAGAGGCAGCTGCTGGTGCGGCTTTCTCCCAAAAGGGCCTCTTCGGTTGGCTGAAGCTTTACCTTGAGGGCCTCGACAATTCGCCGAGTTACTTCGTCCTGGAGCTCGAAAATGTCGGCGAGGTCGCGATCATAGCGTTCCGCCCACAGGTGACCGCCGGTAGCTGCGTCGATGAGCTGGGCCGTAATGCGGACGCGGTTTCCGGCGCGGCGGATCGATCCTTCGAGTACCGATGCAACACCGAGTTCGCGCCCAACGATCCGGACGTCGGGATCTTCTCTTGTTCTTGTAAGCGAAGCTCGAGTTGCGCGCGACCACCATAAGACCAGCAATCCTGGAAAGGTCGGTGATGATATCTTCGGTGATGCCGTCTGAGAAATACTCCTGTTCAGGGTCGCGGCTCATGTTTGTGAAAGGCAGGACGGCAATCGAAGGCCTATCCGGAAGCTGTATCGGCGCGGCCGGGCCGGCGGCGGCAGGCTGGATATGCGCAGCTTGGGTAGAAAGGGCGAGGCAACTCTCCATCAAAATCGACAGGACTGCCTCTATATATTGATCAGGATGACGCCGCCGATACAAAGCGCAAGGCCGACAATTTTTATCAGGCTAAGCGTTTCGTGAAAGAAAAGCAGACCGATGGGCAGAAGAATAAGAGCCAGTGATGCATTGGCCACCGGCGCGGCAAGACTCAGTTTCCATCCCGACCGATAGACCAAAAGATAGCCAAGTTCGATGCCAACAACGCCGAAAGCCAATGCAAAACTGGCCCAGTTCGCCTCTTTGAAGGATGTCATAAAGCCCGATCTTAAAGGATAGAATGGTAGAATGATTGCGATCATAAAGAGTGAGGTCAAATAGGTGACGATCATAGAGATAAGAGGATCAATCGTAGGAGATATAGATTTTTGGAAGACGTGATACAGAGCAGTGGATATAATTGCAAAGGCAATGGAAAGGTAAAACAACATTTTTTAGCCACCCTTTATAACACGCCATCTTGCCAATGTTACTCTGTATTGCAATCTTGCCGTGGAAACTCCGCCACGTCGGCCAACAAGACCGCTGGGCTTAGCCTGCGTTGCTCCTGCGGCAAAGTCAAAATCCCCAGCTATCGTGGCTTTGTAGCGTACCGGCGAGCCTTTAGCACGATCAAGCCAAGGTCCGGTCCTGGGCAACGCAGAAGTTGGGCGGCGAGCCTCAACGCCTCGTCGCGGTTATGTTCCTGCTCGTGCCATCCGAACTGCGCGTCGACGCGATAGGAGTGGGCCAGACCGATATAGCCGAACTGGGAGTTCGGATCCGCTTCGATCGCCTTGAGGTTGAACTGCCGAAGCAACGCGGTCCCCGCGGCTCGGGTGGGAAGCTGCCGCACGCTAAACGCCTTGCGAGGACCGATATGCGGACGAAGTGGACAGCCCCACGTCGGCGTCACATCCGCGTACCGTGGCAGCTCGAGCTTGGACAGCTGCGACAGGCAGTTCCTACGTTTCGACGTCACCATAGATAGATGATCATTCTGGATCGATTCATGCGGGCTTAGCCTCACCCGGGACCGCCGGCAATTCGGGCGCATCCAGCCCCTTGAAGGGATCGCGCCAGGCATCGATTTCTTCGAGCTGACGATACCAGCGACCGACAGAAGGATAATCACCGAGCGGCAATCTGGCGACATCGTTGAAAGGCAGAAAAGCCGCCATTCGGAAGTCGGCATAGGAAACCGAATTTCCGACCGGCCATCTTCGCTCGGAAAGCTCGGCCTCAAGTATTGCAGCGGCCGTGCAAAAGTGTCTTAGCCCCTCCTCAACCCGTTCCTGATCAATCGGGCCAAGCCCATACCGCTGTTTGGTCCCGCGTTCGAAATGCACGATGTCGCAAGCTCTTGCGAAGTTCTCTTTACCCCAACTGAGCCATCGGATCATCTCGGGCTCGTCGTCGCCGGTGCGCCAGAAATCCGAATGCATGTCGCGTGAAAGCCGGCAGGCTATGGCATCGGCCTCCCAGAGGCTTTTTCCCGAGTCTACAAGTATGGGCAGTGAAAGATTTGGATTTAGCGGGCGGTATCGCTCAGCCTGCCCCGGAGCGAAGGGCGAGGCGAATTCAAACTCGACCTTCGCGTCAAGATAGCGGGCCACCGCGACCGCAAGGCGAGGATTGGGATTGCGGCTGAAGAACAGTTTCATTCCATGTCAGTCCTTCAATAGTGCCGGTTTCGACTCTATCACACATAAAATATCGTCTCCTTAGCTCGTTCGGCCTGGGCGGTTATCGAGATGTCGGCTAGGGGCTCAGTGCTGGCCTCGGACCAGAGCCTTACGAAATTCCGAAAAGGGTCGCTTCCAACCGTAGAGCGAAGGTCGGCTTCGGGGAAGCGGCTAGGTCGGCATATGGGGCAACTCGTCCGTCTCGATAGTACGGCGGGTTCCACCCCCACAGCTAGACGCATGACTGATATGAGAATTCAGGATGAGGCCGAAGGGCAGCTGGCACTGCTGGATCGTCCTCGCCAAGCCGAAGAGCTCGACCTCGACCGATTCGAGACGCTCTGCCGAGCGAAAGGATCGACATCGACAGCTGGGTGGGACGCCTCCGGATGACCGCCTGCTTGGTCCTGCGGAAGGTCGTCGCGGACAACCAAGCGCTTCGGGTGCCGGACGACGCGGATCGCATTCCGCCCGCCGACTTCGGAACGAAACGCGATAGGGCGAGGGCGGCGCGAGCGGCTGTCGGGTCCTGTGATCGCGCGTGCCGGCTGATCCGCCTCGTCTCGACGGGGGGCGCGGGGCAGGCGCCCGACACGGCATGGCCGGGCGGGCCTGGCTCCCAGGCCATGCGGCCGGGAGAATTTTCAGGGACGCAGATTTTAACCTGACGCATGACCCATCACCGGTTTCGATTGCGGGCGGTGGTCGAAGCTGCGAGGATTGAGACACAAAGCCTTGCGGACTATGCGCTGGAGGGCATTGTGCCGATTGCACGGGTGGAGCGGCGGCTCGCTGCGATAATGGCTGCCGACATCGTAGCCTATTCGCGCCTGGTCGAAAGGGATGAGGCCCGCACGCTCGCCGCGATCAGGGCCCTTCGCGCCAAAGTATTAGATCCGCTGATCGCAGACCATAAGGGTCGTATCGTCAAGCGAATGGGCGACGGCGCGATCGTGGAATTTGGCTCGGTCGTCGATGCTGTGGCCTCTGCTGTCGCAGCCCGCGTGAGTCGGCTCACCCGCGCTCTCTTTCGGCCGACCACGGCAATTGCGAAGTGATGCGCGATCCCTGCGCTTCCACGACGGGCGCGCCTGACTGATCTTGCGCCGACACTGCTGGCGCTGATGGGGAGCAGCCTGCGGTGATGACCGGCCACGTGTTTGATCAGCTAGGCGGCGTGTTGGTGGCGGTTTCGGCCGTCAGCCACGCGACTAATCGGTCGCTGTGGACGCTGGCCGTCTGCGGCGGCACCAGCCAGTAGCCGCGATGCGGCGCTTGCACGGCCGGACCAGCGGGCACCAGAACGCGCGAGCGCAGATAGCCATCGACCAGGCCCATCCAGCCCAACGCCACACCCTGATCCTCGATCGCCGCCTGGGTGACCAGCGAATAGGTGTTGAAGGAGAGATCTCCTTGATTGGCGATCAGGTCGCGGGTCGAACCGAGTTCGCCAAAGTACCGATTCCAGTCGAACCACGGCGATGGCGTGGCGCCATCGAGGTGGATCAGCCGAGCCTTTGCAAGCGCGCTGAGCTTGGTGAAGGGACCGTTCCGCTCCAGATAGGCTTGTGTGCACACCGGAACGACCTCTTCCAGCAGCATCAGCGAAGCGGACGCGCCCGCTTCCGCACGATCACCGAAGACGATGGCAACGTCGCCATCCAGCATTTCGTCCGGCTGGTGGCGCTGCGTCGCCACAATTTGGATGTCGATTTCGGGATGCAGCAGACGGAACTGGTGCATGCGCGGAAGAAGCCACAGCGAAGAAAAAGCATAGTCGGTGCGCAGCCGCAGCGTGGGGCGCGCGGCGGCGGCAGTTTGTTCGCGCATCAGGGCGTCAATATCGGCCACGGCGCGTTCCGCGATCTCGAACAGCTTGCGCCCGCCGGCAGTGAGCTCGACGCCTTGCCGCCGGCGGTGCAGCACGGCAAAGCCGGTCTGCTCCTCGATGCGGCGGATCTGATAGCTGACGGCCGGCTGGGTCAGCCCGAGCGATGCCGCGGCTGACGACAGGCTGCCGAGCCGCACCGTCTCGACGAAGATGCGCATCCAGCCAACATCAAACAGGCGGCGCATGATAAAAAATCCTTATATCACCCATTGAAAAATAACAGGTTTACAAGGCTTGCGAAAGCTTTCTTAATGAGGGTGCTTGCCGGGCGCGTGGAGCGGGGTCCGTTGCCGCCGGCAACCGATCGGGGCATGGAAAGGTGCGTCCCAATATCCTCATTTTGATGGTGGATCAGCTCAACGGAACGCTGTTTCCGGACGGCCCGGCAACGTTTCTGCATGCGCCACATCTGAGGGCGTTGGCGTCGCGCTCGGTGCGCTTTGCCAACAGCTATACGGCGAGCCCTTTATGCGCGCCAGCGCGGGCTTCGTTCATGTCGGGGCAATTGCCCAGCCGCACGCGAGTCTATGACAACGCCGCCGAGTTCGCGTCGGACATCCCAACCTTCGCCCACCACCTGCGCGCCGCCGGCTATCAGACAACGCTGTCGGGAAAAATGCACTTCGTCGGGCCGGATCAATTACACGGCTTCGAGGAGCGGCTGACGACCGACATCTATCCGGCGGATTTCGGCTGGACGCCGGACTACACCAAGCCCGGCGAGCGCATCGACTGGTGGTATCACAATCTGGGCTCTGTCACCGGCGCCGGCGTCGCCGAAATCACCAACCAGATGGAGTATGATGACGAGGTGACCTACCACGCCACGCGCAAGCTCTACGACTTGTCGCGCGGGCATGACGAGCGGCCTTGGTGCCTGACGGTCAGCTTCACCCACCCGCACGACCCCTATGTGGCGCGGCGCAAATTCTGGGACCTCTACGAGGATTGCCCGGCGCTGGATCCCGAAATCGGGCCGATCGTCTACGCAAAGCAGGATCCGCATTCGCGCCGCTTGCTAGATGCTTGCGAGCACGATGCATTTCCGATCACGGACGAGTGTGTGCGGCGTGCGCGCCGGGGCTATTTCGCCAACATCTCTTATGTCGACGAAAAGATCGGCGAAATCCTCGACGTGTTGGAACGCGGGTGCATGGCGGAAAACACCGTGGTTGTTTTCGCCTCGGACCATGGCGATATGCTCGGCGAGCGCGGCCTGTGGTTCAAGATGAGCTTCTTCGAAGGCTCGGCGCGCGTGCCATTGATGATCGCGGCACCTGCATGGTCACCCCGGCTGGTCAAGCAACCGGTGTCCACGCTGGACGTGACGCCAACGCTGGCCGGGCTCGCCGGCATCGACGTCAGCAGCCTGTCGGCTTGGACCGACGGCGAAGACCTTGCGCGTCTGGCGGCTGGCCAGGGCGGACGCGGTGCAGTGCCCATGGAATATGCGGCGGAGGGTTCGGAAGCGCCGCTGGTCTGTCTGCGCCAGGGGCGGTTCAAGCTGTCGCTATGCGACAAGGATCCGCCGTTGCTGGTCGATCTCGCAGCCGATCCGCACGAACTGATCAATCTCGCCGGCGATGCCGCGCATGCCTGCGTTCTGGATGAACTGACCGCCAAGATTCGGGCGCGCTGGAATCTCGACATTTTCGAAGCTGCGGTGCGCGAGAGCCAGGCGCGGCGGCAGGTCGTCTACAAGGCGCTGCGCAACGGAGCCTATTACCCATGGGACTATCAGCCGCTGCAAAAAGCATCCGAGCGTTACATGCGCAATCACATGGATTTGAACGTGTTGGAAGAAGACCAACGGTTTCCACGCGCAGAATGAGATGCGGCATCAGGCTGATCAGGCCGATGCCGAACAGGAATACACAACCAAAAGGGAACAGGAGACCGACATGCGAAATATCAAAATGCGTGCCTTGGCAGCCGGGATCGCCGTGTTTGTGGTCGCCGACCCGGCGTGGGCGGTCGACGCCGAGGGCTGCAAGAAAGTCAGGCTGTCGGATGTCGGCTGGACGGACATCCAGGTCACTACCAGCGTGACCTCGACGCTGCTGACCGCGCTTGGCTATGAGCCCGAAATTACGCAGCTTTCGGTGGCGGTGACGCTGGCCGCGCTCAAGGATAGCGACATAGACGTGTTCCTCGGCAACTGGATGCCGACCCAGACCGACGCGCTGAAGCCTTACACCGACGACGGCTCGATCGAAGTGGCCGGCCTCAATCTCGAGGGTGCCGGTTTCGGCCCCGTTGTACCGGACTATGTCGCGGCGGAAGGCGTCAAGACGCTGGAGGATCTCAGCAAGAATGCCGAAAAATTCGACGGCAAGATCTATGGCATCGAGTCAGGTTCGGCCGGCAACAATAACATTCTCGACCTGATCGCCGATCCGAAGAACAATCTTTCGGGTTTTGAGCTCGTGGAATCCTCGGAAGCCGGCATGCTGACGCAGGCCGAGCAGATGATAAAGGACAAGGGCTGGGTCGTATTCCTGGGCTGGACGCCACACCCGGTGATGGGGGAGATGAAGATCGCCTATCTGCAGGGCATGGAAAAGGCCGGCTTCGGTGAAGCCAAGGTCTACACGGTCACTCGCAAGGGCTACGCCGCCGACTGCCCGAACGTCGGCACCTTCGTGAAGAACCTGAAGTTCAACCTGTCAATGGAAAACGCCATGATGGACACGGTCTTGAAGGGCGGCAACCCGAATGAAGTGGCCAAGGAATGGCTCAAGACCAATCCGGATGCCGTCACGCCATGGCTGGCCGGCGTCACGACGTTTGACGGCGGCGATGCGGCGGCAGCCGTGAAGGCCGCTTTCGCGAACTAGGTTCCTGCGTCTTCTCGACGTGCGCTTGTCGATGGTGAGCGCACGTTGATCCATCAAAAGCGCCACTACCTGCATCGTCGCCAATTGCCGGTTCGACAGCGAGGTCAGAGGTTCGGCGCGCTAGCCCCCTCTGGCCGAGAGCGGCGAGGCAGCGATCCGATCTCATGAGTGCGCTCTGCGATCAACTGCACTAGAAATCCAAATCGGCATTGCAGCGTTGCTAGTGCAAGGAGCAAATTGAGCTGTTTGGGCGAATTCCTTGAGACCTTTGTCTGTCAATTTCAGATGCGCTCCTATCTGCCCCCTTAGTCAGTACAGAGTAGTTTGGACACGGGTAGTTGCAGGCGGGCGTAAGCAGCGCTCTCAGTTCAGAGCGGACTTGAGGCCAGGCGCGATTATAAACTCGGATTTATCAAAAACTTCATACCGGTGCCCTTGCGTTCATATGCGCCCACGATCTCGGGCTTCAGAGCGTCTTTAAGGCTAATGGTGTCTGTGTAGCGACTTGTGAAAGTCGTCCTGAACTCGTCAGCAACACGAGCTCGTAGGCGTTGAACCGTCTCTGCCCCAGCCTTCTGCAGGAACGGAAAGACCAGCCATCCGCCTACGCTCCATGAGAAGCCGAAGGTGCGGTTGAAGACGGTGGGCCCTGGATCCAGGGCGCCATAGATGTAGACCTGCTTGAAGGTGTTCGATCCGTAGCGGTTGTAGCCTTCAAGATTTCGGCTTGCGACCTTCTCCATCGCCATGAGGATCTGGTCGGCCAGTTTGCCGCCACCGACTGCGTCGAAGCCGATCGTCGCGCCTGTTGCAGCGATTGCCTCCTCAAGATCCGACAGAAAGTCGGGATCGCTGCTTTTGACGACGTAGGTGGCACCAAGCTGCCGCAGCAAGTTCTCCTGCTCTGCGCTCCGAACGATGTTCACGAGCGGTATCCCGTCTGACTGGCAGATCCGAACGAGCATCTGTCCGAGGTTTGAGGCCGCAGCCGTGTGGACGATGGCCTTGTGGCCCTCCGCACGCATTGTTTCGACGAAGCCAAGCGCGGTCAGCGGATTAACGAACAAAGAGGCGCCTTCTGGTGCGGTCGCGTCGTTGGGCAGGACGATGCAGTCTCGCACCGGGATCCGGCGGTATTGGGTATACATCCCACCGCCCGCCATCCCCACCTTTCGTCCGAGCAGATGCCGTTGATCGGGGCCTGCGCGAACTACTGTCCCAGCTGCTTCATTGCCTACGGGAAGAGACTGACCAAGGCGCGCGGAAACTGCCGGCAGACGCTCTTGTGGCACGTGCGCGGTGAGTACAGGCAGATCGAGTGTACCTTCGGCCCGGAAGGAGGAGAGGTCGGCAGGCCCTAGCAATAGGCCGATATCGGAAGGATTGATTGGAGCAGCTTCTACCCTGACGATCAGTTCGCCCTCGCCAGGCTCTCCTGCTTCGACGGGTTCAAGACTGACGCGAAGCGTACCGTCTCGAGTGATCAGGGAACGCAGTTCCAAACCGTTCGATGGTTCTGTCGTCATGTTACGCTCCATAGTGGAAACCCTGCATCGTCAGCTCGCTGCAGGATGTTCAAGCTAAACCAGCTTCATCGCAAGGCGTGCAGCTAGCGACGATGCGCGAACTCGCGCGCGACAGTAAGACAGATTACGAGTGACGCAAGATCGAAGCGAGGCTAAACGCCCTGCCGCAAATCCATGACCGAAATCGACGGCCGGAACATTCATTTCATCCAAGTTCATTCGAAACATGACGATGCGTTGCCGCTCATCGTCAAAGCGGCGCTTGCAGGAAGAAAGATTCCGATCTCGCCGACCAGTGCAAGGGGCAAAGCGATGGCGCCTGCCAATCAGCCAGTAATGCAAACCGGGATTGATCCTGCGCGTGCGTCGATTTCACAATGGCCGCCCGCACGAATGCAGATGAAGGGATCTGCTGGGCTGATGTGGCGGGAAGTTGACGCTCGGCTAACGGCCGATTTGGGCACCCTCATACCAGAAGGGCGGAGGGAGGCGCATAGGAATCGACGACTTCTCGTACTAGTCGAGCGGTCTAACATATGAAGCTGCACGCGGCGAATGTTGGCCCCTGTCGGAGTCTGCAGACTTCCGCTTGGCGCGAGCACGACGTCCGCCTTACTGACAACGCAGGATGGCGGCAATGTTGACTACTCACACTTGTGGCGCAGCCGAAGTGTTCTCGCGGTTCATGCGAATGGCGAAATCAGGAAATGTTCTCGTACTTCGTGTCATGACCCGTTGCCGCCGTCTGGTCACAAAATCCCAAGGTCCGGAGCGGATAACGAGCCGCCATTCAAAAAGCCGCCTTAACGAATGTGTTTGCCCCTAGTAGCGGAAGTATGAATTGCAGTGTTGCTGTCCGTCACACGACCGACGTGATAGGTTTCCCGGCAGCGAGGTAACCTCATGCCGGACATCACCTCTTGGCTGGCCCGCCTCGGCTTGGACAAGTACGCAGAGGCATTCACCGCAAACGAAGTTGATTTCGATGCGCTTCGGCATCTCACAGAAGATGATCTGAGGGAGCTGGGTCTACCCGTCGGCCCGCGTCGCAAGATTCTGGCGGCGATTGCCGCACTGGACGACGATACCATGTCGCCCATGAGTTCCGCTTCCGCTCTGAGGTCTGCGCTGCCTGCACGCGAGGCCGAGCGGCGGCAGCTGACCGTGGTGTTCATCGACCTCGTGGGTTCGACCGAGCTGTCACAGCGGCTTGATCCGGAACAAATGCGCGACGTCTTCCGTGCCTACCAGAGTGCAGTGTCGGCAGAGATTGCACGCTACGAGGGTTATGTTGCCAAGCTCATGGGAGATGGCGTCCTGGCCTATTTCGGCTGGCCGCGCGCGCATGAGGATGATGCGGAACGTGCGGTTCGTGCCGGCTTGGCAGTGATTACGGCAATCAACAGCCTGAAGACTCCGCGGGGCGATGCTCTTTCCGTGCGCGTCGGAATTGCCACCGGCCTGGTGGTCGTCGGCGACCTGATCGGCGAGGGTTCGGCGCAGGAAGAGGCCGTCGTCGGCGAGGCGCCAAACCTGGCGGCGCGCCTGCAGTCGCTGGCCGAATCGAATACGGTCGTTGCATCGAGCGGCACGCAAAGACTGATCGCCGGCCTGTTCGAGACGGTCGACCTCGGCTGGCGGGAGCTCAAAGGCTTTGCAAAGTTGTCGCGCGCGTGGCGCATCACCGGCGAAGCCGATGTGGAGAGCCGGTTCGAAGCGCGTCGCGATTCTTCGCCGCTGGTCGGTCGAACCGAGGAACTCAAGATGCTGCTGCACCGATGGCAGCTTGCCCGCGCCGGCGAAGGGCAGGTGGCGATTCTGACGGGCGAACCGGGCATTGGAAAGTCGCGCTTGATCGCCGCAATCCTGGAGCGTGCCCGCGCCGAGCCGTTCACGCCGCTGCGCTATTTTTGTTCGGCGTATCATGTGAACAGTGCGTTTCATCCCGTCATAAGACAGCTAGCTCGGGCGACCGGCATACACCGCGAAGACCGCAGCGACACGAAGCTCGACAAGCTCCAGGTCCTGCTGCGACGGACCACGTCCGATCTCGCCGCGCCCACCGTTTTGCTGGCTGAGATGCTGTCGATCGACGCGAGCGCCCGCCATCCGCCACTGAAGCTCACGGCCGAGGAGCAGAAGGCCCGCACAGGGGCGACGTTGATCGATCTGCTCACGGCGACCGCTGCCCAGCAGCCGGTCATGATGGTCGTGGAGGACGCGCATTGGATCGATCCGACGACCCGCGATTGGCTCGACTCGGTCATTGATCATCTGCGTGACCTGCCAATCCTTCTGCTCATCAGCTTCCGACCGGAGTTCGAGCAGAATTGGTCGACACTCCCGCATGTCACACATCTGTCGCTCAGCCGGCTGGATCACGACGATGGAGCAGCGATCGCCAAGCGGATCGCCGGCGGCAAGTCGCTGCCGCTCGAGGTTGAGGAGCAGATCCTGGCGAGGACGGAAGGGGTGCCACTGTTCGTCGAGGAGCTCACCAAAACTGTGATCGAATCCGGCGTCCTTACCGATTGCGGGGATCAGTATGTGCTGTCACGTTCCCTGCCTCCACTGGCCGTCCCATCGACGTTACAGGATTCGTTGATGGCTCGCCTCGACAGACTGGGCCGGGCAAAGGAGGTGGCCCAGGCCGGTGCCTGCATCGGCCGCCACTTTCACCACCGGCTGCTGGCCGCACTGTTCGATCGCGACAGCGCAGGTCTTGAGCAGGACATGCGGCAACTCGAAAGCTCCGAGCTGGTCTTTCGCAGCGGAGTTCCTCCGGAGGCGACCTACACGTTCAAGCACACGCTGGTTCAGGATACTGCCTATCAGAGCCTGCTTGGGAGCCGGAGGCAAAAGCTGCATGCGGCCATTGCCGCAAAGCTGGAAGCCGGATTTCCCGAAATCGCTTCGGCAGAACCCGAGACATTGGCCCATCACTACACCGTTGCCGGCTTGCCGGATCAGGCGGTGCCATGTTGGCTCAGCGCCGGGCAGGCAGCGTTGAGGCGATCGGCCAATCACGAAGCGATTGCTCATCTGAACAAGGGGATCGAGCTGATTGCCGTGCTGCCGGACTCTGAGGAGCGTCAGGGACAGGAACTCCAGCTCCAGAGCGCTCTAGGACTTGGCGTGAAGGCCACAAAGGGGTTCGGCGCGCCCGAGGTTGTGCAGGCATTTTCGAGAGCACGGGCTCTCAGCGAAAAGCTCGGCGACGAGGACCAGTTGTTCATCGCGCTCGTCGGCGAAGCATCTTACTATATGGTCACTGGAAACCTGCGCGTTTCCGACGAGCGGGGCCAACAATGCCTGAAACTTGCACAATCCAAAGGCGATGAAAGCCTGCTGATCGAGGCCCACCATCGTCTTTGGGCAACGAGATCGCGGATGGGAGATTACGCTGCCGCCGAACAGCACGTCGGGCGCGGCCTCGCAATCTATGATCCGGAGCGGCATCATTCACTGACATATGCCTATTCCGGACATGATCCCGGCGTCTGTTGCCGAATGCACTCTGCGCTCCTGCTTTGGTTCCGCGGCTATCCGGACCAGGCTCTGCAGCGCGCGCGGGAGGGTGTCGCGCTGGCAGAGCATGTCTCTCATCCCTTAAGCTGGTTGATGGCCAAGAACGCCCTGACCGAACTGCACCTGATGCGGCGCGAAACCGGCGAGGCACGCCGATTGCTGGCGAATTGGAGCGAGGTCGCAATCGAGCTGGGGTTACCGGGCCTGGTCGCCGAGGCAAAGTTCCAGGTGGGCTGGGTGCTTGCGCAAGAGGGGCGATACGGGAAAGGCCTTGTGGAACTGCGCGAAGGCATCGCCGCGAGTACCGCGGCGGGGAGCCTGGACAATGACTACCGGCTTTGCGTACTCGCCGAAGCCTGTGGCAAGTGCGGAAGGGTCGCCGAGGGACTGTCCCTGTTGGAAGAGGCGTTCGAAATCGTTGCCGCTTCGGGCACCAAGCATCGTGTCCCTGAGCTCTTGCGCATTAAGGGCGAGTTGCTGCTGAGGCTCGACGCACCCGACCAGTCCCCCGAAGGCTGCTTTCATGAGGCCTTGAGACTGGCCGGTGATCAAGGCGCCAAATCGCTGGAGCTTAAAGCGGCGATTAGCCTCGCGCGGCTGTACCGTTCTGAAGGTCAGGACAGGACGGCTCGCGACGTGCTCGTTCCGGCCTATACGTGGTTCACGGAAGGTCACGAGACGAGCGATCTTGCCGAGGCGAAAAAATTACTTGACCAACTTCGCTGATGCAATTGCAAACGGCCCAAGATCGAACCGAGCGCCTCCCTCTTTGCATTTTCTCAAGAACTAGTCTCTCGGAACTTTTGAAAAGGGTCACTTCACCTCGTATACCACCCGGTGGCGAACGACCGCTTTGCATCAACGAAAGCGGCCGTTCTCCCAGCCGCCAGCGAACAGCAACAATTTGCGCAAGGTGCCGTCGATCCTGCCGGAAGTGAATGTCCGCCGATGGCGCTCCCTGCTCGTTCCGACAGAGAGGACGAGCGGCCAACTTGCGGCGCGAATGCGATCCTTCGGATCGAGCGCTGCTGGTCGTGAGTTGACCCGTTCCAGACCTTCCAAAACTGGTGCTTGATTGTCCGCTATGAGTAGACGAACCATGGTTTGCTTGAACAAAGGCCGGCTCAGCAAGATGAACCGACGGCTACCGCATGCCATCCAGCGCAGCAACCGCCACTTCCTCCGTGCCGGGGATGAGCTGCCCCTCGCTTTCGACAGCACGCCGTTATGTCAGGAGGCGAGTTCCAAGGGAGCCGGCGCCGCGGGCAAACCAGCCGCGCAAGCACGCTTGACCAGCTCGCTGAGGATCACCTGGTCTTTGAACAATTCCTGGATACGGATGTATTCTGAGGACAGCGAAGGGTCGAGTGCCAGTGCCTGCAGAGCCAACTGTCCGGCCCGTTCGCTCTCGCCTCTCGCCATCCGTGCCGCCATTCGGTAGATCAGTGTGCGGCGGGTCTGGAATGGCAGGGAGCGAGCGACGGCAGAAATCTCGTCGTAGCGCTTGAGCGCATAGAGCGCGGCCACCCGCTCCTCGGTGATCCACACTGGCAGGAACGGGTCGAGCGCCTCGGCACGGTCGAGCAGGGCTAGCGCCCGCTCCGGTTCGCCGGCAAAGGTGTAAAACGCGGCGCAGCGGCCGATCATGTAGGCGTCGTTAGGCGCCATTTCGAGCGCTCGATCGTGATGGTGGCGGGACGCCGTGAAATCGCCGCCCATCATCTTGAGCGATCCCATGACTCGGTGGGACTCCGGATCGGCCGGATCGAGTTCCAACGCGTGTGCAACCTGCTTTTCCCCAAGATCCTTGTCAAAGCTCGCAAGGCTTGCCTGCGCACAGACATGCATTGTGACGGGCCGGGCGAAGCCGGCGTCGGCTTCCATCGACCGTTCGAACCATTGCATCGCTTCGGCGATGTGATGGTCGGCAACTCCAATGAGCCGGTGATGCTGGAGACCAATCAAATAGTATTCGTAGGCCGACATGTTCTCGGGTCGCTTAAGTCGCGCAGCTGCCAGTTCGGCCTGCTCTATTCGCCCGGCAACGGTCGCGGCAACGCGTGCGGTGATCTCGTCGATGACGTCGAGGATTTCGTCAAACGGACGCTGGATGCGATCCGACCACACAAGTTGTCCGCGTTCGGTTTCTGCCAAGGAAACGTTGAGCCGCACAGTCTGGCCGAGCTTGCGCACAGTGCCGGCGACGACGTAGTGCACACCGAGCGCCTTGCCGATTTCCACGGGGTCCCTCGTCGTCAGCACCGTGGAGGCGGAACGCGAACTGACAAAGAGGGACCTTAGCCGGCCCAGCTCAAGGGTGAGGTCGTCGGTCAGGCCTTCAGCGAGGAACACCTGGTCTTGGTTCTGCGACGATGGCGTGGAAAAAGGCGCGACCGCGACGGAGTTGGGCCGCATCGGCGAGGGTGGCGCATCCCGGGTGGGGGCCGACTGGAAGCGATGGCGGTCGACAGTTGAGCCGACCCGATATACCTGGACCGGCTCTGATATGCCCTTGAAATTCCGTGCCCCGAGCTGCTCGAAGCCACAGGGGGAGACACGGCGGACGTGGTCGTAAACCGCCTTCGTGACGTCGATCGCGCCCGCTTCGGCTGCCGACTGCAAACGTGATGCGACATTCACGCCCTCGCCGCGAAGGTCGTCGCCGACGACCACGACATCGGCGACGTGCAGCCCGAAGCGCATGTCGCGAGCCGTCGCCCCCGGCACAGTAGCGATGGCATTTCGTGCTTCCATGGAAGCCCTCAACGCGTTGACAGGACTGGAGAACTCGGCAAGTACGGCGTCACCCGCGGTGCTGAACACTCTCCCGTCGTGGCGCGCAACAGTGTCTCCCACTACCTTCATGCAGGCGGCAATGCGCGTGACGCTCCCCTCTTCGTCAGAACTCCATGGCAGGAGTGGAGCCGACGAAGTCAGCCACCATGATAGCGGCCAGCCGCCGATGCATCGTCCTCGCTCCGTGGTGAGCAAACTGCATAATTATGCCACATTTGCTGACCGTAGGCATCAGTGCAAGGCCCGGACGACGGCGCCGTCAACTTCGGAGGCAATGCAGACGGCGCCGCTGGCCCGGAAGCGAACGAATTACCCGGCCAAAATGTCGGGACCGGTCACCGAATTTTGAGACAATGCATCTGTCGGCCTCGGATGTAATGCGGCAAATTCCTGCGCTCCCGGATATACGTCCGATCCAACGCGTATCGTTCAAATTCGACCGAGGATGCCCGTGACCCGAAAGACCTGGAATGCCGTCGACGACTACATTGCCGAGGAACTGATCCCTGCCGATCCGGCGCTCGAGGCCGCACTCGAGGCCAATCGCGACAATAACCTGCCGGCGATCGACGTGTCGCCGGCGCAGGGCAAGCTGCTCAACCTGATGGTCCGGATGAACAAGGCAAAGCGTATCCTGGAAATCGGTACGCTTGGCGGCTACTCCACCATCTGGATGGCCCGTGCCCTGCCGGCCGACGGCAAGATCGTGACGCTGGAGCTCGACACGCATCACGCCAAGGTGGCGCGAGCGAATATCAAGCGGGCAGGGCTCTCCAAGTTGGTGGACCTGCGCGTGGGCCCGGCGCTGGACTCGCTTGCGGTGCTGAGCGGCGAGGGCGCAGGGCCGTTCGACCTTATCTTCATCGACGCCGACAAGCCGAACAACCCGAATTATCTCTCCTGGGCGATGAAGCTGTCGCGGCCGGGCACGGTGATCGTCTGTGACAACGTCATCCGCGATGGCGATGTCATCAAGAAGGACAGCCGCGACGAAAGCGTGCAGGGGGCGCGGGCGGCGTTCTCGTTCATCGGCAAGGACAAACGTCTCGAAAGCACCGCGATACAGACCGTCGGCGCCAAGGGCTATGACGGTTTTGCCATCGCAATCGTCACCTGAGCGTCGATCGCTCTTGGCAAGAACGGAATGCGTCGGGCGCGGTTACTACCTAGGTGAGAAAGAACAGCACTTTGCACGGTCCGTTCGACCTGCCAAGGGCCCCTCGCCAGGAGGTTGCTCATGAATGCCGTGACGAAACTCACCGCGGTCGCCTCGGCCGCGAAGCAAACTGGAGACCTGACTGGAGGCCTCCCGGTCACAGAACGGCGGTCGAAGTCCCCCAAAGCAGAGTTGGAGAGCCTTCGCACCAAGCACGATATCTGAGGAAGGCGAAATGGGAGGTGGAGCGCATGCCCTCTGGTCAGGGACGAAAATGGGCGAACTTAGCAAACGTGTTGGTCGCGGTCACCGCGCGGTCACGAGTTCCAGATTTCACCCTGGTTCACACCAGTTCATCGAAGTGCGCTGCAATGCACAAAGCGAATATCTCTCAGTCGCCGAAGCGGCGCCAGGGGTCGCGACGACGGCTCCTGTTGAAGAAGTTGCGGACAAATGGACGAGCGAAGTGATGGCCGAGAAGGCGGTGGCCTTCCGGGGACTTCAACAAAGGCTGGCAACCGAGCGATTGTTGACCGGATGGCGACGCGGAAGCGGGCCGAAACGCGAGATAATCTTCGGTTAGGTGCAGTCCGGGACGGCAAATTTGCGCCACCTGACCGACCTTCCGTGCTGCGGCGTTGATGACTGCTTGCGGTCCGATACCTGTCTTCCGTCGAGCATGGCCGAAATGACTAGCCAGTGTCGCGCAGCGGCACTTTCGCCTCGATCAAAATTCGCGTGCCGCTGCCTTCCGTGAACTAGCCGTAGATCGGCGCGACGGGGTACTTTGGATACCAATCGCACTCAGGGCCGCGACACACGCATTCCCACGGGTCCTTCAATGCCGCGGGCGGACAATCAATTGCGGAGGCGTAAATGAGCAATGGCACGCGGACGGGCATTGCGCTTACCCTGTCGATCGCTCTTGGCGTCTCGTTCCTGCCGGTCGCCATCGCCGCTTCGCCGGAGCCAGTGAAAGGCGAGCATGGCATGGTGGTCACCGCACAGAAGCTGGCGTCGGATGTCGGAGTGGCCGTTCTGAAAGAGGGCGGCAACGCGATCGATGCTGCGGTCGCCGTCGGCTACGCTCTGGCGGTGGTCTACCCGGCTGCGGGAAATCTCGGCGGCGGCGGCTTCATGACGATCCGCCTTAAGGACGGGAAAACAGCCTTCCTCGATTTCCGCGAACGTGCGCCGCTGGCCTCGACGAAGACCATGTATCTCGATGACAAGGGCAATCCGGTCGAGGGCCTCAGCACTAAAGGCTATCTGGCGGTCGGCGTTCCAGGCTCGGTTCTCGGCTTCGAGGCGGCTCGCACCAAATACGGAACACTCTCCCGCGAAAAGCTGATGGAGCCGGCAATCCGCCTCGCGCGCGAAGGCTTCAAGCTGGAAGCGGGCGACATCGCCTCGTTTGCAAAGGGTAAAGAGACGCTGGCGAAGAATCCAGCTGCCGCCGCAATCTTTCTCAAGCCAGGCGGTAGCCCCTACGCGCTCGGAGAGACGCTTGTCCAATCGGACCTGGCGGCATCGCTTTCCGCGATTTCGGCAAAAGGGCCGGACGCCTTCTACAAGGGCGCGATCGCCGACGCCATCGTGAAGGCGAGTGGGGAAAACAGGGGCATTCTCGCCAAGGCCGATTTCGAGCAATATTCCGTCCGCGAACTCGAGCCGGTGAAGTGCGACTATCGGGGCTACGAGATCGTATCGTCGCCGCCGCCGAGTTCTGGTGGCGTCATCATTTGCGAAATTCTCAACGTGCTGGAGGGCTACCCCCTCGGGTACCTCGGCTATGGTTCGGCCGAAACGGTCCACGCCATGGTCGAAGCGATGCGCCATGCCTTCGTCGACCGCAACGTTTCGCTGGGCGATCCCGACTTCGTCGACAACCCGGTCAAGAAGCTTCTCGACAAGGCACACGCAAAGGAAATCCGTGGCAAGATCAATCCGTTCAAGGCCGGCGTTTCGCAGGAGCTGATGCCGAAGGGCTTTGCCGAAAGCAAGGAAACGACCCACTACTCGATCATCGACGACGAGGGCAATGCAGTCGCCGTAAGCTACACGCTGAACGGCTCTTTTGGCGCCGGCGTAGTCGCGCCGGGCACAGGCATCCTGCTCAACAATGAAATGGATGATTTCACCGCCAAGCCCGGCGTGCCCAATCTCTATGGGCTGGTGCAGGGCGAGGCAAACGCCATCGCGCCGAAGAAGACGCCGCTCTCCTCCATGAGCCCAACCGTTCTGTCCAAGGACGGCAAGCCCTTCATGGTCATTGGCAGCCCGGGGGGAGCGCGCATCATCACGATAACGCTGGAGGCGATCATCAATGTGATCGACCACGGCATGAACATCCAGGAGGCAATCGACGCGCCACGCATCCATCATCAATGGCTGCCGGACAAGGTCTACATGGAACCCTACGCGCTATCGCCCGACACGGTCCGGCTCCTTACCGAGATGGGCCACGACGTCGGCATCGACAGGGGAAGGACGATCTGGGGTGAAGCGGCTGGGATACTCGTCGGCGGCAAGAGCTTGTCCGAGATCGAGGCCGGCGGCGGCGCGCGCTACTACGGCGCCATCGATAGCCGGGCGACCGCCGGTGCGGCGCGGGGCTACTAACCAGCATCCTGCATCGGCCCGAAGACATCAAAGCGCTAGCGACTGCGCACTTTTCCGGTGGGCGACCGCACCGCTTTTGCTGCATCCGCTCGCAATCGTCAATGCAGCGCTAAATCCGCAGCCGACTTCTTCAACGATATCCGCCATCTCATGACCTTCGCGACAATGGGCGACAAGGTCGCGGTTCGAACGTATCGTGGCCATCCGTTCGGGGGGTCTTAGACCAAGCGGCGCGTGAATTCTACGATTTCGCGCCCAAGGTTGTCCTCAACCGTGTTGAAGTGCGCAACCAGCGAAATGTGGTTGTGCCCGGCCAGGCGTGCGAAGCGTGGTGCGCGGCGGCGGGCAGTCGCAATTCGATGTGCGAGTTCCAGCCCGTACAGATCGAGTAACGGATTCTCGAACTCAGCGACTGCAATCATCACGGGCAGCGCGCTGGCTGCCGCGTGCGTCAGCGGCGAGCGCGCTTCGTACACCGATGCATCGTCGCCGAAATATGCGGGCACGCTATTGGCGAAAGGGTTTTCCGGCGAGACGTCGATGCGCGAACGCGCAGAGAGCAGTACGATGCCCTTTAGGTCACGACCCAGATAGCCGGCAGCCGGGTCGTAGGCGTAGGTACCCACATGAGTACCGCCCGCCGAGTGACCGATGGCGAAGATGGAGCCAACGTCGCCGCCCTGCAGACCCACGTTTGCGCGAACCCAGGCGATGGCCAGGCCTAGGTCCTCGGCGCCGCCCGGCCATGGCGACTCTGGTGCCAGGCGATACTCGATGTTGACACCGATGAAGCCCTGACCCGCGAACCAGTACAGAACGTTGTCATAAACCTCACTGCTGAGGCGCTTGTCGCCGCGCACGAAGGCGCCGCCATGCACGAACACCACGACCGGAGCACTGGTCGCGCTCATAGGCACGAAACAATCGAGGACCTGCCGCGCATGCGAGCCATATGCGATGTCACGTGTCACTGTAATGCCGCACTTAGGCGCACGTTCCAGCACCGGGCCGTATGCGCGCAACACCATGTCTCGATGCATTGGAATATCGTCTCCCCACACCGGGCCGATCTCCATCATCTGTCGGCGCGAGGTTTCGTCGAGCGCGGCGTGGCTTGCGATCATAGCGTAATACACAATGTCATTTCCGGCCGCTCAAGCCAAGGTCCGGCGATTCCGCCGACACGTGGGAGAAATGGTTCCACACCGACATGATGCACACGGTCAACGCCGTCGCGGCGGCGGTGCCGTTCCTCGAGAAGTCGGTGAGCGGCTCGATCGTCTTGATCTCGAGCGTCTCCGGCTTCGAGGTGGATTTCGCCACCGGCTCCTACGGGGCGATGAAGGCCGCGCTGATCCACTACGCGAAGGGGTTGAGCCGGCAGCTCGTCGGCAAGGGCATCCGCGTCAACTGCGTGTCGCCTGGCAACACCTACTTCGACGGCGGGATCTGGCAGACGATCGAGAAGAACATGCCGGACCTGTTCGAGTCCACGCTCAAGGTCAATCCGACCGGCAGGTTCGGAACTCCCGCCGAGGTCGCGAACGGCGTGGTGTTCATGTCGAGCCCGATGGCCAGCCGCATCTCCGGCACCAACTTAGTGATCGACGGCGCGCTCACCGTGGCCGTCTAGGAGATCCCCCGATGAGCAAATCAACCCGTCACACGATTCACAGGGATCATATCCACCACGGATGGAACAATGCGTTTCCCCCGGCGCTGAAGATCGCGCCGGGCGAGACCGTGGACTTCGAGACCCTCGACGCCTCGTCCGGGCAGCTCACGCGAACCTCCACGGCGGCGGACCTGGAAAAGCTCGATTTCGACCGAGTCAACCCGGTGACGGGGCCGATGTACGTCGACGGCGCGAAGCCTGGCGATGCGTTGAAGGTGAGCGTGCTGTCGTTCCGTCCGTCGGGCTGGGGCTGGACGGGAAACATTCCGGGGTTCGGCCTGCTCAGCGATCAGTTCCCGCAGCCCAGACTGCATCACTGGAACTACGATCCGGGGCTCGCCCCTGCGATGTACGGGCCGGGCGGGCGCGTGCCCCTCCGGCCCTTCACGGGGACGATCGGCGTGGCGCCGGCCGCCTCGGGCCTGCACAGCATCATCCCGCCGCGCAACGTCGGCGGCAACATGGATGCGCGCGATATCGCCGAAGGGGCCGAGCTGTACCTGCCCGTCGAGGTCGAGGGGGCGATCTTCTCCGTCGGCGACACGCATGCGGCACAGGGCGACGGGGAGGTGTGCGGGACGGCGATCGAGAGCCCGATCGACGTGACGCTGCGATTCGATCTGGTGAAGGGGGCCAATCTCCGCTCGCCGCGTTATGTCACGCCGGGTCCCGTCACCAGGCACTTCGACACCAAGGGCTACGAGGTGACGACCGGGATCGGGCCGGACCTCATGGCGGGGGCCCGCATGGCGGTGTCCGAGATGATCGAGCTCTTGAGCCGACGTTTCGGCTATGCGCCGGTCGACGCGTACATGCTGTGCAGCGTCTGCGCGGATCTGCGGATCAGCTCAATCGTGGACGTGCCGAACTGGGTTGTCTCGTTCTACTTCCCGCGCGTGGTCCTGGAATGACAAAACGCGCCCGCACTTTTGCTGGTCATTTTGAGCGCCGTCCCAGGCGGAAGGGTGATTTTCCACGCTGACAGACCAGATGCACCGTGCGTTTAGGGAACAACGCACTCTGACGATCCGGTCCGATGCCGCCAAGGCAACCTATCGCTGGGGCTCCAAGATCGGCAAACACAATTTCTGTGGCGAATGCGGTTGCTCAACCTATTGCGAGTCGCCCGATTTCTCGACCGGCGAGCCCGACTACGACAAACCCAAGCTTTCAATCAATGCGCGGCTGTTTGACAATTTCGATCTTGACGCCGTGCCCGTCACCGTGATCGACGGCAAGAACTTGTGGTAAGGCTCTGCGCGACACGGACACGTTGGCGGTGCGAGCCGCGATGAGACTTTCAAGCTTCCTGCGACGTTGAGATTTGGCATGCGGGCATAGGTGGCGCTATGCTACTCGAGCATCGGACCCGAAAGTGGAAACCGGGAAAAATCCGATGCTCAAACAAAGAATAGAGCGGCGGCACCGGTGCAACTGCGCGTCCGCCCTCTAGCCGGTTACACCCGACGAACGGACAGTCCCGATGCACAAATTTCCGGTCAGTAGAAGTGATGCCGAATGGCGCCAGTTGCTCTCCCCCGAACAGTATCTCGTCATGCGCTCACATGGTACCGAGCCTCCGGGCAGCTGCGCGCTGCTGTACGAGAAGCGGCCGGGCACATTCCATTGCGCTGGCTGCGACCAGCCGCTGTTCGAGGGTAAGGTAAAGTTCGAGAGCGGTACCGGCTGGCCGAGCTTTAACGAGCCTGTGGAAGGTTCAATCGAGACCTTGAGCGACGACAGTTACGGGATGGCAAGGACCGAGGTGCACTGTGCCACGTGTGGCAGCCATCTCGGCCATGTCTTCGACGATGGCCCGGCGCCGACCGGCCGCCGCTACTGCATCAATGGCATCGCGTTGAATTTCAAGCCGGCATGACCCTTGGGCTCACCAATGCACGATCCGTGGCGCGATGAGTGCGCTGGCCAGCGCCATAGCCGCGCCGTCGCGGCCTCGCAGAAGGGAAGAGGCGTGGACATCGCGCGGCGGCGCGGCCGGCGACCTCCTCTCCCCTCGGGGAGAGGGTGGCAAGGGCGAAGCCCGAGCCGGATAGGGGGACAAGGATCCGGGTAAAAACCCAAAATGCGTTTGCCCTGCCATCGGCAAGAGGGGGCAAGGTCGCGCTCGATCAGAAATCTTCGCCGATCCTGTCTTGGCAGCTAGACGAAATGGCTTCAAGCAGGAACCGCCGGCGCGCGCCGCCCGTCAAATAGGAGCATAGTTCATGCGCGGACATTTTTCGCGAACCGCTTTTCACGCCGCGTTCGACGACGTTCGAAATGGACTCGATCGCCACGAGTTCTGGCGGACTTTTGCCTTGGACGAGATCGTATCCCGTTATCGCCGATCCCGTCTTGGCCAGTTCTGGATAACATTGAGCGTGGCGTTCTTCATTTTCGTGATCGGCGGTCTTTACCGCGATCTCTTCGCGAGCAATCGCGGAACCTATTTCGCCTACATGGCCGTGGGATATCTCGTCTGGCTATTCGTTTCGGACATCGTCAACAAGAGTGGCGCGGTCTTCATGGGAAACAAGACGTTCATCCTGCAGAGCTCCATGCCGTTTAGCGTTTACTGCTATCGTCTCGTGCTATCGGAGATCTATGTTTTTCTTCATCATGTGGTCATCCTTCCTCCGATCTTTATCTATCTCGCCCTTTGGCCGGGGATTGAGGGTCTCCTGCAAGCGGCGCTTGGTCTCTTGATCGTGGTGTATTCGTCTTTCTGGATTGCACTGATCATCGGGATACTGTCCCTGCGCTACCGCGACCTCATTCCGATAACACAGTCCTTGTTGCGGACGATATTCTTCGCTACCCCCATCATCTGGCTGGAAAAGGACCTCGGCGCTTGGGGCAATCTGATCAACATGATCAACCCGCTGCGATATTTGCTGACAGTTGTAAGAGCTCCTCTTCTCAACCAAGCCGTCGGCACTGAGATTTACATGGTCACGATCGTGATTGTGCTCGCACTAACGCTCGCCGGCCTGACGCTCTTGGCCTTTGCACGAAACAAGATCGCTTATTGGTTATGACCGAAACGCAAATTTCCCTGCGCAATGTCTCCATCGTCTTTCCGATTTTCGACAAATCCGCCCGCATGATCACCGGTCGGATCATCGGCGGTAAGCATCGGCTTTCAGTGAAAAGCTTTCCCGCTCTCAAAGATGTGACGATCGATGTCGCCCCGGGCGAGCGCATTGGACTTCTTGGCCACAACGGCGCCGGCAAATCCACTTTGCTACGCACGATCGGTGGCATATACCCCCCAACGAGGGGCACAATACAGACGCGTGGCGAAGTGCGGTGCCTCTTTGAAATCTCCGCCGGGATCAACGGTGACGCCACCGGTTACGAGAACGTGCCACTTTTGGCGGCCGCGAACAATTTTCCGCTTGCCGAGGTGCCGGAGCTGATCCGTGACGTTGAGGAGTTCACGGAACTGGGCGAAGCCCTCAACCGTCCACTCCGCACCTATTCCTCGGGTATGCGGCTTCGAATCGCGTTCGCTGTCGCGACGGCGCGACATTCGGATATCCTGCTCATGGACGAAGTCATCGGAGTTGGCGACCGAAGTTTCCGGGAAAAGGCTCGTTCGAGGATCGACACCATGATGAAGGGCGCAGGTACTCTCGTTCTCGCCTCACACAGCGAGGCTTACCTCAGGACATATTGCCGACGTGGCATCGTCTTCAAGAAGGGTTCAATTGTGTTCGACGGGACCATTGACGAAGCTATTGCCTTCTTCAATCAGCAAACTGACCTTTGAAGCGGAGATCGCAATGACGAGCCAATACGACCTGGCTTCGCTGCGCCAAGAACAAAAGCAGGAACTGCATCGAGACCGGGTCGCGCGGGTCTATGTCGGCGAAGTCAGCGATCCGGAAACGCAGCGCCGCACCATCGAACGAATAGACTGGATGCTGGAACAATGTCAGCGGGGGCGGATCCTTGACATCGGCTGCAGTGAGGGCATCTTCGCCGTGAAGGCTGCTCAGCGAGGCCACTCCGTCCATGGAATCGACATCCATCCGGACGCCGTCGCCCATGCCCGCGAGCTGGCGGCCAAAACCCTTGCCCCGTCCGAGGCAAGCCGGGTGACTTTCGAGGTCTCCGATCTGTTCGCGCTGGAGACGATTGAACCAGAGTACGACGCGGTCGTTCTCGGCGAGGTGATTGAGCACGTCTATGAACCGGCTAACATGCTTGGCCGTGCCATGCTTGCCCTGCGCCAAGGCGGTGTCATGGTCGTCACAACACCGTGGGGCTATTTTCCCGCCCCGGATCACCACCAAACTTTTTTCCTACAGAGCTTCCTTTCGATCATGCCGGACGTCTTGGAATGGCGGCATCTCTCAATCGTCGACGGGTATATTCGTTTTACTGCAATCAAGGCAGCCCAACCTGGCGAAGCGGAGATCGTTGATATTCAGAGGCGGAATCATGCCCGCTTCAATCCCGGGTTTCTTCTCGACGAAACAGAGTCCGCAGCATTCAAGGCCCAACGATTCCTGCGTGAAGTCCACGAATTGCGATACGAAAAATGGCGTGAAGCTAACGAGGCAGCCACCCGGCTGAAATTACGGCTGGATCAGAGCAGTAAGGATCATCTTAATGTGCAACGTCAGGCAGCGGTTGCATTAGACGAGCAACGTGAAATCGCAGCGATTGCCGCAAGTAAGGCCAGCGAGAAAACTCGACAACTATCCCTAGAATTGGCGCAGGCCCGGAAAGAACGTGACCAGTTTCGTCGCGAGAGGGGCGACGTCAGTCTTGCGCTGCGCATATCAGCACGCACGAAGATCATGCCGCTTCTCCGCCGCGGACGCGCATATGTCGAAGCCCGGCCTGCTCTGAAAATGTGGGTCCTGACGGAACCTGCCACCCAACATTCTTTATCGGCTGACGCGATTGGGGCATATGTCTGCGGCCGGCGCCGCTGGGGCTCTTGCCAAGCCGGCACCGCGCAAGATGCGCCTTCTCGACAAAATCGAAATGCCGAACACCACGACATCGTGGTGCTTTGCGCCACCTATCCTAACGAATCCGACCGATATGGCGGAGAATTCATTCGAGCGAGGGTTGAAGCCTACCAAGCTCGTGGCAAATCCTGCCTGGTCATCGTATGCAACAGCCGCTATTCGGCACCCCGCCTTGCAACCGTCGCGGGGGTCGATCTATTGCTGTGTCCTTATTTCCTTCTCTCGGAAGCAATAGGGATCGCTATCGCCCATCCCTGTTCGTCACTATTCGTCCATTCTCCCGTTCCGGAGGTGACTGCTGAACTGTCCAAGTTCTCACCCAAAAAGAACATTATCTTGTGGTTTCACGGTTTTGAAGTGCGGGACTATCGTCGTCTCGCATTTAACTATTCGACTGAGGAACTGGAGTTGCGCCGCCCGGTTCTTGACAGCCTTAACAAGGCCCGTTTCGCCGCAGTCCGCAAACTGGACGATCATCCCAGAATCCAAACTGTTTTCGTGTCCGATTACATTCGCGGCGTGGCGCGGGCTGATTGCGAAGCCAAACTTGAGAACGCACTCGTCATTCCGAACTTCATCGATGGGGATTTCTTCGCAGCTCGCGTCAAAACCCATGACATGGCGCGCCGCATCCTTCTGATCCGCTCGTTCGAAGCCAGAAATTACGCCAATGATATAGCTATTGGCGCAATTCAACTTCTGGCTCGACGCCCCGAGTTCGGCGAGCTGCAGATTACGATCCGCGGGACTGGCCGTTATTTCAGGTCACTCACCGCCCCGCTTGCCGCATACGCAAATGTCGATACAGCGGAAGTCTATCTCTCTCCCGCCGAAATTAAGGCTCTTCATGACGCGCATGGATTGTTCCTGGTACCGAGTCGGCACGACACCCAAGGCGTAACTATGTGCGAGGCGATGGCCAGCGGCCTAGTCTGCATTACTAACCCGGTTGCCGCGATCCCGGAATACTTCGACGAGACTTGCGGGTATTTCGCTCGCCCCGAGTCGAATCGAGGCGTTCGCAGACGCCGTTCTTGGCTCATTGAACGACGCCACTTTCAGCAAGAAGTCCCGGCGGGCCGCGGAGCGCGTCCGCGAGCAATGCAACGCGGCCCAAACGATCGCGCGCGAGTTGTCCCTTTTGCAGAAACCCTCCTGAGCGTTATGGCCCATTCCACGCCCCTCATAGTCTGCGCAAATGCGGACGTGTCCGAAGAGCTCGCCGCCAAACTCGGCGCTAGTCGCATCTCCGTATCGGACGGCCGTATGGAAATGCTCGATCCGTCCGGTAGGTCTGTCACCCCCTTCTTCCCTCTGCCGGAGCAAGGGGCAAACCTTCAAAGCTTGGCCGCCGGTTCGGCAACCCAATGGAACGCCTTGCTCGATAATCTATGCGGCGATTTTGCTGCTCCGCCGCACATCTTTCTTGAAAGCGACCATCCCTTGCGGGAGCTTTTTCTTCTGGGAAGTCGAAGAGGTCTCTTGTGCTATAGTTTATACATTCGCCAGACCCCGCAGCGCCTGGCGCTGCTCGAATATGCGATTGTAAGCGCGGCAGTTCAGATCGTCTTCGCCGATGAAGCGGCTCACACTGCTTTCTGCAAGATTTTCCTGGGTGCCTATCAGACGGCGCAACTTTCGGCGGAGAGCTTGGAGACCGGCCTTCAAGCCGCCAGATCTTGTGCGCCCGACTGGCCCGAACATACGGAGGAAACCCGTCTTAGGGTGCTCATCGTCGCCTATTTCGCCGGACACTGCTCAACCGTCGGCGCCAAGCGCGTGAACTACTGGTTCGATCAGATGCAGTCCATTTCCGGAGGCAAAATCGAGGTCGAACTGGCCAGCGCCATGCCCTACGACTCTCCGCCAGGCCGTCATCACTATGTACCCAACTACGATCTGGCTGAGATACTCGACGCCGGCTCGCCGAACGAATGGCAAATGGCCTTCATGCAGACCGAGGCCGACCAGAGGCGGAACTTCACGACGCTGTCTCATTATTGGCGTCTGGGACTCGAGCGATATTTCGACGCGCGGGATTGCCGTTTCGACGTCGTCATCATCTCAGGCAATCCGTTCTCCGTATTCGATTTCGCAAAATTCGCCCGACGCAAGTGGAGCGCGCGGGTCGTCCTTGACTACCGGGACCCTTTCGCATTTAACCCACGCTTCAAATATTCGGACGCAGTGCGGGCGGAAGCTGCCTATGTGGAGCGCGGATACAATCTCCAGGCCGATCTGATCACCGTGGTAAACGACGACTGCATCAAGCTCGTCGCGGGCCCTGTCGATGCGAAGATCACCGTGGTAATGAACGGCTATGATGAGCGGCAGATGGACGCGGCAGTGGTTGCCAGATTGCCGGAAGCGCGGCCCGTCACCTTCGTGCATGCGGGCTCGATCTTCCATGATCGATCACCAACTTCACTGGTAAAGGCACTCGATCCCGACCGCCACAGATTTATCCACGTCGGCAGCCTCGCCGGTTTGAACGACGAGGTTGTCAATCACCCGGCCGCCACGCTTTATGGGCCGCTTCCCTATGTTGAGGCGCTCGCGAGGATCGCCGGCGGTCACATAGGCGTCGTCTTTCTCTCCGAGAGTGGATTTGAGACACCGACCAAGCTCTATGATTATGTAGGGCTTGGCCTCGAACTCCTGATTTGCACGCACGGGCCGATCAACGAAGGCCCGATCGCACGCCTGTTCAAGGATATGGAAGGCGTGCACTGGTGCAGGAACACGCCGAAGGACCTCAGTCGGTTCGTCGAGAGCTATACGCCGGGGAAAGGCATCTCTCCCGAGATACGCTACCTTTTCAGCCGGCGTCACGGGCTCGAGAAGCTAATCGAGGATTTGGAGATGCTGGCTCGAGGCCACCCGTATTGCGCTCCTGCGTAGCGCACGACGTTTCGGGGTTCTCGAAGGAGGTGAAGGCTCTGGTGAGCAAGTGGATTTTCCCCGAAACCGGTTCCCACTTTCGGGTCCGATTAGGTCCGCAATTGCCGTAGGGTTAACGTGGCTGCGTGGAAGGAACTGATCGAAACAGTTGCGCCTGGAGGGTCGGCGGCTACTTCAACTCGAGAAGCCGCTCCAGATAGTCCTTTTCCAGCGTCGGGCTCAATGCGTTGCCGAGGCGCTTGCGGATCGCATCGAGGATCTGGCGGGCGCGTTGCACGTCGATCTCGTCGGGCACCTTGACCGAATTGCCGAAATCAGGGCCCGTCGTGGCCCGCGGCCGTCCGAGCGGATCGCGGTCGGCATTCGACTGGCGGCCGCCCTGCTCGCTTCCGCCCTGGTCGCCCTGCATGGCCTGCATCATCTGCTGCATCATGTCCTGGGCGCCACGGCGGAGCGCCTCCAGCGCGCGGCCCTGCTCGCCGACGGCACGTTCGCCCTCTGCTTCGCCCAACGCCTTGCCCGCCTCGCCCATTGCGTCGCCCGCTTCGCCGAAGCCTTCGCCGGGCTGGATGCCGAGGCCCTGCAGCCCCTCCATCAGGTCGCCGAGATCCCCGCGCAGCTTGCCCTGCCCCTCCTGAAGTTGTTTCATTGCTTCCGCGAACTCCTCCGGAGTCATGGGGCGCCCCTGCGGGCCCTTGCCCTTGCCCGGCTGCTGGCCTCCCTGCCCCTCCTGGCCCTGCTGCTCGCGGCGGTCGCGTTGCATCTGGTCCATGCGGAAGGTTTCATTCATCATTTCCTGCTGGCGCCGCATGATCTCGCCCAGCTTGTCCATCTGCTCGCGCATCTCGCTTTGCTGGCCGTCTCGGCCTTGCTGGCCTTGTTGCGGCCGGGCGGTCCGCAGGTTGTTCATCATCTCCTCGAGCTGCGACAGCAATTCCTGCGCCTGCTCGCGCGAGCCGGATTTCGCCAGGTTCTCGATCTGGTCGAGCAAGTGCTGAAGGTCGCTTTCGCGGAGCGTCTCGGCGTGTGGCGGCATTTGCAGTCCCATGTCCGGATTCTGCTGTGCCCGCTCGGCGAACTCGCGCAGGAATTCGTTCATCGCCTCGCGCAGTTCCTTCATGAGCTTGTCGACCTCCTCGTCGCTAGCGCCGTTTTCGAGCGCCTGCTTCAGGGCCTCCTGCGCCTGGTGCAGCCGTCTTTCGGCGGCGGAGAGATCGCCGTTCTCTATTCCGAGCGCAATGTCCCAGAGGTAGGAAGCAACATCGCGCAGCGCTTCGTCGTTGGCGGCCATCATCAATCGCGTCCGCGCACTCATGATCGCCAGATAGTGCGACATGTTGTCGAACGTGTCCTCGGGCCGCAGCGTGACCGCATTCATGAGGTCCAGGACGCGCGGCTTGAGATTGGCGTCGAGCGCCAAAATCTGGCGCTGCTCTATGATCGCCTTGGCAAGAGGATTGGAAAACGGCCGCTGCGGCAGCGTCATCATTTTCGTTTCGCTTCGCCCCTTTTGGCCCGCATCGTCGGTGGCCTCGAGCGTGAGCCTGACCCTGCTGCCGGCCCACGGATGTTCAGTCAGGTCGCGCGACGCCTTGGCTGCCGTCCCCTGGCTGCCTCGGCGCGGAAGCGCCAGCGGCATTTCCGGGGTGCCATAGAGCGGTCGGGCGCCGGGCAATGGCGGCTTTTCAAGCGCGAAGTCTGCCCGCGCCGAGAGCGCGCCATAGTCGTCCTCGATCTCGTAGTTCAGTTCGAGCGTGCCATTCAGCGCCGATCTAGGCTCGTCCGAGAAACGGATTGTCGGCGCCTTGTCCGGCGTCACTGCGAAGGACCACCTGGCGATTTCTCTCTCGCCCGATTTCAGGGACAACACACCGTCAGCATCGAGCTTGCCGGCGAACTGCCGTATGGCTCCAGCGTCGGTTGTCCCGGCCCGAGCGGCAGTCGGGTTGCTTGGCGAAAGGTTGCGCGTCTGTCCGCTGGAGTCCGTGAAGCCAAGCGTTTCCTCCCCGGAACCGCCGGTGACACGCAGCGTCATGTCGCTGCCCTCCGGCACCGTATGGACGGGCGCTGCCTGGTCCGCGGTCAGGAAAATCGGCGCCTTACCCGTGTAGGCAGGGGGTGTAACCCATGCATCGATGCGCGGCGGGACAACGTCGCGCGCCGCATGTGGCCGGAACGCATCGGTGATGCTTCCGCCGAGGGGCCCGAGCGAATACGCGAAAGCCACTGCAAACAGCAGCGCTACGACGGCTCTCAGCGCCCAGGGGTCGCGCTCCGGGATCGAGGTGCGCGGCAGATCGCCTGCCACATTGCCGAGCCTTTCGGCCATGCGCCGCTGATGTTCGCGCCAGAGTGCCGTGCTGAACCCGTCTTCCCTCCCTGCCAGCCGGTCTGTCTGGACCAGCACCGGTGTGTGTTCCAGTGCGTTTGCGCGCTCGATGCGGCGGTCGACCTCGGCTGAAATCGGCAAACGGAAGAACCGCAAGGGATAAAGGGCGGCAAAGAAGGAGGCGGCAAAAAGAGCCAACACGGCCAACCGGGCGGTGTCGGGCATGACGCGAAACAGACCGAGCCACGACAGGCTGAGGAACAGGCTGACGATGACAATCGGAGGCAGGATGAGCGGCCACAGCCGCTCTAGCACCATGGCAGCTCGCGTTGCGAATCGCGTGCGCCTGAGATGTTCCGCAAAACCGCGAGCGGCGTTCACGTTTGGCGTTTCTATCATCGGCCCTTCCAGGCTCGCGAACGGCACTGGATAGCACCGATCCAACTCTGGAGAATAGCAGCAAACACGGCAAAGGCGAGGCGTGTGCCCGAAAACGTGAACATGACACCGGCCTAGGGTGTGTTGAGATTCAGGTCAGGCCGAGCCGAAAATGGCGGCTTTCGAGAACCGGCACAAGAGCGTACGTTCGGGTACGTGAGTACCCGAAGCGCAGAAGACCGCCATTTGCAGGCCGGCATCACCTGAATACCCACACCCCTCGTCCTGCCCGCGAAGGCTACGCCCGCAGCCAGCCCGGCAAGCTGTCCAGGCCGATCAGGTCGTCATAGGTCTGGCGCGGGCGAATGACGTGGAAGTCAACTCCGCTGACCATAACTTCCGGCACGAGCAAGCGCGTATTGTAGGTGCCGGATTGCACCGCGCCGTAAGCGCCGGCCGTGCTTACGGCGATCAGATCGCCGGACGTCATCTTCGGTAGGTCACGCTCGAGGCCGATAAAGTCGCCGGTCTCGCACACCGGGCCGACGACATCGACGGTGAGGCGCGGCGCGTCCGCCGGTGCCTGCACGACCGGGCGAATCTCGTGGAACGCATCGTAGAGCGTCGGCCGGATCAGGTCGTTCATTGCGGCATCGACGATCAGAAAGTTCTTCGCGTCGCCTGCCTTGAGATAGATGACCTCCGACACCAGGATGCCTGCGTTGCCGGCAATAAGCCGCCCCGGCTCGAAAATCACCTTTAGCCCGAGCTTCGCCACATGCTTGTGAACGATCCGGGCATAGTCGTCGGGCAGCGGCGGAGGATCGTTGTCGAATCGGTACGGAACGCCCAGACCGCCGCCAAGATCGATATGCTCGATCGCGTGGCCCTCGGCCTGCAGCGTTCCGGCGAGTTCCGCAAGCAACGCGAACGCGTCGTCGAATGGCTGCAAATCCGTGATTTGACTGCCGATATGGGTGTCGATTCCAACAGCTCGGATGCCCGACAGTTCAGCCGCACGTGCGTAGACGGTGCGGGCGCGCTGCCAGGGGATGCCGAACTTGTTTTCCGCCCTGCCGGTGGAGATCTTCCGGTGGGTCCTGGCGTCGACGTCCGGATTGATGCGCAGCGAAACGCGTGCGGTCTTGCCCGCCGCGACCGCGCGCGCGGAAAGAAGTTCCAATTCCGGCTCGGATTCCACATTGAAGCAGTGAATGCCGGCGGCCAGCGCAAAATCCATTTCCCGCGCCGTCTTGCCGACGCCGGAAAAGACGATCCTGCGAGGCGGAATACCTGCAGCCAGCGCCCGCCTGAGTTCGCCTTCGGATACGACATCGGCGCCCGCCCCGAGCCCGGCGAGCGTTGCGAGAATGGCCTGGTTCGAATTTGCCTTCAACGCGTAGCAGACCATCGCATCGAGCGAGGCGAACGCCTGCTTGAAGACGTTGAAATGTCGCGTCAGTGTCGCCGTCGAGTAGCAGTAGAAGGGCGTGCCGACGGCTGCTGCGATCTCAGGCAGCGCCACGTCTTCAGCATGTAGCACGCCGTTGCGGTAGTCGAAATGGTTCATCGCCGGCTCCCCTCCTTGGTGAACATTCGACGTTTATGCGTATTCCTACCGTCCCGAAACGTCGGCAATTCGCGAAGGCGGCGATGACAGGTAACCTCCCCACTTGAGGGGGAGATGGCCGGCAGGCCAGAGGGGGGTGTGAAGGTGCGCAAGCGTCGAACGTTTGCTTAGTTCAGTCGATCAGGCCGTCAAGGATGAAGCGCCGGTCCTTCACCGGCGGCGCCGGTTCCGGTGGCAGCGGCTGCCCGGCCTTTTTCGCGTCCTTGCGTGCCTGGATCGCCGCGTCATATGGCGTTTCGAGGTCCGACTTGCGGCCGCAGCCGGCCGCGGCTCCGGTCGCCGCCAAAAACACGAGAGCAAGGTAAAGTCGGCCAGTCATCCGTTCATCCATCCTCGAAGTCTCGGCCGCTTGTAGCGGAGTTTCGCGCCCGTTGCATCCGCCTTGCGCGGACCTTCGGTTCGCAATCAGGCTTTTGCCAGGCGCTTGCGCCAGTAGCGTATCTGCCGGCGTACTTCCTGCGGCGCGGTGCCGCCGAAAGACGTCCGGCTCCTTACGGATTTCTCGACCGACAATACGGAGAACACATCGTCCGTGATCGCTGGATGGAGCTTGCGCAATTCCTCCAGTGGCAGCTTCTCGAGCCCGGTCCTGTTCGCTTCGGCAAGCGCCACGGCTCGGCCGGTCACGTGATGTGCCTCACGAAACGGCAGCCCCGCCTCGCGCACAAGCCAGTCGGCAAGATCGGTGGCGATCGCATAGCCGGCGCCGGCCGCCTTTTTCATTGCGGCCACATCGACCTGCATCTCGGACACCATGCCGGTCATGGCAGCGATCATCAGCTCGAGCGTCTCTGCTGCGTCGAACACCGCTTCCTTGTCTTCCTGCATGTCCTTCGAATAGGTGAGCGGCAGGCCCTTCATTACAGTCAGCAGCCCGACAAGGTGACCGTTCACCCGACCGGTCTTGGCGCGGATCAACTCCGCTGCGTCCGGATTTTTCTTCTGCGGCATGATCGAGGAGCCAGTCGAATAGGCGTCCGACAAGCGCACGAAGGAGAATTGCGGCGTCGACCAGATCACGATCTCTTCCGCCAGACGCGACAGATGCATGGCGCAAATCGCAGCGAAGCCCAGGAACTCCAGGGCAAAATCACGGTCGGACACGCTGTCCAGAGAGTTGCGCGTCGGCTCGCGGAAGCCCAGTGCCGCGGCCGTCATAGCCCGATCGATAGGAAAGCCGGTGCCGGCGAGGGCCGCCGCTCCCAGCGGGCTTTCGTCCATCCGCTCGATCGCATCGCGTATCCGCGAGAGATCGCGCCCGAACATCTCGACATAGGCCATGCAATGGTGACCAAAGGTTACCGGCTGCGCGGTCTGCAGATGCGTGAAGCCCGGCATCACCGTAGCGGCATGCTCGTCCGCCCTGCCGAGGAACACCTCGATCAGCCCCTTCAGCGATTCGGCCGTCCTAAGGAGCTCCTCCTTGACCCATAGCCGGAAATCGACCGCCACCTGGTCGTTGCGCGAGCGCGCCGTGTGGAGGCGTCCGGCCGCCGGTCCGACCAATTCGGCGAGCCTTGCTTCGACATTCATGTGGATGTCCTCGAGCTGCTCCGAAAAAGCGAATTTGCCCGCCTCGATCTCCGTGAGGATGGTTTCCAGCCCCTGAGCGATCGCCCTTTGGTCCGCCGCCGATATGATGCCCGTTTTCGCCAGCATCTCGCAGTGCGCGATGGAGCCGCGAATGTCCTGGGCGTAGAGCTTCCTGTCGAAGCCGACGGACGCGTTGATCGCTTCCATGATAGCTGCCGGCCCCGAGGCAAAACGTCCGCCCCACATCGCATTGCTGGCCTTTTTGTCGCTCATCGTGGTATCCGGGCACTGGAGTGAAGTATGGCGAACGCGAGAAAATTCTTTCCGGCCCTGAGGCTTGTTCTTCTTGCCGCCCTCGCCGGCGTGGCGGCCGGCGCGGTGGCGGTATATGTCAGCCAGGCCCCCTCTGGCAACGGGTCGCAGCCGCAGGCTGCCGCACCGACAGACATTGACGAGGCCGACATCGCTGCCTGCGCCGACAAAGCGGAAAGGGCGAAAGCCGTGAGCGCGGCCGCCACAGGCGAGGTCGCGGGCATGCTGCGGGCCGATCCGCCGCAGTCTGTGAGAAACCTCGCCTTCAACGGGCCGGACGGCAAGCCCATGATGCTTTCGGCACTTTCGGGCAAGACGCTGCTCGTCAATCTCTGGGCGACATGGTGCGTGCCCTGCCGCGCCGAAATGCCGGCACTCGATGCGCTGCAAAAGGAAATGGGCGGTCTGAATTTCGAGGTGGTAGCGGTCAATGTCGATACCGGCGACGATACAAAGCCGAAGAAATTCCTGGCGGAAACCAAGATCGCCAACCTCGCCTTCTATCGCGACAATACGCTTGCTGCCTTCGGCGATCTGCAGAGACGCGGCTTGGCGCTCGGCCTGCCCGTTACGCTGCTCGTCGACGCCGATGGCTGCCTCCTCGCCCACATGAACGGCCCCGCGGAATGGGCGGGGGACGATGCGAGGAAGCTGGTGATCAGCGTTGCGGGCGGATAGAGCCGTCGAATGCCAGCTCTAAAGCGCGTCGTGGCGAAACGGATTCATGCGACGCGCTTTAGACTATTGTTTCTGTGCATGTCGTTATCCCAAAACCGCTGCGCACTTTTGGGCCACATGCATTAATCATCCAGTTCGACCGGGGAAAAACGGGAATGGCCATTTATCGACTGGATGGGGTTGCGCCGTCCATTTCAGATGAGTCGTGTTGGATCGCGCCCAGCGCCGATATCATTGGCCGGGTCGAGCTTCTTGACGGTGTCAGCGTTTGGTTCGGCGCGGTTCTGCGCGGTGACAACGAGCCTGTCACGGTCGGCGCGCGTACCAATATCCAGGAGTTCGTAATGGTCCATACCGACCCAGGCTTTCCCGTCGAGATTGGCGAAGGCTGCACTATCGGCCACCGCGCGATTGTCCACGGCTCAACAGTCGGCAGCAACACGCTCATAGGAATGGGCGCAATAATTCTCAACGGTGCAAGGATTGGACGCAATTGCCTCGTGGGAGCTGGTTCGCTGATAACCGAGAACAAGGAAATCCCCGACAACAGCCTCGTCGTCGGTGCTCCCGCAAGGATTGTCCGAAAGCTGAACGACGCCGAGATCGAGGGCTTGCGCCGCTCTGCCGAAGCCTACGTCGGCAACGCCCGTCGTTTCGCGGCCGGGCTCGAACGGGTGTAGGCCATTTTGTCAGCATCGCCTGGGGTGTGTTGAGATCCAGGTCAGGCCGAACAAAAAAATGGCGGTTTTCGAGAACCGGCACGCAGGGTACGTTCGGGTACGTGAGCCTCGGCAAGCGCAGAAGACCGCCATTTGCAGGCCGGCATCACCTGAATACCAGCACATCCCAGATCGGGTGCATCCTGATCGTCACATACCTGCATGCGGGAGGCGGTCCTTGCGGATCCCCTAGCCCGATCAGGCAGCCGACTTGGCGTCTGCGATCACGTCAACGATGTCGTTGACGACCTTTGCCACAAGGTTTGAGTCGTCGGCCTCCGCCATGACGCGAATGAGCGGCTCCGTGCCGGAAGGCCGGATCACCAGCCGGCCGTTCTTGCCGAGCTGGTTGCGGGCATCCTCGATCGCCGCCTTCACCGGTGCGCTTTCGAGCGGCTTTCCGCCGGAGAAGCGCACATTCTTCAAGACTTGCGGCACCGGTTCGAATTTCTTGCAAACCTCGCTTACCGGCTTGTTCTCGCGCTTGACGCAGGCGAGCACCTGCAAGGCCGAAACCAGCCCGTCACCGGTTGTCGCGAAGTCCGAAAGCACGATATGGCCGGACTGCTCTCCCCCGACATTCAGCCCGTGCGCCCGCATGTGCTCGACCACATAGCGGTCACCGACCTTCGTGCGATGAAGCTGCAGGCCGGTACTCTCGAGGAAGCGTTCGAGGCCGAGATTCGACATCACGGTCGCCACGACGCCGCCGCCGGCCAGCCGGCCGTTCTGGTTCCATGAACTCGGCGATCAAGGCCATGATCTGGTCGCCGTCGACCAGCGCGCCCGTCTCATCGACAATGACCATCCGATCCGCATCGCCGTCGAGCGCGATGCCGATATCGGCACGCACCTCGTGCACCTTGCTGGCCAGGTTCTCCGGATGCGTCGAGCCGCAATTCTCGTTGATGTTGAAGCCGTTCGGCTCGTCGTGGATCGTGACGACCTCCGCGCCGAGTTCCCAGAGCGCGAGCGGAGCGACCTTGTAGCCTGCCCCGTTCGCGCAATCGACGACGATCCGCAGCCCTGACAGCGACATCGAGCGGGGAAGCGTCCGCTTGGCAAATTCGATGTAGCGGTCGTGCACGCCATCGACGCGCTTGGCCCGGCCAAGCGTGTCCTGTTCGGCCAGTGTCACGTCGATTTCGCCATCGAGCATCCTCTCGATGTGCGCTTCGATATCGTCCGACAGCTTGTAGCCATCGGGGCCGAACAGCTTGATGCCGTTGTCGTGGTAGGGGTTGTGCGAGGCAGAAATCATCACGCCGATATCGGCGCGGAGCGACCGGGCCAGCATTGCGACGGCCGGAGTTGGTATCGGACCGAGCAGAAATACATCCATGCCGGCGGCGCAGAAGCCGGCAACCATGGCATTCTCGATCATATAGCCGGACAGCCGCGTATCCTTGCCCAGGACGACACGATGCCGATGATTGCCGCGCTGGAAAGACATGCCCACCGCCATGCCGACCTTCATCGCCACTTCTGGCGTCATCGGAAATTTGTTGGCCCGCCCCCGAATCCCGTCCGTTCCAAAATAACGTTTCGACATGTTGTTCGACTTCCCCACGCCTCTATATGGCAGAGCTTTGCCACAACGATGGTGCGATCGGTCATCACTTTCAATAAGTATTGGTTACGAAGTCTTAGGAAATCGTTGCGCTTGTGCCAATTTTGCCACGGCAACTGGCGTCCTCCCTTGCATCCGCAATTACTCGCTCTTTGTTTAGCAACTTAGCATAGTATAATATTATAAATGCAATCTTAGGCTGGATAAACTGAAGGTTGCGAGCTATTGCTTGGTGCGAACAGAAGCACCGGCACGGAGAACGCTATGCCTTTCAGACTACCAGCCGCCCTTTCGGGTCTTGCGGTCATTCTACTTGCGGCAGCGCCGGCGAACGCGCTGTCGATGGCCGAATGCAGTGCCAAATACAACGCCGCAAAGGAGGCCGGCACACTGGACGGTCAGAAGTGGATTGAGTTCCGCAAGGCACAATGCGCCGCTGGTGCGGGCTCCGGGACCGAGGCGGCAAAAGCGGACAGGAAGTCGAAGAACTACGATACGGCCAATGCCGAGCCGTCGAACAAGCTGACAACCAAGGAGTGCAGCGCCCGATACCGCGCGTCCAAGGACGCTGGTACGCTGGACGGCCTGACGTGGAACGAGTTCCGCAAGGCGCAATGCGGCAGCGGTTCGGCCGGCGACAGCAGCGCGCCGAAGCGCGCACAGGCAAAGCATGAGGGCGAGCCTGAGGAGCCGGGCAGCGCCGCGCCGCGCGGCGTGAAATTTCCTGAAAGGATCGCATCGAAGTTCGCCGGCGAGACGCCCTCCAAGGCGCGCATGCACACCTGTCTGGAGCAGTACCACGCCAACAAGGACGGCGACACTCTGGGCGGGCTGCGGTGGGTTCAGAAGGGCGGCGGCTATTATAGCCTGTGCAATGCCAAGCTGAAGGCCGTGGCCGGATAACGAGCCGTGGAGCCGGTACGGACTGGATAAGCGTTCACCGGTCCCGCTCTTGCTCTAGGAGCATCGGACCCGAAAGTGGTTCCCACTTTTCAGGTTCGATCCTCCAAGGGCGGCGCATCGTCATGTCTCTGAGAGCCTGACTTAAAATTCGACAGGGCGTAGCGAAAATGGCGATTTTGAGTGCCGGAGCCGAGTGTACATGGTGGTACATGAGCCTCGGCAAGCGCAAAAATCGCCATTTGCAGCCAGCCATGGCGAACTTTTCAGTCAGGCTCGGAGGACATTGCGCCGAGCAGCCTCCTGATATCACCGAATTTCGCGATCAGGCCAAACACCAAGGCCGCGATCGCAACGAAGAAAATCGAGACCGACGCCATGGTCGGCGTATAGCCGTAGCGCAGTGCATTGAAGATCTTGATCGGCAACGTCTCCATGGTGAAGCCGATCGTCATATAGGCGACGATATACTCATTGAGCGACAGCACGAAGGCGAAGGCGTAGCCTGACACAAGGTAGGGCAGGATCAGCGGCAAAATCACCGTTCTCAAAACGGTGCGGTCGTCGGCGCCCATCGTGGAAGCGGCCTCGACAAGCGATCGGTCGATCGACGCGAAGCCGAGCGACAGCGTGACCAGCGGCAGCGTCACGAAAAAGATGCCGTGGCTGATCGCGGCCGTCCATGGCTGGCCGTAGAAGCCGGTCGTCGCCCAGAAGGTGAGGAAGCCGAGCGCGGTGATCACCGGCGGCAGGATGAAGGGAGCGACGCCGAGCAGCTGGAAGATATTTGCCCAGGGCGCAATGCGCCGCCACAGGAACCACGCAAGCGGCAGCGCGATGGCGACCGCGATTGCCGCGGCCGACAGCGCAAGCAGGACGGATGCAATGAGCGCGCGACGCCATTCCGGATTGACGAAGATTTCCGAATACCAGGACAGTGAGAAGCCCTTCGGCGGAAAGGCGAGGTCCTGCTTCTCGTTGACCGAAACTCCGGCCACCACGATCAGTGGCGCGGCAAGGAACAGCGCGACGAGGAACATGTAGACGCGACGAAGCAATGTATCGGTCATGCTGCACTCTCCCTGCGTCCCACCAGCAGCGTCAGGCCGACCAGCGCCAGCGACATCAGCACCAGGAAGAGCGCCATGGCTGCCGCGAACGGCATGTTTGACTGATAGATCGCCTGATCGGTGATCAGCACCGATAGCGTCCAATGCTGCGGACGCCCCAGGATCTGCGGCAGCAGATAAGAGCCAAGCGCAAAGACGAACACCATGATGAGCGTTGCAACGATGGTGTTGCGCAGCGCCGGCACGACGACGTTCAGGAAGGCGCGGACCGGCGAGGAGCCGAGCGTGCGTGCCGCTTCCAGCAGGGTCGGATCGAGCCGCACAAGGGCGGGATAAAGCACCAGGATCGTGTAGGGCAGCGCCTGGTAGACCATGCCCGTGAGCACTGCGCCGAAGCCGGGCAGCAGCGCCTGCGGTTCGGCCATGAGCCCGGCGGC
The DNA here is from genome assembly GCA_963813315.1 of uncultured Alphaproteobacteria bacterium. GTDB lineage: Bacteria > Pseudomonadota > Alphaproteobacteria > Rhizobiales > Rhizobiaceae > CAWEYO01. The sequence continues at coordinate 84,511 of CAWEYO010000028.1, read as the reverse complement.
GACCAGAAGGTTGGTGACGCCGGCAGTGCGCGAGAAAAGCGTCGACCAAGCAAAACCGATGATGACCTCGGACAGCGAGAGGACCGAGAGCAGACAGACAAGCCATATCGTCTGCACTTTTCTCGACTGCCTGGTCAGCAGATAGGTGAAGGGGAAGGCGATCGCGACGCAGCAGAGTGCCACCACCACGGCAAGCATCAGCGAGAAGCCCAGCACGCTGGCGAAGAAGGTGGAGAGGAACCGCGCATAATTGTCGAAGACGAAGTCCGGTGTGTAGAAGCCCGCCGGATTACGCTTGAAGAAGCTCACCGCGATCATCGTCGAGAACGGGATAACGAAAAACACGATCAGCATCAGCGCCGGAAAGGCGAGCGGGGCGTAGTCGGCGATAGCCTTTGGAGGTTCGCGTTTCATTGCTTCAAGACCACGCAGCTTTCGGGTGGCAGCACTATCCCCACTTCTTGTCCTTCAACGACATTCGGCCGCTCGCGCGGAGTGGCGACCGCCACGATCGACTTGCCGCCGGCCTCTATGAAAGTTTCGATCGTGCCGCCGAGATCGCGGACGAAGGTGACCGTGCCGGTGATCGCATCCTTTCCCGGTTCGACCAGATGGACGTCTTCGGGGCGGATCGACACCGATGCCTTGCTCATGCCGCTAGGCAGTTTGAGACCCGGCATGGCGTGGTCAAGCACGATGGCGCGGCCCGCACTGTCGGCAGTGACTTCCAGCAGGTTGGTCGAGCCGATGAAATCGGCCACGAAGGCGTCGGCCGGCTTGCGGTAAATTTCGATCGGGGAGGCCGCCTGACGGATCTTGCCGTGACCCATGACGACGACCAGATCGGCCATGGTCATCGCCTCGCGCTGGTCGTGGGTGACGACGATCGTGGTAATGCCGAGCTTCTGCTGCAGATGGCGAAGTTCGACCTGCATGGCCTCCCGCAACTTTGCGTCGAGTGCGGAGAGCGGTTCGTCGAGCAGGAAAAGCTTCGGCGAGATGGCGAGCGCCCGTGCGATAGCCACCCGCTGCCGCTGCCCGCCGGAGAGCTTTGCGACCGGGCGATCAGCGAAGCCGGGCAGGTGGATGAGGTTGAGCAGCTCATCGGTTCGCTTTTTCTGCTCGTCGCGCGACGCGCCTCGGATACGAAGCGGATACGCGATGTTGTCGCCGACCGTGAGATGCGGAAACAGCGCCAGCGACTGGAACACCATGCCGAGATTGCGCCGGTGCGTCGGTATCGGCGTGATGTCCTGGGAGTCGAGGACGATGGCGCCGCTCGTCGGTTCTTCCAGTCCGGCGATCATCCTGAGAAGGGTTGTCTTGCCGCAGCCGGATGGACCAAGCATGCAGACGAAAGTGCCGTGCGGCACGGTAAGCTGAACATTGTCGACAGCAGTGAAATTGCCGAAATGCTTCGATACGTCCTGTAGCGCCAGTCCAGACATCGAACTCCTCACCTCTTGTTCGAACGGCCGCGGGGTGGCACCCGCAGCTACGTGCAGCATAGTTCGGCTCCAACCTTCCTCCCCGCTTGCACGGGCTTGCAGGGGGAAGGGTCATAATGTGTCAGTCCTAGAGCATCGGACCCGAAAGTGGAAACCGGTTTCGGGAAAAATCCGATGCTCAAACAAGGAGCTAGAGCATCGGACCCGAAAGTGGAAACCGGTTTCGAGAAAATCCGATGCTCAAACATAGAGATAGGCCGGCAGAACCGGTTCCATCGGCGCGTCCTAGCCTCCCACGATGAGCTCGGTCCACTTCTGATTGATCCAATCCGCTTTGGTTGTATAGAGATCGTAGCGGGGGATGATCGGCGCGATATCCGACGACACCGCCGCGAACTCCTCGGGCGTGAGGTCGAGAACGTCTCTCTTGAGCGTCGGCGCTGTGCCGACCTTGCGAGACATGAGCCCCTGGACCGACGGTTGGCTCATATAGTCTATGAAGACATGCGCTTCGTCGACCTTGGTCGAAGCGCGCGACAGCACCCAGTTGCCTGAATCCTGAATGCCGCCTTCCTTCGGGAAGGTCGAGCGTACCGGGTGGCCATCGGCCGCGGCGAGACCCGTGACATCGTGGTAATACTGGCCCATCGGAATCTCGCCCGACTTCAACGCCTGCTCGAATTGCGCCTCGTCGCGGTACCACAAGCGCACGTTGGGCTTCACCTCCGCGAGCTTCTCGAAAGCCTTCAACAGACCCTCTTCCGTGTCCAGGGCATTGGTGCCGCCCATGAAGGTCTTGGCGGTGACCTCCAGCAGGAACGAGTTGGAAGCCAGAGCCAGCAGGCCGAGCTTGTCCTTGTTGGCCGGATCCCAGAGTGCTGCCCAGGATGTGGGCGCTTCCTTGTAGACATCGGTGTTGGTTACCAGCGTGATGTACCACGCCACGGCTCCGATGCCTGCGACGCGGCCGTCAGGATACTTGTTTACAAAGTGCTCGAGCAAATCGCCGTAGTGCTTGATCTTGGCCGTATCGATCGGCGTCCACAGTTCGGTTGCCTGGCCTTTCAGCGTCGAAGTCTGCGACATCATCGAAACGTCAGCCGGCGCCTGGCCGGCCTTCGACGCCTGCTCCAACTGCACGAGCCATGCTTCGCCCGTCGGTTCGGCAATCGATTCCACGGCAATGCCCGTCGCCTTCGTGAACTCGGGGAAAATGTTCTTGTCGAACAATTCCTTGAAGTAGCCGCCGTAGACGCCGATCTTCAGCGACTTGTCCTGCGCCCTCAGGATCGACGGCATGGCCAGCAGGCCAGCCGAAGCAGCGCCAGCGGCCAGCACCATTCGCCGACTGATCGTGTTTCTCAGAAACTCACTCATCTCTTTCCTCCTTATTCGCCGGTATCACGGCTTGTTCCCACTTGCTTCGTCATCCCGCAGGCAAGGTCCCGTTGGCCGCCCAATGTGCTGCTCTGATTTCCTGCATGCGCGCATGGAGCATGAACGGAATGCAGAGCGCAAAATAATTCAGCTTCAACAGCTCGAAGACGGTCAAATGTTCGAAGGGCTCGCCACTGATGGCACAGGAGGCCCGGACGGGTTCCTCGGAGCCGAAAATCGACGTCAATGCTGTGATCTTGATCGGTTGCACCGGATACCCGACGGTTTGAGGCGGCGTGATTGAAAGGGCCTGTGGCAGATACTCAAACGCAGTTGCGGCGGATATTGCAAGCAGAACTTGCACAAGTTTCCCCCTGGCCCCCCGTGACGCCATGACACTATTTGGACATGCGAGAAGCCAAAGAGCCGAAGCGTAATGACACCGGGATAATTCATAGTGCTCCTGAAGCGAATTGACAGGTAACCGAATGTCATCGTCACGGCGGCTACGCAAACGGGAGACGCGATGCGGACTTCGATGCTATAGGCCAAAGCGAGGCAGGCCGCGTGTCTCGTGTGGACGCGTTTACAGCGGCGCGCGTCCTTTCGAACGTGCAAAGGACGCTGTATCTCTTTATCTCCGCATCGTTCTTGGGGATGCGGTAGGGCTCCGGAAGGTGGCAGATCGACATGACAAAAACCGACATTGCCCGGCGCGTCTACAACCACGCATGGAAGCTCGATCCGATCATCCGCAGCCTGCTCGACACGGATTTCTACAAGCTGTTGATGCTGCAGATGATCTGGGGCCTCTATCCGAAGGTTGACGCCACCTTTTCGCTGATCAACCGCACGACCTCCGTGAAGCTCGCCGAAGAGGTCGACGAGCAGGAACTGCGTGACCACCTCGATCATGCCCGTACGCTGCGCTTTACGAAGAAGGAGATGATCTGGCTGGCGGGTAATACGTTCTACGGGCGCAAGCAGATTTTCGAGCCGGAGTTCCTCGCCTGGCTGGCCGATTTCCGGCTGCCCGAATATGAGCTCAGGAGGCGCGGCGGCCAGTACGAGCTCGAATTCCCGGGTCCGTGGATGCATACGACGATGTGGGAGATTCCCGCGCTGGCGATCATCAACGAACTGCGCTCGCGTTCGGCCATGAAGGCATTCGGCCCGTTCGCGCTGGATGTGCTCTACGCACGCGCCAAGGCCAGGATGTGGGCCAAGACCGAGCGGCTGAAAAAGCTTCCGGACATCCGCATTTCCGATTTTGGCACACGTCGCCGCCACTCCTTCCTGTGGCAGCGGTGGTGCGTCGAGGCGCTCAAGGAGGGCATCGGGGGCGCGCTGTCCGGCACGAGCAACGTGCTCTTGGCCATGGACAATGACCTTGAGGCGCTTGGCACCAATGCACACGAACTGCCGATGGTGCTGGCCGCCCTTGCCCGCACGGACGAAGAGCTGCTGCGCTCACCGTACAAGGTATTGCAGGATTGGCAGCGCTACTATGGCGGCAACCTCCTGATTGTCCTGCCAGATACCTTCGGCACGGCCGCATTTCTCCGCGACGCGCCGGACTGGGTCGCCGACTGGACCGGGTTCCGGCCGGACAGCGCTCCACCAATCGAGGGCGGCGAGCGGATCATTTCGTGGTGGCGCCAGAAAGGGAAGAACCCGAGGGAAAAGCTGCTCATCTTCTCCGACGGCCTCGATGTCGACACGATCGAGGAGACGTACCGCCATTTCCGAGGCAAGGTCCGAATGGCCTTTGGCTGGGGCACCAACCTGACCAATGACTTCGAGGACTGTGCGCCGGTGGAGACCGACGGCCTGACCGCCATTTCGCTGGTCTGCAAGGTAGCCCGCGCCAACGGACGGCCAGCCGTCAAGCTCTCCGACAACCCCGCCAAGGCGACCGGCGACGAGCACGAGATCGGGCGCTATCTGAAGCTTTTCGGTGAGGAAGAGGCCCGCGTGGAGCGCGCCGTGTACGTCTGAGAACAAGCGCCTGCGAGCAGCGTGGTATCAACTCACACCAGACGCACCCCTTCCTCGCGCATCGTGGCGGCCATCGCCGCAAGCGACCCGCCGAGGTCGATACCCCGGCAGGCGTCGAGCCGCACGGTCGTCGTCAAGCCGAGCCTCACCGCGTCGAGCGCCGAATAGGCGACGCAATAGTCTGTCGCCAGCCCGACTATCGTGATTTCCTTGATGCCTCGTTCGCCGAGATAACCGGCGAGCCCTGTCGGGGTCGTGTGGTCATTCTCGAAAAACGCCGAATAACTGTCGATCCCGCCACGGAAGCCCTTCCGAAGGATCAACTCGCATCGGGTGCGGTTGAGATGGGGGTGGAATGCAGCACCTCCCGAACCCTGGATGCAATGGTCCGGCCACAACGTCTGCTCGCCATATGGCATCAGGATCGTTTCGAAGGGCTGTTTGCCCGCGTGGCTCGAGGCGAAGCTCGAATGGTGGGCAGGATGCCAGTCCTGCGTCAGGATCAAATGTTCGAAATCGTGGGAAAGCTCGTTGATGATCGGCACGACTTCGTCGCCGCCGGCCACCGCAAGCGCTCCACCTGGGCAGAAATCGTTCTGCACATCAACCACGATCAGGGCTTGTTCGGCCATCGGTGCCCTCGTCTCTGCACGGCAACATGGGTGCGTCCGCACACTAGTAGCGGACGCATAGAGGGAATCAATGCTGCTCTCTATCTCTTTGTTTTGAGCATCGGATTTTCCCGAACCCAGTGTCCACTTTCGGGTCCGATGCTCTAAGGCGTGTTGGTATTCAGGTGATGCCGGCCTGCAAATGGCTGTCTTCTGCGCTTCCGGTACTCACGTACCCAAACGTACGCTGCGTGCCGGTTCTCGAAAACCGCCATTTTCGGCTCGGCCTGACCTGAATCTCAACACACCATAGCACAACGAAAAATGGAACCGCCGTCAACCCGTTTGCCTCAGGCGGCGGCCACCGCTGCTTCCGTTTGCGCGAACTTTCCAAGCCAAGGACCAAATCCGAAATGCGCGGTCTAAGGACGTGTCGCAGTTTGGAAAGGCGTTTCCCACCCTCGTCTTGACGCAATATTCATTTGTATACTAATAATTTTAGCAGACTAGACCCCTTGCCAGGATCGCTTTTGTCGGCGCGCTGGGAATTCTCGGCCAGCGCGGAGGAGCGCCTTGGCGCGCTCGGAAGGTTCATTCGATGCAGTCCGTGACCGCTCTCAAAACCGTCGACGAAAGAGTAACGTTCGCCATACCGGCAAATGTACACGCTGAGACGGTGGTATCGGTGAAGCACTATACGGACAGGCTGTTTGCCTTCCGCATCACGCGCCCGCAATCGTTCCGATTCCGGTCGGGAGAGTTCGTCATGATCGGCCTTCCCAATGCGGAAAAGCCGGTGTTCCGCGCCTACTCGATCGCCAGTCCCAGTTGGGACGATGAACTCGAGTTCTTCTCGATCAAGGTACCGGACGGCCCCTTGACGTCCGAGTTGCAGAAGATCATGCCGGGCGACACTGTTTTGCTGCGCCAGAAATCGACGGGCACGCTGGTGCTCGATGCGCTGACGCCGGCCAGGCGGCTCTTCATGATTTCGACCGGCACCGGCATCGCGCCCTTCGCCAGCCTGGTGCGCGACCCGGAGACCTACGAGAAGTTCGAGGAGGTCGTTCTTACCCATACCTGCCGCGACCACGCGGAACTTGCCTATGGCAACGAACTGTTCGACCAGTCGGCCAACGATCCGCTGATCGGCGAACTCGCCAACGGGCGTCTGGTGCTCTATTCCTCGACAACCCGGGAAATTTCCCAGCGTATGGGCCGCATCACGCGCCTGATGGAAAATGGAAAGCTGTACGCCGATCTTGGAATTCGCGCGCTCAATCGCGAATCCGACCGCGTCATGATCTGCGGTTCGATGCACATGCTCCAGGATGTGAAAAACCTCGTTGAGGCCGCCGGTTTCGAGGAGGGGTCGCACAGCAGGCCCGCCGATTTTGTCGTCGAGCGAGCATTTGTGGGCTAGCTAGGCCAAAAGACAAATTCGGAGTAGCGCGTCAGTCGGCAAATGGTTTTTGACCGCCTGGTCAAAAACTTGCTGCGAACACCCTGATTATTGTTTATCAACTGCCGAGAGAGGACTCGTGCGGCCACGCTTCGCACGATATCCTTGAAGCCTCTTTGCACAAAGCGCCCGGCGCGAAACCGCGAGAGATGAGTGGTAGCTTCGGGCTGTCAGAGGAGGGTAGGCGCATGAGCAGCAAAACCAGCCAGGCAATGGCTGACCTGCAGCCGGAGACGGGGTCGGTCACATCGCTGCCGGCGAGGGCCAGCGCGCCTGCTGCCGGCCATGCAATCGCTCGTAATCCCGGCATGCCTCTCGACCTCGGCTGGCTGGAGGCGATGCGCCACGTCAACCGCAGCGCGCTGGAGCGGCGCGTGGCGACCCTGACCAAGCGGCGCAGCATCAAGGCCGACAATCAGGCGGCGTGGCTGTTGCGCGCCGTCTCGCTCATGGATCTGACGACGCTCAGCAGCAACGACACCGACGAGCGCGTTCGCCGCCTTTGCGCAAAGGCGGTGAATCCGTTCCGGCCGGATATCGCAGAAGGTCTCGGCCTCGGCGCGACGGTTGTCCGCCCCGCCGCCGTCTGCGTCTACCATCCGTTCGTGAAGACGGCGGTCGCCGCGCTGAAGGACACCGGCATCCATGTCGCCGCGGTTTCGACGGCTTTTCCGCATGGCCTCTCGCCGCTCAAGACGCGAATAGAAGAGATCGAGGCCTCGGTGGCCGACGGCGCTGACGAGATCGACGTCGTGATCCCGCGCGGGCTGGTTTATGAAGCGAAATGGCAAGACCTCCATGACGAAATCGTCGCGTTCCGAGCGGCATGCGGCGAGGCGCATCTGAAGGTCATACTCGGCACCGGCGACCTGTCGACGCTGCGCAATGTGATGCTCGCATCGATGGTGGCTATGATGGCCGGCGCCGATTTCGTGAAGACCTCGACCGGCAAGGAAAGCGTGAACGCGACGCTTCCCGTCGGTCTCGCCATGGTGCGGTCGATCCGGGCCTATCACGAACGCACGGGATATATGATCGGCTTCAAACCGGCGGGAGGCATATCCACGGCGAAGTCCGCGCTCGACTGGCTGGTGCTGATGAAGGAGGAACTCGGGCGGCCGTGGCTCGAACCTCAGCTGTTCCGCTTCGGTGCATCCAGCCTGCTGACCGATATCGAGCGGCAGCTCGAGCATCACCTGACCGGCCGCTATTCGGCCAATCATCGCCACGCGATGGCTTAGTCTCGAATTGAAGGCTTGATCCGTGGAGTTCTTTAGCACCGCCCTCCGCTTCGTGGGAACAGAGCCGCACTGCACTGGGAGATCGATATGAACATTCTGGAACGCTATGCCGCCATGGAATACGGCCCGGCTCCGGAAGCGCGCAACGAGGCGGATGCCTGGCTTGCGACCCGCGATTTCTCCAAGGCGCTGTTCATTGGGGGCGAGTGGCGAGCGGCTGCAAGCGGCAATTCGTTCGCGACCGAGGATCCCGCGACGGGCAAGCCGCTGGCGAGAATTGCCGATGCGGGCGACGCCGATATCGATGCCGCGGTGGCCGCCGCCCGGCGCGCCTTGCCGAGATGGCAGGCAGCTTCCGGCTACGAGCGCGCCCGGGCGCTATATGCGATCGGCCGCGCAATGCAGCGGCATCAGCGGCTGTTCGCGGTGCTGGAGTTGCTCGACAACGGCAAGCCGATTCGTGAGAGCCGCGACATTGATGTGCCGCTGGCTATCCGCCATTTTCTCCACCACGCCGGCTGGGCGCAGGCGCTGGGGCGTGAATTTCCCGGTCACAAGGCAGTGGGTGTCGTTGGCCAGATAATCCCGTGGAACTTTCCGCTGCTGATGCTCGCATGGAAGATCGCGCCGGCACTTGCCGCCGGTTGCACGGTGGTTCTGAAGCCCGCCGAGTTCACCCCATTGACGGCAATTCTGTTTGCCGAAATCTGCGAGAAGGCCGGCGTGCCGAAAGGTGTCGTCAACATAGTGCCCGGCGGACCGGACGCAGGAGTTGCGATCGTCAACCATGCGGATGTCGACAAGATTGCATTCACCGGCTCTTCGGAAGTCGGAAAGATCATCCGCAAGGCGACGGCGGGTAGCGGCAAGAAGATCTCGCTGGAACTCGGCGGAAAGTCAGCCTTCGTTGTGTTCGAGGATGCGGACCTCGACAGCGCCGTCGAAGGCCTGGTGGACGGCATCTGGTTCAATCAGGGACAAGTATGCTGTGCGGGCTCGCGGCTGCTCGTTCAAGAGGGCGTGGCGGAAACGCTGTTTACCCGCATCAAGACGCGGATGAGCCGGCTAAGATTGGGGAGTCCCCTCGACAAGAACACCGACATCGGCCCGCTGGTGGCCGCGGTCCAGCGCGAGCGCGTCAGCGACCTGGTCAAGGCAGGCGAACGACAGGGGGCCGTGTGCTGGCAGCCGGACAATGCGCTGCCGACGACCGGCCATTTCTATCCACCGACGCTGGCCACCGCGGTCTCCCCCGCCAACATCCTTGCCCAGGAAGAGGTTTTCGGGCCGGTTCTGGCTGCCATGACATTCCGCAATACGGAGGAAGCGGTCGAGCTTGCGAACAACACGCGCTACGGGCTCGCCGCTTCGGTGTGGAGCGAGAACATCAATCTGGCTCTCCATGTTGCGCCGCAGCTCAAGGCCGGAGTGGTTTGGATCAACGGCACCAACATGTTCGATGCTTCGTGCGGCTTTGGCGGCTACCGGGAAAGCGGCTTCGGCCGCGAGGGCGGCCGCGAGGGCATGCTGGAGTACCTGACCCTCGACGCACCGGCCGGCCCGCTGCTGAAGCCAGCCGCCGAGATCCGGACCGGCGAGCGCGCTGTGAGCGACGGCGTGTCCATCGATCGGACCGCAAAGCTCTTCATCGGCGGCAAGCAGGTTCGCCCCGACGGCAACTACTCAATGGCCGTGGCGGACAGGAAGGGCCGCCTTGCGGGAGAGGTGGGCCTGGGCAATCGCAAGGACATCCGTGATGCCGTATCCGCGGCGCGCGCCTGCAAGACGTGGGCCGATGCGACTGCCTACGGCCGCAGCCAGGTGCTTTATTTCCTCGCGGAAAACCTTTCCGCCCGTACGAACGAATTCGCCGACCGGCTGAGCCAGCTCACCGGCGCCTCGGCCAAGGCCGCGCGCACGGAAGTCGATGCCTCGGTCGAGCGCCTCTTCGAACTTGCGGGCATGGCCGACAAATTCGAGGGCCGCGCGCACCAGCCGCCGGCCCGCGCCGTCACGTTGGCACTGCACGAGCCCGTCGGCGTCGTCGGCCTCGTCGCGCCCGACGAGGCGCCGCTCCTGGGCCTGGTTTCGCTGCTGGCGGCTGCGCTCGCCATGGGGAATACAGTGGTTGCCGTGCCGTCCGCGAAATATCCCCTGCTCGCCACTGATTTCTACCAGGTCATCGAGTGTTCCGACGTTCCTGCCGGCGCGGTCAACATTGTCACCGGCCGCAGCGCGGAGCTTGCCGCCGTGCTCGCCAGGCACGACGATGTCGATGGCTTATGGTGCATTGCCGACGCTGACACCTGCAAGCTTGCGGAAGCGGAGTCGACCGGAAACCTGAAACGCGTCTGGACAAGCAACGGCCGCGCCGTGGACTGGAACAAAGGCCCGTGGTCGCCGGAAGCGCTGCTTCGCCGCGCCGTCGAGGTCAAGAACGTCTGGGTGCCTTACGGGGATTGAGTTGATATAGCCGGTCTGGCGCGTCACCCGGCAGCTTGCATAGGCTTTCGTGGGATTGGATTTGTCACGCGCAGATCCGAAATAGATGTGCGTGCGGCGCAATGTGTGGCGCGGAAACAAATTGTCAGTGTTGCAGCCGCGAGGCCTGTTCTATGTCCCAGTCGGGCGCGGTGGTGGCGACTCGGGCATTGCCGGGAAGCGGGTAATGGCAACGGCCGCCGCGTCCACTTTGCCTGATACGGCGCCGTGCGTTCTTTTGGACGCGTCGCTCTCTTCCCTGTCGGGCTACTGCAATCTCTTTGTTTGAGCATCGGATTTTCCCCGAAACCGGTTCCCGCTTTCGGGTCCGATGCTCTTAAGCGCGTCGCGGGGAAACGGATTCATGCGACGCGCTTCAAGCTTTGTTTTTGTGCATGTCGTTATCCCAAAACCGCTGCGCACTTTTGGGCGACATGCATTTCTGTGCATGTCGTTATCCCAAAACCGCTGCGCACTTTTGGGCGACATGCATTTCTGTGCGCGCCTGAAGTTTTTCCAAAAGTGTGAGGATTCTCACAGCCGAACTCCGTGCGCTTTCATAGCTTAGCGGGACTGCAACATTCATGGCGGCGACCGGAACGCTCAGCATGGTCCGGCCAACGACGAAAGGCAATTTATCGGCGGAGGTCCGCAATGCCTACGACATTGAGAGCAGCTTACGGTTCATTCAGCAGCAATCGCACGCGCGTCCGCAACACGTGGGCCCTGGCTGCTATGGAGAATGCCTTCTTGAAGGACATCGGGATCAACCGTGTAGAAATCGATTTCCCGCTGCCGCAACTTCTGAAGACGTGCCGGAAAGTACAGGCGGGCGCGCTATCTGCAGAATTGACGCCGCTATGATGTCTCGGAACGACGCTCTACGAAGCGCAGATGAACCGCTGCTGGGGGAAAAGTCCGTAAGGCAGGCGCGCTGGCTCCTAATTCCCGTCTTTTCGCTCTACGGCAGCATGATGCTTGTCGGCCTCCTCTTGAGCTAACGACTGTACCGGTTGGCAATGGTAGCGGCAGCGTTGGGACGGCGCATCGGCCCGAAACCTTTGCGCGTCCAAAAGGACGCGCGGCACTGTGGCGATTGCTTGCTTGTCTGGAACGAAATGCGCCGTCAGGCATTTGCAAGCTATGCCCTGGGAGAATAGCGCAAAGAAAGTGGTGGAGCCCTACGAGTGTGGCGTTGTCGCCGCGCGGATGGAGATGAGCGAGGATAGCAATCCCTACAGACCGGGCACGAACGAATACAGCGACTGGCGAGCTGGCTTTGAAGACTTCGTGGATGACGCGGACTTCCTCGAAACCAGCTAGGGTGTGTTGATATTCAGGTGATGCCGGCCTGCAAATGGCGGTCTTCTGCGCTTCCGGTACTCACGTACCCAAACGTACGCTGCGTGCCGGTTCTCGAAAACCGCCACTTTCGGCTCGGCCTGACCTGAATCTCAACACACCCTGGAGCATCGGACCCGAAAGTGGGAACCGGTTTCGGGCAAAATCCGATGCTCAAACAAAGAGATAGGGCAGCAGCGCTGATTCCGAAAAAGCGTCCGCCGATGGCTCTAGTGCGGCTCGTCCCTTGAAGCGAGACCCGCTCCGTTCGCTTCTCAGATCAAACCGGCGCGGGCGAGATCCCGCATCGAGATGGCTCGCCCCGTAGCTCCAGGGAGGACACTCGGTCGAGCGCTTCACGCGATTGACCAGCGCACCAAGCGTGTCTGTGTGGATCGTCACGAGATCGTCCGACTTGTGGGTGAAGCCATTGCCAGGTTCGCCGCGATCCTTGGACGGAACGAACATTGTCCCGAGATAGAGCGCAAGCCCATCGGGATACTGATGATGTTCCCCGAGCGCGGCGGCGACCAATTCTTCCGGCGATCGGCTGATTTCCGCCATTGAGCTGGTGCCTTCGAGTGAGAAGCCATCCTTGCCCTCCACCTTGAGGTGGACCTTGGCTGCCTTGACATCGTCAGCTGAGAAACCGGCCTCGAAAAGGCGGATGAACGGCCCGATCGCAGCCGATGCGTTGTTGTCCTTGGCCTTGCCAAGAAGCAGCGCTGAGCGACCCTCGACGTCGCGAAGATTGACGTCGTTTCCGAGTGCTGCGCCGACGATCGATCCCCTGCTCGACGCGATCACCACGATCTCCGGTTCAGGATTGTTCCAGTTCGACACGGGGTGCAGTCCCACATCCGCGCCGAAGCCGACCGAAGCCATCGGCTGGCACTTGGTGAAAATCTCTGCGTCGGGGCCTATCCCAACCTCAAGATATTGCGACCACACGCCCCGCGCGATAAGTTTCGTCTTGATTTCAGTTGCCTCGGCCGAACCCGGTTTGAGCTTCGATAGGTCGTGGCCAATGAGGCCAACGATGTCCCTGCGGATGGCGTCAGCCTTTTCCGGCGAGCCCCGCGCCTGTTCTTCGATAACACGCTCCAGCAGGCTCACGACAAACGTGACGCCGGCGGCCTTGACTGCCTGAAGATCGACGGGGGAGACGAGAAAGGGCTTCGCCGGATCGCGCCGCGCCTCGAAGCTGTTCTGTGCGATCTCCTCGATACCGCCCAATGTCTGGCCATGCGCGGTGCGCACATGGCCGGCCGCATCGTCCATCTCGCAGACATCGCGCACCGTGGCCGCCGCCCGCGAAGTGATGTCCACAACCTCGCCCGACCGCACAGTGACAACCATCGGATATGGCGTGCCGGCGCGTCGCGCGCGGCCGAGAAAAATTCCGTCGGCGGGTAGGCGCAACATGTCCGTCATCCGACATCCGTGTTTCGTGAGGCAGCCTTGGAAAAGCCACGCGGGCAACCATAGTTTAGAGTATGGCAACGGATCAACGAAAAGACACGTGACGGCACGCCCCCGGTTTCCGAAAACTGCTCCGCGTTGAATGCGCCCGGGGTTCTCCGTCGACGTCTAACAACTTTCGACCATGATCTCTCACGAATGGGCTAGACCCTTTAAGATTTCTGGAGCCGCTGAAAGGTGACAGCGAACAGGCGCCAGATCGTGGAGAATGGGTTTAAATTTTCCGGCGCTTCACCTATCGTCGTTTCGTCGGGGCGCAAAAGCAACAGGAGAGGAGAGGACGATGAATACAGTCACTCGGATCGGCACGGCTTTGGCCATTGTGTCTCTGACTGTTACTGCCGCGGCTGCGCAGACCGCCTTCAAGAAATACGGTTCCGAAGCCGGTTGGGATATTCTGATCAATGAGACGACCAAGGGCTGCCTTATGGCGCAAGGCGTCGGCGGCGAATCACAGGTCCAGATGGGCATCAATCCGGCCGCCGCGCAGCGCGGCTATCTGGCGCTCTACACCAAGAGATATGCAGCAGTTGCCGCCGGCGAAAAACTCTCAGTATTATTCGACGTCGATGGCCAACAATTCTCGGGGAAGGCTATCGGTCAGCAGTTGGAGGGGTTCGACGGAGCTTTCGTCCCTTTCAACAATCCTCAGTTTATCTACGATCTTGCGACGAAGAAGACGCTGACGATCACCCCGAAAGGCCGTAAACCGATAGTGGTAAGTCTCGTCGGAACCGAAGCTGCGCTTAAGGCCCTGCGCGCCTGCCAAGAGTCCCTGGGTTAGGCGTCGGCGTCCGTAACCACGAAACACCTGCGTGACACGTACATTGCGAGTAGGATTACGCCGTCCCGGCGTTGCAGGCGAGGCGAAGGGAATATCCAAGCGCCTGCCAATCCGATGCTCAAACAAAGAGATAGAGCGGCAGCACTGATTCCGAAAAAGCGTCCGCCGCTCCAAGCGTGTGAATGTCGGCTAAAAGGGAGCAGAGAAATGAAAATCTGTCGCCTTCTCAATCCTGCGCGAGTTCGCCAAAGAAGAAATGACGCGCCCGGTACGTCAGAGAGTTCGTCGGGTAGATGGCGAAACGGTGGTTTGATTGCTGCCAGAAATTTGCTTGGGGAGGCGAGATGTATGCTGGCGGCTGTCACCCTGACGGTCGGCGTTTCCGGGCTAAGCGTTCCTGCCTGGGCACAGACGGCAGATGATCTAGCCAAGCAATACAAGATTGAAGCTATGGAGCAGGCGTTGCAGACGAAGGAGCGCTTCGATCTCTACGGCTTGCGCTTCGACAGTGACCAATCGACTATCCCGGCTGGCGCGCAACCGCTCCTCGACGACATTGCGACGACGCTCAAGAACTTTCCAGAATGGCATTTGAGGATCGTTGGCCATACCGACGCCACGGGGGATCCGGAGCCTAACGAGGCCCTCTCACTCGCGCGCGCCGACGCTATCAAGGCGGCGTTGGTCGAACGTGGCATCGACGAGCAAAGGCTGGCCACGGGCGGCGCTGGCGAAAAGCGACCTGTCACGGGCAACGACACCGCGGAGGGGCGCGCGCTCAACCGCCGGGTCGAGCTTGTTCGGTTCACCGACTCCGCGGAGGCCAAGCGACTGCTCAAAGCGATGTCAGATTATCAAGCAGCACAGACAGCAGTATCGTTTGACTACGACGCGACCCTCGAGGTGGTAACCAACGACAGTCAGAAGCTTGCGCTTGCAAGTTCCGGCGCTGTGACGCTCAACCGACCCGACAAGATACGTGCCACACGCGCCGGCGGCTTCGTGGACGTCGAAACCTTGTTCGATGGCAAAACCCTAACCTTGTTGGGAAAGAACGCCAACAAATACACCCAGGTTGAAGTTCCGGGCACGATCGAACACTTGATTGACGAGTTGAAGGACAAATACGGCAGACCACTCCCTGCCGCCGATCTGTTGATGTCGAATTCCTATGAGGAGTTGATGCAGGATGTTTATGACTCGAAAGATCTCGGCAGCGGAGTGATCAATGGCGCCGAGTGCGATTTTCTCGCGTTACGAAAGGACGAGGTGGATTTGCAGATCTGGATCGCGCAGGGGGATCAACCCCATCCGTGCAAATATGTCGTAACGTCAAGGCTGGTCGCCGACGGGCCGCAGTACAGTGTCGAGATCAGGAACTGGAAGACGGGCAACGAGGTTGCAAAGGACGACTTTGCCTTCCAAAACTCGACGAACGCTGAGAAGATCGACTTAAAAGACTTGCAGGACAATATGAGTGAATTCCCCTCGAATTTCGCAATGGGAGGCAAACAATGACCGTATCGAAGCGAGTTGGGATGCTGCTTGCCGCATTGATCACCATGAGTGGTGTGGCCGAATTGGGGGAGCATATGTTTATCCAAGGGGTTCCCGGTTTTGTCTCGACGGCAGAGGCTAGAGTTGGCCGGCCACTGACGCCGGTCAGTGTTGCGGGCGTCGCGCGCCGCACCGGCCGCCGCTGCGCCACCGGTGTCTACAACTGTTGAGGACGTAAACCAAAAAAGCTCGGCGCTGAACTGCGGCCCGCCATTGATGGCGGTGAGTTTCAGACCATCGAGTTGGAACTCGATGGTCATGGTCTCGCCTTGTTTACGGCGCGGGGAGCGATGGCACAGGACCCGCGGAGAGGACGGATCTCAACAGTTCGTTTCCGCCCGACCAGAGGATTTGCAAGCCGAGGCAAAACAGAATGAACGCGGATAGCCGCACGGCGATGTCGGTGCCGCCCTGGCCGAGTAGCCTTTGGATGCGATCTGAGTACGCGAAGCAGAGAAGGATAGCCATGGCAATGACTGCGATGGCGAGAAGGCTCGCCAGGACGAATATGATCCTGTGTGCAGGGTTCGTAATCGTCGCCTCCGAAAGTGCGATGCTGATAACAACCGCGATCGAGCCTGGTCCGGTAGTCAGTGGCAGTGTCAATGGATAGAAGGCCTGATCGAGCAAATTGGCCCGATCGACTCCGCCTGCCGACGCTTCCAGCTCCTTATGGCTTCCTTCATTGAGAAGCTTCCACCCCGATACAGCAACGATCAACCCGCCGGCGACACGAAGGATCGGGATTGAGATCCCGTAGAACTGCAGGATGAGCGCGCCGAGCAGGAACGAACACACAAGCAGGATGAAAGAATTCAACGCGACGCGCCGCGCGAGGATGGCGCGGACCTCGGCTGTTGCGCCGCTGGTTAATCCTAGGAAGACGAGTGCGGAGCCGGGCGGATTGACAACCGGAAAGATCGACGCGAACACCAGAACGAATGTGCTGACCGCTGCGTTCATTCAGGCAGGTCCACGTCGGTAGGACGCGCGGTGCGGAGGCTTGGGTATGTCTCGAGGTGGGCCGCGTCGGTCATTATCGTACCTTTCAGCCCGTGAGCGACGTCCGCCTTGCCCCGACTGTAACTGAATAAATCCATACACCGATCGCAGGCAGGTTTCCACCGCGACGCCTGCGGAAGGCGATGCGAAACGACGGCCCAAAGCGCGTCGCGGCGAACGGATTCATGCGACGCGCTTTAGGCTATTGTTTTTGTGCATGTCGTTGCCCCAAAACCGCTGCGCACTTTTGGGCGACATGCATTATTGTTTTTGTGCATGTCGTTGTCCCAAAACCGCTGCGCACCTTTGGGCGACATGCATTAACTATGGTTGAAGTTCGCCGTGTAGTGTTGGATGGCGGCCCGCGCGTTGTGGAACAGTCGTTCGGGGCCCAGGTGATCGGCGAAGCCGGAGGCCCGGATGTATTCGAGCACGTTCGGGTTCAGTCCTGCCAGCCACACTGTCACGCCTTGCTCTGCCATGCGACGTTCGCCCTCTACCATCATTTGAAGGGCGGAATACTCGACGTCGAAGACCCGGCTCATATCGAGTGTGACGACGCGCGGCCTGTGCTCGACGATCAGGGCCTGCATCTTGTCCGCGACCTGCTGGGCGTTGGCGAAGAACAGCCGCCCCTCCGGCCGAAGGAGCAGAAGGCCCTCGAACGTCTCGTCGTCCGGGTGCCCCGGCGACACCGGGCGAAGCACGTCGGCTCCCCGTTTTCGGCCGATCACGTAGACCTTTGGGTTCGCCGCCTGACTGGCCAAACCGATCAGCGAGAGGACGATAGCCACGACGATGCCCTGGAGCGTGCCGAAGACGAGCACGCCGAGGAAGGCCGCCAGGGCCCAGCGGAACTCCATCCTCCTGATCCTGCGGATCGACGCGAACTCGGCCGGCTTTATCAGCCCGACCGAATAAACAATCACGATTGCCGCCAACACCGCCTGCGGCAACAGGCCGAGCAGCGGGGCCAGGACGAGCATTGTGGCCGCCGAGGCCGAGGCCGTGACGAGAGACGCCTTCTGTGTGTGTCCTCCGACAGCGCGGACCACGGCCGTTTGCGAAGTGCCGCCGCCCGCGGGCATGGCGCCGAAGAACGCACCGGCCAGGTTGGCCGCCCCTGTTGCAAGAAGCTCGCGGTTGGCCCTGATGGGCGGATCACTGGCAACGGCAAAGGCACGGCCGGCGGCAATCGTTTCGGTAAAGCTCATCAATGCGATGCCGAGAGCGCTGGGCAAAAGCTGTTCAACAAGACCGAGACTGGGGAGGGTGATTGACGGGAGCGACTGGGGAATGAACCCCACGGTTGCGACACCCACGGCTTCCAAGCCGAGCAGCCATGAAACCCCGATGCCAGCGCTGACCGCGACGAGGGGAGCCGGCGAATGGGGCCAGAGCCGCTCCATTGCCAACAACGCGAGCAATGCCGAGCCCCCAATGGCCAGAGTGAGTGTCGACGTTTCCGGCAAATGCTGAGCCACGCTCAGGACATCCCGAAAGAAACCTTCCTTCGTAATGTGCACGCCGAGCAGCTTTGGCACCTGATCGAGCACGATCACAAGGCCGATGCCGGCTTTGAAGCCCGTCAGGACGGGAGACGAAATGAAATTCGCGACAAACCCGAGACGGAGTATGGATGCCGCGATCAGGAGGGCTCCGGTCAACGCGGCGAGCGTCGCGGCCGCCGTGATCAACTTGCCTGGATCACCGTCCGGAACGACAAGCCCGAGCTCTGTTCCGGCGAGGATTGCAAGGGTTGTCGTCGAACTCACACTCAGGACGCGCGATGTGCCAAGCAGGGCGTAGACGATCATAGGCACGAATGCGGTGTAGAGGCCGACACTCACGGGTAGACCGGCGACGGTCGCGTAGGCCATCGCCTTGGGCAGTACGACGGCCGCGGCCGTCAGGCCCGCGACGACGTCGAGGCGCAGCCCCGCTGTTGACGTTCCGATACCGTGGTCGCTGCTCGTTGGCGGCACATCAGGGATCAAAGGCATTGGCTCCGAGGATCGTGTGCGAAACCATGCTCCAGTCGTCGGTGATCGAGTTCGCCATAACCGGCTGGAAGGTTCGTCTTGGAGGCAAAGCCGTGGTCGTTGACACCTGCCAGCCGCGCTTTTGCCTCGTCATCATTTGCCGCTTGGAGAGCGGTGGTCGCACGTTCTGAAATTTCGGCCACGCAAACGGTCATTTTCGATCCTTTCCCGGAGCGGTTCGAGTGGCTCTCGACAGGTGAGATCATGCCTCGATGAACGCGCGATTTTCGGCGCGATTGTGCGTCATATGATGGCGAGTAACAATCGGATCACAAACGCATTTGCGATATTGACGAAGAACGCGCCGACCAGCGGGACAATACGGAACGCCACGTGGGACGGCCCCTGGCGCTTTATGTCGCGAAGGAGCTCGTCCGTCGTATTGTTTAGTCGGGCCCGGTCGGCGAGCGCCGCGCCGCGTGGCAGCTCGTCACCGTCGTGGCGGTGCACTCTCCTCGTAGGCCGGTACGATTCTAATCCTCCGGCAGAGCGAAGACCGCACAGGGGCTGGCGATACCGCGCAATGCATGCTCGCCCAGCGGGATCATCGCCGTTGCCGTCTCGGCCGCGAACGCACCGGAGACCAGCACGTTGCGACCAATGGCCCGGCACAGTCCTTCGAGCCGTGTAACCAGGTTGACGGCGGGGCCGATCGCGGTGAAGTCCAGTCGGTCAGCGGTGCCGATGTTGCCCCACAGCATCTCACCGAGATGCAAGGCCAGGCCGAAGGGCAAGGGCGACAGGCCCTGCCCGTCGCGTTCCCGGTCGAGGTGGGCCATGCCGGCCCGTGCCGCGACGACCGCACGCAGCGCGGCATCGCAGGCGGCGGAAGGCGGGCGCTCCCCTACCGGAAAGATTGCCAGTATGCCGTCGCCAATAAATTTCAGCACTTCACCGTCGAATGCGTGAACGGCACCGGCGATGCGGTCGAACCATGCGTCGAGCGCGGCAACCACCGCCTTTGGGGCGGTCACCTCGGACAGCTCGGTAAAACCGCGCAGATCGGCGTAGAGCAGAACCGCCCGGATGGTCTCGCCAGTCTCGCGCCGTAACCGACCGGCCAGCACCTGCGCCGCACTGCGCCGGCCGAGGTAAGTTTCGAGCAGCGCCGCGAGCGTCGACCGCATCGCGAGGACGCCAAGCGGTGCCGCGGCGAAGCGCGCCACTTCGCGCAACAGTGCGGATTCAGCCTCGGTGAGAGGCCGTAACGCGGCCCAGCCGAGCACCGGACAGTCCGAGGCTGGAGGAACCGATGCCAGAACACCGGCGGCATCCTCCTGCACCACTCCCGTGCCGAGCCCGGCGAGCCAGTCACGGCCGACATTGGGCTGCTCAAACCCGACCGGACTCAGGGATCCGAATCCAAGGGCCTCGATCACCGCTCCAGTGTCCGCCCGCCACAACCAGGTGCGCCGGGCAATGATCGGATGTGGCGCCGCCTGGGTCAGCGCGCCACCGGCGAGTGGCAGGCCATCGGCGATCAGCTGTGCACCCAGCGTCCTCAGGAAACGGTCGGCGCCAGGCACGGTGCTGGCCTCATCGACCAACCAGGTGAGAGTGGAGGGCAGTCGCATGCAAGGGACTATGCAGCTATGGCCGGCGCCTGTCATGGGTGTGTTGATATTCAGGTGATGCCGGTCCGCAAACGGCGGCCTTCTCCGCTTCCGGTACTCACGTACCCAAACGTACGCTCCGTGCCGGTTCTCGAAAACCGCCATTTTCGCCTCGGCCTGACCTGTATCTCAATACACCCATCGTCGCATGAAGGCAGATTTCTTGCACGAAAAGGCAATTTCGCACAAAGATAGGACGCGCGGCCAACGCTCTGCCCGAGTCATGCGCCGCTTGCCGAAGGAGGCCGCGATGAATGTACCGCTGGTGGTTCGGCGCGAGATCCAGATCGCGGCTCCGCCCGCGACCGTCTTCGCCTTCCTCACGGATCCGGAAAAGATCCTGCGCTGGATGGGTACAGAGGCGACGGTGGAGCCCCATTCCGGTGGCATCTATCTCGTCAACGTGAGGGGCAAGGATATTGCCCGCGGCCGCTTCATAGAGGTCATCCCGGTCCATCGCCTCGCCTACAGTTTTGGTTGGGAGGGGCGCGAAAATACGCCACCGGAATTGGGCCTGATCGAGATCGACCTGCTTGAAAGGAACGGCGGGACACTATTGCGCCTGACTCATAGCGGGCTGCCCGACGCCAAGGAATGCGCCAGCCATGAGCAAGGTTGGACGCACTATCTCGGAAGGTTGGAGGTGGCGGCGACCGGCGGGGATCCGGGACCCGATACGCAGCGCTAATCGTGATAAGCAAGACAGCCAGTCGTTATGGCGCCGGCCTGGCGCGGTGAGGAGGCAGATCGGGTCAGCGTGCTCTTCGGTCAAGGCTGCGACCTTGCGTAGTGGAGACGAGCAAAATGCCCTATCATCTCACAACCTTCGATCCGTCGGGTTACAGGCTGCATACCCGCAACATGGACGATTGGGCCGAGGTGCGTGAATTTGTGCGCGATCATCTGCGCGCGCATCGCGGCGGGAGCGTTCACATTACGAACGAGCAAAAGAAGCTCGATGTCCGAGTAACCGACCCGAACGACAGCCGCCTGCATGAAACGCTCTCCGAAAAGATCGGAAGCGCCGCCGCCAGGGTGATCGTCTGGCTGCTCCTGCTTGCGCTCGCGATCGCCTTGCTTGCCTTCTTTGAAGCGAAGCTTCCCGCAATGATAGTGACTGCAGTCGCCGCAATGGGCGTCCTGGTCCTGCTGACCAAGTGGGGCCGGATATGATCCGCCCGGACTGTCCGCTTCACCCGAGGAATTACTAGGAACGCGTCCTGCTCCATCCGGTCTGATTGAATCTAGCATGTGAAGTTCGCCCAGGCGGCGACATTTTCTGGACATGCCCGTCTAGATTGTTAACCTTGGCGACGCTATCACATCGCGATGACGATGGGAGGTTACGACATGCTGAACGACAAGGTAGCGGTCGTTACAGGCTCGACGAGCGGCATCGGACTCGGAATCGCGCGAGCTCTCGCCGCTGCTGGCGCTGATCTGGTTATCAATGGCTTCGGCGATGCCCCTGCGATTGAAAATTTGCGCAAGGAGATAACCTCTGCGTACGGCGTGCGGGTGGCCTACAGCGCCGCCGACCTCTCTCAAGTCACCGAGGCTACTGGGTTGATCGAGCACGCGACACGAGAGTTCGGACGCGTTGACGTACTCGTCAACAACGCCGGCATCCAACATGTCGCCCCGGTGCATGAGTTCCCGATTGAGCGCTGGGATGCAGTCATTGCCATCAACCTGACCGCCGTCTTCCTGACCACCCGCGCGGTGCTGCCGCAAATGCTGGGGAGGAACTGGGGTCGGATAATCAACATCGCGTCGGTCCACGGCCTGGTCGCATCGGTGGACAAATCCGCTTATGTCGCTTCCAAGCACGGCGTTGTCGGCCTCACCAAGGGGGTGGCGCTGGAAACCGCAACGACTGGCATCACCTGCAACGCGATCTGCCCGGGCTGGGTGCTCACGCCGCTGGTACAGAAGCAGATCGACGCCCTTGCCGCCCGTGAGAACCTCAGCCCCGAGGAAGCGAAGGTGAAGTTGCTTGGCGAGAAGCAGCCCTCTCTTGAGTTCATCACGCCGGAGCAGCTTGGCGCGCTTGCCGCGTTTCTTTGTTCCGACGCGGCAGCGCAACTTAACGGTGTGGCACTCCCCGTGGACGGTGGCTGGCTCGCTCGATAAAGCGCGGCGGAAGCAGGAACCAGTGATTTAAATCAGCAAAGAGGTTTCGCGGCGCGGTCGCGATGGCGGCTGCAATACGCGGCGTGAGCCAGCAGGCGCATGATTCGCCCTGTGCATTCAATGCGATGGGCCAAATTCTCCAGCTGTTCGGTTATGCAGCATAACTTTGTTCGTCCAACGTTCCCTGCTTTTCCCCGGCCGGCCATTCTGCTAGGAATTTCAAGAGCCAAAGCTGGCTGCGCCCTACAGCGCGGGCGCCCAGACGAGGGGAAAGTGTCATGCCGGTTTCCTTGATTGCCTATTGCGGACCCGCCGCGATGCCCGACGACTTATGGACACGCTGGAATGGCGATCCGCTGATGTTGGCGATGCTTGCCGGCCTGGCGGTTGCGGTCGGCCGTGGCCATTCGCGTGATGCCCGAGCCGGCTGGGGAGCGGTCGTGCTGATGCTCGTCGTCTTCGTCTCGCCATTCTGCGCGCTGGCATCGGCGCTGTTTTCAGTGCGGGTGCTGCATCATGTTCTGCTGATCGCTGCGGTTGCACCGCTTCTTGCTGTCGCCTTTCCCCTGCGCCGTATGGGCTCACCGCCGCTTGCCGCGCTAGTCGGGGTAAGCGCAATCGTCCTGTGGCTCTGGCACGCACCGGGCCTTTATACCTGGGGCCTCGCCAGCGTGTCGGCCTATTGGCTGATGCAGGCCACGCTGCTCGGCAGCGCCTGGATGCTATGGCGGGCGATCCTGGCGCGGCCCGGACAACCGGGCTCGGCGTTGATCGCGCTGGTGGCGACGATCGGGCAGATGGGGCTCCTGGGGGCGCTAATCGTATTCGCGCCGCAACCGCTCTACCTGGTGCATCTCGCGAGCACGGCGGCTTGGGGGTTCGACCCGCTCTCCGACCAGCAGCTTGCCGGGCTCTTGATGTGGGCGCCCGCGATCCTTCCCTATCTTGGCGTTGGGCTCTGGCTAGCCTGGTCGAGCCTGCGGCCTGGTGGGCTCGCCACGTGACGACCTTCCTGAAGTTCCTGCATCTCGCAACGATCGCCATCTGGTCGGGCGGACTGATCGCCCTGCCCTTCCTGTTCTGGCAGCGCCGGGGCATGGAGGCGGGGCCCGACCTCGACCGGCTGCACCGGATGACCCGCTTTGTCTATGTGGAGATGACCTCGCCCGCGGCCTTCCTCGCGATTGGCAGCGGAACCGGGCTTATCTTCGTGCAGGCCACCTTCCACGAGTGGTTCACCCTGAAGATGCTCTTCGTGGGGGGCATGGTGATGCTGCACGTCGTCGCCGGCCTCGTCCTCCTGCATCTGTTTGAGCCGGGAGGCCGCTTCAGCCGGTTCTCCTTCGTTGCGCTGACGGGCGCCTATCTCGTGCTGATCACAGCGATCATCTGGATGGTGCTGGCCAAGCCCAGCATCGATTCGAACCAGTTCGCCACCGATCTGTTTGCGCCCGGCGGCCTGCGTCAATTCTTTGGCGAAACCAGAATGCCAATGCCATGATCGAATACCAGCTTGCCTCCATGCCACCCCGCGAAGCCCGCCATGACCGAGGCGAGACCCGAGAGCGCGAGTCCGTGCGGCAGTACCGACACCGGATCGACCAGCCGCAGCCCCCAATTGGCCCCAGCGATTGCAACCAAGGTCATCGCCGCTACGGCGTGGGACCAGCTTGCCTCTCGCATCCGGATGCCGCGCACCAACAAGAGCTCCGCCGTGCCGACGACGCTGGCCGCGACGCCGGTCACGAAGGTGAAGCCAGCCGACCAGAGGCCGACCCGCACCCAAAACGGGTCGCCAGACCACCAGTAGAACATGTCGACGCCAAGGGTCGCGATGACGAACGCAATCGGGAAATGCACCATCATCACGTGGATCGGATGCCCGACCAGGGCGACCGCCGAGCCGACATCAAGGCGGAGCAGCTCCAGCATGACAGGGCTCTCGGCCTGGGTGACGGGATCGTTCTGAGGCTTCGCCATGGGTATCTTCCTCGCTGTCGACCGCATGTTGTATTGTCGACTCATAACATCCTGCGCGTGTCCGTCCAACTCGGATCGGCCACGGCGCTGGCCGGCTGCAGCGGGCCGCTGTCGACGCTCGATCCCTCCGGGCCGGCGGCGGCGTCGATTGCCACGTTGTGGTGGGTAATGCTGTTCGGTTCCGCCGCGATTTTCGCGCTGGTCATGGTCCTCTTCGCGCTGGTGATCCGGCGGCCCGGCTGGGGCTCGGACGTGTCGCCGATGCGCTGGATAGTGCTCGGCGGCCTCGGCCTGCCGGCCGTCGTGCTGACACCGCTTGTCGCCTACGGGCTGGTCGCGGGCGAGCGGCTCCTGCCGCTGCCCGGCGCCGAGCCCCTGCGGATCGAGGCCGAGGGACAGCAATGGGCCTGGACCTTCCGCTATCCGAGCTATGGCGGGATGGAGACCAAGGGCGTGATACACTTGCCCGCGGGTGTTCCGGTCGACGTCGCGGTGACCAGCCGCGACGTCATCCACGCCTTTTGGATCCCCCGGTTTGCGGGCAAGATCGATGCGGTTCCAGGGCACGTGACCGTCCTACGCATACAGGCCGACACGCCAGGCCGCTACGAAGGGCTCTGCAACGAGTTCTGCGGTCTCGAGCACGCCAAAATGCGCTTCGACGTGATCGTGCACCCTGCCGAAGGCTTCCCCGCAGCATTGGCGCAAGCGACGGCACGAACGGAGGCCAGCGAATGAGCGCAAGTGCAGACCAGCCGCAACAGAGTAGTTCGGCGCTGCGGTTGCACCGGCAACTCGCGGCGATCTGGGCCACTGGGCCGGGGCTGCAGCGCCTCGCCGCGGTCAATCATTCCGTCATCGGCCTGCGTTTTATCATAACGGCGTTCGCATTCTTCGCGATCGGCGGCGTGCTTGGCATGCTGACTCGCGTCCAGCTGGCGACGCCAGACGCCGCCTTCCTTGATGCGGAGACCTATAACCAGGTCTTCACCATGCACGGGTCGATGTTGCTGTTCCTGTTCGCCATACCAATGCTGGAGGGCATCGCCGTCTACCTGACCCCGAAGATGCTGGGCACGCGCGACTTCGCTTTCCCGCGGCTGACCGCCTATGGCTACTGGTGCTATCTGTTCGGGGGTACGATCCTGACCGTGGCGTTGATCGCCGGGGTCGCGCCCAACAGCGGCTGGTTCATGTACACGCCGCTCAGCTCGAACGTCTACACGCCGGGTATCAACGCCGATGTCTGGCTGCTCGGGGTGACCTTCGTGGAGATCTCGGCCCTCACGCTGGCTGTCGAGATCATTGTCTCGATCCTCAAGATGCGCGCACCAGGCATGTCGCTCGACCGCATGCCGATCTTCGGCTGGTATATGCTCGTCACAGCGCTGATGATGATAGTGGCCTTCCCGCCGCTGATCCTCGGCTCGATCCTGCTCGAGACCGAACGCGCCTTCGGCCTGCCATTCTTCGACCCGACGCGTGGCGGCGATGCGCTGCTTTGGCAGCATCTGTTCTGGCTGTTCGGCCACCCGGACGTCTACATCATCTTCCTGCCCATGGCGGGCTTGTTATCGACAATGATCCCGGTCTTCGCCGACCGAACGTTGATCGGCTACCGTGCCATTGTCGTCGCCATCATTGCGCTTGCCTTCGTGAGCTTTGGCATTTGGGTCCACCACATGTTCACCGTTGGCATCCCGCATCTCGCACTCGCCTTCTTCTCGGCGGCCACCGCAATTGTCGCCGTGCCGACAGCGGTGCAGATCTTCGCCTGGCTCGCGACCCTGGCGCACGGACGGCCGCGGTGGAGCGTGCCGATGCTGTATATCTTCGGCTTCTTCTTCATCTTCGTGATTGGCGGCCTCACCGGCGTGATGCTCTCCATCGTGCCGTTCGATTGGCAGGCGCACGACAGCTATTTTGTCGTCGCCCACTTCCATTACGTCGTGGCTGGCGCGCTCGCCTTCCCGATGCTGGCGGCGCTCTACTACTGGCTCCCGCTCTTGACCGGGCGCACGGCGGTGCACCGGCTGTCGGTTCCCGCCTTCTGGCTGGTCTTCATTGGCTTCAATCTGACCTTCTTCCTGATGCATCTGACCGGCCTGCTCGGCATGCCCCGGCGCATCTACACCTATCCGGGACACGAGGGCTGGATCTGGCTCAACCTTCTGTCTTCGGTGGGCGGGTTCGTCATGACGATCGGCTTCGGCTTGGTGGTAATCGACCTCGTTGCGCAGATACGCTTCGGGCGCCGGGTCCGGCGCGATCCGTGGCGGGCGGCGACGCTCGAATGGGCGATGCCTATCCCGCCTGCGCCCTATGCCTTCGCCTCGATCCCGAGCGTCGAAGCCCGCGCCGACCGGATCAAGCCCCGCGAGCTCGCCGTGTCGCTCGCGCGCGGCGAGGGATATCTCGGTTTCGTGCGCAACGGCTGGCAGGAAACGTTGGGCGTGCATATGACATCCGGCGAACCCGAGCAGTTGATCCTGCTGCCTCGCCCGACCTACCTGCCGCTTTTTACTGCGCTTGCCACCGCCGCGGCGGTGCTGGCGATGCTGTTCAAGTTATACCTGCTGGCGCTCGCCGCGGCGCTGGTAACCGCCGGGATGTTCGTGTTTGCCGGGCAGAGCGCCGGGCTCGCGCGCGACTATGGGCCTTTGCCCGTCGGCCGCGGCCTGAGCCTGCCGCCCCATACCGAGGTGGCCGATGCGCCGTCATGGTGGTCGCTGATCTTTGCTCTGGTCGCCGATGGAACCCTGTTCACCTCGCTGCTGTTCGGCACTTTCTTTCTTTGGATCTCCGCACCGAACTGGCCGCCTGTGGCAGCCCCCGAACCGAACCTCCTGCTCGCGCTTGTCGCTGTCGCAGCACTTGTCGTCGCCGCATTCGCGGGACGCGGATCGCTGCGGGCGGTCGCGGCCGGCAGCGCGCCACAGGGCTGGATCGGGATTGCCGCCGCAGCACTTCTGGCCGCTATCGTCGTAATTGTGGTCTTGATCGGCGGCATCATCCCGCATCCGCGAGAACATGCGCTTGGCGCGACAGCCGCCGCGCTACTCGGCTATGCCGCCCTGCATGCGGCGATCGGGCTGCTCTTCCTGGTCAGCAATCTGATGCGATTTGCCTCCGGCCACATCGCGCCCCGGCGGCTCATCGACCTGCGCCTTACGCGGCTCTGGCTCGACTACAACGCGGCTACCGGGTCCATCGCTGTCGCCCTCGTCCTGGCGCTGCCGGCACTGGTGGGCATGCTGGAGGCCGCGCGATGAGCCCGCGTCCCGTTCCACCCCGCCAGCTCTGGTGGATGGTGATCGGTTTCGGCATTTGGTGCGGCGCGCTCGCCATGCTCTATGCCCTGCATGCCGTCGGCTGCGCCTTCGCGTGGCCATCCGGTTCACTGCGACTGTCCCTGGCACTGGTGCTGCTGGCCTGCCTTGGGAGCCTCGGCTGGCTCTGGCGCAGCTATGCCGCGGCAAGGCCCGACCCCGCCATGGGGCCGACTGGCACGTTCATGTATGTAGTGGGTGTCTGGACCTTGGCCGCCGCCTTCGCAGCCACCGCCGTCACCCTCGGCCCGCCGCTGCTGCTCAGCACTTGCATGTGACCGGCGAGTAGCACCTTCCAGCGCCGCGCGTCCTTGCATTCCAGTAAGGTGGCATGCTGCATCATGATTGGCAGTCGGTTCGCGTCATGGCCCTTCGCCTATCCGAGCACACGGCTGAGCGCGAACAGGAGCGACATCAGAACCACAACCACCCCTGTCACAAGAACCAGTCGATCGGCGAGCAAACGGCGCATCGCAATCCTCCCTAAACAAAGCTGTAGCGTTCGGAATGGTATTTCGACATCGGCACATGCATTTCGCCGAGAGCCTTTTCAATCGCGTCCATCATGACGCCCGGCCCGCAGATGAAGTATTCGTGAGCGGCATATGGCGCCGGCAGATGTCGCTTGAACATGTCGGCGTTGATGAAGCCCTGCTCCCCTGTCCAGCCTGCAGGCGGATTCGCCAGCACATGCATGACAGTCAGGTCAAGCCGCTCCTTCAGTTCCTCCAACTCCTCGCGGAAGGTGATCGATTCCCAGTCCTTGCTGCCGTAGAGCAAGATTACGGGTCGCTTGTCGCCTTGGTCGGCCAGTGTGCGGATCATGCTCATCATGGGCGTAACACCGACTCCGCCAGCGATCAAAACATGCATGTCCGCCGGGTTGCCGACAGTGAAAGCGCCATACGGTCCGTCGAGGTAGACACGTTGCCCCACCGGTAGCTTGTCGATCGCACTCGTGAAGTCGCCCAGGTTCCTGATCGACATTTCAACACGGCCATCGTTAACCGCGGCGCTGGATGAGAACGAGAACGGGTGACCAGTGATCTTAAAAGGGCTCCCCCACACGGTCAGCCAGCCGAACTGGCCTGGCCTGAAATGGAAACCGGAATGGCCGTCCGGCCGCATCACCAGCGTAGTGGTGTCGCCGCGCTCCTGACGCACTTCCGAGACTCGGTACGGCTGCCGGATCATGAACAGCGGCTTCATGATGCGCACATAGAGCAGCAGCCCGATCCAGAAGATTGTCAGACCTATCCACAACGCCCGCTTCCATGGGTCGGTGAGGTAGAAGCTCCATCCCACCATGTGCAGGAGACCGCCCGTAACAGCGACGAGCGCCAACATGATGTGGGTGACGTGCCAGATTTCATACCGGATGTTCAGCTTTGCGCGCCACAGCGCCATTACCACCAGCACGATCAGCGAGGACAGGGACAGGACGGCGAAAACGGCACCCAAAGGCACATCATTGGAATCTGGCAGAACGCGCAAATCCGGCCGGGCGGCGACGAGAATGAACGGGTGCGCCACGACCAAGCCAACCGCAACCAACGAGATTTGGCGGTGAAAGTGATAGATCACGTCCTCGCCCCAGGGCTCGGTGACGTACCGGAAGCGCGCCGTGATGCCAAATTGCAGGCCCATCATCGCCAGGCCGGAATAGCCGAGCGCAACGGCGAACTCGGTCCAGAAATCGCGCGCTGGCGGCCACGCCCCCGCGAGAAGCGCGAACAGCGGGGCAAGGATGAAGAGCAGGTAAAGGATAAGCCACACTGCCCCACGCAACGAATGGAGAGGCATCAATCAATTCCCTCATGCAACGTCTCAACGGGATACCCCGTCCGAGCGGCGATAACCAGCCATCCAGCGTCAGGAAGCGCGAGTTATTCTTACGCACCACCCGTGAGGGTTGCCCTCGTGTGTCCGGCGTAGGTGACTGCACCGCAAGTCCCCGCCCATCTGTGGCGGAAACACCAGCGGTAGCCGTGCTTGAGCAATGTATGGTAGGCAGAATGGTTGGTGCAGCTAATGGGGAACCTTATGCGAAATTTGGTCATTGCACTGATTGCTGTCGTTGCACTAAGCGCTTGTTCGACGACGGAGAGGGACGTAGGTGTGGGCACAGCTGCTGGCGCCGTCATCGGCGGCATAGCGAATGGCGGAAAGGGAGCGCTGATCGGCGCAGGCGTCGGCGCGCTTGGAGGCCTGTTGGTGCGCAATCTGCGAAATGGCTATTGCCAATATCGTGACCGGCACGGGCGCCTCTATACCGCCCGCTGCTGATACCCGGTTGTCGGCGGCGAGGTCCGCCCTCCAGTTTGCTGAAACCTGCCTTCCCCGAAACCGGCTCGCACTTTCGGGCTCTAGTTTCTGGAGAACTTCGTCTTAAGCCTGGAAATATCCTCCTCGTTCCAGCCCTGAGGGTCCGTCAGCTCCACCCAGGCATCGATGTAGTGTTCAGGCGCGTAGACATGTCCATGGCCCATCGGGCTGGTGGTTGCTGTCGCCATATCCAGCAGAAGCTGAAGGAAGGTAACTACCGGATACCATCTGAGCTCCGGGGAAACGTCTGGCCCCCGAGGGGCCTTCATCCAGTCCGGCTCTCTGTAAAGCGAGTGATAATCGAAGAAAGTGACTGGATCGCTCGCATACTGGAGATAAATGATGCGCATTGGGCCCCAGTGCGCGCCGGGCAGCGAAAGTGCGTTCCGCTGACTTGTGAACCGGACGTATGCGCCGTCACGAAAGCGTGGCAGCCATTCTGGCGAACCAGGATTGCGGTTCCGCGTTACCGCGTTCCAAATTCGGTTGGTAAAGGGAGGTCCGCTCCAGAGCGCGCCCTGGTATGGGTCCGCCATGACCTCGAACAGCTCAGCCGACAACTCAGAGCTCATTGATCCGAGGCTGAGGCCATGCAGATAGAGCCGCGGGCGGCTGTCTCTCGGCAGCGTGGTCCAGTAACCGTAGACTTCGGCAAAGAGGTCGCGCGCCGCTTCCCCGCCATAGCCCGGCTCAACCAGCAGCGACAGCCAGCTCGTCAAGTAGGAATATTGCAGGGCTACGCTCGCCACGTCGCCATTATGCAAAAACTCGACTGTGTCCATGGCAGCCGGATCGACCCAGCCTGTTCCGGTTGGCATCACGATAACCAAAACCGATCGCTTGAAGGCATCGGTTCTCTTGAGCTCAGACAAGGCAAGCCTGGCTCGTTCGGCCGTGGTTTCAGCGGCGTTCAGCCCAACATAGACGCGAACCGGCTCTTGTGCCGGCCGTCCGCTGAAGGCACTGAGTTCGGCCTTGGTCGGACCTGAGGCAATATACTCGCGACCTGCCCGTCCCAGGTCTTCCCATCCTATCAGAGAGGCCTTGCTGCCGGTCTTGGCCGGGTCGGCCGGTTGCTGCTGCTCGGGCTCGATCAGCGCGTCAAGTTCGCGGAAGGAGGAGTCGGCAAGATGAAGCGCAAAGCGGAAAATCAAGCCATTGGCTACCGACCAGAAAATCAGCACAGCCATCGCCAGGGCGATAACGTTTGAGACGCGCCTGGGCATGACGTGCCCGAAACCGGCCGCGACGGCATTCAGCACGAAGAGAAACAGCCGTGCTACCCCAAGCAGAAGCAGGAAGGTCAGAAGCGCTACCAGGCCGACCTCCAGCGGATGGATGGAGTCGACCGGGGGCAGGCTCATCACCGCGCGGATCGAGTTTTGCCATTCTGCTGTTTTCCAGAGAAACAGCAGCACGACGGCAGTGCAGCCGGCGGCCGCGGCTATCCTGGCGAGCCGAAGCGGCCGTCCCTTGAGACCGGGCAACTCCAGGTAACGGGCGAGCCATCGGCCAAACACGCCCATTCCATAACCGGCGGCCATCGCGCAGCCGGATAGAACGCCTTGTGTTACATAGATGCGGGGGATGAGCGTCGGGGTTAATGAGGCGGCAAAGAACAGCGTGCCGAGCACCAATCCCAGCGGCGAGAACGATAACCACAGGCGAAACATGACGTTCCGAATCATCGACGGCAGCCTAACGAGCCAGTGTGTCGTTGAGGATACGCCCATCCTTCAGTGCCGCTCTCTCTTTTGTGTCAAGCGTATGAAGGGACGCCTGTCGTGAGGGACTTTGGCCGGAGGAGATTTCCGATGAACATTCTTCTCTCAACTATCGTGCCCGGTTTCTATCATGGCTGGAAAAAGCGCGGCCTCAACTCAGGACGTCGTAAGCAATTGCGCGCGGTTAACTTCCCCGTCTTGAAATATCCATTTCGAGCGTCGACCCTGGCTCAGCGTTCGGTAAGCTTCAGCTCGATGCGGCGGTTCTTGTCGCGCGCTTCAGGCGTGTCGGCCGTCGTCGAGCGGCTGGAATTCGCCGAAGCCGGCAGCGACCAGACGATTGGCCGGAACGCCGTTCTCGATCAGGAATTTGACGACGGAGGTGGCGCGCGCCGACGACAGTTCCCAGTTGTCGCGGTAGCGCCCGGCTGCCCGACAGCGGCACGTTGTCGGTGTGGCCGTCGACGCGCAGCACCCAGCTGATCTCGGGCGGGATTTCCTTCTGCAGTTCGATGATAGCGCTCCGGCGAGCTTCTTCATCTCGACTCGCGGCCGGCCTCGTTGATGACCTCGGAGCCGACAGGGAACAGCACCTCCGACTGGAAAACGAAGCGGTCGCCGACGATGCGGATGTTCTCGCGGTCGGAGAGGATTTCGCGCAGCCGCCCGAAGAAGTCGGAACGGTAGCGGTTCAGCTCCTGGACCCGCTGGGCGAGCGCGACGTTAAGACGGCGGCCGAGATCGGCGATCTTGGTGTTGGACTCGCGGTCGCGCTTTTCGGAGACGTTCAGCGCTTCTTCGAGCGCCCCGATCTGCTTGCGCAGCGCCGCGATCTGCTGGTTGAGCAATTCGACCTGCGACAGCGCGCGCTGGCTGATCTGGCGCTCGGTGTCCAGTTCGCCGCGCAGCGAGCCGATGCGCTGCCGTCGCCTGCGCGTCAGCGCCGGCGCCCTGGGCAAGCAGCTGCTCCAGGCGCGTCTTCTCGATTCCGCGACGCGTCAGCGAGGCCTGCAGGTTGGCGAGCTGAATCCTCGCGCATCCTGCGTGCTGGACCGCTCGAGCGCCAGGAGCTGCGTCAGCTCGTTGATCTGCGAATTGAGACGGTTGAGCACCTCGTCCTTGCCGCTGATTTCGCGGCTGAGCAGGAACTGCGCCAGCACGAACACCGACAGCAGGAACATGATGGCCAGAAGCAGCGTCGACAGCGCGTCGACGAAGCCTGGCCAGTAGTCGACGCGGCGGTCGCTGCGCCGGGCGCGTGCCAGAGCCATCAGCCTGGCTCCCTGCTCTTCAGCGCGTCGGCGAGCTTGTCCAGCGTGGCGCGCATCGCCTTCTGCTCATCCGACTGGGCCTCGACCCAGTCGCGCATCATCTGCTGCTCGCTGCGCATGTTCTTGACGAGGCCCGAAATGCCGTCGGCCAGGTTGGCCATGGCGGTGGCGACGCGCTGGTTGGATCCGCCGGTTTCCTGAAACGCCGCGCAGCCGCTCGGAAAGCATGCGGATCTCGTCAGCGGTGCCGGCCTTTCCGGTGTCGACGACCGGGATGTCGGAGGAAAGGTCGGTGACCGAGGACAGCCAGTTCTCCAGTTCCGTGTAGAACCGCGTCTGGGCACGGCCGGCCTGCAGGTCGAGGAAGCCAAGGACCAGCGAGCCGGAGAGGCCGAACAGCGAGGACGAAAACGCGGTGCCCATGCCGGCAAGCGGCGCCGAAAGCCCGGTCTTCAGCGATTCCAGCATATCATTGGCGTTGCCAGAGCCGGGATCGAGTGCACGGATCGTGTCGCCGATCGAGCCGATCGTATGCAGCAGCCCCCAGAACGTGCCGAGCAGGCCGAGGAACACAAGCAAGCCGATGAGATAGCGGGAGATGTCGCGGCTCTCGTCGAGCCGGGTTGCGATCGAATTGAGGATGGTGCGCAACGAAAGCGTCGACAGCGCCGTCGTTGAGGACCGGCTGAGGAGGGCCTTCATCGGCGCCAGCAGGACCGGTTCCCTTGCGTCGGACCCGGCGCGGAAGGAATTCACCCAGTGAACCTCGCGAAAAAGCCGCACGACCTGGATGAAGGCGAGCAGGATTCCAACCGTCAGAACGCCGACGATGAGGCCGTTCAACCCGGGATTGGCGACGAAGGCCGTCGAGATCTGGCGGTAAAGGATTGCCGCGATGAAGCCGACAATAGCCAGGAAAACGAGCATCGAAAGGAGAAAGACCTGCGGGCTCGACAGCTTGTGCGGGTCATAGTTCGCGTTCGTCGTCAAAACGTCGGAACCGAAAGGTCTGAAAAATGCCATCCACTCGCGCCCTGATTTGGTCCGCCTGACAACTGCCTGCGAACTCTAAACGGAATTGTGACGAAATTGGAAGGCGCGGCAGCGGCCTTACCCTACAAACAAGACGTCACCAGTGTGGCGAATCCGAAATTCGTATCGCCTTGGAGCGAGGCTCGGATCGAATTTCGGATTCAAAGCCATACCAGCAACTTATAGAATCTCGTGTGGTTTACGGATTTGAAGTTCCTGAACGCAGATGCCATGGAAATGACAGGAACTTCAAATCCACCACACTGGGCGGGCGCGCCGCCCGCTGCCTCACCTCAGAGGCTTTTTCAGCGCTTTGAGCAGCGCGCGATGGATCGCTTCGTTTCCGGCAACGATCGAACCGCTGTCAAGCATGTCCGGGCCGCCTTCCTTGTCGCTGACGAAGCCGCCGGCCTCGCGTATCATCAGGATGCCGGCAGCCATATCCCAGGGCGACAGCCAGTCCTCCCAGAACCCATCCAGGCGGCCCGCCGCCACATAGGCCAGATCAAGTGCCGCCGAACCCATCCGGCGGATGCCGGCCGTCTCTCCCATCACGTTGCGCAGTTCGATCAGATAGTTGCCGTGGTGGCCGCGGCCAAGATGCGGCACGCCGGTGCCGACAACCGTATCCGAAAGCTTGATGCGACCGGCAACACGAAGGCGGCGGTCATTGAGGAAGGCGCCGCCGCCGCGCTCGGCAGTGTAGAGTTCGTCCATCGCCGGGTTGTAGATAACGCCGGCGACAAGCTGGCCCTGCCGTTCGAGCGCGATCGAGATCGAAAACACCGGGAGGCCGTGCAGGAAATTTGTCGTGCCGTCGAGCGGGTCGACGATCCAGCGGTGCTGGCCGTCATCGCCTTCGACTTCGCCGCGTTCTTCCATCAGGAACGAATAGCCGGGGCGGGCGCGCGATAGCTCGGCGTAAATGATCTCTTCGGCCTTGCGGTCGGCCTGGCTGACATAGTCGCCCGGCCCTTTCAGGGATACTTGCAGGTTCTGCACTTCGCCGAAATCGCGCGCTAGCGAACGGCCCGCCTTCATGGCGGCCTGAACCATGACGTTGATGATCGCCGAACGCGCCATTCTGAGCCTCTTAGAGCAAGGTTAGGTCCCGTCAATCCGCGCGGCGGATGTAGGTGATCTCGTTCGTGTCGACGATAATCCTCTCGCCGGAGGAAATGAACGGCGGCACCAGAACACGGATACCGTTTTCGAGGAGGGCCGGCTTATAGGACGACGCGGCCGTCTGGCCCTTCACGACCGGATCGGCCTCGGTGATGGTCAGCGTCACCTGGTCGGGAAGCGAAATGCCGATCGGCCTTTCCTCATAGAGTTCGACCGTCACCATCATGCCGTCCTGGAGGAAAGCCGCGCGTTCGCCGACGAAGTCCTTGTTGAGCTCGAGCTGCTCGTAGCTTTGGGTGTCCATGAACACCAGCGACTCGTCCTGTTCGTAAAGGAAGGAATAGTCCTTCTGCTCCAGGCGAACCTTCTCCACTGTCTCTGCGGAACGGAAACGCTCGTTGAGCTTGGTGCCGTTGATAAGGTTCTTGAGTTCGACCTGGTTGTAGGCGCCGCCCTTGCCGGGCTTCACCGCGTTGGTCCTGACCGCCACCCAGAGGCCGCCATCGTGCTCGATGACGTTGCCCGGACGGATTTCGTTGCCGTTGATCTTGCATGAAAATGATTCCGGAGTGAATTTTTCGCGCCGTTTCGGGCAGGTTTCGGCGCCTCCAAGACCACAAAACGACCTTGGAGGCAAGAGAGCGCCGCTACCGGCAAGGCGATTCAGCGCAGCGGTTGGCCTCTGAGCGCGGTTTTCAGCTCCTCGGGAGTCAGGCCATCCATGAAGTCGTCCATCACCGGGTCGAAGAGGCCGGCGCGCCGTGCCAGTATGTACCAGGCGGCGGCAAAGATCGCGTCCGGCTCGGTGCCGATCCCCTGCATGTAGAGCTTGGCGACCCTGTTCTGCGCGGCCACATTGCCTCCTTCGGCCGCGCGCTTCAGCCAAGCGAACCCGGATTTCACGTCACGCTCGCCGCCGCGCCCGGAGATCAGCCAGGTGCCGAGATCAAGCTGCGCCGTGTCGAAGTTCTGCCGCGCGGCACGAACCAGCCATTCGCGGGCCTCGGCCTCGTCAGGCTTCTTGCCTCCCACCCCGTTGGCCAGAAGCTGGGACATGGCGTATTGCGCGTCGGGAAGCCCTGCGCGGGCTGCCCGCTCATAGTAGGGCACGGCCTTTTCGAGCCCGCCGGGCCCAGGTTCGCGACGGACCAGAAGCTGCGCATAGTTGAACTGCGCAAGCGAATTGCCTGCCTCGGCGGAAGCCTGCATCAGCGCCGAGGCCGCTTTCATGTCCTTCTTGACGAAGCGGCCGTCGATCAGCATCAGCGCATACTGGAACTGGGCTTCCGGAACGCCTTGCTCGGCCGCCAGCCGATACCATTTCGCGGCTTCGGCCTCGTCGCGCTTGATGCCGAGGCCGCGCGACAGGATTTCCGCTACCAGCGTCTGCGCTGCCGCGTCGCCCAGGTTGGCTCGCGGCGTCGCAAGGGCGAGGGCAGTCTTGTAGAGGCCGCGCTGGAACGCGCCATAGGCAGGGTCCGCCGGCTTGGCGCCGAAACGAAGCGGATCGACCTTATCGATGGTGATACCGGGCCGGCCGCCATCGACCGCCCAGGCCGAGACCGCGGACAATGCGGCGATTGAAACGAGGCAAAGGAAGAAAGCGGGATTACGCGGCACGGAAACCTTCATGTTGCCCTAACCGCTGAAACGCGGCGCCTTCTGGTCGAGCAGGAAATTGGCGCGCGCCACGCGTTCCCGGGGGTCGGCGCCCTCGCCGAAAACCGCATTCGACAATGCCACGAATTCAGCGCCTGTCTCGGCCACCGCCTCTACCGATTCGATGTGGGAGCCTGCAAGAACGATGCAAGGTATCTCGATTATCTCAGCCCACCATCCGGCAAGGTTGAGGTTGCGGGGATGCGGTTCCGGCGTGTTGTCATATCCGAACCGGCCGAAGAAAACATAGTCGGGCCTGGTCTCGCCAAGCTCCAACGCATCGTCGCGCGTCTTCACGCCGCCCGCGCCGACCGTCATCTTGTCCTGCAGCCGGTCGATGGCCTCGGCAAGCGCCTGCTTGCCCGACTCAAGATGTACGCCGTCGGCCTTGACGCGCCCGGCAATGCGGGTGTCGCCCGCGATCACGACGGCGACGCCCGCCTCCTGCGCGACCGGTACGATGCGCTCGGCCAGCGCCTGAAACGCCGCCTCGTGCAGGCCGTATGGCGGTAAGATCAGCGAGGCTACGTCGCCGCCTGCCAGCGCCTGCCGGACCTTGTTTTCGAGGTCGGCGGGCGAATGGCCCGGCGGCGCGATCAGCACGATGCGGCAGCGTTTCGGCGGAGATGGTTCGTTCATGTAAGCTGATCCGGAGAGCCCGCCCCAAACGGACGATGCCAAGCGGGCATAGAACAATGCGCGGTTCTTGAACAGATAGGCACTCGCCTCTAGCCATTGGTGGAAGGCCGGCGGCCGACACCTTAAATCCGCGCAAGCTGCCCGATGGCCGGTGACGGCGCCGATCGCTGCCGCTAAAGTCACTCTCCGCAGAACTTGTGGGGAAGATCCTTGGCGAGCATCTATGACATTGGCCTTGACAGGACCACCGCAAACCACCAGCCGCTGACCCCCCTGACACTTATGGAGCGCGCGGCCGCGGCCTTTCCGGATCATACGGCGATCGTGCATGGCCGGCAGCGTGTGAGCTACCGGGAATTCTGGCAGCGGTCGCTGCGCCTTGCGTCGGCGCTGGCGGCCCGCGGCATCGGCAAGGGCGACACCGTGAGCGTGATGCTGTCGAACACGCCGCCCATGCTCGAGGCGCATTTCGGCGTGCCGATGGTGAAGGCTGTCCTCCATTCGCTCAATACACGTCTCGACGCCGCAATCATCGCCTTTCAGATCGAACATGCCGAGAGCAAGGTCATAATCGTCGATCGCGAATTTTCCGGCGTTGTGAAGGAAGCGCTTCAGCGCATCGCCGCGAGGCCGCTGGTGATCGACTACGACGATCCCGAATATGCTGAGGATGCGCCCTATCCGAAGGGCGAGCGCATCGGCTTGATCGACTACGAGGAATTTCTGGCTGACGGCGACCCCGGCTTCCAATGGTCGATGCCGGATGACGAGTGGGACGCGATTTCCCTCAACTACACCTCCGGCACTACCGGCAACCCGAAAGGCGTCGTCTACCATCATCGCGGGGCAGCGCTGATGGCCTATGCCAATACGATCCATGCCGGCATGGGCAAGCACGCCGTTTACCTGTGGACCCTGCCGATGTTCCACTGCAACGGCTGGTGCTTTCCATGGACGCTGGCCGTGCAGGCCGGCACCCATGTCTGCCTGCGCTGGGTGCGGGCAAAGGCCATGTATGATGCGATCGCCGATCATGGCGTAACGCATCTCTGCGGCGCGCCGATCGTGATGTCGGCACTGATCAACGCGAAGGACGAGGAAAGGCGCGAATTTCCGCAGACGGTGACGTTCAACACGGCGGCAGCGCCGCCGCCGGAGGCGGTGCTCTCGGGCATGGCCGACGCCGGCTTCGCCGTGACGCATCTCTATGGGCTGACCGAGACCTACGGCCCGGCCGTGGTCAATGAATGGCACGGGGAGTGGGATACTCTCGACAAGCAAGCCCGCACCTCCCGCAAGGCAAGGCAGGGCGTACGCTACGCGGCGCTTGAAGGCCTGACTGTCATGGATGCCGCGACCATGGAGAGGACACCTGCCGACGGCAACACGATCGGCGAGGTGATGTTTCGCGGCAACATCGTCATGAAAGGATACCTGAAGAACAGAGATGCGACGGACGAGGCGTTTGCCGGCGGCTGGTTCCATTCCGGCGATCTCGGCGTCATGCACGCCGACGGCTACATCCAGCTCAAGGACCGCTCCAAGGACATCATCATATCCGGCGGAGAAAACATCTCCTCCATCGAAGTGGAGGACGCGCTCTACAAGCACCCTGCGGTGGCCTTCTGTGGCGTGGTT
Source organism: uncultured Alphaproteobacteria bacterium (assembly GCA_963813315.1). Classification (GTDB taxonomy): domain Bacteria; phylum Pseudomonadota; class Alphaproteobacteria; order Rhizobiales; family Rhizobiaceae; genus CAWEYO01. The sequence continues at coordinate 45,217 of CAWEYO010000028.1, read as the reverse complement.
GCGAAGGCGGATGAAAAATGGGGCGAGACGCCCGTCGCCTATGTCGAGCTCAAGGCCGGCAGGACCGCGACCGAGACGGAGATACTGGAGCATTGCCGCAGCCTTCTGGCCCGGTTCAAATGTCCCAGGGCGGTGATCTTCACCGAAATCCCGAAGACGTCCACCGGCAAGATCCAGAAATTCAGGCTGCGGGAACGCACGAAAAACCTGTGAAAGGGTTTTCAACAACGCATCTTTTCTGATTAACTCCCCTCTGTCGTGGGGGCGGGTGCTTGGAACATAAAACCCGAAAGCGGACCGGTTTCAGGAAAATCGGTGCTCTGATGCCGTCAGAGCGCTCCCTAGTGTGGCGAATCCGAAATTCGTGTTGCCTTGGAGCGAGGCTCGGATCGAATTTCGGATTCAAGGCCACACTAACAACTTAGTTGAATCTCGTGTGGTTTACGGATTTGAAGTTCCTGAACGCGGATGCCATGGAAATGACAGGAACTTCAAATCCACTACACGAGTGCAGGGTCAATCAAACCTTTCCAGGTAGGAAAGGCCAATTTGAGGGGGTAATATGCAAGGGGTGGCGCGGAATTTTTTCACGCTGGCGATAGTCTATGCGATCTGCGGGATGGCGCTTGGCCTATCCATGTCGATCAGCAATGATCACAGCCAGATGCCGGTACATGCGCATACGATGGTGGCCGGCTGGCTGATGTCGGCGGTGTTCGGCTTTTTCTATCACCTGTTTCCCAAGGCGGGGGAGTCGCGGCTGGCGCCGGTCCATTTCTGGCTGACGGCGGTGAGCGGCATCGTCCTGCTCGTTTCCCTCTTTATCCTGCTGTCTGGAAACGACGCGATGGAGCCGGTCACCGCGATCTCGTCCATCGGATTCTTCGTTGCCATGGGGCTTTTCGTTTTGATCGCCCTGCCGGTGATCAGACGGAGCTGAAGAGCACGCGCGCTTGCAAGGCGCGGGGCAGCTGCCGCCTGGCACGCTTAAAGCATCGGACCCGAAAGTGGGAACCGGTTTCGGGAAAAACCCGATGCTCCAGCAAGGAGATAGGGCGGCAGCGCTGATTCTATCGGTGCGCCCTGCCGCTCTAGGCACAACTTGAACCGACAATTATGTTGCCCGTTAAAGCTTCGTTAAGCTTTACGGGCGTTTACTGTGTCTATCCAGTGACCTGGATTCTTACCGAGTGGTTGGAGCCACTCTGTTTGACGCCTCCCTGTTAAACTCCTGAGAGCCGCCCTTTCGCGGCTCTTTTTTTGTCCGGCCGCCGGCCAAGGCCCGGTCTCGCATGCCCGCCCGGCATCGCCGTTAACCCTTCATTAAACATGCGCTTGCCTTGCAATGCATGCCAGAGCATTTTCTATTGTCCGTACCGGGCGCGGCTCCTGAAGGGAGTCCGTCGATCACAACAATTCCGTTAACGGGCAGGCAGGGTCGTGTCAGAATGAGTGAGCCTGAAAAGGAAACCGCCAACACCGTCCAACTGGCGGAGCGCCGGGTATTTTCGCAATCCTTCAAGCCGCTCTATGGCGAAGGCATGCGTCTGGTCGAACAGGCGGCGGAATATCTGGATGGCCAGGGACGGGTGGAGGCCAAGACCCTCTCCCGGCCGGCGGCGGGACTCTATGCTGCCGAATCCATGCGGCTGACGACGCGGCTGATGCAGGTTGCGTCCTGGCTGCTTCTGCAGCGGGCAGCGAATTCCGGCGAAATGACGCGCGATCAAGTGGCGGCTGAAAAATCCAAGGTGCGGCTTGACACGATCTCGGCTCAGGAAAGTGCGTCGCTGTGGCACGAACTGCCCGAAGGTTTCCGCGATCTTGTCAACAGGTCGCTGACACTCCAGCGCGTCGTGCGGCGAATGGACGAGCAGATCTATGGCGGCGCCAATGCCCCCGCGGCATCCGGCCGTAGCATCAATCCGGTCTCCGATCAGATCACGCTGCTCAACACTGCCTTCGCACGCGGCTGAAGCCGTGACCCATCAGATTTGGGTGTTCCAACCTCTAGATGTTTCTGATTTGTTCACAATTCGCTGGCAACAGATGCCGTTGGCGGTAAAGTGAACCAATGAGGGAAGCGATTCGCATCATCGGCATCGATCCGGGACTGAGACGGACCGGGTGGGGCATCGTCGAGAGCCTGGGCAACGCGCTGCGGTTCGTTGCCTCCGGGACGGTGCGGGCCGACGAGAAGGCCGATCTTGCCTCCCGCCTTTGCCAGCTTCACGATGGGCTCACCGGAATCCTGCATGAACACAAGCCTGATGAGGCGGCGGTCGAGGCGACCTTCGTCAACAAGGACGCTTCCGCGACACTGAAACTCGGCCAGGCGCGGGGGATAGCGATGCTCGTGCCGGCGCTCGCTGGGCTGGCGGTCTCCGAATACGCGCCCAATGCGGTCAAAAAGGCCGTTATCGGCGTCGGCCATGGCGAGAAAAAGCAGATCCACATGATGGTCAAGGTGCTGATGCCGAAGGCCAGTTTTGATTCGGACGACGCGGCCGATGCGCTCGCCATCGCCATCTGCCACGCACATCACCGGCAGAGCATGCAAACGCGACTGGCAGCGTTAGCCTTGTCATCTGGATGTTCTTGACATGTTCCGTCTGAGGAATTAGGTAATACCAAGGAGGTATTACGATGCGCGTGACTGAAAAGGGCCAAGTCACCATCCCGAAAAATGTCCGCCGGAGGCTGGGTATCGTCGCTGGCTCAGAGGTTGAATTCATCTTGCAGGAAGACACTGCGATGATACGTGCTGTTCCGACATCCCAGGGCGAACATGATCGCCAGGTTTTCGAGTTCATGGATCATATAAGGCGGCATAAGGGCACGATGGATCTTGGGGGCATGTCGGCGGACGAGTTCTTTCGGATGCTGAGGGACTGATGCCGGCGATCATCGACACGAACGTGCTGATCGACCTTTTCGACGTCGGTAGCCGGTGGGAAGAATGGTCTACAAGGCAGATCGAAAAACAGCGTTCCGAGGGTCCGGTTGTCATCAATCCGATAATTTACGCGGAAATGGCGGCCGGATTCCCGATCGAGTCCGACCTCGACGCAGCACTGGCGCCTACGCAATTCGTACGCGAGGAATTGCCTTGGGCGGCCGCTTTCATGGCCGGGCGGGCTTTTTTGACCTACAGGCAGTCAGGTGGGGCAAAACGATCACCGCTACCCGACTTTTATATCGGAGCCCACGCGACGGTACGAGGCTATGCGTTGGTGACGCGGGATCGGATGCGATACCGTCAGTATTTTCCGCTTCTTCGAATTATCGCTCCCGATACACATCCCTGAAGGAACGCCCGGCATGATCGGCAAGCTCAAGGGCACGCTGGATGAAGTAGACGAGGACCACTGCGTCGTCGACGTGCATGGGGTTGGCTACGTCGCCTATTGTTCGGCCCGCACGCTTGCCAATCTTCCCAGCCCGGGGGAAGCGATTACGCTGTTCATCGAAACCTATGTGCGGGAGGACATGATCAGGCTCTATGGCTTCCAGGCCCCGCTGGAGCGCGAATGGTTCCGCCTGCTCATGAACAACGTACAGGGGGTGGGCGCCAAGGTGGCGCTCGCGATACTATCCACCTTGTCGCCGCCGGACCTCGCCAATGCGATCGCGCTGCGCGACATCGCGATGGTTTCGCGCGCGCCGGGCGTGGGTAAAAAGGTCGCCGAGCGCATCGTTACCGAGCTCAAGAACAAGGCGCCTGCATTTGCCGGCGCGGCGAGCGGCACGATCGGCCTGAAGCAGGAACTCGGCGAAGGGGTCGCGCCGGCACCGGTCGCCGATGCCGTGTCGGCGCTCACCAATCTCGGCTATTCGCGCGACATCGCCGCGAACGCGGTGGCGGCTGCCATGAAGGGCGCCGGAGAGGAAGCGGATGCGGCGAAGCTGATCCGGCTCGGATTGAAGGAACTGGCGCGGTGAACAATCCGAGAAGAGCCTTCATCGAGTGTTACCGAGAGATTCGCCAGATTGCGCCCGAACTTCGCAGTATCTATGAAATCAATTGGGGCGAGTTTGAACCAGATTGGCAATGGGCTTGGCCGGAACTTGAGATTCCACCTCTTGAACGTGCGCGCTAATGGCTGATGCTGCCCGTCTCATCACCCCTGACAAGCGCGGCGAGGATGGCGATGTCACGCTACGCCCGCAGACGCTGGACGATTTCGTCGGACAGGCTGCCGCGCGGGCGAACCTGAAGGTTTTCGTCGAGGCGGCAAAGCAAAGGGGCGAGGCGCTCGATCACGTGCTTTTCGTCGGACCGCCGGGGCTCGGCAAGACAACGCTCGCCCAGATCATGGCGCGCGAACTTGGTGTCAACTTCCGTTCGACCTCCGGCCCGGTCATTGCAAAGGCGGGCGATCTCGCGGCACTCCTGACCAATCTCGAGGATCGTGATGTACTTTTCATCGACGAGATTCATCGGCTGAATCCTGCGGTCGAGGAAATCCTCTATCCTGCAATGGAAGACTACCAGCTCGACCTGATCATCGGCGAAGGGCCGGCGGCGCGTTCGGTAAAGATCGATCTTGCGAAATTTACTCTTGTCGCGGCGACGACGAGACTCGGGCTTATCACCAACCCCCTGCGCGACCGGTTCGGGATCCCGGTGCGGCTGAATTTCTATTCGGTGGAGGAATTGGAAAAGATCGTGCGCCGTGGCGCCCGCATCCTCGGAATGCCGCTTGGCGACGACGGGGCGCTGGAGATTGCCCGCCGCGCGCGCGGCACGCCGCGCATCGCTGGCAGGCTGCTCCGCCGTGTGCGTGATTTCGCAAGCGTCGGCGGCGACGGCCACGTGTCACGCAAGGTCGCAGACGAAGCGCTGTCGAGGCTGGAAGTCGACGCGCTGGGCCTCGACCAGCTCGACCGGCGCTATCTCTCCATGATCGCGATGAATTTCGGAGGCGGGCCAGTCGGGATCGAGACGATCGCCGCCGGACTGTCGGAACCGCGCGACGCCATCGAGGATATCATCGAACCCTATCTGATCCAGCAGGGCTTCATCCAACGCACGCCGCGCGGCCGCGTTCTGACCGCAAACGCATGGCGGCATCTCGGCCTCGAAGTCCCTCGGGACCTGGCGGTGCAGCAGATCAGCCTGTTCCAGGAGGGGGATGGCGATAGTGGATCATAGAGACAGGGACGCGCTCACGGCAGGCCTTTCAGGCGTGTTGACGCCGTTCGGCCATCGCGTCATGGCGCGGGTTTATTACGCCGACACGGATTTCTCCGGCGTCGTCTATCATGCCCGCTACCTCGAATTCTTCGAACGCGGCCGGTCGGACTTTCTGAGGCTTGCGGGCGTGCACCATACCGAGTTGGCCGATGGCAGGCATGGCGAGAGACTGGTCTGGGTCGTGCGACGCATGGAGATCGATTTTCGCGGCTCGGCCCGCATTGACGACGTGCTCACCATCGACACCCGCACCGACGCCATATCGGGTGCGCGCATCTTCATGGCGCAGCAATTGAAGCGCGGCGAGGAAATATTGGTGGAGGCGAGGGTTGAGGCAGCGATCATCGGCGAGAACGGCCGTCCGCGCCGCTTCCCGAAGGAATGGGTTGCCTCGTTCATGCCTTCATCCGCGAAGGACTGATACAGCGTCCATTGCGCGTCGGTGTCCAGGTGCTGATTTGGTCCGGTCGGCACCGGAAATCAGCTCGGTCGCAGAAGCGAGTGCGCAGCGGCTTTGGGATAACGACATGCATACGTTTGGGTACGTGAGTACCGGAAGCGCAGAAGACAGCCATTTGCAGGCCGGCATCACCTGAATACCAACACACACTAAAGCGCGTCGCGTACAATCGACCTCACCCCGCAGTTTGCCGCCACGTCGCTCTGCGTCACTCCCCTCTGTCCTGCCGGACATCTCCCCCTCAAGGGCCCTCAAGGGGGGAGATCAGCCGGCGCGTTGGCTTTCGCCAGTCGCCATCTTTGCGGGCCTTAGGGCTCTGGCTCGACCGTATCCCTATACGACCATCGCCGAACCCCCTCGAACTTGCCGCAAATCCCCTCCGGCAGAATGACCAAACCTAATCTCATCTTGGAAGTCAGGTCTGACCCGCATCTTGCCCTGGAATTGCCCGGTCCGACTTCATTTGCCGGCGAGCTGCCTGCCGAGCAGGTAGCCCGAGGCTGCGCCGGTCCCGGCACCCGGCTACGTGGAGGCACCGCAGAGATAGAGCTTCTCCACCGGCGTCTTGTAGCGTGACCACCCGGCGACGGGCCGAAACAGGAAATTCTGGTCAAGCCGATGGCTTCCGGGGCGCGGCTCGGATCGACCGCCGTCGGCTGGCCGACGACGAGTATCGGCTCGCGCGGCAGCAGCCCATCCGCGGCTTCCGCATAGGTCCGGGCCATAAGACCCATATCGGGCGCCAGATGCACATAGGCGAAGCGGTGAAGGCCTCTGCCTGCCTCCAGTCCGGCAGGCGGTCGAGCGCCAGATGGATTATCATGGTGCCGGGGCCGGCGCGAAAGCCCGCGATGCGTGCGTCGAAGGCCGCTCTTTTCGGATCGCTCGGCAGCAGCCTGCCGAAGACAAGCTGCGGATGCGCATTGGCAATAACGGCGCGGCGTGCAGGCAACACGCGGCCGTCCGCAAGCCTGACGCCCGCCGCGCGCCCGCCGTTCGTTTCGATATGCTCTACCGCGGTCCCCAGACCGAACCCGCGAACATCGATAGGTTCATGGCGCAGAGATCGTGACGGAAGCCCGGCAATGTGATTCTCGCGGGTCTTGACCGCGCCGCCTGCGACGGCTGCCTGTTCGACGACCGCGACCTTCCAGCCGCGCGATGAGAGGTGAATGGCCGCGGCGAGGCCGTTGTGGCCCGCCCCGATGATGATGGCGTCGTGCATTGTTTCGTTATGCTCCTGCGCGGCAATGTTCCTGAATGCATGGATCGTGCCCAGCGGCTGCCTGCCCCGTAAAGCTTGCAGGCGCATGGACGCATCTGTTACCTGTCGCGAAATGCCAACCCTATCCACCGGGCGGGGACATATTCGAGGAATAGTCGTGGACGCTGACAATTCGCAGACAAGAAAGGCGTCGCGCTGGCCGGTCGCGTCGAGCGATGGCGCACCGAGCCTCGGCGAAATCGGGCTCAATCAGTTCGCGCCCTATCTTCTCAATCGGGTGACGGCCCGTTGGAACAGCAACGTTGCCGAGGAGCTCAAGGCGTTCGACATGACCACGACGAACATGCGGGTGCTTGCCGTCCTGTCGATAATGCCGACGCTTACGATCAACGAGCTGTCCGTCTATGCGGTGACCGAACAGTCGACGACAAGCCGCACTCTGGACGCCATGGAAGAACAGGGCTGGGTTCGGCGCCAGCCTCGCTCCGACGATATGCGCATCCGTGATGTATCGATCACCGAAGAGGGGCGCGCAGCATTGCAGAAGATCTGGCCGGCGATCTATGAACGCTTCGAGCAGCTGTTCGACGGGGTGGACGAAGAGAGCTATCGGCATTTCGTGGCGACGTTGCACCGCATGCTTCAGAACGTGCGCAAGCACGACCTGTAGTCCCGGACGTTCCGCCGGTTCAAAGCGTTTCTACCGTCCTGATTGCGCCGTCGAGCGCCAGGCCTTCCTCGTCCAGCAGGGCTGCCTGGCGCAGGCGTTTCAGCCAGTCCGCGCCATCGCTCCTGTGGGTCAATGCCGGCAAGGTGCCGAGGACCCGGTCGAACTTCGACTGGCCGCGCGCGTGGGTGTCGGAATAGCCCTTCACGAGCCGGCGGCAAGCGATGACTTCGACGGCGAGGTCGTAATTTACCGGCAGGACGCCTTCGGCTGCGCCGAGCCACTGCCCGATATGTTCCATCTCCCGCGTGTGCCGCATCAGCCGGCGGCGGAAACGGCGCATGCCAGCCAGCACGTAGAGCATCAGGAACCAGCCGATCGTGCCGCTGCGCACGCGCCTTCCCTTGTTGATTCTGCGATCCAGCGCCCTGAACAACCTTGGCCGGCTCTCGATGAAACGGGCGAGCCCGATCGGTAGCGTGCCGACGACCTCGTCCATGCGCGGATGCATGTATTCCGTCGTGTACACCAGCTGCTCGCCTGTGGCAGCGATCTCTTTGCGCACCCGCTCGAAGCGGGAGGCGCGCGTCTTCAGGTCGGCGACGCGCACGACGTCGTCATAGGCCATGGCCCCGGCGAGATATTTCGCGGCTGCCGCGGTAAACGCGAAGTCGCGTTGCTCGCCGCCCGCAGTGCGATCCAGCTCGAGCAGTCTCGCCATGCGATCGAGATATTCGTGGCCATAGGCGGGGTCCTGGAAATCCACAAGCCGCCTGACCCCGGCATAAAGCATCGGCCTCAGCGGATCCGGGAACACCGAATGTATCCGTGCGAGCAGACCGTCGAGCGGCGGATTGCCGACCGCATTGAGGCGGCTCCGGCAGATCCTTTTGCGGGGCACGCGCGATCGGGTCGGATTTGCCTCCCTCCGCGCGCCGAACGGCCGCGTCGAACGTGCGCAGGCTCGCCTCCACGCCCTTGCCGCCGGCCTTGACAGCCGTCTCGAAAGCGGCCCGGCCGAATGGCAGCACGCCGGCTCCGCAGAGCGCCCCGAACATGGCGGCCGAAATTACGCTGCCATTGTCCTCCGCAAGCTTCTGCATGTCGAACACGATGGTGCGGCGCGCCGCGATGCCCGACGCTTCCACGACGGTTTGGGGGTCACCAGTGCCGTCTCCCGGCTTCTCCTTCTCTCCTACGGCGTAGGAGCGATGGGTCGAAGCAATCAGCGTCGTGCGCTGAGGCGTCACCAGCCCGCGCAGCATCGAGCGCCCTGCCTCCATGAACTCTGCCGCAAGCACGATGTCGACGTCGCCCGGCGTCGGCATGAGTGACAGCACCGGTGGCTTTCCGTCCTTCGGCTGCATCATCTCGACATAATAGATGGTCGCGCCTGTGCGCTGGGCCACGCCAGGGACTGAGGTCGATTGCGCTACCCAGCCTTCCCCTTCGGCAAGGGCCACGATCCAGTCGGTGAGTACGCCGCCACCCTGCCCTCCCATCGCCAGGATGGCGATGCAGATCGGCTTCTCGACGACCAGTGCCTGTTTGATGCGCGCGATCTGGTCCACGCCTGGCCTCATGCGAAGACTGTACGGCGGCGATCGCGCCGGCGTTGCAGCAAGCCGATGACGGCGTTGCGGGCGCCCGCCAGGAATCGGTCCCAGCCGGTCGGGTTGTAAACGATATCGGCCCTGTAAAAGGATGGGCAGAGCACGGCGGCCTCCGATACCTCCCCGCAATTGCCGCAGCCGACGCAGGTGTTGTCGATCGCCGCCACCGGATCGTCCCGCAACGGGTCCGTGGTGTGTTTGACAGAGAGGGATGGGCAGCCCGACAGCCGGATGCAGGCATGGTCGCCCGTACAGACGTCCTCGTCGACGCCGAAACGTTCGCGCACCATGCGACGGCCCTCCTTGACGGCCTTGGAGAACAAAGGCTTCACCCGCCGCTGCTTGTTCAGCATGCATTCAGACGAAGCGACGATGATTTTCGGCCCCTCTTCCGTCGAAGTGAGCGCCTCCTTGAGCGTGTCGCGCATCTTGGCGACATCATATGTGCGATCGATTTCACGCACCCATTTGGCGCCGATGCCCTTCACCGCCTTTGCGATCGGATTGTTGGTCGAACGGTCCGGATTCTCGGGCGCGTGAGGACAGAATGTCCTGGCCTCCTGTCGCCGAGGAATAGAAGTTGTCGACGATCATGATGACGCCGTCATGCTTGTTGTAGACGGCATTGCCGATGGAGCTGGACAGGCCATTGTGCCAGAAACCGCCGTCGCCCATGATCGAGATCGGTTTCTTGCCGGCCTTGACGTTGAAAGCCGAAGCTGAAGCAGGGCCAAGGCCATAGCCCATAGTCGAGCCGCCGATGTTGAAGGGCGGCAGGATGGAGAACAGGTGGCAACCGATGTCGGCCGCGATATGGTGCTGGCCGAGCTCCTTCTCCATCAACTTCATCGCCGCGAAGATCGGCCGTTCCGGGCAGCCCGTGCAGAAGCCCGCCGGCCGCGCCGGCACCACGTCCGCCAGCGCCTTGACCTTGGGGTCGGCAAGCACCGGATCGGCGGAGGGCAGGGGCGGACGGTTGCCGAGCAGCGTGGCCGCATGTGTCACCAGAAACGCCTCGATGCCCGTCATGAGGACTGCCGCCGTGTAGTCGCCGCTCATCGGCAGCACATCCTTGCCGGCGACCGCCGTATGGATGTCGCGGCGGCGCAGGACGGTGTTGACGGCCTGCTCCAGATACTCCGGGTGGCCCTCCTCCACCATCAGCACCGCCTTCTTGCCGGCGGCGAAGGCTGCAACTTCGTCGTCGATCAGCGGGTAGGTTACGTTCAACACGTAGAGCGGAATGGCCGAGTCGCCATATGCATCGGCGAGGCCGAGGAGCTGCAGCGCGCGGATGACGCTGTTGTACATTCCGCCCTGCAGGATGATGCCTACCTCGCCGTCGAGCGGGCCGAAACGCTCGTTGAGCTTGCGCTCCCTGATGAATTCGATCGCGGCGGGCCGGCGCTTCTCGATCTTTTCCTTGTCATGGGCGAAGGAGGCGGGTGGCAGGACGATGCGGTTCACATCCCGTACCGGATGCTCCAGCGCTTGCGCGAGGGTGAATTGCGGGCGCCGGTTGCTCTTTGCGACGAACTGCCCATGGACGTGGCAGGCGCGGATACGGACTTCCAGCATGACCGGCGTGTTGGATGCTTCCGACAGCTCGAAACCATCCTCGACCGCCTTGACGATGGATTCGAGGTTGGGGCGCGGATCGAGCAGCCATATCTGTGACTTCATGGCGAAGGCATGGCTGCGTTCCTGCGGTATCGATGAGCCTTCGCCAAAGTCCTCGCCGAGGATGACGAGCGCGCCGCCCTTGACGCCGCTTGAGGCGAGGTTGGTCAGCGCATCGGAAGCGACATTTGTTCCGGCCGTCGACTTCCAGGTTACCGCGCCACGCAGTGGATAATTGATAGAGGCCGCGAGCATGGCGGCCGCGGCAGCCTCGGAGGCTGAACTCTCGAAATGCACGCCAAGGTCGTTGAGCACTTCCCGGGCATCGGCCAGAACATCCATCAGATGCGAGATCGGCGATCCCTGATAGCCGCCGACATACGAAACGCCCGATTGGAGCAGCGCCTTGGTAATGGCCAGAATGCCTTCGCCTTGAAAGACCTCGCCCTCGCCGAGTTTCAGATCCTCGACTTCGCGAGCAAAAGAACGCTCCGCCACCCTTTTCTCCTGCCTCCGGCAAACCTAAAGCATCGGGCGCACCGATGGTATCGGTACTGCTGCTCTATCTCTTTGTCTGAGCATCGGATTTTTCCCGAAACCGATACCCACTTTCGAGTCCGATGCTCCAGGCTCGCGCCGGTCTCAAAACCTGCAAATTCATATAACCGTCATTGCGTAGTGTAAAGTGCATTGATTGCGCGGTGCTGTGTCTGGGGTGTTGCGCGAACCATCCGAAGTAGCGCTGCCTGCCCCAAGGCAGCACAGCCCCTGCCAATTCGAAACGTTTAACAGAGGCCCCGGCGTGCTCCTGGCCGCAAGAACTTGCGCGCCCGATCATATTCGCTCGCATATTTGCCATCGGCAGTGTGGGCTGGGCAACTCATCGGCCGACTCTGCCCTGTATTACTCCGGCTACCTTGGCCAAACGAAGCCGCCGGAAAACGCCCTGCCATGAAACAGCAAGGCGGCAAGTCCAGCGCCCAATGCATGTCGCCCAAAAGTTCGCAGCGGTTTTGGGATAACGACATGCACAAAAACAATAGTCTAAAGCGCGTCGGATGAATCCGTTCCGAAGCAACGCGCTTTAGGAGAAAGGCCGTGGAACTGCGCTCGCAGAAAGGCCAAGGACCTGCTCGAGGTTGAAATCAGAGCTGACGCCGCTGTTCGAATGCGTCTGGCCGATCGGTCAAACCATGCCCAGTGCGTTCATATACAGTTCGAGAATAGCCTCTTCCTCCTGACGCTCGGCCTGGTCTTTCTTGCGAAGGCGAATGATCGTCCGCATCGCCTTTGTGTCGTAGCCCCTGCCCTTCGCCTCAGCCATAACTTCCTTGATGTCCTCCATCAGGATGGCCTTCTCCTCTTCCAAGCGCTCGATACGCTCGATCAACTGCCTAAGCTCGGCCGCGGCAACTGTGTCTTTTGTGGCAACTTCGTCCATGTTCTTCCCTCGTCTTGTCGATAGCATGAATGCGGCCGCAACTCGCGGCGAGAGGTCCGGCGGTTCGATGCCTTAGCAGGTCGGGCGGGTCAAGCGCCGAATCCCGCGATCAACCCATGACCGAAAATTCGTAGCGCATACCGCAAATGGCGATCCGCGATTCCGGTGCTCATCTACCGCTTCTCAAGGCTACTTTCCTCGCCCTGACGATCATCCTGGTCAGGTTCCCCGTGATCCTTCGGCCGGCGCGCTTCGAATTCGCCGCGCTTCTCGGGCGATGCTTCCGTCTGGTGCTTCTCGCGCCATTCGGCGTAGGGCATGCCATAGATGGATCTCGCAACTCTTCCTTGGACAATGCGAAGCCGGCATCACTTGCCGCTTCGCGATACCAGTTGGACAGGCAATTCCGACAGAAGCCGGCGAGGTTCATGAGGTCGATATTCTGCACGTCACTGCGAAGACGCAGATGCTCGACCAGCCTGCGGAACGCCGCTGCTTCGAAATCGCGCCTCTGCTGGTCTGTAAGTTCGATCATGGCAAAATCCCTGGTACAAGCCCCGCGCGCGAGCCGAACCGCCTGACCTCATGTATATCGGGGCGGCGATTGATCGCGTCAACGATCGGCGCAAGGCGCATAGCCCAGTCATCGGCGCCCTTGCGATCGCTGATAAGATCCTGCCTGATCTCGATCAGCGCATGCGGGAAGCCGTTGACGATCGCGTGGCGGAACATGGTGTCGCCGAAAAGCGCGCCGTCATAAGGCTCGTTGTCGCCGACGACCAGGCTCTTGTCCTGCGAAAGCATCTCGATGAGCGGCCCCGGCGCGCGATGGTCCATGTCCCACAGGACGCCAGCGTGCCAGGGGCGGACATGGCCCTGCATGACCGGCGTGAAGGAATGCACCGAGAGGATGAAAGGCGCGCGGCGAGATTCATGTGCGACCGATGCGGTCAATGCCGCGACGGCATCGTGATAGGGCCGGTAGAACCGGTCAAGCCGGCGCTCGCGCTCCTGCGGCTCGATCCTGTAGTTTCCGGGCACGATGGTGCCGTCATAGAGCTGCCGTATCAGCGTCGGGTCGTCCTCGCCGCGATTGGGATCGATGAGCAGCCGCGAGAACCGGGCCATCACGGCTGGCGCGCCCAGCAGCCCGGCCAGTTTGCGCATCACCATTTCGACGCCGATGTCGTAGGCGATATGGCGCTCGAATTCTTCCGCCGGAAGGCCGAGGCTACCGTACTCATCGGGCAACTCGCGATGCGCGTGATCCGCGACGAGCACGATGCCCAGCGCCCGGTTGCCTTCGATGATATCGAATGGAGCGAAAAGCGAGGATCGAGTCATTGGGGGATTCGGCGCTGCGCGGGAGTGTTTTGCGAGGCAGTCATTCCACGAAGAGCGGCGCCGCGCAACGCCGTTGTTTGGCCACTTCTTTTCAGTCAATTCTACGGTGCCGCGTCTTTGGCGCATTAATCGATTAGGATGCCGGTGTAACCGCGTTGACATGCGCCTGCACTTTGCCGAAAAGGGACATCGCACGATGCTGGTTTCAAGTACGAGGGGCTTTCGGATGAGACTCGCAAGGAGGCAGCGAATTCACCCCGCGGTGACCGTGCTCCTGGCCGTCCTCGGCCTTCCCCTCCTTGCTGCCGTGTCGGCCACGCCCGCACTGGCCGATTTTCGGGTTTGCAACGCGACCCAGAATCTGGTCGGCGTAGCGATCGGCTATCGCGCCAAGGCCGGATGGGTGACCGAGGGCTGGTGGCATGTTGCGGGTTCGACCTGCAAGACCCTGATCGAGGGACCGTTGCTGTCACGTTATTACTATCTTTTCGCAGAGGATGCCGAGCCCGGCAGACGCTGGGCGGGGCCGATCAACATGTGCGTCGCCGACAGCATGTTCAAGATTTCCGGGATCAACGATTGTTTCGCCCGTGGCTTCCAGCGCGCCGGCTTCCAGGAACATGACACGGGCGAACAGGCGAGCTGGATGGTCCAACTGACTGATGAGCCCGCAACGGACGGCGCAGCCGCCGCCACGGGAACCAACAATCAATGAGACGCAACCGCAAGGTCAAGATTCTCGCAACTCTCGGTCCCGCCTCTTCGGACGAGGGGATGATCCGGAAGCTTTTCGAAGCCGGCGCCGATGTATTCCGCATCAATATGAGCCACACCGACCATCCGTCGATGGAGGCTCTGGTCAGCCGCATCCGGGCCGTGGAAAGCGAGCTCGGCAGGCCGATCGGCATTCTCGCCGACCTTCAGGGCCCGAAGCTGCGGGTCGGCAAATTCATCAAGGGCAGTGAGGAACTCGTTGTTGGTCAAAGCTTCACGCTTGACGACAATCCGGAACCGGGCGACGCCACGCGCGTGCACCTGCCGCATCCGGAAATCCTGCAGTCGGTCCAACCAGGCCACCGGTTGCTCATCGACGACGGGCGCCTTCAGTTGCGGGCGGATGGCGGCGATGGCAGGTCTTTGCACTGCACGGTCATTTCCGGCACCAAAATATCCGACCGCAAAGGTGTCTCCCTGCCAGATACCGATCTGCCTGTCGGCGCGTTGACCGAGAAGGACCGCCGCGACCTCGATGCCGTGCTGGCAACGGGTGTCGACTGGGTCGCGCTTTCCTTCATCCAGCGCCCCGAGGATCTGGCCGAAGTGCGCAAAATCGCCCGCGGCCGCGCGGCGCTGCTTTCGAAGATCGAAAAGCCGCAGGCGGTGGCGCGGCTCGCCGAGATTATCGAGCTTTCCGATGCGCTGATGGTCGCGCGTGGCGACCTTGGCGTGGAAATGCCGCTCGAGGCCGTTCCCGGCATCCAGAAGCAGATCACGCGCGCTGCCCGGCGCGCCGGCAAGCCGGTGGTGGTGGCGACGCAGATGCTGGAATCGATGATCACCGCTCCCGTGCCCACGCGCGCGGAAGTGTCGGACGTGGCGACTGCGGTGTTTGAGGGCGCCGACGCGATCATGCTGTCGGCCGAATCAGCCGCCGGCCAGTTTCCGGTCGAGGCGGTGTCGACGATGGACCGCATCGCGCGTCGCGTCGAGCAGGACCCGACCTATGCGGGAATCATCAATGCGCAGCGCTCCGAACCCGAAGCGACCGGCGCCGACGCGATTTCGCTTGCCGCGCGCCAGATCGCGGAAACCTTGAAACTTCAGGCGATCGTTACCTACACCGCGTCCGGCACCACCGGTTTGCGGGCGGCACGCGAACGGCCGCAGGTGCCGATCGTGGCGCTGTCCCCAGTGGTGCAAACGGCGCGCCGCCTGTCGCTGCTATGGGGCACCCATTGCGTGGTGACGCCCGATGCAGCGGACCTCGACGACATGGTGGACCGCGCCTGCCAAATTGCCTTTGCCGAAGGGTTTGCCGGCGCTGGGGACCGGGTGATCATCACCGCCGGTGTGCCGCTGAGGACGCCCGGCTCCACCAACATGTTGCGGATTGCCTATATCGGCTCTGACGGGCTAAGCGGAATCTGACGCTGACGCCGATCGCTGTCGCTTGTGATTGGCCGAAGCCTCCCCGCGTCGTCACCCTCGGGCTTGAGCCCCGAGGACCCATGCCGGAACGCTCATCGCGGCGGGGCGTGGCATTCTGGACCGCCCCGCGCTGCCTTCATGCCGGCCTCACCTGAATACCAACACACGACCTAAAGCGCATTGCTTCGAAACGGATTCATGCGACGCGCTTTAGGCAATTGTTTTTGTGCATGTCGTTGTCCCAAAATCGCTGCGCACTTTTGGGCGACATGCATTAGATTCCCTCGCCCGCCAGTTCCTCGGAAAGCGTCGCGACCTCCCCCTGCGCGCTGCGCATCATCGGATAGATCTCCAGAACCTGCTGATAAGCCTCCAGCGCCCGCTGCTTGCGTCCGGTGTTCTTCATGATCTGCGCCAAGCCGGAAAGTGCTCCGAAATGGCGCGGCTCCAATTCCAGGGTTCGCTCGATATCGGCCATCGATTTGCGGTAGTTCTGCATCATGAAATGCACGGTTGCGCGGCGGTTCCAGCCTTCGGCATAGGCCGGCTGGAGCACCGTGATCTGATCGAGGAAGTCGAGCGCGACATCGTACTTTTTTGCCTCGAGCGCGTCGCCCGACCATTTCATCATCAGGTCTACCGTCGAACTGCCCGAATTAAACCACTCCTGCCAGATCCTCCCCGCGATCCGCTCGGCGGCCTTTTCATTGCGCTCCCGCTTTAAGTCCGCAAACAGGTCGTCCAGACGGCCTTTGCCAGCCTCTTCATCGTGCTTGGCATGTTGGGATTCGCCTTGTTCTGCAGAAATGACCGGGCCGGCAGCAAGGAGTGCCAGTCCGATGGAAAATGCAAAAACGCTCCGCATGTGCGGAATTTATCCCCACGTTGCGGAACGTCAAACTGAATTTCGTGTGAAGGGTCGGGCGGTCCCGATCAACCCTGACGGGCTTTGTAACGCGGCGCCGTCTTGTTGATGATGTAGACGCGGCCCTTGCGGCGAACCATGCGGTTGTCGCGATGACGGCCCTTCAAGGCCTTGAGCGAGTTCTTGATCTTCATTGGTCTTGCCCGTCGGAATTGGCCCACGTCCGGGCCGAACTGAAAGGCGCGCCCGAAGACGCGCCGAATTTGTCAAGGGCTCATAACGGGCTGACGTTTCTCTGTCAACCGCTGTGCGCCCTTCGCGGAGCGCCTGTGCGAGGAAAGTTTCGCGTGCAACCATTGCCTCTTGATCCCTCAATAGATTCTGCTATCCGCCGGTACGGCTGGGTTTGGCCCGAAAAACTTGATCTCGACGATGACAGATTGAGTAAACGTTGGCAAAATCCCACTGAGGGAATTCGTTCAGGCGATAACAAGGAGAACAGCATGGCACGCTCTGCCAGGAGAAAGATTTTTGCTGCCGTAGCATGCTCAATGTTCGGGCTTGCCGCCTCAAACGCCGATGCGGCAACGTGCGGCAAGAATTCAGCTGGATTTGAGAAGTGGAAGGGCGAGTTCGCCCGTGAAGCGTCGGCCAATGGCATTGGCGCGAATGCCCTCAGTGCGTTGGCTTCCACGAGGTACTCCTCGAAGACTATTGCCGCTGATCGCAGCCAGAAAAGCTTCAGACTTTCGCTCAACCAGTTCATGGCAAAGCGCGGCGGCAAGACAATCGCCTCCAAGGGAAAGGGTCTCAAGAGGCAGAATGCGGCCCTCTTTCAGCGGATAGAACAGCGCTACGGCGTTCCGGCCGGTCCGTTGATCGCCATATGGGGAATGGAGACTGGTTTTGGCGGTTTCATGGGCAATTCCAACACGCTGTCGGCTGTGGCAACGCTCGCCTATGACTGCCGCCGCACCGAATACTTCACCAATCAGCTCTATGCGGCGCTGAAGCTCGTTCAGAACGGCACGCTTAGCGCGTCGTCAGTGGGCGCCATGCATGGCGAAATCGGACAGACGCAGTTCTTGCCGCTGAGCGTGCTCAAGTACGGTGTCGACGCCGACGGCAATGGCAGGATCGATCTCCGCTCACGCGCGGACGCCCTCGCATCGACCGCCAATTTCCTGCGCGGCCACGGTTGGAGCGCAGGCGGCGGCTACCAGCCGGGGCAGGCCAATTTCGGCGCGATCCAGGGCTGGAACGCGGCAAGCGTCTACCAGCAGGCGATTGCGATCATCGGCGCGGAAATCGACGGGCAGTAGGGTGGTGCCCCGTCCGCAGGGACGGATTGCCTCACCCCTTCCGCTCCCTCGCAGCCAAGGTGCGCAACCGGAGCGCATTGAGGCGGATGAACCCCGCGGCGTCCTTCTGGTCGTATGCGCCGCGATCGTCCTCGAAGGTAACAAGCGCGTCGGAGTAGAGCGACTTTTGTGAACGGCGGCCGGTGACCATGACATTGCCCTTGTAGAGCTTCAGCCGCACTTCGCCTTCGACACTCTCCTGGCTTCTGTCGATCAGCGCCTGCAGCATTTCGCGCTCGGGCGAGAACCAGAAGCCGTTGTAGATCAACTCCGCGTAGCGCGGCATCAACTCGTCTTTGAGATGCGCGGCGCCGCGATCGAGCGTAATCGATTCTACGGCGCGATGGGCGGCGATCAGGATGGTGCCGCCCGGCGTTTCATAGACGCCCCGGCTCTTCATGCCGACGAAACGGTTCTCGACAAGATCCAGCCGGCCGATACCGTTGTCCCGGCCGAGATCGTTCAACGCGGCAAAGAGCGTCGCCGGGGACATCGTTTTTCCATTCAGGGCGACCGGGTCTCCATTTGCGAAGTCGATCGTTATCTCCGTGACCCGGTCCGGCGCATCCATCGGCGAGACGGTGCGCTGGTGAACATATTCCGGCGGCTCCAGCCACGGATCCTCAAGCACCTTTCCCTCCGAGGAAGAGTGCAGGAGGTTAGCGTCGACCGAGAAAGGCGCCTCGCCTTGCTTGTCCTTCGGCACCGGAATCTGATGATCGCGTGCGAAATCGATGAGGTCCGTACGCGATTTGAAAGACCAGTCGCGCCACGGCGCGATGACTTTGATGTCGGGATTCAGGGCGTAGGCGGAAAGTTCGAACCGCACCTGGTCGTTGCCTTTGCCCGTCGCTCCGTGGGCGATGGCATCCGCTCCGGTTTCCCGCGCGATCTCGACCAGATGCTTTGAGATGAGCGGGCGTGCGATCGACGTGCCGAGCAGATAGGTGCCTTCGTAGACGGCATTGGCGCGGAACATCGGAAAAACGAAGTCGCTGATGAATTCCTCGCGCACATCCATGATGCGGATGTCCTTGATTCCCATCAGTTCGGCCTTTTGGCGCGCGGGCTCCAGCTCGCCACCCTGGCCAAGGTCGGCGGTGAAAGTGACGACTTCGGCGCCGAGTTCGGTTTGCAGCCATTTCAGGATGATCGAGGTGTCGAGGCCGCCCGAATAGGCAAGCACGACCTTCTTCACGTCTTTCCAACTGGACATCTTCGAGGTTTCCGCACGGTGGGTTTGCGGGGCGAGTATCACGCCAATTCCGTGCTCTGCAAGTGAAGAACGCGGACGGGCGCCCGGCCGAGCCGCCGTGTTCCTTACCCAAGAACCCGTGATCCGGGACCGTTTGCGGGACTTGGCCGAGTTTGCGCGAATATCGGCCCTCCGCCGCGCCTCGACCGTTCGAAAGACGGGGCACGAAGTTTTGATTAGGTGCGTTGAGCATCTGCGGTTAGCCTTCATCCGCCAAAATTCAACGGGTGACGCACTATGAAGACAATTCTGATTGCTGCGGCCGCTTTTGGCCTTTTGATATCCGGTGCTGCCGCCGACTGCCCAGGACACGTAAAGAAAGAAGTCCTGGCTTCGGTGGACAAGGAAGCCACGACGGCGAGCGTGCCAATGACTGAGGCCGCGACAACAGCCGACGCAGCAACAGCCGGCGCGCCTGCCATCGTCCAGGATGACGAAGAGGCGAAGACGGATTAGGCAGCGAACTGCCTGTGGCGCTTTTTTTCACTGGTTGATAGCCGGCGCGCGACGATTTGACGTTGAATCGCGCGGCGACTACAGCGCCGATCATCCTTCCAAAACGCACCGTCGGTGAGGGTCAGCCGCTGAACCGAGGCCGCGTCGGCGACCGGTCGTCGGACTACCCCTTTACCGACCAAAGTCGGGCGACGGGAGCAGAGGTCTTGAGACAGTCGCGCCCAATGCCGCTTCGCGCTAGGTTCGCGGCGAGGATCGGAGGCGTTGCAGAAATGCTTCCTTCCGCTCAATGTTAGGTGTCGACGAACCGGCATGAAGGCAACCGAACCGATTTGAACATGGGGTCCAGGCACATCAGGCGAAGGCTACTGAAACTATGCCTCGGCTTCGCGGCCTTGGCCGTGCTTGAGTGCGGCTCCGGCAGCAATGGCGGATCGCTGGGCCTGATGACCCGCGCCGCGGCAGATGACGGCGGCAATTCGGGAAGTGGCGGTGCCGGCAGCGGCTCGGGCTCCAGCGGCAGCGGCTCGGGCTCCAGCGGCAGCGGCTCGAGTTCCAGCGGCAGCGGCGGCAATTCGGGACCTGGTGGCGGCGGTGGCGGTGACAACTCCGGACCGGGCGGCGGCGGAGGTGAAGCCGGCGGCCACGCTGGAGATCGAGACGGCAGGCAGTCCACTGGTCGCTCGCGCAGTCCGGTGGAACATTACCAGGAAACCTTGCGCAGCCGCGGGAGAGTGGTGTGGTCGACTGTACGCGGAGACAGTGTGGAGGTTAGATATTCCGACGGATGGAGCGAGCAGGTCGCGTCGCGCCGCTATCGCCTTCGAGATCCGGCAAGGCGGATCGTGATCGAACGAGCCGCAAAAAGGTTGGACTTCGAACGGCTGAAGTCGGCGGCTCGCTAGAGCATCGGATGGCCCGTCGCATGGGGAGCCTCACCTCCCCTTGGCGAAGTTGCCGTGGTACTCATTTGAATTACTCTCCGGAAGTTGTTGGGAGGGAAAGACAATGAGGTATGCAATCCTTGCATCTATTGCCGCGCTCGCCGCACCGTTGGCACTCGGAACGGCAGCCCACGCCGAACCGCTGCCCAAAGGCTCGGTCAAACTGACCGCTGCAGAAATCACTCCGATCTACGTCGGCAAGTCATCCAAAGGCTGGGACGCCGGCGCCGGCTACTTCGCACCGGACGGCTGGAGAGGCTCGTAGTGAATGCGTGCTCCCATTTCGCCCAGCCGGGCGCTGCCGATTCCCATGTCTTGCGAAGTTCAAACTTGTCGGCCATCAGCAGCCCTCAACTTCTACGAAATCAGTATATCGCAGAGGCGATGTGTGCGGATTCCCGATCCTGGGCTATCTCCGATGCACTTTCCTGAGCTTCCGGGCAAATCTTTAGCAGGCTAAATAAACGACGATTGTTGTCCGCCCGCCGCGGACAAGCACAGCCATATGGATGAAGGGGTTTTTCACTGCTTCTGTGGTAAAAGCGGGCGAGGGAATTTCATCGCGAGAACAGTGTTGCTGGCCAGCGGTGGCAAGGCCGGATCAACTCAACCTTGATCCGACGGTCTTTGTGCGAGGAAGTATGCGTATTTTGACTGGAATTGCATTCGGTCTGTGCTTGGTCGGCAGTCACGCGATAGCAGCACAAACACTGACTGGAGCGCAGACCAAGCAGGTCGTTTCCGGCCACACGTTCGCGTGGAAGTCGATGAAGTACAAGGCGAGTGGCGTGAGCGTCTATGCCCCGGACGGCGGCTTTGCGATCACGACCAACGGCAAAATCCAGAAAGGCCACTGGTCCATGAAAGGGAATAAGCAGTGCGACCAAGTGGGTTCCGACAAGGAGACCTGCTCGGTTTGGCAGCGCATTGACGACAAAACGTTCTATCTACCGGCCTATCAGGCCACTGCGGTGAGGAAGAAGTAGGATCATTGTGGACGGCGGCTCAACCCAACCGGAGCCGCCTTCCAGCGCGAGTGGGGGCCGCACATGGAAAGAATTCCGGACCTTATTCGGACGGCGAAGCAACTCGTCGCGCTGTTGCGACCCGATGATGGTTTCGATGATGCCCTGGTTGTCATCGCGCGAGGGAGGTGCCTCTGAAACACGGTATGGAGACGGCCAATAGCCAAAAGGCTGACAGTGGGTCAAAAGTGCAAAGGCTGCGCCGACAAGCTAGTCTCAAAGATTGCTGGTTGAAGAGAGCGCCGTGGCTCCAACGTACAAAATAGTCCAGGAGCGGCTGCGTGAGGCTGGGATTGTCATCAGCAAGAAGGGCAACGTTTACCGGATCAACTTCTTCGGCGGGCTTCCGGGCACTGCCTACTACACCGACAGCCTTGACGACGCTCTGTCGTCCGGTTTGGCGATGGCAGCAGCTAGCCCCGCACTTGCAGGAAGCCCGTGGAAGTGAACCACACCAAGGTCGCGCCGCGCTGCCGCAATCGCGGATAGGCGGCTAGAACGACAGATAAATGCTAACTCCCGAGCGAGGGTAGTAGCCCGGATAGTAGGGTCGATAGTAGCGAGGATAGTAGCCCGGATAATACGGCCTGTAGTAGCGCGGATAGTAGTCACGGTAGCCGTAGTAGCGGCGCGGGTAACAAGAGCCGTAGTACCGGCAGGATCGCCATGCCTGTCGCCTGCCCATCCAACGGCGGTCTCCCCGCCAGTGACGGTAATGCTTGCGGTGCCATTTCTGCTTGACCTTTTCGACGACGTCGGCCCGCACTTGTTCGGGTTTCGGCACGAATATCGGCGCAGCGTTGACCGGCAAGGCGAAAGATGCGGCCAAGATTGTGGCCGCGAGGGCTGATAAGAGCTTTTTCATCGCGGACTCCTCTGGATAGGAACACGCAGTTGCTGGCCATCCTACTACGCCATTGAGCATGAACCGTCGATGAACAGCGGCGCGCGCCTACATCCACCTTCTCCGAAAGGATCCGCTGCGGCTCGGAAAATGGCGCCTGTACGGCTATGGCGTGCCCGTCACGACAGGTGGCGAGCACGCGCGCCTTATCGCAAACTTTCGGGAAAATCCGTTGCTCAAACAAAGAGATAGAGCAGCAGCGCTTCCATGAAGGCGTCCGCTGCCCGGGTGTGTTGTATTTCAGGTCATGCCGGCCGCAAATGGCGGTCTTCTGCGCTTCCGGTACTCACGTACCCGAACGTACGCTGCGTGCCGGTTCTCGAAAACCGCCATTTTCGCCTCGGCCTAACCTGAATCTCAACACACCCCAGGGTGAATTCGCAACTCCGAAGAAGGTCACTTCACCGGGATCATCAGATGGGCATACGGCGTGTTTGCCCACATGACATAGGGCTGCGTCGTGTCCGGCTTGGCCTCGGTCGGATAGCCCGCCATCACGTCCATTGCATTGACGATCATGACGTGCGGCCCGGTCTCTATCCAGTTGTTGCCAGATTCCGGCTCGGCCGCGTAGGGATCGGTGTTGCTGCCGTCGGTACCGCCGGCAAGCATGTACATGAATCCAACCTTGCCTTTGGGGGGCTCCTTCTTTGCGATCCAGGCCATCGCCCATTCCATCGCGTTGGCGTCGCCGCACATCGGATCAGGGCCGGGCGAAGCGGGGTTGTCGGGCATGCACCAAAAGCCGTTCTTGCCTTCCCGCAAGGTGCGCATTTCTCCCTTTTCGTCCATGGCGTAGATCGCCGCCCCGCTCGCAACCGCTGCGGGAGCAGCAGATTCTGCGCTCTTGATCATCGCGGCATCATCAGCCGCGACTGCTGCCGGTAAGGCGAAAACGCTGCCCGCCGTCGCGAGGGCAGCAGTCATTGCTAGCCGTTTCATCGGCCGTTCTCCTATAGAATGAATCGGATGTATCCATCTTTTCCGGTAGCGGCCATTTGGTCCGTGTACACCGGGCAATGAATACTAACAGCAGGCCAAGCTGCGAACAATCCGCCGCCGAATTGCCCGCCGCCGCAACAACGCTGAACCGGCTCGATTCTGAGGACGGCGTCGATCGAAAGCCGCACCGAAAATCTTGGCGCGTAGCATAATGGAAGGGCGCTTCTTCCGCTACGGATGCACCGTTGGTGCCACTGGCGGGACGGGAGTTGGTTTTCCGAGGCTTCTTGCGGCGTGACCGATGACGGTTCAAAGATCGAGCGACTGCCCCTTCCGAAGACCAAAAACAGCCATTTGGGTGAAGGGCGCGTTCATTGCCTTTGTGGTAAAAAGCGCGCGGAGGGAAATCTCACCATGAAAACAGTGGTACTTGCCGTCGCCATGTTGGTCGCGGGATCTGCGGTCGGCCTCGCCGACAAGACTGATAATGTAACACTCGAACCAATTGACGGCGGTTCAAACTATTACGGCGATCATGGGCTGACCTACGCGCACAATGCCGGATGGGACTCTTCGGTCATACCGATTGGTGTGTGGTTGGCAGGAATAAGGACTCAAGCTGACGCCGATCGCTGGAAGGATCTTGGCCTCAATACAATGTTCGGCATGACGAGCGACACTCCGCTGTCGTTGCTTCGCACCAACGGAATAGAGGTAGTAGTTCAACATCAGGAACTAAGTAAAATACTCGCGAACAACGGAGGTTCGCTTGGTAGCGAAACCGTTGGGCTGCTGTCCTACGATGAACCGTCCACTTATGAGCAAGGAGTGAGTGGGCCGATCAGCAGCACGGCGAACAGTGTTCAGGACGGACGATTCTGGTGGATGAACAATACTTGGAATTGGATTGTTTACGGCAATCTGAATGGTGGGCCGTCAACGACGACTGAGGAAATCTATACGCCCGTTGTCACTCCGAACGGCACGACGCGGCACATTGATGCGTCAAGTGTTGATTTCTATTTTTTTGCAGGACAGGGCCCCGACCTCCAGAGTGTGGCTGGTAAGCTCGATGGTCTTTCTGGAGCTGCGACGCTTGATCAAATGCATCGTGGCAACAACTATGGCGACCTGATTACTCAACAAGAGGAGGCCACCGGAGGCAATAGCCCAATATATTCGTATATTGAGCTTGGCGGGCCATGGCTCGAAGACACGTCAGCATCGTATTACATCACTCCGGAAGAAGTGAACTGGGCTGCCTGGTCTTCGCTCATCCACGGTGCCAGGGGTATCGTATATTTCAATCACACGTTCGCCGGGCCCGCGCAAACAAACGACATTCTTGCGACCCCATTCTATCAGACGGTCCAACCGGGGCAGACTGTCTCAATCTATACCCAGGTGGACAAAACGGACGCGCTGATCACCCAACTGGCCCCGGTTCTAAATTCGCCGACGGCTCTCGGCTATGTCTCAACCAACAAACCCGGCTACGAAAATGAAGTGGTGAAGTCGGAGTTCAGCGGCATTGAGACAATGGCGAAGTACCACAATGGGCAGTTCTATATCTTCGCCGATACCAGAGAGTTGATGACGCAAACCAACATTTCGGCAACATTCACCATTGCCGACAAAAATGCGACGAGTGTCACGGTTGTCAATGAAAACCGGACCATCCCGGTCGTGAACGGCGTATTTACCGATACTTTTGCGACAGCGGCTACCGTACACATCTATCACATAATTTCCGATTCAAGCTTGATCGAAGGCAACTGATCTCGCCGAGGAGCGAGCATTTTCACGCGCTCGACGACGTCAACCAGGCGATCTGCGCCGCGATCCAACACACCTTAGTGTGGTGGATTTGAAGTTCCTGTTATTTCCATGGCATCCGCGTTCAGGAACTTCAAATCCGTAAACCACACTAGAGTCAATAAGTTGCTAGTGTGGCTTTGAATCCGAAATTCGATCCGAGCCTTCAAGGTAATACGAATTTCGGATTCGCCACACTAGGTTCGGGCGTATCCGGCGTTTTCGAAGTAGTTGCTGCATTCGTCGGGTTCGATGGTTCGTGACGGTGGCGATACGGCCCAGGTTCCTCGACGGTTCGCCTGCGCCTGTCGCATCAGTGCTTGATCTTGGCGAAGGCCTGTCGATCGGGTTGAGGTCGGGCGAGTAGGGCGGCAGACAGAGCCGCGCTCCGACGGCGCGATCGCCTGGCGCCGCCGATCTTGTGGGCGCCGAGTTGTCCATGATGACGATGTCACCGGGGCGCAGCTCCGGCGCGAGGACCTGCTCGACATAGGCCCGGAAGCACTGCCGTTGATCGGTCCATCGAGCAGCACGCAAGGCGGCCGTCAGCCGCAGCCGGCGAGAAAGTCAGAGGCTCCAGTGGCCATGCGGGGCGAACGCGCGGCCGTTCGCCTCCTTGCCCAGCCGCGCACGGCGTCATCTTGTTGATCCAGCGGTCTCATCGATGAAGACAGCCCGGAGTCGAGACGGAGCCGAACCACGCTCTACCTGGGTCGCGAAGTCAACGACGGCAATCCACTCAACCCCGTTAGGATAGAGCAGACCAACGCCAGCATCCTTGAAGCCACAGTTTTCGATGTTCGCCCTATGGGGCGGGCTCTTCATCCACCAGTCGATGGTTGCCTGTTCGGTGTTATGCGGTGGACCCGACGCAGTATAGACGATCTCACCCCAAAGTGATTTTGGGCTGTAGCCAGCGGCATTGATGCGCGCACCAATATTGCTACCGTCGGTACCCGTGTGGATATCGTTGAGTGGCGGCGATGTACCAGGAGCGCCGAAGTGACCCGGGTGATCTCGAATGTCGACCGCATGACCCTCTGCGGCAACGCGAAGCTGGTCATTGCCGGTGACTGGGGCACACCCTGCGGCAACGCGCTTTTCATTAATCCGATCGAGAAGGTTTCCTGCCGGGAGACTGCCGGTGCCCGGTGGGCACCCAACCAGCAAAGCGCTTGAGGCGATAATGAAAAGCGCCTCCGTGAGTTTGCGCATCATCTATTCCTCCTCTTACTTCCTCCCCGATTTCTCTGGAAACAGTAGTCAAGTGCAGTTTCAGCCCAAGCTGATTAGAGTAAGCCTGCGCGAACACTGTTCGGTCATCGGGCCGAGTACCGGTTTCTACCTACCGAACTCCGTTTAGAACCCCACTTTCCCCGTGAGTCCATCAAACCATCGATGATGTGGCTTAGTCATTGCTTCCTTCGAAACAACAAAGCTTTAAAACTCGCCGCCCGTCTCCTGTAATACACTCGATTTGATTGAACTGCCATTCCGATCTACGCGGCGAGATCTATTTCATGCCGCTTCTGTTCAAGGTGTTTGAGAACCCGCATGGGATTGGTGCCCTCGGACGGGATCGAACCGCCGACCACAGGTCCGACAACCGCTTCACTGCCTTATGCGGCATGGATGGCCTGCGCCGAAGATCTGCGCTATTAGCTTTCAGTGCAACTGACTGTGCCTCGCCGGCTCGGGAATATCGCCCGATAGAGCAGGGGAGACTTTCGAGATGCCGCCAGTCACCGACCCACCTGTCGCCTATGGCCCGGTATTCACCGCCATCGAGAGGAGGCTGCGGGAACGCTATCGCATCTCGATCAATGACCATCTTGGCGACGTGGTCATTCCGGAAGCGACGGGGAAATTCGATCCGAGCATGGGAGGCGCCTTTCCTTCCCTGGGCGGCCCCCGCGAGAAGACATTCCCGGGCAGCGTCAAACGCGGAAAGTTTCTGGAAGGCAAGACAATTCTGCAAGGCATCACCTTTCCACCGAGTAATTTTCAACTACTGCTCGAACTGTTTCGCGTCGCTGCCAACTCACGGGGCGAGTCCGCTTTCCACTACCACCCGCTCAAGCCCGCCCCCGGGGGCGGAAAAATAGCCATGCTCCTGAACAAGGCGGAGCAACTGGCATACGGTGATCTTCTCGGCCTTTCCTACGACCAAACCACCGTAGGGCTCACCAAGGCCACGGAGCAGCGGGCCTGGGGTTTTCGCGAGATCGCCGACACCTACAATATCGAAGTTGGTCCAGTGCAGGCGGCCACAAGGGCCTACTCAGGAGAAAACCGGCACATTCTCAAATTCGGTCAGGCGCCCGCCGGCTATGCCCGGCAGGTGGACATTACCTCGTTGCACGTGGCCCTCACGCCGGCCGCCTGCAACATACATATTGACGATGTCGGCTTCGTGTTGCGGGGGCCGCGCTCGGTGGTGGGGCTCGATCCGGACTTTGTTCAGCATCTGGTCAACGAGCTTCTCTGGAAGTCGCTTCTTCGGGACTGGTTGATCGGAAAATACGGAAGTTCGGCGGCGGCGGTCTGGGCCGTCGAGCATTTGTCTCTCATGCTGCCCAGTTCAGACACGCGCTATGCGCCAACTGCCGGAATCAAGCTTGATCTTGGCACGGCGCAATTGACAGCCGCCTTCACGATGGGTTGCAAATGCCTTCAGTCGGAAAGGCTCACTCTTGAAGAACGGGTGGTTCCAACTCCGGATGGACGCTCTATCGGGTTCGGGTTCAGGAAGGACTTTTAGAACCGCACCCGCCTTCGAGCGGGAGGAACTCATTGGCTGCAGTACCGGCAACCCGTTACCTCAAAAGCGACGATGCTCATATCGCCTATCAGGTGACAGGCGATGGGCCGCTTTCCGTCCAAAGACGCTGATCCGCAGGCCGTACGTTACCCCGGCGGCTATCATACTGGGCAGCTTGCGCGCGTCGCCGGGCGTTCGTTGGCGTGACTTCAGAGTGGCTTCACCAGGAGCGGCGACGCTCGCTTGCGGACCAATGACGCGCCGGGCCGCGCGACCATCCATGGCCTGCCATCGCGACGTCGAAACGATTTTCGAGTTGCGATGGCAACGCACGAAAGGCCGGCGGGTTCGCCGCTCACACTCAGAGGCGCAATAACTTCTGGATGAAGTCTGGAGCGAGCACGACAGCTCATCGACGCGCTCGTCGATTGCTCTCAGGAGTCCGTTCGTTCAATTCCGGGATTGAAAAGGCAGGTGCTTCGTTGGCAAGGCTCAGTTGGGCCAGAGTTTGCGTTGCGGAGCAGCAACATGCACAAAAAAGTTGGCGCGGTTGCAGCCTCAATGGAGAAATTCTTAAGACTTGCGTGTAAACTCCGGCCACACGTCTTTCAGAGAAGTAACTTTACTTCGAAGGCATGTAGAGTTTGGATAGATGGCATGAAGAAATCAGTTCTATACGCCGCTGCGTTTGCAGTGATGCTCTTTAGCGGGGCTACGCAGGGATGGGCCGCTAAACTTGTCGCCCGCATCGACGTGTCCAGCCAGACAATGACCATCACCGAACATGGCCGAGTAATCCACAGGTGGCCCGTTTCAACTGCCCGCAGGGGCTACCGCACGCCGCGAGGCACCTACCGCCCGACGCGTCTTCACCGCATGTGGTACTCGCGGAAATACGACCTTACGCCGATGCCCTATTCAGTGTTCTTCCGGGGCGGCTACGCAATCCACGGAACCGGCTACGTCAAGCAACTCGGCCGGCCCGTCTCGCACGGCTGTGTGCGTCTCGCGACCGCCAACGCGGCCCGCTTCTATTCGCTGGTCAAGCAGGCCGGCCGGGGCAATACGCGCATTGTCGTCGTCAATTGAAAGGCTTCCGTGCAAGAAGACTGCTCTCCTTGAGTGGATTGCATTTCCTCGCAATTTCCGGCTCCTGTTAGACGCGCATCGTGGCTTCAAATCCATCTTCCCGGCCATGCGCTGGCGACCTGAACGCCAATGTGCCACCCACGACAACAGTACCATCCTGCGTGATCACGCCGGAAACCGGCATACCGGCTGCCCCATGAGTCAGAGCGTTTTCGATGAGATTTCGCAGGGCTATTGCGAAGGCATCAATGTCAACTTTGCGCATCAAGCTGATGCCGCCTCCGACATCGAGTGTCAGCCGTCCGGCATTGCCGGGCCTTCGACTGAATTCCTCGATGACGGCCCGCACTACCGGAACAAGATCAGCCTGGCGCGCAGGCCAATGGGGAGGTCATTGATCGGCAGAACGCAAGCGGCTCGGATGATCAGGAGTTGCGACGGATCCTCAGGCCTGACAGAACCCGCATCAGCTCAAGGTCCTGAAATTGCCGGTGTCCAGAAAGGTCTCCAGCATCTCCCGATAGGGCTCGATCTCGATCTGGTTTTCCTTGAGCCAGTCGGGATCATAGTAGGTGGAAGCGTATCGATCGCCACTGTCACAAATGAGAGATACCAGTGATCCTTCCCTGTCTTCAGCAATCATGCTTGCGGCAACCCAACATAGCCCGAAAAAATTAGTGCCGGTGGAGCCGCCGACGCGCCGAAACAGACGATCCGAAAGCACGTGCATGGCGGCGATCGAGGCAGCGTCCGGTATCTTGATCATATGGTCGATGACGCTGGGAACGAAGGATGGCTCGACACGCGGTCGTCCAACGCCTTCAATGCGTGACGGGTGCACGCAAGTCGCCCTGCGATTGCCGCTCAAAAAGCACTCGTAGAAGGCCGAATGCTCGACGTCGACGACGCAAAGCCGCGTGTTGAAATTTCGGTAGCGGATATAACGTCCGATCGTGGCTGAGGTCCCACCTGTGCCCGCGTTCATTACCACCCAGGCGGGCTCTGGGTGCCGTTCTGCCCGCATCTGATCAAAGATGCTCTGGGCGATGTTGTTGTTGCCCCGCCAATCAGTGGCGCGTTCGGCATAGGTGAACTGATCAAGATAGTGTCCGCCGGCTTCCTCGGCCAGCCGCGCGGCAACGTCGTAGACGGCGGTCGGGCTATCGACGAAATGACAGCTTCCGCCGAACCGCTCGATCGCCTCAACCTTCTGGCGGCTCGTCGATCGTGGCATGACTGCAATAAACGGCAGTTCGAGAAGATGCGCGAAATAGGCTTCACTCACCGCCGTGGAGCCCGAGGAGGCCTCTACCAGGGTCGTGCCCTGCAGGATCTTGCCGTTGCAGATCCCGTACAGGAACAACGAGCGCGCCAGCCGATGCTTCAGGCTCCCTGTCGGATGGGTGGATTCATCCTTCAAATAAAACGAAATACCGCGCAGACCCCGAAAAACTGGATTGATGAGATGGGTGTCGGCCGATCGAAGGCCATCTCCTTGAAGGATGTTGATCGCGTTCCGCGCCCAATCCCTGGCGTCAACGGCCGGCAACGCAGGCGCCATCAGGCCAGACGAGTAGCGTGAAGAAGCGGACACTCAAACCTCTCGAGCGCAATTGCGGCATCGCCTTTGACCTTAGCGCCTTTTGGAAGGCCGGAAAACATACGGCCTGCTGTCGATGCGAAGAGCCAAGTGACGCAGGGCATGCTTGAAGGTGGATTTCAGGTCATCTTCTTGACTTTCAAGGTCGCCCAAATTCATAGCAGGCAAAGAGCGGCCCCGCTTTCGCTCGATGCCAAAACCCTCGTAGTATCCCGTAAGGCCCCCCGTAACGCCGCAGCGATTTCTGGTACTGTTTCTCTCGTTGTTCGATTAAGAATTCAACAATTTCAAATGGATGTGTTGGTGATCCCGACAGGAATCGAACCTGTGACCTACAGATTAGGAATTTGACGGAACGAGTTGCCGGGGGCTTCCCCGCGTTTCCGCCAGTTTCCGAAACCCTTGGATCTCAACGCTTTTCCTGCTATGCTTTTGCATGGTGTTTCCGCTAGCTTCCGAAAACGGTGACGCCCCGGTGACGCCCCAGACTCGAAATGCCCTTTTCCATGAACATGACCAAACTCAAGCTGACGAAGCGAGTTGTTGAAGGCTCTCCGCCTAGAGTTGCCCGGTACACAGTCTTCGATACGGAGATACGCGGGTTTGGCCTGCGAGTGTTCCCTTCGGGGAAGAAGTCGTGGGTGTTTGAGTACAAGAGTGAAGGCGGTCGGCGCGCGACGACAAAGCGCCTGACGATCGGCAAGACCGACGAGTTCACACCTGACGAGGCACGCAAGATAGCCGACAAGTTCCGTTCGAAGGCTAAGGTCGGTCAGGACCCTCAAGGCGACAAAGCCAATGATCGGGCGGCGCTGAAGGTCTCAGAGCTAGCAGAGCAATTTCTCGCCAAGCACGTCGGGCCGAAGCGCAAGGGCGGAACCAAGGCTCACTACGAGGACATCCTGCAGCGCATCGTCATTCCCGAGCTTGGCTCGAAGAAGGCAAAGGATGTGACGCGCGCACAACTTGCCAAATTGCATTTGGATTGGAGCCACACGCCCTTTCAAGCGAACCGTGTTTTGGCTGTCGTCGCTTCCATGTTCACCTTTGCCAGCAAGAGCGGGCTTGTGCCCGAAGGCTACAATCCGGCTCGCGGCATCGACAGATACGCCGAACACCGGAGAGAGCGCCTACTTTCGATCGAGTGAGCTTGAGCGGCTCGGCGCTAGCCATTCGGGAAGCCGAAACGATCGGCATTCCATGGGAGATAGACGGCTCGAAACAGACAAAGCACGTCCCGAAACAAAACCGGCAAACTGTTATCGGCGAGCACGCGGCGGCGGCCTTGCGGCTCCTGCTTTTCACGGGTGCGCGCGTTGGCGAAATCCTCTCTCTGAAATGGCAACACGTAGACTTTGACCGCGGTCTGCTGATGCTCCCTGATTCAAAGACCGGCCGAAAAACCATCGTATTAAACGCGCCTGCTATCGAGGTCCTTCGAACCTGACCCGCGTCGGCTCCTTACGTCATTGCAGGTGACAGAGCGGGATCGAAGGACGAAAAGCCTCGTTCCGACCTTAAGCGGCCTTGGGACATGGTGACGCGCCGTGCTGAACTTTCAGGGCTGCGCATTCATGATCTGCGCCACAACTTCGCAAGTTTCGGTGTCGGCGGCGGAATGGGGCTGCCGATCATCGGCAAACTCCTCGGGCATACGCAGGCAGCGACGACGCAGCGGTATGCGCATCTTGACGCTGATCCACTGCGCCGGGCTTCGAACGCGATAGGCAATACCATCGCCGCGGCCATGGGTGAACCGCCGCGCCATCTGCAGATGTCATTCCGCTCAAACCCCGCAAGAGGTGATCGAACCCGCAGGGATAGGAGGCATCCGACAAGCCGGTAAGCACTGCCGGTTTCCCTGCGGCCTCCACGGTGCAGTCGTAAGGTGCGCGACGTGGCAAATTTCTCTCAGTTTCAATGGTCCGATCCCACCTCTTGGCCCCAAGACCGTACAAATTCTCACGTCTTTTTGGCGGAAGCAGTGCAGCAGATCGGCAGGAGGGTATTCGGGAGCCAATGGACCGGGGACGAGGGTGCTTCAGCGTTCGGCCAACATCCATTCCACCCCGACGACCAAAATGCACTTTTCAATCATGAGCGTTTCACAACGATCACGAACCTAATCGTTGATGCGCTTGCAAAAGGGCGTCTTGTTTGCGCGCTGCGGACCGAGCAGGGAGGCGAGCCCTTCGTTCCGGTAGGGGCCGGTGTTTGGAACACCGAGCACTACGACGACTGGTTCAAAACTTGTTGCATGAAGCAAGTGAAGTTCGATGAACTCGTGACCACAAAGTATGAGACTAAGCGCTGGATTTTCATTCGCAAGAAGGAACTCGATCAGTTTCGAATTCCAGACTGAGTCATTGGCCCCAGAGAAGCGCAACGAACCATATGTCTCACCGTATCTTCAATTAATGCTTGACGTGAGTCGGAAGTTGGCGA
Source organism: uncultured Alphaproteobacteria bacterium (assembly GCA_963813315.1). Taxonomy (GTDB): domain Bacteria; phylum Pseudomonadota; class Alphaproteobacteria; order Rhizobiales; family Rhizobiaceae; genus CAWEYO01. The sequence goes on along the minus strand of CAWEYO010000028.1, from coordinate 12,040 downwards.
TTGGTCCCGACAATCAACCGCTCAAGCGGGAGATCGTCGATGAGTTGCTCTCTGCGTCTAAGACGGAGCCCTTTCCGAAGCTTAGCGAGACACTAGCCGACACTGCCGCAACACTCATGCGAGAACAAAGCGCCCAATCTGGGAGCGCTAGTCCCCATCGACAAAAGCGGAAAAAGACATGACTGGGTCTCCCCCATATTAGCTTTCAAAACCAATGCTTTAGATTTGGGCCTGACCCACTAAGACCGACTTGGTGCCTCTATGGTCCCGACCCTCCGACGCATTGAAAGTCGATTAGCTTGCGTCGAAGTTCCCTGTCTAAGCCGCTGTATCGCGGAAATGGAAGGGGAACCGCCATGAACTCCGAACACAAGACTTACCGCGCGAAGCTGCGTACCGTAGACGCTGCCGCCTATTGCGGCTCGACCGGATCGACCTTCGAAAAACTTCGTCTGACCGGTGGAGGGCCGATGTACATCACTATCGGTCGTACGGTCGTATACGACCCTGACGATCTTGATGCTTGGCTCGCCTCGAAACGCCGCAAATCAACTTCGGTCGCGGCATAGGAGGTGATCAAATGTCCCTCCGTAACGAAACCGCCGCCCCGGTAGCACGGGACGGCGGCGAGGTATCATCGAAAGCTGTAGCGGCGAAACCTTACCCCCCACCGACCTCACACGCAACGGACCTCTTGGCGGCATTGCGATGCCTACGCTCCCATTGGAGTGACCGGGGATGACCGCCCGCACCTCCGATATTCCCGGTGACAACCCTTACGGCGAAGGCGGGTGACGCTATCCGCTTCCTGCAGGCTTTTGACCCGAACGGTTGGCACAATCTCGTCGCATTCGATCCGTTCAGCGGCAAGCCCATCGACGCCTGCACCTTCGCACCCGGCGCTTGGGGGAAGATGGCGGACTGGATCGACAGGCATATCGAGCAGCACAACCTGTATTTCTCGGTGGGCGAGCCGAAGCCGAGGTCGCCCAACAGCAAGCTCAAAAAATCCGACATCGCCAGTATCCGCGCCCTGTTTGCCGACCTCGATCCCGCAGGGCGGAGCCGAGGAGTTCGACAGCGAGCGGGCGCGCATCCGGCTGCGCATCGAGGAGCTTCAGCGCGGCCCGCTGCCGCCGAGCTTCGTCATCGATAGCGGCGGCGGCATGCAGGTGGTCTGGAAGCTCGACGAGCCCATCGAGATCGATGCCGCGAGCCAGAACCGTGTGGAGAACATCGGCAGGGCTATCGCGTATCGCGCTGAAGGCGGATGCAGTGCAGAATATCGACCGCATCATGCGGCTGCCGGGAACAACCAATTTCCCGAACGCAATCAAGCGGCGCAAAGGCCGTAAGACGCGGTCAGCCACGCTGATCGCCGACAGTGGTCTCATGCACGCCATCGACGACATCGCTAAGGAATTCCCCGATCCCCGCCGGGAGAGCGGGCCCGGTCGCGGGCGGAGGCGGCGGAGTGGGCGAAATACGCCGACCTGATCGATCACGAGGCCATCCGCCATCTGGATGGCTATGACGACCTGCCCGGCGACCTGATTGTGCGTTTTGAGCAGGCACTAGCTGACGATAACCGGCTGCGGGCGATGTGGGAACTGGGCGAGAAGGAGGGCGGACGCACCGGCAGCGACTACGTCTACGCGCTCGGCATGGCGCTCCACTGGCATGGCTTCAGCATCGAGGATTTCGCCCGACTGGCATGGATATGGCGGTTCACGCCCGGCAGCAGCGGTCGCGACGTCAATGCCGGATCGAGGGCGCTCTCGCGCGTCTGGGCCAAGGCAATGTCGAGGCGCGTGTCGGTTGCCGAACAGGCAAGGCGGCTGCTCAGGGAGAACGCCAGGCAGCGCATTGAGCACGCCCGCGCTTACAGGTGCAGTCATGGCCAATGATGGTGCTAATTCCGCTCAGACCGGTGCCGACAGCGAGCGGCTGAAGGACTTGGTGGAGCGTACCAAGGCGGATGCGGGAGCGCCGCTTGAGGAGGAAACCCTCATTGCCATCTGGGAGCTGTCGCAGAGCGATCCTGCCGCCTTCGCCCGTCTGTGGGACGGCCTGAAAACCGAGACGCGCTGCCAGATGAAATTGCTGAGGGAGCAGCTTGACCAAATTGGCAAGGCAATGCGGCAGGTACGCCGTGCGGCGGGCGGCAGACAGCCGGGCGAGGGGACACGTGTGGAAATCACGGATTTCTACGCCTTCATGGAACTGCATAAGTATTTCTATGCGCCGACGCGCAGCCTGTGGCCCGGCGCGAGCGTCGACAGCCAGTTGGCCCCGATCCCTGTCGGACCCGGCGGCGATACGATCCCGGCAACCGAGTGGATCGACAGGAACCAGCCGGTCGACCAGCAGACATGGCATCCGGGCAGACCGATGATCATCAAGGACATGCTTGTGGCCGAAGGCGCGCTGGTGAGGAAAAAGGGCGGCGTGGTCTTCAATCTTTATCGGCCACCGACCATCGAGCCGGGGGATGCATCACTGGCGGGGCCGTGGCTGGAGCATGTGCGCACGGTCTATCCCGACGATGCCGAGCATATCCTCGACTGGTGCGCCGACCGGGTGCAGCATCCCGACAAGAAGTGCAACCACGCCCTGCTGCTGGGCGGAGAGCAGGGCATTGGCAAGGACAGCCTGCTTGAGCCGGTTCGCTATGCGGTTGGCGAATGGAACTACGCCGACATCGCCCCCTCGGAGTTGCTCGGCCAGTTCAACCGGTTTGCGCAGAACGTCATCCTGCGGATCAACGAGGCGCATGACCTTGGTACCGACCTGAGCGTCTTTGCCTTCTATGAACGCTGCAAGACGCTGATCTCCGCGCCGCCGGAGGCGATTTTCATCAACGAGAAGCACATCCCCAGATACGGCATTCCCAACCTCGTCGGCGTCGTCATCACCACCAACTATCTGGAAAACGGCGTCTACCTGCCAGCCGAGGACCGCCGACACTACGTGGCCCAGTCCAAGCTGCCCGCAGCGGGCAAGCCCGGCGCTCTCGACGACGCCTATTTCGCCAAGTTTCATGACTGGCTCGAAAATCAAGGCGGCAAGCGTCACGTCGCGGCATTTCTCAGGTCACGCGACCTGAGTGGTTTCAATCGCAAGGCACCACCGCCGAAGACCAAGGCATTTTGGGAAATCGTCGATGCCCAGCGCGCCACGGAGGAGACGGAACTGGCCGACTGCATTGAGCAGATGCGCACGAACCGCCGCCTGAGGATCGGTGGTGACCGCGACGACGACCTCATCGTTTTCAGCATGCAGGAACTCAAGGCGACCGCCGAGAAATTGGAAATGAAGAACCTGCAGGACTGGCTGGCCGACAAGAAATACCGGACGCAGGTGCCCGGCAAGCTGAAGAAGCTGGGTTATCGCCGCGTCAACTCGTCGGCGGAGGATCATTTGTGGAAGATCGGCAAGCGGCGGCAGGCCATCTATGGGCTCGACAAACTGCCCGAACAGATGCTGCAGGACGAGGCTCTAAAACTGTCCCGGATGCAGCCCTTTGGCGGTCAGTGATTACGGTGAAATCAGTGATCCCTCCACTTACCTTACAGCTTTTTTCTCCCAACTCTTTGCAGTTGTATTTCTCTACCTATACGCGCGCCTCTTTTGCACGGATTTCGTTTCAATCAGCAAGTGAGGAAGGAGAGAAATTGCTGTGGAGGAAGTGGGGTGATCACTGATCTCACTGACTGCTGCTATTGGGCTGGGGTACCGGGCGAGAGAAAGAACAGAAGATAATCAATGGCTTAGGAGATGGCGACGGTGATCAGTGATCGGTCAGTGATTTTGTCAGTGGCTAAAAAAGTCTCCGGGCAAGGAGAGCGGAAAGGGTGACCAAGCGGGCTGTTGGCACGGTTTGTAGCTGATGGCCACCAACAGGATTTTCGGCGAGGCAAAAATGAGGCGAGGCAAGATCACTGATCGGCAATTTCGAGGGGGAGGAGGATGTCCGTGAGTGTCCCAGTCTCGGCGCGCTGCTCCCCGATGGGGCACTGAATTGCCCTGTGTTAAACCGGAGACGCAAGTGATCGACTTTGTAGACATTAACCTCTCGCCGCCGCCTCACCGACCGGCTGCGCGCTATTCAAGTACGATCCGGGCATCGTCGAACGGGCTCTCGCCGATCTGCAGCAGGCCCACGATGCTCTGGGCGAAATCGCGGCAAAGACCGAAATCGACTTTCCGGTATTCGTGCCGCCTGAAGCGGAGCCTGGTGCATTGCCAGACCCCTTGGTTGCGTCGACGATGCCGATGATCGACGCCATTAATGCGCTGCGTGAGCGAAAGGGCATCAGCAATGGGGACAGCGAGTAGTGGCTAAGCATGCCAGCCGACCTGCCTGCCACTGGCTGGACGCACGCCGAGCGGCTGAAGAAGCTTGCCCGCGAGGCCACAAGAAAGGGCGACACCGTTCAAACGCCGGTGACGGTGGCTGGTTCGATATCGTTCTTCTCAGCTTCGGGACATCCTCAAATAATAGGAGACCATGCTGTTCTTGCCCGAACTGCACCTGAAATAGCGCGGGATTGATGACGTGGTTTACCTGAGGTGGCAGCGTAAAACAAATCTTTGGCACGGCGGAGCAAGCAATCCATCGGCGGTTCGCTCTACTGTGTGTGAAGGACAAATCCTCCAGAAGCCAAAATTAACAACCGTCGTGAAGGGGGAGGTTGGGATTGCCATCGTCATCGCCGCGAGGATATCGAGAAATGTTAGACTATAAAGCAAAGGCACAAGCGTTTTCTGTCCGAAAGCTGTTCGTTGCCTCCGACAATTCTCTTGCAGAGCGGCTTCGACTACGGCGATGGAAGCATTTGTTGTTTGAGTATCCAAATTTGGAGCAGATGCGTGTACTTGATCTCGGTGGGACGACTGTGTTTTGGACGCGGGCTCCTGTGCGTCCGAAATTTGTGACCGTGATCAACCTCAAAGAGCCTGGTCAAGCATTGTCTTGGCTTCGTCCAATTGCTGGCGATGCCATAAATGCACCAGATTTGATAGCAGGCGACACCTTCGATCTCGTGTTGTCGAACAGTTTGATCGAGCATCTGGGCGGGCATATGCAGCGCGTACGCTTCGCAGAGGTTGTACGGTCGATAGCACCTCGCTACGCGGTGCAAACTCCCTACCGATATTTCCCTATCGAGCCACACTGGCTCTTTCCTGGAATGCAGTTCTTGCCGATCAAAGGTCAAGCCTGGCTTGCGCCCCGTTGGCCGCTAGGAATGACCAAGGGGTGGCCTGAGGAGCAGGCACAAGATGAGGTGATGTTCACTGAACTGCTGAGTTTGACCGAGATGCGGTCGTATTTCCCTGATGCCGCATTCTCTTTGAGAGATTTGGCGGGCTGCCCAAATCTATGACCGCAATCCGCTAATATCAGCCGAGTTAGAACATGGGATTATCACGTTAGTCTCCGCACTGTGGCAGGCCTTCGTTGCTGATCGAGTTGCGACTGGCGGCGTCAGCCATCCATTGGTCCTTGAGCTTGCCGTGGGAGAGCTATTGCACGATCCAGGTCACGTTGCGCGTCCGTGATTTGGCCATCGCCTGATCGATCAGGCTGTAGAGCCAGAAGGTGAGCCGGTCATGGTTCGGCTGCTTTGGGTCGACAATGCGGTAGGTGACCGAGGTGATGGTGACCGGGTTGTCGCGGTCGTTCTGGAGCTGCAACGGCAAGACCCGGCCCAACAAGCCGAGGAAGGCGACCGGGATTCTCCCTTGCCTGCTGGCGCAGATACGCCGTGAGCGAACCGTTACCTTCGGCAGTAGCCGCCCCCAGAATGGAGTTCTGAGCTCGCCAGTCGTAAGCGGTGGGCCTTGGCCAACCGAAGTCCTAATATCGTATCGTGCCACCCTGACATCCGATAACCAAACTGATATCGCTGTTGCTCCAGAGGAGCCACAACGGCGAGGCCCAATCCGGCTGATGTCGGTTATTTCCGGTCTGTTTCGTGGTGGCGACCGATCAGGTAGACTACCGCGCCAGCCATCAAGGTGCTAGCAAGGCCAACGCCAGCTTCAGGCCCTGGTGCTCCCTTCGCCGAGGGCTGCGGAACCTCCGACGTCGTCGTGTCCGGCGACGTCTTCTCCTGTGATGCAGCAGGCGACGCGAGCAACGCGACATACAACGCTGTCGCGAGCACTGATCCTCCTGACTTGAGGCTGACCATGACGCTCTCCCTCCTACCCAAAGTGCAAGAAAGAAGAGTACCTGACCGGACAGAAAGCAAATTGATCAGATGATACTCGACAAATCGAGCTAGAAAAACGGCGAACTATCCCCACGGCAGCGGATAAAGGAAGGCAATGGCAGTCTGGGCAGCGCTCCAAGGTAATGGCGCGACTGCGACGGCTATACGCTGATGCAACAAGAGGGCGGCGCGCGTCGAAATTTGGCCAGCGACACTTGCAGCACATCACGCCGAGTTGGATAGCCGCGATCACTTGGGCAAGGTTCCCGCCATCGCAACGGTAACGAGACCAATGCCGAAACATCGCTGAGTTCTTCCATTTCGCCTCGGCAAAGGGCCCGCTGTGTTCGGCGGCTGTCGGCGCGTTTGTGCGTTCTCACCGGACGGGCACGCTGCCCATGCCGATCTCCGTAAGATTTCGAGGACCGTCGCACCAAGGAATATAACCCTAAACCCATCCTCACGGGAAAGGGCAGAATTGCCCGCTTACCCTCAATCGGATCGGTCGGCGTCGGCGCAAAACAGAGCAGGAATAATCCGACATCCGCCGGATGAAACTCTGTCATTAGTCAGAACAGCGCCGCGAGTTGCCGCCCCATGCAGATAAGGTCGCGAACCTCTTTTCCGTGCGGCTTTCGCCTTGCGAGTCTGACGGCCATGCACGTATCGGCCATGCAAATCGCCGCAGGGCGCACCAGGAGACCTAGTTACCCGTCTATCGGCTCTCACCTGCGTTACGACTCGCCAAGTTATCGTATTGAAAGGGCTCGCAGAAATCGGCGTTGAAATGCAATGCCAACCAGCACGCCCATAGTTCCCCCACATGCCTTGACAAACGCGTCATCGAAAGCCGGGTGGCGATCCGGTGTGAGGAATTGCAGCGCTTCGATTGCAAATGCGCCTGCGGTCACCATGCAAAACGTGAGGAGCCAACGCCGAGAGTATCCAAGGCCGAATAGAAGCCCCATCACAAGAAATGCCCCGGCACGCTCATACCCAGGCGCGAATCCGGACAGGGGGCGCTCCGAAATCGGCGACACTGTTACTGCGACAATGGCTCCCAGCAACAGCCATCCCACTGTCCGGCAGATTGCGCGAAGTCTTTGGCTGGAGAGTGAGATCAAGCTTTTTCTTGGGCTCAAGATTGTATTAGATTGGGCATTTTTGCCCCGTGTAGGAGCGCCGTGTTCCCGGAGCCTATTCTCTGGAACCAGCTATTCGCAGTCAGCATTTTGCCGCGCGCACTAGCCATTTGGCGAACCCCTTCATCCTCCACCAGCGTGCTTTTGTACTGCAATGCGATCAAACGCGTTCCAATTCCCTACACCGACGTCTTCCTCAGGCCAATAGCCCTCATGATGTCAGGCACTGTCATGGGTCTCCCGCATTTTCGTATCTCGGTCGCCTTCTCTGGAGTCGCTTCGGTTTCTCGTCCGCCTATTCTTGTCCTTGGCAATGTCCTCCATCTGCCTCTCAGCCCTGATGGCAATCTCACTCAGAGAACAATGCCAGCATCTGGAGCATGGCCTTCCCGACTGCCGTGCTTTGATTGTCGAGGGCGAGGATCGCCACGGCCAAAGCGTGAAACATTGCGCTGTTCGACTGGTTAAGGCGAGCCGATGTCCACAACTAGCTAGATGATCCGAGGGCTGGGCTCCTTGTTCTGCTGTTCCTAGGGGATGGGGATCGAAGGGGAAGAGACGCGAGGTACGAGCTTCAAGAAGTGCCCTCAACAACTCGACATTTCGGCAGCTGAAATGGCAACTTCAGCATAGGAACACTCGCCTTGCCGCCGAAATTTGGAGTGCATCGGCCGCGTACCTGTTTGAGGCAACGACAGGGGCAGAAACACTACTGATGCAACCGGCGAGGGGCGAAGCGTTCGGCGCCGACAGGGCGGGAGTATTTTTGTGCTGGTTGTGCCGCTTGCTGCAGATGGCGGGACATTTCCTTTGTGAACTTTGCAGAACCCGAGAAGCGGCTGAGTTGAGCGAAAGGTCCACGAACTATTCACCCACTTTGGCATGTGACGGAATGACACAGTTCGTGTAGCGGCTTGGCGATTGCCGCTGCGCCACCTATCTTCCGCCGCATGGACGCCCCTGTTTCTCGTTTGCGTTTCATCCCGTTCGAAGTGCCCACCGCGGTCAGCTGAGCCGCCGGAGGGCGACGACTGGATTCATGAAGTCAAATTCGACGGCTACCGCACCCAACTCGTGATCGACAAGGGCAATGTGACGGCCCTCTCGCGGCGCGGACTGGATTGGACCGACCGTTACCCAGGCGTCATTGCAGCGGCCAAGGATTTCCCGGTTAAGTCAGCCATTCTCGACGGCGAGACCGTCATCATGGACAAGGACGGCGTCTCGGACTTTGCCGCGCTGATCAAGGCGGTTCACAAGAAGAGTGACGCCATTGCCTTCGTCGCCTTCGATCTCCTGCATATGGATGGGATCGACCTGCGCAAGGAGCCGCTGATCCGGCGGCGCGACCTGTTGCGCGAGCTTATCCCAGACGATGGCTCCATCCAGTTCTCGGATCATTTTGTTGCTTCGGGCAAGGCGATTTTCGAAGCGGTCAAGAAGCTCGGGCTGGAAGGCATTGTCTCCAAGCGGGCGAAAGCGCCTTACCGGTCCGGCCCGTCGCGCAACTGGCTCAAGACCAAGAACTACGCTGAAGTCGAACTGCCGATCCTCGGTGTCGTGCAGGAGGCCGGCAAGCCGATCTTGGCGCTGCTGGGCAACAACAAGGAAGACCGGACCTATATCGCCTCGGCGTCGGTGGTCGTCAACAAGCTCAACCGCGATCTGTTCTGGCAGGCGGTTGCAATGCTCACCGACAAGGGCAAGAAGCGGCCTGACAAAAACATGCGCTGGCTGAAGCCCGGCCTGGTCGGACGGGTGCGGTATCTTTGGGGCAGCAGCGGACTTCGCCATGCGACCGTTATGAGCTTCTGGCTGGAAGACGGGTCAGGAGGACGCTGATGGCGCTTCAAGCACCACCGTTCCAAGCAATGAAAAGCCTCAAGCTAGATGTTTCCTGTGCCATTTTTGCGCTGGTTTTTCTGCCGCTGACGACACATGCTGAGCCTCTCACAACGATGGACGACGTTGGCGCGGCCATCATGTCGTGCTGGAAACCACCGTCCGGCGTTAAAAACTCCGCCGTTAGGCTGAGTTTCAGCTTCAGGGATGATGGATCGCTGATTGGTACACCACAAGCTACATACATCAATGTCGCCGGCGACGAGAAAGTGCGTCAGCATTTCGTCGCTGCTGCCAAGGCCGCCTTGGAGCGATGCACACCAGTTGAACTGTCTCCCTTCTTGGCCCAGAGGATCGGGGGTCAACCGTTTACGATGGAATTTACATCAGCCGACAAGGCGCAAACGCGAACCATCTTGCCGAGAACTCGTCCGAGGATGCCATGACGGAGCCAAGATAGGCACGGGCAACCCGTTAGCAAGGCGGCAGGGGCGGCGGTTCGACGAATGACCAAGAAGCCCCGCACCTGCTGGGCGCGAGGCGTGAGACGCTTCTCGGTCATCCGGGAGGTCGGCCATGGCCGTGTAGCCGGCCGCCGCCGCAAAGAGTGCTGATCGGTATGGGCGAATCGGGGCGCCCACTTTTGTCGGCACGCTCTGGCCGATGGGAACCCATCGACCGTCGCGACCCTGTACGTGGATCGCCTCGCCGCACGAGAAACAACGGTCAAGGCGGGTCAATTCTGCTCCAGGGGGTGCGGCAGAGCGTGAAGTCGCCGTCGAGGGTGGTCATCTCGCTGTCGTCCGGCGCGACGAGGTGGATGTGCGTGACCTCGTGCCTGATGGTGCCCGGATGCCCGGCCTTGTCGCCGTACTTCTTGGCGTTGAGGCGGGCTGCGCGCCACGCGAGGACTTTGAACTTCAAACTGTCGGCGGCGCTTGTCTCATATGTCGTGTTCTTTACGATCTCGATCATCATATCGTCGCAGAGGTCAGCCTGGCGAGCCCTTGCTAAAAACAGCTTGGTCGCAAAATCAGGAAAATTATCCTCCCACCGGAGGACTGTCGCCCGGTCCGGCATGTCCTTGCGCTTGCAGATGGCGATGAGCGATTCGCCGACCTTCAGGAGGTCGCGAATTCTGTCGGCCAGCGCCTCGCTATACTTGCTGGGCCGCCCCACCGGTTGCCGGTCGGCTTGGTCAAGGCTTGATGCTCCGCACATTATCCGTGTCAATGCTGGATTTCTGCACCCGCCCAATTTCGACGAGCAAGTCCTGCAACAGCGATACTGGGATGAAAACCGTCATGCCTTCCGCCTTATCACTTTTAGGACGCGCAAGCGTGGCCGTCCCCGTGGGAGGCATGGCCCCGGGGGGCACATTTCCCCGTCCGGCGGGCAATCGCGCTCCACGACGCTACCGTCGCACGGGAAATGGCCATTGGCGAGCGATTTCGCATCTTCAGGACCGGAATGGGTAAACAGGCAGAATTGATTCGCATGCAACTTTTCGCCGGGAGAAGCGGTGCTCTCCCGATGCTGACGAGGGCACGGTCCAAGGCTGCGAAGCTGGCGAGCAAGCGAGGGCGAAGCCGAGGCTGTCGGCGAACGGCCGGGACCATGAGCCCACCATGCAGGTTTTGGGGTTGGTGTTAGCGGCCATAGTCCCACGGGTTGTCAACCAGGGGTGGCTTGTGCGCCGGCTCCTCAGCGAATGACCCGCGCGGTCGCACCATCCCCCGTCAAACCCAAGCGGCGGTTTCGCGGCAGTTTTTGGGCGGTTTCCGCCGTACGTCTCGTCGACCGGAACGAGCAACCAGCGCCAGGTCCTGACATTCCCGCAAGGCACAGCGACGTCGCTTTTCGAAACCCATTGACGACATTCCTAAACCGGGGGGTGGCCAGGCGTTTTTAAAGGCAGAGCACGACTCTCTGCCAATATGCGTCGCCTAGTCCAAATGCACGCGGAGCGCGCGACCCAAGCATTTCCTGAGCAAAGTGGCCAGCGCGCCCGCCGAAAAAAGTATCGCTCTCGTGGCCATCCGTCGCCCAAAGCGGGGGTCGCAGTTGCCCGTAATGGCCAAGAAGGGCACCAGGATCTAAATCGGTCCAAGCATCAGAAAAAGGATGAGGAACATTTTGCGCGCGCCGAACTCCACTTCCGGCATGCCCGCTCCGAGCGGTGATTGCGCAAAGGATTGCATGGGAAAACAGGAGGGCAGCACCATCGCCAGGACGGGGATTAGGAGAATAGTTCGGCTAGCGCGCCGCAGCCGGGATTTGTCACGATGGATTGATTGTGGCGACCTAGAAGGGCTGAGCGCGTAAGACAGAGCATCCTCGGGGATAATGTCCCGCAGACAGGCCGTCATCATCATCGACCCGTCTCCAGCCACGAGAGCGCCTGTTCCTTTCGAATAAAGCCGAAAAGCCGGATTTCGGGGTGGACGAAACAACCGGCAACTCGCGGAACGATCTTCAGAAGCCTGCTGTTCGTTACAACCGCAATGCGGTCGATCCCTCGATGGTGATCTACGATAAATTTCAGGCGCGCTGCAAAAGCCGCGAAGTTCCGCCATCCGGGAACCATTTCATGCTGATCATCAGACCGGTTACCTTGCCCTTTGAAATAATGACCGGATCAACCTCTTTCGCGATCGTCTCGAAGTCGGCCTGTTCAAGCGGCCTTGTGGCGTAATGACCAGGATGTTTTGGTCGCACAGGGGCTCAAGGAGAATCATGGCCCGACCTGTATTCCTCAACTCTTCTTTGCTCGATTACCGAGGCGACCCATCCATTGAACTTCTGGAAGCCCCGTCGAGCAGAACGCAAATCAGGCGA
>CAWEYO010000027.1:0-98404 GCA_963813315.1 uncultured Alphaproteobacteria bacterium | reverse complement strand
CTCGGCGGCTCGGTTGCACGCTTCCCTTCCGCAACCCGGCGTGCCGGAAATCGTGCCACTGTGCCGCGTGCGCCCCTCTAACAAACAGGCTGTTGAAAAACTCGGGCTGAAACGATGATCACGACACAATCAAATCCTAGGCCCCCCGCGTCCACGAAACTTTGTTGCGTGAGCGCGCGGCCGGCGCGAATCAATATTGCGACGGAAGATGCCAAAAATCCTTTTTCAACGGCCTGCTAACTAAGGAGGGGGCGCGGCACGATATGCGGCACGCATGCCGCGGCCCGTGCCATATTTCTTGCCTGGCGGGTGCCGAGATAGTGGATGCCGGCACGGGCGCACGCCCCCTTGGTGCCATTGTAGACGGCGTGCCTTTGACGCGTAGCCGAAGACCTTGCGGCGGTCCTTCGGCAGCAGGCCGAGCATCAGCGTGACCTCCGGGCTGAGATCGAAAGACATGTGAGTGGCCGTTCTTGTCCTTCGGCAGCGTGACCGTGCGCCGGGCGAGGTCGACATCGCCCCATGTCAAGGCCGTGGCCGGACCGATCCGGCACCCGCTCTGGTTCATGAAGAGCATCATCGCGCCCAGATCGGCGGACACCTCGGCGATAAATCGGTCGATGTAGTCGCGGTCGACGGCGCGCCTGATCGTCTTGGCGACCTTGAACCGCTTGACCCTGATCGGCGTGCAATGACCCAGTTCGGCGCTGTGGTTGATGACCGCCTGCGCGGGCGTGATCACCTGCCGGTTCCCCCTCGCCGGCTCGGCTTTGGGGTAGAGCGTCTGCACCGCCGCCTTGATCACCCCGGCCGTGATGTCCTTCACCAGCCTGTTTTCCTTATATGGCGAACAGCTTCGAAAGAAACCGATCTGACTTCCCGGCGTCGAGATGGAAACGCGGGCGGCGCTGAGGAGATCCTCGGCCCGTGGGGCCTTGGTAAAAGTCGGCAATGAAAGACCTGCATTGCGCGTCTTTTTCGCCATTGGGGATGGGGCAGGGAACGCTGTCCTTCAGCAAAAAACCCAGACCCGTTTTTAACTTTGACTGGAGGTCAGAAAATGAACATCAAGAGCCTTCTTCTCGGCTCCGCTGCGGCCCTCGTCGCAGTCTCCGGGGCGCGCGCCGCTGATGCGGTCGTCGTCGCCGAGCCGGAGCCGGTCGAATACGTTCGCGTCTGCGACGTATACGGCGCCGGCTTCTACTACATGCCAGGCACAGAAACCTGCCTGAAAGTCAGCGGTTATATGCGCTACGACATCGGCGTGGGCGACCCAACGGTCTGGACTCGATCGACAAGATCGACTACCTCGAAAGCGACAAGGTCGACCAGACCATCGATGATACTTGGAACAAGGTCGCCCGCTTCCAGCTCCGCGTCGATGCCCGTTCGGAAACCGAACTCGGCACCCTGCGCGCTTACGTTGCGGCGAACTTACAATGGGACACGAACCAAGGGTTCCTTGAGGACTTTGATGGCGACGGATTTTCTGATGGGCCCGTCGTTACTGAAGACCCGTTCTTTACTGTCGAGCATGCCTACCTCGAACTTGGCGGCTTCCGTGCTGGTAAGACCAACTCGTTGTTCTCGACCTTCACCGGCTATACGGGCGATATCATCAGCGACGCGCCGACCGGCATTTCATACGGCCCGTTCGACACTCTCCAGCTCGCCTACACCTGGGTCGGGGGCAATGGCTTCACCGCCGCGATCGCCCTCGAAGAGGGTGGTGGCTCGGATGATGACGCAACGTTCCTCGTCAATGGTGTGGCAGTCCCCCTCGCTACCGACCTCTATACTCTGGACAGCTACGTTCCGCACGTCGTAGTGGGCCTCGGTTGGACTGGCGGCTGGGGCGGGATCACGGCGGTCGCCGGCTACGACGCCGTCTTTGAAGAGTTTGCTGGAAAGGCGCGCTTGGACTTTAAAGTGACCGAGATGTTGTCCCTTTGGGTCATGGGCGGTGTGAAATCGGATAACTAGTATGTCCTTACCGATCCTGTAACTGGCGACGATTCACGGTCAGCGACCTGAACTACTACGGCCCGTGGACTGGCGAATGGGCAGTCTGGGGTGGCGGCGCCTGGCAGTTTCTGCCTCAACGCTTCGTCCAACCTTCAGATTTCTTATAGTGACTTCGAGGACTTCGCTGTCGCTGCGAATGTCGACTACGAACTGGTTCCCGGCTTCAAGATCCAGCCGGAAATTGACTATCAAGACAACTTCGGTGACGACGACGACTTTTCGACGACGATGACGATCAATGGGCTGGATGGCTCCGCTTGCAGCGTAACTTCTAATCAGCTTCAGGGCTGAATGACGAAGGGGGACTGGCTCGCGACCTTCGGGTCGCGGGCCGTTTCTTTTTAGTAACAGTGCCGCATCTAAGAGCGTGGAAACCTGGCCAGTGGCTACAAAATGATTGCGCCGATTCTTGATGCACGATTCTTTGCGTTTACGCCCGATGAACACCGGTTCAGTCGGCATTGCCGTTGGCTACGCCTATTCATCCTGAGAGGCGGCAATACCAAAATATATTCCTGTTAATCGATTTTGCGGCGTTTCACCCAGGGTCTCTGTATCAAGATGCGTTCAACAATTTCGTCAGCGAGGTTGAAGAACCCCTCGACGTCATCTCTGCGTGTCTTCGCGACGGCAATAATCACGCGCGACTTTGAGGACCTCATCGACCATGTCCATTCTAAGCAACTCCATAGGAGTGCGACCACTTAGTTCAGTAGAGGGTGTTGTCAACCATAACCACGCAGTTCGATGGTGTGGGATCATTACCAGCAATTTGGATAGCCCATTGGCGGGGCGGCCATCCACGAATTGTGCTAGCGGGAAGACAAACTTCCGCCCTCCCTTTTTCAGAGCGATAGCCGAATTGACCTTTTGCCATCTGTGCAACGTCGAGCGCGGAATTCCAAACCTTCTCTCGATCTCCGTTGGTCCGGCAACAACCCCAGCCCATTCCTGAACGCGCAGAGGCTCAAATTCAGGCAAGTTTTTGCGACTAAGCTCCACGTCGCGATCGCGGTCCGAATTTGCTGATTTCCCGAGCAGGTGCTGCCGCAGCTGCCATCGCGACAAGCTGCTCGATTTGCTCGACAAGTGCTGTCGCTTTGGCGCTCAGAGCAAATTGCTTTCGGCGCGGTAGTTCTAAGAAGGTTGCCACCAGGGCACCTGCTAATACTCCTACCGTCGTCAATGCGGGCTTTCTTGCCGAGGGGTCAAGACGGACGATCAACGACTTGATTTCGGCCGCAATAAAGTTTGCCAGCTCAACTCTAGCGGGAGTACAGTCGTTGGATGGCATAGAAAGTCCGGTTGTCACTGTCGTAGGTAGACACAACGGGCGCATAGATTCAATAAGATTGGTAGCCGAAATCGATCTCGAATGGGCATCGCCACTACATAGGCGAAACTAGAATTTTCTCCGGCCAATCGTCGGGTAATTCAGATGAAGCGCTGACATTCGCAAAACAGACTCGAAGAACCTTATTTGCAGCCGGACATCATCTTGGGGCAGGCTAACTCAAGCGACTTTCAGGGGAGCAGGCCACTGCCTCAAGGCCAAATCCTAGCTATAGATACCTATACCCCACCGCGCACTTATGCGGTATTTTGATACCCCATGGCAGCCGACTGAAAATTAGCGCAAGACAAGAAGCCTTCGTCCAAAACCTTGTCGCGAAGGGCATGAATGCCACTGCTGCATACAAGGCCGCGGAATAAGTGGAAAAGGCAACGTCGCCGAGGCGGGTGCATCGGAAATCCTCAGGAATCCTAAGGTAGCCGCGAGACTTGCCGAACTGCAAGCGGAGGCGGCTTCAGAGGCTAAAATTACGGTCAAATCACTCACCGACGATCTCATCCGTCTGCGTAGCCTTGCGGAAGCAAACAACCAGCCGGCCGCGGGTGTCGCAGCCGTTGGCATGATCGCCAAATTGCACGGCCTCGTCGTCGACCGGCAGGAATTGCGCGCCGAGGTGATCACCAGGCCATCCGCCGATGAAAACGCCCCGGCAGAGATGAGCCTTGAGGATTGGCAGGCGAAGTATGGCGGCAGCAGCGGTGCCGTCATCAACGGCAGCGGGAACGGCAAACTGATCGAGCATGAGCACGGAACGTCTCCGAAGGAGCACTGACCGGAATGAACATCCAGATCGTCAAACCGCAACCGGGACCGCAGGCAGCCTTCATCCAGTGCACCGCCGATGTCGTCTGCTATGGCGGCGCTCGCGGCGGCGGCAAGTCATGGGCCATCGCGCTGGACTTCTGGCTGCACGCGGAACGGCATGGCGAAGATGCCCGGGGCCTCATCCTGCGCAAGACCCGCGAGGACCTGAAGGATTTCATCGACACCGCCGGGCACATGTATGCCGGAAGTGCGCGATATTCGGAGAAGGGGAACTTCTTCAAGTTCACGACCGGCGCGAAGCTCTACTGCGGCTACCTCGAACGCGAAGCCGATGCGGCCAACTATCAGGGCTGGAGCCTCACCCGGCTTTATTTTGACGAGTTGACGCAGTTGACCACGCTCGATCCCGTCCTGCGGCTCCTGGCGACCCTGAGGTCGGCGAAGGGCATCAGGCCGCAAGCGAAATTTTCTTGCAACCCGGGCGGGCCGTCGCATCACGAGGTCAAAGCGAAGTTTGTCGATCTCGGCGCCTACAACGTCACCTGGAAGGACGGGTTAAGCTGGGTTTTCATTCCCGCCCGCGTTCAGGACAACCCGGCCCTGCTCCAGGCCGATCCGCGCTACATCGACCGCCTGAAGTCCACCGGAAGCCCGCAGCGGGTCCGCGCATGGCTCGAAGGCGACTGGAACGTGATCGAAGGAGCCTTCTTCAGCGAGTTCTCGACGGCGCGGCACGTCATCCCGCCGTTTTCGGTTCCGGCGCATTGGACGAAATTCCGTTCGATGGACTGGGGGTCCGCATCGCCCTTCGCCGTGCATTGGCTGACGGTCGTTCAGGACAATTTCGAGCATGACGGCCGCACCATCCCGCGTGGCGCGCTCGTCGTTTACCGCGAATGGTACGGGGCATCCGCCCCGAATGTCGGCCTCAAATTGACCGCAGAAGAAGTCGCCGCCGGGATCGTCGCCCGTGAGACGGATCAGGGACGGCAGGCGGGAGGATGTCTCTTATGGCGTGCTGGACCCGAGCGCCTTCGCCGTCCATTGCGGACCCAGCATTGCCGAAACCCTCATGCGGCACGGCGCGGTGTTCCGGCGGGCCGACAACACCCGGTCGTCGTCCATCTCCCATGACCGCCGCAAAGGCGGATGGGACCAGTTACGCGCCCGCCTCAAGGGCGATGGCGATGGACGACCGCTGATCTACTTCTTCTCGACATGTCGCGACATCATCCGAACCCTGCCGCTTCTCCAGCACGACACCCACAACGCCGAGGATGTCGACACGGACGGTGACGATCATTGCGGGGACAGCGTCCGCTACGCCTGTCTTTCACGCCCCTACCTTGCGCACGAACCCTTCGAAGACGAGAACTCCCGCTAGCCATACCTTGTCGCGAACGCCTTCAGGTTTTCAGAGTTGCGGGACTGAACGACATGCCGAGGATGTCCATTGTTGAGATGCACGCCGAGCTTGCCCGGATCGAAGCCGCCCTCCGCGACGCATACGCGGCCAACGATGAAGAAGGCTGTCCTGGGATCTTCTGAAGAGACGAGACCCGACAGACGAAGGGCCAGTTATAGGTGCAAATGGAATTCTAAGCTGGTCGAAAAGCAAAGAAAAATCATACGGATAGCCGAAATAACTGGCGGAGAGAGGGGGATTCGAACCCCCGATACGGTTTTGCCGTATACACACTTTCCAGGCGTGCGCCTTCAACCGCTCGGCCACCTCTCCGCTTGTGCGCGCCTAAACTCGGCGGGCACGCGGCTCATCTAGTCGATGACAGGGCAATTGCCAAGCCGGGTGCGCATCTTTTGCGACAAGCGTTCCGGCAGATGCGTTGGAAAGGACGCGCGGCGCTGTAGCAGGTGAGGTTCTGCTTCACGATCGGCTTCAACTTCGCGTGTGACGATTGCGCAAGCTGGCCGCGCGCCATATGTCTTGTCGCGAAGAGACAGGATCCAAAGGCTGCGCATGATCCGCTTCCTGTTCCGGTTTTTGGCGTTGGTGGCACTTTCGGTGGCGGTGATCATGGCAGTGCTCGATGCAACGCGCACGCTCGCGGCTTCCGAGCTGGTCATCACGCCTCTCGGTGAAAGCTGGGCAGCGACATTGCCGGACCTGCTCGCGCTGGCCGAGCAGAACGTCCGCCACTATGTCCACCCGCTGGCTTGGGACCCGGTTGCGCTTTTCATTCTCCGACTGCCGGGATTTGCGGTTTTCGGCGTGCTCGCTCTCGGCCTCTACGCCATCGGCCACAAGCGGGAGCGCCATGCGGGCCATTTTGTCAACCAAATCTGAATCTCTCCGCGTGCGGTCCGCACTTCCCGTGACGAAGACATCGCAATGAAAGGGAAATGCAATGTTTTTCCTGAGCGACATGCTGAACAAGAAGAACCGGTCTGCCGAAGCCCGAAGAGGCGCTGCCGGGCCGCGCCACGCCCATCGCGACGGCCGCCCGGCACCACGTTTCGCAGCGCCCTCTCAAGGGGCCGTACCCTGAAGGGCTCGAAAAGGCGATGTTCGCGATGGGCTGCTTCTGGGGCGCTGAACGCCTGTTCTGGCAGACCGAGGGTGTCTGGGTGACAGCAGTCGGCTACGCCGGCGGAAACACGCCGAACCCGACCTATCAGGAAACCTGCACTGGCCTCACCGGCCATGCTGAAACTGTGCTGGTGGTCTACGATCCCAGGATCGTTTCCTATGCCGACCTTTTGAAGATCTTTTGGGAGAGCCATGATCCCACGCAGGGGATGCGGCAGGGCAACGACATGGGCACGACCTACCGTTCGGCGATCTACACGTTCGGCCAGACGCAGAACGAGGCGGCGATTGCCTCTCGCGACGCCTACGAAGCGGAATTGAGGAAAGCCGGCCGCGACAGGATCACCACCGAGATCGCTCCGGCGCCGGCTTTCTATTTTGCCGAGGAGGACCACCAGCAGTATCTGTCGAAGAACCCCTATGGCTATTGCGGGCTGAAAGGCACCGGCGTCGAATGTGCTGTCTCCGCCCCTGCTTCGGCGCACGGGGGATGACGCGCGGCCGTTTTCCAATAGGTCAAAATTCCGCGTGAGTTTTCCTTTTGGCCGTGCGAGATTGCTTCGCGAGCGGGGGACCAAGGACTTCCGCCATGTGCCGCCGCGCGATCCGGAATCGCGGTCGCGCGGGGCGGTGTCTATTGGAAAATAACCGACAGGGTGTGGAACAAATGAAGCGTATTATTTTGGGCCTCCTGGCCGCGACTGCAATGTCCGTCTCGGCCTTTGCAGCGGATGTCAAGCCGGCGATCATCTACGATCTCGGCGGCAAGTTCGACAAATCCTTCAATGAGGCCGCCTTCAACGGGGCCGAGAAATTCAAGACCGAGACCGGCGTCGACTATCGCGATTTCGAGATCCAGAACGACGCCCAGCGCGAACAGGCGCTGCGCAAATTCGCGGAAGACGGCAACAATCCGATCGTCATGGCCGGTTTCTCCTGGGCCGCCGCGCTGGAAAAGGTTGCGGCAGAGTTTCCGGATCTCCAGTTCGCAATCATCGACATGGTTGTCGACAAGCCGAACATCCGCTCGGTCGTCTACAAGGAGCAGGAAGGCTCTTACGTTGTCGGCGTCCTCGCGGCCATGGCTTCGAAGTCCAAGAAGGTCGGGTTTGTCGGCGGTATGGACATTCCTTTGATCCGCCGGTTCGGCTGCGGCTATGTCGGCGGGGCCAAGGCGGCCGGGGCGACCGACGTCATCCAGAATATGACCGGCGATACGCCGGCGGCGTGGAACGACCCGACCAAGGGCGGCGAGATTACCAAGTCGCAGATCGACCAGGGTGCGGACGTCGTCTACGCCGCGGCCGGTGGCACCGGCGTCGGCGTGCTGCAGGCGGCGGCAGATGCCGGCAAGCTCGGCATCGGGGTCGATTCGAATCAGAACGGGCTGCAGCCCGGCAAGGTTCTGACCTCGATGGTCAAACGTGTCGACGTTGCGGTCTACAATGCCTTCATGGACGCCAAGGACGGCAAGTTCACTTCCGGCATCAACAATCTCGGCCTCAAGGAAGATGGCGTCGGTTATGCGATGGACGACAACAACAAGGATCTGGTGACACCGGAAATGGCGGCCGCCGCCGAGAAGGCCAAGGCCGATATTATTTCGGGCGCCATCCAGGTGCACGACTACATGTCCGACAACGCCTGTCCGTATTGATCCGCTGAATAGATTTCGATTGAGCCGCCGCCGGATGCAAGTCCGGCGGCAGCGTCCGTCGCTTCGTCCCCTCTGTCCCAAAGCGGAAACACCCTTCTCTATCCAGAACGGAAACGTCCCTCTCTCTTCGTCATCCCAGGGCGGAGCCGAAGCGCAGCGAAGGCGCAGACCCTGGGATCCATGCCTGAATTTGGCAGCAGCGCGGGGCGGTCCGGATTTCTTGACCGCTTCGCCCACGATGAGTGTTCCAGCATGGGTCCTCGGGTCAAGCCCGAGGATGACGAAATGCAGAGTGAAGAGGGCGCGGCCGAACCATTCATATGAGCCTTCGGGACCCAGGCCCTGCCTTCACCAATGCGGCGGCTTGGTTGCTTCGTGCCCAGGTGCGGCCTGCTCCTCGAGAGCGAGAAACCGCACGGTCAGCGCGTCCACTTTTTTCTGCAAGCGCTCTATGACCCTCCACTGCTCGGCAATCTGGCCGGAGAGTTCCTCGACGACCTTTTCCTGCTCCGCATGGCGGATTTCGAGCGTCGTCAGCCGTTCGGCACCTGTTGTCATGACCGGATCGTCTCCAATGCTGTCCTGAGGCTTTCGTTCAGCGGTCTCGGCCGCCGCGTCAACCGGTCGACATAAACATGCACGAAGAATCCTTCCGCCGCGGCTGAAGGCTCCTTGTTGCGGAACAACCCGATTTCGTAGCGTACGGAGGACGAGCCGAGCTTGGCGACACGCAACCCGGCGGTCACCACATCTGGAAAAGCCAGCTCGGAGAAGTAACGGCAGCCGGTTTCAACCACCAATCCGATCTGCTCGCCGTGATGAATGTCGAGAGCGCCCTGCTCGATGAGCCAGCCATTGACCGCCGTGTCGAACAGCGAATAGTGCACGACATTGTTCATGTGGCCGTAGGGGTCGTTGTCCATCCAGCGGGTGGCGATTGTCCGGAAAGTCCGGTAGGCGCTCCGGATTCCGGGCAGAGTGCGATTTGTGGTTTCCGTCATGGTGTTGGAAATTGACAAGCAGGCGGGGATTTGTCGAGAGTGGCGAAGGGGGCGGGCCGATTGGCAGGATAAGACCGGCATGCTACGAAATTTGACCGAACGATAAAAAGCCAAGGAAGAGGTGGGGCCTGCGAATGGCGGAGACCGCAATCGAACTCATCGGCATCGACAAGAGTTTCGGTGCGGTGCGCGCCAATCGCGACATACATCTCGAAGTCCCGCGCGGCACGATCCACGGCATCATCGGCGAGAACGGCGCCGGCAAATCGACGCTGATGTCGATACTCTACGGCTTCTACCAAGCCGACAGCGGCGAAATTCGAGTCGGCGGCAAGCCGACGGTCATCAAGACGCCAAACGACGCGATCGCCGTCGGCATCGGCATGGTTCACCAGCACTTCATGCTGGTGGAGAACTTCACCGTGATCGAGAACGTCATTCTTGGTGCGGAAGGCGAAGCCTTGCTGAAGACCTCCATTGCCAAGGCACGGTCTGAGCTTGAGCGGCTCGAGCGCGAATACGGGCTCGAGGTCGATCCGGATGCCGTGATCGAAGAACTGCCGGTAGGCCTTCAGCAGCGTGTCGAAATCCTGAAGGCGCTCTATCGTGGAGCCGAGATCCTGATCCTCGACGAGCCGACTGGCGTGCTCACGCCGCCCGAGGCCGATCATCTCTTCCGCATCCTCAGGCAGTTGAAGGAGCAGGGTAAGACGATCGTTCTCATAACGCATAAGCTGCGCGAGATCATGGCAATCACCGACAACGTGTCCGTGATGCGCCAGGGAACCATGGTTGCAACCCGTGAAACCAAAAAGACGACGGTCGAGGAACTGGCTGAGCTGATGGTCGGGCGACGTGTGCTGCTCAGGGTCGAAAAGGGCGAGGCGAAATCGGGCGAGGTCAAGCTCTCGGTCCGCAACCTGACAGTGAAGGATTCGCGCGGTGTCACCATGGTCGACGACGTGTCCTTCGATGTCCGTGCCGGCGAGATCGTAGGCATCGCCGGCGTCGCGGGCAACGGGCAGTCAGAGCTGATCGAGGCGATCGCGGGCATCCGCAAGGCTGTGTCCGGAGAGGTCAAGCTTGACGGCAAGGCGATCCATGTCACCGGCCATGCCGACCCCGGCGAATTGCGCGACCGCGGGCTTGCCCATGTGCCGGAGGACCGCCACCAGGTCGGTCTGGTGCTTGCCTTCGAGGAGAACGAAAACTCGATCCTCGGCTACCACGACGATCCCGCATATTTGAAGGGGTCGTTCCTCAACATCGATGCCATCCGCAATGACGCGCGTGACAAGATCGGCAAATACGACATCCGTCCTGCCGACTGCCGGCTCAAGACCGCCAATTTCTCCGGCGGAAACCAGCAGAAGATCGTTCTGGCGCGCGAGATCGAACAGGACCCGGGAGTCCTCATCGTTGGCCAGCCGACCCGCGGCGTCGATGTCGGCGCGATCGAATTCATCCACAAGCGCTTGATCGCCATGCGCGATCAGGGCAAGGGCGTGCTGCTGATCTCGGTCGAACTCGACGAGATTCGATCGCTTTCGGACAGGATACTGGTGATGTTCGCTGGCCGTATCGTCGGCGAGCGTGGGCCGGAGGCAACCGAAGGCGAGCTCGGCCTTCTGATGGCCGGCGTCGAGCGCAAGGAGGCCGCCGAATGAGCACCCCCTATGCAAAGCTCCCGGCGTGGGCCGACTATGGCCTCATCCCGCTCATCAATCTCATCGTCGCCTTCCTCGTCGCCGGCCTGGTCGTGCTTCTGGTCGGCGAAAGCCCTGTCCGCGCCGCGGGCATCCTGATCAAGGGCGCATTCGGCGGCGGCCAGAATATCGCCTACACACTTTACTATGCGACGAACTTCATCTTTACCGGGCTTGCCGTGGCGGTAGCCTTTCACTGCGGCCTCTTCAACATCGGCGGTGAAGGCCAGGCCTATGTCGGCGGCCTCGGCGTGGCCCTTGTCTGCCTTGCCTTTGACAGCACGTTTCCGTGGTGGATCAATTTTCCGCTTGCCATCATGGGTTCTGCGCTCGCCGGCGCGCTCTGGGCGCTCATCCCCGCATGGCTTCAGGCCAAGCGCGGCTCTCATATCGTCATAACCACGATCATGTTCAATTTCATTGCCGCGAGCCTGATGGTCTATCTGCTCGTCGGCCCGCTCAAGCCCGCCGCCTCCATGGCGCCGCAGACGCGTACGTTCCTCGAGGGTGGGCAACTGCCGAAGCTCGGCTGGCTGCTGGAGGGGGTGGGGCTGTCCGTGCGCTCGGCCCCACTCAATATTTCATTCCTGCTCGCGCTCGTGGCGGCGGCATTCGTATGGGCGCTGATCTGGCGCACCAAGCTCGGCTACGAGATCCGCACCATGGGCTTCAGCGCCAAGGCGGCGCGGTATGCGGGCATCGACGAGTTCGCGCATCATCATTATCACCATGATGATTTCGGGCGCGCTGGCCGGCATGATGTCGCTCAACGTGATCATGGGCGACCAGCACCACATGGCGATCGACTTCGTGACGGGCGCGGGCTTCGTCGGCATCGCGGTCGCGCTGATGGGCCGCTCGCACCCGGCCGGCATCGTGCCTGCCGCTATCCTCTTCGGGATGCTCTATCAGGGCGGCGCCGATCTTTCTTTCGAGATGCCCAACATCTCTCGCGACATGATCGTCATCATTCAGGGTCTGGTCATCCTGTTCGCCGGCGCCCTGGAGCATATGTTCCGCGCGCCGATCCAGACGATATTCGCCAGCATCAGCCCGCGCTCCGCTGGACTGGCAAAGGCTGAGGCCCGCTAGGATGGAAGCTTACACGACCCTTCTCCAGCTCGCCGACGCAACGGTGCGCGTTTCCGTGCCGCTGCTGCTCGCCTGCCTTGCCGGGCTCTATTCGGAGCGATCCGGCATCTTCGACATTGGCCTTGAAGGCAAGATGCTTGCCGGGGCCTTCGCCGCGGCCGCGACCGCCGCGGTGACCGGCTCCGCCTGGGTGGGACTTGCCGTCGCCATGCTGGTTTCAGTCTGCTTCGCACTGGTGCATGGCTTTACATCCATCACGCATCGCGGCAACCAGATCGTCTCCGGCGTCGCCATAAACTTCATTGCCGCCGGCTCCACGATCATTCTGGGGCAGGCCTGGTTCAGCCAAGGCGGCCGCACGCCGTCGCTCTCCGGCGCAGCGCGCTTCGCCGAGATAAAATTGCCGGGCGCCGACGCCATCCGCCAAATCCCGATTCTCGGTCCCATCTATTCGGATGTGCTGTCCGGGCACTCGATTCTCGTCTATTTCGCCTATTTCATGGTGCCGTTCACCTGGTGGGTGCTATTCCGCACGCGCTTCGGCTTGAGGCTCCGCGCCGTGGGCGAAAATCCGGCAGCGGTCGATACCGCGGGCATTTCCGTCACCTGGCTGCGTTATCGCGCCGTGATCTGCACCGGCGTACTGACCGGCATTGCCGGCGCCTATCTGTCCATTGCGCAGCAGGCGGGTTTCGTGAAGGACATGTCGGCCGGCCGCGGCTTCATCGCGCTCGCTGCTCTCATTTTCGCCAAATGGAAGCCGGTGCCGGCGATGTTCGCCTGCCTGCTTTTCGGCTTTCTCGATGCCTTTTCCATCCGCTATCAGGGCATTGCATTGCCAACCATCGGCAAGGTTCCCGTGCAGTTGATGCAGGCGCTGCCTTATGTGCTGACGGTGATCCTGCTGGCCGGGTTCATCGGCAAGGCGATCCCGCCGCGCGCCGGCGGCGTCCCGTACGTGAAAGAGCGTTGATCCATGTCCCACGACCTGTTCGAGGCGGCAAAGGCCGCGATGTCAAAGGCGTACGCGCCCTATTCGAAATTTCCGGTCGGCGCGGCGTTGCGCACGACCGACGGCCGCATTTTCGCGGGCGCCAATATCGAGGTCGCGTCCTATCCTGAAGGCTGGTGCGCCGAGACAACCGCGCTTGGCCACTACATCATGGGCGGCGGCGGGCCTATCGCCGAAATCGCCGTCGTAGCCGAACGCATGCCGCGGATAACGCCTTGCGGTGGATGCCGGCAACGCCTTGCCGAATTTGCCGGGCCGCTGACAAAGCTGCATCTCTGCGACAGCACAGGCATTGTCGAAACCGTGACGATGGGCGAGATGCTGCCTTACGGCTTCCAGGGCGAGATATTGAAATGACCGGCGCTGTCGAACGTCTTGTGGAAAAACTTGGCGACCTCGCGCCAAAAACTGCGTTGGTCCTTGGCTCGGGCCTTGGCGGTTTGGTCGAAGAGGTCGAAAACCCGGTTCGCATTCCTTATGCCGATTTGCCCGGCTTTCCGCGCAGCGGCGTCACAGGCCATGCCGGCGAAGTCGTTGCCGGCCGTTTCGCCGGAACGCCGGTGCTGATGCTTGCCGGCCGCGCGCACTATTACGAGCACGGCGACGCCGCTGTCATGCGGCCCGTGATCGAGACGCTGCAACGCTTCGGCATTGCGCATCTCATTCTCACCAATGCGGCCGGTTCGCTGGAGCCGGACATGCCGCCCGGCTCGGTGATGCTGATCACCGACCACATCAATTTCTCCGGCTCCAACCCGCTGTTCGGCGAGCCAACCGACCGCCGCTTTGTGGGCCTTTCCGAGGCCTACGACGCCGGCATCCGCGATGCGATCGAAAAGGCCGCAGCCGCCACGGGCGTCACGCTCCACAAGGGTGTCTACATGTGGTTCTCGGGGCCATCCTTCGAAACGCCCGCCGAAATCCGCATGGCGCGCGTCTTCGGTGCCAATGCAGTCGGCATGTCCACGGTGCCGGAGGTAATCCTCGCCCGTTTCTGCGGCTTGCGCGTCGCGGCCTGCTCGGTCATCACCAACCTGGCAGCCGGAATGAGCGGCGGCGAAATCTCGCATCAGGAAACCAAGGACATGGCGCCGCTCGGCGGCAAGCGCCTGGCAACGATTTTGAAGAAGATGTTCGCGGACGGGTTTGCGTGATGATTGATACTGTTGTGATGTCGCGCTCCTTCGCGCCCCCCTCTGTCCTGCCGGACATCTCCCCCTCAAGGGGGGAGATTGGCTACCCCCATCTCTCTCACCGCTCTCTCTCGTCACAGAAAGAATGCCGGCAAAGCGGCCGGCCAATCTCCCCCCTTGAGGGGGAGATGTCCGGAAGGACAGAGGGGGGCAACGTAGGGCGGAAACGCCGCCGCTAATGCTTCCCCAGGAAATCATCAGAAAAAAACGCGACCGTCGTCCGCTTTCGCCGGAGGAGATTGGCTTCTTCGTCAACGGCATTGCATCGGGTGCGGTCAGCGAGGGCCAGGTGGCCGCTCTCGCCATGGCGGTCATTTTCAACGGCATGAGCCGCGCTGAGGCTGTGGCCCTGACGTTGGCCATGCGCGATTCCGGCGAAGTGCTCGACTGGAGGGACTTGCCCGGTCCGGTCACGGACAAGCACTCGACGGGCGGCGTCGGCGACAATGTCTCGCTGATGCTGGCCCCGATCGTCGCCGCCAGCGGCGCCTTTGTTCCGATGATCTCGGGTCGTGGCCTGGGTCACACGGGCGGAACGCTGGACAAGATGGATTCGATTCCCGGCTATACCAGCCAGCCCGACAACGCTTTGTTCCGCAAGGCAGTGCGAGAAGCCGGCTGCGCGGTCATCGGGCAGACCGCCGCGCTGGCGCCAGCGGACAAGCGCTTCTACGCCATCCGGGACGTGACGGCGACGGTTGAATCCGTGCCGCTTATAACAGCTTCAATACTCTCCAAGAAGCTCGCGGCGGGACTTCACTCGCTGGTCCTCGATGTCAAGCTCGGCAACGGCGCATTCATGGCGAAGAGCCGTGATGCGACCGAACTGGCGACCAGTCTGGTCGAGGTGGCCAACGGAGCGGGCTTAAGAACTTCGGCCTTGATCACCGGTATGAACGAGCCCTTGGCATCCGCCGCGGGTAACGCAGTCGAGGTCGAAAACGCAGTCGACTTTCTCACCGGTCGCCATCGCGACAAGCGGCTCACCGAAGTCACTCTCGCGCTGGCGGCCGAAATGCTGCAATCGGCCGGCATCGCCGGATCGAACAAGGATGGCCTGCGCCGTGCGAGGCAGGCGCTTGACAGCGGCACGGCGGCTGAAACTTTCGGCCGCATGGTCGCCATCCTTGGCGGCCCCTCGGATTTTGTGGAGCGGAGGGGAGCACATTTGCGGAAGGCGCGCTCCAACGGCCGATAACCGCCGGCCATGACGGCTTCGTCACCGCTATTTCCACCCGCGACATCGGGCTTGCGGTCTTAGCACTTGGGGGCGGGCGCACCAGACCGGAAGACGCGGTGGATCACTCGGTCGGCCTCACCGGCTTACTGCCAGTCGGCGCAGAGGTTCGCCGTGGCGAGGCGCTTGCACTCGTCCATGCGCGCTCCGAAGGTGATGCCGAGGCGGCGGCGGCCACGGTTCGTGCCGCCTATGCGATCGGCGAAGAAAAACCAGACGCCCGGAAATCCGTGATTCGGCGGATCGGGCCGAACGCCTGAGTGATACCCACGGATGGATGCGGCTCGCGCGTTCATGGCTGGCGCTCCCTGTCCTCGCGATAACTGTCAAGCAGGTCCCTCGCCTCGATCAGTTTGTCGACGGCCAGTTCGGCGACCGTTCCGATTGCGCTTTCCTGGCGCTCCGGAAGTTCCGACGCCGCCATGGCGATGGCTTCAACCAGCGAGCGGGCGTCAGCGATGATATCTACGGCATCGATCACCTTACACATCGTCGCGGGCCGATGCGGTAGCCGGCAAACCTTCGGCGGTTGCCCGAATTGCATGGTTCGGCATGCTGGCTCCATTGATAGGTATCGCATCAAGTTGTATGTTGCATATCACTTGGTCGGACATTGATCAATAGGCAATCAAACGATATGTCGCATATCACTGGAACCCAACTTAGGGCTGCGAGGGCACTGCTGCGTTGGCGCGCGGAGGACTTGGCCATACAGGCAAGGATCGGGGTTGCGACCGTGCGCCGCGCGGAAGGGAACGATGGCCCGCTTGGCATGACTGTTGCGAATGAGGCCGCCATTCGCGCCGCGCTCGAGTCGGCGGGTGTCGTCTTTGTGGACGAAAACGACGAAGGACCTGGCGTCAGGTTGCGAAAGGCGCGGTGATGACAATGGAGGCGATTCGAGCCGCCAGTGCGACCGGGCATTGTGATTGCTCCTTGGGCGGCAAGTAGCCTAATGTCAGTCAGAATATCTGAGGTAGATTATAAGGTCAAGCATTTTGTAAAAGGTAAGTTAAATTGTCTATGACACCCGACCAGTGCCGAGCGGCGCGCGCATTGATTAACTGGTCTCAATCGCAGTTGGCGGAAAGGGCCGGGGTGGCACGTGCTACTCTCGCCGATTTCGAAACCGGCAAGCGAAGGCCAATTGCCAACAACCTGAACGCTCTCCAGAAGAACCTTGAGTTGGGGGGCGTGGTCTTCTTGGACGAAAACGGTGGCGGACCCGGCGTCAGGCTGCGAAAAGAGGGGCGATGACAATGGAGGCGATTCGCGCCGCCTGTGAAAAGCAGCATGTCTGGCAATGACGGGCAAACCTTCGGCGGCCGCTCCAAATGGTCAGTCGGGCATTGTGGTTGCTCCATGAGCCGGGATATCAACAGTTTTTGGTGATATCCGATGGCAATGCGATCGTCAACAGAAAATGTTGAAACATGACGCCTGCACAATCCCGCGCGGCTCGCGCACTGATAGACTGGACGCAGCCGAAACTCGCCGAAAAAGCTGGACTTGGGCTATCGACCATTGTTGACTTTGAACGAGAGCGCCGCAGTGTGGCCGATCAGTCTGTCAAGGCAATGCGTGCCGCTCTGGAAGCGGTCGGCGTCATCTTTGTGGACGAAAACGGTGAAGGGCCCGGCGTCAGGCTGCGAAAGGCGCGGTGATCGTGGCGATTGACAAAACCCAACGCGCCGGCTGATCTCCCCCCTTGCGGGGGAGATGTCCGGCAGGACAGAGGGGGGCGCTGTCCCGCCAGCGTTTCCACGATAAGGTCGGCCTCATTGTGTTCGGGAACGCGTCATGCGGCATGGCGCACCTCCATGCCGGCCCTTCGTCGAGGGAAGTGCTCTACGTTGCCCCCCTCTGGCCTGCCGGCCATCTCCCCCGCAAGGGGGGAGATCAGCCGGCCGCCGGGGTTTCGCTGATCGGCCAACGCTGCAGGGGTAGAGAGGCATCGATGACAGCCGATCTCCCCTTTAGGCTCTCGAGGGGGGAGATGTCCGGCAGGACAGAGGGGGTGCATGGTAAATCATTTCCAGTCGCGGCGCGTTCAACCGCTTGGAATACGCTACTGCACGAGCAGCAGTGCCCGGTCCTCGACCTGAAAGCGGGACAGCCGGCTAAGGAAACTCATTCCGATGAGGGCGCCATCAAGTGCCGAGTCCTCGAGCACGGCGGCCTGAACATTCTCGACGAAGACCCGGCCGATCTCAATGCGGGCAATCGTGACGCTTGCGGCGCGCGTGGTGCCGTTGGCTGTCTTGACCTCGTAGCTGAAGTCATCCCTGTTGAGACTGAGGCCGATGCGTCTGGCCGTCGTGCGGTTGATCGCCACTGCCGTCGCGCCTGTGTCGACCATTGCCTGGACACTGCGCCCATTGAGCTTGAAATCCGCCGTAAAATGTCCGCGAGGATCCGCGGAAAGCAGGACCTTTTTCCCGGCCGGCCCTTTCCCTCCGCCGCCAGCAGGTTTTCCCGTCGCCGCTGCCTGCTCCGCAGGGGCGCCTTGCGAAGGTATCAGCAAACGGTGGAACAGGTCCGGAAAGGTCTGATAGGCCGCCGGAATTGCCACCGACAAGGCCGCTGAAAGGCCGAGAATGACGACGTTGCGCGGCATGGGAGCGCCTTTGTTGAAGGCGCAAATCTAGCGAGAATTGCTGTGGACGGCCTTAACTCGCGCCCGGCGGACTGTCATGCCAGCCGCAATTCGTCCGGCTTCCTTAATGCGCCGTTACCTACTTCGTCCCGTACATGCGGTCTCCGGCATCGCCGAGGCCGGGTACGATATAGCCCTTTTCGTTGAGCCGCTTGTCGATCGCCGCCGTGTAGACCGGGACATCCGGATGTGCGTTGGTGAAGCGCTCGATGCCCTCGGGAGCCGCGAGCAGGCAGAGGTAGCGAAGATTTGTCGCGCCGCGGCCTTTCAGCATATCGATCGCCGCGATTGCCGAATTGGCGGTCGCCAGCATCGGATCGACCACGATCACCAGCCTGTCGGCAAGGTCGCTCGGCGCTTTGAAGAAATACTCGACCGCCTCCAGCGTGTCGTGGTCGCGGTAGAGGCCGATATGAGCGACGCGCGCCGCCGGCACGAGGTCGAGTAGACCCTCCAGCAAGCCATTGCCGGCGCGAAGAACAGAGGCGAAGACGAGCTTCTTTCCTTCCAGAACCGGCGCTTCCATCGTTTCCAGCGGGGTCTCGATTGTCTTCGTGGTCAGCTCCAGGTTGCGCGTCACCTCATAGCCCAGAAGCAGGGATATCTCGCGCAGGAGCCGGCGGAAGCCGGCAGTTGAGGTTTCCTTGTCGCGCATGATGGTGAGCTTGTGCTGTACAAGCGGATGGTCGACGACGGTCACGCTCTTCATGATGCCTGCTCCTGCAATTGCCGCTGTCAGCCTCAGACGCTGCGCTATCTCAGGCGCTTATGCAATTTTAGGCGCTTATGCAATCTCATGCGCGCGGGGATGCCAAACCGGCAACACCGATTTCATCGGTGCGTCCGCCGTTCTAGGGTGTGTTCGTATTCAGGTGATGCGGGCCTGCAAATGGCGGTCTTCTGCGCTTCCGGTACTCACGTACCCGAACGTACACTGCGATGCCGGTTCTCGAAAACCGCCATTTTCGCCTCGGACTGACCTGAATCTCAACACACCCTAGCGACCTCGTCCGCTGCCGTTAAGGCGCGAAAGCAGCGCGGTCCTGGTTTTCCTGTCGACAAAGGCCGCCTCGATCGCGGTCCGGGTCACCGACGTCAGCGCGCTGTCGTCCAGGCCGAAATGTTCCCGGCCGATGTCATATTCACGTTTCAGCGACGTCCAGAAATAGGGCGGGTCGTCCGAGTTGAGCGTTACCTTGCAGCCTGCTTCCTTCAGTTTCACGAAGGGGTGGGTTTCGAAACTGCCGAACACATTGAGAGCGATGTTCGAGCCGGGACAGCATTCGAGCACGACGCCCTCATGTGCGAGGCGTTTGACGAGATCGGGGTTTTCGATCGCCCTTACCCCATGGCCGATGCGCGACGGCCGGATGACGTCGAGCGCGCCCGCCACGCTCTCCCAACCGCCGAATTCGCCGGCGTGGACGGTGATGCCGAGCCCTGCTTCGCGGGCAATCTCGAAAGCCCGAACATAGTCTTCGAAACTGCCATGACGTTCATCGCCCGCCACGCCGAAACCCGTCACAAGCGGGTGCCCGCAGCCGGCCGCGAAACGCGCCGCCGCCTCGATGGACTCGACACCGAAATGGCGGACCCCGGTGACGATCATCCGCGCTTCGATGCCGGTCTTTGCCATGGCGCGCGTGATGCCTTCGCCTAGCGCGTTGGTGTAGGCCGCCGGCGACAGGCCGGATTTCAGGGCATGGTCCGGCGAGGTGAAAAATTCCGAATAGATGCAGCCGTCGCGGGCAAGGCTGGTGAGATAGTGTTCCGCAAGGCGGGCATAGTCGTCTTCGGTCCGGAACAGATCGGCTGCGGCGTCGTAAGCGGCGAGAAACGATGTGAAATCGTGCCAGACGAAGGAACCGTCCTTGACGAAGGCCGAAACGTCCTTGCCATATTTTTCGGCTTGCTCAAGCACCAGGCCGGGCGCGGCCGCACCTTCGATGTGGCAGTGCAACTCCGCTTTCAGGATCATTCGCAGTCCCCGTAATACCAGCCGCCGAGCGCGGCTGTTCAATCGCGCCTTAAACAATAGCGCCCGTCATGCTGATCGGCTATGGTCCCGCCGAATTACGCAGGTAGATCAAATGTCAGAGCAGCGCACAACTGCCGCGGGCGGCATGGAGACGTCTTACGGCTACAAACATGTCGGTTCCGGCGAGAAGCAATCGCTGGTCAACGATGTCTTTCATCGCGTCGCCAACCGCTACGATCTGATGAACGACCTTATGTCCGGCGGCCTGCATCGTCTCTGGAAGGAGGCGCTGGTTGCCTGGCTCAATCCGCCGAGGCGGAGCGGCTGGAGGGTGCTCGACGTCGCCGGCGGAACCGGCGACGTAGCCTCTCGCATCGTCGATGCCTCCCGCCGCGAGGCACAGGCCACCGTCCTCGATATCAACGCTTCGATGCTTGCCGTGGGCCGCGAAAGGGCCGCAAAGCAAGGGCTCGAGGCCAACATCGATTTCGTCGAGGCCAATGCCGAGCAACTGCCTTTCGCCGACGAAACATTCGACGCGTATACGATAGCCTTCGGCATCCGCAACGTGCCTCGCATCGAGACGGCTCTTCAAGAGGCTTTTCGGGTCTTGAAGCCCGGCGGCCGCTTCCTTTGCCTCGAGTTCTCGGAGGTCGACATGCCGTTCCTCGACCGCGTGTACGAGGCTTGGTCGTTCAATGCCATACCGCGCATCGGAAAGTTCGTGGCCGGAGACGACGAGCCGTATTCATATCTGGTGGAGTCGATTCGCAAGTTCCCCAATCAGGAGAATTTTGCTGCGATGATCCGCCGCGCCGGTTTCGGCCGCGTCACTTTCCGCAACTATTCCGGTGGCATTGCCGCGCTGCATTCGGGCTGGAAACTTTGAGGGTTCTTGCCGGATGACGACGATAGGCGCCGGTTTCCGGCTTGTGCGCGCGGGCTGGATCATGGTTCGCGAGGGGGTGATCGCGGCGCTCCCCGGCGACCAGTTTCCGGCGCTGCCGAAGTTCGGCTGGCGCGTGGCGAAACTTCTGGCGCGCCGTCGCTCGCGGCGCCGCGGCCGCTCGGAGCGGTTGGCGGATGCGGTCGCGCGGCTCGGCCCTTCCTATGTCAAGCTCGGCCAGTTCCTGGCTACGCGTCCCGATGTCGTTGGAAACGACATCGCGGTCGATCTGGCCATGCTCCAGGACAAGATGGACACCTTTCCCAAGGAACAGGCGGTGGCCCTCATCGAAGCTTCGCTTGGCCGCCCGATCGGAGAACTCTTCACAAGCCTTGGCGATCCGGTTGCCGCAGCTTCGATTGCGCAAGTACATCCGGCCGAGGTCCTGCGGGACGGCATTCCGGTGCAGGTTGCGGTCAAGGTGATCCGGCCGGGCGTCCGCCGGCGCTTCCATCAGGATCTGCAAAGCTATTTCCTCGCGGCGCGCCTGCAGGAGCGATACTTGCCGTCGACCCGCCGCCTGCGGCCGGTCGAAGTGACAGAAACGCTCGCACAGACCACCCGCATCGAAATGGATTTTCGGCTTGAGGCGGCCGCGATCTCCATTCTTGCGGAGAATATTGTGGCCGATCGCGGGTTTCGCGTGCCTGTCGTCGACTGGGAACGCACCGGCGGGGACGTGCTTACCATGGAGTGGATCGACGGCATCAAGATGTCGGATGTCGAAGCACTGCGAGAGGCCGGACACGATCTGAAGGCCATCGCCGCCAATCTCGTCCAGTCGTTCCTGCGCCATACCCTGCGCGACGGCTTTTTCCACGCCGACATGCATCCCGGAAACCTGTTCGTTGAGACCGACGGCACCATCGTGGCCGTCGATCTTGGTATCTCGGGCCGATTGGGCAGGAAGGAGCGCCGTTTCCTGGCTGAAATCCTCTTTGGCTTCATTACGCGCAACTACCGTCGCGTGGCGGAGGTTCATTTCGAGGCAGGCTACGTGCCGTCGAAGCACAGCGTTTCGGCTTTCGCCCAGGCGATCCGCGCTATCGGTGAGCCGATCCATGGCCAGCCTGCCGAAACGATTTCGATGGCGCGGCTACTGACGCTGCTGTTCGAGGTAACGGAACTCTTCGACATGCAGACGCGCACCGAACTTGTGCTCCTGCAAAAGACCATGGTTGTCGTCGAAGGCGTTGCCCGCACGCTCGATCCGGCCTTCAACATGTGGAAGACGGCGGAACCGGTGGTAGGCGAATGGATCGCCGGCAATCTCGGCCCGCGCGGCGTGCTCACCGATGCGCGCGACAGCATCGGCGCCGTTCTGTCGTTTGCCCGCCACGCGCCCGATCTCGCCGCGCGCGCCGAGCGCCTGTCGCGCGAGATTGATGCCATGGCCGAACACGGTCTGCGATTCGACGAGGCCACCGCCAATGCAATTGGCCGAGCCGAGGCGCGTCACACGCGGTCGGGGCGCCTTGCGCTGTGGGTGATCGCTCTGACACTCCTGTACATTGCATGGAAGCTGTTTTGAGAGTGCACTGCTAGCAAAGACAGCATTGCTAGCAGTGCTGTCATTGCATTCACCCCGCGTTTGACCTACCTTTCGGGAAAGGAGAAAAGCGATGGGCACGTTGACGATCCGCAATCTTGACGACCGAGTAAAGCTCGAACTGCGCAAGCGCGCTGCTGCGCGCGGTGTTTCGATGGAGCAGGAGGCGAGAGACCGACTGGAGCGGAGCTTGCGGCCTGCACCTCGAAAGAGACCTATTCTCGATGAGTTGCGGAAGCTGGCGATCACGCCGGCTGAACCCTTCGATTTGAAGAAGATTTCCGATGAGATGTGGGACGAAAGTCTTTGAGCGACTTTGTTGTCGATACGTCGGCATTTGTAGCCATTCTCAACAATGAACAGGACGCGCTGTGGTTCATGAAAATGCTCAACGACGCTATATCTCTCGTCGTAAGCGCGGCAACCCTTCATGAAGCATTTTGTGTTGTTCGCCGCAGCGATATCCGAGACGGCCCAAAGCGACTGCAGCGCATGATCGAGTTAACTGAACTTGAAATCGCGCCCTTCGACGACATTCAATTGGAGGTTTCGCGAACTGCCTATTCCCTCTATGGCCGGGGCACTGGCCACCCGGCCAATCTCAACATGGGCGACTGCTTCTCCTACGCCCTTGCCAAGTCCCGCAAGCTTCCTCTGCTTTTCAAAGGCGAAGATTTCATCCATACCGATGTCCGGCCGGCACTGAAGCCGGCCTGAGCTCCATGACACGATGACCCTCTCCGGCAAGCGCATTCTCCTGATCATCGGCGGCGGCATTGCCGCGTACAAGTGTCTGGACCTGATCCGGCGCCTGCGCGAGCGCGGTGCGTCGGTGCGCTGCGCGATGACAGAGGCCGCGCAGCAATTCGTCACGCCGCTCTCCGTCGGCGCGCTCTCGGCCGATCACGTATTCACGCAACTTTTCGACCGGCAGGATGAACACGATGTCGGCCACATCCGCCTGTCGCGCGAGGCCGACCTGCTGGTTGTCGCGCCTGCGACGGCCGATCTGATGGCCAAGCTCGCCAACGGGCTTGCCGACGATCTAGCTTCGACCGTGCTGCTTGCCACGGACAAACCCGTGCTGATGGCGCCCGCGATGAACCCGAAAATGTGGAAGCATCCGGCTACCCGGCGCAACCGGACGACCCTCGAACGGGACGGCATCCGTTTCATTGGCCCGGAAAAAGGCGAAATGGCCGAAAGCGGCGAGGCCGGCGAAGGCCGCATGGCCGAGCCGCTGGAGATCGCGGCTGCAATCGAGACCCTGCTCGGTGTCGCGTCAAAGCCGTTGGTGGGCCGCAAAGTCATCGTCACCTCCGGCCCGACGCATGAGCCGATCGACCCGGTGCGCTATATCGCGAACCGGTCGTCGGGAAAGCAGGGCCATGCGATCGCCGCCGCGCTGGCGAAGCTCGGCGCCGATGTCCGGCTTGTGTCTGGTCCGGTGGCCATTGCCGATCCGGCCGGCGTCAGCACCGTGCATGTCGAGACCGCGCGCGAGATGCAGGAGGCGGTCGAGCGCCTGCTGCCCGCGGATGCGGCGGTTATGGTTGCCGCTGTCGCGGATTGGCGGACAGAAAGTTCGGCGGCGGCAAAGATCAAGAAGGCTGGAGGCGAGGATGCGCCCTCGCTTCGGATGGTCGAAAATCCGGACATTCTGGCCGGCGTTGGCCACCATCAAAGGCGGCCCTATCTGGTCGTCGGCTTTGCCGCGGAGACTGAGAACGTCATCAGGAATGCCGAAGCGAAACTCAAGAAAAAGGGCGCGGACCTTATCGTCGCCAACGATGTCGGGCAGGAAGGCGGCGTCATGGGCGGGGATCGCAACCGGGTCTCGATCGTCTCCAGATCCGGTGTTGACGCCTGGCCCGACCTGCTCAAGGAGGAAGTGGCCGAGCGGCTTGCCGCATTGATCGCCGACCGATTGAAATCGGTCGAAGTCTGACTTCGACGTGCTTCGGGCGTTCGTCGTTCGAAGGGCCAAATTGTCCGGCGACCACTCATCGCCCCCTCTCCGGAGAGGGGGTGAAGATCAACGCTTCGTTATTTGTTGATCCAGTTGAGCGCTTAGAGCGGCCGCTTTTACGGAATTAGCGCTGCCGCTCTATCTCTTTGCTTGAGCATCGGATTTCTCCCGAAAGCGGTTCCCACTTTCGGGTCCAATGCTCTAACCCCTGGGCTGCTTGGTCTTTCTAAGATAGGGCAGCACGCGTTCGAATTCGCCGAACTTCTCCTTTGCCTCGTCATCGGGCACCGCGGCCGTGATGATCACGTCCTCGCCCTGCTTCCAGTTTGCCGGCGTCGCCACCTTGTGTTTAGCCGTGAGTTGCACTGAATCGATGGCGCGCAGGAGTTCGTCGAAGTTGCGACCTGTCGTCATCGGATAGCTGATCGTCAGCTTCACCTTCTTGTCCGGCCCAACGACGAAAACGGAGCGGACCGTCGCGTTGTCGGCCGGCGTGCGTCCCTCGCTCGAATCGCCGGCATCTCCCGGCAGCATGTCGTAGAGCTTGGCGACCTTGAGGTCCCTGTCGCCGATCAGCGGATAGGTGACCTCGTGGCCGGTCGCCGTCTTGATGTCGCCCTTCCATTTCTCGTGGCTTTCGACCGGATCGACCGAAATGCCGATGATCTTGGCGTTGCGCTTCGCGAACTCGCCGGACAGTCCAGCCATGATGCCGAGCTCTGTGGTGCAGACCGGGGTGAAGTCCTTCGGATGGCTGAAGAGAACCGCATAGCTGTCGCCAATCCAGTCGTGAAAACTGATGGTGCCGTGCGTCGTCTCGGCGGTGAAATCCGGTGCGGTGTCATTGATACGGATACTCATGGGGGCGTCTCCTTGGAACGTCGCTCGGATGAATTCGACATCTTAATGCATGTCGCCCAAAAGTGCGCAGGGGTTTTGGGATAACGACATGCACAAAAACAATAGCCTAAAGCGCGTCGCATGGATCCGTTTCGAAGCAATGCGCTTTGGCGCATGTTTCAGTCGAATCGAGACGGTAATCGCCGGGCCGCCATTATCCTCCCCGCCGCCACAGTTCCTTGCGAACCCGCCGCCAGACGCCCTGCTGGTAAGTGTCGGAGTAACGCCAGGCGCGGTCTTCTTCGATAAAGGCGACTTCCTCGGCTCGCGGTCCATGCAGGTCAAGAAGCTCGTCGGCCATGCGATCGATCTCAGCCTGACTTACAGACAGCGGCTGGATACGGAACTTCCACTCATGCCACAGGATCACCGCCACGACAAACAGCAGGTACGCCGCAATAACAGAGTGAGACACAAGCGTTTCGAAGGCGGATTGCACAAGATACCCTAGGAAATGTTCATTTAATGTACGAACATATTATACATAGACGCGGTCAGGACGTCAGGAACATTTTGTTCCGATGGACACATTCGCCACCAAACTCAGGCTTCGCGCGCTGCAGCTCGGCATGCACCATGCCGAAGTCGCGCGCCGCGTGGGCCTGAGTGAGCGCCGCTATGCCCACTATGTCGCCGGGCGAAACGAGCCCGATCTAGCGATGCTTGTAAGGATTGCCGAAGTGTTGCAGTCCACGCCGAATGAACTGCTTGGGCTGGCTGCTGAGCCTGAACGGAGCGCGCGCGACATCCTTGTCGACCGCCTGAACGCGGCTGCCGCAGTCATGGCTGACGACGACCTTCGCGCTGCCGTCGCGCAAGCCGAGGCAGTCATCGCCATGCGCCGGGGGTAACGGCGTGATGCTAGAGCGCGTCGCGTCCAATGTGATTCAGGAATGTTGGCGGGACTGCACCCCCCTCTGTCCGGCAGGACAGAGGGGGGTGACGCAGAGCGACGTGGCGGCAAACTGCGGGGTGAGGTCGATTGTACGCGACGCGCTTTAGGCTATTGGTTTTTGTGCATGTCGCCCAAAACCGCTGCGCACTTTTGGGCGACATGCATTATGCCGCTTCCCGCACTTGATAGTCCTTCACGGCCGTAAAACGCATCGCCTTCCAGCGCTCGGCCTCATAGTTCAGCGAGAATTCGTGCTGCGCAAGGAAGACCGGGTCGTGATCGAGGTCGCGGGCAATGTCGCCCCGATGTGCGTCGATGAAGCGTTGCAGATCGCTGCGGTCATCGGCGGAGATCCAGCGGCAGATTGAAAAGCGCGCCATTTCAAAGTCGACCGGCAGACCGTATTCCTGCGCGAGCCGCTCCTTAAGCACGTCGAGCTGCAGCGCTCCGACAACCCCGACGATCGCCGGCGAACCATCCTCGGGCGAAAAGAGCTGCACCACGCCCTCCTCAGCCATCTGATGCAGAGCGTCCTTGAGCTTCTTCGCCTTCATCGCGTCGCCGAGCCGCACGCGGCGCAGAATCTCCGGCGCGAAATTCGGCACGCCGCGGAAAAGGATGTCCTCGCCCTCCGTCAGCGTGTCGCCGATCCTCAATGTGCCGTGGTTCGGGATGCCGACCACGTCGCCGGCATAGGCTTCGTCAGCCGTCACGCGGGTTCGAGCGAAGAAGAATTGCGGCGCCGAGAGGCTCATCGGCTTGCCGGTGCGCACCAGCTTTGCTTTCATGCCTCGCTCGAGCTTGCCCGAGCAAACCCGCACGAAGGCGATGCGATCGCGGTGGTTCGGGTCCATGTTCGCCTGGATCTTGAAGACGAAGGCGCTCATCTCGTCCTCCGTCGCCTCCACCTTGCGGGTATCCGCCTCCTGCGCACGCGGCTCGGGCCCAAACTCTCCGAGCGCCTCGATCAGGTCGCGGACGCCGAAGTTCCTGAGCGCCGACCCGAAATACACCGGCGTCAGGTGACCCTCGCGAAAGGCCTCGATATCGAACGGGCGGCACGCCTCGCGCGCCAACTCCAGTTCCTCGATAAAGGCATCGCGTTCATTTTCGGGCAGGAGCCCGGCAACGCGGTTCGAATCGGGTCCATGGGCGGGTGTACGCTCTTTCTCCTCATCGCCCCTGCGCACTGCATTCTGGGCGAGGTGATAGGTACCGGCGAACGTCCGGCCGCGTCCGATCGGCCAGGTGATCGGTGCGGTATCGAGCGCCAACTTCGCCTCGATCTCATCCAGTATCTCGAAAGGGTCGCGCGTTTCGCGGTCCATCTTGTTGACGAAAGTGATGATCGGGATATCGCGCAGCCGACAGACCTCGAAGAGCTTCAGCGTGCGCGGCTCGATGCCTTTGGCAGCGTCGATCACCATGACCGCGCTGTCGACCGCGGTCAGCGTCCGGTAAGTGTCGTCGGCGAAATCCTCGTGGCCGGGTGTGTCCAGGAGATTGAACACGTGGT
Source organism: uncultured Alphaproteobacteria bacterium (assembly GCA_963813315.1). Taxonomy (GTDB): domain Bacteria; phylum Pseudomonadota; class Alphaproteobacteria; order Rhizobiales; family Rhizobiaceae; genus CAWEYO01. The sequence goes on along the minus strand of CAWEYO010000027.1, from coordinate 70,405 downwards.
GGCCATATTCGAAGGTCATCACCGACGTAACCACCGAGATGCCGCGTTCGCGTTCGATTTTCATCCAGTCGGAGCGCGTCTGAATGCGGTCCTTCTTGGCCTTTACCTCGCCGGCCAGCTGGATTGCGCCGCCGAACAGCAGCAGCTTCTCGGTCAGCGTCGTCTTGCCCGCATCCGGGTGAGAAATGATCGCGAAGGTGCGGCGGCGAGCGACCGCCTTGGCTATGTCTTCAGCCATTGTGAGGAATCCTGTTGGATAGAGTGGGCTTCTATCAGGAGGATTCAGACGTGTCGAACGTGAAATTGGGCCAGCCTGCGGGCGGTCAGTCGAAATTGCAAGGCCAGCTTGAGGGAGCCGACAGGCCGCCCGGCAGTTTCGTCTTCGCGTCGCCGCAGGCCTGATCGACCTGCCATTGTTCCAGACCGGTCGCCGTGGTCAGGTTCACGCCCTCGATCCGCGTCAGGAAGAGAAACGCGCCGGTGAAGTCAATCGGACCCTCGAAAAGCGCGTCACGAAGGTCGGCGCGCGCGAGGTTCGCCATCGGAAATTTCGTCGCGGTGATCACTGCCTTGCCGAAATCAGCGCGCCCGAGCTCCGCTTTCTGGAAATCCGCGCCGGTAAGGTTGGCGCCCCGGAAATCGGCGCGCTGTATTTCGGCACTGGCGAAGGAGGCGCCAACGGCAGTCATGCCCGAGAAATTCGTCCGGTATCCCTCGATCCTCGCGAAGCTGGCCTTGTCCGCCTTCGCCCCTGCGAGGGAGGAGCGCACCAGCGTGGCCTTCTCCAGATTGGCTCCAGCAAGATTAACCTCCCGGAGATCCGTGGAGGTAAAATCGGTGTCGAAAAGGTTTGCACCGGACAGATCGGAACTGCCCAACATCAGATTGCTCTTGTCGCATTCGTGCCAATCCATCCCGGCAGCCGGGTAGCTCTGACACTGCATCGCGACGGCTGGATCGATCCGGAACGCGCCTGCAAAAGCGAAACCGACAGCAAGGATCCGAACAACCGCCGCTCCTCGAAAATACGTCGCGCTTCGCCGCGGGCTGTGCGTCCTCGATTTTGACTGCCGGTCGACGTAACACGGTTGACGTCCCGCCATCGCGCAAGTCCTCGCTTGATCGGAGGCATATGAGATGTCCGGTTCGGCTGGAACCCAGCCTCCGCCAGTGGGCACAGTCCATACGGTAACAGCAGTTGGACGGCATCCGCAAGCGCTGCGGGCTCCGGTCGAATGTCGGGGTCGCGACCGCTCGCACGGTCAGCCTCATCTTGCTCGGACGGGATCAGGCACTTGGCCGCCTGTTGTGCGTCCGCTCGTAGAGTTCGCGGATAATTTGGCTGGCCGTAGTTTCGAAGAGGAAAGGCAAGAAAGCGTGAACAAGTGCCGCGCCGGCGGCTGCAAACAGGCGCGAGGCGAACCATCCGGCGAATGCCATGTGGCCGAAATAGGTCTCTTCGACGGAAGCCGGATGATCGGTGAAGAGCTTTGCGATACGCGTAGCCATGAGTGCGTTCCTCGTCTGCGGCGAAATTCTCGTTCAGTTACGCATTCTCAGCAAAACTGAGCCTCATTGGTCCCAATTTGTCCTTGCAAAAGGCAGATGGTTGGGACATCCATCCCAAATGTCCGCAGAAATCGACGCGATAGACCGAAGGATCCTGGCCGAACTGCAGCGCGACGGAACGCTGTCGGTCGATCAACTTTCGGAACGCGTCGGACTGTCCCGCAATGCTTGCTGGCGGCGGGTGAAGTCGCTGGAAGGGGACGGCGTCATTACCGGCCGGGTGGCGCTGGTCGATGCCGAAAGGCTGGGTCTGGGCCTTTCGGTCTTCATCATGGTGCGGACCTCGACTCACGACCCGGAGTGGCTGGCGAAATTTCGGGCAGCAGTCACGTCCTTTCCGGAAATCACCGCCGTCTACCGCATGTCCGGCGATCTCGACTATGTGCTGCGCGCCCGCGTCGCCGATGTGAAGGCTTATGACCGGCTCTATCAACGCCTCATCGCGAAGGTGCCGCTGTCGGATGTGTCGGCCTCGTTCGTCATGGAGGAGATCAAGGAAACGACGATCGTGCCGGTGGAAATCCGCTGATCGCGGCGCCTTGCCCGGTTGACGGAGGCGGCTGGCGGCCTGATAGACGACCGCATGAAAGCTCCGCGCAAGAATGCTCCCGTGGTCGGAATCGTTCGCATGCCGCATGGCGAAGACCTGCCTTTGCCGGCGTACGAGACGGCGGGCGCAGCCGGTATGGACCTGCGCGCCGCCGTGCCCGAGGACCGGCCGCTACTCATCCTGCCCGGCAGGCGCACCCTTGTCCCGACAGGCATTGTCCTGGAAATTCCGGCCGGCTTCGAGGCGCAGGTGCGGCCGCGCTCCGGGCTCGCCTACAAGCACGGCATAACCTGCCTCAACACACCGGGCACGATCGACAGCGATTACCGTGGCGAGTTGCAGGTCCTGCTTATCAATCTCGGCGATGAGGATTTCGCGGTGACCAGGGGCATGCGCATTGCCCAGATCGTCTTCTCCCCCGTCAGCCACATGGTCACCGAGGAACGCAGCCTCGCAGGAACGACGGAGCGCGGCAGCGGCGGTTTCGGCTCGACCGGAACGGCTTGACCCGCCAATCCCCGCATCGTGCTTTCCGAAATCGGGAACCGGACATTGCGGCCGGCCTACCCCGCATCGTGCTTTCCGAAAATCGATTCCGATTTTCGGGCCGATGCGGTAGCATCCCGGCGACCAACGCGTTCACAGTGGGGCGGCTACGATGGACAAGGGCAGGGTCTTCCGCGCTTTGCATGAGGCGCCGGGAGCATTTGTCATTCCCAATCCATGGGATATCGGGACCGCGAAGCTTCTTGAGTCGCTGGGTTTCAAGGCCATCGCCACGACCAGCGCCGGCTTTGCCTTCTCGCGTGGCCTGCCCGATGGCGGGGTAGGGTTCGAGACGATGGTCCATCACTGCCGCGATCTTGCCGGCGCCGTCGATATTCCGGTCACCGCCGATCTTGAAAAAGGCAAGGGTGACAGCGCCGAAAGCGCTGGCGAGACGATTTTTGCCGCCGAGGCGGCCGGTCTCGCGGGCTGCTCGATCGAGGATCACACCGGCGATCCGGAAAGTCCGATCTACGAGTTCTCACATGCGGTGGAGCGGGTCGCCGCGGCGGCTGAGGCCGCGCGGGCGCTGAGGCGCGATTTCGTCTTCACCGCGCGCGCCGAGAACTTCCTTTGGAACCGGCAGGACATCGACGACACGATCAAGCGACTTCAAGCCTTCGAAAAGGTCGGTGCCGACGTGCTCTATGCGCCGGGTATCACGGACGTCGAGACCGTACGAACCATATGCTCGTCGGTGACGAAGCCGGTCAACGTGCTTGCCGTGCCAGGGTTCACGGTTGGCAACCTTGCCGACGCAGGCGCGAAACGCATTTCACTCGGGTCAAAGCTGACGACTTTCGCCTTCGGCATGTTGCACAAGGCGTCGCGCGAAATTCTCGAAGAGGGCACCTTCGACTTCGCGCGCGAGGGAATGCCTTTCGCGAAGCTCCAGGGCATGTTCTCCCGCAGGGGCTGATGTGTTCCCTGAAGAGTGCATCAGGGTAGGACAGGCCTGAATGACATGCTGATCGTCATCGATATGCACACCGGCGGCGAACCGCTCCGCATCGTGACCGGCGGCTATCCGCCGTTTCCGAAGGGCTCGATCCTTGAAAAGCGGGCTTATGCGCGCGACAGGCTCGACCACTTGCGAAGGATCCTGATGTTCGAGCCGCGCGGCCACCATGACATGTACGGAGCGGTGCTGGTCGAGCCCGATCTCCCCGGCGCCGATCTTGCCGTGCTCTTCATCCACAATGAAGGGTATTCGACCATGTGCGGCCATGCCGTCATTGCACTTGGCCGCTATGCGATAGATCGGGGGATAGTCGCCGCCAGGGAGCCGGTAACGACGGTCAATATCGAATGTCCCTGCGGGATGGTCGCGGCCTCGGTCGAAGTGCGGGATGGAAAGACCGGGCGGGTTTCGTTCGAAAGCGTCCCCGCCTTCCTTTTCGCGCGTGATGCGAGCATCGACCTGCCTGGCCGGGGAACCATCGTCTTCGACATCGCCTATGGCGGCGCCTTCTACGCCTTGGCGGATTGCCGGCAGTTCGGGCTGCAATTCGGCCGCGACCGCGCGCGGGATTTCGTCGACGCCGCGACCGGGCTTACGGAAAAGCTGAAGGCTGAATTTCCGCTCTCGCACCCTGACCATGACGATCTCGCCTTCCTCTATGGCTCGATCCTGACCGACGGGAACGACGGGTACTCGGATGAGCCGACGCGCAATGTCTGCGTCTTTGCCGACGCCGAGGTCGACCGCTCGCCGACCGGATCCGGTGTCACGGCACGGCTTGCCGCCATGCACGCGAAGGGCCAGATCGGCATCGGTCAAACAAGGATTTTCGAAAGCATCGTCGGCTCACGCTTCACCGGTTCCGTCGCGCGGCTCACCACGACCGGCTCCCACGACGCAATTATCGCCTGTGTGGGAGGCCGTGCGTACTATTCCGGCAAGGCGGAGTTCACGGTCGAGGAGGACGATCCTCTTGGCAAAGGGTTTCTGGTGCCGTGAGAGCGGTCTCGCAAGCGATCCCATTTCGTGCCCACTCCGATCTCCTCCCGATTGCCGGAAAGCCAAAACATTGATATGAGCGCCGGCATGAAAGAGCTTTTTGGAGATCCGGCCTACCAAGGTTTTGTGCAGTACCGCAGGCGCCTGCCCAGCCGTCTATCCTGAGCGCGAGGCTCCCGGCGCTGCGGCCGGTTCATTTCCAACTAGCCTGCTTTTTAAATGGACACCGATCATGAGCGCACTGCGTACACTCTATGACAAGATCTTCGAGGATCATGTCGTCGATCGTCAGGACGACGGCACCTGCCTTCTTTATATCGACCGTCATCTCGTGCACGAGGTGACGAGCCCGCAGGCTTTCGAGGGATTGCGCATGGCCAGTCGCACCGTGCGCCACCCCGAAAAGACGCTGGCCGTCGTCGATCACAACGTGCCGACTTCGCCCGACCGCAAATTCGGCATCAAGAACGAAGAAAGCCGCATTCAGGTCGAGGCGCTGGCGAAGAACGCCGCCGACTTCGGCATCGAATATTACAACGAGGTCGACCGCCGACAGGGGATCGTCCACATCGTCGGCCCTGAGCAGGGTTTTACTCTTCCCGGCATGACAATCGTGTGCGGCGACAGCCATACGTCCACTCACGGCGCCTTCGGTGCCTTGGCGCACGGTATAGGAACCTCCGAAGTGGAGCATGTGCTCGCCACGCAGACGCTGATCCAAAAGAAGGCGAAGAACATGCTCGTGCGAGTTGATGGGCAGTTGCCTCCCGGCGTCACGGCGAAGGACATCATCCTCGCGATCATCGGGGAGATCGGCACGGCCGGCGGTACCGGCTATGTCATCGAATATGCCGGCGAAGCGATACGGTCCCTCTCCATGGAAGGGCGAATGACAATCTGCAACATGTCGATCGAGGGCGGCGCAAGGGCGGGACTGATCGCGCCGGACGAAACGACCTTTGCCTATGTCAAGGACAAGCCGCGCGCTCCGAAGGGCGAGGCCTGGAACTTGGCCATGGCTTACTGGGAAACACTCAAATCCGATGAGGGCGCCCATTTCGACAAGGTCGTGGTCCTCGATGCGGCCAGCCTGCCGCCGGTTGTGAGCTGGGGTTCATCGCCCGAAGACGTCGTCCCCGTAACAGGCGTCGTTCCCGACCCGGCCGAAATCGCCGACGAGACCAAACGATCGTCCAAGCAGCGCGCGCTGGACTACATGGGCCTCCGGGCAGGGACGAGAATAACCGACATTGAGCTCGATCGCGTTTTCATCGGTTCCTGCACCAACGGCCGCATCGAGGATCTGCGCGAGGTGGCAAAGGTCGTCGAGGGCAAGACGGTCGATCCGCGCGTCAGCGCAATGATCGTCCCGGGGTCTGGGCTGGTGAAGGAACAGGCAGAGGCAGAGGGACTCGACAAGATTTTCGTCGCCGCGGGGTTCGATTGGCGCGAGCCGGGCTGCTCGATGTGCCTGGCTATGAACGACGACCGGTTGAAGCCCTATGAACGCTGCGCTTCCACGTCGAACCGCAATTTCGAGGGCCGTCAAGGCTATAAGGGCCGCACGCACCTCGTATCGCCCGCAATGGCGGCAGCCGCCGCGATCGCCGGCCATTTCGTCGACATCCGCGAGTGGAGGTAATGCCGGCGGTCTTGAAAACTAGAGCATCGGACACATCGATGCTGCTCTAAGAACCAGACCGGCATCACCTGAATCCCGACATACCCTAAAACGGTGTCAGTCTCCCCAACAGTGGTGACCGGAAGGCTCTGGAAGGACGCCGTCGGGCAAGCCGTACATGTAGCCGCGGCCCTTCAGGAGGACCGCCGGCCGGTAGCATCCATAGTAGTAGCCGTCCGCCGGTTCGGCATAGACAATCTTGGGCCGGCCGTTCCCGCTGTGGCTCGACATCTTCCTGGCAAGGCGGCCTTCGCCGACAATGATACGCTTGTAGCCGTAGGGGCTCTGGACGATCAGATTGCCGAACGAATCGGAATAGACAAAATCGTGAAGGCGGCTTTCCGCGGACGCGGAGCCCGATATGCCGACCGCGGCGGCCCCTGCAAGCAGTACGGCACGCAAAATGGCCGGCGACCGGCCCATGGTACGAAAACGCATCGAGCGTCCTCCCTGAAGCGATCCATCGCTTCCTCAATTGCTACGTTAACTTATTCTTAACCTTTGTTAAGGGGCGCGGCCTCGGTAATCCGTCCAATTGACAGACATGGTTAATGCTCCCATGGGTAGCGCATGAGCGCCGTGAACCACACGATAGACATCGCCCATCTCCGTTTGAATGACGCGCCCGAATTCGCGCCGCTGCTCGCTGACTACGTTCAGGCGCTCAAGCGCGGCGCGCCGCGGCGGCCCGATAAATTCTATGCCGAAACTCTTCTGCAGGACCGCACCGCGGAAATCCTTGGCGCGCGCGTCGACGGCAAGCTTGTCGGGTTCGCGATTTTCACCGACATGCCGGAGCCGGTCTCCGGCATGCGTTGCGGAGCCTGCGATCACATCTATGTTCATCATGAATTCCGGGCAAAGGGAATCGCCAAAGCCTTGGTCGACCTGCTTGCCGACCAAGCCGACGAGCGCGGCTGGACGATGCTGACGCTAAACGCTCCGCGGCAACCGGAGGATGGCAGAAAACTCTACGAGCAGGTCGCCGCCCCCGCCGATTGGACCAGCTTCGTCATCCGCTTCGACGGGCGATGATGATGGGCTGGACCCCCGATGCGAGACAGCGGGTTCATGGCCCTTGCCCATGCTGGCGGGGCATCTTGCTCTAAAATCGATTGAAGCCCGAAAGCAGCACTAAACAGATGCCGGGAAACGGTTTTTCGGCTTTGACGCAGTGCAAAAAGGGCATTAGAAACCGTGGCCGGAGATCGCAGCTTGAAGTCGCGCTCGCGCTTTGAGGGAGATCGGGAGACCGCACTGGGAGAGCCATGACCAAGTCTGCTATCCGGGCGAGACCGCTTTCACCGCACCTGACCGTCTATCGATGGCCGGCTACCATGTTGATGTCGATCCTGCATCGCATTAACGGGTGCCGCCCTCTATGCCGGTACGCTGCTGGTTGCCTGGTGGCTGATCGCGGCCGCCACGTCCGAGCCCTATTTCCAGTTTGTCGACGGCATCCTCGGATCCTGGATCGGGCTTCTCATTCTGTTCGGCTACACCTGGGCGCTGATGCTCCATCTCCTCGGCGGTGTACGGCACCTGATATGGGATACGGGTCACGGACTGGAGAAGCGCACGTCCACCGCGCTCGCCTGGGCCACGCTCGGCGGCTCGGTTCTACTGACGCTGGCCATCTGGGCCGGTTATCTTCTGGTCGGCAGATAGGGGTCGATGATGGCTGATATGAGAACCCCGCTTAACAAGGTCCGCGGGCTCGGATCCGCCCGGGAGGGGACCGGCCATTTCTGGCGCATCCGCCTCACCTCGGTCGCGCTGCTGCCGCTTTCGCTGTTCGTTGTCGGGTGGGTGCTGTCGGTCAAGGGTGCGGGCTATGCACAGGTGCGCGCGTCATTGGGCCATCCGCTTGTCGCGCTGATGGTGGCGCTTTTCATCCTGGTCAGTCTCGACCATATGCGCCTCGGAATGCAGATCATCATCGAGGACTATGCGCATGGCGAAGCGGCCAGGATTGCACTGCTGCTGCTCAACATCTTCTTCGCCGGTGCGATCGGCGCAATGACGGTGTTCGCCATTCTCAAGATCGCTTTCGGAGGCTAACTCGTGGCAATCGCAAATACAGGCGCCCCGGCAGCCGGCAAGGCTTACACCTACGTTGACCACAAGTTCGACGTCGTCGTGGTGGGAGCGGGCGGCGCGGGCCTTCGCGCCACGCTCGGCATGGCCGAACAGGGGCTCAGGACCGCCTGCATCACGAAAGTCTTCCCAACCCGTTCGCACACGGTCGCCGCGCAGGGCGGCATCGCGGCCTCGCTTTCCAACATGGGCCCTGACAACTGGCAGTGGCACATGTACGACACGGTCAAGGGATCGGACTGGCTGGGCGACGTCGACGCCATGGAATATCTGGCGCGCGAGGCACCGGCAGCGGTCTACGAGCTCGAGCACTACGGCGTGCCGTTCTCACGCACGGAGGAAGGGCGGATCTATCAGCGGCCGTTCGGCGGCCACATGATGAACTTCGGCGACGGACCGCCGGTGCAACGCACCTGCGCGGCGGCCGACCGCACCGGGCACGCGATCCTGCACACGCTCTACGGCCAGTCGCTGAAGAACAACGCGCAATTTTTCATCGAGTATTTCGCGCTCGACCTGATCATGTCTGATGACGGCGTGTGCACCGGTGTCGTTGCCTGGAACCTCGATGACGGCACGATCCACCGCTTCGCGGCCAAGATGGTGGTGCTGGCTACCGGCGGCTACGGACGTGCCTATTTCTCGGCGACTTCGGCGCATACCTGCACCGGCGACGGCGGCGGGATGATCGCGCGTGCCGGCCTGCCGCTGCAGGATATGGAATTCGTTCAGTTCCACCCGACCGGTATTTACGGCGCCGGCTGCCTTATTACCGAGGGAGCGCGGGGCGAAGGCGGATATCTGGTCAACGCCGAAGGTGAGCGCTTCATGGAGCGCTATGCACCGTCGGCCAAGGACCTCGCCTCGCGCGATGTCGTATCCCGCTGCATGACCATCGAGATCCGCGAGGGCCGCGGTGTCGGCAGAAACAAGGATCACATTTTCCTTCACCTCGACCATCTCGATCCGGCGGTGCTGCATGAAAGGCTGCCTGGCATTTCGGAATCGGCGAAGATTTTCGCGGGCGTCGATGTCACCAGGGAGCCGATACCGGTGCTGCCGACGGTCCACTACAATATGGGCGGCATCCCCACGAACTACTGGGGCGAAGTGCTGAACCCGACCGCGCAAGACCCCGACCGGGTGCAGCCCGGCCTGATGGCGGTCGGCGAGGCCGGTTGCGCCTCGGTGCATGGCGCCAACCGGCTCGGCTCCAATTCGCTGATCGATCTGGTCGTGTTTGGCCGCGCCGCGGCGATCCGCGCTGGCGAAGTGGTCGACCGCGAAGCTTCAGTGCCGGCGCTCAACGGCGGGTCGGTCGACAAGATCATGGAGAGGTTCGACCGGCTGCGGCACGCCGATGGCGGCACGCCGACTGCCTTCCTGCGCGAGAAGATGCAAAAAACCATGCAGGAGGATGCGGCCGTTTTCCGTGCGCAGGAATCGCTGGCGCAGGGCTGCCGGCGTATGTCGGTGCTGTGGAACGAACTCTCCGACATCAAGGTCCAGGATCGTTCGATGATCTGGAATTCCGACCTCGTCGAGACGCTGGAGCTTGAGAACCTGATGGTCAACGCCATCGCCACGGTCTATGGAGCCGAGGCGCGCAAGGAAAGCCGCGGAGCGCATGCCCGCGAGGACTTTTCAGCCCGCGACGACAATAACTGGCGCAAGCACACGCTGTCCTGGGTCGCCGCGGACGGCAAGGTCACGCTCGCCTATCGGCCGGTGCACACCGAGCCGCTGGTCGATGAAGCGCGCGGTGGCATCAGCCTTGCCAAAATCGCGCCGAAGGCAAGGGTGTATTGACGTGACGCGGTCACCTTCCCTGCCGAGCACCGGCTATTCGAGCCGGACGCAAGGAGCGGTGCAAGTGATTTCCTGCCAGGGGATGTGCTGATGGTCGAGCTTACGCTGCCGAAAAACTCGCAAGTCAAGCCGGGCAAGACCTGGCCGAAGCCGGATGGCGCGGTAAACTTGCGCGAGTACCGCATCTACCGCTGGTCGCCTGACGACGACGAAAACCCGCGCATGGACACCTATTTCGTCGATCTGGACGATTGCGGGCCGATGGTTCTCGACGGACTCCTATGGATCAAGAACAAGATCGATCCGACACTGACCTTGCGCCGATCCTGCCGCGAGGGCATTTGCGGCTCCTGTGCGATGAACATCGACGGCTCCAATACGCTCGCCTGCACGAAGGGCATGGATGATATATCCGGCGCGGTGAAGGTATATCCGCTGCCCCACATGCCGGTGGTGAAGGATCTGGTGCCGGACCTCACCGTTCCCTATGCGCAGCTTACCTCAGTCGAACCATGGCTCCAGACGGTGTCGCCACAGCCGGCGAAGGAATGGCTGCAGAGCCACGAGGACAGGCAGAAACTCGACGGGCTCTACGAGTGCATCCTTTGCTTCTGCTGCCAGACTTCCTGCCCGAGCTACTGGTGGAACGGCGAGCGCTATCTGGGGCCGGCAGTGCTTCTCCAGGCCTATCGCTGGCTGATCGACTCCCGCGACGAGGCAACCGGCGAGCGGCTTGACAATCTGGAAGACCCATTCCGGCTCTATCGGTGCCACACCATCATGAACTGCGCGCAAACCTGTCCCAAGGGCCTCAATCCTGCGAAGGCAATCGCCGAAATCAAGAAGATGATGGTCGAGCGGAGAGTGTGAAGGAACAGGAAAGCCGATCCGGCCGGCCCCAATTGAGGGTTGCAACCCGCTCACCCGATCACGCAGCCGTGTTGCGTCTTGATTTGAAACCGTGGGCAACTCCGGTACGTTAACCGCATCGGCCCGAAAAATCGGAATCGAGATGTCTCGCAAGGTTTCTGCTTTTCTGCTGACCATCCTTGTCTTGGCGCTTCCGGTTGAGATTGGCGCCGCCCGGGCCGAGACGCGGACAGCGATCTTTGCCGGGGGATGCTTCTGGTGCGTAGAATCGGATTTCGACGCGGTTCCGGGCGTCTTGTCGACGACGTCGGGCTATATCGGAGGGTCGTCGAAGAATCCGACCTACCGCAATTATTCGGAGGCCGGACACCGCGAAGCCGTCAGGATCGAATACGATTCAACCAAGGTGAACTACGCAACACTGCTCGACGTGTTCTGGCATTCGGTCGATCCGACAGACGCTGGCGGGCAATTCTGTGATCGCGGCCATAGCTACACCACGGCCATCTATGCTACCGGCGCCGCCGACGTGAAGGCCGCCGAAAAGTCACGGAAGAGGGCTGCCGCTGAGCTTGGGAGGCCGATCGTCACAGAAATTGCACGCGCCCCGGCATTCTGGCCCGCCGAGGATTACCATCAGGACTATTACCGGAAGAATCCGCTTCGCTACAATTACTATCGTTCGGGCTGCGGGCGCGACGGTCGCGTGGAGAGCCTATGGGGTGCATCGGCCCACAAGGGAATCGCCGGGCACTGATCAACTTTTGCAGTTCAAAAAAAAGGCCCGAACAATGTCCGGGCCTCTTTTTGTTGCCGCAACGATTACCACTTGTAAGCGATACCAAGGGTGACCGTGTTGTTTGTGAGTTTGGCATCGCCGAAGTTGGTGATGTCGCTGAACGATTGGTCGCCGAAATCGTAATACCGGTATTCGACGCGGCCGACCCAGTTGTTGGTGAAGGCGTATTCGGCGCCGGCACCAATGGTCCAGCCCGTAAAATCCTGGTCCACACTAACAGTGGCGTTGCCAACGTCGGCTTCTGCGGACGCCTGGGTAAAGGCAACACCTGCGGTGGCGAATATCAACGTACGGTCGATCGCGTAGCCCACACGGCCCCGCAAGGAAGCCAGATAGTCACTGCCGACATCGACATCGAACGCACCGACAGTAAAGGTCTCGTCGTTCCACACCGCGTTCAAGTCGCCTTCCGCCCCGAACACCCACGGTCCGGTCTGCCAGTTGTAGCCGATATAGCCGCCTAAGAGGCCTCCATTGAAGCTGTCCGAGAACAGTTCGCCCTCAAAGGAGTCATCAAAGTCGACGTCGGACCAGAGATAGCCGCCCTGCACACCGATATAACCGCCTGTCCACGTGAATATCGGTATTTCGGCGACCACGGGTGCTGGCGGCTCTTCGAACACCACATCGGCTGCGAGAGCACTGGTACTGGTCAAAGCTGCAATAAAGGCGGCGGCTATCAGTTTCATCGAGCTTATTCCCATCCTGTTTCATTCACCCCAAGCGCCCGTAAGCAAGCTGAACCTAACACCACTCGCATGAAAACGGTGTTACTTACCTGCCACGGTCAGAGAGAAATGACGACATTGTGATCTGTGAGGTCCTGAAAAGAGCCGGCCAGCCGAGCCGGGGCAGATGCCACGGCATCGGCAAGAGGCCTATCGGCTAGATGCTCGCCCGCGTACCAAGCGATTGAATTCAATGGATGATCCGCCAGGATCGTCCCGCCCTCGCCGAATCATCTACTCTCATAGCTGTTCCGATTTCGACGACATCGGTCAACCGCTCTGAATTTTTTGTCTTTACGCAATTCCGGACGGAAAACCGGTTCCCGGAAGCGGAAAAGACCGCCATTTGCAGACCAACATCACCTGAATATCAACACACCCACACTAGGCGAGCCTTGCGTCGAGCGACACATTGATCGCACCCAGGGCGCGCGAAACCGGGCACTCCGCCTTGGCCTTTTCGGCGAGTTCCTTGAACTTGGCGTTGTCTATCCCCGGCACCGTGCCTACCACAGTGAGTGCACTGCCAGTGATGCCGGTGCCTGGAACCAGTGTGACGACGGATTTTGCGTCGAGTTTCTGGGCTGGCGTCCCGTTCTCGGCGAGAAAATGGGAGAGCTGCATGGCATAGCAGCCGGCATGGGCGGCGGCGATCAGCTCTTCCGGATTGGTCCCGGATTTGCCGCTCTCGTCCTCGAAGCGGTTCTTGAAGGAGTACGGAACTCCGCTGATCGCTCCGCTCAGCGTTGCGAGTGTGCCGCTGCCTTCTTTCAGCGTCCCTTTCCAAACGGCGGTTGCGTGACGGTCCATGGTTTCCTCCTGAGGTTCGGATTTCGGCGGCCAATGCGGCAGACCCGGTGACTATAGCGCCGCCGGATCAGTACGCCATGACAGTTTTGAAACGCGGCGAGCCGGCCTTCTTGCCGCCTTTTAGATAGCTTCGCCCCGCAGCAGCCTCGGCATGTCGGCGGAAAGCCCCGAAGCCTGCCGAATAAAAAATTCCTTCACGCGCGGTATGCGGTCCACGACACCCAGACCGATGTCGCGGATCGCCCGCAGCGGGCCGAAATCGTTGGAGAACATGCGGTTGAGGACGTCCGTCGTAATGCCCATCTGGACCGTATCGAAGCGCCGCCAGCGTTCGTAGCGCTGCAGCACGTCGAGCGCACCGATGTCCTGGCCAAGACGGTCGGCGTCGACGACAGTTTCGGCCAGAGCGGCCACGTCCTTGAAGCCGAGATTGAGGCCCTGCCCGGCGATCGGGTGGATGCCGTGCGCTGCATCGCCTGCCAGAGCGAAACGCTGCGCCACGAAAGCGCGCGCCAGTTTCAGCCCCAGCGGCCAGGCGCGGGGCGTTCCCTCGACACGGATTTCTCCCAGTTTCAGCCCAAATCGTTGCTCGAGCTCCATTTCGAAAACCAGCCCATCCGCCGCGATCAGTCGATTGGCGTCCTCGGTGCGTTCGGTCCAGACGATTGAGGAGCGATCGCCGGTGAGTGGCAAAATGGCGAACGGGCCGGCGGGCAGGAAGTGCTCTTCGGCGCGGCCATTGTGGGGGCGCTCGTGCGACACCGTGCAGACGATGCCAGACTGGCCGTAGTCGAAGTCGACGGTCCGGATGCCGGCCATTGCGCGCAGCCTGGAATTCACGCCGTCGGCCGCGACAAGCAACCGCGTGTTGACCACGATCCCATCGGCAAGATGGACCAGCATGTTGGCTGGCCCGCGCTCGAAACCGTTGACCGCCACACCCTCAATGATGTCGATTCCGAGTTCGCCGGCGCGCCGGCGCAGCGACCGGTTCAACACCTTGTTGTCCACCATGTGCGCGAAGGGCTCGCCGGGAGAGACCTCGCCGCCGAAGGTAAGAAATACCGGTCGCACCGGGTCTGTCGTGCGCGAATCGGTGACGATCATTTCGGTGATCGCCTGCGCTTCCGGCGCGATCTCGTCCCAGCAGCCGAGCCGGCCAAGCATGCGGCATGCGGCCGCTGCGATTGCCGATGCGCGCGTATCCCTTTCCCAGGACCCCCCCGGAGCGGCATCGACGATGGCGACCTTCAGATTCGGCCGTGCGTCGCGAATGGAAACGGCCGCGGCAAGGCCGACATAGCCGGCCCCGGCGACGAGAACATCGAGGCGGGGTCCCTCCCGGCGGGCAGTCGCGGTTTTCGTTTCGGCCATTGGCGTCATCCTTTGGCTGCCGCCGCTTGACTTGGCGGAGCCTTCCTGTTGCAAACCGGCAGGCCCATTTCAGGAAAGGCTCGAAATCATGTCGGCGGCCATGCAGGAACTCCTGAGCATACTCGACCTGGAAAAGCTGGAACACAACCTGTATCGTGGTCGCAGCCCCAAAGTGAGCTGGCAACGGGTCTTCGGCGGTCAGGTGATCGGCCAGGCTCTGGTTGCCGCGCAGCGCACGGTCGATCCGGAACGGCATGTTCATTCCTTGCACGCTTATTTCATGCGGCCGGGCGACTCGACCGTGCCGATCATCTACCAGGTCGAACGACTGCGCGACGGCGGCAGCTTCACGACGCGCCGCGTGACGGCGATACAGCATGGCCACGCCATATTCTCGCTGGAGTCGTCGTTCCAGGTCGATGAGAAGGGATTGGAGCATCAGATCCCGATGCCGAAGGATGTGCCGCCGCCTGAGAGATTGAAGACCCAGCGGGAACTCCTCGAGAACACGACCAATGTACCGGAGATCATCCGCCGCTTCTGGGCGCAGGAGCGCCCGCTCGAAATCAGGCCTGTGACGCTGGAACACTACACAAGTCGGGCAAAACTGCCTCCGCAGCAGAACATCTGGATTCGGACGACCGGGCCGGTGCCGGCCGACCGTTCGATGCAGAGCGCCGTGCTCGCGTACCTTTCCGACATGACGCTTCTCGACACGTCGACGTTCCCGCACGGGCGTGCGGTGTTCGACCCGGACCTGCAGGTGGCAAGCCTTGATCATGCGATGTGGTTTCACCGGCCGCATCCGCTTGACGGCTGGCTGCTCTATACGCAAGACACCCCTTCTTCATCGGGTTCGCGCGGATTCACACGCGGCTCGCTCTATGGTGAGGACGGCACGCTCATAGCCTCGGTGGCGCAGGAAGGCCTGATCCGGCTGCGGACAAAGCTTACAGAGTAGGCAATTTTTGGGTTTTGCCTATTTTTTAATCAATGTCTATGCTGCACCTGCTAACAGGTAAGCCCGCCCAACCGGTCTTTTCCTTTATTCCCAATGGTTTGACACCGGCCGCACGAATTGGCACGGAGTTTGAATAACCGTTGACGCTCTCCGGTCGTAGGTGCTTCCGGAGGGCCGCAATGCGAGGGACCGCAAGCAATGGGTGACCTTATGAAAATCGTGATGGCAATCATCAAGCCGTTCAAGCTCGACGAGGTCCGCGAAGCGCTGACCGTCGTCGGTGTTCAGGGCCTGACTGTCACCGAAGTTAAAGGCTACGGGCGTCAGAAGGGACATACGGAAATCTATCGCGGCGCCGAATATGCCGTCAGCTTCCTGCCCAAGATCAAGATCGAGGTCGCCGTCAGCGCGGACATGGTCGACAAGGCTGTGGACGCCATCGCGGTCGCCGCCAAAACCGGCCAGATCGGCGATGGCAAGATCTTCGTCTTCAGCATCGATCAGGCCGTGCGCATCCGCACCGGCGAAACAGACACAGACGCGCTTTGAGCCGCCATTTTATGGTCGTGGAGAAATCGATGAAAATTCCAATGAACATTGCGCAATTGGCGCGACCCGCCATTCTGGGCACACTTTTTCTCGGCGCATTGGGGACGGTCGCCGCATTCGCTCAGGAAGCAGCACCTGCCGCGGCAGCCGCAGCACCAGTCCCGGACAAGGGTGACACGGCCTGGATGCTGATCTCGACCATTCTCGTCATCCTCATGACGATCCCCGGCCTGGCGCTCTTTTACGGCGGACTTGTCCGCGCCAAGAACATGCTGTCGATCCTGATGCAGGTTCTGGCCGGCTTTTGCATGATCGCGCTTCTGTGGGTGATCTACGGCTATTCCCTCGCCTTCAGCGGCGCGGGGACCGCCGAGGAGGCGACCGCACTCACACCCTTCATCGGCGGCCTTGGCAAGATTTTCCTCCTTGGCGTCAACCCGTCGTCGGTCGCCGAGACCTTCACACAAGGTGTGTACATTCCGGAACTGACCTTCGTCGTGTTCCAACTGACCTTTGCCGCGATCACGCCCGCGCTGATCGTCGGCGCCGTTGCCGAGCGCATGCGGTTCGGCTCGGTCATGTTTTTCCTGGCGCTCTGGTTCACGTTCTCCTATCTGCCCATCGCCCACATGGTCTGGTGGTGGGGCGGCCCGAGTGCCGCATCCGCTCCGTCCGGCTATCTGTTCGGCATCGGCGCACTTGATTTCGCGGGCGGCACGGTCGTTCACATCAATGCCGGCATCGCCGGTCTGGTGGCCGCAATCGTGGTGGGTCCGCGTGTCGGTTTCATGAAGGAGAACATGGCGCCGCATAACCTGACTTTCACGCTGATCGGCGCATGCCTGCTGTGGGTCGGCTGGTTCGGCTTCAATGCAGGGTCCAACCTTGAAGCCAATGGCCTCACCGCCCAGGCCCTGCTCAACACTATCACAGCCACAGCCGCAGCCGCGCTTGCATGGTCGGCCGCCGAGAGGATCGTCCGCGGCCATGCCAGCCTGCTCGGCGCGGCATCGGGCGCAGTGGCCGGTCTCGTCGCCATCACGCCCGCAGCTGGGCTTGCCGGAACGATGGGCGCGATCTTTCTCGGTGCCGTCGCCGGGGTGGTCTGCCTGTGGGCGGTCATTTCGCTGAAGCCGATGCTGAAATATGACGACTCGCTCGACGTATTCGGCGTTCACGGCGTCGGCGGCATGGTCGGCGCGCTGGGCACGGCGATCGTGGCGTCACCTGCGCTCGGCGGCTTCGGTCCTGGCGCGGAAGCCTACTCGGCGGGAAGCCAATTCTTCATCCAGCTCACAGCCGTCGTCGTGGCGGTCGTCTGGTCAGGAGTCGTGTCGTTCGTCGCCCTTCTCATCGTCAAGGCGGTCATGGGGCTTCGCCTCACCGAAGCGGCAGAGCGTGAAGGGCTCGATATCACCTCCCATGGTGAACGGGCCTACAACTGATCCCGCACCGGCGGAGTTTGCAAACGGCGACGCTCTTCCCGTCACACCTAAAGCGCATCGCGGCGAAACGGATTCATGCGATGCGCTTTAGGCTATTGTTTTTGTGCGTGTCGTTATCCCAAAACCGCTGCGCACTTTTGGGCGACATGCATTAACCCGGCTCCGGCCGGGTTCTTTTTTCCGCAGTACCGGCGTGGCGCTGGCCTCCGAAATTGCCATGGTTAATGCTGCCTTTACCTTCCTCCCGATAGTGTGAAAGGCGAATCTGCCGGATTGCGCTCAGGCATCGGGCAATCACGGGGTACTACGCATGCGTTCAGCTCAGCTTGCGCTCGATGAGACGGATCACGGCCTGCAAGCCTTCGCGCGCCGCCAAGTCGGACGTGCCATTGGCGCAGCACTGTTCCTGCTGGTGGGATTCGGTCTTGCAAGCCTCGCCACTTGGAATGTTGCGGATCCGAGTTTCAGCCACGCCACAGCCAATCCCGTGACAAATGCCATGGGCTATGCGGGCGCCGTATTTTCCGATCTGGCGATGCAATTCTTCGGCCTTTCGTCAGTGGCGGCCCTGGCTCCCGCGGTGATCTGGGGTTTTCTTCTGTTTACCGTGCGTGGGATCGACCGAATGGCCAGGCGGGCGGGCGCGTGGTTCGCCGCCGCCTTGCTTGGCGCGGCGATCGCCGGTTGCCTCACGCCGCCGCAGACGTGGCCACTGCCGAGCGGCCTTGGCGGCGTTTTCGGTGACATGGTACTGAGGATCCCCGCCCTTGCGACCGGCCAATATCCGGCCGGGCTCCTGGCGACCATCCTCGCCGCCCTTTTTGCCGGGCCGGCGCTCTGGCTCTACGCCTATGGGGCCGGACTGCTCGCTCGCCGAAGCGGATTCGGGCAATCGGCAACGATAGGACGCAAGGGGCAGAAAGAAGCCGATCCCATCGCCGATGACGACGAGGACAGCGAAGGCATTCTGGCTCTTGGAGCCATCACCCATTGGTGGTTGTCGGCAAGAGGCTTCCTGCGCCGCAGGTTGGCGGCGCGCCGGCAATTTCGGGATACCCACGACATCGAAGATCTCGAATTTCCGGTTGCGACGCGGCGCGCCTGGGCATCCTCCCGCGCGACCAATTCCCGGATCGAGCCGGAGTTCGCGCCGCGGCCAGGCGTGCGCGAGCCCGTGCTCCAGATAGGCGACGACGAGTTCGAAGAGGACCTCGACGGCGACATCCTGCCGGCGACCGAAATGGCTCGCCGCCTGGCACCCTCCGGTGGCAGTCCGGGCGCCCGCGTCGCGTCGCCCGCGCCGCGGCCTGCGCCCGGCGCCCGCGTTCAGCGCGAAACGCAGACGTCCGTGGTCCGCGGGAGCGAGTTCGAGATGCCGTCGCTGCACTTCCTGGCGGAACCCAGGAGCGTGGTGCGCGACGCTACAATGTCGAAGGACGCGCTCGAACAGAATGCCCGCCTCCTCGAAGGCGTCCTGGACGACTTTGGGGTCAAAGGCGAAATCATTCATGTGCGGCCAGGACCGGTGGTGACGCTTTACGAACTTGAGCCCGCGCCGGGCATAAAGTCGTCGCGGGTCATAGGCCTGGCGGATGACATCGCCCGCTCGATGAGCGCGATTGCCTGCCGCGTCGCGGTGGTGCCGGGCCGCAACGCGATCGGCATCGAACTGCCGAATGCCAGACGTGAAACGGTCTATCTCCGCGAGATTCTTGCAAGCCGCGATTTCGAGACGACCAAGGCCAGGCTTGCACTGGCGCTCGGCAAGACCATCAACGGCGAAGCAGTCATCGCCGACATCGCGAAAATGCCGCACGTGCTGGTCGCCGGTACGACTGGGTCGGGCAAGTCTGTCGCGATCAACACCATGATCCTGTCGCTCCTGTACCGGATGACGCCGTTGGAATGCCGGCTCATCATGATCGACCCGAAAATGCTGGAGCTGTCCGTCTATGACGGCATCCCACATCTGCTGACGCCAGTCGTCACGGACCCCAAGAAGGCGGTCGTGGCACTGAAATGGACGGTGCGGGAGATGGAGGACCGCTACCGCAAAATGTCCAAGGTCGGCGTACGCAACATCGAGGGGTTCAATCAGCGAATTGCGCAGGCAGAGGAAAAGGGCGAACGCATCTCGCGCACCGTGCAGACGGGCTTCGACCGGCAGACCGGCGAAGCGATCTACGAAACCGAGGATCTCGACCTGGAGCCGATGCCGTTCATCGTGGTTATCATCGACGAAATGGCCGATCTCATGATGGTTGCGGGAAAGGACATCGAAGGCGCGGTTCAGAGGCTGGCGCAGATGGCGCGCGCGGCGGGGATCCACGTCATCATGGCCACTCAGCGGCCGTCGGTCGACGTCATCACGGGCACCATCAAGGCGAATTTCCCGACCCGCATCTCGTTCCAGGTCACCTCCAAGATTGACAGCCGCACCATTCTCGGCGAGCAGGGGGCGGAACAGCTCCTTGGCATGGGCGACATGCTCTACATGGCAGGCGGCGGCCGCATACAGCGCGTTCACGGGCCCTTCGTATCGGACGATGAGGTCGAGAAGATCGTTGCCCACCTGAAGCTACAGGGCGCGCCGGAATATCTCGACGCGATTACCGAGGACGATGGCGAGGACGACGATTCGTCCGATGCGGGGGGTGGAAACCGCGGCGGCGCAGCAGGCAATTTCGAAGATTCCGACGATCCGTACGACCAGGCGGTTGCTATCGTGCTGCGCGATGGCAAGGCTTCGACCAGCTACATCCAGCGCAGGCTCGGAATCGGTTACAACCGCGCTGCCTCGATCATCGAAAGGATGGAGAAGGATGGTATCGTCGGGCCTGCCAATCATGCCGGCAAGCGCGAGATTCTCGTGCCGACCGAGGATGACAAATTCTGAGAGCCCGCGTGCTGACGAATATTGCGGTCAGGCCCTGAATTAGGTTCCTCTTGCCGACGCCAAACTTAAGCCCAACTAAACGGTCATATCCCATCGAAACACATCTATCCGGAGCAACCGGCATGAAAGACCATATCTCAGGCACATCCACGCGTTTCAGCGTCGCTCGGCGCAAGCTGCTTCGCCTCGGTTCAGCGGTGCTCGGCACCGTAGTTCTCGGCGCAGCGCTTTTCGCCCTCCAGCCTGCGGCAAAGGCGCAAGCTGCATCGGAAGCCGCCCAGAAAATCGCCGACCACTTCTCGAGCATTCGCACGATGAGCGGCGACTTCGTTCAATTCGGACCGCGCGGCGAACAGACCGGCGGCAAATTCTTCATCGAACGCCCGGGCAAGGTGCGCTTCAACTATGAGGCGCCTTCGGCCTACCGGGTCATTTCGGACGGCCGGTCGGTGGTGATTGACAACAAGAAGCTGAACACTTCCGATCTCTATCCGCTGTCGAAGACACCGCTCAAGCTGCTGCTTGACGACCGGATCGACCTTAACGGCACCCGCGTGAAAAACGTCAAGGAAGCCCCCGACGTCATCACTATACAGCTTGCCGACAGATCGGTGTTCGGCAATTCCTGGATTACCCTGATGTTCGATACCAAAACCTACGATTTGCGGCAGTGGACGATCACCGACGCCCAGGGCAAGAACACGACTGTGCTGATCGACAACGTCAAGGAGGGCGTGCAGCTCGACGCCAGCCTGTTCAAGATCGACTACAAGCGCAACTACGAGGTCAACAAGAAGAACACGAACCGCTGATCTGTCACGCTCGCGGGGAGGGCGTGTCTCTCCCTCCTGGCTGGGGAGTGGCCGTAGGTAGGAGATGGAATATCGCAGACCTTGCCATCGGCATCCTGGGCTGGCAGGTTTCCCGCGCGATTCCTCCCGGATACCCGAACCTGAATGCCTTTCTCCATTGCCACCTGGAACATCAACTCCGTGCGGTTGAGGCTGCCGCTCGTAGCACATTTTCTGACCGAATATGCTCCTGACGTCCTGTGCCTGCAGGAGACCAAATGCCCCGACGACCTGTTTCCACGGGCAGCCTTCGAGGAACTCGGCTACGAGCACATCGCGATCAGTGGGCAAAAGGGCTATCACGGAGTTGCCACGATATCCCGGCGTCCGCTGGAAATCATCGAGCGGCGGCGGTTCTGCGACATGGAGGATTGCCGGCATATTTCGACCCGGCTTGCCGCCGGCGCCAAGTCGCTTCTCCTCCACAACGTCTACGTGCCGGCGGGAGGGGACGAGCCCGATCCCGAGATCAACTGGAAATTCCGCCACAAGCTCGACTTCGTCCGCGAAATGAACGGGATTCGCGCCGAGTGGAGCGACAGTTGCGCGTCCATCCTGGTTGGCGATCTCAACATAGCCCCGCTTGAAAATGATGTCTGGTCGCACAGGCAGCTCTTGAAGGTGGTCAGCCACACACCCGTCGAAACGACAAGCTTCGAGGCGATGCGCAAGGCTGGCGACTGGATCGACCTGATGCGGCACCTCGTTCCCGCCGACCACAAGATCTATACGTGGTGGAGCTACCGCGCGGCAAACTGGGAGCTTTCCGATCGAGGCCGGCGGCTTGATCATGTCTGGTCGTCGAAAAATGTCGTCAGCGACCTTCTTGACATCGAAGTCCTGCGCAGCGCGCGTGGCTGGGACCGCCCCTCGGATCATGTGCCGGTGATCGCCCGATTTGCGTATGATTGACTCTCTCTCGTCATCCCAGGGCGGAGCCGAAGCGCAGCGAAGGGGCAGACCCTGGGATCCATGCCTGAAAATGAAGGCACGCGCGGCGTTCCAGATTCTCGACCGCCTCACCCACGATGAGCGTTCCGGCATGGGTCCTAGGGGCTCAAGCCCGAGGATGACGATGCGGGGAGGCTTCGGCCAATCGCAAGCGACAGCGATTGGCGGCAGCGTCCTTTCGGACGCGCAAAGGACGCCGTATGTCGTTGAATCTGCGCACTCCGGCAGGGATACGACGAGGCCGCGCATACTCTATGAGAACTTCGGCGCCAGGCTCTCGATTCGGCTGATCAGCGTCTGCAGGTCGTTGGCTACGCGACGGTGGAGCGCGATCGCCACATCGGGATACTCTTCAAGGATGCGGCGGAACAGCTTGCGATTGAGACGCAGGACTTCGGCGTCGGTCTCCGCGCACGCGCTTGTCAGGCGTTGCGTATCGGAGATCAGCGCGAACTCACCGAGCAGCGAGCCCGGCCCGACGGTAGCGATGATCGCGCGCGCGCCTTCGCGCTCGCGATAAAGACTTATCTGGCCCCGCGCCACCACATAGGCGCCGTCGGCAGGCGCGCCTTCCTGATAGAGTTCCTTGCCGGCTGGCAGACGCGTGTTTTCCGCGCCGAAGGCCAGCAAGCGAAGCTGCTCCAGCGTGAACCCGTCAAACAGGTCCACGCCGGTCAGCACCCGGATATCGTCATCCAGCGACATGGACCACGCCTCTGGCGCATGACGCGCTGCGAATTTCAGCCCTCAAAGGGCGATGGCACGTGCCTTGCGCTGCCTTTTCCTGGGTTTGCTCTAGAGCGCGATGGTTTCTTCCGGAGTTTCCAAGTCACCGCGCTCTAACTCTTTGATTTTCGCATGATCTTTTCCGAAAACCACTGCGCACTTTTCGGGATCATGCTCTCTGGTTCTCGCATGATCTTTTCCGAAAACCACTACGCCCTTTTCGGGATCATGCTCTAGCACGCGGATCATGGCTTGCGTCCCCCAGGTTTGGAGCATCGAATTTTTTTCGGATCATGCGCAAAACTAAAAGTTGGAGCGTGATGGCAATTCAAGAAAAGTCATCTCGTTCTATCGTGCCGGTCCCCTGGAAATCCACCCCGCCCCTCACCAGATTGCCTACGGAACGAGCTTGTAGCCGCCGCTTTCCGTCACAAGAATTTCTGCGTTGGAAGGATCGCGCTCGATCTTCTGGCGCAGGCGGTAGACGTGGGTTTCCAATGTGTGCGTCGTCACCCCGGAGTTATAACCCCACACCTCCTCCAGAAGTACGTCCCGCGTGATAACCTTCTGATCCGCGCGATAAAGATATTTTATTATCGAAGCCTCCTTTTCGGTCAGCCTCACCTTGCCGCCCCGCGGGTCGATAAGCAGTTTCTGGCTTGGCTTGAACGTGTAGGGCCCGACGGAGAAAGTCGCATCCTCGCTCTGCTCGTGCTGGCGCAACTGCGCGCGAATGCGGGCAAGCAGCACTGCAAAACGGAATGGTTTCGTCACGTAGTCGTTTGCGCCCGCCTCCAGCCCGAGGATCGTGTCGGAATCGGTGTCATGACTGGTGAGCATGATGATCGGGGCCTTGTAGCCGCCCTTACGCAGGATCTTCACCGCCTCGCGGCCGTCCATGTCAGGCAGGCCGACGTCCATGATCAGAAGGTCGATCAAGCCGCTGCGAACTGCAGCGATGCCCTTGGCCGCGGTCGCTTCCTGAAGAACGTCGAACTCTTCGTAAAGCGACAATTGCTCCACCAGAGTGGTGCGCAGATCGTCGTCGTCATCGACAATAAGGATGGTGCGTGAGCTCATGTCTGGTCCGTCGCTTCCGATTCGCTATCCAGTTGACCCGCCGCCAATTGTGCGGAACGTGACTGGCGCGCAATCACGGTGATTTGCTTTCGCTATGAGATCATACTCCAAAAAACGTGGGCGCAATGCGGCGGCTCCAAAAAACCGGACGGGGCTCTGCCTGCTGACGGTGCGCGCGAGACCGGGCTGCCCATCGCAAGGGATCATCAGCGCCTCGGGAGCTGTCTTTCCGTGCGCGCTGGGCCGCGGCGGCATCCTGGCAAACAAACGCGAAGGCGACGGCGCAACGCCTCTTGGCAAGATGCGCATCCTTTCCGGCTATTTCCGCCGCGGCCGCATCGCGCCAATCACGAAACTGCCTATGAAGGCCATTTCGCCTTCGCTCGGTTGGTGCGAAGTGCCGGACGATCGCAACTACAACCGGCCGGTCAAGTTGCCTTACCGGGTCAGTCACGAGCGGATGATGCGCGACGATCGTCTCTACGATGCCTGTCTCGTGCTTGACTGGAACATCAGGCCGCGCCGGCGCAGCCGCGGCAGCGCCATTTTCCTTCATCTTGCGCGGCCCGGCTTCGGGCCAACGGAAGGGTGCATCGCTGTGGCCGCCGGGACGATGCGGCGGTTGCTGCCGGCGCTGTCACGGCGCAGCGTGCTGTGCGTCACGCGCTCTTAGCTGCCCTTGCAAAAACCTACCCGCGACCCTCTTGCAAAAGTTGTAAAAATGCGGTTGAGTTATCGCCAGACGTACAACCGGTGACGAGGTATACATTGATTCCATAGGCATTTCCCGCCGGATTTGTCTGGTCCTTTCAATTCAGGCTGCAACTTCCAGCAGTGCAATCGCGGCC
Source organism: uncultured Alphaproteobacteria bacterium (assembly GCA_963813315.1). Taxonomy (GTDB): domain Bacteria; phylum Pseudomonadota; class Alphaproteobacteria; order Rhizobiales; family Rhizobiaceae; genus CAWEYO01. Next base: position 45,305 of record CAWEYO010000027.1, on the reverse strand, counting down.
ATCGTCAAAGACATGACTGCGGACGCGGGGATCAACGACTTTAGCGAACGCCCCTTCTTCCGAACGGCAGACGGCCGCGTGTTCGCGCACGGCGCCGCCGGGCGTCGTGCCGGAACCTTGTGACGACAATCCTGGATTAAGCCCAAAAAATCATCACGCCGCTGTTGTGCGGCACTCCATTAAGAGCAATCGATAAGGACCAATCCATGACCAGTTCCCATGACGGCAGTTTTGACCACAGCGGTGGCGTCACCGATTTTCATAAAAACCATGGCCACGGCTTTGCCTGGGGCCACGGCCGCGACACCGGCCGTCAGCGATGCGGGCGATTTCGTAAACGGGGACGACGACACCCTGAACGCAGGCGCTGGTGCGGACTACCTGCACGGGGAAGACGGCGACTACACGCTAAACGCACGCGGAGGTGCGGACTACCTGCGCGGGCAAGACGGTGACGACACGCTAAACGCAGGCGGAGGTGCGGACTACCTGCACGGGCAAGACGGTGACGATACGCTGAATGCAGGCGCAGGCGCAGATTACCTGGATGATGAAGCCGGCAGCGACACCCACGTCGTCGGCGATGCGGGCGAATTCGTGGACGAGGAGGGCGACAGCGACACGCCCGACGAAGGCAATGATTCTGAGACGTTGGTCGCGGGCACTGGCGATGACACGCTGCCCGGCGGCGAGGGTTCAGATTACACGGACGGCGGAAACGGCAACGGGACCGACGCAGGTAACGATTCAGACACGTTGGTCGGGAGCTTCGGCGACGACACGCTGCCCGCAGGCGAAGGTTCAGATTACACAGACGGCGGAGACGGCAGCGACACCGACTTCGTCGGCGGTCCGGGCGAAATCGCAGACGAGCAAGGCGACAACGACACGCCCGATGAAGGTAACGATTCAGACACGTTGGTCGGGAGCTTCGGCGACGACACGCTGCCCGCAGGCGAAGGTTCAGAATACGCGGACGGCGGAGACGGCGCGGACACCGAGGTCGTCAGCGATCCGGGCGAACTCGTGGACGAGGAAGGCGACAACGACACGCCCGATGAAGGCGAAGAAGGTTCAGAAACCTTGGTGGCGGGAACCGGCGACGACACGCTGCCCGCAGGCGAAGGTTCAGATTACACGGACGGCGGAGACGGCAGCGACACCGAGGTCGTCGACGATGCGGGAGAAATCGTGGACGAGGAAGGCGACAGCGATACGCCTGATGAAGGCGAAGCTTCATACTACCTGATCGGGGGAGACGGCGACGACACGTTGTATGGAGGCGAAGGTTCAGACACCTTGGACGGGGGCGCCGGCAACGACACGCTGTACGGAGGCGAAGGTTCGGACACCCTGTACGGCGGGGACGGCAACGACACGCTGTACGGTGGTGAGGGTTCAGACATCCTGCTCGGAGGAGCTGGCGACGACACTTTCATCGTTGATGATGCAAGTGACCGCGTAGTCGACATTGACGCCAGCTGGTACCTCTGCTTCGACGACGGCGCCATGATCGCCAGTTGTGATATCTTCTGGGGCGGCAATGACACGATAAAGTCGTCGATATCGTTCGACCTGGCGGGTCACCAAGTGGAGGGGAGTGTCGAGAATTTGACACTGATTGGGAGCGCGGACATCACAGGCGCCGGCAACGCAGCCGACAACACGATTGCCGGCAATGCCGGAGCTAACGCGCTATACGGGAGAGACGGCAGCGATACGCTGGTCGGCGGAGCAGGTTCAGACACCCTGTACGGCGGAGACGGCAATGATAGGTTGTACGGAAGCGAACGTGCATTCTGGATGGACGGGAAAGCCGACGACACACCGGACGGAGGCGAAGATGCAACTACCTGGACGGAGGAGACGGCGACGACACGCTGGAGGGCGGGGACGGCAACGATACGCTGGTCGGAGGAGACGGCGACGACTTCCTGACGGCGCAGACGGCAATGACACGCTGATCGGAGGCGAAGGTTCAGACTACCTGTTCGGATACTCCGGCTCAGAGCTGTATGGCGGAGAAGGCAACGACTACCTGATCGGACACTATCGGCTCAACCTGTATGGCGGAGATGGCAACGACTATCTGCACGGGCATCGGCTCACGCCTGTACGGAGGAGACGGCAACGACTTTCTGCACGGGCTCGGCTCACGGTACGGAGGAAATGGCAACGTCACACTGGACGGAGGAGATGGCAACGACACGCTGTGGGGCGGCGGCGGTAATGACACGCTGATCGGAGGCGCAGGTTCAGACCGCCTAGTCGGAGGACACGACGTCGAGACAGCTACGGACTTTACGGCTCAGCCCTGTACGGAGGAGACGGCGACGACACGCTGATCGGAGGATGGCAACGACACGCTATATGGCGGCGCAGGTTCAGATTACCTGACCGGAGGAAACGGCTCAGACCTGATACGGAGGAGATGGCAACGACACGTTGTACACAGGACACAGCTAGACTCGTATGGGGAAGTCAGCAGCAACGTCACCTTACCGGGGGTGCCGGCAACGATACATTCGTCTTCAACACCGCGTTTAGCGGGAACAGTGCAAAATCACGGATTTCTCGGTGCTTGACGACACGATCAAGCTGGCGACCGACGTATTGGCAGCTTTCAGGCTGACGACCAACGCATTCACCGCTTTGAATGCAGCAGGCACGCTGGCCGAGGATGCGTTTCATATCGGCACGGAGGCGCACGATGCCGATGACCGCATCATCTACAACCAAGCCACCGGTGCGCTGATCTACGACACCAACGGCGATGCTGCCGGCGGTGCAACCCAGTTTGCCACGCTCACCAAAGGGCTGGCGCTCACCAGCGCGGACTTCATGGTAGGGCTCGGATATTGGGAGACACGCATACTAACTTAGGGTGGGGCGGCAGCACAGATGGGAACCTGTGCTGCCGCTCTATGTCTTTGCTTGAACATCGGAGACAGAAAACTCCGCGTCGGGGTTCTGCGCCAGCACGTGAACGGTGTGCCGCTGGAGGCGGCCCGTCACATCGGCAGGGTCGCCTTCCAGCGCGTCGGCCTCGATCGGCTTTCCGATGGTAATCGAGAACGAGCGGCCCTTCTTGTTGAGCAATTCGTGGAACACCGTCATGTCGCGCAGCTCCGTCGAATATTTCGACAGGAAGTAAAAGAGACCCGAATTGCGGGCGGTGATGCGGGCGGGGATCACCGGATAGCGGTAGCGCCGCGCCAGCGCCACAAGCGAGGTCTGCCAAGGGCGTTCGGTAAGCACCCCCTCGTGCCAATGGGCGATGCGGCCCGACGGGAACAGCACGATCGCCTTGTTGGACGCGAACGAGCGCGCCGTCATCTCCAGCGTGTCCCGGCTCTTGGCATGAGACTTCTCGCCCTGACGCCATTCTACGGGTATCAGCAGATCGCGGAATCCGGGCGCGACCCGCAACGCATCGCGGTTGGCGAAGATCGCCATGTCGGGACGAACGGTCTTCAATGTGTCGAAAACGGCTATACCGTCGGCGATACCGGTCGGATGGCTGGGCGCCAGGATAAAGCCGGCCGCTGCCGGCAGGTTTTCGATGCCCCTGACCGTGACGTCCAGGGACAGCAATGCGCTGAGATAGGACATGGCGTCCCAGCCCGCCATGCCGGCAACGTCGTCGGCCATCTCGATCGCTTGCCTGTAGTGCAGAAACCGAAGGATGAACGGCCTCAACACCGGCCAAAGCGCGTGGCGCGAAAGCGTCGTGGAGCGCTCGGCGATAAGCTGGTCGACGATATGCGCTTCGTCCTCCAGGCTTACGCTTTGGAACCCTGGCGAACCAAGGACTTCCGTGAAACTGGACGGTGTGGTCCGAGAATCCATTGGTTTCCGCTCCGCTACCGCCAAATAGCCGTCTCGCTCCAAGGGTCTATTCGCAAGCATGATCTTTGCCGCTTTCGACCCAGTTGGCAATTCCAGGCGGTGTTTGGCCAAAACTTGTGACGCGGTCATGACATACGCAAGTAACGATCCGGGCCCCGAGCCTTGCTGGTGCGCGCAGCTAAAGCATGATGACATTAGGTTTGGTCGTCTGCCTGAGCAATTTGCGGCAAAGAGGGTTCGGCATGGTCGTACAGGCGGGCGGCCGAGCAGTTAGCCGAAGGCCAACGATGCTGACTAGCGAAACCCAACGTTTCGGCTGATCTCCCCCCTTGCGGGGGAGATGTCCGGCAGGACAGAGGGGGGCAACGTAGAGCGCTCCTCTCCGTCACCGCTTTTCACCACTTCACCTCCCACATCGTCATCCGTTTGCCGGTAGCCGGGTCCTTGCGGTCTTTTCGATTGTATGCCTTGCGTGGGCAATTCTTCGTGGATGCTAAGCACCCCCTCTGTCCGGCCGGACATCTCCCCCTCAAGGACCCTCAAGGGGGGAGATTTGCTAACCAGTCATCGCACTCTAACGGGACGCTTGTCTAAGGTCTTGAGCGACGGCGAGCCGCAGCAGTTCGGCGAGTTCGCGCGCTGCGCGGTCCTCGGCATCCCGCTCGGCCCTCAAGTGCGCGAATTCCTGCCTCGGCACGTCATACTGGGCAGCCACTTGCCGCGTTCCCCTGGCAACCTCGCCGCCGGCCTTCGCCAGCCTGTAATTGGAGATCATCGTGATGGTGCCAGCGGTCGGCTGATCCTCGTCCGCGATCTGGATGATTGCCGAGGGTTCGTTGCGTACGGTGATGTTTAGATCAAGCTGATAGACCGGACTTGCGGGTTCGCCTTTGCCGCCATTGAAAAGGAAGATGAGATGGTTTCGGACTTGCTGCGCAGGACGTGTCGTCGCCGGTTTGACCGAAACCGACGATAGTTGCCCGGTCGTGCCGGCGAAGGAGGGTTCCGTCATCTGACGTTGGGAATAGAGCGGCTGGACGGTGCAAGCGGAGGTCAGAAGCAGGCAGCAAAGAGTTCCCGTCCGCACAATAATGCATGTCGCCCAAAAGTGCGCAGCGGTTTTGGGATAACGACATGCACAAAAACAATAGCCTAAAGCGCGTCGCATGAAATCCGTTTCGCCGCGACGCGCTTTAGGGCTCGATGATGTGCAATTCCGCTTAGGCAACGACATTCACGATTCTCTGTGGGACGACGATCACCTTGCGCGGCGGCCTACCGTCCAGCGCCTTCTGCACGAAGTCGAGTTCGAGTGCCGCTCTCTCCACCGCACCTTGGTCTGCGTCGCGGGCAATTGTCAAATCGCCACGCTTCTTGCCGTTGATCTGAACCGGATAGGTGACGTCGTTGTCCACCACCAAGCCAGGTTCGAAGCGCGGCCAGGGCCGGTCGGCCGCAAAGCCCTCGCCGCCAAGCGCGCTCCAGCATTCTTCGGCCAGATGCGGCATCATCGGCGCGATCATTACGACAAGCATGTCGATTGCCTCTCGCAGCGCGGACGCGACGGCCGGGTCTTGCCTGCCTTCCGAAAGCGCGGCCGCCGGGGCCTGGATCGTGTTGACCAACTCGTAGATGCGGGCGACAGCCTTGTTGAACGACAGCCTGGCAATGTCCTCCCCCACCGCCTTCACCGTCTTATGCGCGGCCCTCGATATTGCGGCAGCTTCGCCGCCGGTGCCGGCCAACGGCTGCGCGTCGTGTAGCGCTGGCGCCGCCTCGGAGACGAGCCGCCAGATACGCTGAACGAAGCGGTGCGCACCCTCGACACCCGCCTCGGTCCAGATCACGTCCCGGTCGGGAGGAGAATCGGAAAGCATGAACCAGCGGGCGGTATCGGCGCCGTAGCTGGCAATGATGTCGTCCGGGTCAACGACGTTCTTCCTCGACTTCGACATCTTTTCGATCGAGCCGATCTCGAGCGGCGTTCCGTCCGAAATCAGCGAGGCACGGCGCTCGCCGTCCGCCTCCACGATCCTCACATCCGCCGGCTGTACCCAGCCATGCGGCCCACGGTACGTCTCGTGAACGACCATGCCTTGTGTGAACAGGCCCTCGAACGGCTCTTCCACGGCGCCAAGATGGCCGGTCGCCTTCATCGCGCGGGCAAAAAATCGCGAATAAAGCAGATGCAGGATCGCGTGTTCGATGCCACCGATATACTGGTTGACGGGAAGCCAGCCATTCGGACCGTCGACATAAGCGAGCGTAGTGGGCGAAGCCTCGTTCCAGGGATCGGTGAAGCGCGCGAAATACCAGGACGAATCGACGAAGGTGTCCATCGTGTCGGTGTCGCGTAGCGCGGCCCTGCCGCATTGCGGGCAATCGACATGCTTCCAGGCCGGATGATCGTCCAGCGGATTTCCGGGCTTTTCAAACGTGACATCCGCAGGCAACAGGACGGGCAAGTCTGTGTCAGGAACAGGCACCGCGCCGCAGGCGTCGCAGTGGATAACGGGGATGGGGCAGCCCCAGTAACGCTGGCGCGATATGAGCCAGTCGCGCAGGCGGAACTGCACCTTGCGTTCGGCCATCGCCCGGTTTCCGATCGACCGCGCTTCCAGCCGCCTCGCGACCTCGTCGAACGCCTCCTTTGGCTTCATGGCGTCGAGGAACCGCGAATTGATCATCACGCCGTCATCGACATAGGCTTCGTCCGTGATCTGGAACGTCTTTGGATCGGCGCCTTCGGGCATGACGACTGGAACGACCGGCAGGCCATATCGGTTGGCGAAGTCGAGATCGCGCTGATCACCCGACGGACAGCCGAAAATGGCGCCCGTGCCATAGTCCATCAGAACGAAATTCGCGACATAGACGGGAAGCGTCCACGACGGATCGAAGGGATGAACGACACGGATGCCGGTGTCGAAGCCCTTTTTGTCCGCCGTCTCCAACGCCGCGAGCGAGGTGCCGGTCTGGTGCACCTCCTCGATGAACCGGGCGAGCGCCGGATCATTCGCCGCCGCCTTCCTGGCCAGCGGATGGTCCGCTGCGACCGCCATGAAGGAAGCGCCGAAGATGGTGTCGGGCCGCGTCGTGTAGACTTCCAGTTCGGTCTCGCCGGCAGCCGCTGTGCCCGCCACGATCGGCCAGCGGATCAGCAGGCCCTCGGACCGGCCGATCCAGTTCTGCTGCATCACGCGAACCTTGTCCGGCCAGCGATCGAGCGTCTCCAGACCGTCCAGGAGCTGCTGCGACATCGAGGTGATCTTGAAGAACCATTGCGTTAGGTCGCGCAGCTCCACCTGCGCGCCCGAGCGCCAGCCGCGCCCCTCGATCACCTGCTCATTGGCGAGCACGGTCATGTCCTCGGGATCCCAGTTGACCTTCGCCGACCGGCGCTCGACCAGCCCGGCGCGCCAGAAATCGACAAACATCTTCTGTTGGTGGCGATAATAGGCCGGGTCGCAAGTGGCGATCTCGCGTGTCCAGTCGAGCGAAAGGCCCATCGTCTTCAACTGGCCCTTCATCGTGGCGATGTTGGCATATGTCCAGTCCCGCGGGTTGACCTTGTTGTCGCGCGCCGCGTTCTCCGCCGGAAGACCGAAGGCATCCCAGCCCATCGGGTGAAGGACGTTGTAGCCATTGGCGCGCCGAAAGCGTGCAACCACGTCGCCCATCGTGTAGTTGCGGACATGGCCCATGTGGATGCGCCCGGACGGGTAGGGAAACATCTCGAGAACGTAATATTTCGGGCGCGGGTCGTCGTTCTTCGTCTCGAAGAGCTTCGCCTCGTCCCAGGCCTTCTGCCATTTGGGTTCGGACGCGCGCGGATTGTATCGTTCGGTTGCCATGCCCTGTGTTTCGCTTATGAAGAATGCCGGAGACGTTCACCATGGTTTGCCGGACCCGTCAACACCGGGGGAACGCGCTTGCCGGCAAAATGGGGCTGATCGAGGCATGAGCGAAGCAGTGGCGCGGTTCGAACAGGTAAAGGCGCGGATCGCTGCGGCTGAACGCGAATCGTCACGCGAAACCGGCGGCGTATCGCTTGTCGTCGTCTCGAAGACCTTCGCGCCCGAAGCGATCCGTCCGGTCATCCAGGACGGCCACCGCATCTTCGGCGAGAACCGTGTGCAGGAGGCGCAGGGCAAATGGCCGGCGCTGAAGGCGGAATTTCCGGATCTGGAACTTCATCTGATCGGACCTCTGCAGTCCAACAAGGCAAAAGAGGCCGTGGCGCTTTTCGACGTTATGGAGACGGTCGACCGCGAGAAGATCGCGGCCGCCATTGCGGCTGAGATCCGCAGGCAGGGCAAGGCACCGCGCCTTTATGTGCAGGTGAACACGGGCTCGGAACCGCAGAAAGCCGGCATCGACCCGCGTGAGACGATCGCATTCGTCGGGCGCTGCCGTGATGTCCACGGACTTGCCGTGGAGGGGCTGATGTGCATCCCGCCGGTCGACGAGAACCCCGGGCCGCATTTCGCCTTGCTGGCAAAGCTCGCGCGCGATGCCGGCGTCGGGAAGCTTTCCATGGGAATGTCCGGCGACTACGAACTCGCAATCGCTTTCGGTGCGACCAGCGTCAGGGTTGGATCGGCGATTTTCGGGAGCCGGTGAGCGCTGCCCGCAATGCCGGAGGCCGTAGCCTAGAGCATCGGACCCGAAAGTGGGAACCGGTTTCGGGGAAAATCCGATGCTCAAACAAAGAGATAGAGCAGCAGCGATTCCATCGATGCGTCCGCTGCTCTAGGGCCGACCGCCTGATCCTGCGGACACAATCTCAGTGGAGCACGAATTCCCCGCTGACATTGCGCCATTCGTTTGGCGCGATCAGCCGCTTGTGGGTGTATGTCACCGAATGCAGCGGTCCTTCGAGCCTTGCCGTCCAGAAGTCGATGAAGCTGAACAGCGCGGGAAACTTCGGCGCCACGTCGTAGTGCTGCCAGATGAACGTCTGAAGCAGATGCGGGTGGTCCGGCATGTGATACAGGATATGTGCTGTTGTGATGCCGTAGCCCTTCAGCATCAGTTCCATTTCAGGGGTGTCACGCATGGCCGTCCTCCAGCGTTGTCGCCTTCCTCCCAGTCTGCTCCGCGATTATTAACCGTCTATTGAATCGCGCAAGTCATTCTTTAGAATGAAATCAGGATGTTAGCAGCGATCCGTCGCGAGTGCTGGCGAAGCGGGTCGCTGTTGGACGCCGGAAGCAGCGGACAAGATATGCGTTATACGCCGAACCCGCCGATGACCGCGCCCATGATGACAGCAACGCCAAGCCAGTGGCCGGCATCGATCACGGTCAAATCCCATCCAAAGCCCTGGTAGCGCTGGTTGACGGCAATCGTGGTTGCCATGAAGCCCAGCCAGATGAAGAAGCCGGAGACCACGCCGTTCCAGAACGTCACCTGACCGCTCCCGAGGTGGCCGATGACACCGGCCAGAACCCACGCCATGACGAGTTCGCAGACAAAACTGGTGACGAACAGGCTTGTGCTCATTTTGGCGGTTGCCGGGTCGATGCGCGCTGCCTTCATCCATGGCGATCCGAGCGTGCCATAGTAGACGGCGCCGAACGCGAAAGCCGCGACTGCGGCGACGACGACGGCAAGGTAGTTCATTCCAGCAAAGCTCATCCGGGCATCCTCTAGTGTGGTGGATTGAAGTTCCTGTCATTTCCATGGCATCCGCGTTCAGGAACTTCAAATCAGTAAACCACACGAGATTCAAATAAGTTGCCAGTGTGGCTTTGAATCCGAAATTCGACCCGAGCTTCGCTCCAACGCGATACGAATTTCGGATTCGCCACACTTGCGGCCGGCCAGTGATTCGGCCATTGCGGAAACTGAACCCCTGAACGCGTAGCCGTCAATCGAAGCGCCAGACGGTGGTCCGCTTCACGTCAGCGTCCTCGAGCGCGCGCGTGACCGGCACCTCATAGGCGGCGACCGTCGCCAGACAGTGCTTCGGCAGATAGGACCGGCCCGGGTCTCCGATCAGGACCGCGGCGCCGCGACCGGCAAGACGCTCGAACCACGCAACGAGGCGGTCGGCGAGGGGCTTCTCGTAGAAGACATCGCCCGCCAGAACGATCTCCCAGCCGTCGTCGGTACCGACGCAGTCCGCGCTGGTGTAATCCAGCGCTACTGCGTTGGCCTTGGCATTGAGACGGATCGCCGCGGCACTGAAGGGATCGATGTCGGCGGCGAGCACGGACGCAGCACCCGCCCGCGCGGCGGCAATGCCGACCAGACCCGAGCCAGATGCGAAATCGAGTACGCGCCTGCCCATCACAATTTCCGGATGATCGAGTATGTAGCGCGCAAGACCCTGTCCGCCGGCCCACGCAAAGGCCCAGAAAGGCGGCGGGAGGCCCATCTGGACGAGTTCTTCCTCGGTCTTTTGCCAGAGATCATGCGCTTCGTCCGCGAGATGCAGGCGAATTTCGGGCACATGCGGCGGGGCGCTCAGGGTCGTATTGCCGAGAATGAACGCTTCGGCTCCCTGCGGCGACAGCGCTGCCCCTTTCAAGGTGCTGGATCGAGGCCGCCCATGCGGCAGACCTCTTTCCACTCAGCCGGCAAGACCGGCTGCACGGAAAGCCGTCCCAACCTGACCAGCGCCATTTCGGAGAGCTTCGGATTGGCTTTGATCTCTTCGAGCGTCGGCGGGCGCGGAACGTCCCTGACGGCGCGGATATCGACGCACTCCCAGCGCGGGTCGTCAGTGGTCGAGTCCGGATGGACGAGGCCGCAAATCTCGACAATGCCGACAATATCGAGCCCTTCATTCGAGTGATAGAAGAACCCAAGATCGCCGATGCCCATGGCGCGCATATTGTTGCGCGCCGCGTAGTTCCTCACGCCGTCCCATTCTTGACCGGCCTTGCCCTTGGCCTTCAGCATGTCGAACGAAAAGCTCGAGGGTTCGGACTTGAACAGCCAGTAGTTCATTTTTGTGTTCCCTGTCGTGCCTGCGGCACTCCACGCCTCTTGTTTGTTCCCTGTCGCGCCAGCGGCGCTCCACGCCTCTTGTTTGTTCCCTGTCGTGCCTGCGGCACTCCACGCCTCTTGTTTGTTCCCTGTCGTGCCTGCGGCACTCTACGCCTCTTGTCTGTTCAGCCGTTGGCCGGATGGTTGAAAACCCAGTTCCAGGCGCGGATGTCCACCGATGCAAAAAGTCCCGCCCTGGCGTAAGGATCGGCATCGGCGACGGTCTTCGCGGCCGCCGGATCGGCGGCTTCGATCACCACGAGGCTGCCGTTCGGCTTGCCCTCCGAGTCCAGGAAAGGCCCGGCAAACTTCAGGGCGCCCTTCGCATTGAGGCCATTCAGGAAGGCGACATGATCGTTACGGGTGTCGAGCCTGAGTTGCAGGCGATCCGGCTTGTCATTGCAGATCAAAGCGAACAGCATTCATTTCTCCCCTGACAAGTGCGGCTGGCGCTGCGATGTATCGGTCTCGCTCTTCAGCGGCCTCTCCATAAGTTCGGCTGCGGCATCGCGGACCGCAATCTCGCCTGCGAGAATTCTGGCGACAGCGTCGACGATCGGCGCTTCGATGCCTCTTTCGCGCGCGATTTTTGCGGCAATCGCGGCCGTTGCGACGCCTTCCGCCAGCGGCCGACCCGACAGGTCCTCTCCCTTTCCAAGCGCCAGCCCATAGGCAAAATTGCGCGACTGGCCCGAGCCGCAGGTGAGGACCAGGTCGCCGAGGCCGGAAAGCCCCATCAACGTTTCGGGTTGGGCGCCGAACGCAGCGCCGATACGCCTGAGCTCCACGAAGCCGCGCGTGACCATCGCGGCTTGCGCGCTGGCGCCAAGGCCCGAGCCCACGACCGCACCGGCTGCAATGGCCAGCACATTCTTCAAGGCACCGCCGATTTCGACGCCGATCAAATCATCGGAAGAGTAGCAGCGGAATTGAGGCGCGGAGAGGCGGGCGGCAAGCCGCGCAGCCAAACCGGCGTCTTGCGCGGCGACCACGACCGCAGTCGGCAGCCCGCGCGCCACGTCGGACGCGAAGCTCGGGCCAGAAAGCGCCGCAATCGGGTTCTCCGGCAACAGCTCCTCGGCCACTGACGACAAGAGCCGGCCTGTTCCGCGCTCGATCCCCTTTGCGCAAAGAACGACCGGGATGCCGGGCTCGATGGCAGCGGCCGCCTGGGACAGCACCTCACGCAGCGTCTGGGCCGGTGTGACTGCAAGCACGACGCCAGCCGATACAGCCGCTTTTGCGAGATCGGTGGTGGCGATGATGCCGCTTGCGAGTTTCAAGCCCGGTAGATAGCGCGGGTTCTCGCCGCGCGTGTTGATGGCGCCGACCGTCTCCGCGTCGCGTGCCCAAAGCTTCACAGCATGACCGGCTCGGCGGGCGGTCGTGGCAAGCGCCGCGGCCCACGCGCCGCCGCCCAGCACAGTAACCGTGAAGCCGCTCATGCCTTCGGCCCTCGCCGCCCGCCGCCGATGCGCGGATCTGACACGGAGTCCAGCGGCCAGCGTGAGCGCGGCGCAAATTCCATCGCGCCAACCCCGGCCAGACCGGCGCTGAGACGCTCGATGCCCGCCCACGCGATCATGGCTGCGTTGTCGGTGCACAATTCAAGGGGCGGTGCCACGAAGGCGAAGCCTTTGGCCATGCACAGTCCTTCGAGCGTCGAGCGCACCTGCCTGTTGGCGGCAACCCCGCCGGCAACGACCAGCGCCGGACGCGCTATGCCCGCAAATTCGTTGCTGAAGCGGGCAAGGCTGCGCGACACGCGATCCTCTAGAGTTTCAGCGATCGCGGCCTGGAAGGAAGCGCAGATGTCCGCGACGTCACGTTCGGTGAGCGGCGCGATTGCCGAGGCCGCCTGGCGCACCGCAGTCTTCAGACCGGAGAATGAAAAATCGAGGCGCGCCTCTCCCTTGAGGGGACGCGGGAAGGTGAAACGGCCGGGGTTGCCGGCTTCCGCCTCCCTCTCGACATTCGGCCCGCCCGGATAGGGCAGACCGATCAGCTTGGCGGTTTTGTCGAATGCTTCGCCCAGCGCATCGTCTATGGTGGTCGCCCAGCGCTCATAGACGCCGACGCCGCGCACCAGAACGATCTGGGTGTGTCCGCCCGAAACCAGAAGCAGCAAGTACGGAAAAGCAAGCCCATCGGTGAGGCGCGCGGTCAGCGCATGACCTTCAAGATGGTTGACGGCGATCAGCGGCTTTCCAGTCGCGGAAGCGATTGCCTTTCCCGTCATCAATCCGACGATCAGGCCTCCGATCAGTCCCGGCCCGGCCGTCGCGGCGACGGCATCGATGTCGGCAAGCGCGACATCGGCCTCGGCCAATGCCGCAGCGATGATATCGTCCAGTGCCTCGACATGCGCGCGCGCCGCGATTTCCGGCACGACGCCGCCGAATGGTGCGTGTTCGTCGAGTTGGCTCAGCACAACGCTGGACAGGATGGCCGGCCGGCCCTTGGCATGCGTTACGACCGCAGCAGCCGTTTCGTCGCAGCTCGTCTCGATTCCGAGCACCGTGAGCGCGTCCTGTTCTATCATTGCGGGGCCACTGTTTCCCGGTTAGGAGGAGCGGGAGCAACCCCGCGCGGCGGGGTTAACATGGACCGGTCGCCATGGAAACAGCAAGAACGAGAATCGGCACGAGAGGCAGTGCACTCGCGCTGGCACAGGCCCGCGAGACGCGCGGCCGGCTGATGGCCGCACATGGCCTGCCGGAGGCTGCCTTCGAGATTGTGCCGATCTCGACCAGCGGCGACCGCATCCAGGACCGGCCGCTTTCGGAGGCCGGCGGCAAGGGCCTGTTCACGAAAGAGATCGAGGAAGCGCTGCTCGATGGCCGCATCGATCTTGCCGTCCATTCATCGAAGGACATGCCGACCGTGCTGCCGCAAGGGCTCGAACTTTCCGCCTTTCTGCCGCGCGAAGATCCGCGTGACGCCTTCATCGGGCGTTCGGTCCGCTCTATCGTCGAGCTGCCGCAGGGTGCAACGGTCGGCTCGTCGTCGCTGCGCCGCCAGTCACTGGTCCGCCGCATGCGGCCCGATCTTCAGGTCGTCACCTTCCGGGGCAATGTTCAAACACGGCTGAAGAAACTCGAAGAGGGGCAAGTGGACGGCACGCTGCTTGCGAATGCCGGGCTCCGGCGCCTGGGATTGGAGCATGTCGTCACCGAGTTGATGCCGCTCGAAATGTTTCCCCCGGCGCCGGGACAGGGCGCCATATGCGTCGAGGCACGAATTGGCGACCGGCGGATCGCGGACCTGTTGGCGCCCATCCATCATGCGCCGACAGGGGCTGCGCTCGCCTGCGAGCGCGCTTTTCTGGCCGCACTCGACGGCTCCTGCCGAACGCCGATCGCCGGATATGCAAAGGTCGAGGGAGAACGTCTAGCCTTCCTTGGCCTGATCATCGCGCCGGACGGGCAAGAGTTCATACGATATCGCCCGCGACGGGGCTGTCGGCGATGCCGTTCGGATCGGTCTGGAGGCCGGGGCAGCCATACGCGCCAAGGCGGGAACGAGATTCTTTGACGGATGGCATTGAAATGCGCGGCCGGGTATTGGTTACGCGACCGCAGCCCGGCGCGGGGCGCACGGCACGTCGGCTGGCTGACGCAGGCTTCGAGCCGGTCGTCCTGCCGCTCACCGAAATCCATTCCTTGCCGCTCAACTGGTGGCCCGCTCCCGCCGCCGCCGTTGCCGCCACTAGCGCCAATGCTATTCGCCACGCACCACGGGAACTGATCTCCGAGCTTGCGGGGGAGCCGCTTTTCGCGGTTGGTGCGCGGACGGCGCTGGCGGCGAGAAGTGCTGGCTTCGTGAGCGTGTTCGAGGCCGCGGGCGACGCAACCGATCTTGCGCATCGGGTGATTGCTGCACTGCATCCCGGCGCGAGGGTGCTTTACCTTTGCGGCCGGGTCCGCCGCAACGGCCTCGAGGCCGCCCTCGCCGGCGCGGGGCTGACAATCGATGCCGTGGAGACGTACGATACCTTGCGAGTCAGTCACACAACTGACTTTGTGCGGTCGACCCTGAGAAATGAGCCGATCGGTGCGGCTCTTGTTTTCTCCGCCGTGGGAGCGGAAGAGATGGTGACGCTCGCGAAGCGGGCCGATCTTGTCCATCTGTTTGAAGACACATCCTATTTTTGCATTTCCAATCGCGCAGCCGCGGTCCTTGCGGCGGAGGGATGGGACCGGGTATACACGGCCGGAACGCCTGACGAGGATGCCCTGATCTCGCTGCTCGAAAGAGATGGCTGATGTGCCGTTGCATCGCCGCTTTTTCCGGTGCTAGTGATCGTAAGCGACAGTCCCCCGAGCCAGGACTTTTGCAGTTCCGAAGCAGGTTTTTCCCGGAGTGAGAGATGGTCAAGCCGCCTCAGACACGGCACTCGAAATCGCGCAGGGAGCCGGTGACGATTGAACTCGAACCGGGTCACGTATCGCGTGTCCCTGAAGACAACGGATCGGACAAAGCGGAGGACCCTGTTCCCCCCGCTTTGGCCGAGGAGGCTGAGCGCGCCGCGGAAACGGACGGGATCGCCCAAGAGCAGCCGCTCGAAGGCGACCAACCGGAAACGACTCCTGAAGCCGACCATGCGCCCGACACGCCGCGACCGACCGAGAGAATTCCTGATGCACCACCGGCCGCCCCGCCGACCAACACCGTCGCGCGGGGTCTGGGCGGCCTCGCGGCCGGTATCCTGGGCGGCATCATTGCGCTGGCCGGCGCCGGCGGGCTGCAATATGCGGGCCTGCTGCCTTCGCTCGGCGCGGGAGGCGGCGGTTCAGAATTGGTTGCCACCGTGCAGACTGAAATTGCCTCGCTCAAGAAGCAACTGGCGGGCATTGAAGCTACAGCCGATGGGGGCGAAGCCGGGAACCTCCGACAGGCGCTCAGCGAATCGGCTGGCCGCGTGGACGCGCTTTCCGCGACGCTCGATCAAGTCAAGGTGGACGTCGCTGGCCTGAAGTCGGCGATCGAGACCGGAGGCGCCGGCGAAAATGCCGGGCTGCAGGCTCTTGACGCGAAAATAGCCAGACTCGAAAAGGTCGTCGCCGAGCCGGGGCAGGGCAGCTCGGGAACGCCGGCCGCGGAGGTTTCGGCGATCAACGGCAAGCTCGCCGCTGTCGAGACGGCGGCAACGGCTGCCGCGGCAGCGGCCGCCGCCAATGACGGCCGCCTTGGCACGATCGAGGAGGGCCTTTCCGCAGTTCAGCAAAACGTGACCGCGCTTGCCGGAAAGGTCGAGGCGCAGGCCTCCCAGCCCAAGGTCGCGCTGGCGATCGCCGTTTCGGCACTGAAAGCGGCGGTCGCCGCCGGAGGCACTTTCACTTCGGAGGTCGAGACATTTGCCGCGGTCGCCCCGAACGCGCCCGAACTGCCCGAGCTCAGGACGCTTGCCGAAAAAGGGGTGCCGAGCCGGACAGATATCGCGGTCGGAGCGCCGGCCGCGGCCGACGCGATGCTCGATGCCGCACGTACGGTCGACGAGAAGGCCGGAATTTTCGAGCGGCTCGTTTCCAGCGCCGAAACGCTTGTCAAGGTTCGTCCGGTCGGCCCGGTCGAGGGTGCCGGCGTGCCCGAGACGGTTGCCAGGATGGAAGCCGCGCTGACCGGCGGCGACCTTGCCAAGGCGATCGCGGAATACGAGACGCTGACGGGAGCACCGAAGGCGGCGGGGGGGCCATTCATGGAAAAAGTCCGCGCCAGGCTCGCGGCTGAGCAACTTGTCGAAAGAGCGACCTCGGCCGCGCTGAAAGCAGCCTGAACCACGAGGACCGAGCGATGATGCGTATTCTGTTCTTCCTTTTGGTGGTGTTTCTGCTTGGCCTTGGCTTCGCCTGGCTCGCCGACCGACCCGGCGACCTGGCAGTTACCTTCAACGGCTACCGGTACGAAATCACGCTGATGGTTGCCGCAGTCGCCGTCACGGCGGTCGTGGCCCTTGTCATGATCGTCTGGTGGCTGACGAAGGCGCTGTGGAACAGCCCCTACACTATCGCGCGCTATTTTCGCGTCCGCCGGCGAGACCGTGGTTATCAGGCTTTGTCGACCGGCATGATCGCCGCGGGCGCAGGCGATGCCGCCAAGGCGCGCGAAATGAACAGGCAGGCGGCCAAGCTGATCCGTTCCGACCAGGAGCCACTGATCAACCTGCTCGACGCGCAGACTTCGCTGATCGAGGGTGATCACGAAGCTGCGCGCAAGAAATTCGAGGCGATGCTTGACGACCCGGAGATGCGCCTGCTCGGCCTGCGCGGACTCTACCTGGAGGCAGAAAGGCTGGGCGATCGCGCTGCCGCACGCCACTATGCCGGCCGCGCTGCGGAAGTCGCCCCGCAGCTTGCTTGGGCGAGCACCGCCACGCTGGAGGAAAAGACGGAACGCGGAGACTGGGACGGGGCGCTCAAGCTCCTCGACGGGCAGAAACCAACGCGGCAGAGCGAGCGCGACCTGTCAAACCAGCGCCGCGCGGTTCTGCTGACGGCCAAGGCGATGTCGCTGATGGATACCGATCCACTGGCGGCGAAGAACTCCGCGCTCGAGGCCAACCGATTGCAGCCCGACCTGGTCCCCGCCGCGGTGGTCGCAGCCAAGGCGCTGTTGCGCCAGAACGACCTCCGCAAGGCCGCGAAGATCCTCGAAGCCAGCTGGAAGATCGAGCCGCACCCCGAAGTTGCCGATCTCTATGTGCATGCTCGGCCAGGTGACGCGACGCACGATCGCCTGGCGCGCGCCAATAAGCTGCTTTCGCTGAAGCGGAACCATCCGGAATCGGCGCTCGCCGTTGCCCGCGCGGCTCTCGACGCGGGCGAATACCGCGAGGCTCGTGAGGCCGCCGCGTCGGCTGTCCGGATGCAGCCGCGGGAGGGCGCCTACCTGCTGCTTGCCGATATCGAGGAAGCCGAGACAGGGGATCAGGGCCGGATTCGGCAGTTCCTTTCGAGGGCGGTCACAGCGCCCCGCGATCCTCAATGGGTCGCCGACGGTTATGTGTCGGACCGCTGGGCGCCGATCTCGCCGGTTTCGGGCAAGCTCGGCGCATTTGAGTGGCGTGTGCCGATCGAACGCCTCGCGCCGACGATCGACATCGACGACGATCTTGAAGCAGGAAATCGCGAGCCCCTCCAGATAGCGCCGGCCGTGGAATCCGAGGAGATGCCCGTCGAAGCCGTGGAACCGGCTACCACTCCGATCGAGGCCGCCGAGCCGGCTCCGGTTGCGGTCGAGCCGGCCGCGCCCGAGCCTCCTTCAGAGGAACCGGTTTCGTCCCGCCCCGCCATAAGGGCCCGCAATCCGCGTCAGGAGGCGGTCCCGCCGCCACACGCAGTGGAGAGCGGCTTTGTGCCCGCCGGCCTGCCGGACGATCCCGGCGTGGAGCTGGAGGACCAGGACGGAACGGTGCCGCGCCGTTTTCGGTTGTTCTAATGCATGTCGCCCAAAAGTGCGCAGCGGTTTTGGGATAACGACATGCACAAAAACAATAGCCTAAGCATGAATCCGTTTCGCCGCGACGCGCTTTAAACTAGAGCATCGGACCCGAAAGTGGGAACCTGTTTCGGAAAAATCCGATGCTCAACAAAGAGATAGAGCGGCAGCGCTCGATTCCGTAAAAACGTCCGTCGCTCTAAGAGGACCAAAGTCAATGATCGATCGCCTTATCTCATTCCTCAAGGAACTTCCCGCCCCTCGCAAGGCCGCGTCGAGCCCCGCGGATGACCCGCGCATTGCGGCTGCGGCACTCATGTTTCATGTGATCGACGCTGACGGTGTTCGACACAGAGGAGAGGCTGAAAGCCTTCGCCGGGTGCTCTCCACCACCTATGGAATCGAAGGTGCCGCGTTGGATGAGCTGCTGGCGGCTGGTGAGAAAGCAGACCGGGAGGCGGTCGATCTGTACGCCTTCACGAGCGTCCTCAAGCGGCACCTCGACGAGAATGCGCGCGTGGAATTTATCGGCATCATGTGGGACGTGGTCTATGCCGACGGCGAACTGCACGAATTGGAGGATAACATCGTCTGGCGTGTCGCCGAGTTGATCGGAGTGAGCGGCCGCGATCGTATCGCGGCGAGGCAGCGTGCCCGGCTGCTGGTGCCGGATGCGCGCGGTCAAGCCAACGACGAGTAAGCCGACATGCCGGCACCAAGACCCCGGATTTTGGTCATCCTGCATCAGGAAGGCTCGAGCCCCGGCCGCATCGGCCAGATTCTTCACGCCGAAGGCTTCGATCTCGACATCATACGGCCGCCGCTCGGCGACCGCCTGCCGGCCACGCTTGGCGGTCATGCAGGCGCGGTGATCTTCGGCGGACCCATGAGCGCCAACGACGAGGACGAGTTCGTCCGCCGCGAAACCGATTGGCTGGCCGTCCCTCTAGCCGAGGACAAGCCGTTTCTCGGCATCTGCCTCGGGGCACAGATGCTGGTCAATCATCTCGGCGGGAAGGTCAGCGGCCACCACGAGGGTGCCGTGGAGATTGGCTGGTATCCATTGCAGGCGACCGATGAAGGCAAGGCGCTGATGCAGTGGCCCGAAATGGTCTATCAATTCCACCGCGAGGGCTTCTCGCTGCCGTCAGGCGCGACGCTGCTTGCGACGTCTCCCACCTATCCAAACCAGGCGTTTCGCTACGGCAACAACGCCTGGGGCATTCAGTTCCATGCAGAGCTAACGCGCGCGATGATGCAGCGCTGGGTCGTGCGGGGCGCACATCGCTTCGTGCTGCCCGGCGCTCAACCCGGCCGCGATCATCTCGGTGGAAGGCTGATCTGGGACATGCATCTGCGCCGCTGGCTGGTCGAGTTCCTCGAACGCATCTTCGGCAAGCCTGCGCTGCGCTGATTCCATCGGCTTGTCCGCGGCACCAAAGCGCATTGCTTCGAAACGGATTCACGCGACGCGCTTTAGGCTATTGTTTTTGTGCATGTCGTTATCCCAAAACCGCTGCGCACTTTTGGGCGACATGCATTAGGCACGCCCGTCTAGGTGGCGCACCTTTCGAAGGTGCGGGAATATCACGGCCCAGAGACCTGCAACGGCCAGCGCTCCTGCGCCGCCGAACACCACTGCCGGAACGGTGCCGATGAGGGCCGCCATGGTTCCGGCGCGGAATTCGCCGAGTTCGTTCGAGGCGCCGACAAAGACCATGTTGACCGCGTTGACCCGGCCTCGCAGGCGGTCGGGCGTCCAAAGCTGGATCAGCGTCTCGCGGATGTACACGCTGACCATGTCGGTGGCGCCGAGCATGGCAAGCGCAACAATCGACAGCCAGGGGATGTTCGACACGCCGAAGACGATGGTGAAGAGGCCGAACAGGGCGACGAAGGCAAGCATGACGATGCCGGCATGATCTCTTATCGGATGGCCGGCCAGCCAAACGGCAACGAGTAGGGCGCCTATGCCGGGCGCAGCGCGCAACAGGCCGAGGCCCCATGGACCGAGGTCCAGTATGTCGCGCGCATAGACCGGCAGCAGAGCCACGGCGCCGCTGAGCAGCACGGCGAATAGGTCGAGCGAGATCGCGCCGAGCACCACCTTCTCGCCCCAGATATAGTGGAAGCCGGCAAACAGCGTGCCGAGCGACGGCTTCTCAGTTTCAGTCCGTTGCCGGGGCTTGCCAATCGAGAGGACCAGCAGCCCGGCGCAGATCATCAGCAGCATCGCCACGCCATATCCCGCTTCGGGCGCTACTCCGTAGAGAAGGCCGCCGGCGACTGGCCCGACGATCGTCGCGGTCTGCCAGGCCGACGAGTTCCAGGCAACGGCATTTGCGAAATCTTCCACCGGCACCAGGTTGGCGACCAGGGAGGCGGAAGCCGGTGCAAAGAAAGCACGCGCGATCCCGAAAATGGCAAGCACGGCGAAAATTCCCAGCGGGCCGGTCAGCCCGCGTAGCGTCAGCACGAGCAGAGCCAGCGCGCATGCGGCCTCGA
The DNA here is from genome assembly GCA_963813315.1 of uncultured Alphaproteobacteria bacterium. Classification (GTDB taxonomy): domain Bacteria; phylum Pseudomonadota; class Alphaproteobacteria; order Rhizobiales; family Rhizobiaceae; genus CAWEYO01. Next base: position 24,518 of record CAWEYO010000027.1, on the reverse strand, counting down.
GCAGCGCGGCAGTCCCCATGATGAGGCGGCGGCCGAACCGATCGGCGACAGCGCCAGTGACCAGCACAAGGATGAGCGAAGGCAGGAATTGGATAATGCCGACAAGTCCAAGGTCGAACGGATTGCGGGTCAGGTCGTACACCTGCCAGCCTACGGCCACGGAGACGATCTGCGCGGAGAACGTTGCCAAAAAGCGGGCCGCCCAATAGCGCACGAAGGGGCCGTGGCGAAAGGCAGCGAAGCGCTGGTCGGCAAGCGGTTTTTCGGGGGTCATGAAAAAGCAGGTCTTTGAGCGCGGGTTGGACTGTAGCGGGGTCGTGCCCGACGAACCTGGCGCAAGGCGGCCATTCGAACAAAATCGCCGTTTCGCGCCGACCGGGCATCATCCCGACCGAAGGTTTGCTCGGGTTACCTTCAGTACGGGATCATGCTCTTAGCGCATGGGTCCGAAAATCGGAAATCGATTTTCAGAAAAACACGATGCGGCGATTCAATGGGAGGCAGCGTCATTTGCGTGTCCGAAGGACGCGCGGCGCTGTGGCGCAATTTCGCTGTCACGTCCCCGGCGCAAGCGGCATTGCTGCGAGCGGCAAGCTGACCAGTGCCAACTCTGCCGGGGCGCGCAATTCCCATTCCAGCCCGTCGCGCTTGAAATCAAGGCGCACATCGGCGTTGAGCGACTGGGCGGTAGCGCGCTGGAGGATGGTCGTTCCAAAACCTCGACGGCGGCGTTCCCGGACCTCGGGACCGCCCATCTCCAGCCATCGCATGATGAACAGCGACGGCCCGGCCCCGGCGTCTGTTGTCCAGCTTACTTCCACTCGCCCGGTGTCGTTCGATAGCGCCCCGTAGTTACGCGCATTGGAAAGGAGCTCGTGGACGGCCATGCTGAGCGCTTGCGAAGCTGTGGGCGAGACAGTGAATTGTTCGCCCTGGATTGCGACGCGCTCATGCTGGTCGAGGCCGAAATGATGGAACTGCCGCATCACCAGGGCGCGAATATCGACGCCGCGCCATTCGCTGGCCGTAAGCAGGTCCTGGCTGATCGATAATGATTGCAGACGCTCCGACAGCCGGCGAAGGAAGTCGCGCTGCCGCGTCTTCGCGGCTGTCTGGCGGATGATCGCCTCGACAACTGCGAGCAGGTTCTTGGAGCGATGATTGACCTCCCGCATAAGCAGCCGCTGCGTCTCCTCGGCGGCCTTCCGCTCGGTGATATCATGGGCGATCTTCGACGCTCCGACGATCTTTCCGCGCACGCGAATCGGTGAGATGGTCAGCGAGATATCGATGAGACGCCCGTCCTTGCGGCGGCGCATTGTTTCGTAGTGTTCGATTTTCTCGCCGCGCTGCACTCGCGCGATGATCTGCCTTTCCTCGTCGTGGCGGTCTTCCGGGATCAGCCTCATGATCGACTGGCCGATCATTTCCTCGCGGGTATATCCGAAAACCCGCTCCGCGCCGGGATTCCATGAAGTGACGATGCTCGTCAGGTCCTTGCTGACAATGGCGTCATGAGAGGACTCCACGATTGCGGCAAGCAACGCGTCGGTCCCCTCTTCATCTCCCACTGTTTGCCTCCAAGGCCTGCGGAGCGAGTAAAGTAACGCCCCGATGCCGATAATGTTCCAGCGACCGGCCGGCAGGCGCTGGCGTCAGAACCGGGTCAGTCGCGCAAAACTGTCCCGCTTTCGCATGTCGGGAGTTTGCTTCGGTGCGCCCGGCAGGAATTGAACCTGCAACCGCCTTGGGACTGACACGGCACTCTATCCAATTGAGCTACGAGCGCGACCGTCCCGGGAAACTACGCGGCGATAACTCCGCGATCAATTCGGACAATGGGCTAAGCCGCCTGCATAGGGAGTAGTTCGACGTCACAAATTGTCTGAGCCGGTCCCTACCCGTGCCGGAACGGTCCACGTCAGAACACCGAGATAGGCGCCAAACTAGAGGCTTGTGTTGGCATGACCGAGAAAGCTTCCGCTACTCACGTACCGTACGCTGCGTGCCGGTTCTCAAAAGCCGCCATTTTCGGGTCGGCCTGACCTGAATCTCAACATACCCTAGCGGTTATTGAGCGGTTGCCTTGGATACCAACACGAAACCACGAGTCTTGTTGTCGTTGTCGGAGTTGGTCGTGTTCATCGCATTGAACAAGTCCGGTGCTTTCACCCAAACCGGTGGATACTTGTACCTCGCAACGTCGAGTATGAGGAAGCGGTCCGTTTCCGCATCATAAGCCGCAAGAGGCGATATGTGGCCGCCGCGCTCCTGCCCGATAGTCTTGCGCAAGTAGTTCACGATCACGAAATGGCCCGGCTTCGAGAGGTACTCACGGGCCTCGGCCCGAAACGTGTCCAGACTGGTTTCCGCCGCATGCCGGACGGCAGCGTTTGCCGGGTAGAGCGCGATCAGGCCACCGATCTGGTCGAGGGTCATTCCCTGGCGCATGAGTATCGCGCGGGGAAGTATCTCCTCCGTGCGTGCGTCGAGGAAATTGTCCTGGGTGAAGGTGTGATAGGGATCGAATTCAGGGGTCGTGGGTGCTGCGACCTGGAGCGCGTTGAGGACCATGACAATGCTCGCAACGCCGCAAAATGACTGGTTTTGTTGCGTCAGGAAATTGCTGGCAAGCGGGAAGTATGCAGCCCTTGCATCACTTTCGAGGAACAGTTCCGCACCTGCATCCGAACGGAAGTCGAGAAGATTTGCGGAGAGCGGAAGGGTCTGAGCAAGCCCCGAACCAGATAGGGATAGCCACAGCACGCAGATGTTCAAAAGTTGGCGGATCATCGGGTACCTCCGGTCGTCGGACGTCGGACGGAACAAAGCTGCAGCGCGATAGCAATTCGTTCGATCGCCGCCTTGCTCTAATACCACAGTTTCAGATCGGATTCTGGACGGGCCTGGTCCTGTCCGAGCGTTGCGGGAGAGGCAGCCCTAATACGGGTGCAACTGTGACGGGGAGCAAGGTGGCTCTTCGTATAACGGCCACGAGCGGTTCCGGGCGCAAAGTTGCTGCCTGATACGGCAGAAACCGCCGGAAAAGTGTTTCCACTCTTCCAGGTCCTGCGCTAGGTTGCGGCGGGTCATGGGGATTCTGGTTTCGTTGCCGATCGATGTTGTCTTTCAGGCGGGGTGTATTTTTGGGCGTGGCAATTCGAAGATTTGGGTCGCGATTCCAACCGGCAGCGATCATTTTAGTCCTCACTTTCCTGGCGGCATGCTCGACCACCGAGACGCTGCGGACGGTGCCATCCAGCGTGGATCCTGGGCCGACATCGAAATACGCCGCCATCGTTGTCGACGCCAACAATGGCGACACGCTGTTCCAGTCGAACGCCACCGCTTCGCGCTATCCGGCGTCCCTCACCAAGATGATGACGCTCTACATGCTGTTCGAGGCGATGGAACAGGGCCGGGTTTCGAAATCGACGCTGATTCCGGTCTCTTCCTACGCAGCATCGCGCCCGCCGTCGAAAATCGGGTTCAGGCCCGGAGACTCGATTCCGGCGGAGGCGGCGATCCAGGCGATGTGCACCAAGTCGGCGAACGATGTGGCGGTCGCCGTGGCGGAGTATCTCGGCGGCTCCGAGGGACACTTTGCGGCGATGATGACGTCGAGGGCTCGGCAGATCGGCATGACGGGGACTTCGTTCCTGAATGCCTCCGGTCTGCCCGACGAGGGCCAAAGGACGACCGCCCGCGACATGGCCTTGCTCGGCTTGACCCTCCGCCAGCGCTTCCCGAACCAATACGCCTATTTCTCGGCGCGCGAATTTGCCTTCCGGGGCAAGGTGGTGCGCGGCCACAATGAGTTGCTTGGCCGGGTGCGCGGCGTCGACGGGATCAAAACCGGCTATATCAGGGCTTCCGGCTACAATATCGTGACTTCGGTGCAGGCCGACGGACGCCGGCTGGTCGTTGTGTTGATGGGCGGGACGACCGCTAAAGCCCGCAACGCAGAGGTGGAGGAATTGATCGCGCGCTATCTGCCGGCCGCATCGCGTTCGAGCGGGGTGCTTGTCGCGCAACGTTAGAACGGCGGAAGCTTTTACGGAATTAGCGCTGCCGCTTTATCTCTTTGTTTGAGCATCGGATTTTTCCCGAAACCGGTTCCCACTTTCGGGTCCGATGCTTTAGGAGCGATGTCAGGAAGACTTTCCTTTAAAATGTCATCCCGCCATGACCTTTTTGCTTGTGCGCTCGAAGCGTTTTCAGCTTTTGAGCAGAACTAGCCCTTTGGTTTGGCATCGCGCTACAGGGAACCTGACGATGGTGGTCGGGCAGCAACCGGCAGTGACTTGCTGGGTTGAAGCCGCGCCCGGCTTCGGATATGAAGCGCGTGGTCCGGACGCGCTTCGGATCGCAGTTTGTCTGAGCCGGGCGGCCGGTTCAGGCTGGCACCCGTAGCTCAGCTGGATAGAGTGCTGCCCTCCGAAGGCAGAGGTCACAGGTTCGAATCCTGTCGGGTGCGCCAGCTATGTACTTGAATGTAAAGTGAAATCCTTCAAACGGCGCATTAGGATCACAAAACCTTGGCACACCGGATAGCCACCGGATAGCCACGGCGTTGAATTTCGATGTGCGTTTCGACTTTAGCCGCGAGCCGCCCAGAACCCCGCAAGATAGTCTGCAGGCGTGGGGGCAAGCGGCACCAATAATTCCAATAAAATCAGTGACATGTTACGATATGGCGAAACCGGATAGTCGTTGTCGCCGCGGGCGGATCACCACCTGATCACCACCGCAGCGCCATCTTGCCGCAGGTCTCCTTGGCCGTCCTATCACGGCGGCGCTTGGGCTCGCGTCTGCCAACACGCGGCCGCCATCGACATCGTCATGGCGGCAAATTAGCCATTGGCCATGAGCGAATTCGGCTCACGGTCATTGATGCGCCGAAGAGCTTCCCCTCGCGCTGCGAGGCTTAGATGCCCCTGGCAGACGTCTTGAAAACCTCCATTAAGGGTGCAGCACCGTGGTTTCGAATTTACCCCATCCGCTAGTCGATCTTCAGGAGTGAGTGCCCCGTCTCTCCCCTTTCACGGTGGAAACACGGTTCATCCCGTTGGGCGTGCCAGAATTCCCAAGCAATATCAATTGTTTAGCGTAAGTCGCAAACACCCCCTAGTCCGAATCGCGTGCGGGCTAACATTGGGGTTACAGTAAACGCGGGCTAACGCTAGCTAGCCGTCGCAAAGTTTATTGTGTTTGCAGTTCTGGCGCGAGCGAGGTAATCATTCGCCCGGGCGGGGATCAGAAGGGAGAAGGAAATGAAGATCAAGATCCTCACTTTGATGGCCCCTTTCATGGTCGCGTCCGTCGCCCTCATGGGCCCTGTAGGAAGCGCCAGAGCTGCTGAACAGTGGTTCGTGCTCGGCGAGCAGCAGATCAAGTCCGTCGATCCAAGCGTCAACATCAACAGCGAAGGGAATCGATGGGAGAAGGACGTCAAATGGGTGAAGCTCTCTGCCGAGGGCGCTGATGTGGAGATCGAGAAAGTCGTCCTCCACTGGGACAATCGCCGAGACGACACTGTCTCCGATCTCGGAGTCCTGAAATCGGGAGGACAAACGGCTGCGAAGGACGCTCCGGGACGCAAAGGGCGTCTCACGGGGGTGACCGTCCAGTACAAGATCCTCAATGATGCTAAAACGGCCACCCTCAAGGTCTGGGGATATGACTGAGCGATAGGCCTCCGCCAAGGCGGGCCGAGCCTCTCGGCAGTGACGACCGATTGTCACGGTTATAGACGACGAGCAGCGCGCCCGCCGCGCCGCGCTGCCGCAGCCGGGGGAAACCAGCCAAGAATACCCTGGCTGATGTGAATCAACTCTTCAATGCCTCGTTCACGGCACGCTCGGACGCCTCGGCCTGCTCGACGATCAGGTCGTCGCTCAGCCGGCAGGTGAAGCTGATGATCAGATCCCCGGCCCGGTCGAAGTCCGCGACATTGGCGAAAATGACGATTGGTTTACTCGCAGCACGGGGATCAGCCAGGCAGGTCGTCTGAAGCTCGCTTTCCAGACAGCGTTTGTGAAATGCTGTTGAGAGACCTCAAGAGTTCTCCCAAAGCAAGGCTGTAGCTATGCCCGTCCTGCTCTACCGCCTCGATGAGGCTCTCAACATCGGCGCTGTGCGCGTCCCAGATATCCGTTCCCGGTCGTTCGAAAGGCTCGTGCATTTGACCTCGATGAAAATGACGGCAGGGACGACGACTAGGTAGAGGGAGCGCAGTCTAGGCACGAGTGCAGGCAACGCAACTAATACTTCAGGCTTATGACGCACGAAAAATACTATCAACGCGCGGGCATTTTTGCCGCTCGAGCTCGCATTTTTGGTGACGGCTTTGCGCGAGGCGCTTGCAGCCGACTGCGTCGGCAAGAGCAGCCCCGCCACGAAGCTCCCGCTGCCTCACCCGTAAATGGCGGGGGTATTGAACGAGGCGACTGCGCTCTTTGGTAAAGGGAAGTTGGCAGCCGCTCTGCGCCCGCCTATTGGCGATCAGGAAGGGCCCGGGGGCGCCTCGAAAGGAGAAGGATGATGATGCGCCAGGCCACGGAACTGAGCGGCTAGTTCACCGCCTCGCAAAGCACGTCACCGTGGCATGGCTCCGGTGGCACCAACAGCCTAGCACCTTGCCGCGCAGTTCCGGCAGCCGCAGTTTCAACGCCGGTGAATGGTCCAGGTGATCGCGATAGGCGGCAATGATCTCGTCGCGGTCGCCGTGAGCGCCAAGCTTGAAGGGGTTCGCCCAGACTGACTGCTTCCAGCCACCGCGCACCTGCCGGCCGATATAGACGAAGCGACCTTCCGCCTTCGCCCACGCGACGAGCGCCTCGTCGGCGCCCTTACGAACGTTAGCCACGACGCTCTCGCCGGCCAGTACCGCCGCCTGCCGCTCCCGTTCAGATTCAGTCCACTCCGTCATTCCGCCACCTCCGCTCGTGGTGACGCCTCATCGCCGCACACAATCCAGTCCCGGCTGCTAGCCTCTTTTCAACAAACGGCCGGCGCCAGTCGCTGCCGAACTCTTCGGCGGACGCAACGACTGGGCAGCCCGGCGAACCGGACCGTGCGCGTATCATAGGCGCTTTCGGCCTACCGTTAAATTCAGGAAAAGGTCTTGGTGGTGCGACGATCCCTACTCCATCGGAGGATCTTCCGCTATCAGGCCCCAAGGTCCGCGCGCTGCTACAAGTGCGACATCGACGCGCAATCGTGGGTGATATCGGTTTTCGGCGGGTAGATCGATGCAGCCAAAGCAAGGCGACCAATCCAGTTCAGCGCCCGGATCCCCTGATGCAAGCAGAGTTCATTGGCGCGCCCCGATCCGCTGGCTGACGCTGGCAGACGTGCCAATTCGCTGATTGCCCGCGAGGAGGCGCTAGCGGCGGAGCCTTGTCGTAAAGCCTGTGCGTCCTTCCATTGCTCTCTCGAGGGAGGAACGGGCCCCGAGCTTTCCGAAGGCAATGCCGTCGTTCTCCAAGGTCAGGACGGTCGCGTGACCGTCCACCTGCATGGTTACGAAGTGCCGGTCACTGTGCGAGCCGAGCATCTCAATATGGCCTGAGGCGACAGGCGAAACCCTCAAGCAGATGGGCGACATTCCGGACTAGCATTCAACTGGCCGATCTGCTGAAGCCAGCCGGCCAGCTGTGAGGTGTTGCGAAAGGTACCCGGACGTTGATAAAGCCAGAGAACCCCTTGCCCGCGCCCTGACGCAGATGCTCGGCGATCTGGTCGACGGCGACACCGTGGCCGAACTAGTGACCATCATGGCCGAGCCTGACGAGGCAGCCGTGCTGCTGGCGATTGGGGCCATGCAGGGCGGGCCGCCTCCTCGAGCGGCAGATGCTTGGCGAGGATATCAGCGAAAAAGACGCCGCGCAGCGTGCCCTGCAGATTGCCGGACGGGTGCTCGAGGCCTGGAGGGCGTTGCACCGGGTTGAGAAAGCGCGTAACCATCGGTCCGCGATCGATATGTCAAAGCTAAATGCGCCGCAGCGTCATATTTGCAAAACGTGGCGCACGTTACTGCGCAGTCAAGAGACCAGCACCGGCGTGCCCAAAGGCGTGCGGCAATCCATTCCTCTCTGTTGCAGCCATGTCACAGCTTTCTCAAGCAAGTGGTGGTACGGACCTCATCAAGGCTACGGGGGCCTGAAATCAGGATGGAATGAGCTTATGAAAGTTTTTGCCCTTGCACTCATGGCTGGACTGGCCAGCACCAGCGCATATGCCGCCGATGCGGTGATAGAGGAACCGCCGGCACCTGTGGCTGTGTATCAGGAAGTGCCGATATTTACCTGGACCGGTGGCTATGTCGGTCTTCAGGGCGGCGGCCTCTGGTCCGACAGCAGCGTCAGTGGCGATCCCGACATTGGCGTGTTCGGGGACAACTTCAACGGCGGCCTCTTCGGCGTCTATGCCGGCTACAACTGGCAGACCGGCCCATGGGTGATCGGTGCGGAAGGCGACTTCAACGGGGTCTGGAACGACGAGACCTTCACCATCAACACACAGCGGTTCGGTGACCAGAATGTCGATGTCGGCAGCGACTATCTGGCTTCATTGCGGGCCCGTGTAGGCTATGCGTTCGACCGCACCCTTATTTTTGCCACCGGCGGCGTAGCCTTTACCCAGTTTTCCGCTGAAGGAGCCGGAGACGCCTTTGAAGACGACTTCCTCGATACGGACCAAACTTATACCGGCTGGACCGTCGGAGCGGGCGCCGAATACGCCTTCACCAACAACTGGATTGGCCGCCTCGAGTACCGCTATTATGATTTCAGCAACCAGACGTTCGACGACTTCGGCGACGTCGAACTCGAGACCAACACAGTGACAGTCGGTGTCGCCTACAAGTTCTGATCGTCACGGCAACAAAGAATTGGCCCGGACATTGTCTGGGCCATTTTGCTGGTCGTCGCTTGGATGACGATTTGACGAAACTCATCGCGCTCAAATGCGCGGCGAAGGTATGGCCCGAGACCGGCCCGAGTGATCTGCGAAAGGAACAACGTCAGAGCCGAGATCAGCGCTTTTCCGAAGACGGCGTCGAGGCACTGTGCGGCTGAGCGCCTTCGGCTTCTCGATCACTCTGTTTCAATAGCTTTGGAGCACGCATGAAGGACCGGTATCTGACAAAAGATCCTTATCTGGTCTGGTCGAACGAGAATGGCGGTTGGTTGGGTCCGAGCGGTGTCGGTTACGTATCAAACATCGAGGAGGCTGGCCAATTTTCGCACGCGAGGGCCTTGGAAATCTGTGCAAGTCCAAAGGCGGGACGAAGAAGCGGTGAACGGCAGCTCGATCTGCCGGTACGGTATAGCGATGCCCGCTTCATTCTCTTACCGTCAATCCGCTTCGGGAACGGCAAGGATAGCCAGCTAAACAGTTACGAGGTGCCGATGACACGCACGTGAGCACCTTGAGCCTTGTGGCAAACAGCGACGGCAGAGCCGGGCCGGCGCAAACCGATGTTGGACAACGGATCAAAGGACTAGAAGGCTTTCAGCCGCCCGAGATGTGGCATGAAATTCTTTTCACGCTTTTTTTTGCCCGCTGCGGCGGCAACCTGACCACCGCTCTTGAGCGCCAGCGCCTGGGCAGGACCATGCCCGGCGAGACGGCAGCCATTGCGGGCACCCGCTTGGGCGTTCTTGTCGGCTGAAGATGCTTCAGGCTGCCGCGGATTGATCGCCGGCCGCTGTCGCGGCCGCGACATCCATCCAGAACACTTCCCAGATATGGCCATCGGGATCCTCGAAGCTGCGCCCGTACATGAAGCCATAGTCTTGGGTAGGGGTGGGATCGATGGTGACACCTGCGGCTTTCGCTTTGCCGACCATGGCGTCGACATCGTCGCGGCTGTCTGCCGAAAGCGCGATCAGCACCTCGCTGCTTGTTTTGGCGTCGACGATTTTCTTGTCGGTGAACTGCCGGTATTTTTCGTGGGTCAGAAGCATCGCGTAGATGGTCTCGGAAAAGACCATGCAGGACGCGGTGTCATCGCTGAATTGCGGGTTCTTCGTCGCTCCGATGGACTCGTAGAACCCCGTCGCCCGCTTCAGGTCGGCGACCGGCAGATTTACGAAGATCATTTTCGGCATAACTCTTCTCCTCTTGCTTGTCGCCCTTAGGACGATCTGGAGCAGACGAAGCCGACATCCAGTAAAAGGAAATTACACTGGCCGAACTGGGATCGTTGCTGGTCTACCTGTTCCCATGCGGTTGCAGGCGTCGAGGCCGGCGATCTTGTAGGCTTCCGCGACAGAAAGATGTTGGCGATGCGCGCCGTGTTCAGGATCAGGGCCGCGATCTCTGGTCGACATTCAACTTCATCCAGGAGAACGTCATCTCTGGCGGCCCCGCCGCGCCGCGGCGTTGGCTACCGTCAATCCAGATAGTCGCCATTCGTCAGAAGACGGTCTTCAACTTCGTCCCTCATTTCCCGAAACACAAATGTAGCGGCGATCCCAAGTCGCCGCTTCTGGTCGGGGGTGAGCGTTTCATAGAGCGGTTGCCATGCGTCGGAGAGTCGTCTGACCTCCGCCGCTCTTTGACCGAGGGCATCGGCGCGTCGACGCAAGAAGTCGACTGGATTGCGGTCCTGCAAGATTTCGATGGCATTGCGGTCGCGTAACTCAGCAATCCGTGCTTCACGTTCGGCCAGGCGCGCCTGCCGCCCTGCCGCCCTGGAGCGTATCGCCTCTTCTACGGCCGGCCAGAGTTTTTCCTGGTCAGGTGTCATCTGCAGGGCGAATTTCACAATCGAAATCCGTGCGTCGGTTAACGTCTCCAGTTCGGCAGCGGTCAGCCCCTCTCGCGCAGTTCCGGCAGGAGAGACCTGGGCATGGGCCAACGAGGATGATCCTACAGTGACCAGTGCAACCAACCCGGCGCATACAAGTTTGGACATCATGGCAACCTCCTTCTTGTGAGACTTGAGCAAAGGGCAACTTAGATTGACGCTGCTCCCGCGGTCGTTCGGAGCGTCAAGCATGCTGCCATAGCGAACACCCCTCGCCGTCGCAAGGAACTTAGTCGTTGACGACCTCCCAACTATCATCCGGGTTGAAACGGTCGATGTATTTGACGATCGACTCCGTGCTCGGACCGAGATCGATTTGGTAGACGATGCCGTGCTGGTTCACGGCGAAAGTGTTCACGCCGGTTTCGCCATATTTGACCGGCGAGGCGATCAGGCCGAAGCCGGCGATCATGTTGCCGTTAATGACGTAGTCATAGGCGCCTCCCGCAACCTTGTCCCCCTGGCCGGTCAGGATGCGGAAACGATAACCGAAATATCCTTCACCCTTGCTGGCGTCCTCAAGCTCGGCCTGGTCGACGAAGTCGCCCGCCGGGCTTTCGCCGGAACCCTGGTCGGCAGGCCAGTATAGGCCGTCGGTCGCGCCTTTGCTGCTGACCAGTTTTTGTGCGAATTCCTCCACACCATCGTCGTCTCGGTCCTCCGAAGCGTAGTCGTTCTGCGCCTCGACGTATTCGCGCATCGTGGCAATTGCCTCCAACTCATTCTCGCCAACGCGCCGGTTGACGATCTCCTCAAGGCCCGCCTGGGTGTCGAAAGCCCACTTTCCGTCATCTCCTTTCAGCACTGGAAACGGGAATGGCCAGAGCTTGTCACCGAGTTGGAGGATCTTCCCGTCTTCCGTATCGACGACGACAACCTTCTTGGCCGCGGCGTCGCGAATTTGTGCGAAGGTGTCCATCACACCATCCGCTTGCCTGAGTTTCCCGGCATCGAGACCGAGCAGCTTTGCCACGCCGTCGAAGTCATTGGCGGCCAAAGCGGCCTTTAAGGCATCGATTGCCGGGGCTGGGTCGTCGAACAGCGGCGGCTCCTCTTCCGCCTCATAATCGAAGATGCCGGAATCCTCATCAGCCGGCGTCGCATCCGCCGCCGAGGGATTCCTCCTGGGCAAGCGTCACGATCGGCGCCGCGGCGACAAGGCCGGCAACAAGTGCCGCCATGCAGATCGAGCGCAGCAAATGACGATGAAGGATCGTGTTCATGATCTTGCTCCTCTCTCGCTCTTAACGCCGCCGGCCACCGCCACCACGACGCCCGCCACCACCGCCACCACGACGGCCGCCGCCACTGAAGGATCGACCGCCCCCGCCGCCGCGATGCAAATTTCTCCCGCCGCCGCGATTCTGAACGGCTCTTCCGCCGCCGCGCTGACCGCCGCCCATGGCCCTTTGACCACGGTTGGATTGCACTCGAGCATGCTTGCCGCGATCGACATTGCCGAGACCGGAAGGCTTCTTGGGCCTTCTGTCAGGTTTTCCGGCTACCTTCGGCTTGCCCGCAGGGCGGTTGAGGTTGCCCGGCCGCTGGACGTTCGCCCTCGAGATGTCCCGTCCGCCCGGCCCCGCCGGCCTCTGCAGCTCGGGCCGGGGTCTCGCCAAGTCGCCGCCAGGCCGGTTCTTCAGACCCTCAAGAGTGCTGTTGCGAATATCCTTGGCTTTCGCTGCCCGATTGGGGAGGTTTGCGGATCGGTTCCTCTTGATGTCGGCTGCGCGGTTACCGATCGCATTTGCCCGGTTGGTCTCGACCCTGTTCCTGATGTTCGTCCGGTCGAACTTGGCGAGCTGGCTCCGGTCAAAGTTCAGCTTCGAGCGGTCGATATTCTTCCAGTCGACGTCCTTGAGGTTGAGCTTGCCATTGAAGTCGACGTTGTTGAAGCACTGGTTGCAGTCAACATCGATGTCGCCCGCATCCCAGTCACCACCCCATACGCCCCAATCGTCCCAATTGACCGCAGCTGCCCATATCGCCCCGGTTGCCGCCGCCGCGAAGAAAGGCGCGGTCGGGTACCAATAGCTTGGATAGGGATTGGGATAGTAGGAAACCGGCTGAGCGACGTAGCTGGGCTGGTAGAGCATGGCCGGCTCATAGCGTGGCACGTAGACTTTTTCGGTGCTCGCCGACTGGATGATGATATTGTCGCCCGACGTCTCTACCTTCATTTTGTCGTCGCTCTTGATGATGTTCTTCGCCACCGCTTCCTCGCGCAACTGCTGGATGGCGATGAGCACGTCCTTCTGCTGGTAGGCGAGAGCGTCGCCGAAGGCCTGTGTCCAGTCGAGGTCGTCGCTCATCATCTTGACGACCTCCGGGTAGTTGAGCAGCGAGACGACGCTGCCGTCCCAGCTTTCCTTCGGCTTGAGGCTCTTGTCCTTGGCGTAGGCGTCGAGGTAGCGCGCTGCCTCGACGATCTGCAGCGGATAAAGCGAGGCAGCAGAGATCACGGCAACGAGCTCGTCCGGGTAGAGCGCGATCCGTGCCACCAGCACCTCGAGTTCGTCGGCGCTCAGCGGTTCCGGCGTCGGCGCCGGCGCTGCGGGTGCGGTTGGCGCGGGCGCCGTCTGTTCCTGCGCGAAGGCAGGGCACGATGAGGCAGCCGCCATCATCGTCGTAGCGATGGCGGCCACGAGGGTGGCTTTCAGGATACTTTTGGCGATCATCGTAGCATCTCAACTTTTTTCTCAGGTAACAACGCACGCTTTGCCTGAAGACACCGACGGTAGCGAATAATGGTACGCATCGGAAGGCGAAAACCCTCACGTAAGCAGCTGGTCACGGTACGACGGTCCCGAGGCAGAACGCGCTGGCGTCATCGACTTTGGTGTGTGGGAACCCCCATCGTCAGGCTCAGCCTTGCCAATGCCCGCCGATAGCGGCAGTCTCAGGCGTCGACAGGCTGGTCATCGGGTGGATGTCAGTTTGATCAGTCCGTAAACGATCACGTGGAACCCTCAAACGGATCGCCCTGGCGAAACAGGATCTGCTTGCGCTTCGCGTACATCCTGCCGGCGCGAGCGAGGAATTCCAACTGAACACGGTTAGAATTAGGAGCAAGTCATGGCTGACATCCTTACACTGCGCAAATTCGAGGCTCTGAGCCCATTTGAGATCAAGGACGAGCTGATCCATGCTGGCCAAGAATACTTCGCGGACCACCCAATCTGCTTTCCTGAATGCTGGCCGCGGCAATCCCAATTGGATCGCCACCACGCCGCGCGAGGGCTTCTTCCTGCTCGGACAGTTCGCTTTAACTGAAAGCAGACGCGTGATGGAACATCCCGCGGGTGTCGGGGGAATGCCGCAGGCAAATGGCATCGCGGGGCGGTTCGATGCATGGCTTACGAAGCACGCGGACATGCCCGGTGCCGACTTTCTTTCGGCCATGGTGGAGTTCGCGGTGAAGACGTTCAAGTTCGAGCCGGATGCATTCGTGCACGAGCTCGTCGATTCCATCATCGGCGACAACTATCCGGTACCCGACCGCATGCTGGTTCACAACGAGCAGATTGTGCACGAATACCTCATGTGGGCGATGTGCGGTAAGCCGCGGCCAGCTGGCAAGTTCGATCTCTATGCGGTCGAAGGCGGAACAGCGGCCATGTGCTACATCTTCAAGTCATTGAAAGCCAATCGATTGCTCCATCCTGGCGACACGATTGCGCTCGGCACGCCGATCTTCACGCCCTATGTGGAAATGACGCATCTCGAGGACTACGACCTCAAAATGGTGCAGATTGGGGCGCCGCAAGAAAATCGGTTCCAGTTCACGGATGCCGAAATCAAGAAGCTTGAGGATCCGAAGGTCAAGGCGTTCTTCGTCGTCAATCCGGGCAATCCAACGGGAATGGCGCTCAGCAAGGAAACGATCGCCAAGATCGCCAACCTGGTGAAGACCAAGCGCCCGGACCTGATGCTGCTGACTGACGATGTTTACGGAACATTTGTCGACGATTTCCGGTCCTTGCTGGGCGAGCTTCCGCACAACACGATCGGCGTCTATTCCTATTCGAAGTATTTCGGCTGCACCGGCTGGAGGCTTGGTGTCATTGCGGTCCATGAGGACAACATCTTCGACAAAATGATCGCCCAGCTTCCGAAAGCCGATGTGAAAGCTCTGGACAAGCGTTACGGCGCGCTGACGCTTGAGCCGCGCAAGATCAAATTCATCGACCGAATTGTCGCGGATAGCCGCGACGTGGCGCTCAATCACACGTCCGGTCTTTCACTGCCGCAACAAGTGATGATGACCCTGTTCTCGCTTAGCGAAATGATGGACACAGACAAGCGTTATCAGGCCGCCTGCAAGGAGATCGTTCATCGCCGGGTCATGGCCATGATCGACGGTCTGGGGCTTCAACTCTCCCCGAACCCGCACTTTGACGCCTACTATGGATTGATCGACTTCGAGTTCTGGGCGCGCAAGAACATTGGCGAAGAAGCGGTCGCCTACCTGAAGAAGAACATCCACCCGCTCGACCTGGCATTTCGGTTGGCAGAGTTGCACGGAATCGTGCTGCTGAACGGTGGCGGGTTCGAAGCGCCAGACTGGTCGCTCCGCGTCTCCCTGGCGAACCTGCCCGACGAGGCGTACGACGAGATCGCGCGCGGTGTGCGGTCCATCGCGCGCGGTTACCGGGATGCATACGAAGCGTCGAAGAGTGCGCCCAAACGCAAATGACGAAAAAAGCTCGTAAGATTTCAACTACCTAGAGGTATGCGGCGCATTCCGGTGGTGAGATGTGCTGGTGGTCATGCGCGAGATTTAGGCTATCGCCCCTTCGACAGGCAAAGGGCTGGAAGCGTTGCGCCTCAACGCCGCCGCCCTGGCCTGGTGCCGGGACGCCTGGACCTATGGCGTGCACCACCCAAGAGCTTCCGAAGGTGTCACGAACGCGGCGCTGACGCCTGTTGCAGTTGCGCTGACTAGTATCAGTCCTAGTTACCCCGATGGGGAAGTTTCCCGCAGCCGTGGCGGCAACGGGCGAGCGTTAAAGGCGCTACAAGGATAGGTTCGGTTTCCCATCAGGGGTCTGTAATTTAGTATAGACCAAAATGGGCATGGGTACCCGAGACTGGCGTTCGGATCTTGGCGGGATCCGGCGTGCCGTCACAAATCTGCCACGACCGGCACCGCATAGTCGCGTGACGTACCGCAGCGCCATTCACTCCAGCTTCTCCAATCGAGGACAAGGGCTGGAAGCAGCCCCATTTCCAGATGCACCTGCCACTGCGCAAGTGCTTGCGCAGGAGACATGAATGATCGATCGCAAAAGTCAGAACACCGAAAGCGGTGTTTTCAATCCATTCTCCCCCTTTGCCCCGGCGCTCGACTATCTTGTCGATGCGGCACAGCGGAGCGTTCTGTTCTGGGATGTCATGGGGAAGCGAGCCAACCAGTATCACGAGCACCTGGCCAAGGACGCGCCGCACGTCCTGAGTTACGAGACCGAGATAGTCATGGACGGGCGCACGCTTGACCGCCCCGTCAACTACGCTCTGGTCCGCATCATTCCGCCCCAAGGCGCTATTGTCGATCAAAACCGCCGGCCGTTTGTCGTCGTTGATCCGCGCGCCGGACACGGGCCCGGCATCGGAGGCTTCAAGGCCGACAGCGAGATCGGTGTCGCGTTCAAGGCCGGACATCCCTGTTATTTCATCGGCTTCCTGCCAGAACCCCTGCCGGGACAGACGATCGAAGATATCGCGCGGGCGGAGGCGATTTTCCTTGAAAAAGTGATCGCGCTGCATCCGCAGGCCGATGGCAAGCCCTGTGTGATTGGGAACTGCCAGGCGGGTTGGGCGATCATGATGCTCGCGGCCCTGCGTCCCGAACTCTTCGGATCAATCATCATAGCCGGCTCTCCGCTCTCCTACTGGGCCGGAGTGCATGGCAAGAATCCCATGCGCTACTCTGGCGGGCTGTTGGGCGGCAGCTGGCTCACGGCGCTGACAAGCGATCTTGGCGCAGGCAAGTTCGATGGCGCATGGCTGGTGCAGAATTTCGAGAACCAGAATCCGGCCAACACGCTTTGGAGCAAGCAGTACAACCTTTACTCCAAGATCGACACCGAAGCCGAGAGATACCTGGGTTTCGAGCGGTGGTGGGGCGGTCATGTCAATCTGAACGCGGAAGAGATCCAGTTCATCGTCGATGAACTCTTCATCGGGAATAACCTCGCGGCCGGCCGCATCAAAACGTCCGACGGCGCCACGATCGATCTGCGCAACATTCAGGCGCCGATCGTCGTGTTCTGCTCGAAGGGAGACAACATCACGCCGCCGCAGCAGGCGCTTGGGTGGATTCTCGATCTCTACGACGACGTGGGCGAGATCCGCTCGCACGGGCAGACGATTGTTTACACGGTTCACGAAACCGTTGGTCACTTGGGAATTTTCGTTTCGGCGGGCGTTGCCCGCAAGGAGCACGGGGAGTTCTCCAGCAATATCGATCTCATCGATGTGCTGCCGCCCGGATTGTACGAAGCGGTGTTCGAGGAAAAGACTGACGAGACTGCGGGTTCCGACATCGTCATCGGTGATTGGGTCATGCGTTGCGAAGCGCGGACACTCGATGACATACGGGCGCTCGGCGGGAATGACGCGGCCGACGAGCGCCGGTTCGCCACGGCGGCTCGCGTATCCGAGATCAATCTTGCCTTGTACCGGACATTTGCCCAGCCGTTCGTGCGCGCCTTTATGCCGGAGGCGGCGGCCGATCAATTGCGGCAGTTCCACCCGCTTCGGCTTCAGTACGAACTTTTCTCGGACACGAATCCGCTGATGACCTGGGTCAAGGCATTGGCCGAACAGATTCGGGACGATCGCAAACCTGTCGCGGCCGAGAATCCATTCGTCGCTATGGAGCAGACCGTATCGAGGCAAATTGAAGCGGGTCTCGACGCATGGCGCGACATGACCGAAGCGTTTGCAGAGTCCACATTTCTATCGGTCTATGGATCGCCGGCTCTACAGGCTGCGGTCGGCATCGATCCCGCCGACGACGCGTCCGCAAAGGAGCGCCGGAAAGACCCAACTCCATCGGCAATTTCTGCAATCCCGGATCGAAGAACTTGCGGTCGCGTATCTCTTCGGGCGGCCTTCGCGAATGCATGGCGCGCGCCCTGCTTTATGTCGGCGCGGCGCGCGGCGGCGCTGACGAGCGGGGCTTTGCCGCCATTCGCCGCCTGCGCGCGGTGAAGGATGGTGGCCCGCAGATGACGCTGGCGGAGTTCAAGGCTCTTATACGCGAGCAATTTCTGATGCTGCTCATGGATCAGGAGGCAACGCTTCAGGCCATTCCCGATCTGCTGCCTGCGGACGAGGACGCACGCCGCAAGGGCCTTGCCGCGCTCCACGAGGTGCTCAGCGCACGCGGTGAACTGTCCGGCGAGGCGGCGGATCGATGGCAGCGAGTTACCGGACTGTTCGGCGTCGACGCGGAGGCGGCCGTTGCCGAACCGTCGGAAGTAAGGTCGACAAGCCAGCTCGGACTGGCGAAGGCATCTCTAGCGACGGGGGAAGCCCTCAAACGTCTGTCTCGGAGGACAAGCTTTTGGTCCAAGTCGCACTCAGACAAAACCGAAACTGCTCACGCAAAATACGAGCACTTGATTGCGCGGGCGAAGCTGGTCCCGGCAACGAAGACCATCGTCGTGCATCCCTGCGACGAGACTTCATTGCGTGGCGCTTTGGAGGCAGCCGACGAAGGCCTGATTGTGCCGATCCTGGTGGGTCCGAGCCGCAAAATCCGCGCGTTGGCAGATGAACACAGTCTCGACATCGGTCGCTTCGAGCTTATCGACGTGGCGCACAGCGATGCCGCGGCCGCAAAGGGCGTTCAACTGATCCAGGAGGCAAAGGGAGAGCTGCTGATGAAGGGCAGCCTCCACACCGATGAGTTGATGCGGGCCGTCACCGCGTCCGCAACGGGGTTGCGCACTGCGCGGCGGATCAGCCACGTGTTTGTGATGGATGTGCCAGCCTATGCCGAGACGCTGTTCATCACCGATGCGGCGATCAATATCTTTCCCGATCTCGACGCCAAGCGCGACATCATCCAGAACGCCATTGATCTCTTCACGCAGATCGGTCTCGGCGAGCCGCGCGTCGCCATCCTTTCCGCCGTGGAGACCGTCACGTCGAAGATACCGTCAACCATCGAGGCCGCGGCGCTGTGCAAGATGGCCGATCGCGGCCAGATCACGGGCGGCGTGCTCGACGGTCCGCTTGCCTTCGACAACGCCATTGACCCCGAGGCGGCGCGGATCAAGGGTATCAAGTCTGCCGTCGCCGGACGTGCGCAGATCCTGGTCGTTCCCGATCTCGAAGCCGGCAACATGCTGGCCAAGAACCTGACCTTCTTTGCCAAAGCGGACGCCGCCGGCATCGTGCTCGGCGCGCGCGTCCCGATCATCCTCACATCGCGGGCCGATTCCGTTCGCACGCGGCTGGCTTCCTGCGCAGTTGCCGTACTCCTTGCCGACGCGCGCCGTCGCGCAGCGGCCTTGCCGGCCACGTAGCCATGGACGCGATCCTTGTCCTCAATGCTGGCTCCTCGAGCCTGAAATTCCAGGTATTCGGGATAGACGGGTCGAACCGTCTGCAAAGGCAGGTCAAGGGCCAGATCGATGGCGTCGGCACCTCACCGCGGCTGCGTGCCATCGGGCCCGACAAGAGCCCGTTGGTCGATCAAGCCTACTCGCCGAGACGATGTCGCGGATCTTCCCGCCGCGACCGAAGTCGCGGGAGCCTGGCTGCGGGAAACGCAGGGCTTCCACCTCGCCGCCGTCGGCCACCGCGTCGTCCATGGCGGGCCCGACTATGCTGAGCCCATACAGGTGGACGAGGACGTTCTACGAAATCTTGAACGCTACATCCCGCTCGCTCCGCTCCACCAGCCGAACAACCTGGCGCCGATCCGCAGCCCTGCTCGAGCGGCGCCCGGACCTGCCGCAAGTCGCCTGCTTCGATACCGCATTCCATCGAGGCCACAGCGCGTTGGCGGATCACTATGCAATTCCGGAGCGCTTTTATGCGGAGGGCGTGCGGCGGTACGGTTTTCACGGACTGTCCTACGAGTATATCTCGGGGCATCTGCGCGAGATCGCCCCCAATATCGCGAGCGGGCGCGTGATCGTCGCGCATCTTGGAAGCGGCGCCTCCATGTGCGCGCTATCGGAAGGCCGCAGCGTCGAAAGCACGCTCGGATTTACGGCGCTCGACGGACTGCCGATGGGAACGCGCTGCGGACAGATCGATCCCGGCGTGATCCTCTACCTCATTGCGGAAAAGGGCATGACGGCGGGGCAAGTGCAGGACCTGCTGTACCGTGAATGCGGCCTGAAGGGTCTGTCCGGCATCAGCAATGACGTTCGCGACCTGCTGAACGAGCGATGATGCCCGCGCCGCCTTCGCACTGGACTATTTCGTTTACCGTATCGGCCTGTACGCAGGGACGTTGGCGGCAGCGCTGGGTGGTCTTGATGCCTTCGTTTTCACCGCAGGGATCGGCGAAAACTCGGCCGTGGTCCGGGCGCGCATAGCCGAAAAGCTTGCCTGGCTTGGCGCCGAGCTGGACCCAGCCGCCAATGCAGCGGGAAAGCTGGTGATCTCGAGCGAGGCAAGCCGTATCGCCCTGCTTGCGGTCCCGACAGATGAAGAACTGATGATCGCGCGGCACACGCTGGAACTGATCGGGGCAGACAAAATGGGACGGTCTGGCGATAGCACCCGTATCAGTCGGAGCATTCGCTCGAACCACCCTGTCGATCGCAAGCAGGCTTGCCCGCCGGCAAGCGCACCGAGGAAAGGCCCGCCGGATGATTCCTGTCGTAAAGGCGAAATTGCTTGAAGGCAAGAAGGGGCTCATCGTCGGGATCGCCAACGAACAGTCGATCGCCTGGGGCTGCGCCAAGGCTTTCCGTGCGCTGGGTGCGGATCTCGCTGTCACCTATCTGAACGAAAAAGCCAAGAAATACGTCGAGCCGCTTGCCCAAGAGCTCGAAGCGCCGATCGTGATGCCGCTGGATGTCGGCGTGCCGGGTCAGATAGAGGCGGTCTTCGAGCGCATTGGGAAGGATTGGGGCGAACTCGATTTTCTCGTCCACTCCATCGCCTTCTCACCCAAGGATACGCTCCAGGGCCGCGTGGTCGATGTGCCGCGGGACGGCTTTCTCACGACCATGGACGTGTCCTGCTGGTCGTTCATTCGTATGGCGCATCTTGGCGGAGCCGCTGATGAGACAAGGCGGCACGCTGTTCACGATGACGTACTACGGCAGCCAGATGGTGGTGGAGAACTACAACATCATGGGCGTGGCGAAGGCGGCGCTTGAAAGCGCGGTGCGCTATCTCGCAGCCGAGCTCGGTCCCAAGGGCATTCGCGTGCACGCCATTTCCCCCGGTCCGCTGGCGACGCGAGCTGCCTCCGGCATCCCCGAGTTCGATGAATTGCTCGACAAGGCTAAAGCAAAGGCGCCTGCGCGCAGCCTTGTCAGCATTGACGACGTCGGCATGGCGACAGCGTTCCTTGCCCACGACGCCGCGCGCCTCATTACTGGCGAGACGCTTTACATCGACGGTGGCTACCACATTATCGACTAGAGCGGCGTGCGCTTAAGTTGGTTCGCACCTTCTGGCGGAACCGGAGCTACGTCGCCCCACCATTCCGGCATGACGGCAATGCGGCCTGACCCGGCGTATAGTCCGCTCGCCGCTCTAGAGCAGATTCGATCTACTCCGGGTCATATCCAGCAGCCTCGAAGTAGTTTCGGCACTCGTCTGGTTTGAAGGCGCGTAGACAGTCGGCGATGACGGACCAGAGTTCGTCGATGGCCCGGGCTGCGGCTTTTCTCAGCAGCGCCTTGAGCTTGGAGAAGGCCATCTCGATCGGATTGAAGTCGGGCGAATAGGGCGGCAGGAAGAGAAGCCGCGCTCCCGCCTTCTCGATCGCCTCGCGCACACCGCCAATCCTGTGGGCTGGCAAGTTATCCATGACCACGATGTCGCCGGGGCGCAGTTCCGGCGCGAGGACCTGCTCGGCATAGGCCAGGAAGGCATTGCCGTTCATCGGTCCATCGAGCAGCATCGGAGCGGCGAGACCGTTCAGCCGCAACCCGGCGGTGAAGGTCGTAGTCTTCCAATGTCCATGAGGGACGGACGCGCGGCAACGTTCGCCACGCTTGGCCCGTCCGCGCAACCGCGCCATCTTTGTTGACGCGGCGGTCTCATCGATGAAGATCAGCTTCTCGGGGTCGAGATCGAGTTGGCCGTCGAACCAGGCTCTGCGGCGGCGCAATACTTCGGGACGTTGCTGCTCGCTGGCATGCGCCGTCTTTTTTTGAATGTGACGTCGTGCTTGTCGAGGAACATCCACACCGTCGACGGAACCACTCGCACGCGGTGCTCGGCGGCCAGTCGCTCGGCGATCTCAGCAAGCGTGATGTCCGGCGTCTCCTCGATCAGGCCAAGAATGAAGACCTCATGCGGATCAAGCTTCGAACGCGACGGCTGGCCCTGCTTGCGGGCAACGGTCTCGCCGGTGTCACGGTAACGGCGATACCAGCTTCCGGCTGTGGAGATCCCGACCTGGAAGCGCCGCGCGGCCTCCCGCGTCGATAGACCTTCCTCTATAGCCGCAATCACACGCCCGCGAAGATCCGCACTCAGGCTCGTGTCATCCTCTCCTCCTCCTCGCAAATCACCAAGAGGAGTAAATCAGACCGCACCTATCGCGTGAATCCCAAAACCGACTCTGCGATCATTGAAAATGCTCTAGACGCGCGGTTGTCCGCGTGCGCATTGGCAATGAGGGTTCCATGTCGCTCGCATTTGTGCTTCCCGAGAACAGCCGGACAACGGGACAATTCCGAGCGTGCATTTCCGACGCGGCTACGAAGAACTGCCCTTCATTTTCGCCCACGCGACCCCCGTACAGGGCTAACCCTGCTGCCTTGCATTTGACTCCGGCTCTTTTTTTTTTTTTTTTTTTTTTTTTTTTTTTTGGCGTATCAATAGGTCCAGTTATTGTTAGAGACAGATCCGGTCCTCTTGACCTTGCCTTTGTTGCACACCATCCAAGACGTAAGACGTTTATAGGCTACACTCGCAGTTCATGCGGTCGACCCACCGGTTCGCCTCGCATAACAGCGGCAAAGTTCGAACTTAGCTTTAGATCAGCCAGCGCCCGTTGCGCTCGGCGCGGTGTTGCCGTTTGGCGAGGGTCCTGGCATCTGTCATTGGATCACCCCTTGCCGCGGCCCAGTCCGCTCCGATGCGGGCCTTGACGAGATCGGGAGCGGCGCGCCGGGACCAGGTCAACGCGGTGGAAGCCAGTGCGGCTCGTGCCGCATCCTCGCGAGCCTTGCCGTCCTCTTTGGCGTCTGCCCAGGTCTTTCCAATGCCGGGAATAGCGAGAAATCTGGTAGGTCCGTTCGGCAGGACGTCGACGAACGCCTCAACCATGACACCGGCGAGCAGGGTTCCGACTTCCTCGGCAAAGTCCGCATCAACCTCGTTCAGAATTTCGTCATGGATGGTCAACACTGGAACTACATTGCCGGGCCAGTCGTGGTAGCGCTCGAACAGAAGCCGCATGGCGCGGTGCATGACATCGGCGGCAGCACCCTGAACAGGGAAGTTCATCGGGCGGGTGTTGGCCGAAACGTCCGACCTGTCATCGTCGAGATAGTCGATCCAGCGCCGCGCCGTGCGCACGCCGCGCTCCTGCGCATAGAGGCCGGGCCGCTCGGAGCGCCACTGTGCTGCAACCGGCGCCTGCTCGTCCCAGCCGCGCAGATACTCGCCAGCCGTTTCGGGGTCGACGCCCAGGTCTGCCGCCAGTGATGCGACGCCTTTTCCGTAAATGATCCCGAAATTGATCGCCTTCGCCTGGCGGCGGTTGCAGCCAACCTTTTTTGCGACGAGGTCGTGATAGTCCCAGCCGTCCTCGAAAGTGGCGATCATCTTCGTGTCACAGCTCCTCGCCGCGAAAACGCGAAGCTCAAGCTGGCCGTAGTCGACATCGACGAACAAGCGGCCCTGCGGGGCGCGGAAGAAGCCACGGAACTCCGGATCGGTCGGGATGTTCTGCAGGTTCGGATCCGAGCTGGTGTAGCGCCCGGTCACCGCGCCGCCAGGATGTAGCTGGCCATAAAGGCGGCCGTTGACGACATGCTTGGCGAACCCCTCCCCAAATGTGGCGAGACCGCGGGAATATTCCGCGCGTGTGTAGAGCGCCTCGACCAATTGCCGCTCGGCTGGCTGCAGCCGATCAGCGACCAGCACGGCGGCGAGCGCTTCGCGGCCGAAGGAGAGGTGTCGTGCCTTCTTCGTCTTTGGCCACGCAAACAGGGCGCGCCGGCTGTCGCGCGGAGCGTAGGCGGCGAGACGTGCCCTGAACAAGGTGTCGAGCTGGACGCCCGAAGCGATGCAGGCCGGCGTGAGCGCCGGCTCGACCTGGGCGAGATGCGCGTCGATCGCGGCTATGACTCCGCCTTGCGCGTTACCCACGCCGCATGGGCGTCGGCGTCGAACCCGAGGCCTGCATTCCATCTCGCGCGCCATTGCGGCAGAGAAGCGCACATCTTCATAGCCGGAAGCGATGTCCACGCCGTGCAGATCACTCTTGCTACGCATCTCGCCGGACAAGGTGTCGTATATCCGGGCGGTGACGATGGCATCATTG
>CAWEYO010000026.1:0-93368 GCA_963813315.1 uncultured Alphaproteobacteria bacterium | reverse complement strand
CATTGAAGGGGATGATTAGTGAAAGTTCTGAACTACCTGCGGGGCTTGTTCGCCAGGCCGCCGAAAGAAGACGCCCGCTCGCTGCTGTTGCCGCGTGAAGAGGCGTTGAAGCTCGCCCGTCACCACCATCCAAAGAGAAAGAACTGAGTCCGATGACCGGCCAGTGGATTGACGACAAGACCTATTGGGAAACTCTCCAGAAGAACATTGGCTTCGCAAAAGCTACGATCAGGGCGATCGCGGCAGCAGTCGATGCAACGCGAACGGAGATCATACGACACTCCCTCAAGATGCTTCGCAGTGCGTACCGGCAAGAGGTGGGCTGAAACACCGAAGTCGCTGGAAATCAACGATACCGGCACTTACCGGGGACATTCGAATGAGCACTCTCGTCTGCCCCGTTATGGCGCAATCGCGTCATTGCTCAACGCTGACCTGGATCAGTCATTGACAGCCTGCTAGCACGCCTGCGCAATCTCGATAACTTTGCCTTCACGAGGAGGGCGACCTTGAGTGACGTCGCCCTATGGCTTGAACGACTTGGCCTCGGCCAATACGCGAAGGTGTTCGCGGAGAACGATGTCGACTTCGAAGTTCTGCCTCGCCTGACCGACGATAATCTCAAAGAACTTGGTCTTACTCTTGGCCATCGAGTGAAGCTCAAAGCCGCGATCGAGCCCCTCTCCGCGAGACGAGTCTTCAAGCCGACGGGGCTCCGTTGCACACCAGACAATACTCGAGCCCGCGGAAGCCGAGCGCCGCCAACTTACCGTAATGTTCTGCGACCTGGTCGGCTCGACGACATTGTCGACACGGCTCGACGCCGAGGACTACCGCGATCTGATCCGCGCCTACCAAGATGCCTGCGCCGGCGTGGTCGCGCGCTTCGACGGTTTCATCGCAAAGTTCATGGGTGACGGCGTGCTGGTCTATTTCGGCTGGCCGCGGGCGCACGAGGACGACGCCGAGCGGGCGATCAATGCCGGCCTCGGCATAACCGACGCGGTGCGGGTGCTGGGCGAAGGCAAGGGCGCGCCGCTTGCCGTGCGCATCGGTATCGCCACCGGCCGCGTGGTGGTCGGCGACATCGTCGGTGAGGGCGCCGCGCAGGAGGCATCGATCGCCGGTGAGGCGCCGAACTTAGCGGCACGCCTGCAGGCGATCGCGGCGCCGAACACGATCGTCATCTCCGAGTCCACGCACGCGCTTGCCGGCGGCCTGTTCCAATGCACCGGTCTTGGCGCGCAGGCGCTCAAGGGGTTCGATGCGCCGGTCGCCGCCTGGCAAGTCGACGCGCCGCACTCGATCGAGAGCCGCTTCGAGGCGACGCACACGCGCGCGCTGACGCCGTTCATCGGGCGCGAGGAGGAGATCGACATCCTCGAACGGCGCTGGCAGCGCGCCTGCGCCGGCGAGGGCCAGGTGGTGCTGCTCTCCGGCGAGCCCGGAATCGGCAAGTCGCGGATAGTCGCGGCGCTTCAGGAGCGCATCGGCGCGCAGCCACACATACGGCTGCGCTACCAATGCTCGCCCTACCACACCAATTCCGCACTGTACCCGGTGATCGGCCAGCTCGAGCGCGCCGCCCGCATCCAGCCCGACGATAGCCCCGACGACAAGCTCGACAAGCTCGAGGCACTGCTGGCGCTGTCGGGCCGCCCAACGGCCGAGGCGGTGCCGCTGATCGCGCCGCTGCTATCGATCCCGTTCGGCGCTCGCTATGCGCCGGCGAATGTAAGCCCGCAGCGGCAAAAGCAACTGACGCTGGCAGCACTGGTCGACCAGGTCGCCGGCCTCGCAGAGCAGCGTCCGGTGCTGTTCCACTTCGAGGACGCGCACTGGATCGACCCGACCTCGCGCGAGCTGATCGATTTGATGGTGGCGCGCGCGCCTGACCTCAGAGCGCTAATCATCATCAGCTTCCGCCCGGATTTCACGCCCGCATGGACGGGCGAACGGCATGTGACGTTGCTTGCGCTCAACCGGCTGGACGCTGGCACTTGTGCCCGTCTTGCCACCCAGGTCGGCGACGCGGCGGCGCTGCCTGCCGACGTCATCGACGAGATCGTCCTGCGAACGGACGGGGTACCGCTGTTCGTCGAGGAAATGACTAAGACCGTCTTGGAAGCAGGCGCAGCGGCCAGCGGCACGGCGGACGCGCCGCCTCTGATCGCCATCCCGGCGTCGATCGAGGACTCGCTGATGGCGCGCCTCGACCACCTCGGACCGGTCAAGGAGGTGGCGCAGATCGCGGCGGTGCTGGGGCGCACCTTCAGCCAGGACGTGCTGGCCGCAGTCGTGGCGCTCGACGAGGCGGCTATGGAGTTGGCGTTGGCCCGCCTCGTCACAGCGGAGCTCGTCTACCGGCGCGCCGTTGCTGGGCGCGTGGCCTACGAGTTTAAGCACGCGCTCGTCCAGGACGCGGCCTATCAGTCGATGTTGAAAAGCCGGCGCCAGCGCCATCACGCGCGCATCGCCGATGTCCTCGAAGCGCAGTTTCCCGAAATCGCCGAGCCCGAGCTGCTCGCCCACCACTACACCGAGGCCGGCCGCGTCGAGCAGGCGATCGATTACTGGCTCAAGGCCGGCCAGCGCGCGATGCAGCGTTCGGCCCATGTCGAGGCCGAGAGCCATCTGCGCAAGGGACTGGACCTGCTCGCCGCCCTGCCCGAGTCGGCGGCGCGCCATCGTCGCGAAATCGCGCTGCAAAACACGCTCGGCGTGTGCCTGATGCCAACGCGGGGCTTTGGCAATCCGGACGTGGCGGCAGCTTTCACGCGTGCCGCCGAAATCTGCGAACGGGTCGATGACGCCCGCGGGCTGTTCGTCGCGCTGCGAGGCAACGGCCAGTACCACATGATCTCCGGCGACATGAAGACGGCGCGCGAAGACGCGCGCCGTGTTCTTGCGCTGGCCGAGCGCATGGACGACCACGGGTTCCTGATCGAGGCCCACCACCTCGGCTGGAGTTCGCTGTGTTTCAGCGGTGACTTCCGCACCGCCCAGCGGCACGCCGAAGAGGGCATCGCCCGCTACGAGCGCGAGCGCGACCACCGCCTGACCTACATCTACTCCGGCCATGATCCCGGCATGTGCTGCCGCGCCTTCGGGTCGCTGTCGCTGGCCCAACTGGGCTATCCCGACCGGGCGCTGGCGTTGTGCCGCGAAGGGCTCGCGCTGGCCGAGTTGCTGGCGCATCCCTTCACCGTCGCCATCGCGCTGTGGGCCACAGGCATCCTTCATCAGCTGCGGCGGGAGCCGGATGCCAGCCGCGAGGCTGGCGAGCGCATGATCAGCTATTGTAGCGAGAAGGGCCTGCCGCCGAAGGTGCCGCTGGGCAAGGTCTTTCGTGGTGACGCGCTGGCCCAGCAGGGCGAGTTCGTCGAGGGCATCGCGCAGATGCGCGAGGGCATCGCCGAGCTGCGTTCGTTCGGCACCTTGTTTTCGCTGCCGAGTTTCTTTCCCGCCCTTGCCAGCGCCTGCGCGCGCAGGGGGGATGTCGGCGACGGCCTAGCTAGCGGTTGAGGAAGGGCTGGCGTTGGTGCACAAGGGTGGTGACCAGTTTAGCCTACCGGAAATCCATCGCGTCAAGGCAACCCTTGTGCTCGCTCGCTCAGCCGCTGACAAAGACGCGGCCGAGGCCGCCTACCGCGAGGCGATCGAGGTCGCGCGCGGCCAGCAGGCGCGGCTGCTTGAGCTGAGGGCGGCCACGAGCCTGGCGCGGCTTTGGGGCGACAACGGCAGGCGCGGCGCCGCCCGTGAACTGTTGGCGCCGGTCTATCAGGCGTTCACCGAGGGCATCGACACGCCCGACCTTAGGGACGCCAAAGCGCTGCTCGACGAGCTCGCCTGATCGTGGCCGCTTCTGGCGGATATTGTTGACAAAGGCCTGTCGCCGCGGTTCCGCAGGGCAGCGTTGGAAAGTCGTTCCGTACCAAGCTCAAAAATGAATCAAGAATTCTCTCGGTGGCCGCACGTTGAAATAAGATTCTGCCCGCGGCCGCTTGAGGGGGACACGTCGGGTTTTTCAACATGGGGTAATGGGCGGCAGCTCTCTGCGGAGACCGATAAGATTGGCTCCGTCATTGGAAGAGGAGACCGACCATGGAGTACTTTGCGGGCCTGCCGTGGAACAAGGTCAAGCATATCGGGTGGACCAAGCTGAAGGAGATCGCCGGCGTGGTGACGGTCGAGAATGTCGACGAGTGGGTCAAGATCGCCAAGGAGAACAACACGATCTCGCTGATCGAGACGGTCAAGGCGCATTTGACCGCCGACAAGCAGGCGGTGCTCACCGACCAGTCGGTCAAGTCGAATGTCAGCACCCGTTCCTTCAAGGTGCATGAGGACCAGAAGGTGACCATCGACACCGCGCTCGCCAAGGCCAAGGAGCAGAGCGGCACCACGGTCGACACCGCGGCGCTTGAGTTCAACTGCCTCGACTATCTCGGCGGCCAGTCGCTGCCGAAGAAGCTGAAGTCGATTGGCATCGAGGCCGCGCTCGAGGCTCTCGACAAGGCGTTCCCGAACGCCAACATCGAGGTCGAGATCACCGAAGACGCCGCCTGACGCGGCAACCTTGGTTTAGAGCTGCTTCGGTCTCGCACAACCGGGGCAGCTCCAATCAGTTTTACCCTCTTTTTTTTTTTTTTTTTTTTTTTTTTTTTTTTTTTTTTTTTTTTTTTTTTTTTTTTTTTTTTTTTTTTTTTTTTTTTTTTTTTTTTTTTTTTTTTTTTTTTTTTTTTTTTTTTTTTTTTTTTTTTTTTTTTTTTTTTTTTTTTTTTTTTTTTTTTTTTTTTTTTTTTTTTTTTTTTTTTTTTTTTTTTTTTTTTTTTTTTTTTTTTTTTTTTTTTTTATTTTGCAACTGGCTGCCATGCTGCTGATCATGGCAGCCAGCGTGTCGTCGATCTGCCGCCTGCCGAGGGCTCAGCTTGTCGAGCACTTACTAAGACGCGGGGGCGCTTTTCAGCGCTTCCCGCAGCGCCTGTTCCTTTGTTTCGTCGAACGATGTCTTGAGGACGACCCGCCATACCCCTTGATTGCCGCCAGCACCTTGTCAGTCGTAATTTCCTGCACGAGCACGAACAGGGCCGCGCTGCCGGGTTCAATGGTCTCCGCGAGCTTCTTCATGAACGGGTCGTTGATGCCGACGTCGGTGAGCGCACCGCCGAGCGCGCCCGACGCCGCGCCCGCGGCAACGCCGATCAACGGGTTAAGGAACAGCACTCCGATCAGCAAGCCCCACATGCTGCCCGCCGCTGCGCCGGATGCTGTCATATTCATCATTTGGTTCAATTTCACGCTGCCGGACTCGGTCTTGGTTGCGATAACCGCTCGCCAATCTTGATGAGATATTCGACTTGCAGTTCGAACAGGCGCTTGCGTACCTCTTCGCCTTTTCTTCATTGGGGTAGACGATGACAACAAGGTTAGACATAGCTGGTTCCTTTCTCGGATTTCCCACCCGTCGACACAGACCATGCCTGAATGCGTGGCCGCATGGAACTCCGATTGCAACGCTGGGCCAGTTTCTGTCTCCGACGGGGTCTGCCTCCCTTGTGTCCACCCATTAAGTTCCGTTGCATGGACGGCGCTATCTGGCGCTGTGCGGACAACGGTAGCAGCTGGCACCTGCCAGTCTCGGGTCGATTCAGCGCGCCGACTAGCCCATAGCCGCCGGCATTGCGCGTCTCGTTCTCTCAATATTGGCAGTAACCAGGGAACGCGGATGATGGTGGAGATCAGTCCGCTAATCGAAACGGGACACCGTTGCGGACAAAAGCGCACGAGACCACCGGCACGGTGGCTCGATCGCTCCTAATCCGGATCGCGTAGCCAACGGCGCTGTTCAGATCCAAGTCTCCGTTCGATCTCGAAACCTGCCATTTCAACTCCTACTGGTCTTCAATGAAGGCTAAGCCGAGCCAGCACTGCTTCCCCAAAGGACAATAGGCAGACCCGATTTCGGCCCACTGTGGGTCTTGCCAGATGTCTGCATCCGGCAGGCAAACAGTTTGGGAGGTGCCACGAGTGGAGCATCGACCCTACACGGTCGCGGTCGTGGAAGACGATTCCAGTATGCGCAGGAGCGTGCTGCGGCTGTTGAACGCGCACGGCTTTGCGGTGGAGGAGTTTCCTTCGGCCGAGGCGTTTCTCGATCGCGATCCGGACAGTTGTGTGGCCTGCCTCGTGCTGGACATCCATCTTCCAGGCATGTCCGGCCTCGAATTGCGGCGCCGGCTGACCGCGGCGGGTTCAATCCTGCCCGTCATCTTCGTCACGGCGATCGATGACGACGCTGTCAAGATGGCAGCAATTGAGTTGGGCTGTGTCGCCTATCTGCGCAAACCGTTTCCGGCCGATGCATTGATCGACGCTGTCGGAAACGCATTGTCGGGTCTGCCAAACGGGCTGAAGTGACAGATCCTGCCGCCGGGAAATTTCACGCCTTTGTTACCATGCCGATACACCAAGTGTCTGCGAAATCCGCCGTTGATTCCCCAAAGTACAATATCGCACCCACGAAACTCCCAGTAGCTTGACGTTGGGTAATGCAGGTTCCGGTGTCATCGCTGCATCACCCGATGACGATAAAGACCAATCTTGCCGCGGAACTAGCGCAGCAAGCGAAGCAGGACAAACGTCGGCACGCGTGCCGGCGTTCGGTGAGTCACGACCAAACTTGCGTAATCCCGGCCTGGGCTTCAGGCAGGGCCGTCCTGATAGAAGGAGACGAGTGACATGAAACCAGCAGCAAGAACTTGCATTGGCAGCGGCGATGACCGTCGGCGCTGCCTGCTGAGCAGCACGGCGATGGTCCAGGCGCAGGACAGGCCAAGCCCAACATCCTGTTCATCATGGGCGACGACATCGGCTGGATGCAGCCGAGCATCTATCATCAAGGCCTGGCGGTCGGGGAAACGCCCAACATCGACCGCATCGGCCATGAAGGCGCGAAGTTCATGACCTACTACGCCGAGCAGAGCTGCACCGCCGGGCGTACTGCCTTCATCACCGGCATGCAGCCGGTGCGTGTCGGCATGGTCCTGCCGGAAATCCCCGGAAGCCCGTCCTACCTTCGGACCGGCACACCGACGCTGGCCCGTTTCCTGCACGATCTTGGCTACAACACCGGCGAGTTCGGCAAGAACCATCTCGGCGACCACACGGAAGTCTCTGCCGACCGCACATGGCTTTCAGGAGTTCTGGGGTTATCTCTATCACCTCGACGCCATGCAGGGCGTGAGCTTCCCCGACATCAACAAGACGCCGACCGAACAGAGCATCGCGCCGCCTTGCAAGAACACGCCGATCCCCGGACTTGCGGAGGATCCCGCGGCCGTCGATCCCAAGACCACGACCTGCCTGACGCCGCCGCGTCCGGTGCTTTCTTGCACGTCGTCCGACGGGACGGCGCCAACCAGACCTGCAAGGACGAGGGACCGCTGACGCTCGAGCGCTCCAAGACCGTGGACGAGGAGATTTCGAGCCAAGGTCATCGACTTCCTCGACCGCAACGACCCCGAGAAGACCAAGAAGCCGTTCTTTGTCTGGTACAACCCGGCGCGCATGCACATCACCACCGTGCTGAAGGACAAGTACCTGGCCATGGTCGGCGAGCCCGGCGGCAAGGATTGGGGCGTCAACGAAGCCGGCATGAAGCAGATGGACGACAACATCGGCTACGTGCTGAAGAAGCTCGAGGAGATGGGCGAACTCGACAACACCATCATCGTCTTCACGACCGACAACGGCGCCGAGACGATCACCTTCCCCGATGGCGGCACGACGCCGTTCAAGGGCGGCAAGCTGAGCACCTGGGAAGGCGGCATGCGGGCACCGCTGCGTCGTGCGCTGGCCGGGGCATATCGAGCCCGGAACGGTCAAGAACGACATCTTCGCGTCGCTCGACTGGCTGCCGACCTTCGTCGACATCGCCGGCGGCCCCAAGGGCAATGAGCTGAAGGCGCAGATCGAGAAGGGCGAGTATCCCGGCATCGCCAAGACCACGCTCGACGGCGTCAACCAGCGCGACTACCTGGAAGGAAAGTCGGACAAGTCGGCGCGCGACACGTTCCTTTACTATTCCGGCAAGGAGCCGTCCGCGGTCCGCTACAAGAACTGGAAGATGTACTTCGCCATGGTGTCCGATGCGCCGGCGGGCTTCATCTCGGGCGTGCAGCCCTACTCACTGGACCCAGGTCGTCAACATCAAGCGCGATCCCTTCGAAACCTCGATCGGCGCACAGATCAAGACACTGTTCGGCATGGGAGGCGCGATCGCCTCTCCGTCGACGGCCTATGTCTATGACTGGAATATGCTGCCCATCGGGCAGCAGTTGTGGCTGAAGGAACTCGAGACCTACATCAAGTTCCCGCCGATGCAGAATCCGGCGAGCTATAATCTCGAGCAGGTCATGCAGCAGGTCCGGGAGATGAAGACAGGTTCCGACTGACGCGCACCTGTGGGGCGGCCGGAAATCGGCCGCCCCATCGCCGCACGATCCGTGGGCGACGCATGCTAACCTTGATGCCATACCCAACCCGCAGATCGACCCGGTGTCCATCAACTGCGCCAGTGGAGGAATTATGAAGGAGTTTTTGAAGACATTGGCCATTGCTGTTGCTGGGTATGCTTTCCGCTAGCGGCGCCGATCCTTGCCCAGGAGACTGGCACCTGCGCCAAGCCCAACATCCTCGTCATCATGGGCGACGACATCGGCTACTGGAACATCAGCGCCTACAATCGCGGCATGATGGGCTACCGCACGCCCAACATCGACCGCATCGCCGCTGAAGGCGCGCTCTTCACCGACTACTATGGCCAACAGTCCTGCACCGCCGGGCGTGCCGCCTTTATTTCCGGCCAAAGCCCGATGCGAACCGGTCTGCTGAAGGTCGGGCTGCCCGGCGCCAAGGAAGGGCTGTCGGACAAGGATCCGACGATCGCCGATCTCTTGAAGCCACTCGGCTACATGACCGGACAATTTGGCAAGAACCACCTCGGCGACCGCAACGAGTTCCTGCCGAGCGTGCACGGCTTCGACGAGTTCTTCGGCAACCTCTATCATCTCAACGCGGAAGACGAACCGGAGCACCCCGAATATCCGAAGGGCACCGAGTTCAGAATGACGTTCGGCCCGCGCGGCGTGCTGCGCTGCACCGCGACCAGCGCGGACGCGCCGGGCGAGGATCCGACGCTTCGGGGCATGGGGCAAGCAGAACTGCGAGGACACCGGGCCGCTCGACAAAAAGCGCATGGAGACGGTGGACGAGGAGTTCCTTGCCGCCACGATGGATTTCATCGGTCGCGCCCATGCCGCAGACAAGCCATTTTTCGCCTGGTTCAACCCGAGCCGCATGCATATCTGGACGCGGCTCAAGCCAGAGTCGCAGGGCAAGACCGGCCTTGGCGTTTATCCCGACGGCATGGTCGAGCATGACGGCCAGGTCGGAACACTGCTTGCCAAGCTCGACGAGCTTGGCATCGCCGACAACACCATCGTCATCTACACCACCGACAATGGCGCCGAGACGTTCAGCTGGCCGGATGGGGGCACGACAGTGTTCCGCGGCGAGAAGAACACCAATTGGGAAGGCGGCTACAGGGTACCAGCGCTTGTGCGCTGGCCGGGAACAGTGCAGCCGCACAGCGAGATCAACGGCATTTTCTCGGCGGAGGACTGGCTGCCGACACTGCTCGCCGCCGCCGGCGAACCGTCGGTGAAGGAAAAGCTCCTCAGCGGCTACACCGCGGGCGAAAAGACCTTCAAGGTCCACATCGACGGCTACGACCAGCGTGAGCTCCTTTCCGGTGGAGAGAGCGATCGGCGCCGCGAGTTCTTCTATTGGACCGACGATGGCGACCTCGCCGGCTTGCGCTTCGACCAGTACAAGGTCGCATTCCTCGAGCAGCAGGCGGATGGGCTGGAAGTCTGGATGCAGCCGCTTGTGCCGCTTCGCGCACCCAAAGATCTTCAACCTGCGGGCCGACCCCTTCGAGCGCGCCGAGCACGAGGCCGGCGGATACGACGCCTGGTTCGTTGAGCACGCGTTCGTCCTGCTGCCCGCCCAGACGATCGTGGGCCGTTACCTGACGTCGTTCCAGGCTTTCCCACCGCGGCAGCGGCCCGGCAGTTTCTCTGTCGATCAGGCCATGGAAATGCTGATGCGGCAGACCGCCAACTGAGAAGGAGACGCAAGATGAAAGTGTTCTATCATTTCGAGCTCAGCCGCCGTGCGCTGCTTGCGGCGTTGGCCGGCCTTCTGGTTCCGGTCACTTTGGCTTGCAGCAACCTCACCGCCCACGCCCAGACCGATCCCCTGCCATCCTGGAACGACACCTCCGCCAAGCAGGCGATCCTCGATTTCGTCGGGGCGACCAGCACGGAGGGCAGTCCGACCTTCGTGCCGCCGGCCGAGCGGATCGCCACCTTCGACCAGGACGGCACGCTATGGGTCGAGCATCCGATGTACAGCCAGGTCATCTACTGCCTGGACAAGGTTCCCGCACTGGTCGCCGAGAAACCCGCGCTCAAGAATGTCGAGCCATTCAAGACCATACTGACCGGCGACCGCGAGGCGATCGCCAAGCTGCCGATGACGGATCTCGAAAAGTTGCTTGCCGTCACTCTGTCAGGCATGACGGTTGATCAGTTTCAAGCCGAGGTCGAAAAGTGGATCTCATCCGCGAAGGATCCGCGTTGGATAAAGCCGTACACGGCGCTCACCTACCAGCCGATGAAGGAGGTGCTGGTCTACCTGCGCGCCAATGGCTACAAGACCTATATCGTCACCGGCGGCGGCCAGGATTTTGTCCGCGTCTACTCGGAAGCTACCTACGGCATTCCGCCGGAGCAGGTCGTCGGAACGGCCGGAGCACCACCTATAGCTACGGCAAGGACGGAAACCCGATCCTCACCAAGGAGCCGAAGCTCCTTCTCAACGACAACAACGCCGGCAAGCCGGAAGGCATCCATCTGATGATCGGGCGCCGCCCGGTCATCGCCTTCGGCAATTCGACCGGCGACCAGCAGATGCTCGAATACACCGAGGCAGGCGAAGGTCCACGGCTCGGCATGATGGTGCTGCACGACGATGCCGAGCGCGAATACGCCTATGGCCCGGCCACTGGCCTGCCTGACACCAAGGTCGGGACCTTCACCCAGGAGCTTTACGACGAGGCCATGAACAATGGCTGGATCGTCATCAGCATGAAGAAGGACTGGAGAAAGATCTTCGCCTTCGAAGAATGAAAAGCGCCTCGCTCGAAGACTGAATTGGGCTCGCGTATTCGTGGAGGGACAGACGTTGAAAAAGATTCTTCTTCTTGTGGGTGCGCTCATCGTGGCGGGGGCGGCCGTAGGAGGCGCGCTGTATTACGTCTACCCGGTCCAGATCACCACATTGGCCGCTATGGCGCGCAACTACTTCTTTCCTGGTCGGCGCCTGCCGGCACGACAACCACGGAATTGAACGCGGCTTACAAGAGCGTCGCGGCTGTTGCGCCGTCCACCGCAGCGCCGTCGCCGAGTGGCACCGCCGCAGACTGGCCGAGCTACAACAGAACAGTCACGTCAGAGCGTTACTCGCAGCTCAGCGAGATCAATACGAAGAATGCAGGCAAGCTGAAGGTTTTGTGCACTTACGACGTCGATGACTATACCGCCTTCGAGTCCGGCCTGATCATGGTGGATAACGCCCTGATCGGCACCACCGAATTCGATATTTTCTCGCTCGACCCGGCGACTTGCGCCGAGAACTGGCGCACCCACGAGGACTATCCCCCCGCCCTTTTGCCGTCCAACCGAGGCGCCGCCTACCTGGATGGCATGCTGTTTCGCGGCACCCAGGACGGGCGGGTGCTGGCCTATGACTTCAAGACCGGCAAGCGCCTATGGGAAACCACCATCGCGGACCCGAAACGTGGCGAGTCGGTGCCGTCGGCGCCGATCGCCGCCGACGGTCTCGTCTATGTCGGCAACGCCGGCGGCGACTTCAAAGGCGCGAAGGGCCACATGTTCGCGCTGGACGCCA
Source organism: uncultured Alphaproteobacteria bacterium (assembly GCA_963813315.1). Lineage (GTDB taxonomy): Bacteria > Pseudomonadota > Alphaproteobacteria > Rhizobiales > Rhizobiaceae > CAWEYO01. Next base: position 81,332 of record CAWEYO010000026.1, on the reverse strand, counting down.
AGACCGGCAAGATCGTCTGGGAGTTCTTTCTGGTTCCCAAGGAAGAGGGCGACACCGTCCGCGGACCGCTGGGCGCGACGCCGCTCGACGCATCGAAGTGGAAGACTGCGCCGGGCCTGCCTATCAGCGGTGGCGGAACCTGGACGTCCTACACGCTCGACACGAAAACCGGGCTGCTCTACGTCCCCGGCGGCAATCCAGCCCCCGATTTCGTAAAGGGCGCGCGCGAGGGAGACAATTCCTTTACCGACTCGGTCGTCGTGCTCGACGCCAAAACTGGAGACTACAAAAATCATTTCCCGGTTGTGAAGAAGGACTGGCACGACTGGGACGTCTCCAACCCACCCATCCTGATTCAAACCATGGGCGGCAAGCAGCTCATGGCGGTCGCGCCGAAAGATGGTTACCTCTATGGCTTCGATCTTGCCACCAACGATCTGCTCTACCAAGTGCCGGTCACCCGGGTCGAGAATGTCGACGTACCTTTTTCGCCCGGCACCGTTGTCCATTTCTGCCCGGGCTCGGTCGGGGGTGCGGAATGGAACAGCCCCGCCTACGATCCCAGGACGAACCTTATCATGATCGGCGAGGTCGAATGGTGCGACACGGTGACGTTGCAGAGTATCGAAAAGCTGCGGTCGATACCGATCGGTCAGCCATGGGTCGGAATGGCGGCCCTCAACCCATTCAACATGTTCGGCAAAGAAGACCGTACCTGGGCGGGATGGGTCTACGCCGCCGACGCCGACACCGGCGTCTGGAAATGGCGCCTGAAGTCCAACTACCCGATCGTCAGCGGGATGACCCCGACGGCCGGCGGCGTCGTGTTCTTCGGCGATATGGGCGGCAACTTCTATGTGCTCGATTCCGCCAATGGGGAGAAACTTTGGGGTCAGCATCTCGGCGGCGCGATCGGCGGCGGCGTGATCACCTATACCGCGGGCGGTGCGCAAAAAGTCGCCGTGGCTGTCGGCGTTGTGATGGCCGCGTGGCCGACGAAAATCGTGAAAGCCAAGGTCGTCGTGCTGGGGCTCGATAGTGCCGCGGGGAGCCCGTGACCTGAGGTCAGGAACTGAACGGGAGATACAGATCAGGGTCGGCTGCGCCTGCCAGTGAGGCAACTCCCGATCCGCCGGACCATGCCAAGCAAGGAGGTGCGGAATGGAACTCGATCCGGTCACTCTGTCGCGTATCCAGTTCGCGTTCGTCATCAGCTTCCACATCATCTTCCCGGCCTTCACCATCGGGCTGGCGGCGTGGCTGGCGACGATCGAGGGCATGCGGCTTTTCACCGGCAATCCGCTCTACCGGCGCATCTTTGACTTCTGGCTCAAGGTCTTTGCGGTGTCGTTTGGCATGGGCGTGGTGACCGGGATCGTCATGGCCTTCCAGTTCGGCACCAACTGGGGCGTGCTTGCCGAGCGGACCGGATCGATCCAGGGGCCGCTGTTGGGATACGAGGCCTTCACCGCCTTCATGCTCGAGGCGACGTTCTTCGGCGTCATGCTGTTGGGCCGCGACCGGGTTTCCCCACGCTTCTATTTCTTTGCCTGTTGCATGGTGTCGCTCGGAACGATGCTCTCCTCGTTCTGGATTCTCGCCAACAATTCCTGGATGCAGGTGCCGGTCGGCCACGCGATCGTCGACGGCAGGATCATTCCTGCGGACTGGCGCGAGATCGTGCTCGGGCCGGTGATGATGGTGCGCTGGCCACACATGCTGCTTGCCGCGTTTCTGACAACCGCCATGTGCGTCTCCGCCACCGGGGCCTGGTACATGCTGCGGGGGGTCCATCGCCCGGCAGCTCAGGTCATGCTGCACTGGGGGCTCGGGCTGGCGGCTGTGCTGATCCCGGTGCAGTTGTTCTTCGGCCACCTCACGGGCCTTTACGTACTCAAGCACCAGCCGGCGAAGTTTGCCGCGATCGAGGCCCGATGGCAGACCCAGCAACCCGCCTCTGAGGTGCTGATCGCCTGGCCGGACGAGGCCAGCCAACGCAACTATTTTGCGATTGAAGTCCCCAGGCTCGGCAGTTTCATCGCCTCGGGCAACTGGACCGCCCGCGAAACCGGGCTGGATGCCTTTCCCGTCGAAGATCGTCCGCCGGTGCTGATCCCGTTCTTCGGCTTCCGCATCATGGTCGGCATGGGGCTGATCATGCTCGGCGTCTCCTGGCTCGGCAACTTCCTGCGCTGGCGTGGACGGCTGGAAACGACGCGCTGGTTCCTCTGGGCCACGTTCCTGTCCTTCCCGACCGGGTTCATTGCCGTGCTGAGTGGCTGGTACACTGCCGAGGTCGGCCGCCAGCCCTGGGTCGTCTACGGCGTCCTGCGAACCCGCGACGCGGTGACGCCGTCGCTGACCACCAGCGACGTGCTCCTTTCGCTCACCGTTTACGTGCTGGTCTATGCCGTCTTCGCCGGGTTCGGCACCTTCTATATCTACAAGCTGCTCCGTGAAGGGCCGGCGGCGCGCGGCCGAGGCGATCCCGAATGCGACCGCCAGCCGACCGCTGGCGTTCGCCGACACGGCCGACACCGCGACCGGCGGCCAGGCAGGCGCCCGGAGGCATCGATGACAGACCCGAGTACGCTTGCCCTGTTCTGGGCTGCGGTCATTGCGGCCGCCATTCTGATCTACGTACTGCTCGACGGCTTCGACATCGGCGTCGGTATTCTGTTCGGAACCACGCGCGACGAAGCAAAGCGCGGGCAGATGATGAACAGCATCGCGCCGTTCTGGGACGGCAACGAAACCTGGCTGGTAGTGATCGGCGCAAGTCTCTTTGCCGCCTTTCCGGCGGCCTATGCGGTGTTTCTTGGGGCTTTCTACCTGCCGGTATTGCTGATGCTCGTCGGCCTGATCTTTCGCGGCATCGCGTTCGAGTTCCGCTACCGCAGCGTGGGGATGCGCCGGTTCTGGGATGCCGGCTTCGCTTACGGTTCCATGCTGGTCGCCTTTGTCCAGGGCGCCGCGGTCGGCGCGATGATGCGCGGCATTCCGGTCGAGAACATGCAGTACGCGGGAGATGCTTTCACCTGGCTGCACCCATTCCCCGTCTTCACCGGCATCGGGCTGATGCTCGGCTACGCGCTGCTCGGTGCCTGCTGGATCGTTCTGAAGACCGAGGGCGCGCTGCGGGACTGGGCCTACGCGCGCATCCCCTGGCTCGTCGCGGCGGTGTGCGTAGTGCTGGGCCTTGCCTTCATCACCGCGCTGACGACCGATTTCGGCGCCATTGCGCGGAGCAATCTTGGCCAGCGCAGTTGGGGGCTGGTCTTGCCGATGTTCAGCCTTGTCGCTCTTCTGGGCCTTCTGGCAGGTGTGTGGACGCGACGGGACGCAGTTCCGTTGGCGATGGCGGTGACGTTCTTTTGCACGGCGTTTCTGACGCTCGCCGTGATGTTCTGGCCCCACTTGATCCCCTATGCGGTTACCGTGGCCGATGCCGCGGCGCCCGATGTTTCGCTGCGCTTCTTCTTCTACGCCGGGGTCGTCGTCCTGCCGGTGATCGTCGCTTACACGATCGGGGTCTATTGGGTCTTCCGCGGGAAGATTGGGCGTCTCAACACGTGAAGGAAGCGGTGCTGCCTCATCGCGGCGCCAACGCAGTTGGTCTGACATGCATGCTCAACACAGGAGGTTTAGCCATGCTTACGAAGAATCTCGTATGTCTGGTCCTGATTGCCGGCGGCTTTGCTTCGGCAGTCGAAGTGCGCTCGCGCAGGACGCGGACGTCAAGCCACACGTTCCCCTTCAAAAAACCATCGGCGTCGTCACACCGACCGGGCCGGTCCCTTCGCTCTTCGTCGTCAACTCGGCGGGCGCGAAACTGGAGGGCGGCAAGCTGACCATGACTGGCGTGTCTGCGAACTCGATTGTCTTCGCCGATCGCCCGGTGCGGGCGGCGGGCCATGTGACCACCGAGCAGTTCATCATGCAATGGGACGAAGGCGCGGACAATTTCATCAAGGATCCGCCCAACGCCACCATCTCCGTCCTTGGCGGCGACGGCTCAAAGGTCGAGGACGCCGTGGTGACGTTGACGGTCGCCAAAGATCGAGGCCGGCAACCTGACGTTCGACGTTTCGGTGCTGGAAGGAAGTCTGAGCGGCGCGAGCGGACCTGCAGCCCTGTTCATCGACCGTGGCGGCGGCGGTGGCGGCTTCGGCGGTCGCGGTGGTGGCTTCGGCGGGGCTGGCGGCTTTGGCGGTCGCGGTGGTGGCGATTTTGGTGGCAATTATGGCGGCGATCGCTTCGCAGGTGACCGAACTGTCAATGTCTATCACGACAACTACTGGCACGCCCCGGTCTATCACGGCGCATGGTACGCCGGCGCGCCGGGCGTGGCCGCGGGAGTAGCTTTGGGAGCCGCCGCTGCGCGTCCGTACTACAACAACTACTACGACAACCCCTACGCTCCAGACCAGTGCGGCTATTATCCGTTTCCACCCTGCTACTAAGCGCGGATGAGCGAAATCGCCAAGCGGTCGACGATGGAAGCTTGGTTCACAAGAGGCGCCCCTGGCAAGGGCCTGTCCGCACAACCCGCCGGTCGGCTCCAGATGTCGTCGGGCTGGCAGCCCTGGGGTTGCCAGTGACCTTTATCGAGAGCCGGCAGGCGCAGACCAGCAACTTCACTAACCGGAGTTACATATGTCTCTCGTCAAGGATCTTCTTGAGCGACCGTTCGATCAGGCGATCACATCAAAATACACGGCAGTCAACGGCCTAGTTTATTTGGGCGCGGGAACCTTGGTACTTATTTGGCCCGGAATGGTGCAGACCATCTTCAGGGATGCCTCGTTCGTTGGAAACGAGGCCGCACTCATCCGCGTAATGGGTATGACCGTGATGGTGATTGGCTGGCTCTATCTATTCGGTGGCCTCTCCGGTGGCAGGCGAATCGTGGCCGCTAGCGTGTTGGATAGAGTGGTGCTCGTTCCTTTGGTGCTCGTACCCTTGGCCATCGCCGGAGTTTTTCCCCATTTTCTGCTAGCGTTTGCGGTTCTCGACCCGACGCTCGGCATTGGCGCTTGGCTGCTTCTCAGTCGATCGGAACGTGCTTGATTCCGCTCGACCGACCGTACGTCATCGCGGTAGCTCTCGGAATTGTCGCCGATGCTTGGCGCTCGCCCAAGCGCCGCTATGGCTGCCGGCAGCACCGCGTTCCTTCACCGATGCCAGGCTTGAGGCGCGCATCCTCGTTTTGATGCAGGGCCGGACTAACCCACAAGGCACCCCCGACCCAGTCGGGCGATAGACACCATGTCTTCTTCGTGGTCCTCCTACCCGCGGCCTATTGCTCCGCTTCCTTCGAGGGTCGCTGTCAGTGTCGCTCTGCGGAGGGCTTATTGCTCCTCCAGTCATCTCGGTGTCTCACACGACCAAGCCCGTGTGAGTTTCCAAATTTCACTCAAATAGTCTCACACAAGTAATCTCTTGACAGTTCGCCGTTGTGTCTCGCATAGTAGTCTCACATGTCAAAGGGGACTTCCAGACATGACGACGATGCTGATCGGATATGCCCGCACCTCCACCCGGGACCAGAAAGCAGGGCTAGAGGCGCAGCTTCGCGACCTGGAAAAGACAGGATGCAACAAGGTCTTCGTGGAAGAGCTGTCTTCCGTGGCAGCGACCCGGCCTCAGCTTGAGGCTGCCCTCGAGTGGGCCCGGGAGGGTGACGTTCTGGTGGTTACAAAGCTTGACCGCCTGGCCCGCTCAGTGGCCGATCTCGTCGCCATCACGGCAACGCTCAGGAAAAAGGGCATCGCGCTTCGTGTGCTGTCCATGAATCTCGACACCGGCACGCCTACTGGGAAACTCATGGTGAATCTTCTGGGGCCATCGCCGAGTTCGAGCGGGAATTGATGCTGGAGCGACAGCGTGAGGGGATCGCCAAGGCCAAGGCCGAGGGAAAGTATCGCGGACGTCAGCCTACGGCACGAAAGCAGTCGGCAGAGGTGATGCGCCTCAAGGCAGAAGGGAAGTCGGCAAGCGACATCATAAAGACGCTGGGGATCAGTCGGGCAAGCGTGTTCCGGATCATTGCCGAGAACGCGTCGCCCAATTACACCTAACGCTTCTAATTCCAGAGCACGAACTTCCGGCAAGTTCCTTCGTCACCTCGTGCCGCTGGTGCGAATGACGCTCGGTACCCGACGCGAAAGACCAATTCCGGAGCCCTATCGGACCTTCCTTGGGCGAGTTCCTCCGGCAGCCATCTGACCCAAGTCAGCCGTCGCTCATGCGCGAGCCGACGTCCCGAAGGGGTGGGAATGCGGTCGTTCGGCCGTAGCCGTCACGCCGGCACCGATGCCTGCGCCACACTACCGCCAGAAGATCTCGCTTGCGCATCGACGGCAAGATCGTGCTCAGGATGCCGCATGGCCAACGCGGCGCGAATGCCACACTGTCTCTCTGCGGCAACACTCCGCCCCATTTCCGCGAGGGCCGCTCTCGCGGCGGAAGATCTGCGCTTTTGGTTTCGGCCGGTTCACGACAAGATAGCCTCTGGGCACGGGGGGTGCTGGGCCGCAGGCTGCCAAGGGTAACTTGCGGAGAAGGAGAAGGCGCTTATGCGCGCACCCGCCCGCGGACTGCTCGTTCGACTGCGGACGCAACGTGCAACGAGATGAGACGCATCGCCAGCCACGTCCTCGGAGCCGTTGTCGCTGCCCTTGTGCTTGTCGACTGTACCTCGACGCCGCCGGCACCGAGTCTCGACTACAAGAGCCGGGCCGCGACGCGCACGGAGGGTGGCGTGCGGGTGTCGACCGCAGTGCTGTCGGCCGACGAGAGCGCCACGGTGTATGGCGTGCCGCTTGCAACGCGATCAATCCAGCCCGTCTGGATCGAAGTCGAGAACCGCGAAGACCGCGCGTACTATCTGTTGTCGCCGGGACTTGATCCGAATTTCTTTCCCGCTTCCGAAGCGTCCGAAGCGGTTGGATCGGGCGAGTCGCCGGACCAGCAGAAGATTTTCGACCGACGCTTTCGCAAACTGGCCTTTCGCAACCCGGTCCTTCCTGGTGCCACAACTTCGGGGTTCGTGCTGACGAACCTCGACGAGGGTTTCAAGCTCGTGCAGATCGACCTGGTCTCGAGCGGGCGGGCAAGAACCTTCTCGATCCTCTCCATCGTGCCCGGCTTTCGTTCCGACTACCATGTCAGCGAAGTCTTCAGGCGGGATATCTACCCTCCCGAGGAGATCCTGAACTACACCGATGACGCCGCCTTTCGGACGGCGCTCGAGGCGCTGCCTTGCTGCGTAACCAACAAGGATGGCTCGAAGAACGGCGATCCGCTCAATCTGGTGGTGGTGGGTGGCCTCGACGACGCCTTCCCTGCATTCGCGCGTCGCGGCTGGCGCCCAACCGAGCAGAAGTGGTCAGGGTCCATCAACAAGATGGTGACATCCGCTCTCGCCGGCGAGCGCTACGCGTACGCACCGGTGAGCGACCTTTACATGTTTGGCCGGGCCCAGGACCTGGCGCTGCAAAAGGCGCGCGATAACATCCATCAGCGCAACCACCTACGGCTATGGCTGAGCCCGATGCGCTACCACGGCAAGCAGGTGTGGGTGGGGCAGATCAGCCGTGACATCGGCAGTCGCCTGACCATTCACTCGCCGACGCTCACGACCCACAAGATCGATCCAGACGTCGACGAAGCACGCAGCGCGTTGGCACAGGACATGGCCTATTCGCAGAACCTTGCAAAGATCGGTTACGTGAAGGGCGTCGGGGCCGCCCCCAAGAAAGCCCCGCGCGGCAACCTCACGACCGACCCCTACTACACCGACGGCCTTCGCGTTGTCCTGCTGTTCGATCGCCGCCCGACCTCGCTGGATACCGTCGATTTCTTCCCGTGGGACAGACCGTGAACGTGACCGGGCGACGATCGATGAGTTCGTTTCCCTCATTGTTAAAGGCGAGCCGCTCGGTCCTGCGTAGGCGGCTGCATCTGCTTGGAAACGCGCTGTTTGCAGCGAGCCTCTTGCTTGGTGTCGCCGGCTGTGAGACATCGCAGGCTCCCGGCACCTTCAACGACGCAGAGTTGCGCGCACGTGCCGTGACTGCCTCCAGGCAAGGCGTGAGCGTGATGGCGGCGGTGCTGAGCGCCGATGACAGCCGGCGCATGTTTGGCGCCGACGTCAACAACACCGGCGTGCAATCGGTATGGATCGAACTCCAGAACCGGACAGCGGAGCCATTGTGGTTGCTAAGGCCCGGATCGGACCCCGACTACTTCTCGCCGCTCGAAGTCGCATGGTCCGTGCACGCGCCGCTCGCGCGGGCAGCGAACGCACGCATCGACGACCACTTCGACAGACTCGCATTCAAGAGTTCCCATCCTTCCGGGCGAAACGCGCGCGGGCGTGCTTTTCATCAATCCGGAGCGCCTCACGAGACTGCTCAATATCGATCTGCTCCAGAGGAAGGGCTTGATACCCTTCTCACTTTTCCTGCGCGTCCCGGATGACGCAGCAGATCCGCATTCTGGGACGATCTCGTTCAGCTACCCGGATGCCGGCATCACCGACTACAAGGACCTCGCCTCGCTGCGCGCGGCGCTGGAGCAGTTGCCCTGCTGCGCAAGCGATGCGCGCGGCACCGCCCCCGGTGATCCCCTCAACGCCATATTCGTTGGCGAGTTGCCCGACATCGCAGCTGCGCTCGTGCGCCGTAGCTACCGCCGCGACGCTCAAGCGGTAGACGCCGCCCAGCACGTTTTCGGCCGCGGGCCCGACGTCGTGTTACGCAAGCAGGCGCAAGCCGGTGCACCCTCGACCTGGCTTCGCCTTTGGCTCGCCCCCATTCGCTTCGAAGGCCGCGACGTCTTCCTCGTCCAGGCCGGACGACCAGTGGGCGGGCGTTTCGTGCCTCGTGGCGCGAAGGACATCGTCTTGCATGAGGACGTGGACGAGGCGAGAAATCTCCTGATTCAGGACATGATGTATTCGGGCGGTCTGGACAGGCTCGGATTCGCCACCGGTGTCGGCCCGGCATCCCCGACACAGCTTCGAATGTCTCTCGGTGGCGCGCGATATTACACCGATGGTCTGCGCGCGACTCTGTTCCTTGCCACCCGACCGCTCAGCCTTGCGGACGTGGAGTTTCTCGATTGGGCGCCGTATCTCGAAGTGCCTGACCCCCCTGCACGCAATGAAAGTCAACGATGAACCAGCCACGCACCCTTCTGGTTGTGATCACTGTGGTCTTCGCACTGGGGGCATGTGCAACGAAGCCGCTGGTGCCCTATTCGGTCGAGACGCCACCACTTGCTCTCGTTCCGGCGTCCCAGGCGGGTGTGCAGGACAAGCGGGGACGCTTTCGCGAGATCTACTGCGCTGTGCTGCAGGCGCGCGAAACAGACATGCCCGACTACCGGCCCTGCGAGGACGCCCTAACCCGTGTCGGCAGCGAGCCCGCCGGCACCGGAAAGCCCGTCGACCTCGGCTCTTCGAAACGACATTTGGTCGCCGCAGTAGTGCCCGGCATCGGATACGAATGCTTCGCAAACTGGCTGCAGCCACCCGGCACTGTGGCGAAGCACCTGCAACCATTCGGATATGACATGACGCTGCTCAAGGTCGATGCGTTGTCGAGCTCCGCGCACAACGCACGCCAGATTCGTGATGCGATCATGGCCATGTCAGCCGATGCGGCAGAGCCGCGTCTTGTGCTGATCGGCTATTCGAAGGGCGCCCCCGACATCCTCGAGGCAGTGGTCGCGTATCCGGAGATCCGACGCCGCGTTGCGGCGGTGGTCAGCGCAGCCGGCGCGATCGGAGGGTCGGCGCTTGCCAATGATGCAGAGCAATACCAGGCCGATCTGCTGCAGCACTTTCCAGGTGCAACCTGCGGTCCAGGCGACGCGGGCGGCGTAAACAGCCTGCGGCCCGCAACACGCCGGGCGTGGCTCGCCAGGAATCCGTTGCCTCGCGATCTGCCTTACTACTCGCTCGTCACTTTCCCTCGGCCAGACAACGTCTCCTCGATCCTTACCAATAGCTACAACAAGCTTGCCCGAATTGATTCGCGTAATGACAGTCAGATGATCTTCTACGACCAAGTCATCCCCGGAAGCACCCTCGTGGGCTATATCAACGCCGACCACTGGGCGTTGGCGGTGCCGATCGCAAGGACACACCCTATCATTGGCTCGATGTTCGTGACGCGGAACGCCTACCCGCGCGAGGCGCTGGTGGAGTCACTTCTGCGCTTCGTGGAAGAGGATCTGTCGGCATCGCCCGAGTGGCGGAGCGCCGACACATCTACATCGCCCGGTTCGAGATGATCGATCGAACCACTTCTACATCGGTGGACCTCAGAGCCTTGGAGGTGGTTGCACTGATTGCGCTGTAGCGGGCGCTATGCGGTCGAGAGATATGCTCTGGATAGGCCCGCACCGTCACAGAGGGGTCCCGTGGCGGACGCAGGAGTTCACGTTCTGGCCGGCGGCTACGGCGGTTTCTACGGGGAGCCTCTACTGGGGCGTGGGGCGGGCTAGCGTCGAACCTTGGGCGCTTGGCCCATCAGGGAAGTGTGACCGAACCTTCCGCTACAGGCGATGAACGGACCTCAGAGGCTTTGGTCGCCTTATCAGTCTGACCTGAATCTGACCCGCTCAACGCTGCTTCGGCGCCCGCGCGAGACGCTCAACGATTTCAACGAGCTGGTGGTGCGCAGCGCTACCGGGATCGCGAAACTCGTCGACCTCATGTTCGTCCGCGAGCCGGTTCAAGCGCATTAGCTCGCGAGCGCGCTGGCGCCTGTTCAATTGCAGCTCGGATGGCCTATAGGCGAACAGCAGCCGCCGCATTTCCGCCGGGCCCAAGAGCTGGCTGAATTCCGACGCCGTCACATAGATCAGGAACAGCATGAGTATCCAGAGGGAGATGGCGCTGAAGCGCTGCCACGAGAAGTCGGAGATCAGATAGGCCGCGAAATCGCCCGGCCGGTTCCCTTCAATGACCGAGAAATGCACGAAGCGCTCCGCCAGGCGCGCAATGAATGTCGCAATCCAATAGATCGCCGTCTTGAACAAGATCGGTTGGATGAGCGGGGCCCGGTCGAAGAGCTTGAGGAAGGGCATCGCGTTCGCGGTGATCACGGCCTTGCCGACGACAAGCGCCGCCACGGTGGCGAGCATGAAATTACTAACGGCGACGGCATAGTCGGCGACTAGGAGGTTCGTCGTCAGAATGATGAAGTTGAAACCGACGAAGAAAAATATTGTCGGCGGCAACGCCCCGCGCAGCTCGTGCAGAATCCAGGCGCCGACGCGCCGCGGCAACGTCGAATCCGTATCCGCCCCTCCTGCCAAAACGTCCACGCGCAGGTCGCGGGCTTCTTGCGGGAGAGGATCGCTCTTCATGGGCATGGCCTCGCGTTGTCCCTGCGAGCCGGGTGGGACATGTAAGTCGACTTTCAGCGGCGCCAGACAGAAGTTCCGGGCTCTACGCGCCGTTGAAACTATTGTACACCATTGTCGAGGGGCCACGGCCCATCAATGCCGCCGTCCTTATTGGAAACCCTCTCGACGTGACCGCCGCAGCTCGGCTTGGCGACGGTTGGTCGCGGGCTTCAAAGTAGTGCAGAAGCCTTGACGTTTGAACTTCCGCAATTGGTCGCATCTCAGACATTTGCGCGGAACCGCTCAACGTCAGGGGTTGGCGCAACTCGTCCGTCTCGACAGCCACACTGAACGGCGGGTTCCACCCCCAAGGCAGACTTCCGCGTCCGGTACCAAGCGGTAGATTTTCGTCACTAGTTTCGATAGCTTCCCGATCAGCTTGGACAACCGCCGCACATAACTGCGACCGCTCAGCAAGTCGGCCAACCGTCAGCCTAGATCTCCGCCTTTGGCGATCTTGATGGGCAGATCGAGATCAATCAGTCGTGCCTGAAGCAACGAAATCGCGATGCAATTGTCGCCGGTCACGTCGTGCGTGCGCTTCCGCCAGTTCAATTTCTGCTCTCGCCCTCGCCCGGTAGCGCCATCGGCGGCACGACCAGTCCGCGTTTAGCGACAACGCATATCTTGGTTTCCCCCGGCCGCCACCACGACCATTCCGGCGGAAGCCATGTAAGTTCGAGATTTGCTAGCACCTTGTGGGAGCCCTCGCCGAAGTCGTCGACCAGCTGCATGCGCGCAGACGTTTCAGTGAAGGGCTGGCCTATCGCGACAAATTCCAGGCTGCGTATCCTGCGAGACCCGAAGCGAACAACCTGCGCGTTCATCAGCGGGCCGCTCTCGCCATATCGCATCTCGCCGTCTGTCCAGATCGCCGTACGGCCCCACGGACCAGTGTCGTTTAAGCAGAAGTCCCATGTCTCGAGTGGCACCGACGGCACGATTATGGGCAGGCATTCGTGCATGAACCAGAACGTCGAGGAGATGCGCAGCAAGAGCGTCCGGTTATGATCCCCCTCGTCAATCATCCTGCTGATCGCGTGCTGCAGGTCGGCCAGCTTCATGCAGGACAACGAGCCGCCTGATATCGGCATCTTGCCGGTCAGCCTTAGGGTCTCCCGCAGCAGGATCGTGAGTAAATCATCCCGGCTCGGGACCGGCTGAGGATCGCGTATGCTCATGGCTCGCTCCTGGCATCAGAGGCGTAGGTTCGCGCAGGCCCATTCAAGTCTTATTTTTTCACCTGCGTTTGAACGGTGCGCGCGACGTGCCCATACACAAACCGTTTACGATCGCCGGAGTAGGGACAATGGCCGAAAGGCGGGCATCCGGCCGGCGGCGTGTCCCGTGCCCCGCAGGATTCGCGCGGCCAATATTGCCAAACGGATCAGCCCGCAATCGCCCCCTGTCGTAGGTCCCTGAGGCGAAGCAGCATTGCCAGCATACGTTCCAGCTTGCGGTCGAGATGGACCTCATAGCGGCCGAGCCGCTCCAGCTTGTCCGGATCGAGTGCCTCGCCGAATGCCTGCTCGCGGATCAGCGGCCGGTTGGCCAGTTCCTTCTTGCGTCCCTCGAACCACGGCAGCACCTCGCCCTCAAGGAAACGGCGCAGGCCGTCGACGTCGGCGGTGGCGGGTTCCTCGTCCTTCGTCCAGTTCGTCGGGATCGCGGGCGAGCGTGTCCGCCCACCAGGACTGCGTGTCTTCGCGGAGTTCCGCCAGCGCCGCCTCGTATGCGTCGTTGCGGCGCGAGCCGAGCACATCAAGAGCGCGACGGGTCATAGCCTCGTCGTCTCGCACCGCGCGGATGTCGTCCTCGGTGTCCGCTGCGGTGGCGCGGATGGCATCGACCACTCGCTCGGACTGGCCGGTGGCGTCGAGATGCACCAGCGCAACCTTCACCGTGTTTCGGTGGGAGGCCAGCGCTCCGTCCAGCCCGTGCCGGTGGGCGGCGGCTTCAGCCAGGCGCAGGCGGCGTTTGCGCCACAGGATGCCCGCCAGTTCCTCGACCAGATGCTCCTCGGTCGGCCCCTGCGGTCCGTGCTCGGCCACCAACGCCCCGACGACGGCGCGATACTCGTCGGCATCCTCCCACGGCAGCACGGTATAGCGCGACAACACGCCGTGGCGCAGCGCATTGAAGCGGGTAACCTCGGTGCCGGCGGCCTCCGCCGGTAGGGCAAGTTTGATGTCGTTCATGGCCAGAAACTCCGTTTGCGTTTTGGATTGTCGATGCGCGCAAGCAGCCGTTCGGCCAGCTGCGCGAAGGCTTGGTCGGCGCGCATTTCGGCGTCGAAGGCTCGCTCGCTCAGCCGTTCGTAGGTTCGTCGCCACATCCCCTTCGGCTTCGGCGGGAAAGGCTCGTCCATGCCGGGATTGCCGCCGAGGCGCTGCCTGATGTTGTTGGCCCGGCGCCGTGTGCGATCCATCCTGTCCTCGCTCTGGCTTGCGTGCGCGAGTCGATAACAATGCCGGCACAGGAAGTAGCGCCCCGGCCCGTACAGCTTGGCAACGCGCCGCCCGCAAGCGATCCCGTTCACCACGCCGGGACAGATGAAATACGGTCGCGCCCCACCGAAGCGGCAAGCGATGCGGACGATGCGGACAGTCTCGTCCACATCCTCCCATTCCCCACCGCCGACGCGTGTCGCGATAGCTGAGTTCCAGCCGGTCCTGCTCGGCGTGCAGATTGATCGAGGCGACCTTCTCGCCGTCGCGCGTCCATTGCCAGCCGCCCATCCAGCCGGCGCGCAGGCAGCCCTCGCGATGCAGCCGGTTCACGTCGATCGAGCGGCAGGCTTCCACCCTGCCTCGCCCGGAGCCGCTCGGCCGTCCCGATCCGAAGCCGCCCATCATGCGCCTCCGTTTTTTCCGAAATCGTCTGGAAACTTGGCCGGTGCCGCGATCCCGATCGCTGCCAGGGCGGCGACCGCCTCGGCCTTCCGGCTTGCGTGCCAGGCGGGCCAGCAACGCGAATGTAGCCAGGCATGGCCGGTCGGTTCGATGCCATGGGGAAGCAGCGCGTCGTGCGCATGATCGCCGCCACCGCAGCCGAGGCAGCGCCCCGGCGGCGAGCGCACAGGATTGCGGTTCAGCCATTCGGCGACGCAGCAGGCGAAGGCGCGGGCCTCAGCTTCGGCGCGCGGCAGACCGCCATCGAACTCGGCAATGCCGGCGCGCTCGTCGAAGAAGGCCCGCCAGTCCTCGCCCGACCAGCCGTCACCACCCGAACGCAGAAGGGCGATCACGCCCGCCTTGTGACGCGCCAGCAGATCGAGAACGGCGGCCGGCGGCGCGGCGTCCGCGTCTAGCGTGAGGTCGTCGCCGTCGATCCCGATCCGAACGCCCGCATCGCGCGCCGCTTTCAGGGCGTGAACCGCGCTCATAGCCGTAGCGCTCCAGCCTGCGTTTTCCGGCGCGGATTGGGACGGGTGCTTTGCGTCCGCACCGTCCGCATCGTCCGCGCCGTTGGATTTCGGCGGGTTAGCGCGGACGGTCGAGCCGTTGCCGGCCTGTTGAACCGTCCGCAGGATCGCCGACCGTCCGCAAGCCCTGCGATGGCGAAGCCGTTGGCCGGATTGGCTTTCGGCGGATCGGCGGACGGTGCGGACGATGCGGACGGTTGCGCCCCTCCGGTTTCTGGCGCGGATGGTTGCCGGTCGTGGTGATGCGGATGATCCGTGTCCGCGCCCGGCCTCTCGCGCTCGAAGCCGATGTCGATGCCGATCTTGCGCAGGAAGGTCGCCGCCCGGCGCAGCCGGCCCGCCAGCGCCCGAGGGCTATCGGGCCAGGTCTTCGATTTGGCGACGCGCTCGCCCGCCATTTCGGCAAGGGCGCCCAGAAGCTCCGAGGCGGTTCCCGTCCACTCCGTCCGCGCGGTCATCACGGCGCGCACGGCGGCGGCGATCGGATCGGCGTCGATCACGCCTTCCACCGCCTCGTCGCGATTGCCGCAATAGGCCGACCAGAAGGTGCCCGAAGGCCAGAGCGCGGTTTCGCAGGCCGTCGCCCACAAGGCGAAGTCCGCCATGCGCGGCAGCTTGTCGAGCTTGGTGCGCGGCAACTCGGCCAAGCCCTTCGCCACCGCGTCGAGCAGCACGCCGAGGATGCGCGGGCGTTCGGCCTCGAACGCCGCCCACAGTTCCTGCTTCCGGCCGGCGGCGTTCCTCGGGGATCGGCTCCAGGGTCAGGAACACGGCGCGATCGGCCAGATCGGGCCGTGTGACGATATCCTCGATCCCGTTCAGGATCACCGGGCGGGCGGCGTCGAACAGCACTTCATCCTGATCGGAATAGAGCTGGCGCACCGCGAAGCCGCCGCCCGTGGCGAGACGGCAGAGCGTGTCCGATATCCAGGCCGGCAGGCCCGACACATTGTCGAAGGCGAGCACATGGCCGTTGCTGGCGGCGATGAACAGGTCGCGATCCTCGCGCGGCAAGGCCCGCAGCGGCGCGGTGTTGGGATCGAGCAGCGCCCGCAGGATCGCCGAGAAGGTCGATTTCGCCGAACCCTGCTCGCCCGAAAGCACGAGCACCGGATAGGGACCGCGATTGCGAAGGCAGGCCAGCGCCCAGGCGACCACCAGCACGAAATCGGCGTCCGATCTGCACGTTGAGGAAGGAGCGCAGCGTCTCGATCGATCCGCCGCGCACCGGGATCGGCAGTCGGCTTCATGCCGGAAGCGCGGCGGAACCGGACGGGCGGGTTGTCGATGACGCGCCAGCCGGTGGCGTCGATCTCCACCGCCCGCCATGTTTCATCGCCGAGGTCGAGATAGAGCCGCCCGTCGAGCCCGCCGACGCGGATATGGACCTGCCGTTCCGGCGCATCGAAATGCGCCTTGGCCTCGATCACGTTCAGCGCCGATTGCAGCGCCTCCGAACTTGGCGCGCCGCCCGTCTCCTCGAAGAAGCGGCGGGCGAGCCAGCGGCGAAAGCCCTTGGCGCGGATCGGCCAGGTTTCGCGATGGCCGTTGATGTCGAGGTCGGCGAAGCCGGTGCCGTCCGGCGTGTGGAACAGTTCGGCGGTTTGCGCGAGGTCGATCAGGATATCGGCCTGCGTCGGCCCGCGCCCGCCTGGTGTCCCGTTCTCCTCGGCGATGGCGTCATCGAGCGCCGTCACCCGGCATCCGGCTTTCTTCAGTTGCGACCGCAGCGCCTCGAAGGCGGCGCGGTTGTCCTTCTTGAGCGCCGCGAGCGCTTCCAGCGCCTCGGGCATGAAGGGCGCGCCAGGATCGGCGGCGGTCTTCTCGGCCAATCCGGCAAGCGGATCGGGCATTTCCTCGGCGGCGTCGATGGCGTCGCGCGATCAGCTTGTCGGGTTCAACGGTGGCGTCCGCGTTCATCGCGCGCCCTCCGTGAAAGACGGCGTGCGGGCCTTGAGCAGATCGTTGAAATCCATGCCTTGCGGCGGGCGGGCGATCCGAACGCGCCGTCCTTCGCGCTTCCAGCGTCGGGCGCAATCCTGCGCCGCCGCTTCGCCGGGTTCGTCGCCATCGGCGAGCACGATCACGTCGCGAACGTCGCGCGGCAGATCGAGCGACCGAAGGCCCGAGGTTGAAAGCGCCGCCCAGGCCGGATGTTTCCCGTCGCCTGCATGGCGGCAAGGCAGGTCTCGATCCCTTCGCCGACCATCAGCACGTCGCCGGGCTCGCCAAGGCGCACGACGCCGCCGCGACAAGGCCCGAGCATCATCTTCGCCGGATCGACCGGCGCCTTGCCGCCGCCGTCGCGGGCAAGAAAGGTGCGGTGAATCGGCGATCGGCGATCCGGTGGCGCCGTGCGTCACGAGCGCCACCATCGCGGGCCAGACGCCGCCCGAAGGATGCTTCAGGCCGGCATGGAAGCGCAGGGCAGGCAGGAGCCGGAAGAAGCAGCCCGCGCGAACGCAGATAGGTTTCGACGGGCGTTCCCTCGGCCGGTTCGCGATGCCTGCCAGATCGCCAGCGCCGCCTCGGTGCGCTTCAGGGCGTCGGGATCGGGTTCATCGGCAATCCGGCCGTGATGTTTGCGGGCGAATGCGCCAGCGCCCTTCCGGTCGCTTCCCACAGGCCGCGCTCCTGAAGGGCGGCGATCACGTCGCGCTGCTCGCATCCGGCATGGCAGCGCACGAGCACCTTGCCGTCCTTGCCCGCACTGATCGAAAGGCTCGGCTCGCGATCGTCATGCACCGGGCAGCGGGCCATCCATGTTGCGCCCGCGCGGTGCCCGCCGAGCGCCTTGGCGATGGTTTCAGCGGTCATGGCGCCCTCCGATCCAGTCGGGCAAGCCTTCAAGGATGGCGAGCGCGGTGGCGTCCAATCCGCCCGCCAACTCATGGACACGGCGCAACAGCCCCTCGCGGGTTCGGCAATGCACCTCGGTCTGTCGACCGGCTTGAAGCCGATCACCGACAGGCCCGCGCCGTGACGCTGGCGGCTGGTGTCGAGTTGGTAGGACATAGACGTCACCTCGCGGGTGGCGCCGGTGGCTTTGCGGAGGGCGGTGTGCTAGAAGGGCGGGCGTTTCCGAATGCCCAAGACCCTTTTGAGCCGGCCGTGCCCGCAAGCGCGCCGGCTCGTTAGTTTTCAGCGTTCGTCGTCTCCACCGCGGCGGTGGTTTTGGGGCGGCCGCGCGCGCGTTTCGCCTTCGGATTTGCCGACGGGATGTCGACGGGCGACAGCCCGGCCGCCAGCCTTTCGTCACGGATGCGGCGCTTGTCCTCGCGCCATTGCGCGATTTCGTCGCTGAACCAGCCGACGCTGCGCTTGGCGAGTTGGACCTGTTGCGGAAACCGGCCGCTGTTCATTTCGTCATAGACGGAACGGAGCGGCAAGCCGGTTTCGGCCTCGATGTGCCTGGGACGGACAATCTTTCGGTGGGGGATTTCCTTAACCATAGAGCATACCCTCGCTTCGGGATGGAAAACCCCGCCGTGTTCCCGCCGTGGTTGCTCCTTCGTAAATATTTCATGCGAATCAATGCGCTTGACAAGCGTTTTTTCGCGGCAATGCACCCCGGCCCATCTTGCCCCCAGCTTGCCCCCGGCGTAATAATTTCCTCGGGCCGTGGACCAATGATCTTTTATCTGATTGATTTTCTTGGAAAAATTTGGTCGGAGTGATAGGATTCGAACCTACGACCCCCTGATCCCAAATCAGGTGCGCTACCAGGCTGCGCTACACTCCGGACCGCCGAATGCCCTATATTTCAAAGGCATTTGGCGCAAGGGGCTAAAATGCAGAAAGGGAACAAAGTGGGATAATTGGTCCGCTTCCTGCAGGACATACGGATATCTCTGAGCGAGCACGACCATCATAATTGACCGCCAATCCAACCGGAGCGTTTCCTGATGCGGTGAAGATCGTCAGTGGATCGCCCTCCGTCGCTGCGGCGGACTCTACCGGCTCGTCGATGCGCGTTAGATTGGAAATGCAAGCCGCGATTTGCATCTGTGGATCAGAAATCGGACAAACGTCTCCGCTTCGCGGGAACCATGGAGGGATGCGACCCGGCGGTTGTCTTGACTCATATAGGATTAACCGTCAATAAATGCTGATTAAGCCTCGCAAGACGGGCCAGGCTGCAGAGCCACACTTTTCGGGTGTGAGATTCTTCGCAGACTAATGGCTGGGCAGCGTGGCAACTCCAACAAGCAATTTTGTAGCGGTAACAGCGGTTGATCCGGCAACGACCGGCCTCGGCAGATATTTGATTGACGGAACGAAATGGGGTGGCGGTCTCGGAACAGGCGTCACCCTGACCTACAGTTTTCCGACGGGAACTGCGTACTACGACGATTCTTTTGGCTATTCCGAATGGTACAACTGGGATTGGCTTTCGAGCGGCGAGCGGGCGGCAGTTCGCGACGCGTTGAGCGTCTGGGCCAAAAGTGCGAACATCAAGTTCGTCGAAGTTGCCGACAATTTCTCCACCGTTGGCGAACTGCGTTTCGCTTACACCAAGAATATCGATCCGGGTGCCGCTGCACATGCCTATCTACCTGACAGCTATGCTTATGCCGGCGATGTCTGGTTCAGTTACTACGGGTTCAATAGTCCGTACGTAGCTACCATTTCCCGCGGTAGCTTCGACTACATGACGATCCTGCACGAGATCGGACACGCTCTCGGCCTCAAGCATTCGTTCGAATCGCCTAACGCGATTCCGGACAAACTGGACAATTACTTCTACACGATCATGAGCTACACGGCCTCGCCTTGGTCGGCGGAGAACGACAACTATTCATCATTCGCGCCCACCACGCCGATGTACTACGATCTGCTGGCCATCGAGGCACTCTACGGAAAGAACACAACAGTCAATACCGGGAATGACACATACACTTTCAAAGACGGCACCCGGTACTGGCAAGCAATCAATGACGCTCGAGGCAATGACGCAATCGTCTACAGCGGGTCGGAAAACAGTTCGATCAACCTCAACCCTGGCGCTTTCAGCGCTGTGAGCGAAAAGATATTCTTTAGCGGGTCTGCGTCATCGCGAGCCACAGTAACGATTGGTCCCGGCGTGGTGATCGAGAACGCCCGTGGCGGCAACGGCAATGACAGCCTGGTCGGCAATGGCACGGCCAACTCGCTCCGGGGAGGGGCAGGTAACGACACTGTCAGCGGCGGTGCGGGGAACGACGCGCTGAGCGGCGAAACGGGCAAGGATACGGTTACCGGTGGGGCCGGCAAGGATGCGTTTATCTTCAACACTGCGTTGAGCGCGGCCACGAATATCGATCGGATCACCGATTTCTCGGTGGCTGACGATACCATCCGGTTGGAAAACGCGGTCTTCACGGCTCTGAAGGCAATCGGCACGCTGGCCGCGAGCGCTTTTTGTGTCGGTGCGGCGGCGCGCGATGCCGATGACCGCATCATCTACAACAAGACGACCGGTGCGTTGACCTACGACGCCAACGGCAAGGCGGCCGGCGGAGCGGTTCAGTTTGCCACACTCGGCACAGGCCCGGCACTCACCAACGCCGACTTCGTAGTGGTTTAGGGTGTGTTGCGGTTCAGGTCAGACCGAGCCGAGAATGGTGGTTTTCGAGAACCGGCACGCAGCGTAGACGGGTACGTGAGAAGCGCAGAAGACGGCCATTTGCAGGCCGACATCACCTGAATACCAACCACCCCTAGCCGACATGGCAGTCAAAAGCCGAACTGGCCCTGCCCTTCGTCGAGCGCAGTGACAATTTCCACCGCCAGTGCCCGCGTGATGCGCGACTGCCGCTCGAGCGCCGCCCGGTCGAGCCGGTCGACAACATGGATTGCGGTTGACAGCGACCGCTCCATCCGGCGCACGAGGTACTGCACGACATGCGGCTCGACCTCGACCTGGCGATCCGCGAAAAGCTTGGTGATGACGCCGGCCAGAAGCTGATCGTCGGGTTCGCCGATTTCGACAGTTGCCGCCGCATTGAGGCGAGATGCCAAGTCAGGCAGCTTCACGCCCCATGCGGCCGGAAACCGCCGGGAGGCAAGAAGGAGATGCGTTCCTGCGGCGCGCACTGCATTGACAAGATGAAACAGCCCACGCTCGTCGAGTGCCGACTGGTCCGCATTGTCGATGAAAACCGGCCCCCGCTCGGCAGCCGCGACAGCTTCCCCGCCGACCAGCTCGGAATGGCACTCGACCGCCGACGAAATTTCACACCAGATCGCCCCCAGATGCGATTTTCCCGAACCCGCGGGACCCGCCAAAACCACGACCGGCGCAGGCCAATCCGGCCAGCGGTCTATCAGTGCGACGGCGGCGGCATTGGCGGCGGAAACCACGAGATCGTCGCGCGAATGGCCGGTACCGTGCCGCAGGTCGAGCGGCAGTTGCCGCGGTTTTTCCGCGTCAACCATGTGAGTCAGGCGTCCGCATTCCGACGCGCAAAGCCTTCGCCGCAGGCTCGTCCGCATGGCCCTTGTAAAGCGGCGACTCCAGATACCGCGAGATCGCGAAGCGCACGAGTACGGCCACGGCAGCAGCCGCGGGGACCGCGATCAGCAGACCGACGAAGCCGAACAGCGCGCCGAATGCGAAAAGCGCGAACATAAGCCATACCGGATGCAGGCCGACGCTCTTGCCCACCAGCCGTGGCTGCAGGACGTTGCCTTCGATGAACTGGCCGGTGAAGAAGACAGCCGCCACGACCGCAATCCACGGCCAGTCCGGCCAGAATTGGACGAAAGCGACGCCCAGGGAAAGCACGAGCCCTACGAGGGAGCCGACATAGGGAATGAAACTGATCAAACCCGCGAAAATGCCGATCAGTATGCCGAAGTTCAGTCCGACGGCCGTCAGGCCAACCGCATACATGACCCCAAGAATCAGGCAGAGCGTGCCCTGCCCTCGCACGAAGCCCGCCGTCGACACGTTGATGTCCGTCGCGATCTGGCGAACGGTGTCAACGTGGTCGCGCGGTACCCAGCTATCGACCGCCCTCACCATCCGATCCCAGTCCAGAAGCATATAGAATGCGACCACGGGAGTGACGACAAACAGGCCCGCGATGTTGAAAAGTGCAACGCCGGAATTCCAGATGGACTCGAAAACCGCCGTGAGAAACCCCACGCTGGACGAAAGCAGCGAATTCAGTCCCTCGCGCAAGCTGCCGGGATCGACGCCGAACCGTTCCTTCAGCCACTCCGGATTATATTCGGTAACGAGCCCCTGTAGACGGCTGAGATATTCGGGCAACCGACCGATGAAATCCGACAGTTGTTGGGAAAGGATGGGGATAAGGAGGACCAGACCAAGCGCCAGAAGGATCACGAAGGCAACAAGTATGAGCACCGTTGCCATCACCCGCGACAGCCCTGCCTTTTCCAGGCGGTCCGCTACAGGGTCCAGGAAATAGGCAAGCACCATGCCCGCCACGAAAGGCAGCAGGATACCGCTGAACACATAGATGAAGAGGATGAAGAGGGCTGCCGCGATCAGCCAGAAGCGGATCTGGCTGCGGAAGGTCGCCGCCGCGGCGGCTTCGGCCGCGTCGTCATCCGTTGGAGCTCTTGCTTTCACCATGACCACTCATATGCCTCAGCCAGCCTACGAGATAGGCTGCGGCGGAACTGACGGTCAAGAGCCCTGACACTGAGATGAGAGCGACGCGGACGGCGCCGAATTGCGCCTCGAACGCCAACTCCGCAAGCACGGTTGCCGCGAGGATGATCTGCATCGCGGTATTCGCCTTGGAAATGAAGAGCGGCTTCATCTCGACCGGATTGGCCATCACGGTCGAGAGCACCACGGCGCAGACGATAAGCCCGTCGCGCGACACGGCGGCAATCACCAGCCACAGCGGCAGCTCGCCCATGAAGCCCAGAACGACGAACACCGAGACCAGCAGCAGCTTGTCCGCCATGGGGTCCATGTAGGCTCCGAGTTCGGTGCGCTGATTGAAGTGGCGCGCGATGAACCCGTCGACGCCATCGGAGACCCCGGCGAGCACAAATCCCGCGAGAGCCCAGCCCATCTTGTCTGTGAGCAGTGCGAAGATCACACCCGGTACCAGCAGGAACCTGAATATGGTGATCAAGTTGGGTAACGTCACGCGCCGAATCCTTCCAACCGGGAGCTTCAAGTCAAGAC
This sequence comes from uncultured Alphaproteobacteria bacterium, assembly GCA_963813315.1. GTDB lineage: Bacteria > Pseudomonadota > Alphaproteobacteria > Rhizobiales > Rhizobiaceae > CAWEYO01. The sequence continues at coordinate 58,338 of CAWEYO010000026.1, read as the reverse complement.
CACACCAGAATTAACAAGCAAGCTTCCTTCGGCAAACAAGACCTTTCATCATGCTCCAGCTCCACGTGCGATACATGGTCGAAACCACGCCCACCCGCAAGGTGCGGGGTGTTGGCGGCAACCACGTTGCGTTTTTGCCTTCAGCAGGAACCGGAAACGCGGCATTCTGTTGCGGCGCCGGGCGCTTCATGCGAAGAGCCGCTGATAATCTGCGAGGCAGAGGAGCGAAATGAGCGACCGGAAAAATGGACTCACCTATGCGGAGGCAGGCGTGGACATCGACGCTGGAAACGCCATGGTCGAGAAGATCAAGCCGCTGGTCCGTTCTACGCGGCGGCCGGGCGCGAATGGCGAGATCGGCGGCTTCGGCGGCCTGTTCGACCTCAAGGCTGCCGGTTTCAACGATCCTGTGCTCGTCGCGGCCAATGACGGCGTCGGCACGAAACTCAAGGTTGCCATCGAGGCCGGTATCCACGACACCGTCGGCATCGACCTTGTCGCAATGTGCGCTAACGATCTTGTGGTGCAGGGTGCGGAACCTCTCTTCTTCCTCGACTATTTCGCGACGGGCAAGCTGGACCCGGACCAAGGCGCGGCGGTCGTCGGCGGAATCGCCGAGGGCTGCCGTTTGGCCGGTTGCGCGCTGATCGGGGGCGAAACAGCCGAAATGCCCGGCATGTACCAGGGCGGCGACTACGACCTGGCGGGCTTTGCAGTCGGCGCCGCCGAGCGTGGCCAGCTGCTGCCCACCGACGACATTGTGGAAGGCGACGTGCTGCTTGGCCTTGCGTCGTCCGGCGTTCATTCCAACGGCTTCTCGCTCGTGCGGCGTATCGTGTCGGAGTCCGGCCTGCGTTGGTCCGATCCCGCGCCTTTCGCGGATGACAGGACGCTCGGCGCCGCTCTGCTGGAGCCAACCCGCATCTATGTGAGGTCGATTCTGCGGGCGATCCGCGGCACGCACGGCATCAAGGCGCTCGCCCACATCACCGGCGGCGGATTTGCCGAAAACATTCCGCGCGTCCTTCCGAAGGATTTTGCGGCCGAGCTCGATCTCGAAGCGATCGAGGTGCCGCCAGTGTTTTCCTGGCTCGCCAGAATGGGCGGCGTTCGTCCGGCCGAGATGATGCGCACCTTCAATTGCGGCGTCGGCATGATCCTGGTCGTCGCGTCGGGCCAGGCGGCGCAGGTCGCAGCGGTCCTGCAGGAGGCCGGGGAAAATGTCTCGCCGATTGGACGCATCGTTCCGCGCCGCGACGCCGGCGTCATCTATCGCGGTTCCATCGACCTATGACTTCAAGCACCAAGCGCACCGTAATACTGATCTCCGGCCGAGGCTCCAACATGGCCGCGCTGATCCACGCAGCCGGGCAGCCGGGCTATCCCGCCGAGATCACCGGCGTGATCTCCGATCGCGCGGACGCGGCCGGGCTCAAGGCGGCGCAGAGTCTCGGCGTTCCCACGCGAACCATCCTCAAGCGCGACCATGGTAGCCGCGACGCGCATGATGCGGCGATCGACACGGAACTTGTCAAATTCCAGGCCGAAATCGTCTGCCTCGCCGGCTACATGCGCCTTTTGACCACCGGATTCGTGAAAAAGTGGCGGGGCCGTATGATCAACATCCACCCTGCGCTGCTGCCTGGCTTCAAAGGACTCGACACACATCGCCGCGCGCTCGACGCAGGGCTGCGGATTCACGGTTGCACTGTGCATTTCGTCACGGAAGAGACGGACGATGGCCCGATTATCGCGCAAGCGGCCGTGCCAGTGCTCACCAACGATACAGAAGAAACGCTCTCCGCGCGCATCCTGAAGGCGGAGCACCAAATTTATCCGCTGGCGCTCGCGCTCGTTGCCACCGGCAAGGCGCGTATGGAGGATAGGCGGACCGTGTTCGAAGGCGTCGATCAAGTTGACCGGGGCGCGTTTGTCATGTGGCCGGGCTCGTGGCACGGGTCGAGTGACATAGAGGACCTCGCCCGCATCACGCCATAGATGAGGGTGTGTTAGGATTCAGGTGGTGCCGGTCTACAAATGGCGGCTTTCGAGAACTGGCACGCAGCGTTCGTTTGGGTATGTGAGTACCGGAAGCGCAGAAGATCGCCATTTGTAGACCGGCACCACCTGAACCCCAGCTCACCCTAGGGTGGTGCGGTATGAAACACCTGCTACTGCTTCGGCACGCCAAATCCGCCTGGGGCGATCCGTCGCTTGCCGATATCGATCGCCCGCTCGCCGCGCGCGGCCGCAAAGCCGCGCCACAAATGGGACGGGAACTGGCGACACGTGGCTGGGCGCCGCAAACAGTACTTGTTTCCCCCGCCCATCGGGCACGCGAAACCTGGGAACTCGTGGCGGCCAAGCTCTCCGAGCCTCCGGCCGCAGCATTCTTAAGAGAGCTCTACATGGCGTCCGCGGAGCAGCTTCTTGCCACCCTGCGACAGACGTCACGGAAGACGGCCACGCTCCTGATGATCGGCCACAATCCTGGCCTTGAAGAACTTGCACGGCGCCTTGCGGACACTCAGTCGGAAGCGACCGCTTTGGCGCATCTCAACGAGAAATTCCCCACGGCGGCGCTGGTCCGCTTCAAATTCGACGGCGAATGGGCTGAACTCGGGTTCGGCGGCGCCCTGCTGACGCACTTCCTGCGTCCGAGAGACCTGGAGTGAGCGGTGGCCGGCGGCAAATATGCGTCTGCCAGCGAACTGATAAGGGAAGCGCTGCGGGACTGTTCGAAGTCGGCGGTAGAAAGCGATCTAGTCGACATCTGGTGCGGTGTTGCGATCCGCTGGCTGTCATATTCGACTGGTTAACCTGCCCCTCATTTGCAGGTTGATCGCCGCGATCGCCGCTTCTGTCTCTCCACCCGCTTGCGCCACTGTCACAAACAATATCTCCGGCAACTTGTCCACGCTCGTAAATTTCGTGTGGATCCGTAGACGCTTTCTCCCCCACAGGTGGAAAATAGGACGCTACCTCACCCACTCCCGATATTCCTTCGTCAGCCCCTCCCACGCCTCATCGGGCGGCAGGGTCTCGTAGCTGTGCACGGCACCGGTTTCGGCAAACGCCAGCCTCTCACTGGTCCAGGTCTCGACAAAGGGCGCGAAGCCCTCGGGATCGTCCAGCATGGTGGAGCGGAAGTTGACGAACCAGTCCAGCCCTTCCGGCCGGGTGAACATCCAGCTCATGCAGTGTGGGCAGAAATAGTGTCGCGTCGCGCCATGCAGGCCGCCGATCACCGGCTCGCCCTTGGTCACCGCAAAACTTTCCGAGGGGACGGCGGCCGACAGTGAGAAGGCCGAAGAACTCATCCTCTGGCAGCCGGTGCAGTGGCAGGCCATCGTGACCAGTGGCGGCCCGCTGATCTTGATCCGTACCTGTCCGCAGCGGCAGCCGCCTTCCCGGGGAAGATTCCAGTCGCGCATCGCCGGCCTCCTTCGGTTGATCGGCAGCAACCATCTCACACCGGGTAAGGCAGGTCACTTCCGTTCCCGGGGGAAGAGAAAATATTCCTACCCCGCCTGCGGTGGCTAAGCTTCAACCCGAGCATATCCGTTTCGTCGCCGATCCTGGCTACCGGGCTGGGCTGCGACAAACCGCCATTCTGTCGATTTCAGCTTGGGATGTCGATTTGGGGTGAACGACATCAAATGTTATATACATCTCCTAGCGGCAAGTGTCGCATCCGCGACGCCAGCCTGCTTCGAAGATCGGCCGCGTCGGCTGGTTTTTCCTGCTGTCGTGTGGCCATGGTCAAGGAGCGTTTCGGCCTTTCCTGGCAGGTGTACTGGCCGCGTCTGTCCAACATGCTCATGGACGATGACAAAGCAAAGGCTGGCCGCGCGATGCAGGCCATGTTGAAGATGCGCAAGCTCGACGTCGCGACGCTCGAAAAGCCTTATGCGGGCGACTGATTGCGGCAGCCAAAGAATCGAGAGGCCGGTAGCAAGGCGCGCAGGGTATTGCTCTCTCACTAATACCGCTCGGCGGCTTCTTAGAGCCAAAAAATAATCGGTTCTCCTGTCAACCTTGAAGGGAAAAATTGAGCCGAAAGGAGAACTCACCTTGAGAAAAGCCTTCGCAATCAACTACGTGACGCACGGTGGCGTCATGCAATCACCCGGAGCCTTCCAATGACCCCCACCATTACCGCCTTTGAACGGTCGCCCGATCGCGGCAAGGGACTGGCGCGTGACATGCGCGTTCGCTGGGCACTTGAAGAAGTAGGCCAACCTTACGACGTTCGTCTTCTTTCGTTCAGTGAGATGAAGGAACCCGCGCATCGTATGCTTCATCCTTTCGGGCAGATTCCGACCTATGAAGAAGGCGATCTTGCCCTGTTCGAGTCGGGGGCGATCGTATTCCATATCGCGGAGCGCCATGCGGGGCTGCTGCCGAACAATTCGAATGCCCGGGCGCGCGCGATCACATGGATGTTTTCCGCGCTTAACACGGTGGAGCCGCCGATCCTTGATCGCGAAATCGCCACGCTCGTCGAGCACGATAAGACCTGGTATGAGGAGCGCCTGCCTATCCTCGAGGATCGCATCCGTGACCGGCTGGGCGCACTTTCCGCGCGCCTCGGGCGTGGCGACTGGCTCGACGATGCGTTCAGCGCCGGTGACCTGCTGATGGTGACGGTGCTGCGCAGGTTGAACGGATCGAGTATACTGGAAAAATATCCGAACCTCTCCACCTATGTCGCCCGTGGCGAAGCACGGCCCGCCTACAAGCGTGCTTTCGACGATCAATTGGCGGTTTTCACTGGCAAGCCACCGATTGGCTGATACGTACGCTCTCGGTTCGAGGCGGTCATCGCGTTACCCCGAGATTTAATGGAAGGCCAACGCCAAGAACCAGATGAGCGGGTATGCCGGCCAACAAGCGTTCCGTTAGAATTCGCAAAGGCAAACTCGTTGGTACCCGTCCCAATGCGTCGGGGTGCTATGATAAACGGCTGACCTATCGACGGTTTTCCCGATTGGAAAGACGGTAGGACTGGGAAAAAGCCGCCGGCCTGGCGCCGGGGAGCCCGGTCGCGGAAGACAAGACCTCATTCCGGCCCTCGGCGCGCAGGTCAAACAGCTCTTCGCCGGTGCAGCGCAGGAAACAGGCGAGATAGAAGCCGCGGGTTCTAAACCTGTTCTCCCCGTAAGCCAATTGCCCAAAAGAGAATGGCCCTCTCAGCGCTGCAGCTCGGCCATAAGAGCCTTGGCGCTCCTCAATTCGAGCGTATCGAACCCCTCGGTGAACCAGCTATACACTGGGGCGACCAGCGACAGAGCTTCAGCCTGGCGCCCGTCACTCGACCAAATCCTGGCGAGTGATGAGGCAGCCCGCAACTCCCAGAACTTTGCCTCCTGAGCACGCGCGACATCGAGCGCCTCAAGGAGACAGTGTTCGGCGCGGGGCCGATCGGGGGCCGACCGCGCCATCAACGCCTCGGAGATCAGGCGTAGGATCTCCGCGAGATAGAACAGCTCTCCGTTGTTTCGCGCGAGGTCGAGAGCCTCGGCAAAGAGCGTCAGCGCGCCCTCGATGTCACCCGCCGCCATTCTAATCTGGCCGACAAAGGCGGTCAGCATCGGCAGTTGGTATTTCCCGGTGGGCGCGGCCTTGATCGCAGCCAGTGCCTGTTCGGAACGCTGCAGCCCTTCGCTAACGTTGCCGTTGAAGGCACTTATCCACCCGTCGCAAAGCGCAAGCGGTTGCAAATACGGCCCCAGCTTGAACTTCTCGCTGACCTCGATACCCTCGCTGATGCTTTCCGCTGCCAGGCCCGGCTCGTTCAGCATGATGCAGAGGGCCACGCGATAGCGGGTCGTGTGCGCGATACCGGTCTGGAACCCGACCTGCCTGCCGAGGTTCAGCGCCTGCAGGCTCGCTTCGTGAGCCTGGTCAGGGTATCCGAGCATGAGCAGTGTGGATGCCGCCATCCCGAGCGAACAGCAGCCTGGGTCGTGCGCGCCGTAGGTCATGGCGAGATTGCCGTGGGTATCGATCCGGTAGGCCGAAAGGCACTGGTCGGTATAGTATTTGGCACGTTGCAGCTTGCCCTCGGCGTGCATCTGCGAGCCGGCAGCGTGATGCGCCTGCACGACGTATTCCGCCTCGTCGGTGCTCTCGATCAGTTTGTACATCTCGTCGAGTAAAGGACCGGCCCGGGAATGCTGTCCAGCGCTGTGGGCGCCCATCCACAGACCCCAGAGTGACCGGAAGGTATCCTGCAACCTGCCAAGACGGCCGGCGAGCAGACTGGCGCGTTCGTAGGTGGTGTGTGCCGAGGGGCTGTCCCATCCTTCAAGGGCCATATGGGCCGGCCCGTCGAGCGTGAGGAAGGCAAGCTCCCACTCATCGCGAGCCCGCCCGTCCGGAAGCCCCGGGATGAGCGCCAGAGCGTGGCGGATGTGGCCCCGTGCCTCGGCATGCGCCAAGCTGGCGGAGGCCCGCTCGGCTGCCCTGCGCCAGAACTCCAACGCCCGCTCGACACTTTCCGCCTCGGTGTAGTGGTGGGCGAGCACTTCGGGCTCATTCTGCGCCACTTCCGGGAAACGTGCTTCCAGCGTCTCCGCAAGACGCCGATGGAGCCCGCGTTTCCTGGATTTCAGAATTGTCTGGTAGGCCGCATCCCGGAGCAGTGCATGCTTGAAGCTGTAAACAGCAGTCGGCGGATCACCGCGCCGCTCGGCTATGTCGGATTCGACGAGCCGTTCCAGGACACTCGCAAGCGGCAGGCGGTTAAACGGCACAAGCACCTCGACAAGTTCGAACGAGAACTCCCGACCGATGATCGATGCTGCGAGCGCCACATCTTTCGCCGGGCCAAGTCGGTCGAGCCGGGCAACGAGGCTGTCCTGGAGCGTTGCGGGGATGACAAAGGACTTGCCCGCATCCGCCGGATGATACTGTCCGTCACGTTCTTCCAGTAAGCCGGAGGCAAGGACGGACCGCGTGATCTCCTCAACGAACAAGGGGACACCCTGGGCCTTGGCGATGATCTGCTCGATGACCGGCTCGGGCAGCGTCACCCCCGCGGCTGTCGTCTCGATCAGTTCGTTGACCTGCCGCTGACCGAGTTGGTTCAGCGTTAGCATCGTGACATGTCCGAGCCCGAGCCAGGGCGGGGCGAACTCCGGCCGGAAGTTTGCAATCACCATCGCTCGCAGCCCGGCCACCCGCCGAACAATCCGTCCCAGAAGCTCTATCGAGGTGGGATCTGCCCAATGAATATCTTCGAAGATGATGAGCACCGGCCGGTGCCCCGAAAGGAGGGCCAGCTGCTCTTCGATGACTTGCATGGTCCGCTGCTTGCGAACCAGCTCGCTCATGATCGTCTCCAACTGCGGATAGCGCTGCGCGTATGGGATCGACAGCAGCGCCGCGAGCAACGCGGCCGCATCCGCAACATGATCGGCTAGCCCTTCAAGGGAGGCCTCCAGCTTGTCGAGCTTCTGGTCTGCCGAGTCGCCCCGGTCGAGACCCGCGGCGAATTCGATCTGCCGCACGAAAGGATAGAGCGCGCTGTTCGTGTGATAAGGCGAGCAGAAGAACTGAATGCAGATCGGCGCAACTTCGGCCAGGCTATCGCGAAAAGCCTGCGTCATCCGCGACTTGCCCATGCCGGCCGGTGCCGACAGCAGGATCACCTGTCCATCGCCTTCAAGGGCGCGCTCCCAGCGTTGCCGCATCATGCCGATCTCGTCGGCGCGGCCGACCAACGGCGGTGCACCTTTGCCCGTTGCCGTTAGGCGCCTGCCTTCAATGTTTTCGCCCAGAATGGCGAAGGCTCGGGACGGTGCAGAGATACCCTTCAATATCTGCGGTCCGAGGTCATGGTAGTTGAACGCGCGACCGGCGAGGGTCCAGGTCGATTCGGAGATCACCACCGAATCGGGGGCAGCAACCGCCTGAAGTCGCGCGGCGAGATTGAGTGTCTCTCCGACCGCAACTCTTTCTTGCGACGCACCTTCGCCGATCAGCTCGCCAACCACTACCGTCCCGGTGGCGATACCGACGCGAACCTGCGGGAAGCCTGGAGATGACCGCCTGAGGGCACCTAGCGCCTCGACCAGCGCGAGCCCCGCTAGGATGCCCCGTGTCGCCGCGTCTTCGTAGGCCTCCGGATAGCCGAAATAGACCAGAGCGCCGTCGCCCATATACTTGGCAACAGAACCGCCGAAGCGCGCCACTGCATTTGCGCAGGCCCCCCGGAAATCGGCGATGACGCGGCCGAGGTCTTCCGGGTCGAGCTGCGCCGACAGTGCCGTCGAGCCGACGAGGTCGCAGAACATCACCGTGAGCTGCCGGCGCTCGGCATACCACTCAGCGGATACTGGCGCCCGCGGCTCCGATCCCACCGCCGGCGCGGGCGAGACGCCGGTCAGCTTGGTGCCGCAGTTTGCGCAGAACCTTGCGTGAGGTGCATTGCCGAGACCGCAAAAGGGGCAGGCAGCCGACACCGCAGTGCCGCATTCCGTGCAGAACTTGCTGCTTTCAGAAAGCTGGGCTTTGCAGTTCAGGCATTCCATGCCGCACCTGGAGTTTCAAAACAGCTCAATCTAACAGAGTGATCGCAGCTTTGCTCGCGAATGCGAGGTTTGACGCAAGGCGAACTTTCCCCTGAACATGGCACTCTATGACGCATCGCTTAACATGGGCCTCTGGAGAAGCGGCGCTCGGCTGAAGCTCAGCCCAGCGGCCGAAACGAAATCCGCATTCCGGCCCGCATCGTCGCGCCCGGTTCGAGGACCGTCAGCCCTTCGCCGTGATGCGCGTCGACGACATGCGACACCGGCTCGAAGCAGAAGAAACCGGCATCGGGAGATGGTGAATATAGTATGTAGACGCCGAGCGCGGGTGATGCCTCGATCGAGAGCGCGATGCCGTCCTCGGGCTGGGCGATCTCCGCGCGGCGATCCCACCCGTCGAAACCGTTGTTCACCCACGCCCTGGGCAGCAGCGACGGCCGCAAGAAGTCCCACTGGGGGCGTGAGGCGACCGGCACCACTTCCGTGGGCAGGTGCCTCTCGTCCTCCAGCCAGATGCGCGCGGCCTTGGCATGCAGCGTCGTGCCCGGATGGCGGGGAAACCAGGGATGGAAGCCGAGCCCGTAGGGCAGCCGGATAGCAGCACGGTTCTCGGCCTCGATCGTCACAGTGAGCGCGCCCTTGTCCAGAGCGTACCTGAGGCGCGCGGCGTACCGGTACGGCCCGATCGAGCCATGGTCCAGCACCAGCTCCGCCGCCGTCGGCGAGCTGCTCACCACCCGCCATGGCTTCTGGAAGCCGTCGCCGTGGATCGGAAATGCTTCGCCGGGCACGTTCGGTTCGATCGCGTGGAAACGCCCGTCGAAGGTGAATCCGTCGCCCGAAATGCGGTTGGAGAAAGGCACCAGCACTTGGCAGCCGAATGCCTGGCCGCCCTCGGCCGGCTTCATCAGTGGTATCGGCGCCCGTCCCGCCGGTAAGGCGTCATAACGCAGGATAGCGCCGCCTTCTGCCGCGACCATCAACCGCGCGTGGCCGTCGTCCAGCGGGATCGTCTCGCTGTGCATCGCTGGAACTACCAGCCGCCGTCGATTGCTATGTTCTGGCCGCTGATCATGTCGGATGCGGGCGACGCCAGGAAGTGAACGAGCTCGGCAACGTCTTCCGGCTCGATCCGTTTCTTAAGGCACTGCTGGTTCAGAACCCACTGGCTGTATTCAGCGGCCTTGTGACCGAACACCCTTGCCTCGGCTTCCGAGACGATCGCTCCCGGCGCCACCGCGTTCACCGAGATCCCGTACGGTCCCAGTTCGCGCGCCAGCGATTTGGTCAAGCCGAGCATCGCCCCTTTCGACGCGACATAGGGAACATAGCCGTCAAGGATCCCCTTCAGCGTGACCGACGTGAAATTGATGATCTTGCCCCAGCCTTTCTCCTTCATGGCCTTAGCGCAAACAACCGTGAGCGCGAACGCCGCCGACGAGTTCACCCGGATCTGGTCTTCGTATTCCTCCAGCGAGAAGTCCTCGTAAGGCCGGTTGATGATGAGGGCGGCGTTGTTGATGAGAATATCGAAACCGCCGATGTCCTCCGCGGCTCCAGCGACGATTTTCTGCGCGCTTTTCAGATCGTTCAGGTCACAACCCAGGAAGCTGACGTTTTTGCCGAGTTCAGCGACGCGCGCTTCGGCATTGGCGCTGTCCGGCCGGTCCAGTACCACGACCCGCGCGCCTTCCTTGGACAGCTTCGTGGCTTGAGCGCGACCAAGCGACCCCAGTCCGCCAGTCAGCAAGACTTTTCTATCCTTCAAGTCGGCCATTCGATCCTCCTAAAGACGTCGAACGAATTTGTTCGATATGGCTGGCCGCTCATGATGTGACAGCTTCACGCTGAAGCTCCGAGAGGCCGGAGTGCATTTGCAAGAGCGCGGTATCGACGTCGATCCGGCCCTCAATCGCCGCGTTGACCGCGTTACCGACGATCACGCAGGCATCGATGCCGAGTGTTCCGAAGGGACGTTTCTCGAAGGCCACCGCGCGGCTTGCCCTCACCGCGCCAAGGAGGTCCGCGCGGAAGTGCCTGTCGAACTCTGGACTGTAGAGCACCGCCATCGAAGCGGTCTCGATCGCCTCGGCGAGGAGCCCGTCCTCGAGCAGCTGGCGATTCGATGTCAGGTACTTGGCGAGCTCCCACGCCTCCTCGCGCACCGGCGACCGTGCAGGGATTGCCCAAGGCGGCGTGTAGAGGTTGGGGCTGCGTCCCGCCGGCCCGGCTGGCACCAGACCCACGCCGCTACGCTCGGCGAGCTCCGGATCGTCGCGCAGGAGGAATGCATACTCCATCCCAACCTCGACGATCATGCCGACGCGGCCGGCACGGAAGTCCCGCATCAGCTCGACGAAGCTGATGTTGCCCTGGTCGGGCGGCGCCACCGCCCTCAACAGGTCGACGTACGCGGCAAGGGCAGCGCGGAACGGCTCGCCCAACGGCTCCAACGGCTCGGTCGGCCACTCGCCCCCATAGGAACCCAGCATGGTCCCCATCGTCCAGACCGAATGCCCGCCGCCTCCTGCTCCGCGGCTTGCGAAAGCGTAGAATTCGGCCGCGCTGTCGCGCCGGACCGCCTTCTGCAGCTCGGTTCCAACCGATTTGACCTCGTCCCAGCTTTGCGGAACTGGGAGGGAGTGACGGTCAAGCAGATCCCGACGGTAGAGCAAAAGGTTGGAGACGTTGATGCAGGGCAGTCCGATAACCTCTCCCTCAAAGCTTACGGCTCGCTGTGTCTCGGCGGTGGCTTCGGCAAGCGTGATCCCGTCCCGACCCATGAGCTGGTTCAGCCCGAGCACTCGCCCCCGGAATGCGAAGTGGCGCAACATGACCTCGTCGCAACACACGAGATCGAACGGCGGATCGTCGTCGGTGAAGGACCGGATCATCTTGTCGAACATGGTTTCGATCAGTCCGACGCCCGCCTTGTCCCAGACAAGCTCCGTCTTGATGCCGGTTTCGCGCTCGAATCGCTCGAGAGCGTTCGGCAGGTTGCGGAACGGCCACCAGTCTTCCTGGTAAACCCGCACTGGCCTCGTCATGTGCTGCCTCCTCGTTCCGTGGAGTGTCGGTCGAAGTCGTGGCACAGGCTTAAAGGGGATGGCCGCAGGAGCACCATGCACCGGTCAGCCGAGCTCTTCTTGCCTCCTGGTTAGCCGTTCGATTCTTCCCTACAGGACATCGCTGACCTCCTCGATCGACGTTGCTTCGACCCGCTTGTCGAAGACGACCTCACCGCGCGACATCGCCACCACGCGGTCGCAGCTTTCGAACACGTGGTGCATGTTGTGGCTGATGAAGACGCCGGTGACGCCCTGCTCCTTGAGCCCGCGCACGAAGCCGATCACCTTTTTGGTTTCCTTGACCGAGAGATGGTTGGTCGGCTCGTCGAGGATCATCACCTTCGACTTGAAGTGCATGGCGCGCGCGATCGCGACGCCCTGGCGCTGGCCGCCCGACAGCTCGCCGACCAGCGCGTCGGGCGAGCGCAGATGCAGGTCGACATTGGCGATGGCGCGCACGCTCTCGCTCGCCATCTTCTTCTGGTCGAGGACGCCGAGGCCGAGCACCGAGAAGCGCATCGGCTCGCGGCCGATGAACAGGTTGCGCGCGATCGACATGGTCGGAACCATGGAGTTGTACTGATAGATCGTCTCGATGCCGAGATTCATGGCGTCGCGCGGGGTGGCGATATTGACCGGCGCGCCCTCGACCAGGATCTCGCCGCCATCGGCTCGTTGCACACCCGACAATATGTTGATCAGCGTCGACTTGCCAGCGCCATTGTCGCCGACCAGGCCGAGCGCCTCGCCACGCTTGAAGTCAAGGCTGACGCCCTTCAGCGCGTGCACGCCGGAGTACCATTTGTGCAGATTGCGGACGGAGATGATGGCGTCGCTGGTCATTGCGCTACGCCTCCATCTTGATCGAGCGGGCGCGCCTGCGCATCCAGGCGTTGGCTACGACCGCGAAGATAGTGAGCACGCCGATCGCGAACTTGAACCAGTTGGCGTCTACCCGGGAGAGCACCAGCCCGTTGTCGATGACGCGGATCAGCGTCGTGCCTATGATGCCACCGGCGACCGTGCCGACGCCGCCATAGAGCGACACGCCGCCGATGACGGCCGCCGCCACGGCCTGCAGCTCCAGCCCCTCGCCGATCGAGGGCAGCGGCGAGCCCAGCCGCAGCACCTGGATCATGCCGGCGAAGCCCGACAAAATCGAGCACAGCATGAAGCAGGCGATCTTCACCCGCGCCGTCGGGATGCCCATCGCGGCGGCCGCCGGATGGAATCCGCCAGTGGCGTTAATCCAGTTGCCGAAATTGGTGCGCGACAGCATCAGCGAGGTGGCGACGGCAATGCCGGCGAACCACAGGAACGACATGCGGAACATATTGCCGGGGCCGACGAATGACGTGAACAGCCAGGTCGGCAGGTCGGCTGGCAGCAGAGGCGGGAAGCCGCCGGACACCACCACGGTCAGCGAGCGCGCGATGAACAACATGCCGAGCGTGGTGATGAAGCTCGGGATCGCGAAACGGATGGTCACATAGCCGTTGACAAAGCCGATCGCCGCGCAAACCAGCAGGCCGGCGACAAGTGCGAGTGGGAAGGGGACGCCGTGCACCATGAGCACGGCCATCGTCATCGGCATCAGCGCAAAGACCGAACCGACCGAGAGGTCGAACTCGCCCGAGATCATCAGGATCGTCACGCCGATCGCCACCAGTCCGGTCTCGGGTAGGATGCCGAGCATTCCCCTTAGATTGTCCTGGTTGAGGAAGACGCCGTTCGAGCGAATCTGGAAGACGATGATCAGCACGACGAGCAGGATCAACCCGGCCAACTCCGGCTTCTCCAGATAGGTTTTGAACAGGCGTTTCAACATTTTCCTCCGCTAGAACAGCGGACGCACCGACGGAATCGGTGCTGCTGCTCTATCTCTTTGTTTGAGCATCGGATTTTTCCCGAAACCGGTTCCCACTTTCGGTTCCGATGCTCTTTGTTTGAGCATCGGATTTTTCCCGAAACCGGCTCCACTTTCGGGTCCGATGCTCTAGACGTCACAATGGCGACTCGTCCCCTCACGAACGGGAGAGGAGCCGGATGGGGGGCAGCGCCGACCCTCAACTGCTGCCCTCATCTGCCTGTCGCGATCTTTTTCCCGCGAGGGCTGCCCTCTTCAGCGCATGCCTTTGGCCGAAAGGTCGGTGATGGCCGCCACCTGGTCCTTGCGTACGATGCCCTGACCGGTGTCTATGTCGGACGGCGCCAGCCCGACGGTCTTGGAGAGATAGACCTCCATGACCGGCATGAAGCCCTGCATGTAGGGCTGCTGGTCGACCAGCGCCTGCACGTACCCCTTCTCCATCTGCTGCAACACCTCGGGCACCAGGTCGAAACCGCCGAGCAGCACCTTGCCCGGTTCGACGCCACGGTCTGCCAGCGAACGAGCGACGCCGGCACACCAGAAGCCAGTGTCGAAATAGGCCGTGGTGTCGGGGTGGGCGTTGAGATAAGCGCCGACGCGGTCCGACGTCACGGCAAGGTCAGTGCCGCTATCGATGCGCTCCCAGGAGACCTCACGGCCGGGGTTGGCGGCTTTATACTCCTCCATGAACTTCATGACGCCGGCGCCGCGGCTCTCGGACCAGTTCTGGCCGGGTGCGGAGATGCCGACCAGCACCTTGATCGGGCCGTCCTTTGGGAAGTCCTCTGAGATCGCCTTGGCCAGCGAATAGCCGGCCGGGATAAAACCCTGGCCGATGAAGGCCTGCCGCGCATTGCCCTTGGCGCCTTCGGTGTCGTCAACATTGGCTGCAATCACGATGATGCCGGCGTCGCGCGCCTCCTTGATGATGTCGTCGAAGGCCTTGTTGTCGACGATCGACGTGATCAGCGCGTCGGGCTTGGCGGCGAGCGCGGCGCGCATGTTGGCCGCCTGCTGCTCGATCGAGCCCTCGGTCTGGGTGAAGACCATGTTGCAGTTTGCCTGGATCTTGTCGCAGGCGTCGTCGAAACCCTTCTTGACTGCCTGCCAGAAGGTGTTCGAGGCCGACGAATGGTGGGTGAAGACGATGTTCAGTCCGTCGGCGCCGGCGATCGACGGCACGGCCGCGAGGGCCGCTCCAACGAGAAGCATTGCGGTCAGTTTCCTCATTTCAAATCCTCCCTTTCTAAGTCCTTCAGATGCTTGCCTTGTTGGAAACGCGGCGGTGGACGGTGTAGGCGCGTCCTAGTTCCGGATTGAGCTCGAGCCCCAGCCCTGGCCCGGGCGGCACGGTGATCATGCCGTCTTTCACTTCGGGTAGCGCGGTGACGAGGTCGCGGTACCAGGTGCGGTAGAAGGCACGCACGCTCTCTTGAACCAACGCGTTGGGCGCGTTGAGTGAAAGGTGCGTCGACGCCGCGAGCACCACCGGGCCCGTGCAGTCGTGCGGCGCGACCGGCAGCTTCCAGGCTTCCGCCATCGCCGCGATCTTGCGCGCCTCGGAAAGGCCGCCGCACCAAGAGATGTCGAGCATGACGATGCCGGCCGCCCCGGTCTCGAGCAACTCGCGGAAGGCGGCGCGGCTGCCGAGCGTCTCCGACGCCGAGATCGGCGCCGGGCTTGCCGCCTCGTAGCGCTTGAGGTCGGCGAGGCTATCCATGCGGATCGGGTCCTCGTGCCAGTAAGTGCCGTAGGGCGAGAGCGCCTTGGCGATGTTGATCGCTGGCAGGAGCTGCCACATCGAGTGGAACTCGACCATGATGTCGACCCGGTCGCCGACCGCCCTGCGGATCTTCTCGAACGGTTCGAGCGCCGCCTTGAGGTCCGCGGCCGAGATGTGCAGGCCGCGAGTCTTCTCGGCGGCATGGTCGAATGGCCAAATCTTCATGGCCGTGATGCCTTCGGCGAGCAGCTCCTCGGCGAGCTCGCCAGCGCGGTGCAGGAAGCCGTTGAGATCGTCGTAGGCTTGCCTGGAGTCGAGGCCGTAGTTCGCGGTCGTCTGGCCCTTGTCGTCCTTGATGTACTCGGTGCCGGCGCAGGTGTTGTATGTGCGGATCGACTGCCGGGAGAAGCCGCCGAGGAGCTGCGCGACCGGCTGGCCCGTAGCCTTGCCGAATATGTCCCAGAGCGCGATATCGAAGGCCGAATTCCCGCGCACCTCGGCACCGCTCGATCGGAAGCCGAGATAGCCGACGAGATCGGCGGACAGGAGGTCGATCGCCAGCGGGTCGCGGCCGATGACACGCGGCGCGACAAATTCATGCAGGTGTTCTTCGACTGTGCGCGCCCCGTAGAAGGTTTCGCCGAGGCCAGTAATGCCTTCGTCAGTGTGCACTTCAACCCACAAGAGGTTGGGCCGCTCCTCGATGCGTACGGTCTCAATGCCGCTGATCTTCATCTCAGGCGATCCCCGCATCGATCAGCGCCTTGACGCTCTTGTCGAAATGCGCGGCCATATGCTCGGCCGCAAGCCGCGGATCGCCCTTCAGGATGGCGTCGGCGATGTCTTCGTGGCCTTTGATCATCTTGAGCTGCTCCTCGTCGGACGAGCGCGTCTTCCAGCCTATCACCCAAGTGCGTCTTGTCACGCCGCTGAAGGCGGTCACGATCAGCTCGAAGACGGGGTTGTGCGAGGCTGCCGCGATCGTCTCGTGGAAGACGATGTCGTGCTCCATCACAGCGTCGGGCGATTTGAAGTTCTCGTGCATCAGCCGCGCGGAGTTGACAATCGCCGCCGCCTCCTTGTCACCGCGCCGCATTGCGGCGAGCGCCACCGTACGCATCTCGATGGTGCGCCTGACATCGTAGACCTGCTGCACGCTGATCTGCTGTGTCGTGATGCCATGCTCGATCACCATCGACATGGCGCTGGTGTCGAGCTTGGCGACGCTGGCGCGGCGGCCGGCGCTCATGTCAATCAGCCGCATCGCCGAGAGCGAGCGGAACGCCTCGCGTACGATGGTCCGCGATACGTTGAGCTGCCGTGTCATCGCCGCTTCACTGGGCAGGAGATCGCCGGGTTGCAGGCCCTCGGAGCGGATATGCTGCGTAATCGTCTGGATCGCAGCGCTGACGAGGCCGGGGCTCGTTTCGTCCGGCTGCATGCGTTCCCGGATGCTCACATTGCCTCCCAACTTGTATGACAGGTTATGTTTGAAATGTTGATAAATCCCGCTAAGATGTCTGTCAAGAGGAGGCGGTTTGCTGCCTGCCGCTCATGCGAATTCGCGGCCGCCGCTACTTCTCTGCGGCAGAAAGTAAACGGTCCTTGAGCGTCATTCACTCGTTACCACAGGAGGAAACATGGCCACGCCGACTGCCAAGACTGTCTTCGATGCGCGAAACATCGTCGGCGAGAGCCTTGTCTGGGACGACCGTGCCCGCCGGCTGGTCTGGGTCGACATCATCGGCCGCAGGATCCACAGGCTGGACCCGCTGACCTTGGATCACGAAAGCTGGGTCATGCCCGACCTCGTCACCTCGGCTGGCCTCAGAAAGGATGGCGGCGCCGTCATCGGCCTGCGAAAGGAGGTCGCATTGTGGGACTTCGGTGGTCCGCTGCGCACGCTTGCCCCCATCGAGGTCGACCAGCGGGGGACGCGCCTTAACGAAGGGGTAGTTGCGCCGGACGGGTCGTTCTGGGTCGGCACGATGGCCAACAACATTGGTCCGGACGACGCGCCGGTCGATGTCACCGAGGATGCCGGACGGATCTACCGGGTCGATGCAAAGGGCGAGGTGATCGAATTGAGCGACGACCGGTTCGGCATCACCAACACAATGGTGTGGACGGCAGATGGACGTTTCGTTACCGCGGACACGATGAAAAACGAGCTGTATAGCTATCGCTGGGATCGCCTACGGTCGCGCATCGATGACAGGCGCCCGTTCTTCGAAACATTCGCGCGTGGGCTGCCCGATGGATCCTGTATGGACGCGGAGGGTTACGTCTGGAACTGTCGAGTGGTCGGCGGCAGCTGCCTTGCCCGTATCGCGCCGGACGGTTCGCTCGATCGCGTAGCGGAGCTCCCGTGCTCGTGGCCGACGAGTTGTGCCTTCGGCGGCGAGGATCTCGATACGCTGTTCGTCACCTCAGCGCGCTTTACAATGAGCACGCAACATCTCGCCGATAATCCAGTCGAAGGAGGGCTGTTCGCGTTGCGGCCGGGGGTGCGGGGCGTGCCCGCCAACCGGTTCGGGTGAAGGCGAACGCGGCGGGTTGACCTAAAGGGCCATCCTTTACTTCATGTCTAATGGATCGACCCTCACAGGCCAGCACCTCGTCGCCATTGTAATAGCCGCGGTCGGCCAGCACCGCGAGTTGCTCGCATCCGGTCGCATCCAACGCCTTTTGTCCCATCGAGGTCAGTTGCGCCCGGTCGCTGCCGATGTTGGTGACCTCGTGTGCGACGATCAGATGGTGCTCGGCATCGACAGCCATCTGGACATTGTAGCCGACGATACCGGTGCCCTTGCCGCTGGTCGCCATTGATCGGGCGTCGGGATCGGTCAGGGAGACCTGTTTGTCGGGCGCGGCTTCAACCTCCTTGCCCATCTCCTTGAGGGACTGCATCTGTCGGCGTAGACCCTCGATCTTCTCCTTGAGGCGCACCGTCTTGGCCTCGGCGACGTCATCGTCCTGCCGGTCGGCGCGGTCGAGTGCCGCCAGGTAGCGCGCGATGCTGGCCTCCACCTGCTCGATGCGCTTGGCGACCTTGGCCACCGTGAAGTTCTTGTCGCGGTTGTTGACGGCCTTGAACCGGCTCCTACAAGTCTACCCATAGCCGTCATTCGCGGATGCAAACATCTATGCCTTAACGAACAGCGCCCGGGCGCCGCCGGCTCAGCTGATCGATGGCGACGGCGAGTAGGAGAACCACGCCACGCGCCGTGTCCTGATAGAAGGTCGGCACATTCATTAGGCTCATGCCGTTGTTGAGGCTTCCCATCAAAACGGCGCCTAGCAGAGCGCCGAGCACGCGGCCGCGCCCTCCGGACAGCGAAGTACCGCCAATAATCGCCGCTGCGATCGCATCAAGTTCCAGAAAGAGGCCTGCGCTACCCCCAATAGCGCCGCTCACTCGTGCCGTCAGGGCGACGCCCGTAATGCCGTATCCCAGACCTGCGATGACGAAATTCCAGAAAATCACGCGGGTTGCGTTGATGCCCGACAACCGGGCGGCCTCAGGATTGCCGCCGATGGCGTAAAGCTGAGCGCCGAACTTGGTCCGCCGCATCACGAACTCCGCGGCGAGCGCACAAATCGCTACCAAAAGGACAAGGTACGGAATCCCCTGGAGTGACGCAATCCACACGGCGATTGTGGCTGCGCATACCGCGGGCGCCAGCGAGCGCAGCAAGTCCTGCGCCGCGCTTTGCGTTACTCCCAGAGCCTGCGCCCTGCGGACTTCGGTCAGCCTCAAAGCGGCATAGCCGAGAAGCATGAGAATGATCGCCCCGATTGATAGCGCAGGCGGCAGAAATCCGGTGGCGAAGCCGGTCAAGCTACGCGGCAGCGGCGCAACGGTCGCGCCATTGGTGGCAATCATTGAGACGCCGCGGAAATAGAGCATGCCGGCAAGCGTCACGATGAACGAGGAGACGCCCACGCGCGTGACCCAAAGTCCCTGCCACGCCCCCATAAGGAGGCCGGTCACAATCGCGACAGCGACTGCAAGGAGCGGCCCGACATCATGCTTGACGGTAAGAAGTGCAAGAACAACGCCGACCAATGCGACAGCGGAACCGACCGATAGATCGAAATTCCGTGTCACGATAAGCATTACGGCGCTGATCGCCGCAAGACCTACGATGGAGGTCTGCAATGCGAGCAGGACGAGATTGCGCTGGCTGAGGAAAATGCCGTTGGTGGTGAAATAGAAAAACAGCCAGACTGCAGCCAACACAAGCAACAGCATCGAATTGCGCAACGCGCTGATGCGCAACAGACGCCCATGCGGGCTCGCTGCGTCGCCGATGGCCGCGCCTCCCGTCTGCTCCAGTTGCAGGTCCTGCTCAGCCATCCGACGCCATCCGCACAAGGTTGCGCTCTGTCAGTTCACTGCCGGAAAGCTCGCCAACGGCCCTACCGGTGTTCATCACCACGACCCGGTCGCAGACATCGACAAGCTCCTCCACGTCCGTCGAAGCCAGCAAAAGCGCATGCCCTCTCGCTGTCAATTCAGACCAGATCGCCTTCACTTCGCGACGGGCGCCAACGTCGACACCGCGCGTCGGATCGAGCATGATCAGGATGCGGGCATCGGCTGCCAACCAGCGAGCAATCTGGACTTTCTGCTGATTGCCTCCCGATAGCGTCTGCACCTCGGCATCGATCGACGCGGCCTTGATCTTCAGGGCATCAGCCTGTTCCTGCGCGCGACGACGCGCAGCGGCGTGGTCGAGCATTCCCTTGCGTACATTCTTGCCCAGGCTTGCGATGCCGATATTCTCCTGAACCGAATGCTCCGCAATCAGGCAGTCGCGGCGATCCTGCGCCATGAGACCTAGTCCAAGCAAGACCGCATCTTCGGGCCGTTCGATCGAGACTTCAGCACCCTCGACGACAATCTTGCCCTCACGCTTGCCGCGATAGGCTCCATAGATCGCAAGCGCTGCTTCAATGCAGCCCGCGCCGAGAAGGCCAAACAAGCCGACAACTTCGCCGGCTCGAACCGACAGATCGAGCCCATCTACCCGCGCTCGTCCCTCCGGATCGAGAACACGCAGATTTCGCACTTCGAGTGCGACATTGCCGAACGTTGAGGTTGCGGGACGCTGAAGAGCGCCGGACGTCACCCCGATCATCTCGCCGACGATCTCCTGGCGCGAAACGTCGGCGGTGACATGGCGGCCGCGTACCCGGCCATCGCGCATGACCATGATCCGATCGGAAATCGTAAAGATCTCGGCGAGGCGGTGGGAAACGAAGATGATGGCAACGCCGCGTGCCCTGAGGGCGCGCAACTTGTCGAAAAGGCGCAGAGATTCACTCTCCGTCAGCGCCGCCGTCGGCTCATCCAGGATGAGCAGGCGAGCCTTCTTGGCGAGCGCGCGGGCAATCACGATGAGCTGCTGGGTGGCTAGATCGAGCGACGCCATCGAGGTCTCAGGCTCCACATCGAGCCCGAATTCGGCGACAGCCTCCTTTGCAATCTGCAGCCGGCGCGCGACATCGATCATGCCCCAGCGCGTCGGCTCGTCATTCAGCGTGATGTTTTCCGCGACGGTCAATTCGGAAAGGACGTTGACCTCCTGGGGCACCAGCGCAATGCCAGCGGCCTCGCCGTCCGAGATTCCCGAAGGATGATACGGATTGCCGCGGAAGACGATTGAGCCGGTGTAGCTTCCTGCCGCATGCGCGCCGGCGAAAATCTGGATGAGCGTCGACTTGCCCGCCCCGTTTTGCCCGAGCAACGCGACGATTTCCCCGGACGCGATCGAGAAATCGACATTGTCCAGCGCTCTTACGCCGGGAAACAGCTTGGTGAGGCCGTTGGCTTCAAGGAGCGGCGTGACTTCGGGACGGCCGGCGGGGAGCGCCGGCCGTTGTCGAAGCGGCGAGCCGGTCGTGCTGGCCATGCCGGTTGTCGCGCACGCGCTATTGGCAGGCCGGCTTTTTGTCCGGCACGTTCTTGTAGACTTCGTCGACCTTCAGCCAGAACTGATGTTTGCACACGAAGTCGGCCATTTGGTCCTGGCTGACCAGATAAATCGGCGTCTTCACCCAGGGGATCTGCCCGGCGCCGTTGTCGGCCGTTGTGGTGGCGCCGATGTCCTTGCATTCCGCCATCGCGACTGCCGCTTTGGCGCCCGCGACGGCCATTTCATCCGGCGCCGGCCACAGGCTTCCGAACTGGCGCCCTTCCACGATGGCTTGGGCGGCCGAAAGTTCCATGTCCTGGCCGGTGACCAGGATCTTGCCGGGTTCAATTTTCGCCGCTTCGATGGCCTGCAGCACGCCAAGCGACATGCCGTCATAGGACACGAGAAACGCGTGGACGTCGTTGTTGTTGGCGGTCAATGCGTTCTCGGCATTGGCCTGCGCCGGCTCTGTTTTCCAAGCGGGCGTAAACTGATCCATCACGATCTTGATGTCGCCCTTTTCGACCAGCGGATCGAGCACAACGTGATAGCCCTCCTGCATCAGCGTTGATCCGGTCTGTCCCGCGTCTCCACCGATCAGTACGTAGTTGCCTTTCGGAATCTTGGCAACCACGGCGCGCGCCGCCTCCGCGCCGCCGTCTTTCGGGTCGCGGCCGATGTAACCGGCCTGGGCAGCGCCGAGGATAAGGTCGTCGTACGAAGCCAGCGGGATACCGGCCTTGGTAGCCATTTCCGCAATGCCGCTGGCGACATTGAAGTCCACCGGCTGAATGACGATCGCATCGACGCCTTGAGTGATGACATTCTCGGCCTGCCCAATTTGGGCTTGTGCGTCGTTTTCAGCGGATTGGACGATAACTTCGTATCCGGCGGCTTCAGCCGTCTTCTTGAAGAAGGGCACGTCGGCGTTCAGATAGCGGAACGCTGTCTGCTGCTTCAACATGAACGCGATCTTCTTGGTCTTGCCCGGCGTACAGGCGCCCTCCGCCGCCGCCGAGCCAGCGGCCAATGTTACCCCCGCCACCAAGGCGAATGGCGCTATTGCACAAATCCATCGTGACTTCGGTCTCATCTGTTCTCCTCCATCCAACATTTGATCTTGTTTGTTATCGATAACAATGCATGTCACTATGCTTTCTTGCAAGCTGAAACCCGAGACTTGCGCAATATTCATTGATATGTAACACAACGCTATTGTTAACTAACAGGACGCTGTCGTGCCCATTACGCTTCGCGATGTCGGGAAATATGCCGGTGTATCCGCGATGACCGTCTCCCGGGTCATCAACGGACGCGAGGGCGTGGATGCGGAGACGCAGCGTCGCGTCGAGGAGGCGATCGAAGCTCTCGACTACGTGCCGAACCGGATTGCCCGAGGGCTCGTGTCGCAGCGGACGGCCACGATCGGGCTGATCGTGCCCGATGTAGTCAATCCCTTCTTTTCTCCGGTCGTGCGCGGCGCAGAGACCGCGGCGCGCAAAGCCGGTTACAGGCTACTTTTATGCAACAGCGAGGGCGATCTCAGGCTTGAGAGGGAGTATATCGAGGACCTGGTCTCGCATCGGGTTGACGGCCTGCTCCTTGCGCCGGCAAGCGACCATTCGCGGCACAGCGTCTTTCCGCTGTTGCGGAGGAACTTTCCTGTCGTGCTCGTCGACCGGTCGCTGCCCAATCTCGATTGTGATCTTGTTGTTAGCGACAGTGTCTCAGGCGCTCGGCGCCTGGTGGAGCACCTTCTCGCCATCGGCCATCGCGACGTCGCGCACTTGACCGACGCCGAAGACACGTCCACTGGCCGCGAGCGTCTCAGGGGGTATTGCGAGGCACTCGCGGCCGCCGGAATTCCTTATCGCGAAGAGCTCGTCGTCCGCACCACGGTGGACCAGATCGGCGGATATCGCGCTACCCAACAAATCCTGATGCTCGACCGGTTGCCCACCGCGATCTTTACCGTCAACAACATGACGGTCGTCGGCGCCATGCAGGCGCTGCGCGAGCGCGGCCTGTCGGTTCCCGACGACATGGGGCTCGTGTGCTTCGACGACGTTGAGCACCTTGCGGTGCTGTCGCCCTTCCTGACCGTCATCGACCAGCCCGCGGAAACGTTCGGGAGCCTGGGCGCGCAGCTCCTTCTCGAGCGCATATCCGGCAAGGCTGGCATGCGCAGCCGAAGGATCGTGCTACAGACCGACCTTGTCGTGCGTCAATCCTGCTGCTTCAGGAGCGGTGTGCCGTCGCGCCGGCCTACGCCCAAATAGCCGAGCGTGCTATTATCAGCGGGGCGCTGGCGTGCAAACCAGGCGTTGACGGCCTCGGCGACCAATGGGTCGGCCTGCCGGCCGACGAAGAACTGGTCGGGATTTTCCGTTGTTCATGCCAGCGCGAGCCGGCGTTCGGCGAGGCGACCGGCCTGTTCGATCGAAAAGTTGATCAGGAAATAGAGCAAACCGGCAAAGATGTAGAAGTCGAGGGTGAGAAACGTCCGGCCGATGATCTCCTGGGTTTTCAGAAGCAGCTCGCCGACACCGATAATCGACAGCAGCGTTGAGGCTTTGACGATTTCAACCGCAGTGTTGATCCAAACAGGTAGTGTTTGACGCAAGGCCTGCGGCAGGAGGACGAGCAGCAATATCTGCCGCATCCTCAGCCCCAGGCTTTTTCCGGCCTCGATCTGGGTGAGTGGGATGGCCTGCAGGGCACCGCGAATGACTTCGCCGAGGTGAGCCCCGCAGAAAAGCGAGAGCGCGAAGACGCCCGAACCGGTCGCCGTGAATTGCACGCCGAAGGCAGCGAGTATGTAGAAGGCGGCGAGGATAAGAACGAGCACTGGCGTGCCACGAACAACATCGACATAGGCACGCAGCGGCCAGCGTACCGGGCGGCTCCCGAAGCTGAGGCCGATGGCCACGAAGAGCCCGATGACTGTTCCGGCGATGATGGCAGCGATCGAGACCTCTACGGTCGTGATCAGACCCTCGATAAGCTGCGAGCGCATGTTCCAGAGTTCGACTAGGAAGCGTTCCATGGCGCGCCTCAGAATTTCGGGAAGCGGCGCTCGAACCGGCGCAGCCCGGCTGCGATGAGTAGCGACGTGGAAACGTAAAGCACACTAGCCGCCATCCAGGCCTCGACCACTCGGAACGTATCGACATTAATGCGGCGCGCCTGAAAAGTGAGTTCGGGCACTGCGATGGCGGCCGCGAGCGAGCTGTCCTTGAACAGCGAGATGAAGGTCGAGCCGAGCGCGGGCAAGGCGTTTCGCAGCATGATCGGGAAGCGGATCAGCCGCGCCACTTGAAACCGTGTCAGGCCAATCGAAAGCCCGGCATCGGTGAGGCCTGAAGGTATGCCGGTGAGGCTAGCGCGAAACACTTCCGTCAGATAGGCGCCCGCGTAGAGCGAAAGCGAGGCTACAAAGCTCTCTACCTTGCCCATCCGGATGCCGAATTCGGGCAGCGCGAAATAGGCGACGAGCACGATGACGAGCAGCGGCGTGTTGCGGACGAAGGTGACGTAGGCAGCCGCGCCGCCGCGCAAGGCGCGCGAACCGTCGGTCGCCGTGAAGGCTGTAACGAGCCCGATTGCTGCGCCGATGGCGATTGCAAGAATGGCGAGCGCCAGACCGAGAGCCAATCCGCCGAGGAGGTTCCCGACATTAGCCCAGATCACATCGAAGTTGAACGCATAGGTCATGGCGCCCGCTGATTGGCCTTACCGCAATTCGGCAGGGAAACCGATCGTCGGCGCCGGCGGCGCCTCGCCGAACCATTTCTGGAAGGAGGCACTGTAGGTCGCGAATTCGACGCCGGTCATCGCCTCGTGCAGGGCGGTGTTGACGAAGTTCAGCCAGTCGGCTTCCCCGCGCTTGACCGCGCACGCATAGGTCTGCGGGTTCCAGCCATAGCCAGCGTCCAGATATTTGTCAGGGTTCTGAAGCATGAACCACTTCAGCGAGGAGGCATCTGTCGCGGCTGCGTCCGCCCGTCCCGAGTTGAGCGCCTGGTACATGAGGTCAACGCTTTCATACTGGTCCACCTTCGCCTCCGGCAACGCCTGATGCACCATCTCCTCGGCATAGACGTTCTGAAGCACGGAAATCGTGACCGCGCTGCCTGCCGCTTTCATCTCGTCATGTGACTTGTACTTGCCCTCCTTCGCAAGCAGTAGACCGACACCCTCACGGTAGTAGGGAATCGTGAAGTTGACGAGCTGAGCGCGCGCGGCAGTCACCGTCATGAACTGGCATGTGATGTCGACTTTGTCGGTAACGACGTTCGGAACGCGGGCGTCCGAGGCCTGGGTGACGAATTCGATCTTCTCGGGATCATCGAAAAGGCCCTTGGCGACAATTTTAGCCACGTCAATGTCGAAGCCGGCCAGGTTTCCGGCCTCGTCGCGGAAGTGCCATGGAGGATTCGTGCTACCTGTACCGACGATTAGCTTGCCTCGTGCCAGCACGTCGGCGAGCTTGTCGGCCGAGGCGGCGCTCGGCGACAGAAGTGCTGCACCGACAAGGCCGATGATGATGGATTTTAGTCGATTGCTCATGCCTTCCTCCCATGTTTGCTGGGCGGCCTCGTCGAGGCCGGACCCAGTCGTTAAGTTCTCACCGCACTTTCCTGGCGTCGCGACCGGCCAGACGACTTCGACCGCCCCGTCGCGCAGGCCGTAGGCCTCGTCAACCATGTTGGAGAGTGGCAACAAAGGTTGGGGAAAATGTTGATGATCTCGCCGACTTGCGCCCTGCGGGCAGATGCCGAGAGATGATTACGCCCTTCTCCGATAGCATCATCGGATTGTCGGAAAGAGACAGCAAACCCGGCGAACCGCCGCCCGAAAGGCATGCGGCGCAAGGTGGCGGAATCGCTAAGTCGATCCTCGTCATGCGCGGCAGTTGCATTTGCCATTCTCGGGAGCTGGCTACTATGTCCAATTATCTTTTTATATGATAATTGGGCGGATGAGCTTGTCAAGCGTCGCCGAATGTCGCCGCCGTAGCAAATAGCGTATCGATGCAGGCCCCAAGAACAATGGCGTAGATCAGGATGGCTAAAGGTCAACAGCGCAGCATTCGGGAGCCCCGAAAGCTGAAGAAAGAGAAGGTGCCGCCCGCGAAGCCGGCCACGACTTTCGGATCGCAACTCAGGCAGGCTGAGGACCGCAATGCCCCGAGATAGCCGAAGGGCCGGAGCAGCGGACGCCTACGCGTATTGGCACTCGAATAACAGGAGTGCCAAAAAATATTTATCTACACGAAAAAATATTCGAAAGTACGATACTGTTCGACTGCGATTGGAATCAGTCATCGCAGATTAAAACAACCGAAAGATTGATGTTCGCGTTGCAAATTGCTATTTGCAATTAGACGTCAAATTATTTGGCACCTGCGTGTCAAGGAGCACATTCTATGGCGGATAGCAGGCAAAATATTATGGAAAAGGCCGAATTGCGTTTCTTGGAAACGCAGAAGAAAGCCGAGGAAACCGCTAAGGTACAGTACCAGACCGAGGCGAAAGTGAGAGCCGCGAAGACAGCCAGGCTGCGAGAGCTGCGGCTTGCCAAAGACGAGGCAGAGCGCGCCGCAGAAGCCTCGATGTCCACCGAACCCGCAAGGAAGCGGGCATCACGTCGGCAACCCAGCCTGGGTTGATCGGCTGCCAAAGCACCGATTCTTGCCCAGGATGATGTGATCCAAACTCATTGCCGGTCCCGCGGGCGGTGCAGGTATCCGAGATCGGACTATGCGACGGGGCCTGCTGGCGGACTATCCGTGACCTCGTATGTCCAAACGCGGAATGATTTCAGCACATGCGGCCCAAATGAGTTGATTAGCGGTATGTCTGCGGCGTCGCGGCCGCGCGCGATCAAGATGCGGCCGATGCGCGGCACATTGTTGCGCGGATCGAACGTGTACCATCGACCGTCCAGATAGACCTCAATCCAGGCGCTGAAATCCATCGGATCGACTACCGGAACGCCGATATCGCCGAGATGACCGTTGATATAGCGGGCCGGGATGTTGAGACAGCGGCAAAGCGTGAGCGCCAGATGCGCGAAGTCGCGGCACACACCGACCCGCTCGTTGAAAGCCTCGAATGCCGTCCGCGTCGAGCGGGCCTGCGAGTAATCGAAGCGGATATGGCCATGGACGAAATCGCAGATCGCCTGAACGCGCGCCCAGCCGGGAGCGGTTGTGCCAAACATGTCCCAGGCGGTCTGGCTCAACCGATCAGTCTCGCAGTAGCGGCTGCCCATAAGGTAGACGAGGCTTTCGTCTGGCAGATCAACCACCGCAAGCTCGCGTGCCGTCCAATCCGCCACGTCAATCTTGCCGTCGTCTTCGATCGTGGCATCGCCCCAAAGCGTCAGGTCGCCGATCGGCGCGACCAGCCGGCGGCAGCGGTTGCCGAACAGATCAAGATAGGTCGTCGTCGGGACCTCGGGTATCGTGAAAAAGGTTTCGGGCACACGCATATCGGCCATGCGCTCCTGATGCACCGACAACAAGCACACCAGCGCGGTTGGCTGGGCGCAATTGAGCGTGATTTCATAGCCGTAACGAATCAACATCCATCAGCTCGCTCGTTCGGTTTTCACGTCCAAGTCCGGCAACGCAGGCAGGTCTGACGTCAGGAGGGGCTTTAGAATTTGCGGGACGCTTGATGTCGAAAATCGGCGGACGTCAACACAAACAGGTTCTTGCGGCCGCGGGAGTAGGCTTTCCGCGCGACATCGAGGATCGAGTCCCGTGACGCATCGAAGGCCTCCAAATAACCCGCTTCAGACGTGTCCGCTCCCGGTATAGTGTTTGCGAGCGCTTCAATCTCGATCAAGAACGGTATTTCGAACATGCCATCGTAGCCGAGAAAACGGATGTGTTGTCCGGCCTCGTCGTAGCTGCGGCTTCGGTTTGGAAAAGTCAGCGCCATGGTTGAACATACCTCAAACCGTTAGAACCGCGTAGTGATTTTCTGTTGTAGGCTCGCGGCCTTGCAAACCTGCGCCCAGCGCATCCACGCGACGATGCTGAAGTGAGCCGGCGGCACCTCCAGACCCGGAACTGCTCGTAGGCCGCATCGCCCTGCAGCATCAACTCGCCCTTAAGCCGGCCTGCCAGCCGTGCGATACCGCTACTGTCGAAGTCCTTGGCGCGACGCTTGAAGGGCTTGCTCCCGCATTTCGGTCTGGCCGCGCCGCTATCCTGTGAATTTCAAGCCATGCGCGAAATTTATATCCGCCGACCCGACTTCAAAGCTGCAGCCTGTCCTGTTATTCGAAACCCGGACGCGCAAAGCAGGTCCTGTGGTCGACGTACGAAGCCAGTGCCACAAGACAGCGCATGTTCGCAGGAGGATGCATTGCCAGGTGAAATTTTCTTTCGTCGACTATTCCTCGTGCTTTTATTTGCGAACATAGCCACAGCCATTATTGGGTCAGAACTGTTTTGGTTTTTTTTAATTTACTATTTTATATTGTACATAACGATCAAAGGTGATAAAGATATTTTCTTTTTTTTGAAGAACTCTATTGGTATTCCTGTCGTTATCATATTTTGTATATTGAATATTCCACATTTTCTCAATTTTGCACAACAACATCCCGGTCCATTCGAACTCCGGATGCTTTTTATGCCTATTTTTGTATTGGTTACTGCGGCGGCCGCATACCGTGCAGCTCTCTTCTATGACATTCAGGCTAGGGATCTCTTCTTGCCTATGGCGGCTGGGATTGTCGCCGGGATCGCGGCGTATCCTCTAGTACAATCTAGCGGTTTTACGTCGGATTTTGCTTTTTCCTCCGCTAGATCTTCTGGCTTATTTATTTATAATACCAACATCGCAGACGATGTGTATATCTTTCTGATTTTAATTTCCTTTTTGACTGTGTCTGTTCTTTCTTATGTTAATATTAAATCCTTGGTGTATAGAGCAGCGATCACTGTTATCCTTCTAACCATTCTTTTCTATTCGTCCTTCTTCCTTGTTCAGGGCCAGAGCCGCGGAGCTTGGGGGGCCGTTGTCGTCTCCTTAGGCGTGGTTTCGATAGCGGGATGGACGTCGAGACGGCGGTTCGTCCCTTCCATCGCCGCAATAGCGGTCGTTGGCCTAGTCCTGCTGATGACGTTGGGCACGCTGGTTCAGCGGGCGACGAAACCCGAAACGATCAGCATTGCGCCGGCGAGGATCCACGTAGTGCAGACCGCGGAGAGGATAGCCGCGGCGCAACGTACGGTCACTGAGCCTTCAAGCAAGATCTGGCCGTCGTTCTCTGCTTTCGAGCCGGCACCCGCGTCCGCTTCAAACAGCCTACAGCGTCGGCTCGACCTCTGGCGAGATGCAATGCATCTAATTGCAAAGAGGCCGCTGGCAGGACTTTTTGGACGCGACGAAGAGCTAATCAGAGCAGAGGCTTTGTATCCAGAAGTAACGACAGCTCATCCTCATTTTCATAACCTTTATATTGATATATCCGTGAGGTTTGGAGTGCTGTTGGCAGCATATTCAGTTTTTGCTATTCTTTTTTTACCAGGATGGTCAATATTCTCAATGATAAAAAAAGATTCTTTGAGAGATGATATATTTTTGAGCGGAACTTTTTATATAGTTATATTTTATTTTGTTTACCTCTTCACAGAAAACATGGTAGATGTTAACTATTATCAAAAAGAAGTATTTTCTATTATAGTGGCCTTTTCGAGCTTGGCGGGAATTGCCCTTGGCATTCTTGACGGCGAGGAGAGATCACGATACGGGCGGTAAAGGCATCAGATAAAGCGGTGAACGAGAAGAAGCGGCGCCAATTGGATCTGGTCGGAGGGCCGGTGAGGCTCCATCCGTCGGCGTCCGATCCAACGTTTTGCGAACGCTTGGTCTGGCGTGGATGCGATGCTGTCAACCGTCATCACGAGCGGGCCGCGAGCCAGCTTTCCGAGGGACGGGATGGAACGATTTCGCTTGCGACTGTCCCCTCGTGTGCCACCCCCAGACTTTGGGCACTTGCCAACACAGTGGCGCGATGGAAATAGGCTCAGCGGCAACCGGGCGAGCAAGTTTCAAGGAATCTGAATATGAGTTTAGAGATTGTTCTCATCAACCTTGACCGCAGTCCGGATCGCTTGGCGTTTATGAGTTCGCAGTTCGAACGCTTGGGCCTCTCCTTCACGCGTCTGAGCGCGACGGACGCCTCGACGGTGAGTGACGAAGAGTATGCACGGCTTGGATGCCTATGGTTCAGGCAGATTTCGCGTACGGAGCTAGCATGCTTGCTTAGCCATTCGAGGGTGTGGCGCAAATCAGTTGAGGAGGAAAAGTCCGTCCTCGTCCTGGAGGACGATGTTTTTCTGTCCAACCGACTTCCGGCCTTTCTCGAAGACATCGAAGCCTTTCCGGAACTGCCGATCGTCAACATTGAGACGCGTGGCTATTCGAAGTGTGTTTCGCGTGCACCCGTCGGGCACTGCCAGAACAGTGGAACAGTGCTGCATCGTCTCGATTTCGACCGCGGCGGCTCTGGCGCCTACCTCATTCGTCCAGCTGCCGCGCGCGACTTGCTCAGTCGGCTTGAACGCGATGCCGCTCCTTCGGATGCCTATCTGAACAAGAGATCGGATATCGTGCGCTATCAGACAGACCCTGGATTGGCGTCGCCCTTCTTCTATTCCGAAAACGGTCGTGGTCGGAGGCTTTTCGAAGTGACGTTTGAAACCACGATCGCGAAGCCGACACGCGGCATTTCCCGCAATGTGAGGCAGCTTCTGACACAGCCAAAGTTCAAGATGCGCCGGCTCGCCAGCCACCTAGACACGCGCCTGCGCCGAATCGCGCTTGCCCACACGAACATCACTCGGCCAATAGCTGTCTGTCGGTCGATTTCGGAAGCAAACAGAAGTGAGAGCTCACTTTCAGAAGGTAGCGAATCGTCGTCCGTTTGATTTTCGGACCGGAAAGTGGAAACCGGTTTCGGGTCCGATGCTCTAATGCATGTCGCCCAAAAGTGTGCAGCGGTTTTGGGAAAACCTAGATTTTTCGGTTTTATTCTGCCTATGGTTTATGGCTCAAGCTAGTGCGCAGCGCCGCGACCGAAGGCCAGGACCCTGCACATGCGGGAATTGTACGGCGAACTCAAAGCTAGGATTGAGGTTCTCACCAAGGAACTGAGTGAAGCGCGTGAACAGCAGACGGCGACGGGCGCGATCCTGCGAGTGATCGCCGCGTCCGCCACGGACATTCAGCCCGTGCTCAACGCCGTCGCCGAAAGCGCTGCCCGGCTCTGCAATGCCTTTGACGCAACGATCTATCTGCGGCGTGGCGATAGATTGGCCGTAGGCGCACATCACGGGCCGATCCCAATTAGCGCTGCCGGCTTGCCGGTCGCGCACGACGTCGTCACCGGCCGCGCCGTTCTGGATCGAGCGCCCGTCCATGTCCATGATCTGCCTGCGGCCGGCGATGAATTTGCAGCCGGCAGAACGATGGCCCGGCAGCTCGGCTTCCGTACGATTCTTGCTACTCCACTGTTGCGGGAAGGAGAAGCGATCGGGGCGCTCATGATCCGCCGCAACGAGATGCGGCCCTTTACCGACAAGCAGATCGAGCTCCTCAAGACGTTCGCCGATCAGGCGGTGATCGCCATTGAGAATGTGCGCCTTTTCGAGGAAATCCAGGCGCGCAACCGCGAGGTGACGGAGGCGCTGGAGCAGCAGACCGCCACCGGCGAGATACTGCGGGTGATTGCCGCCTCGCCGACCGACATCCAGCCGGTCCTGCAAGTCGTGGCCGAAAGCGCTGCACGCTTCTGCGACACCTACGATGCCGTTATCGTGCTTCCAGAGGGGGATGGGCTCGCCATCAAGGCGCACTATGGTCCTATTCCGTTGGATATGGCTCGAATGATTTTGCCGATCACACGCGACTGGGTCACCGGCCGCGCCTTCGTCGATCGCAAAACGGTGCATGTTCACGACCTCGTCGCGGCCGGCGAGGAATTTCCTCTCGGCCAATCCCTGGCCACGCGCCAGGGCCATCGAACCACCGCCGCCACGCCGCTGATGCGTAGCGGACAAGCGATCGGAGCGTTGGTTATCCGGCGAACCGAAGTTCGGCCCTTCAGCGACAAGCAGATCGAGCTGGTCCAGACCTTTGCCGACCAGGCGGCTATCGCGATCGAGAACGTCCGCCTGTTCGAGGAAGTGCACGCTCGCAATCGCGCGCTGACAGAGTCGCTGGAGCAGCAGACCGCGACCAACGACGTGCTGAGCGTCATTTCGAGCTCGCCGACTGACTTGCAGCCGGTTTTCGACATGATCGCCGAGAGATCGGCGCGCCTGTGCGATGCGCCGACCTTTCAAACGTTTACAGGTTTGACGGCAAGCTAATTCACTTCGTAGCGCAGCACGGTTTTTCGGACGCCGCGTATCAGGCCTTGGACAGCGCCTATCCAATGACGCCTGGCCGCACGGGAGCCACATCGCGGGCGGTCATGAGTGGCAGGGTCGAGCAGATCGCCGATGTGCTCGAGGATCCGGATTACGCCTTGGCCGATGTGACCAATGCCGTTGATGTCCGCGCTGTTACGGCAGTTCCGATGCTGAAGAACAATCGCGCGATCGGCGCAATCTCCGTTGCAGCATCGGAGCCGGGTCTCTTTCCTGCCCGCCAGATCGCTCTCCTGCAGACCTTTGCCGACCAGGCGGTGATCGCCATCGAGAATGTCCGGCTGTTTGACGAGGTGCAGGCGCGTACGCGCGATCTCGGCGAGGCGCTGGAGCAGCAGACCGCGACCTCGGATGTTCTCAAGGCAATCAGCCGGTCGGCCTTCGATCTTCAACCCGTCCTGCAGACGCTGGTCAACTCCGCAGTGCGTCTGGGCGGCGCGGACATGGGCGCAATCACGTTGCGCGAGGGCGATACCTTGCGGTTCATGGCGGGCACCGGCCGCTCCGGAGCTTCTCGCCTACGAACGGACTAACCCACATCCGCTGGGACGAGGGACATTCCAAGGCCGCGCCGCTCACGAGGGGTCGACGATCCATGTGCCGGACGTGTTTGAAGACGCGGAATACGAACGGCCGGAAGCGGCAATCATGGGCAATTTCCGAGCTGTACTCTCTGTTCCTCTCAAGCGGGACCAGGAGACCATCGGCGTATTCGGCATTGCGCGGCGGACCGCCGGGCCCTTTGCGCAGCGTCAAATCGAACTGGTAGAGACCTTCGCCGATCAGGCGGTTATCGCAATAGAGAACGTCCGTCTTTTCGAGGAGGTACAGGCGCGTACCGCCGAGCTCACGGAATCACTGAAACAGCAGACCGCGACAGCCGACGTTCTCAAGGTCATCAGCCGCTCGACCTTCGACCTGCAGGCGGTCCTCGATGCCCTTGCCGCAACCGTGACGCAGCTTTGTGAAGCAGACGGTGCGGCCATCATGCGCCAAACGGGGGGCAAATTTCGCGAGGTCGCGAGCTACGGCTATTCTCCGGACTTCAGTGCCTACCTCAAGGGCCTGGTGCATGTGCCAGGGCGCGGCACCGTCGTTGGCAGGGTCTTGCTTGAGGGCAAGACTGTGCAGATCGCGGACGCAACGGCAGATACCGAGTATACCTTGCTGGAGGGTCAAAGGCTGGGTGGATTTCGAACCGTCCTTGGCGTGCCGCTGTTACGCGAGGGACTTCCGGTCGGCGTTTTGTCGCTCACGCGCTCGATTGTAAAACCCTTCAGCGAAAAACAGATCGAGCTGGTTGAGACGTTTGCCGATCAGGCCGTCATCGCGATAGAGAACGTTCGGCTTTTCGAGGAAGTGAAAGCACGCACGGCCGAGCTTGACGAGGCTCTGACGCATCAGACCGCGACAGCCGATGTTCTCAAGGTCATCAGCCGCTCGACCTTCGACTTGAACGCCGTTCTTCAGGCGCTGATCAAGTCCGCGGCGCAACTCTGCATCGCGCAGACATCGGGAATCTATATGCTGAACGGGGGCGTCTACCGCCTTGGCGCGGCGCATGGCCAGTCTCCCGAATTCCGTGCCTTCGAGGAAACGCATCCGGACCCGGTGGGACGCGGTTCCTGGGTCGGACGCGCCGCGTTGGAGAGATCGGTCATACACGTTCCTGACGTGTCGAAGGACACCGAACACGCGTTTCCGGAAGTGGCTAAGCTTGGCGGGTTTGCTTCCATCCTGTGCGTACCGCTGTTACGTGAAGGTGAGCCGATCGGCATCTTCGCGCTGACGAGGCCAGAAGTCGGCCCGTTCACGGAACGACAGATCGACCTGATCACGACCTTCGCCGATCAGGCGGTGATCGCAATTGAGAATGTTCGTCTCTTTGAGGAAGTGAACAAACGTACCGACGAGCTGACGCGTTCGCTAAGCGATCTTCGAGCAGCGCAGGACCGGCTAATCCAAACTGAGAAGCTCGCATCGCTCGGACAGCTCACCGCGGGGATCGCGCACGAGATCAAGAACCCGCTCAACTTCGTCAACAATTTCTCGTCACTGTCGACGGAGTTGATCGGCGAACTGCAGGACGTGCTCGAACGCGCATCTCTGGACGGCCCGGTTAACACGGAAGTCGTTGAATTGACCGGCTTGCTGAAAGGCAATCTCGACAAGGTCGTGCAGCACGGCAGGCGCGCCGATTCCATCGTCAAGAACATGCTCTTGCATTCGCGCGCAGGATCGGGCGAGCATCGGCCGACCAGCATCAACGCGGTCGTCGAGGAGAGCCTGAACCTGGCTTATCACGGCGCGCGCGCGGAGACGAAGGACTTCAACATCACGTTGGAGAGGTCGTTTGATCCGGACGCGGGCGAGGTCGACCTCTTCCCCCAAGAAATCACGCGCGTACTGCTTAACCTGATCTCGAACAGCTTCTACGCTACCAGGAGGCGTGGAGCCGAGGCGAACGGTGCCTACGAGCCGGTGCTTTCCGCCTCCACGAAAAATCTTGGCGAGAGAGTGGAGATCACGATACGCGACAACGGCACCGGCATTCAGGCCGACGTGAAAGAACAGATGTTCAATCCGTTCTTCACAACCAAACCGGCCGGGAAGGGAACTGGCCTCGGCCTGTCGCTCAGCCACGACATCGTCGTGAAACAGCATGCCGGCACGATCAGCGTTGACACAACGCCCGGTGAGTTCACAGAATTCAGGATAGTGCTGCCGCGCGGCGCGGCGTCCCTCGCCAAGACAGGAGACCTCCCGTGAACCTGCTCATCCTGGTGGTCGACGACGAGCCCGACGTGGAAACCTTGTTCCGTCAGCAGTTCCGTCGCGACCTCCGCGCAGGACGCTTCGTGATGAAGTTCGCGCTCTCCGCGCCCGCGGCATTGCGTGTGATTGAGGAAGTGGAAGATGCGGTTCTTATCCTGATCCTCTCGGACGTCAACATGCCAGGTATGAGCGGGCTTGAGCTCTTGCCGAAGGCGAGAGCTGCGCGTCCAGACGTGCCGGTGATCATGATTACCGCCTACGGCGACCCGGAGACCATGCGCAGAGCGCTGCAAGATGGCGCAGCGGCTTTGCTGACCAAGCCGATCGATTTTTCCGCGCTGCGCGATGAGATCGAGGCGCGCATAGGATGGGCGGCGTGACGGCGCGCATCCTGGTCGTCGACGACGAGCCGGACCTCGAAGCCCTCATGCTGCAGAAATTCCGGCGGCAGATTCGCGAGGCTTCTGTCAGCTTCCTGTTTGCCCACGACGGCATCGACGCGCTCGCGCTGCTCGAGGCCAACCGCGACATCGACCTGGTGGTGACCGACATCAACATGCCACGCATGGATGGCCTGTCCTTGTTGAAGAAGCTGCAGGAGAGCGAAGCGCAACTCTCAACCATCATCGTGTCGGCTTACGGCGACATGGCGAATATCCGCACCGCGATGAACCGGGGCGCCTTCGACTTCGTCACCAAGCCGATCGACTTCACGGACCTCGAGACGACGATTGCCAAAACCCTGAAACACCTCGAGATGCTGCGCGAGGCACAGCGCCGGCAAGCCGCTGCCGAACGCGCGCACGCCTCGCTTTCGCGCTACTTTTCACCCAATCTGGCGGAGCGGCTGGCGGGCGATAGCGACGGGATCGATCTCGCCGGCCAGAGACGCGAGGTTGCCGCACTGTTCACAGACATTGGTGGCTTCACCACTCTGGCCGAGGCAATCGAGCCGCGCGTGCTCGGCGAAATCCTCAATGACTATCTCGTGGGAATGACCGATATCGTGTTCGAACATGAGGGCACGGTTACCAAGGTCGTCGGCGATGCGCTTCACGTGCTCTTCGGAGCGCCCGGCGAGCAGCCGGACTACGCCAGCCGTTCAGTCGCCTGCGCGCTCGACCTCGACGCGTTCTCGCAGTCGCTTCGGAAGGTCTGGCGCGACAAAGGCATCGCTCTCGGTTCGACCCGCATTGGGGTAAACGCCGGAGCGGCGATCGTCGGCAATTTCGGCGGCGCCCGCTTCTTCGACTACACGGCCTACGGCGACACGATCAACATTGCAGCCCGCCTGGAAGCTGCCAACAAGCAACTAGGCACGCGCATCTGCGTGAGCGAGAGCGTTGCAATTCAGATGCCGCATTTTCGCGGTCGGCCGATCGGCGATCTTGTGCTCAGGGGACGTGCCGGTGCCCTGCGCGCCTTCGAGCCCTTGCGGCCCGAGCAGTACGATGATCCGTCGACGGCAAGCTATCTACAGGCCTTTGGCATGCTGGAGCGCGGGGACGCGGCTGCGTTGGGAGCATTCGCGGCCGAGGTTGGCAAACGGCCCGACGATCAGCTCGCGGGGTTCCACCTCAAGCGGCTGCTGAACGGCGCGCTCGAAGTACGAATCAATATGGACTGAGCAGTGGCAATACGATTCCAACGCGCAGCTCTGGCGAAATGCTATCTTCACGAGCTGGCCTACACGCGGCGCGGATGCCAGCCTTGCAGACTGCGAACCGGGGAAGCAGCCGGTCCATTCCACTAGAGCGGTTCCCACTCTGACGGAATCGGTGAACCGCTCTATCTTTTTGTTTTTACGCAATTCCGGACGGAAAACCGGGTCCACTTTTCCTGGAATTGCTCTAGCGATGTTAAGCGGCACCGAAATGCCCGCCCTTGTTCCAGGCAAATCAGAGGAGAAATCGCGATGGAGTACAGGCAGCTCGGCCGATCCGGCCTGAAGATTTCGACGATCACTCTTGGCACCATGACAATGGGTGGCAAGGGCGCGTTTTCCAAGGTCGGCAATGTCGGTCTCGACGAGGCACGGCGCCTGATCGATCTATGCATCGACGCTGGTGTCAATCTCATCGATACGGCCGATGTATATTCAGCCGGTACGTGCGAGGAGATTGTCGGGGAGGCGCTCGCCGGCAGCCGCAAGGGCGGTGTTCTCATCGCCACCAAGGCGCGCTTTCCGATGGGAGAAGGACCCAACGATCGGGGTCTGTCGCGCCACTATCTCATTCGGGCCTGCGAGGCGAGCCTGAAGCGGCTGCGCACTGACGTCATCGATCTTTATCAGGTCCACCAATGGGACGGCCAGACCCCGCTCGAGGAGACGATCGAGGCACTCGACACCCTGGTTCGCCAGGGCAAGGTTCGGTATGTCGGCTGTTCCAACTACTCAGGCTGGCATGTCATGAAGGCGCTCGGGATCAGCACCGCCGACCGCCGCCAGCGCTTCGTCAGCCAGCAGATCCACTATACACTTGAGGCGCGCGAGGCCGAGTATGAGCTTGTGCCGATCGCGATCGACCAAGGCCTTGGCATCCTTGTCTGGAGCCCGCTGGCAGGTGGTCTGTTGTCCGGAAAACATCGCCGCGACGGGGCGGTGCCCGAAGGCTCGCGCCAGCTCGCCGGATGGAAGGAGCCGCCGATCCGCGACGAGGAACGGCTTTGGCGTATCGTTGATACGTTGGTCGAGATTGCTGAAGGGCGCGGCGTTTCGGCAGCGCAGGTGGCGCTCGCATGGCTGATCGGCCGGCCGGGCGTGACATCGGTGATCATCGGCGGCCGTACAGAAGCTCAGATAACGGACAATCTTGGCGCCGCGGCACTGACCCTCGCGCAGGACGAGCGGGCCAGGCTCGATGCCGTTAGCGCACCCCCGCTTTTGTACCCCTATTGGCACCAACTCTGGACGGCCAGTGATCGTCTGGGTGACGCCGATCTTTCGCTTCTTGGGCCCCATAGCAAAGGCTGACGACGCGGCAAGGCGTGCGCCCTTGCCACGCTCTGGCAGAGCTCCCGCCTTGCGCGTTGGCGTCAGTTGACACCGCGCGGAACGTTTTCGGGTGGCACGATGTCCACCACCTTCTGCCGATGAAATATAAACAGGCCGGCGAGCACGATGATGCAGGAGCCGATCAGGATGCGGGCGCTTGGCATGTCGCCGAAGAAGACGAACCCAAAGACCACCGCCCACAGAAGCAGGCTGTAGTGCAGGGGCGCCAGCGTCGAGGCCGGCGCCAGCTTCAGCGCACGGGTAATCATCAGATGCGCGGCGCACGAAACTACGCCAAGGAGCAGCATGGCGCCCCAGTCGAGGGCGCTTGGCTTCGCCCAATCACCGACCGCCATCGCGGCGCCAACGACGAGCGAGCCCAGGGTCTGCCATGTCACAAGCGTGGTGTCGCTGGTGCCGCGCAGCCGGCGACCGAGGATGATGGCGAAGCCGAAGGCTATGCTGCCGATCAGCGCGAAGATGGATGGCAGCGAAATTGCGGCCGAGGAAGGATTGAGCATGATCAGCACTCCGCAGAACCCGAGGAGAATGGCGACCCACCGGCGCCAACCGACCTTCTCGCCAAGCAGCAGATGGGAGAAAGCGGCAACGTAAATCGGTCCCGCCATGTAGAAGCTCATGACGTCGGCGAGCGGTAGAAAGACGACGGCGGCATAGAACAAAACGGTGTCGAGCGTGGTCACAACCACGCGCACCAGCTGAAGCTCTGGACGGTCGACGCGATATAGCTTCCTGGCGCCCTGCCCCGCGATCATCGGACCCAGCACAATGAAGGCGCCTATCGAACGGATCAGCACGACCTGGCCGACAGAGAAGCTCGCGACCAGCCATTTGCCCATGGCATCATTGAGCGCGAACATGAAGTCGCCGCCGAGCATGAGCAGGACGCCCGCAAGTACGAGATTCTTCGGGGTCGAAAACCGAGTTTGAATATTGACCATGCCGGCGATTTTCCCAGCCGGCTTTACCCGGCCAACGCGTGTTATCTGCCGGCGCCCAGCATGGCGAGGAAAATCTATTGACCCAGGACGCCGAGCGGAATGGTGAGCCCGGCTCTGTGAACTGTTTCACGGACACGCGAACGGTTTCCAGCTACGCCTGCGTAATTCGCCGCTGTCCAATGGGAAAATCGCCATGGCTGCAAAGTTTCTTACCTTAGTCGTCGGCCCGCTTCGCGTGTGGTTGCATCGCCGGGGCGAGCGGAGGGCGCTCTTGACGGCAACTGAAGGGTTGGACCACGCACCCGATGCATTGCTCAACGACATCGGTATCTCGCATGACGACATGATGGCGCTCTACGCAGTCGCTACGAGCCGATGGGAGGATCGAGCATGTCGTGAAAGCGGTGTCCAGGTCGCAGGCCCGGCGCGGCGCGAACAGACGAAGGCGTTCCGTTACGGGTAAACCGCGGAGTCTCGGTAAACAGCGGAGTCTCATTGCGCGCGAGAACCATGATCGCGCGCAAACGATCTTCCAGGCGTTGGATGACACGGTGGGGTGTCGCAAGCGATTGTTGATTTGCGTTCATTGCCGTGGGGAACATATTGAAACTTTGACAGAAATCGCAGATGAGACCTTTGACTAAATAGGTGATACGCAAAGCCTCCGTTCCGTGCATTGTCCTTGAGCGCGGCGAATGCGACGTTGCGTCGTTAGCTGAGCTTGAATATAGGCAGTCATGCGGTTTGCGTGTTTCCAGGGTCCTGCGAGTCCCGATACGCCGGAGGGCAACCTTGGCCTCTTGGCGCGCGTCGCCAAGAGTGCGCGCAACCAGGGCGCGAAGCTTCTTGTTACGCCCGAGCTCTTTCTGACCGGATACGCCATTGGCGCCCACGCCGTCGGGCGCGTGGCCGAGCCGATGGACGGGCCGTCGGTCGCCGCTGCCGCGCAAATTGCCCGAAAAGAGGCCATCGCTCTCGCTTTGGGCTTTCCGGAGCGTGACGGCTCCAATGTTTACAACGCCGTCGTCGTTGTTGGCGCCGACGGGACTGTTCTTGCCAGATACCGCAAGACCCATTTGTTCGGCGATGTCGACCGTGAGCAGTTCTCAGAAGGCGGGATCGAGCCGCCGATCTTCGAAATCGATGGCTTCAAGATCGGCCTGCTCATCTGCTACGATGTCGAATTCCCGGAAAATGTCAGGGCGCTTGCCCTGCAAGGGGCCGACTTCGTGATCGTGCCCACGGCGTTGATGCAGCCTTTCGACGTGGTGGCGCAAACGATCGTTCCGGCACGCGCCTATGAAAACCAGGTCTACCTCGCGTACGTCGATCGCTGCGGCCGCGAGGGTCCGTTTGACTATTGCGGCCTGAGCTGCGTCGTTGGGCCCGACGGATCAGACCTGGCGCGCGCCGGCCGCGGCGAGGAGCTGATCTTCGCGGATCTTGATCGTCGGACATTGGAGCAATCGAGGCGCCTCAACACGCATCTAAAGGACAGAAGACCTGAACTCTACCGCAGGCTTGGCGAAGGGATGGCGACGGATGATCGAAAGAAAACTTAACCAGCCGCTTGGCGGCAACGAGATGCCGCGCTTCGGCGGCCCGGCGACAATGATGCGGCTGCCGACGCAGCCGACGGCAAAGGGGCTCGACGCCTGCTTCGTCGGCGTGCCGATGGATATCGGCACTTCGAACCGCGCTGGCACGCGCCACGGACCGCGCCAGATCCGCGCCGAATCCTGCATGACGCGGCCCTACAACATGGCCACGCGTGCCGCACCCTTCGACAGCCTGATGGTGGCCGACATCGGCGACGTGGCTATCGATACGTTCAATCTGCCGAAATGCATGGACATCATCACCAACGCCTACGACGCCATCCTTGCGGAGAACTGCATTCCGCTGACGCTCGGCGGCGACCACACCATCGCCTACCCGATCCTGCGCGCGATGGCGAAGAAGCACGGGCCGGTCGGCCTCATCCATGTCGACGCCCATGCCGACATCAACGAGCATATGTTCGGCGAGCCGATCGCCCACGGCACACCGTTTCGCCGCGCGGTCGAGGATGGGGTCCTCGACACCGGGCGTTGCGTCCAGATTGGGCTGCGCGGTACAGGTTATGCCGCCGACGATTTCGACTGGCCGCGCCAGCAGGGGTTCCGCGTGATCCAGGCCGAAGAGTGCTGGCACAAGTCGCTCACCCCCCTGATGGAAGAAGTGAGGGCGCAGATGGGCGTCCGGTCCCGTCTATCTCTCCTTCGACATCGACAGCCTCGATCCGGCTTTCGCACCCGGCACCGGCACGCCGGAAATCGGCGGCCTGACGACAATTCAGGGCCTGGAAATCATTCGCGGCTGCTGGGGTCTCAATCTCGTCGGCTGCGACCTGGTCGAGGTGTCTCCACCCTACGACACGACCGGCAATACCGCGATCACAGCAGCCTATCTGCTATTCGAGATGCTATGCGTCCTGCCCGGTGTGAAACGGAGATAAAAGGGAAACCATGGCTACTTGCGGCGAATATCTGGTCAAACTGCTCGAGGCCTACGGAGTCGAGCTGATCTTCGGCATTCCCGGCGTTCACACGGTAGAGCTCTACCGCGGCTTGCCGGCGACGAAAATCCGGCACATTACGCCGCGCCACGAGCAGGGCGCCGGCTTCATGGCCGACGGATATGCGCGCGTTACCGGGAAGCCGGGTGTCTGCTTCATCATCACCGGACCTGGCATGACCAACATCTCGACGGCCATGGGCCAAGCCTATGGCGATTCGGTGCCGATGCTGGTGATTTCCAGCGTCGATGCGCGCGAACAACTCGGCATGCGCCACGGTGCATTGCATGAGCTGCCGTCGCAGCAGGGCCTCGTCTCGGGCGTTACCGCCTTCAGCCACACCATCCTTGCTCCCACCCAGCTTCCCGAAATCCTGGCTTGCGCCTTCGCGGTGTTTTCCTCCTCGCGTCCGCGTCCGGTGCATATCGAGATTCCGCTCGATGTAATCGTCGCGCAAGTCGACGACAGCAATCCAGCCGCCTGGACGCTGCCCGGCAGGCCGGCGCCGGAAGCGGGGCGGATCGTAGCAGCGGCGGCGCTGCTCGCCGGTGCCAAGCGCCCATTGATCATCGCCGGCGGCGGCGCCCAGGACGCCGCGGACGACATTCGTGTTCTCGCCGAACGCCTCGACGCGCCGGTGTTCATGACAATCAACGGCAAGGGCATCCTGCAGCCCGGCCATCCGCTTGGCCTTACGGGAAATCTCGGCATGAAGCCGCTCAGGCAGGAACTGGCGTCGGCGGATGTCGTGCTGGCGATCGGCACCGAATTCGGCGCGACCGAGATGTATCCCGAACCGCATCCCGTGGCCATCGCCGGCAGCCTTATTCACATCGACATCGACCCGCTGCAGTTGGTGACTCAGTTTCCCGCGGCAGTACCGATTGTTGCCGATGCCAAGCTCGCTGCTTCGGCGCTGCTTG
Source organism: uncultured Alphaproteobacteria bacterium (assembly GCA_963813315.1). Taxonomy (GTDB): domain Bacteria; phylum Pseudomonadota; class Alphaproteobacteria; order Rhizobiales; family Rhizobiaceae; genus CAWEYO01. The sequence continues at coordinate 15,552 of CAWEYO010000026.1, read as the reverse complement.
CCGCGTTGCCGGACGCCAGGGTGCGAGCAATGGCGAGGAACGCGCGAAGGCGATCCGCGAGGACGTTGAAAAGGGCCTGTGGCCTGCCTGCGCAACGCACCGCCGCATCATGGAGATCGTCGACGAAGCGCTGCCCGGAGCGATCATCGCGGGCGACCAGACCGAGCCGGTCTATTGCGCCAATCAGTTCTACGAGGCATCGGCGCCGCGCTCCTATTTCAATTCGAGCACCGGCTACGGCACGCTGGGCTACGGCCTGCCCGCCGCCTTCGGCGCCAAGCTCGGCGCGCCTCACCGCCCTGTCGTCTCCCTGATGGGCGATGGCGGGATCCAGTTCTCGATCCAGGAAATCGCAGCAGCTTGCGAAGCAGGAATAGCCGTGGCGATCATCGTTTGGAACAATACCAGCTACGGCGAGATCAAGGCCTTCATGGCCGACCGCGACATTCCGCAGATTGGCGTCGACATCTTTACGCCCGACTTTGTCGCTGTGGCTAAAGGACTAGGTTCAGAGGCCGCACGGCCCGAGACCGTCGAAGAACTGCGGCTGGCCTTGCGAGAGTCGACGCGACGGAATGTCCCGACGCTTATCGAGATCAAGGAAGGTTCCCCACTTGCCCGCCAACTCAATGCAGCCTGAGCAACGCCAGGGAGCCTGGTGGGGGGCGGCCGTATGAGGATTCTGGTCCTCGGCGCGGGCGTGGTCGGCGCCGCGGCGGCATATTATCTCGCCCGTGACGGTCATGAGGTGACGGTCATCGAGCGCCATCCTTCGGCGGCACAGGGAACCAGCTACAGCAACGCCGGGCTGGTTTCGCCCGGCGACGCTACAGCGTGGGCATCTCCGGCGGCGTTGAAGACCTTTCTGCAATCGCTTTACAAACCCGGTCTCGGGATAAAGGTCCGCCCGGGCTTCGATCCCTATTTCGTTTCGTGGAGCCTGCGCTTTCTGGCGCAGTGCAGTCAGGCGCGCTGCCGCGCAAACACTGACGTCAAATTGCGGCTGGCGCTTTACTCGCGCGCCTGCATGGACGAAATCTCGGCTGAGACCGGCATCGAATACGACCAACGCAGCAAGGGTGTCCTCTATTTCTTCCGTTCGCAGCAAAGCCTCGACGGCGGCGCGAGCAATCTTCGCTATCTCGCGGAGCATGGATTGAAGATCGAGCTGGTGGACCGCAATCGCCTGGTCGAACTCGAACCCGGCCTCGCCGGGGCAAAGGAGAAAATCGCGGGCGGCGTTTATTCGCCAATGGACCAGACAGGCGATTCGCACCTGTTCGTCCAGGGACTGACAGACTGGTCTGCCGCGAAGCTCGGCGTGAAGTTCCTTTTCGACACGACGATCCAGGGTCTCGACATCGAGGGCGGCCGCGTGCGGGCCGTCAATACCACCACCGGACCCGTCACCGGTGACGCCGTCGTGATTTCGCTTGGTCCCGAAAGCGGGCTGCTCGGGCGCAAATACGGGATCGACCTGCCAGTCTACCCGGTCAAGGGTTACACCGCGACGCTGCCGCTGCCGAACGAAACGCTCGGCCCGACGATGGGGGGCGTCGACGAGGATCGGCTGATCGCCTACTCCCGGCTGGGCAGCCGGTTGCGGCTCGCCTCCACCGCGGAATTCGCCGGCTTTGATCGCAGCTACAAGCGCGCAAGATTTCGCCGCGCTGTTCAGGACGGCAAAGGAGCTCTTTCCGGGCGCCATCGATGAGGCCAAGGCAGTTCTTTGGGCAGGCTTGAGGCCGATGATGCCAAATTCGGTCCCGGTCATAGGACGCGCGCGCTACAGCAATCTCTATGTCAACACGGGCCACGGCCATGTCGGTTGGACCATGGCGGCGGGATCGGGAAAATTCCTTGCCGACATGGTCGCTGGCCGCAAGCCCGCGATCGACCCGGGCGGCCTGGTATACGAAGCCTGATTGTTCGCTTCGTCTTCTCCAACACTCCTGCAAATGGCGATTGGCGAAACCCAACGCGCCATCGTTGCTGAGTGTTGGAGATGACGGAGTCCGCAGCAGAAAAAAGTCACTCAGAAATCAGGCCGCACTTGAGCGCGAACCTCACGAGCTCGGCATTGTTGCTGAGGCCAAGCGTTTGCATCAACTGGGACTTGTGGTCCTCCACTGTTCGCACCGAGATCTTCAGCTCGGCGGCAATGTCCTTCATGCGCTTGCCTACGGCAATCAGACGCAGCACTTCCAGCTGGCGGGAGGTGAGCTGGTCCAGTTCCCGTGCCGATGGTTGGGCGATTGCCTGCAGGACGCCCCTGGTCAAATGAGGGGTCAGATAGACGCGCCCGGCCATGACGGTACGGATGGCGTCCAGCAGCTCCTCCCCCGCGGCCTGTTTGAGGACATAGCCGGAGGCGCCGGCCCTCAGCGCCTCGGAAGCAAGACGGGGTTCGTCATGCATGGTGAGAAAAATGAAGTGCGCCGCGAATTGCTCCGACCGCAACTGCCGCAGAGCATCGAGGCCGCTCATGATCGGCATCGTCATGTCGGATACGACGATATCCGGATGGTGACGGCGCGCACTCTCGACAAGCTCGCGGCCATTGGCGACCCGATCAACAAGGTCGGCAACCTCCATGATCAGCCGTCCGACGCCTTCGGCGACAATCGCGTGGTCGTCCGCCAGGATCACACGCGGTCTCATTGGCGCTCCGTTGGGTCCTCATTCGGCTCCAACTCTTTGTTCTTGAGTGTGAATTCGTCTGATTGGTCTGGCCGCTTTTTGGGATCACCCGCTGGAGGGCGCTGACTTTCCGCTGAAACCTTGTCCCGCGCACACTCTTCGTTCTCATGCATGATCTCGTCCGAGCAGTTTGGCGACGTTACGGGATCATCCTGCAAGGGAATGGCGATCGCGATGACGCCCCCGCCCCGCGGCGAGTTCCGCGCGTCAAAGCTGCCGCCCAGCATCCTGACCCTCTCGCGCATGCTGACGACTCCAAGCCCGCGCTGTTCGGCCTTGGCGAACCCTACGCCATCGTCTGCAATTGCCATTTTGACCTGCCCATCATGACGGCTGAGCGAAATGACCGCCGCCCGCGCGTTGGCATGTTTTGAGATGTTGCGCAACGCTTCCTGCGTCACCCGGTAGAGGCAGAGCGCGACCTTTTCGGGCACGCTTGACCAGCCGTCATCCACTTCGAGACTGACCCTCACACCCCCTTCGCTATTGATATCGTCACAGCGCGCCCGGATGGCTTCGAGCAGCCCGACATGCTCCATGACGCTGGGATGCAATTCATGCGACAAATCGCGAAGATCCCTGGCCAGGGTCATCGCCTGCTGCTGCAAGGCCAACAGCCCGTCCCTCATGCCACTCCGCGGCGTCCTGGCGCCCCTCCTGAGGAGGCTCAGGCCCATGCAAATTGAAGCAACCCGCTGGCCAACGTCGTCATGCAACTCCCCGGCAATCCGCGTCCGCTCCTCTTCCTGGGCAGTGATCAGCCGGTCGGCGAGCAATTGCACTTCCCGGTAGCTTATTTCCAGCGCGTGTTGCTTTGCGCGGACCTCTTCCTCGGCGCGATGCCGCTGGCGTCTCTGCGCCAGGAGCCCCGTGATCAGAAGCGATTGGAAAACGATGAGCGAGAGAATTCCCACAATGTACCAGCGATAATGCTCCCAGGCGGCGGGGGGTCGAAACTGAATATCGGAGCCCGGCGGGAGGCCCGAGATATCAATGTTCCAGCGCTCCAACGCCCGCCAGTCAAAGGTCGGAACCAGCACAAGATGCTCTATCGGGATGTCCGCGGCCGACTTGCCGGCAAGGAGCTGGCCTGCCATCTTGCCAAGATCATTACCGATTTCTTGCGACCGGGAAATAAATCCGCCTATCATGCCGGAACCGATATCAGCCTCCGTAACACCGAAAACCGGAACTTTCGCCACTTCCGCGACGACCCTTTCCGGCAATGGCGGCGCCAACGGCCTGTCTTCGGCATGTTCGATGAATATGATGGCGCTGTCCTTCGGAACTATTTACCCATATGCGCCACTCTACGCCGCTCTATGTCATCGTTAAAAACCATTGACAAAACAGGGCATTATCTACATTTCTGGATGAAGTGGACCCACGCCACCCTACGCCGTTCTAAGGCAATCGGGTTGGGTAATGGGTTGGGTAATACGGAGCGATGCCAGTGAAAATCACCACCCAGAAGCAGGTCGAAACAGTGCCGACGAAAAGCGCGCCCTATGCGCTCGGCAACAACCTCTATCTCGACGTTCGCAGCGAAACCTCGCGCGCCTGGCTGTTCATTTGGAAGCGTAGCGGCCGCAATGAATATGCCGGCCTCGGTTCCGCCTCCGGTGCCAAGGGGCACAAGGTGACCCTCATCGAAGCACAGCGAAAAGCAGACCAGTACCGAGCGCTGGTTTCCCAAGGCAAGGACCCACGTGCCGAAGAGCGCAAGACTTCCCTCACGCTCGGGCAGGCCGCTACAGCCTATATCGATCGCTACAAGTCCGGCTGGAGGAACGCCAAGACGGAATACCGCTGGCGGCGTTCGTTCTTCGACCACGCGAAAGAGCTCGCCAGAAAACCGCTCGCCGCGATCACCGCCGCCGACATCAAGCCGGTAGTGGATCGTCTCTGGCATCGGCCCATCGGACGCGAGCTTCGATACCGGCTGGAAACGATTTTCCGCGACAACCGCACCCTGCTCGGATCGGGCCACAACAATCCAGCCTCGATGGACGCGCTCGGACTGGCCCGCAGCCGGCGCAAACGCGGCACTGTTCGCCACCACCCGGCACTGCCCTACGAAGAGCTGCCAGACTTCATGGCGAGACTGAGGGAGCGCGAGACAGAAAAAACGGGAAAGCAGGGAAGGCCGCCGGTGGTGGAATCCTCGCTTGCCCTGCGTTTGGTGATCCTTACCGCCACCCGCACCGCTGAAGTCACCAAAGCCGAATGGAAGGAATTCAGGCTTGCAGGCGACGATCCGCGTTGGACAATTCCGGCCGAACGAACCAAGTCGCATGCCGAACATATCATCCCGCTCACCCGCGAGATGCTGGCGGTGCTGGAACGGATTCCCCAACGCGGGGATGGTCGGCTTTTTGAGCTCGGTCCCGACACGCTGCGCAAGGCGCTGCGGAGCATGCCTGGCTGTTCCGGCTACACTGTCCACGGCTTCCGCTCGACCTTCGTCGATTATGTCCGCGACGAAACCGCCTTCGACCGAGCAGTTATCGAGGAGACCTACGGCCATGATCCGGCCCTCAACGACGCTGAACGAGCCTATCGGCGTGGCAAGGCGATGAAGAAACGGCGCATGGTACTCGAGGCATGGAATCGCTATGCGTGCGGAACTGGCGTTGTCGCTTTCCCATCCAAGGTAGCGTAAGACCTCGCAGCCTTTTCCTCCGCGCGACATGGTGGCATTGTTCGCGCCATGCCCAGCGCCGCGGATCAGTTCCAGCTGATGGTGGAGACCCTCCACAACAGCGGCCTCAGCTATCGCGAGATCGGCGAACGCACCCAGGTCAGCCAGACCACCATCTGGCGCGCCGCCAACTGCATGGTGAAGGAGCCCCTGCACTCGACCTTCGTGCGTGTGGAGCGGCTGGCCGAGAAGGTCGGCACGCTGCCGAAGGATGGGCGAGGATGATTCGCTCCATGCGCACCGTTCTCTGCCGCGCCATCCTCGGCGTGCTGGCCGATCGGCAGATCACCGTCTTCGCCGTCTCCGAAGCCACCCGGATCCCATTGCCCGACCTGCGGCGGCTGCTGGAGTTCGGCTCCCCGCTCGACCCGGAAGCCGCCGATCGGCTGATTGCCTGGAGCATGAAAATGATCGTGGTGTCGAAGCCGAGAAAGGCGGCGATAACCAAGCCTCGCCTCATGACTCCGGAAGTGATCGGCCAGGACGCACCGGCGGTTGATCGCCCGTCCGGCGGCGCAAGGATACCCTTGCCGCTGGCGGGAGCACTCATCCGAATGATCGTACGTTCGTCAGCGACTGGCAGCGGCGGATGCATCCCGAACCCACACAGCCCCGCCGTTGCCGCTAGTTCGGCTGCGGCCGCTCAGTGCAGCAGCATGAACGGCGGCCGCGTCTCGGTCTCCGCTGCTGCTCCGGCGCATAACGGCCGGCCAAAATGCCGAGCACGATGCCGCCTGTGTCAGCATCATTGACTTACACTTGATGGAATTCGCTTCGCCGCTCGACGATACCGCGGCCAGGCGCCCGGTTTCATGCCGTCGTCATCGAAGGCCTTCGCGCAGCGGACTGAGCAACGTTCAGACCGCGGAACGCTCGGAGTGACGCGGGCGATGCTTTGGCATCTGGAAACCGACTGCCTTGGCCGCTTACTCTTAATCAGCGGGTCCTCGGTTCGATCCCGGGCACACCCACCAACGATTTCAAAGACTTAGATCACTAAGCGCTTTCTTAATTTCCATTCAGGTAGCACATAAGTAGCACGACACGGTGGGCATCCCCAAGTTCGGGCTGGCGATCGTAAGTTGCGGGCTAATGCCCTGGGTCCTCGTCCTTGGACAAACTCGCCACACTCATCATCGTCCCAAGTTAACCATCAGCAACTTTGCGCGGTTCCGTCAGCCTCTGTGCTGTAACTTTTGACGTTCTCAATTCGGCCTTCAGCACTGCAAATTTTTTCCGCCTCCCCCGTATTCCCAAAACCGGGCGGTCCAGGGCGGTACGCCCTGGCAGAAAGGATCAACGGTCGTCCCCCAACGCGTCAACCTAAAGGGGGTTTATAGCGCTGCGTGCCATGAATGATCCGAACGTTTTCAGTGGCGCAAGCAGCTTAGCGATCTCGGCGGCGGCATCATAGACCCGCGAATGGCCGACGAAGTGAAGCAGCCGTCCTCGCCATAGAGGCCGAACAGCAAGCTGTCGATCGTTCTCGTCGCCTCGTCCTCGTAATAACCACCCAACACGGCGTCGACCGTGTGCCAGACCTTGTATTTGCGCATCGTGCGCTCACCTGGCCGGTAGGGCTGGTCGAGCCGCTTCGCCACGATGCCGTCAAGGCCTTTCTCCTAGGCAAGCCAGCGCTCCGCCGTCGCCGCTGTGCGTGTAGCCTCAGCACCAGCACGCGGTGTTGGCCGGCCGCCCTCACGAACGCTTTCGGAAGCCTTGCCAGATCGCGGTCGCTTCTTGACACGATCGCGCGCAGGCACGGCGCCGCGCAGAGCCAGATTGCGCTGGCCTGGGTGCTGAAACGCAGTCCGGTGATGCTGCCGATCCCTGGAACCTCGAAGGTGGCGCATCTCGAGGAGAACGTCGCTGCTGCTGACGTCATCCTTTCGGACGAAGAATTCGCAGCCCTGGATCACGAAGGCAGGCGCGCATGAACTGCTCCGACCTTCTCTTTGATCCAGCCGGTCGATTGTTTGGTCATCCCTGTTGGAACGTGCCTTACCGATCCGATGGCATCCATCGCTTGGGTGCTTTAGCCGCTCGCGCGGTCGGCGGGCACCAGTTCGTCTTGGCCTGAACGCGCCGCGCCGACTGGAAGGAAAAACTACCTTACCGTCGCGGGAAGCGCGTGCTTCGCATGCGAACCCTCAGACTGCCGGGCCCGATGCGAAGGCGAAGATATGACCGCTTTTGCGCCAACTGCAGACATTAGACTTAGCTGGTTGCTCAGCATCGAACCTTTGGGACGGCATCCGTAGCGCGACAATGCAGGTAAGCGTAAGCTTGACCCAAACAGGGTAGCGCCGGCGAGGGCCGCCAGCGACATAAGCCGTGAAGTTAGCAGTCGCTAGGCGAAGCTCGCCCTCTCGGTCGAGCATGAGACGCGGGAAAGTAACGAGGAGGCGGAACGATGAGTTGGATTGAGTCCTCCTACATGGTGCAAAGGGGCGTCGCGAAAGGCAAGCCGGGCGCCAGGCACGACCTAACGGAAGCAGTGCAGGGGCAATACAGCTATGTCTATGGGCCATATGCCGAACCGGTGCTACGGGTCGAGCCGGGCGATTTCATCGTCGCAGAAACGGCAGACGCATTCGAGGGTAAGATCAAACGAGAGACAGACAGTCCTTCCGCGCTTCTCAATTTTCCGTTTCTGAATCCGCAATGTGGTCCGGTCGCGGTCGAGGGAGCCGCGAAGGGGGACGTTCTTGCTGTACGAATCGATTCCATAACCCCGCGAGGCGAACAGCCGATCGGCACAACAGTTCTCATCCCGGAATTCGGCGGCCTTGTCGGCACTGCGCACACGGCTCTTTTGAACGACCCGCTCCCCGAGCGGGTGAAAAAGATGGAAGTGACCCAGGACGGCATCCGATTCAACAGCAAGATCATGCTGCCCTACGAACCCTTCCTTGGGACGCTTGGTGTCAGCCCCGAAATCGAGGCGGTCACGTCACTTCAGCCGGACTACTGGGGCGGCAACATGGATCTGCCGGACGTCAGGCCCGGCGCCATCGTGTATTTCCCGGTCCATCACGAGGACGCCTATCTCTATCTAGGCGACTGCCACGCAACGCAGGGCGATGGGGAACTCTGCGGAGTCGCGGTGGAAATGGCTTCGACCACCACGATCCAAGTCGACTTGATAAAGGAATGGCCGATCGCTTGGCCGCGGCTGGAAAACGAACAGAGCATCATGACCATCGGATCCGGGCGTCCGATGGAGGACGCCGCGCGAATCGCGTACCGCGAACTCGTGCGCTGGATGGTCGAGAGCTACGGCTGGGAGAAGTACGAGGCTTACTTCTTTCTAACGCAGGCAGGCCGCGTTCGTCTCGGCAACATGGTCGATCCGAAATATACTTTGGGAGCGTCCGTGTTGAAGGCCTATCTTGCATAGGCAGTAAATCGCCGGCCTGAGCCGACGGCAGTGCCGAGCGTGGCGCACCTGCTCCCGCGGAGCTGGCGGGAGGCGGATTGAGCATGGATGTAAAGCCTCTCACAAAAGGGTAACGCCGCTTTCCGGATCGAACAGATGGATGTGCTTGGCATTCGCCATGATCCTTAGCGGCGAACCGGCCTTGGGCTTTGATTCAGCTGAAACCCGGCAAACGATCTCGGCCTCTCCGATCCGGCTGACGACGAGAGTATCGGGACCGAGGGGTTCGGAGAGCTCGACCTTGAGGTCGATCGGCACCAGCCCACCTCGACCGTGCTCCGTCCAGACATCGGTAAGGTGCTCGGGGCGAATGCCGATGACGATTTCCTGATCGGCCCGTGCATTGTGCCGATTGGGGATCGGCAATCTTACCCCAGGTGCGCCGACCGGAATTGCGAACAGCTCGCCGTTGTCCAGCAGGAACCTTCCGGCAAGAAAGTTCATTTTCGGGGAACCGATGAACCCGGCGACAAAACGATTGGCGGGCGTAGTGTAGAGCTGCTCCGGCGTGCCCACCTGCTCGATGATGCCGTTCCGAAGAGCGACGATGCGGTCGGCCAGCGTCATCGCTTCGGTTTGGTCGTGGGTGACATAGATGCTGGTCGCCTTAAAATTCATGTGCAGTCGTTTGATCTGCGTGCGCATCTCGACGCGCAGCTGAGCATCGAGATTGGAGAGGGGCTCGTCGAAGAGGAAGAGGCGAGGCTCGCGTGCGATCGCGCGACCGATTGCCACGCGCTGACGTTGTCCGCCCGAAAGCTCCTTCGGCTTGCGGTCGAGCAGTCCGTCGATCTGCAGGATCGCGGCAGTCCGCTCGACGGCGGCTTTGATAGCGGTTCGCGCTGTTCCTCGCATCTTCAGCCCGAAGCCCAGGTTCTGGCGCACCGACATGTGCGGATAGAGAGCATAGTCCTGGAACACCATCGCGATGTCCCGCTCGCGCGGCGGAGTGTCGTTCACGACTTCGCCTTCAATGAGAATTTCGCCGCTGGTGATCGTTTCGAGGCCCGCGATCATTCTGAGAATCGTGCTCTTGCCGCAGCCTGAAGGCCCGACCAGCACCACGAACTCGCCGTCACCGATCTCGAAGTTGATACCGTGCACCGCCTGGAATTCGCCGTATCGCTTGAAGAGGTCCTTCACTACGACATGAGCCATCCGAAATCCTCCGGTTCAAGCCTCAACGCCTTCCGCCCTAGGACTTCTTCCTCTCGATGCGCCAGCTGTGGACCTGAAAGGGTTGAAACGCCAGGTTGGCACGGCCAGATCGATCCTCGAGGATGTTGACCTCGTCGCCGAGCTTCCAGCCCTCGGCTAGCGACAGCCCGATCTTGCCGCGCGCCCCGGCCGGTTCGTACGTCCTCAGGATCAACGCGCTTCCGTCCTCGGACGGCTTGAAGCCGGCAAGACCGAGCGACAGGCCTTCGATCGCAGCGGCAACCCAGGTCGACGCCGTGTCTGCCTTCACGGCGCTAGCAAGAAGAGGCTGGTTCAGGTCTTCCGCTTCGGCCAGCACGCCTCCGCTCAGCCAGTCCCCCTGGTGCGGAAAGAGAGCGTAACTGAAACTCTGCCTGCCCTCGTCGGCCAGCGGGTCGGGATAGACCGGCGAACGCAGCAAGCTGAGGCCAAGCTCGTTGTGGATGGCGTGATGCCCGTATTTGCCGTCGTTCAGTAGGGCTACGCCGTAGCCATGCTCGGAAAGGTCGACGAACCGATGCGCGGCGACCTCGAACCGCGCTTCTTCCCAGGACGTATTCCGATGCGTCGGTCGCCGAATGACCCCCGCTGCGCATTCGAAGGTCGCATGGTCGGAGCGAATGGCGAGCGGGAATCTCGCCTTCAGAAGAACCCGGCGCTGGCGCCATTCGATGTCGGTCCTGAACTCGAGCCGCGCAGAGTTCGCCCAGAGGCGGACCGTCTGCACGATCTTGCTGCTCTTGAAGCGGCGTGCAATCCGGATTGCTGCGCGGTGCGGGCCGTTCTCGACGATCTCGATCCTTCTCGCAGTGATTTCCTCACCGCAGCGCATGTAGTCGTCTTCGATGTCCCAGGCATCCCAGTTTCGCGGCTTGTCGCGATACGCCCAAAGCTGGTTGGCACGATCCGCGAGGATCTCCCGGCCGGCCCGCTTGTCTAAGAAGCTTGTAAGCGTACCGTCCGCCCCGATTTCCGCCCGCACGAACGCGTTCTCAAGCTGGCGCTCCTGTGCCGATGCGGACTGCGCTCGTGGAGTCGCTAAGATCACCGAAGCGGAGAGTCCGGGCACGGAAACGTCACCAGCGAAGACGCTCCCCTCGTCAACGCGCTGGCCATTCGGGAGGGCGTTTGGCGAGGCGAGACGCAGTGGGCGCGGCGAGAGGTCGGGATTGACAACGAGGATGCCGGTTTTCCCGCTCGACGCGGCAAGTTTTGCCGGCGATCGCGTCAACCTGTTCGTCTTGAACCTTGAGCCCGGCGGAAACGACCTCCGCGAGTTCGGTCTCCGCCTGTTGATATACCTCGCGGATACTGGAGCCGGGCAGGATGTCATGAAATTCGTTGCGAAGCACCACGCGCCAGTGCGGCTCGAGTGAACGCGCCATTGCCGCGCCGAGCATCGTCGCCATGCTTGACAGCGTCTCGGCGGTGATCAGCGCGCGCTCGGCACGGCGATGAAGATATTTAGTACGACCCTGTGTCGTTAGCGTGCCGCGGTGAAGTTCCAAATACATCTCACCGACCCAGACCGGCAGATCGGGGTTGTTCCGCACCTTTGCAGAGACGGATTTGTACCACTCCGCGACGTTAACCGAGCGAAGCTTCGGCACCACGGGGAAGTTGTCGAGCTGACGCTTGCGTTCGAGCATCTCTTCGGTAGGACCGCCGCCGCCGTCGCCGTAGCCGAAGGCGAGCAAGCTCTCCAGATGGAGGTATTTTCCGCGGAAATTCCGCCACGTCTCCAGGATCGCGCGCGGACCGATCTCGGCGTTGTAGCCGCCAACAGGGTTGTTGAAGGTGTGCGTAAGGACACGACTGCCGTCGAGGCCCTCCCACCAGAACAGGTCGAACGGCATCTTGTTGGTTTCCGACCAGTTCACCTTGATCGTGAAGAAGTGCTCGATGCCGGCGAGCCGCAACAGCTGCGGCAGGGCAGGCGAGAAGCCGAAGCAGTCGGGCAGCCAGCACGCGTTGTGGCGGCTGCCAAACAGCCTTTCGAAATAGTGCTGACCGTAGAGCAGCTGCCGTACAAGCGACTCCGCGGTCGGCATGTTGGTGTCAGGCTCGACCCACATCCCTCCGATCGGCTCCCACTGCCCGGTGAGAACCTTCTTCTTGATTTCCGCGACGAGCTTCGGATCGTCCTCCTGGAGAAAGGCATAGAGCTGGGCGGTCGAGGCGTTAAAGCGGAAGTCCGGATGGCGGTCCATCAACCGGATCATGGTGTGGAATGTGCGATTGGTCTTCCGCCGCGTCTCGGTCAGCGGCCACAGCCAGGCAAGATCGATATGGGCATGACCGGTAAGTGCCAGCGAGCCGTTCTGCGGATAGCGCCGGCGCAGCCGTTTCAGCGCGGCAACCAAGGCGTCGCGCGCCGCCGCAACGGATTTCCTCTGGCCACCGTCAAGGCCTGCAGGCGATAGGGAAAGGTCCTTCGGCAACTCCCAGATCGCCTGCTGTTCGCGCGTCGAGGCGACGCGGGCGATGTAGTCGCGTGTTTCCGCGGGCCATTCAAGCTCCGCAAACGCATCCTCCCCGGCCGAAAGCAGCGGCGGCACCGCCTCATGGTCGCCAATGACTTCAACTGTTTCGATCAGCTGCTGGAGATAGAGGACGAGGTCGGAGAGTTCGTCTTCCATCAGAACCACCCGCGATCGTTCTAGCCGGGCGGTACGGTTCGGCACGCCGAACGGCAACCGGGCCACCGCCTCCGCCTCGATCTTAAAGCGGCGGGACCCCAGCGGGAAACGTTGGTGGTTGGGATCGAGCCCGAATGTTTCCTCGGAGCGATCGGGGTAGTTAACGCGCAGAAGGCATTCGCCACCGAGATCGAGGTCGAGTTCGCGTACGATCGAGCGGCCACTTCGATGGCACCTCGACCTGCGGATGTTGAAGTCTAACGACACCTTCACGGGTCGGCCAGGGCTCGCCGACTATCCAGGGTGCTCCGTTGAACGTCCAGCGATCAAGCGGAGCCTGTTCGATAACAATCCATTGCTGAAGCTCAACTAAGCGCTTTTTCAGGCGTGCCACACGCTGTTCAGAAGTAAGTGCCATAAGATTTTCCTATCCGGAATAGTCGGTGCCTGGCCGCTTAAAGAGGCCGCCCGGTGCCTCTTGGCCTGGGTCCGAAACGAGTCCCTCAGCCGCGTTGCGCAACATAGCCGGTCCCCAAAGGCCACGCGGTGGCACCGGGCCCCAGGCCGGCCGGTCCATGCCCTCATAGCGATCAAAGACGACGAGCGGTTGCGCCAGGTCGCGAACCGCAAGAGCAAGGTCGGATTCCCTGAGGGTGCGAGCGAAGCGGAGCTCGAAGCGAAAGCCATGTACGCCCTGGTCGGTGTGATGATCGTGGCCCGAATAAGTGACCGGCCGGCCTCCGCCCCACGCCATCTTCGGGCTGCGCAGCAGCGTTGGCTGCCAGAGAGGGCCATTCACGCTGTGACTGTAGGCATCGTTCGTGACCAGTCCGATGTCTGTCTCGCCGACCCTGAGGCGCGACCAGCCTAGGAACGGCCACTCGGTCGGGCCGGAAGAACGCAGAATGTGGCCCCCGGCGACACCGTCCATCCAGCTCGCGGGCTGGTTGGCAAGGCGAACCGGCATCTGCAGAAGCGTGAAGCGCTCGTCGAAATTGACGACGATATCGATCTCGACGCGTGGCTCACCCTGGTAGAGGCTGACGGTCCATGTCACGCGCGAGTTGCGCAGCCGCGCATCCATGCGAACCCGTCCACGGAGCGGCCCGCTTTCCTCAACATGCCAGGCCCCATCACCAAGCCGCGCCTCGACCGCCTCGGCCCAGCGGTCGGTGTGGAATGTCCATGTGTCCGTGCTGTCATGTCGAAGATGCAGGCCGATGCCGCCGCGGCCGAGAAGGTTCACACCTCGAAGCGCGATCTGGGAAATGCCGCCCGCGCCGAGCGAGATTGCGAGAATGCCGTTCGAAAGCTGTCTCCTCGATACTGTGATCGCGTTTCGCGCCGACCTGTTCCTTTGTGGCCGATCGGTCCGCACCTCGAACTGGCGGGCGCTAGTAGCGGCGATCTGCGCGGGAAACAGGATTCTTGGAATGAGCTGATTCGATTCGGGCTGGATCTCCTGAAACCGCACGGATTTTCCGCGCTCGTCGCAGAGCCAGCGGCCGCGCCAGTCGTCGAAGTCGAGATAGGGCTCTGCCTCCACAAATCCACGAAACGGCGTATCGTGCGTGTTGATCACAATGATCTGATGCTCGTTCACACGCGGCAGAACGCGGTAGGACCAACGCCGCGTCACCTCGAACAGCACCTCTTCGGCAGCTATTCGCGCACGCCCCTGCATGGCGCGCACGGAGCCCCAAGCGGACGGTATCGAGGTTCCTGTCAGGATGTCGTGGAACTCGGTGAACAGCAAATCGTCCCAGGCCTGCTCGATCCGGGCCAGTGAGCTTCGCCGGTCAGCCTCGTCGCTGGCAAATGCAACTGCTGCATGCTCGGCCTGGTCGAGCAAGTGCTCGCCATGGCGCTGCGCGCTCTTAATGTCGTGCATCACACTGTAGCAGCCGGGAAAGGTGTGCTGGAGTTCGACGGAAATACGTGGCAGCCGATCGCGCTTGTCGGCAATCGCATCCATGAACGCCTGCGGTGTCGAGAAGATAAGCTCGTGACCCGCGAAGCTGTGGTGATGCGCGATGATCCACTCGATCATAGCCTTCGACGGACCGCCACCGTGATTGCCGATGCCGTAGAAGCACATTGTGTGCCCGATCGCCGGGTCCGCGCTCTCGATCACGATCTTCACCTGCCCGGTAGTTCGGCGAAGTTGGCGACATAACCGGGACTTATCCGAAAGGCGATGACGTTCCCGCCTTTGACGCCGCGCCAGACGAATGTGTTGCCCGGAAGCGGGACCTGGTGCTGCTCTGGCCGGCGAAACACGTAACCGGTATAGCCATGCGCAGCGAGGATGTCCGGAAGGCTCGCTGTGTGACCGAAGCTGTCAACGTTGTAGCCGGTCGTCGGCGCGATCCCGAACCGGTCGCGGAAATACGCTGCCCATGCGCGATCTGGCGGTGAAGCCCGGTTTCGGTTGGCAGGTTCAGGTCGGGCTGCAGGAATTGGCCGCCGGTGATGTGCCATTGCCCGCGCTCGACATGTTTGCGGATGCGCTTGAAGAGCTCAGGATGCAGCTTCTCCACCTGTTGGTAGAGCCAGGCCTCGCCGCGCGTGAAGATGAACTCCGGATACTCGTCGCACCGATCGGCCGCCGCGCTCATCGGGCCGCGCTTCGTCGGCTCCAGCCTGCCAGGGCCACAGCCAGACCGGGTCGATGTGGGCGTTGCCAATCATGTGAACCAGCATCGGAAATCCAATGACGCAAACCTACGAGAGGGTTAGCAACGTCGCGATCATCCTTTCACCGCCCCGGCCATCAGGGCGCCAATGATGAAGCGCTGGAGCAGGAGGAAGACCACGACGGCGGGGACGATAATAGGACGCTCGCCGCGGCAAGGAATTGTGTCGACGTGGTGCTG
>CAWEYO010000025.1:0-310322 GCA_963813315.1 uncultured Alphaproteobacteria bacterium | reverse complement strand
TAGGCATACGCCGTGGTTTTGACGGCGTCAACCGAATTTCGGCAAAAATCGAACTACCGTCAGAACGCGTCCTCGACGCGGGACTTCGTCAAGTCAGCAAATTCAGGGTGAGACACAAGCCCTGTTCGTCCGCTGGCCGTTCTTGTGACGATCTGCGCAAAGCGAGGGCTGTGGATCGGCGTTTGTGTCAGGCAACACGCTGTCCTTCGGCGTTGATCACGACCTCGCCGTCTTCCTTGACGAACGGCCCTATGTCGGGGTTTGGGAGGATGTCGAGCACCGCTTCCGAGGGCCGGCAGAGCTTGACGCCCAACGGCGTAACGACAATCGGGCGATTGATGAGGATTGGCTGGGCAAGCATGATGTCGATCAGCTCGTCATCGGTCCATTTCGGGTCGCCGAGGCCAAGTGCGGCATAGGGCGTATCCTTATCGCGCAACAGTTCGCGCGGCGTAATTCCCATAGCAGCGATCAGCTCGACGAGCTTTTCCCGTGGGGGCGGCCTTTGCAGATATTCGATCACTTCCGGCTCCTCGCCGGACAGGCGGATCATGGCAAGCGTGTTGCGGGACGTGCCGCAGTCGGGGTTGTGGTAGATGGTGACGGTCATTCGGCAGCCTCCATTCGTCTAATCGGTTTTGGCTCGGCGAGCAGCCAGCCAGCGAATACCATGGCTAGCAGCGCCCCAAGCAATTCAGCGGCGATGAACCCCGACACGTCGATCGGGCGGATGCCGGAAAACGTGTCGGAAAAGGCGCGGGCGATCGCGACGGCCGGGTTGGCAAAGGACGTTGACGCCGTGAACCAGTAAGCGGCCGTAATATAGAGCCCTACCAGCCAAGGGATCGCATCGGAGCGGAAGCGCAAGCCCGCCAGAATGGTGAAAACCAGGCCGAAGGCAGCGACTGCCTCGGCGATCCATTGCCCGGTTCCGGTCCGCGTCGTATCGGAGACCTGCAGGAGCGGTAGCTCGAACATTGCATGGGCCAGAAACGTTCCGGCGATGCCGCCCGCGATCTGGACGACGACATAGGCGAGCGCCGCGTTCATCGCGATCTCGCGGCGGAGCGCGAAGACCGTCGTCACTGCCGGATTGAAATGGGCGCCGGAAACCGGGCCAAGAATTGTGATCAGCACGACCAGGATTGCCCCGGTCGGCAGCGTATTGCCGAGCAGCGCAAGCGCCGTGTCGTCGGTCAGCTTGTCGGCCATGATGCCGGAGCCGACGACGGTGGCCACCAACAACCCCGTGCCGAGCGCTTCCGCTGCAAGCCTGCGCGAGAGGTCGAATGCCATGCTTCAGCCCGCCTTCGGCAGATTGCGGCCGATTTCGTCCAGCCGCTTCTGCAAGGCGAGGCGATCGAGCGAGGCAAGCGGCAGGCTTGTGAAGACCGAGATGCGGTTGTTCATCATCCGGTATGTGTCGGCGAAAGCCAAATGCTTCTCGGCGTCCGTCCCTTCGACGGCAGCCGGATCTGGCACGCCCCAAAGCGCCGTCATCGGCTGCCCGGGCCAGACAGGGCACGTTTCTGCGGCCGCGCTGTCGCAAACCGTGAAGACGAAATCCATCTCGGGCGCGTCGGGCTTGGCGAACTCGTCCCAGCTCTTCGAGCGGGCGAATGAGGTATCGTGGTTCATCGTCTTTAGAAGCTGAAGCGCGTAAGGATGCACGGTCCCCTTCGGCTGCGAACCCGCCGAGTATGCCACGAACCGGCCGCTGCCGACCCGGTTGAGGATTGCCTCGGCGATGATGGATCGGGCGGAATTTCCGGTGCAGAGGAACAGAACATTGAAGACGTGTTCGTTCATCGCGAAATCCTCCCTAGCAATCACAGGTCACGGCATTGATGACGGGGCGGCACAGCTCCGGCGAACCGTTGCAGCAGTCTTCCATCAGGTAAGCCAGAAGGTCGCGAAACCCGGTCATGTCTGCGACGTAGCGGACGATGCGGCCGTCGCGCTCCGCTCGCACCAGTCCTGCATGGTCGAGCACCTTGAGGTGGGCGGACATAGTGTTTTGCATCGTGCCCAACTGCGAAGCGACTTCGCCGGCCGGAATGCCATTGCTACCCGCCTTCACCAACAGACGGAAGACTTCCAAACGCGTGTCCTGGCCGAGTGCAGCGAGCGCTGCGAGCGCCGATCTCTTGTCCATATATCCAATTATCCCGAATCGTCAGTATTTATGCGTATCTTCGCGACAGCTTGATGACAACGCCGCATCCTCGACCGCGGTTTAATTTTACGAGGCACGCACGTGCCGCGTACGCAGACACAAATGTGCTTGATCTTGGCCGGATGCTCTCGAAGCGCTGCGGCCTAGGTAATTCCTTGACCGTTCAACTCTCAAGGGCAAGAGAACGATTCAAAGCGAAGTGGCAAGCCGTGCTCGATCGAGACGACGTCAGGCGGCAGAATCGCGATGCCGTCTGCGCGCGCCATCGCCATTAGACTTGCCGACGAACCACGACCGAGCATGTCGAGCACGGGACGCCCGAGATCGTCTCGTCCGGTTATTCTGACCGGCACGAATTCGGTTCGTCCTAGGCGCTTCTCGTAGACGAATCCTGCAACCGCCGGAGACCACTCCGGTCCCTCACTGCCGAGGCCCGCGACCCTGCGAATCACGAGGCACCGGAGCGCCGGTGAAGATGCGGAGTGCTTCGTTAGGATGCGTCGCCAGTCCGGAGTGAACATCCCCGGCCGCGGCCCTGCCGCAGACCGAAAGCTCCCAGGGACCCGCACCGGTGAAGTCGGCCATTCTGACCGCATAACCATCCATCGCGGAATTGTCGAAAGGTGGAAGGTCGATCGCGGCGTGGACATCGGTGGAAAGGACACGCCCCGTCGCCTCGATCAAAGGAACACGCTCGGTTTCGCGCACGGTTCTGGCGATCGCAACGGCCTTGGCGGCAGCGATATCGACGGCGATCACCCTGCCGTCGACGCCGGCGCTGCAGATTTCGTTTGTCAGAGCGACGGCGGTTTCCATTTCGGCCTCAATATGGGCATGCAGCCCCGCTCGCCGCAGCCTTCAGGTTGCGGCGAGCGGCGAGAAGGACCTCAGCCCGCTGAATATTCCTGCGACTTGAACGAAAGATGCTTCACGCCTTCAGGCGCGTCGGAAATCTTCCGGATGTTTGCCCAGGTCTGCTTGTAGTTCGGCAGGATCAGTTCATTTGTGCCGGCATTGATGACGTTGCCGACGACGCCTGTCGGGAACCCAAACAGCATGAAAGTCTCGCCCCTCTTGGCGGTCGGCGTCGGATAGACCATCGCCTGAGTCGAGCCGCTTTCGTTATAGACCTCTACGAGGTCGCCATTCTTTACGCCGAGTTCTGTCATGTCCTCCGGATTTATTTCGATGAACGGATAGGGCCACCGGTCCATGACGAACTCGCTTTTCTGGTCAAGGAAGGCGTTCTGCCAGACGTGGTTCGTGCGCCCATTGTTGATGAGGTATTTGTTGTTCTTTTTCTGCTCCTCCTTGCCCGGGGCTTCGAGCCCGCGCCACTTGGCCTCCATGAAGGTGGCCTTGCCGTCCTTCGTGCCAAACTTTCCGTCCGTGTAGAGCCGCTTGGTGCCGACGATCTTACCATTTTCGAAGCCCGTCGCGGGCTCCTGGAAGCCATTGTTGCCCATCGCGCGCAGACGCTCGTAGGTGACGAACTCGCCGCCCTTGGCGTTTTTGTTGTAGCCGTCCATGAAGGCGTCTTCCTCCGTCTTCCAGTCATAGCCTTTGAACTGGTCGGCGTAGGTGTTGTCGCCCATCTCGCGGAGCACCTTTTCCAAATGCTGCGCGAGGCCGGCAGCGATCAGGCAGTCCGGCTTGGCGTTGCCGGGCGGGTCCATATACCGCTCGACCAGCCGCATCCGGCGCTCGCCGTTCATCGAGGTGAGGTTCATCTCCCCGGACTCGGCCGCCGGAAGCCAGACATGGCTTGCCACACCGATCTTCGAAGGAATGATGTCGACATCGACCGAAAACAGCCCGCCAGCTTTGATGGCTTCCACGATCGCCTTCACCATGGCCGGGCGATCGCCATAGGGTATTGTGTTCATCGCGTCCTTCACGATGTCGGTCCGCTTCTTGTAGACGCGGTTGAACTCGCTCGCATTGAGCGTCGTCTTGTAGTGGTCGCAGGCCCAGATGTGGTGGACGCCACCCTTGCCCTCGATCAGAAGTTTGTCGACATAGGCAGCCGGGCGCCCGACGTGGGCGTCGGAGGGGCGCACGTAGCCTTCCTGATGGCCGCCCATCCGGACGCAGCCGCCGCCTTCGCGGCCCACATTGCCGGTGGCGAGCGCGACGTTCACCAGCGCCGCGTTGGTGCGGTAGTTGTCGTTGCCCCAGATAAGCCCCTTCTCGTAGGCGAACATGGTGCGTCGGCGCTTTCCCTCCTTGGGTTCGGCGATCCAAGCTGCAGACTGGCGTATCTGGTCGACTGTCAGACCGGTGATCTCGGCAGCCTGCTCCAAGGTTGTGCGGTTGGCGGCGAGCGCCTTGTCGAAATCCGTCGTCGAGGCGTCGATGAACGCCTTATCTACCCAGCCTTTGTCGGCGATCTCGGTGAGCCAGGCGTTGAACAGCACCATGTCCGTGCCCGAGTTCACCGCAAGGTGCATCACGTTGTCCTTGCCCGCTTCCGCCTCTGCGGCGTTGACCGAGACCGTCCGTCGCGGATCGACGAAGATGATGCGCGCCTTCGCATGCGGCTCGTCGGGGAGTTGGGTCTTCTTCTTGTCGAGCGAGGTGCCACGCAGGTTCGGAACCCAGTGGTTCAGGAAGTAGTTCGTCTGGGTTTCGAGGGGGTTGTTGCCGACCGACACCAGAGTGTCGGCGAGCTCGGCGTCCTCATAGCAATTGTTCAATTCGCCGACGCCCATGTCACGGGTCGCATGGACCTCCGAATTGTAGGCGGGGCGGTTGTGGATCCGGATATTCTTGATCTTCATGGAACCGAAATAGAGCTTTCCGGTGCCCCAGGTATTTTCGTAACCGCCGGCGGAGCCGCCATGGTCGAACACGGAAACGAATAGCCCGTCCTCGCCCTGCTCTTTGACGACCGCGGCAGTAACGCGCGCGACCAGGTCGAGCGCGTCTTCCCACGAGGTCGGCTGCATCTGGCCGTAGCGCCAGACCATCGGGTCGGTGAGGCGCTGCTGCTGCGAGCCGCGAGCGGTGCTATAGCGAAGTTCGCCCATGCGCGCGCCGCGCACGGAGCCGAGGCCGGAATTCACTTCGCACTCGCGATCCGGCTTGATGACGATGTGAACGTCCTGGCCGTCCTGCTTGCACGATGTTATACATCGAGGGAGGATACCAGGCGACCGTCTCGGCAGGTTGCTGTTCGGCGAGATTGACACCGAAGCGTTCGCCGCGGGGTCCGTCCCGCCCTGCTTGTTAACTGGCCAGGTGTAGGCGTGATAGCCGCAGCCGACGATGCAGTAGTGGCAGGTGACATTATGCTTCTTGGCGTCCGCGGGAATGATCGGCAGACGGTCGATGTGACGCTTGTATGCCATGGTCCGATCCTCCTCTTATAGAACGTTGCTCAGGCGGCCGTAGAGCAGTTCATCCAGCCCTTCGGCATAGATGTCGCCCTTGTCGTCGATGCGCAGCGCGTATTGGGGGAGATTTTCCGTGGACTGCCCCCAAATCTGTTGGCCGCCGGCATCGGCGTCGAACCGCGAGTAGTGGCCCGGACAATTGAACGTGTGGTCGTCGGCGCTGTAGTTCAGCGGAAAGCCCTTGTGCGGGCAGATGGTCGAAAAGCCGACGATATCCCCGTCAGGTCCGACGCCGCCCTCAACGCGGGTGCCAAGTTTCAGGAGCACACCCGGCGCGTTGTCGTCTGGATAGGCGACTTCGAGCGGCTCGTTCGGCTTCAGATCGGCCACATTGGCCAGTCGGTTCGACGGGTATTCGACGAGGGCCAGGCCAGGAGCCGCCTTTGCCTGTGTCGGCAGGCTGACCGCTGTCGCCATGCCAGCGGCCGCGAAAGCGCTTCCCCTCAGAAATTGACGACGGCCGACATCGACCAGCCTGTTGCATCGTTCCATGCGTTCCTCCCACTTGGCGTCAAGTCATTGCCAAGCAAGAAGCAACACCTGTGCCAGATGCTCAGAGAATTGTTTTCATTACATGATTTGAAAAACTGGGCGTTGCTGCTTTGCTGCCATGTTCGGAAACCCGAACATGCTGCAACGCCGAAGGTTCAGGAATCCGAACGCGCGCGATCGGCAAGGCCGAACCGCGTCATCTTTTCCCACAGCGTCGTTCGTGAAATCCCAAGAAGAATGGCGGCCTTCCCGATCTGTCCACCGGTCTTGTCAAGCGCACGCTCGATTTGACGCTTTTCCGCTGCGTCGCGCACTACCGAAAGAGAGACAAAGTCTTCTGCCGTCGACTTTCCAAACTGCTCCGGGAAGAGGTCCCCCGGCATGATCCATTCGTTCATGGACAGCGCGACCGCTCGCTCTACGCGGTTCCTGAGCTCGCGAACATTGCCTGGCCAGTCGTGCGCACGAGCGGCCTCCATCGTCAGCGCGCTGATGCCGCGGATGCGCACGCCGGTTCGGTCCACTGCGTTGGCGAGAAAACGGTCGAGTAGCCACGAAATGTCCTCCGGTCGTTTTCGGAGAGGCGGTATTTCGACCGGAAGCACGGCGAGGCGGAAATAGAGGTCGTCACGAAACCCGGTCGAGCCTGAGCGGTCGGCGAGATCGCGGTGGGTCGCGGCGACGATTCGCGCCCGGAACGGAACAGCGGCTTCCCCGCCGACCCGATTGAAGCTACCGTCCTCGATGAGCCGAAGCAGTTTCGCCTGCAGCGGCCGCGGCATCTCAGCGATCTCGTCGAGAAACAATATGCCCTTGCCCGCCCGCTCGGCATAGCCGAGATGGCGCTGCTGCGCCCCCGTGAACGCACCCTTCTCATGGCCGAAGATCTCGCTCTCGAGAAGATCGCTTGGAATTGCGGCGCAGTTTACGGCGACGAAGGGCTCGGCGGCACGCGCGGAAATCTGGTGCATGAGGCGGGCGGCGACCTCCTTGCCCGATCCGGTTTCCCCGGTAAAAAGCACGGGAAGGTCATGAGCTGCATATCGATGGAGCAGATCCTCGGTGCGCTGGATCACCTGGGATTCGCCGAGGCAGTAGCCCTTGAGCCTGGCACCCGAATTCGGAGAGCGACGGCCGGACTCGATGCGTTTCAGGAATTCGTCCATCTCGAAGGGCTTGGTCATGA
Organism: uncultured Alphaproteobacteria bacterium; assembly: GCA_963813315.1. Lineage (GTDB taxonomy): Bacteria > Pseudomonadota > Alphaproteobacteria > Rhizobiales > Rhizobiaceae > CAWEYO01. The sequence continues at coordinate 303,073 of CAWEYO010000025.1, read as the reverse complement.
AGTCGACAGCCCCCGCGCGCATTAACCGCACTGCCTGGTCGACCTCGCCATAGCCCGTTACGAACATGAAAGGAGGCGCATTCGCCTGCCGGGCGAGCTCATTGAAGACGGTTTCGCCAGAAACGTCCGGAAGGCGGATGTCGCAGATGACGAGGTCAAGCACATGAGCGGCTGCGGGAATAGCTCCGATCGCCTCCTTGCCCGACTGCCACCAAGTGACCTGACAGCCTTCCAGTTCGAGCCGCTGGACGATAGAGCCGCCCATGACGGGGTCGTCCTCCACAAGCCCTATCCTGGCGCGGTCAGGCAGCATCGAGCTTGGCTTCCTCCCTGCCGAAGGGAATTGCCAGCGTCACCGCCGTCCCTCCGTCTTGTTTGGGTGCGATAGTGGCACTTCCGCCGAGTTCGTCAACCATGCGCCTTACCATCCAGAGGCCGAGGCCGCGTCCGGCGCGCACGGCCGGTCCTGGGTCGCGGTCGACGAGTATGCCCGCGATGTCTGGCGACATCCCGGAGCCTTGGTCGCCGATCTCGATGACCAGGCGCTGGTCGGCATTGCTTACCCTGAGCGAAACGACGCCTGTTTCAGGAGTGACGGCAGTCGCATTGAGGAGGAGGTTGAGCACCGCCTGCCGCACTGGGCCGCCGCTGACGGGCAGCTCGCGCGCGCCACTCCACGCAATGTCCCACTCAAGCTGTTGTCGCTTGCGGCGCAGTTCCGGCTTGAGCAGCAGCCGGACATCGTCGAAATCTTGCGCCGTGAGCGGACGCTGCGAGCGTTCCGGCCGATAGGTGGCGAGTGCCGCCTCAACGACGTCGCGGATGCCAGCCAGACCGCGCTCGATCAGGCTGATCGATGTTTCGCGCACTCCGGGCGTCTGTCCATGCGTCTTCAACGTGTCGATGGCATTGAACAGGCCGCCGAGCGGGTTGTTGATCTCGTGCGCCATGCCGGACGCAAGCCTTCCAAGGCTGGACAGCTTTTCCTCTTCGGCAAGCTGCATCGCGAGGTTAGCCCGCTCTCGCTCGGCATGCACGAGCGCGTTGTAGCCGTGGAAGAGACTCGCCACCTCTCCGTCACCCGGAGGTATCTCGCCCGGCGATATCGGCTCGCTCGCTCCGTGAGCGGCGGAACGCATGTGGTGTTCGAGTACGCGGATCGGGCCGATCATGCGGCGGACGAGCAGGAAACCACCGAACGCGAAAACGCCGGCGACGACCGCGTTCGTCGCGAGGAGCGTGACAAGAACCTCGCGCCGCTCGGCAAACAGGTGAGACACATCGAATGTCGCGTGGATGGCGCCGATTGGCAGACCTTGATAGACGAGTTCGCGGCGCGCGAATCCGGTCAGCCTGTCTTCGTCGATCGTCACCGCGTCGGTGCCGTATCGCGTCGCGTATTCCACGGGAAGTTCCGAATAAGCCCTGATCTTGTTGGGGTCGGTGGCGGCAAGCACGCGCCCGTCCGAGCCGGTGACCACGGTTTCGATCGGGACAAGGGATGCGTAGACGGAGGAAGAGCGGTCAAGCGCGTCGAAAACTTCCCACACGTCCCCGCGCAGCACTGCCGGCAATACGGACGAAGAAAGGCCGTCGAGATAAGAGCCAGCTAAGCCGTCGAGATAGCTTTCCTGGGTGCGGGAAAGGCGGTCGAGAACCCTCTCCGAGATGGCAGCGCTGATCACCACCATCAGCAGGGCCACGATGGCCGGAACCCGGAATGACAGCGGGATCGCGTGCCAGCGGCGGAACGGGGTCATCCGAACTGCCTGACGGTTTCGGCTTTGGCGGCGATAGCATCGAAAAGTCCCGGCGGAGTCACGACGAAGCCGTCCAGGCGGAGCATTTCCAGGACCTTCCGGCCTTCGTTGTCCTTTGACATGGAAACGAGAGCCTCGCGGAGCGCGGCTATCCTCCGGTCACCAGCCAACGATTTCGGGGACGCAATCGGAGGAAATCCCAACCATTCCGATTTCCGGACGATCATGGTCCGGGTTACAAGGTCCGGCTCGATATCGCGCATCACCTCCCAGACGTAGCCATCCACACTTCCTGACTGCGCCAGCCCGGAAGCCACCGCCCTGATGACGTTTCGGTGGCCGTAGGTGAAGAACGTGCGCGAGAAAAACTGGTCGGGACGCAGTCGGTTCTCGGCAAGCAACGCCCGTGTCACCAGGAAACCGGAATTGGAATCCGGATCGGAGAATGCATGGATGTCGCCCTTCAGCTCCGTCCAGCCGCCCACGGGCCGGCCGGAGGCCGCGATCAGGTAAGACTGGTAGAGTGGCTTGCCGTGCCAGACAGGCGTGGCGACGAGGTCGAGGTCGGCCTGGTACTGGACGTAGGGATAGCCGCAAATCCATGCGCCGTGAATCTGCCCGGAAACGAGCAGCGCCGTAATCTCCTGATAGGTCCGCCGCGAGACCAGCTCGACCGCCCCCCCAATCCTCGATGCGAGATAGTTGCGCAGGTGGCCGAGCAGTTCGAGATCGTTCGACAGGAAAACGGGCGTCAGGCCGAACTTGAAAGGTTCGTCCTGCGCTCGCGCGAGCCGCGGCAAGGCAAGTATGGCCGCGCTAACAAAGACCAGTTTCGAAATGTCGCGACGCGATAGTCGCCCAACGTCCACCTTGTGCGGGCCGTCCCTCGTCATCGACTCCTCCCAGACCCGGTTCCTATCGCAGATCAACTTACTCTACGCCCGATCAGCGTGCGAAGTGGTCAAAAAATCTCTAGCATCCTGGGCTTCCTTTGATTTCGGCGATGGGCGATCGAACCTGGTTTGCGACTTTCGGTGGCAGTCCTCGCCAGGGCGGGCACGCATGATGTGCGCCATGAGGAAGCCGACCTCGGTCGGCGTGAAGAACTCGCCCGCGCTCTGGCCGGACCCTCATTCGAAGCATGGGACAGGAACGGAAAACATGTTGTCAGGGGCGCTGTGATCCGCCGCTAGGAGCCTCGGCGCAGATTAATCTGGCTGGTGACAACGCTCTTGCCGGTCTTCGGATCGGTATCGACCGTGGTCAGACGCATGCCATTGCTGCCGATCTTCTCGATCGTCATTCTGGCACTGCGATCGCCATTGACTTCCTTGGCCCAATGGATGGCAAGCTTGATCGCATTGCCCAAGCGCTTTCCGTTCAGGCCGGCGATGCCCGTGCCCGCGCCGCGGTAAGAGCCACTATATGTGGAACCATTTGTCCTTATGGCTGCCCCGATGGCGCGGGAAAGGCCCATCAATCCAATACATTTGCCTTGGAGTGAAAGCGAAGCGTCGGTAGCGTCGGAGGTAAATTTGCAAGTGATGTTCATTGGAAACGAATTGACGCGGACTTTGACTGTACCCTTTCCGCTCCAATTGCCGTCCATGGATTTCAGAAATTCGGCTTCCCCCGCATGTCCGACTGCGCCGTAAGAACACACGGCTGCCGAGAGAAACAGTCTTGCGAGAGATATCGTCGTCACTGGGCTATCATCGGCGGCAACTCCAGCTCAAGCTTCCGTTCAAATTCGGTGGAAACGTGATCGGAACAAGCATCTCCTCAACGCGACGAGGAGCCGGTCAACTCGCCAACTGCCATCAAGGTTTCGGCAGGCGAACGGCAACTACTAACCAGCTTGGACTCAAAGTCCAGCGGTGCAGTGTTACGGTTGTCTGTTACCGCTACGCATATACCTAGACATGAAGCCTTCTGCAGGGGGACCCACTGAAGTAATCGATGGGCATGACTTCCAAGCCGAGGATAGTAGCTTGTCGACGAAACGCACACTAAGCTGACGTTGGGTAAGGTAGGGCGCGTTACCTGGACCAGACTCGCCGCGGAACCTAACACACTGGACAGGTGGTTTGACATGCATGCTCAAAGAGGAGGTTTTAACCATGCCTACGAAGAATTTCGCATGCCTCGTTCTGATTGCCGGCTCTCTGTGTTCGGCGCCAGGTGCGGTCCGCGCACAGGACGCGGGCGTCAAGCCGCATGTTCCCCTGCAGAAAACCATTGGCGTGGTTACGGCCACGGGGCCGGTCCCTTCGCTGTTTGTCGTCAATTCGGCGGGCGCCAAGCTGGAGGGCGGTAAGTTAACGATGACCGGCGTGGCGGCGAGCTCGATCGTATTTGCCGATCGTCCGGTGCGGGCGGCGGGCCACGTGAGCACTGAGCAGTTCATCATGCAATGGGATGAAGGCGCGGACAATTTCATCAAGGATCCGCCCAACGCCACCATCTCCGTGCTTGGCGGCGACGGCTCGAAGGTGGAGGACGCCGTCGTGACGTTGAGGTCGCCAAAGATCGCGGACGGCAACCTAACGTTCGACGTTTCGGTGCTGGAAGGAAGTCTGAGCGGCTCAAGCGGACCTGCTGCACTGTTCATCGACCGTGGCGGCGGCGGCGGTGGCGGCCGCGGCGGCGGCTTCGGCGGGGGTGGCTTCGGCGGTGGCGGCGGCTTCGGCGGTCGGGGCGGTGGCGATTTTGGCGGATTTGCTGGGGGCGGTGAACGCCTTGGCGGCGACTACGCGCGCGCCGGCGACGATCGCTACGGCTATGACCGAACTGTCAATGTCTATCACGACAACTACTGGCATGCCCCGGTCTATCATGGCGCCTGGTATGCCGGAGCGCCGGGAGTGGCCGCGGGTACCGCCTTGGGATTGGCGGCCACGCGTCCGTACTACAACAACTACTACAACAACACCTACGCTCCTGATCAGTGCGGCTACTACCCATTTCCCCCTTGCTACTGAGGGAGGCCCACAGCTACTACCAATAGGATGGAGACGATGCCCACACCCGGCAGATGAATGGCGGACGCTGCCCTCGCGCCAACTGAGCTAGAGCATCAGACCCGAAACCGGTTCCCACTTTCGGGTCTGATGCTCTAAACACTCAAGAAATCCTTCAACCCTGTCAGCACGAACTGCATTCCCATCGAGGCAACAATAAGCCCCATAAAGCGGGTGACCACGGCCTGCATACCACTGGGACGCGACCCCAACCTGATGGCAAGAAGCAAAACAGCGAATGTGACCGCTGCGCCGACCACAGCCGCGACAATCGCCGTAACGGGGAAACCATCGGGCGTGTGAACTGCCGCCACCGTTACTACGGCAGTGATCGTCCCGGGACCGGCCGCGAACATGATGAGCGGAGCAAGCGAACTGGATAGATTTGTGTTGTCATCCGTAGGGGGTGCTTGGCCGACCGTATGATGGCCGCTGAGCATGTCGAAACCCATATAGGCGATAATCATCCCACCAACGATCCGGAACACGTCCAATGAAATGCCGAATATGCTCAAGACTCTGAGCCCAACTAGTGCGGATGCTACCAGGATGATGAGTATGCTGAGCGCAACCTTGACCGCTGCCCGGCGTCTTTCTAGCGGCACTAGCTTTGGCGTCAGCGTCAAGAAAATGGCACCGCACACCACCGGGTTGATAACGGCTAGGACGGTCACAACTGCCTGCACCATCTCATGCAGCATCGACGTTGCTTGCGGGTCGGTAGGCATTCCAATTGAACGTGAGCTCTGACGCTAATCCCTCTATCCGAACTCTTAGTATCATAGCCGGTCGCTTCCGTCCTCGACTTGAGTCAACGGTAGCTTTCTGGACTGTCGGCCTTGGCGTCAGTCGGAAAATCTTTCACAGGTGAGGGCCCGACCGGGCGGATCATGACAAAATGGTCATTCGACATGGTGGCCGTAAGGTGAGAAAGTCCGCGGCCGATTTGGTGATCGTCCGCCGGGCTCCTGAAAGGGAGCGCACTCACCGTGAAACGCCTCGGTCTTGCAACAGCCTTCCTGATCGTACTCGTCGCCGGATACTTGCTGGTCCTGCCGCGCTGGGGCGTTCATGTACAGTCGCCAGAACCCAATCTGGTGACGCCGGCCGCCGGGTCGTCACGAAGCGGAATCCCCGCATCGGGAAGAAAGTCAGGCAGCGTGCCCGCTGCTCCCTTGGTCGTGACTGCCGAAGCAAGAACGCAGGACGTCCCCATTGCCAAGACCGTGGTCGGGACCATGGAGCCGATCGACACGGTCGTCATCCGGCCCCAGACCGATGGCGTCGTCATTGCGAAACCCGTGATGGACGGCCAAATGGTCAAGGCCGGCGATGTACTTTTCAGCCTGGACGATCGGGCGATCCGCGCGGTGATCGCCAAGGACCAGGCGGCGCTTTCCAAGGACCAGGCCAATCTGGATTCCGCCAGCCTGGATCTCGCGGCGGCCAGGGACCTGGCCAAGCGGCGGTTCGACACGAAGCAGAAGGAGTATCAGGCGCAGGCGGTTGTAGGGGCACTCAACGCTTCAATTGCAATGGACAACGCGCAGATCGATGCCGACGAGGTCGAACTGTCCCACATGACCATTAACGCGCCAATCGACGGGCGTGTCGGACTTGTCAACACGTCGGTCGGCGATCTGGTGCGCGCGGCGGATACGGGAAACGGTCTGCTGACGATCACGAGAATGAAACCGCTTCGTGTCTCTTTCACCGTGGCCGAACGCGACCTTCCGGGACTTCGGGCAGCGATGGCGGACCATCGGACGCGTGTTCGGGTAACACTTCCCGGCAATAGCGATACGATAGCGACGGGCACGCTCGAATTCATCGATTCCAGTGTGGATACAGCCTCGGGAACGGTCCTGGTCAAAGCAGAAGTCGCGAATGAGGACGGCGTGCTTTGGCCGGGTCAGTATGTGACCGCCGTGGTTGAGCTGGGATCCCGCAAGAACGCCACGACGGTGCCTCTGGTTGCGGTCCAGCAGGGCGATCAGGGTGCGTTCGTCTTCGTGGTTCGACCAGACAGGACCATCACGCGGCAGGCGGTTACCGTCGCCGATACCGTGGGAGAATCCGCGGTCATCGCCTCGGGATTGAGCGCGGGAGATCACGTTGTCGTCGATGGGCAACTTCATCTGCAAGACCGTACGGCTGTGCAGGAAATCGTCACCGCATCCGATGCGCAGAGGGATGCGCTTTCCTTTGCCGGTGCTGCCGACGGGCCCTCCGCGCCGATAGGCGTCCCTAGATGAATGTATCAGCCCTGTTCATCCGGCGGCCGGTTGCCACGATCCTTCTTTCCCTGGCACTGGCGGCTGCGGGGGTCTTCGCGTATCGGCTCCTGCCGGTCGCGGCCCTGCCGGCCGTCGATTTCCCCGTCATCTCGGTTTCCGCCCAATTGCCAGGGGCGGCACCCGACACAATGGCCAACGCGGTTGCCACCCCGCTCATCAAGCAATTCTCGACCATACCGGCCATCTCCACCATCAGCGCATCGAGCACGCAAGGCTCGACAACGATCACGATCGAATTCGACCTCAATCGAAACATTGACCAGGCCGCCGCCGACGTTCAGGCGGCCATCGCGCGCACTTTGCGGCAACTGCCGCCGAGCATGACGACGCCGCCAAGCTACCGGAAGATCAATCCCGCCGACGCGCCAATCCTGCTTTTGGCGCTGCAAAGCGACACAACGCTGCTGTCGAAGCTCGATGCATATGCCGAACAGGTGATTTCGCCGGCATTGTCGAGTGTCAGTGGTGTCGGCGAGGTTCAGGTGTTTGGCGCCAAGAAATACGCGGTGCGCGTCGAGGTCGATCCGAATGCGATGACAGCGCACGGTATCGGTATCGACGAGCTGACGAACGCCGTGGCCGATAACAATTCGATCGCGCCGGTGGGCACGATATCGAGCCCGACTCAGCAGATGGCGATCGAGACGGACACCCAGGCGACGGACGCCGACGCGTTCCGCCAGATCATCATCGCTTCGCCAAACGGAAAGCCTGTACGGCTTGGCGATGTTTCGCGGGTTGTTGACTCGGTCGCCAACACTCAAACCGAAAGCAGATATGACGGCCGGCGTGCGCTGGTTCTGGCCGTATTCCGGCAGCCAGGCGCCAACACGGTCGACGTGGTGGATCGCGTGAAGACGATGCTGCCGAAGTTCGCGAAGGATTTGGGTCCGTCCGCAAGCATCCATGTGCTGAATGACCGTTCCACTTCGATCCGCCAGGCGGTTTCCGACGTCGAGTTCACGCTCCTCCTCATTGTCGGTCTGGTTGTGCTGGTCATATTCCTGTTCCTGCGCAGACTGGCCGTCACGTTCATCCCGGCGATCGCAGTGCCCCTTTCGCTGATCTCAACCTTTGGCGCCATGTACGTTCTGGGCTTTTCGATCGACAACATATCGCTGCTCGGTCTCACGCTTTCAGTAGGGCTTGTGGTCGACGACGCTGTCGTGATGGTCGAAAACATAAGCCGGCATATTGATGAGGGCATGGCCCCAATGGAAGCAGCGCTCAAGGGTAGCGGGGAGATAGGCTTCACGATTGTATCGATCACCGTCTCGCTCGTTGCTGTCTTCATACCCGTTATGCTGATGGGAGGAGTGGTTGGCCGCATCTTCCACGAATTCGCAATCGTTGTGATGGTCGCGATCATCGCTTCGGCATTGATATCGCTGACGCTGACGCCGATGCTGTGCAGTCGGCTGCCGGCGCGCCGATCCAAGCGCGGGGAGGGGAACAGGCCGATTGGCGAGCAGGCGTTCGACGCCGTTCTCGATGGATATCGCAGGCTTCTCGATCTCTGCCTTAGCGCGCGACCGGTGATGCTGGCCGTCTTCCTGCTGACCGTCATCGCCATAAGGACGGCTGGCTATAACATCGGCCACCTTTTTCTGAAGTGCCACCATTGCCTCGAAGGAAACGTCCTGCCGCGCTTCGGTCGAAATCGAAAGTTGCCCTATATCTTCGGGCGGCAGGAATTCCTTGTTGATGGTCGAGAAGAGATAGCGCCGTAGGTCGCGCACATGGCTTCCACGATCGGCGGCGGTTTCGGCTCTACCAGCCTCAACCAGGGAAGCATTTTCGTCGAACTTAAGCCGAAGTCCCGGCGTCCTGGGTTGGACGCCGTCCTTGCGGATCTCCGCAAGGCATTGGCAAAGGTTCCGGGTATCGACAGCCATCCGGTCCCCATCCAGAATTTGCGGATCGGCGGCATGTCGTCCAAGGGCCAGTACCAGTTCGTCTTACAGGGTCTCGACGAGAACAGTCTCTATACTTGGTCGCAGAAATTCGTGCAGTCTATGCAACAGGATCGACAGGCCTTCGCCGACGTGTCGACCAATCTTCAGAACAACGCCCTCCAGGCAAACCTCGTGATCGACAAGGACAAGGCGAACCTGCTCGGTATAACAACCAGTCAACTCCGCAATACGCTTTACTATGCCTTCGGCACGAACCAGGCTTCGACCATCTTCTCAACGGGCGACAGTTATGAGGTCATACTCGAGCTTGATCCGGCGATTCCGTGGACGGCTGACAAGCTCGACCAGATGCAGATACGCTCGACCACGACCAACAGGCTGATCCCGCTCTCCGCTTTCGCTGAGGTCGAGCGCAAGGTAGGCCTGCTGGCGATCAACCAGCTAAGTCAGCTTCCGGCCGTAACCATCTCATTCAACTTGCCCCCGAGCGTGTCACTTGGAACGGCGGTGCAGGAGATCGATGCGCTGAAAGCGTCCCTCGGCGTGCCGGAGATGATCACCACCACCTTCACCGGAACGGCGCAGGTATACGCCCAGGCGCTTGCCAATCAAGGCGTGCTTCTCGGCGCGGCGGTGTTCGCCATCTACATCGTGCTTGGAATTCTTTACGAGAGTTTCGTGCATCCACTGACGATCCTGACCGGATTGCCGGCCGCCGCAGCAGGCGCACTCGCCGCGCTGGAGCTATTCGGATTCGACCTCAGCGTCATTGCCGTCATCGGCATCCTGATGCTGATCGGCATCGTCAAGAAGAACGCCATCATGATGATCGACTTCGCGCTTGTCCGCCAACGGGCAGGACACAGCTCGCGCGACGCGATACGCGACGCCTGCCTCGTGCGGTTTCGGCCGATCATGATGACCACGCTGGCAGCCCTCTTTGGCACGCTTCCGATAGCAGTGGGCGCGGGCGCCAGCTCGGAGCTGCGTCAGCCCCTGGGCGTGGCAGTCGTCGGCGGGCTTGTTGTGTCGCAGATCCTTACGCTGTTCATAACGCCGGTGATCTTCCTCTACATGGAGGACTTGTCACGCAGCGTGTCCCGCATGGCAAGAAGGGCGTTTGGCGGAAGCCGGCCGGAGGGCGCCGAGCCAGCAGCATTCAGAAAAAAACTGGTCTAGATGTGAGCTTTCAAAGGTTGTCCATTCGGACCGGACCGAGGAGACTGGAGGTACCAGACTTCAGCACTTATCGGAGGGACCGAATGACAGCCCTCTGAAAGCTCACATCTAGTCTTAGTCTATGTGTCAATAGCGCCTGATCAATCCAACCAGCCTGCCTTGTACCTTGACCCGGTCAGGACCGAAAATGCGCGTTTCGTAGGCCGGATTGGCTGCCTCCAGCGCAATCGAAGCGCCCTTGCGGCGGAGGCGCTTCAGCGTCGCCTCTTCGTCATCGACAAGCGCCACCACGATCTCGCCGGGATTGGCGGTGCTGGCGTTGCGGATGATCACCGTGTCGCCGTCGAAAATGCCGGCGTCGATCATCGAATCTCCTTTGACCTCCAGTGCATAGTGGTCGCCCCCTGTGATCATTTCCGGGGGGACCATGATCGAATGCGTTTTGTGCTGAATGGCATCGATCGGCACGCCGGCAGCTATCCGGCCCATCACGGGGATGGAGACGGCGGCCCCAACGTCGTCATCGTTGCTCGCCGGCTTGCGGGCCGGATCCGCGATTTTCTTGCCGAGGCTGCCCTCGATCACACTGGGGGAGAACCTCCTGGAAGGCGCGAGCCCCGGCGCGATCGAGTCCGGCAACCTCAGCACTTCCAGCGCCCTGGCGCGATTCGGTAGCCGCCGAATGAAGCCGCGCTCCTCGAGCGCGGTGATCAAACGATGGATTCCCGACTTCGAGGCCAGATCCAGCGCCTCTTTCATTTCATCGAACGAAGGGGGAATTCCGGCCTCTTTCAGGCGCTCATGGATGAACATCAGCAATTCATGTTGTTTGCGCGTCAGCATCGCAGCCCCCGGAATCAGAGATAAACAAAACCAGAACAGACACTATCTGTTCCAGTTGTGTTCCGCAACCGCTTAAAATTTAGTGAACTGTGAAACTAGCCTACACTCTAAATTCAGTCGACGCCGAGACTGCCGCTGCGCCAATGAGACCCTCGCTGCGCTTCGCGAATCGACGCTTGCCGCAACGGTGGGAAAGCCGCGAGGAGACCCACAGCGGTTTCGTAGCGGTCGAGCGAATCCAGGTGCATGGTCTCTTCGCAGGAAGCCGGCACTTGTATCCTTGCAAAATCCGGACTATTCGCGGGCTTCTTGTCACCCAGGGGATCGATATGAGCAATATGGCTATTTCCGAACGCAAGAACCGCGCGATTTCACGCGGCGTCGGAATGACTACGCAGATCTATGCCGACAAGGCCGAGAATTCCGAAATCTGGGATGTCGAAGGGCGGCGCTATATCGACTTCTCGTCCGGGATCGCGGTGGTCAACACCGGCCATCGCCACCCCAGGGTGATTGAGGCGGTCAAGGCGCAGCTCGACCGCTTTACCCACACCTGCCACCAGGTCGTGCCCTATGAGAGCTATGTGCGGCTGGCCGAGCGGCTGAACGGCTTGCTGCCCGGCAAGTTCGACAAGAAGACGATCTTCGTTACCACTGGCGCCGAGGCGGTGGAAAATGCGGTCAAGATCGCCCGCCACGCCACCGGGCGCAACGCCGTCATTGCCTTTTCGGGCGGGTTTCACGGGCGCACCTTCATGGGCATGGCGCTGACCGGAAAGGTCGTGCCCTACAAGGTCGGCTTCGGAGCCATGCCGGCGGACGTATTCCACGCCCCGTTCCCCGTTGCGCTGCACGGTGTGTCCGTGGACAACTCGCTGGCAGCGCTCGACCGCCTGTTCAAGGCCGATGTCGATCCGGCCCGTGTGGCGGCCATCATTCTGGAGCCGATACAGGGGGAGGGCGGCTTCTACGAAGCGCCGCGCGAATTCACGACGGCGCTGCGCGGCATCTGCAACAAGCACGGCATTCTGCTGATAGCGGATGAGGTTCAGACTGGCTTTGCCCGGACCGGCAAGATGTTTGCAATGGAGCACCACGACGTCGCGGCCGACATCACCACGATGGCCAAGAGTTTGGCGGGCGGCTTTCCGCTGGCGGCGGTCACCGGCCGAGCCGAGCTGATGGATGCGCCAGCAGCGGGCGGGCTTGGCGGCACCTATGGCGGCAGCCCAGTGGGCGTTGCCGCCGCCCACGCCGTCCTTGATGTGATCGAGGACGAGAAACTCTGCGACCGTGCCAACGCACTCGGCGCGCGGCTCAAGCAGCGGCTCCAATCGTTGCGTGACGATGTACCGGAGATTGCCGATATCCGTGGGCCGGGCTTCATGAACGCGGTCGAGTTCAACGACTCCAGGAAGGGCCAACCTTCGGCCGAGTTTGCCAATGCGGTCCGGCTCAAGGCACTCGACAAGGGCCTTATCCTGCTTACCTGCGGCGTCTATGGCAATGTGGTCCGCTTCCTGTCGCCCATCACCATTCAGGACAATGTGATGACCGAAGCTCTCGACCTCCTCGAAAGTTCGATCCGGGAAGCACGGTTGGGTTGAGCCCGCACGTACCAGCGCGCGATGACTTCTTCCGGAGTTTGCCGAGTGGTCGCCGCGCTCGAAAGTGTGTTGGTATTCAGGTGATGCCGGCCTGCAATTCGCGGTCTTCTGCGCTTCCGCCTTCCCTTCTCCCACAACAAGGGGAGAGGGGTAGAGAGCGGCAGACGCTTGGACGGAATCACGGAAATCAGCGCAGGCGCTCTAAGCATCGGATTTTCCCCGAAACCGGCGCCCACTTTCGGGTCCGATGTTCTAAGCCGGTGACACGGCAGCGATTCACGCGGGTTGGGTTGTAGCGGCGATGCGCCGATAGATGAAGACATCTTCGGGCGGAGTGCCAGCGGCTTTGCTGGCCCGCGCCGTGGCGAGCGCTTCCTCGATCAGCATTCCCATGCGCGCATGGACGGGCGATTTCACACAGGCGGGATCCGTTGCGGCGGCATCGCCCGTGATCGCCATGGCTTGGCAACGGCAGCCGCCCCAGTCGATCTCGCGCCGCTCGCAGCTTCGACAGGGCTCCTGCATCCAGTCCGTTCCGCGAAACGCGTTGAAAGCGGGCGAGTCTGCCCAGATTTCGGCAAGCGACCGTTCGCCGAAGCGCTCGAAGGTCAACGAACGAATGGTATGGGCGGCATGGCAAGGCAGCACCGTGCCGTCTGGCGCTACCATGAAAGCGTCGCGCGCCCAGCCTCCCATGCACGGTTTCGGATAGAAGGCGAAATAGTCGGGCGTGACAAAGTCGATATTCATAACGCCCCGCAGCCGCTCTCGCGCGGCCTCTACAATTTCGGCCTGACGCTCGACCGAAGTCCGATCAGGCATCAGCGCGTCGCGATTAACGAGAGCCCAGCCGGCGTACTGCACATTGGCGATTTCAAGCCGCTCTGCGCCGAGCGTCAGTGCCAGTTCGATGAGCCCTGGAACCTCATCGATGTTGTGCCGGTGGATCGGCGCATTGACGGTAAGAGGCAAGCCTGCTGCACGGAAGCGAAGTGCGGTTTCGACCTTCTGCTCATGAGCCCCCCGATAGTTGCCGATGCGTTCAGTGGTCTCCGGGCGGGCACCCTGGAAACTCACTTGGACGTGGTCGAGCCCGGACGCGGCGAGCGCCTCGACACGCTCTTCGGCGATGTTTACCCCGGCGGTGATGAGATTGGTGTACACACCGCGCCCGGCCAGTGCCCCGATCAGCTGATCCAGGTCTCGCCGAAGCGTTGGCTCCCCGCCGGACAGATGCACTTGCAGCACGCCGAGGTCGGCCGCCTGCCCGAAGAGCTCGATCCATGTATCTGTGCTCAGTTCCCGGTTGGCCTTCAGAAGCTCGGTCGGATTGGAGCAATACGGGCATTGCAGCGGGCAACGGTGGGTCAGTTCCGCAAGCATGGCGATCGGGGGGAGCAGAGGCTCGTTCACAGCCTCACCAGCAATTTGTCGGCCCACTCCTGCAGGAAAGCGGTGACGTCGGCAGCAACCTCTTCCTCCGGAGCTTCGTATTCCGCAGCAAGGTCCTCTATGATCGCGCTTACGGGCGAGCGTCCGTCACAGCGCCGTAGAATTTCGAGGCTGATTTCGTTCGGCCAGAATACCTTCTCGGGTGCCAGCACCGCATGGGCCTGCCGCAGCGGATCGAACTGGATGCGCACATGTTTAGGGAGCGACGGCATCGATCCAGGCCGCACAACGGCACGTTCGCGCGACGGGATCATCGAACCTCCTCCGGTCGATACGCTCCGGGCGGGATGTGGTTTGGTTCGCCGTAAGCGTGATGCAGCGCATCGAGCATCGCCCAAAGGATTTCGCACTTGAACACCAGAGCGTCGACCGCGGCCTGCTGCCGTTCGGGCGTGTCGGCGTGCTTGAGGACATAAGCGAGCGCAAAGTCGGAGTCACGAGAGGCCTGATGGGGCCGGGACGTGAAATATTCGAGCGTATCCGCGGTGACATAGTCGTACTTCGCCAGCATTGCGGGCACACGCTCGCTGATGATCTCCGGGGAAAACAGCTCGGTCAGCGAGGACGAGACAGCCTCCAGCAGCGAATTGTTCGTGCAGAAAGAGAGGTACGCGCCGACAGCGAAACGCGTGGCCGGCAGGGCCAGTCGTTGGCTCTTCACAACCTCGGCGTCCAGGCCGAGAGACGTCGCGAGATGCAGCCATCGAGCGATGCCGCCGTCCCAGCCATCCTCGCCATCATGGTCCTCGATGCGCTTGCGCCAGGCTGCTCGGAACGCTGGGTCCTCGGCGCGGGCCAGAATCATGGCATCCTTGCGGGGTATGACGGCCTGGTAGCAGTAGCGGTTCAGCGCCCAGGCCCGCAACTGGTCCTTCGAGAGCGCTCCCGCAGTCATCTGGTGGTGGTGGGGATGGCGGTTGTGGTAGCGCTCGGCGCCGACCTGCCGCAAGGCTGCTTCCAGTTGCTGGGCCGAAAGGCCATTTCTTGCGATGTCGTGGAAGTCGCTCACAATTCGATCTCCATGCCGTCATGCGCGACTTCCCAGCCTGCCGCCCTGACGGCCGCGTGTTCCGGCGAATTCTCATCGAGGACGGGATTTGTGTTGTTGATGTGGACGAAAATTCGCCGGCCGATGGGCACTTTCTCAAACGCGGCGATCGAGCCATGAATTCCTGACATGGCGATATGCCCCATGCGCGCGCCGGTTTTCTGTCCGACACCCGCCTTGATCATTTCGTCGTCGGTGTAAACCGTCCCGTCGAATAGGAGGCAGGCCGCTTCGTGAAGGCGCCGCTTCAGATCAGCGTCGACACGGGCACAGCCGGGAATATAGAAGAGCGAACCTTCGCCGGGCCGGCCGGTGACGCGGACTGCAATCGTGTCGCCCTCTTCGGAGCGGTAGTCGGCATCAGCGCGGATCGCGTCCTCCAGATAGAGCGCAACCTTTCCAGGCACGGCGAATGCTTCGATACAGACGCCGGTGCCACGGCCCTCGGCGTCACATATTTCAAATTCGCCTTCCGGCAATGCGCGCCTGCGGACGATGGCAGGGTCGAGCACATTGAAGATCGGATTGGAGGCGAGTGCTGCGAGCACGCGCGCCGACGCGTAGATGGCGAGGGGCTGGCGTTCGCGCAGGCTCAACAGGCCGGCAACATGGTCAACGTCGGCGTTGGTGAGCACGACAGCACGGATCGGCGTCGACCGCGGCAACGCGTCCGCGCGGGGCTGCAGTTCGGGCGTTACTGCTATCTGCTGGCGGATATCGGGGGAGGCGTTAAACATGACCCATGCCTCATCCAACGCTGAAATGGCGAGGCTGGACTGTGTTCGAACGCGAACGCCTTGCTTGCCAGCGCGTGCCGCCCGGCTCAAGGTGTAGTTGCAGTTCCATTGCGGGAATCCCCCGCCGGCTGCCGAGCCCACGATCTTTATGCGCATAGCCACCACCCCGCAGGGCCGTCCAACGCCAAGGCGCTGCAGCATCTACGATGGTAAGCAGGCGCGCCGAGCTCTGCATGTTTAGCCCGGCAGCGGCGGCGCGTGTTCCGCTAGCAACACGCGCCTTCCCGCGGCCTACTTCTTAGGAGTGATCTCGGCAGGCAAATAGCGCGAAATCTCCATGCCTGCCGCGATCTGGCACATAGTTGGCTTAGTCCAGCTTCTTTTCATTCACTCCTCCTTGCACCGGCCCGGAGGCCGGTCTTCTGCTTTCTGCCATTGCGGGGCACCATTTTTGCAATGGCTCGTCCATCAGTCTTGAAATGGACAAATGAAAGAATGCGTCCTGAAAACCAAAAAACCCATTGTATTCAAACATGTCCGGGGCCTGATGCTCCTACTGCGTGATCAGCTGGTCATGCTCATCAAGCAGCGGTACGTTGAACTCGATCAGGATCCGGTTGATTTCCGTCTGGTTGTTCTTGATGATTTTGTTCAATGTCCGTTTCCACTCCTGATCCGAGGGGCGCACGCCCATCGTTATCCGGTACGCCATACGGGATCCCACTTTCTCCTTCACCAGCGGGACCATCGCGAGGTCGGTTCCGGAGTGTTTCGCGTAGTAACCGGCCATCGGACCCCACACGACTGCAGCATCTATCGTGCCGTCCGTCACGTCCTTGACCATGACTTCGCCCATTGACGGCGCAGAGCGGGTATCAATCATAAGCGGATAAACCTTAGCCGTTTTCATGAGACCGGCAACAGCCATGTTGGAACTTGGCGGAGTGCTGTGCACGACGCCGATCCGCTTTCCAGCCAGCCTGGGGTCTTCTATCGTTTCAACTCCGTTCAGCCCGGCATCGCGCTTGTAGATCAGCACGTAGGTTGAACGATAATAGGCGTTCGTGTTCTGCACGAGTTCGTCGCCTTGAGCATAGCCCATGATGATGTCGCATCGGTTGGCGCGTAAAGTGTTCCGGACAAAGCCGGTAACCAGGGGAAACCAGGTATAGTCGATCGACTTGCGGCCAGTTTTCTCGGCGACGAGTTCGGCCAGCCTGTTTTCGAAACCCTTGCGGCTCTGGTCGGATGACGGCATG
The DNA here is from genome assembly GCA_963813315.1 of uncultured Alphaproteobacteria bacterium. Lineage (GTDB taxonomy): Bacteria > Pseudomonadota > Alphaproteobacteria > Rhizobiales > Rhizobiaceae > CAWEYO01. Next base: position 285,955 of record CAWEYO010000025.1, on the reverse strand, counting down.
CTCGAAGGGTCGGCGCAAACTCGCAGGGTGTCTGGATCAACGAGTTCTCCTGCCGCGCCGAGGCCCGCTCCTTGTGCAAACGCCGGGCAAGGGGCGATCGCCAGGAAGAAGAGCGCTGCTCCGAATTGGAAGCGTTTGGCCGTCGACATAGATCATCCACCCATGCACGAGTTTTCGTGGTCTTTCGCCGCCTGAGGCTTGTCTGCCTTCTTTGGCGGCCTGCCGCGCGGAATTGCATCGTCCGCGCGCGCCCGCAGATAGATGTAGAGATCGTCCATGTAGCAATAGACGTTCTTGTTGTCGCCGAAGGCGGGCATGACGTTTTGCTGGCCTCCCGTCATATTCCGGCGCCCTTCCGCGACGATGGACAGGAACGTGCCATAGTCTATGTTCTTCAACGACTGGGCCAGAGCGGGCCCGAATGACGATCCCATGCCGTCGGGACCATGGCAGACATGGCAATCGCCATGGTAGCGCCGGAAGCCGCTGAAGGTGTACCAGTCCACCGCGCCATCCTCCTCGACTTTGAACGTCGGGTTTCCATCGGCGTCGAAGTATTTGCCGTCTTCGTCGGTCACAGCCGCGGCTTTCTCCTTGTCGTCGGCCGCCAGAGCGAAGCTTGAAAGAACCAGAGGAAGACCCATTGCACCGACCAAAATTGCATTGCGAAGGGACATCCGAACCTCTTTTTGATTTCGCCACGAACACTGCCTGGCTGGCTATATGCGGCGTTGACAGTTGCGTGTGATTGCGCGGCGAAATCGAGAGCCCGGTCGGGTGTCCCGGGGCTCCGGGCTCTCGTTTCTCACGCCTTCAGTCGGTTACAAGACTAAAGGCGTGTTTGGGGTTCCCGAAAATCTCAATCCGGGAGACCAAAGACGGTGAGCTGTCCGCCCAGCGTCGTATAGTCGGCGAGGCCGGCGTACCCGCCGACAGCACCGAGGCCAGCTGTGCTGATTGACTGGGCCTCGTCGCCTTGCTTGCGGCCCTGGTCGACAGCGGTATGCCAATTGGCTGCGTTCTCTGGCTGAAGAAGGCCGCCCGCCAGTCCGAGGCCGGCCCAGCCTCCGACACCCGACAGAACAGCAAGGTACTGTTTTCCGCCATGTTCGAAGGTATTGATATTGCCGATGATTCCCGACGGTGTCTTGAACTTGTATAGTTCGTTGCCTTCGTTATCGACCGCCTTGATGTAACCTTCAAGCGTGCCGTAGAACACCACGTCGCCCGCAGTTGAAAGAGCGCCGGACCACACCGAGAACTGCTCCGGTTTGGACCAAACGATCTCACCCTTGGCTGCATCCCAGGCAATGAAGTTGCCCATGCCGCCATGGCTTTCCGCGGCTGGATACATGGTCAGTGTGGCGCCCACATAGGCCTGACCCGCGGTGTAGCTTACCCGATACGGCTCATAGTCCATGCACACATGGTTGGTTGGCACGTAGAACAGGCCGGTCTTCGGCGAATAGCTTGCCGGCTGCTGATCCTTCGTTCCGAGAGCCGCAGGGCAGACGCCCGTCGTGTTGACGTCCTCGCCGTTCTGCTGGGTCGAGAATTTGGCCACAACCTGCGGCCGGCCGTACTGGTCGCTGTTGGGGTCCATGACGACCTCGGTGGCCCAGTTCACTTTCGGATCGTATTTCTTGGCGACAAGAAGTTCGCCAGTTGCGCGATCCATGGTGTAGGCAAAGCCGTTGCGGTCAAAATGCACCAGCACGTCGTGCTTCGCGCCGTTCACATCCATGCCGTCGACGAGGATCATCTCGTTGACGCCGTCAAAGTCCCATTCGTCGTGCGGGGTCATCTGATACGCCCACTTCGCCATTCCCGTATCGGCATCGCGTGCAAATATGGTCATTGACCAGCGGTTGTCGCCCGGGCGCTGCACCGGATTCCAGGTGGAGGGGTTGCCGGTCCCGTAGTAGATCAGATTGAGCTTCGGATCATAGGCGTACCAGCCCCACGTCGTGCCGCCGCCTGTCTTCCACTGTTCGCCTTCCCAGGTGTTCATCCCGGAATCCTTGCCAACGGGTTTGCCGAGATGGGTCGTTTTCTCAGGGTCGATCAATGTTTCGGCATCGGGGCCCGTCGAATAGGCACGCCAGGCAAGCGAGCCGTCCTTCAGGTTGTAGGCCGTAATGTGACCGCGGACACCATACTCGGCACCAGAGATGCCGATGAACACCTTGTCCTTGACGACCATGGGCGCCGAAGTCGAGGATTCGGCGAAACTGCCGTCGATCGCCCGGCCATTCTTGACCTGCCAGGCAACCGTGCCCGTTTTGGCATCAAGCGCCGTGACCGTGGTATCCGCCTGGGAGAGGATGATCTTTCCGTCGCCATAGGCCACGCCGCGGTAGACAGTGTCACAGCACATGATCGAGATGACGGTCGCATCCTGCTTGGGTTCGTACTTCCAGAGGATCTTGCCGTCATTGTTGAGATCGAGAGCGTAAACGATGTTCGGGAACGGCGTGTGGATATACATCACGTCGCCGATGACAAGTGGACCGCCCTCATGACCACGCAGGACGCCGGTTGAGAATGTCCACTTTACCTGCAGATTCTTCGCATTGTCCTTGTTGATCTTATCCAGCGTCGAGTAGCGGGTGTTGGCATAGTCGCCCGTCGGCATGGCCCAGTTCTTGGGGTCCGAGGCAAGCTTCTGCAGTTCATCGTTAGCCGACACCCCGAATGCCGCGGCGCACGTCAGGAATGCAGTCGACGATAGAATATAAGTAGCTTTGGTGAGTACACGCATTCGACTTCCTCCCGTGAATCACGATCATGAATCGAAATCGCGCCCCATAAGGGCTGCCCAGCCATTCATGTGTTGGGAAGTGCTTCCGACAGCGTGTCACGACCTTAGCCAGATGAGCAGAGGGCACCGTGACTGCCCACCTCACTTGGCCTACGAAGGCTGTCGCCGCTCCCTAATACGGTGAAGCCCTTAGAAGCCGGAAACGTGAAAACGTATGTCATTAGAAGCCGACGTGCAAGCAAAAACAACTTTCTCGTTTGTGCGTCGCACTATTTCTTATATTGCAGTGCAATATCGTGAAACATTGCGTAAAATATCGTGAAACATTGCGTAAAGAGTTGTCACTGGGATCGCGCAAGCACACTTAAACGAAATAGTGCAATTTGTATATTACTCGATGCTTCTAGCTATTAAGTGAGAATATTGTTTTCAATACTAAACATCATGATGCTATTTCGACAAATCAGGCTTGTAATTTCGTTCAATGCGATGGATGCAGGGAATACTCCCCTCAATCGAGCTTGCAGTTGGTCCGGCGGGTCACGGAAGCGCCCGATCATTGCGGCGGAAGGAGCACTTCCGTTCTAATCCTTTCGTCCTATATGATGGCTGGTCGACTTTGCGAATAGTTTGCCGCCAACTGGGGCTGCCGGTGAAAATTTCGATTGTATGCTCGCTTCTCATCCTATCGGCGGGCGCCAGTCCGGCTCCAGCCAACGAGAACTATCCGACTTCCGCCCTCGCGGACTACGTGCTTGCCTGCTTGCGTTCAAACGGGGAAACACGCGACATGCTCGAGCGCTGCTCCTGCTCGATCGACGTGATCGCGTCTGTTGTGCCCTATGATCGCTACGTCGCGGCCGAAACATTCAGACGGATGGCGCAAACGACCGGCGAAGCCAGCGGGCTATTCCGGGAAAGCGCAGCTGCAAAGGCCGCCGTCACAGAGTTTAGGCGAGCGCAAGCCGAAGCCGACGTTCGTTGCTTTTGAGTGTTACTCTTTCGCGAGCGCACCAACGATGGTCCGTGCGAGCGCGAAAAGCCTCTGTTCGATCAATGTCGGTACTTCGCAGACATAAGTCAGCGATTGCACACGTTCATCGAAAATCCGCGTTTCCAATGTCAGCCGGTCCGTCCTTTGCGCGATTTCACCGGCATCGGCATCCGCATTGGCGCGCAGCTTGTCGACGTAAGACGCTTCGTTGCGAATACGCTCCGCCAGCTCCGATTGCCTTTGCGCATAGCGGCCTATGCCGGCGATTACCTGAGACCGCTCCGCATTCATGTGGTCGAAAAGGCCTAGAAAGAGACCTGTGAGTTGCTCAGTCGACTCCCCCGCGGGGAGAGAGGCAGCAAACTCGCGAATCTTTTTCTGTGCCTCAGAGATCGGAGTCTTGCGGGCGGCAAGTTCGACAACAAGTGCGGATACTTCCGGATCCTTTGACCCGTCTTTGGATGACCCCACCAGGTCCGGCCCGGTCCAGATCTGGGCAAGAGACAGTTCGGGCACCTTCCGCTGGATGCAGGGCCAGCTTGGATCCTGGTTCGACGCGCCAAGCGCCGGCTCACCGACAGTCAAGAACAGGGCGGCAAAGCTGCAGAAAATTCGGCTGCGGCGCATCAGCCGTTACCTCCGGTGTCCTGCTTTCGGTTCATCAAGCCGCGCGATGGGTCGTAGGCGATGATGGCAGCGCCGAGAAAGAGCGACGCGACCCCGGCGACGACCGCGAGCGAGGTCGCCTCCACCTGTCCGTAGAAGGCGAAGCGGATCAGTTCGACAGCGTAGGTGAAGGGGTTGGCCAGGCAGATCTTGTAAAGCAGCGGGCTCGACTCCTGAATTCGCCATAGCGGGTAGAGCGCCGGCGAGGCGAAATACATCGGGAAGATCACGAAGTTCATGATGCCCGCAAAATTTTCCAGCTGCTTTATCATCGATGAGAGCAGCAACCCCAGCGCGCATAGCATCAAACCAGCAAGGAACAGCGCCGGCAGCACCATCAGATAGCCGATCGGTGGTGCTTTCACGCCCCAGAACCATGCAATCGCAAGAAACACATAGACCTGGGCGATTGACACGGCGACGCCGGCGAGCAGCTTCGAAATCAATAGGAACCAGCGCGGAAAGGGGCTCACCAAGAGGGTTCGCATGTTACCCATCTCGCGGTCGTAAACCATCGACAGCGAAGACTGCATGCCGCCGAAGAGCAGGATCATGCCGCAAAGCCCAGGCGTGATGTACACCTCGTACAAGACATAGGTTTTGTACGGCGGGATGATTGACACGCCGAGCACCTGGCGGAAACCGGCGGCGAAGATGAAGAGCCAGAGCAGGGGCCTGACAAGCGAGGAGACAAAGCGTTCACGCTGATGGAGGAAACGCAATCCTTCCCGGACCAGAATGCCCCTAAGGCAAATCAGATAGTTGGAAAGGCGGAAGGGGGCAGCCCGCAAGGATTCGGCGCTCGACTGTGTTGTTCGCCCGGATAGCGGAGTGCTCACGACGGATCCTCCGGCTTGACGGTCGGGACCTTGCGGCACAGCCGCGAGAACGCCTCGCCGATCGAACTCGCCCCATGAGCCCGCACCACATCGGAAACCGTGCCCTGGGCCACCAGATCGCCTTCAGAAAGCACAACGACATCGTCGCCGTCGTCCACTTCATCGATCAAGTGCGTCGCCCAGAACACGCTGATCCCTTCGGCGGCCACAAGCTTGCGTATGCCAGCCAGGATGCTGGCGCGCGACTGGATGTCGAGCCCCACGGTTGCCTCGTCCAGCAGGAGAAGGGGAGGCCGGTGAATTAGTGCGCGGGCGATCTCGATACGCCGCATCTGGCCGCCCGACAGGTTACGCGCCTTGTCATGAAGCCGCCCGCTCATCTCGACCGTATCGAGAACTGCATCGATACGGCGGCGCGCCTCGGACGAGCCCATTCCATGCAGCGAAGCGTGGTAGAAGAGGTTTTGGTAGACACTCAGATCGAGATCGAGCGTGCGCGCCTGGAACACGATCCCAAGGCGCCGAAGCGCCTCGGTAGGCCGTCGGCTGAGGTCATGTCCGAAAATATGGATCGAGCCCTGGCGCACATCGTAAAGGCGGCTAATGAGCGAAAACAGTGTTGTCTTGCCCGCTCCGTTGAGGCCAAGCATTACGGCAAAGCTTGCCGGGGCGATCGCGAACGAAACGTTGTTCAGGGCGCGCTTCGGTCCGTAGGAGTGGCTGACAGCGGCAACCTCGAGCGCCGGCACGCCACTTCCGCCACCGTTTGTCCTGACATGCTGCAAGTCAGCGCTTCCTTATCCTTGCCCCGTTTCATTTTCCTGTTGGCACCGGCCGAGCCAATGGCGTGCAAGAAATTTCCTCATGATTTCAAATCATTTGACTTGTTGCCTGCAAAACTGAATCAATTGGGTGAGACGACAACACCCCATGGCTGGGCGCCTACCGTCACCGACTGGACCGGCTCGTCGGTCGCCACATCGATGAACGTGATGTCGTTGGAGACTCCGTTGGTGCTGATGATCGTCATCTGGTCGGGCGTGAAGGCCAGCTGCCACACGCGCTGACCGACCAATACGTATTTTTCCACTTCATAGGTCTCGGTATCAATCACCGCGACACGGTTCGCCGGGCCAAGCGCCACGTAGGCTTTCTTTCCGTCAGCGGTGATGCGGATCCCTACTGGCTGGATCGCTTCGGCGCGCAGACCGGGGATCTCGAACACGATTTTTTTCTTCACCTCGCGCGTGGCGTTGTCGATCACCGAGACCGTGCCGCCAATCTCGGCGCTGATCCAAACCTCGGTGCCGTCGGGCATGAACTCCACAAAACGCGGACGTGAATCAACCAAGACATTGTGGGTGATCTCATGGGTCGAAGTATCGATGAAATGTGCCATGTTCGTCGTCTCCGACGTGTTGACCATGGTCTTTCCGTCAGGACTGATCCCCATGCCTTCCGGCTCAACGCCCACCGGAATTTCGGCGACGACGTTCTTTCCTTCGATATCGATAACCGTGACGAGATTGTCATCTTCGTTGGCGACGTAGAGCGTCTTACCATCGGGCGACAGCACGAAAAGCTCGGGATCGGCGCCGGACGGAAGGGTGCCGACAATCTCAAGGCTTGCCGTGTCTATCACCTCGATCGTGTCGTCGTCGCTGGCGCACAAATAAATGAACTTGCCGTCGTGCGAGATCGTTATGCCGCGGGGTCGTTGGCCAACATTGACCGTCTTTACGACTTCCATGGTGGCGGAATCCAGCACGGTCATTGTGTTATCCTTTTCATTGGACACGTAGACCATATAGGCCGAAGCAGGGGTGGCGGCGATGACGGCAGCTATTGTGCCGGCCAGAGTAGGTAGTCTTTTTTCCATCAAGCTCCTCCTCTATCCCGTTACTTGAAAACGCATTTCGTCTCCGGTTGGTCGACGCCCAGCGTGTCCATTTCAGACACCTGGTGCAAAAACCCCTCCTGTGGCGACGTTGTCACGACTGAGCGCCCGTCACCGAGGAAAATCGGCTGCCGAAGTTGCCAATTCCATGGCCGGAACGTCAGTTTCTGGCCTTTGAAGGCGGCAATCGAGAAATCGTCCGAGCGGATGAAGTCGCCGAGTTTTTTCGGATCGATGCTCTGCGTTCGCGTTGCGGCTTCGCCGAGGATGCGTACTGCCGTCCAGGCGGCCATGTCCTTGGACAACATTCGCCGACCGTTCGCCTTGGCGAACCGGTTCTGGATCTGCGTGCCGCCCCATTGCTCGCTAGCGGGGTGCCAAGCCGAAGGGATCAGGCCGGCGGTGCCCGCGACGGGACGCGGAATCCAGGTCCGGAAGGGCACATAGGTGCCGAACACCTCGGTCTCATCCGCAACCAAAACCACGTCATGGTCGGGCAGGTCCTGCGTGAACACCGGCATCTGCCGCTGAATCTGAACGATGCCGGAATCTGTGCGCCGCGCGGTGCCGGTGTCCTTGAATTCCTTTTCGGCTACTATTTCGCCGCCGAAGCGCGTCGCTGCGCGGCGAAGCGCATCGGCAAAAAGCCGGTCTCGTTCATGGGAGCCGTAAAGCAACACCCAGCGGCGCCATTGTTTCCAGATCAGATACTGCGCTAACCCGTCGGCCAGCATCGTGCGCGTCGGCGCCGTGTGAAATACGTTCACACGGCATTCTTCCTCGCGCAGCACGTCGTCGGTCGCGCCGACGTTGAAGATCAATACACCGTTGTCGCGCGCTATGTCGGCTATCGAAAGAAGCTGCGCGGCTGAGATATCGGTGAGCACATAGCGATCGCCTTTGGCGACCATCTCCTTGAGGACCGGGACAACATCCGCGTCGGGCTTGACTTCGATCACATCGAGCGTGAATTGCTGACCAAGGAACTTTCCTGTCGTGTTGTTATCGCCGATCGCGACATTCCCTCCGGCGACCCCCTCATCGCGAGGTGGAACGTCGAGCACCGACAGCGCCAGTTGCGGCGCGTACGCGCGAAGATAGCCGATCCTGACTTGCTGCTTCGGCTCAGTCGCTCCCGTCACCTCCTGCGCAAACGAGAGAGCCACGTTGAGGCCCGCGAGAAAGCCGATGAGTGCAACAATGTTTAGCGCCAAACTGTTCCAGCGACGTCGTCTCATGGCAAAGCCATCCCGGCGCGGGTCGGAAGGATCGTAAGTTCGGTGCCTTTGTGATTCTAAGCTAAATTGTTCCGATAGCAAACCATGGCTTGGAGCGGCGACGACATCCCGCGCCCCGCGCCGCTTGTCGGGTAAGGCCGCAGCCCTACAAAGCGGGAGGCTCCAAATGGTCGCAGGTCTTTCGGAACGCCGTCAGAAGCCCATGACCATTTTGTTGCCCCCTCAAAGACAGGGCAATCGCATGTGGGTAACTGCCCCCTCATCCGGCCTCGTTCTGCTCGGCCAGCTTCTCCCCGCTGGGGAGAAGAGGCGCGGCGGCGCGGCCGGCGATCTCCTCTCCCCTCGGGGAGAGGGTGGCGAGGGCGAAGCCCGAGCCGGGTGAGGGGGGCACGGGTCCGGGTAAAACCCACATGCGATTGCCCTGTCTCGCAAGGGGCACCGCATCTCACTTGTCTAAGCGCCGAACGGATGCTTTACCGAATCCCGCTGCTTGGTGGCTTCGGCGGCGGTCGGCGTGCCGTCGACGGCGCGCTGGATGGCTTCCCGCACGGCCTGGTAGTTGTACTGCTGGATCTTGGCGTCGTCGTTGGCCTCCCAGTGGATGAAAACGCCGACGCAGATGAACACGTCGTCCGCTTCGTTGGCAGGTATGGTGCCGTCGGCGACGCTGTCCTGAACGGCCTTTGCCACGGCAAACTGCGCCGGGCCGAACATCTGCACCGCCTGCTTCGCCCCCTTGATGGTGACCTTGTTGAAAAGCACGGTGTTGGGCTTGCAGGGCAGGTTCGGCGCAATCACCGCCAGCAAGGTGGTGAAGCCGTCCTTGTTGTTGGTGAGCGCGTGGCAGAACGCCGACTCGACCGGGCTTCCCCGCGGACCCATGATCAGATCGACATGCGCCACCTCGTTGCCTTCTCCAACGAGCGATTCACCGACCATGACTTTCGTGATCTTTGCCATGCCAATTTCCTCCCAAGACACGATTGATGGTGTCCAAAGATGCCGCAACCGAGCGGACGCTCGATGGACGACTATCCTTGTTGGCAGCGCCCGTCTGGTCGGGCCGGTTGGCTAGATAGTCGCGGAAGAACCGCTTCCGCTGCCTGAAATTCAATCACCAACCTCTTCCTTATGCAAGTTGGCCGCGGAAATATCGCGGGGTCCGCCGTGTTCCGAGCGCCTGGTAACGGCGCAGGCGGGGGGGTTCGGAAGCGACTCGGCTGCCTGTGCAAAAGGTGAGGTGTTTGTGCAATGCATCGCTTTGTGGCAAGCTCGGCGTTGGCAATAGGGGTTTGCCGCAAGGGGGGTAAAATGCTGAACGTGATAATGATCTACGCGTGCCATCTGGGCGGCGTCGATTGCGGCTACGTTGTGGTTTCGGACATGATGCCGTTGTCCAGCTGCATCGCAATGTCACAGCCTGTTGCGGCAAGGTGGGCGGGCACGCATCCGTTGCACAAAATCGCAAAGGTCGTGTGCGCCGATCAGAATCGGGTTCCCGAATATCTTGGCCGGACCGAACTATGATGTAGGGTTTGTTGGTATTCAGGTGATGCCGGCCTGCAAATGCCGGCCTTCTGCGCTTCCGGCACTCACGTACCAAACGTACGCTCTTGTGCCGGTTCTCAAAACCGCCATTTTCGCCTCGGCCTGACCTGAACCTCAATCCACCGTAAAGCCGCATTATCCCGTGCCGGCGATTCCCCTGCCTGGCAACTGGTCAAACCCTGCGCGGCTTGGCATATACGGCTGGAAAGAGGAGCCTCGCGATGAGCAGCAAACCGGCCGCCCGATCCCATAAGCCCGCGCCCTGGACGGAGGTGGCCACTCTGCTTGTCGACGTCGCTACGGGGCGCGCCCCCGCCGACCTTGTCGTGCGCAATGGACGCTGGGTGAATGTGCATTCGGGCGAGGTGATCGCGGCCACCGACATTGCGGTTGTCGCCGGACGCTTCGCCTATTGCGGCCCGGATGCCGCACACGCTATCGGCGCGGGCACAAGGATCGTCGACGCCGCCGGCCGCTACATCGTTCCGGGCCTTTGCGACGCGCATATGCACGTCGAAAGCGGCATGGTGACCGTGACCGAATTCTGTCGTGCGGTCATCCCGCACGGCACGACCTCGATGTTTATCGACCCGCACGAGATCGCCAACGTTCTTGGCCTCGACGGCGTGCGCCTGATGCACGACGAGGCGCTCGCGATGCCGATCAACGTGCACGTCCAGATGCCGTCCTGCGTACCCTCGGCGCCGGGGCTCGAAAATGCCGGGGCGGCACTGACGGTGCGCGACGTCGAGGAAGCAATGACCTGGGAGAACATCATCGGCCTCGGCGAGGTGATGAACTTTCCCGGCGTCGCGGCAAATGATCCGGTGATGTCCGGTGCAATTGCTGCCACGGTGAGGGCGGGCCGGACGGTCGGCGGGCACTATGCTTCGCGTGACCTCGGCCTCGGCTTTCACGGTTATGCGGCCGGCGGGGCGGAGGATGACCATGAGGGCACGCGGGCCGAGGATGCAATCGCCCGCGTGCGTCAGGGGATGAAGGCGATGCTGCGGCTGGGCTCGGCCTGGTATGATGTAGCGGCTCAGATCAAGGCTGTGACTGAGCAAGGCGTTGACCCTCGCAACTTCATTCTCTGCACCGACGACAGTCATTCCGGCACGCTGGTCAATGAAGGACACATGGACCGGGTCGTACGCCATGCCATCGCTCAGGGATTGAGGCCGGTCACCGCGATCCAGATGGCGACGCTCAATACTGCCCAGCATTTCCGGCTTGAGCGCGAGATCGGGTCGATCGCTCCGGGCCGCCTTGCCGACTTTCTCATCGTCTCCGACCTCCCGACGCTTCAGATCGACGAGGTTTACGGGCGCGGCGCGAGGCTTGCCAAAGGTGGCAGGCTGGAGGTCGATATTCCGGCCTATGACTATCCAGCGCGCGCCCGGAACACGGTGAAACTGGGCAGGAAGCTGGCCGCGGCGGATTTCGACGTTGCCGCCCCGAAAGGTGCAAACGAAGTGCGCGTTCGTGTCATCGGCGTGATCGAGAACCAGGCGCCGACGCGAGCGCTGGAAGTTGATCTTGCCGTCGACGACGGCCTTGTCGGCATGGACCGCAGCACAGATGTGTGCCAGATCGCGTTGGTCGAGCGCCATCGCGGTACCGGCAGGGTGACCAATGGCTTTGTTTCAGGCTTCGGCTACACGCAGGATTGCGCGACTAGCCTCCACTGTGGCCCATGACTCCCATCACATGATCGTTGTCGGCACCAACAAGCACGACATGGCGCTCGCGGCCAACCGTCTGGGCGAAATTGGAGGCGGGGTCGTGCTGTTTTCCCAGGGAAAGGAGCTGGCGCTCATCGAAATGCCGATTGCCGGGCTGATGTCCGACGAGCGGGCGGAAACGGTCGCCGCGAAAGCAGAGCAGCTTGTGGAGGCGATGCGCAACATGGGCTGCGGCCTGAACAACGCCTATATGCAGCATTCGCTGCTGGCGCTGGTCGTCATACCGGAATTGAGGATTTCCGACGTCGGTATCATTGACGTGACCAGGTTCGAAAAGGTCGATCTGTTTGTCTAGCCTGCAGCCCGAAGGCGGATGGCATGAAGGTCTGCCGGAGCCGCGGAGGCTGCAACGTCCATGGTCTGGATTGCACGTCGAATGCCCGGCATCCGAAACTCGCTCGCCTGCGCCGCAAGGCAGGCGCTGAGCGCTAGCAGTTGGAGGAAGGTCGAGGCGGTCTTCATGTCGTTGCCGGTCAAAGGTTTCCCATCTGAAGCGACACGTCACTTCAGGCACGGTGGTCGAGGGTAGTGTTGAAGATGATACGAGAGAGGATGGCTTGGAGTTGCTGCTGCCCGAAAATCCTGCGTCAGCTGCTACCGATGCTATCGGCTCCCGTCAGCTCAAATCCTGGCCCATGATCTCTCTCCATATGCAGGGCTCGATTGTGGACAAGTATCGCATCGATCACGGGTTCTGTCCGTTAAGTCGCTTACACAGCCGGCGGCCGACGACGCATGTGGCGGCTGCGGACCAGCTTGGCATCGCAGTCGCCATTTTTGGGCTGTGCACGGATTGGCTCCTGAACGAATTGCCGGACTTTTGAGCGACGTTGTGCAGTGGGCTTACCCTGATCAGTGTGACTTGTTTGCAACGACCGCGCAAATGCACGCACTCCGGGCCGGTTGTGTTTCCCGTCCGTATTTTGTCAAGTGATTGATATCGCAATTGTATTAGCCTCTTCTAGAAGACGATACGTACTAAAAGTAGTGGATAGGCAATTGTTTGGAAGCTGCCGTTGTCGCAAGGTGCCTGTGAGCCACGTAAGCTCGTCCGCAAGCCGGATCAAAAGTGGTCAGGAACACGGGGACAGGAAAGAAGACGCATGCGTTTATTATCATTTGCTTCAACCATGATGGCGACAGTGGCGGGAATTGCTACAGCGCAGGCCGGTGGTTTCGGGGTCCGCGAGCAATCTGCCTATGGGCAAGGCTCAAGCTTTGCCGGCATGGCAGCGCCGGGCGCTTCGATCAGCTCGATGTTCTGGAACCCGGCGGCTGTGACAACGGCGACCGGCATGACCGTCGAGGGCAACGTGACGGGTGTTTTCCCGAACTCGGAGCTCAATGTGGACCCGACCCGCTCGGCGCTCACGGGATTTGGCATCACTGGCAATGGCGGTGACGTCGGCGAGACCGGCGTCGTGCCCTCGGGCTATTTCGCGACACCAATCACCGACGAGCTCTATTTCGGCGTAAGCGTCAACGCGCCTTATGGCTTCTCAACGACGTCAGAGGCGCCTTGGGTCGGGATGTTGAGCCATCTGGACGCGGAGGCGCAGTCAGTCAATGTGACTCCAGTGCTCGGTATCAAGTTCAATGACATGGTCAGCGCTGCCATCGGCATGCAGGTCGAGTATTTCGACGTTAACGTCGAAACGGCGCTCGAACTAACGGCCTCACCGCCACGGCAGCGGCTCGAAGGCGACTCCACCGATATCGGTCTTGTGGCCGGCGTGACGCTTACACCTTTCGACGGGACCACCATCGGCATTGGCTACCGTTCGGCCGTCGAGCATTCGCTGAGCGGCAGCCAGACCTTCGATGTTTCGGTCCCGACGCTGTTCGGCACGATTCCAGCGGGCTCCTATCCGATCTCCGCCGACGTAACGCTGCCTGACACCGTCTCCGTCGGCGTTCGTCAGCGCATCAACGACGCGTTCACGGTGATGGGCGGCGTGGAATGGGCAAACTGGAGCCGCATTCAGACTGTGGCATTCACCGGTTCGCCAGCCGGTACCAGCCTGACCCTCGGTTTCGACGATGGATGGTTCTTCTCGCTCGGCGGCGAGTACAAGTTCAATCCCAATTGGACGCTTCGGGCCGGTCTCGGCTATGAGATTTCACCGACCACGGACGAGCACCGCTCCATGCGGCTGCCAGACGCGGACCGCGTCTGGACCAGCGTCGGCGCGAGCTATAACTGGAACGAGCGGCTTTCGATCGACGCCGGCTATTCGCATCTCTTCGTGGACGATGCACCGGTTGACGAAACCTCGCCGACGGGCATCGAATACGCTGGCACGGCCGAGGGCAGCGCTGACATCATTTCGGTCGGCCTGCGGTACAAATTCTGAGGCTAGTGCATGTCGCCCAAAAGTGTGCGGCGGTTTTGGGAAAACGACATGCACAAAAACAATAGCTTAAAGCGCGTCACATGAATCCGTTTTGCCGCGACGCGCTTTAGAGCGTCAGACCCGAGGGTGAGTACCGCTTTCGGGAAAAATCCGATGCTCAAACAAAAGGTTAGAGCGGCAGCGCTGAATCCGTAAAAGCGGCCGCCGCTCTAAGAGCAATTCCAGGAAAAGTGGAAACCGTTTTCGGTCCGGAATTGCGCAGAAGCAAAGACGCCTCTACCTTCATCATCCTCGGGCTTGACCCGAGGATCCTGGCGGTGCCCAACGGCTCGGGATTCCCTATCTATCCAGCCAAGAAATAGCGTAGATTTCTGGTCCAGCCCGGTCCGGAGCTTGCAGCGGCCCGGACGCGTAGGGCGGCCTGACTTATCCAGCCAGCACCGGACGCTCCGGCAGATCGATGCCGAGCAGAGTGCGCACGTTCGGGCGCGCCTTGACGAGGTCTTCGATAGAGTAGCGTTCGAGCACGGCAAAGAAGGCACCAAGGGCCTCGCGCAACGCCGAATTCAGCGCACAACTATCCACCAGCGGGCATTCGGACGCGTCGTTCTCGAAGCACTCGGCCATGGCGAAACTCTCTTCGGTAACCCGGACAACGTCGAACAGGGTTAGTTCAGCCGCCGGTTTTGCCAGCCTCACGCCCCCGTTGCGGCCGCGAACCGTCTGCACCAGTCCATTCTCGACAAGCGGCTGCAGTATTTTGAACAGGAACAGTTCCGAGACGGAATAGGCGCTGGCAATCTCGGGTATGCGGCTCAGCTGCCCCTCGTTCGCCGCGCAATACATCATGATCCGGACAGCGTAGTTGGTCTGACGTGTCAGTCGCATGAGAGGCCCTTCGCGATACGGCGCGATTGAATATGGCCTACACCTTAGGGCAATTCGAGACAACAGCGCAAATAAGTTGAAGTCGCTTGTCATATATTGGCGCGGAACGTTCCTACGTTCGCAAGTCGGCTGCAAAAAAGGCCCGCGAAGCGGGCCTCAGAACTAGCAAAAAAATTCGGAGCGAGACAGCGTAAGGCCGTCTCGCTCCGTCGTACCGGTTCCAAATAGGCTTAGGCGGCCTTCTGGCCGTAGAACTTGGAAAACTCGGCCTGAGCGTTCTTTGCGCCTTCGGTAACGACGGACTTGGCAGTGTCGGCCGCGCTGCGGACGCGCTCGAAATTGGCGCGGGCATTCTCGCGGACGAAATCAGTCTGGATCTGGACGGCTTCGTTGATCGACTGCGCACCGGCAACCTTCTCGAAGGTCGAGAGGGCGTGCTGGACGTTCGCAAGCGTCGCATCCATCAAACCACGCGTGAACGTGGCATAGTTGCCTACAACCGACAGCGCGAACTTCTCGGCAGCGTGCGTGGCGTCGGCCGCGCGTGCATGGACTGTGTCGGCGCCATCCTTGGCCGATGAGGCGGTGCGCTTCACGATATCGAGCGCGGCAGCTGGAACTTCCAACTTGCCCTGGATGTTTTCAAACGCCTGCTGCATCGAAGCAAAAAAGGCAGGGGCGGCGGTCTTCTCGTTGGTCTTGGTCATCTGGCTTCTCCATTCTCATTTGAGCCATGGTTGCCCCCGTTCGTCAGCGACCCGGGGAATAGCATTGATATAGGAGCGATTATTGTGCGTTGCAACATAGAATTTTAGTGCACTGCGATATTTCAAATAAATCATTGGAATTAAAGATAGAAACCCTGCGAAAGGGTCGCATTCGCGCTGATTTTGGAAAACAGGGATGGCAGGCGGGGGCTTTTCCAACTGAGGGAATTCATTCCATCTCGTCCAGCCTTGCTCTAAGCTCCAAGGCATCCGCGGACAGCCTCGCAAATGATTGGAGAAAGGCCATGGCGAAGAAACCGGAAACCGAATCCTTCACGGATGTGTTCACCAGGTTCGGTCAGGACCTGAAAATGCCAAGCGTGGACATCGAGAAGATCATGAGCCACCACCGCAAGAATCTGGAGGCGCTGGAGAAATCCGCCAAGGCATCGGCTGCCGGCGCATCGTCCCTTGTCGCCAAGCAACGCGAAATCCTGCAGGACACGCTAAGCGAGATCGCCAACATGGCCCAGAGCGTTTCGGGAAATCCGCGGGAGATGGTGGAAAAGCAAGCGGATTTCGCCCGGAGATCCTTCGAAGCCGCGGTCAGGAATGCCGGCGAAATCGCTGAGATCGTGCGGAAATCGGGCACGGAATTGCTCGACATATTGCGCCAACGCATTCGCGAATTGATGGAGGAAATCCGCGAAAGCAACGAAGACCGCAAGTAGCGCCTCGCGTAGTGCGGGCGCATCTTGGCGATGCCTGATGAGGGCGTCGTCGTGCGGTCACCTCGGCCTGCTCTAGCTACGCGATCCGGTGCTGCAGATCGTCGTCCAGCCAGCGGCCCATGAAATAGGCAAGCTGCTTGTGCCACCAAGGCCAGTCATGATCGACATCACCGCCCCAGTAGTCGACCCAGGCCGGTATCTCCTTGTCGCGCAGCACTTGCTCCAACGCGCGCGTATCCTCCAGCATGCGTTCTTCCCATCGACCCTGGCCGCAGCAGAAGATCAGGCGCAACTCCCTGAGTTGGTTCAACACGCGCGTGTCCGAAAGACCCGGCAGGAAGTTCAGCGGCGAGTTGAAGAAGATCGCACCGTCCAGCGCTTCGCCGAAGAAATCCTTTGTCGAGTAGACACCGCTCAAGGCGATGACGCCCGCGCTCAGCTCGGGAAAGCGGAACACGAAATTGGAGGCGTGGAAGGCGCCCATCGAGCAACCGGCGAAAAGCGGCTTGAGCTGCCGTCCGCCATTCGAGGCGGCGGCCTCCTCAGTCATCTCGGGGAGTGCCTCGTCTCGCACGTGGCGGAAGTATGCCTCGTGGCGCTCCATGCGCGCGCGCATATCCCCGCCTTTGTCAACGAAGGTCTCCCCGTCGATACCGTCAAGCGTCCAAACCTGGATGCGGCCGGTGTCGATGAATTCACCGAGTGCCGCGATCGCCCCTGAGTCCTCGAACTGGAAGAAGCGCCCATTCGATGTCGGAAAGACCACGACGGGCCGGCCCGCGTAGCCGTAGCGTTTGCGCTCCATTTCGCGGCCAAGTTCGCGGCTGTATCCCTTTTGGTAAGAAACCTGCATCCTTACGCCTCTTGAGCGTGGATGAAGCGAACGGCTTCCTCGACGTCGGCCAGATTGGTGGAGCGCAGTTGATATGCGTAGTTTCCCATGGCGCGGCTGAATACCTCTTCGATCGCCTGATGGCGCAGGATCTTGTCTCCGTGGGCGGCTAGCACGGTTGCGTGGTCGTGAGAATAGCGAATATGCCGCTTCCGGCTTGCATACGCGGTGAAATACTTGCCCTTGTGTGGTCCACCGGCCCGATTGTTCACCACCATGTCCGCCCATTCCGCATAGATGTCGATGTCGTAGCTGTAGTTGATCGCGTCGGTCATCCAGGCGCCGGGCGGCCGCATATTGACCTCCAGAGCGATGATTCGCTTGTCCTTGCGAGTCTGGAAAAACTCGATGTGGAAGAAACGCTCCCGCACGTCGAAAGCCTTGAGGATACGCCGGCCGGCCTCGTCGACGGCAGGATCGACCTCCGGCTTGCAAATGTAGCTCATGTGCCGGTTTTCGTTGACCGCGTCCATGATGCTCTGCTGGTAGTGCGTGCTGGCCGCGAACACGACCTCGCCATCGCGGTTGACCAGACCGTCATATGTCACGACGAGCCCATCGACGAACTGCTCCATGACGAATGTCACGTCGGCCGGCTTGGCGGCAAAGAACTCGTCGAGTTCCTTGCTGTTGCCGATCCTGAATGTGTTGCTGGCACCTGACCCGGTATCGGGCTTCACTACGACCGGATAGCCCACGCGGCGGATGAAGGTCAGTGCGCCGGCGCGGTCGGAGCACTTGCGCTGAGGTATGGTTTCCACGCCGCTCTTGCGGAAGAAGGCGCGCATCCGCGACTTCCGCTTGAGATTCTTTACGAAGTCGAGTTTGGTCCCGAAGATGTTGAAATCGGTGCGGATATTGGCCTCGAGCTCCAGCCAGTGCTCGTTGAGCGACTCGAAACGATCGATGCGCCCCCATTTGTGGATGAAATGTCCCATGGCGCGGAAGACCGGATCGTACTCTTCCATATCCGTCACCCGGTAGTACTCCGACAAGGCAGGCGCGAGCTTGTCATCGAGCCCGTCATAAGGTGCGTCGCCAATACCCAGCACCGTGGCGCCGGCCTTCTTCAGACGGTCGCAAAAGTCGGCGCCATTGGCCGGAAAATGCGGAGAGAAGAATACGAAATTCATGCTGGGAAGCCCTCGAATGGCACCTGGCCATGGATTGAGTTTGGCCGATTTGTTGCGGATGTGGAAGAGACGTATTTGCTGCAACCACTATCGGCCGGATAGAGGGAACTTGCCGGGCGCTCTTTCGTTACCTGTTCGATGACAAGAACCATGTTCGAGCCGGTGGGAGCGATGGGGCACTGGCAGCCGCCCACGGCTGCAGAAGTCCAGCCGACGCGCGCCGGTTGTTCGGCAAACAGTCGGCAATCGGTGGAGCTTCAGCGGCCCGGTCCGACGCCGCCAAAGCCTGAGCCTTTCCCAGGCCCCACTCCGACGCCGCCTCCGGAGCCTGTTCCGCCGCCGGGACCTGGGCCGAACCCAAATCCAAAGCCAATCATTTAGGCCGGCCGCGCCATGTCCGTCCCTGGGTTCGGGTCCGATACTTTGGACCGTGGTTACCGCTCGGCGTCGGGCTGGTTGGCGGGAGAGGCCCGAATGAACGCCTGCAGTTCCATGCAGGCTGCGTTGATGCGCGAAATCGCCGGATAGGGCGCCATATCGACGTTGAAGCGTGCGTTGTTGGCGACCTGGGCCACCAGACAGATATCCGCGATGCCCGGACTTTCTCCGTGGCAGAAGGTGCCCGTCTCGGGGCTCGAAGCGAGAATCTTTTCCAGCGGTTCGAACGTTTCGTTGACCCAGTGGCGGAACCAGTTGGCGATGTCGTCGTCGCCGGCGCCATAGAGTGCTCGCAGCGACGTCAGGATTCGCAGGTTGTTGACCGGATGGATGTCGCAAGCGATCATCTGGGCGAGCATCCTCACACGCGCCCTGCCGAGCGCATCGGAAGGCAGCAGCGGCGGCTCCGGCACGGATTCGTCCAGGAATTCCATGATCGCCAGCGACTGCAAAAGCAGTGTGCCGTCGCTCCACACGAGGGCCGGTACGAATCCCTGCGGATTGACAGCCAGATAGGCCGGCTCGCGATGGTCGCCGTGGCGCAGATGATGCGCCACGTATCTGTAGGCAAGCCGCTTCATCTCCAGCGCGATGCGGACGCGATAGGAAGTGGAGGAACGGTAGTAGTTATGGAGGACGATCTCGCTCATGAGTTTTCCCGTTCGGGCGTGGTGACCTCTGCGCTTATTGCCAATCCCTTGAAGGCTGCAGTCTGGTTGCGTATGGCCGCCTCCGCCGGCAGCCGTTCCATCGAACTGGCCCCGTAGAAGCCATGGCACCCTATTGTACGTTCGAGGATATAGCGGGCGTCCTCCGGCATCGAGATGGGGCCTCCGTGACATAGGACGATCATATCCGGGCGGACGGCTCGGGCCGCCTTGGCCATTGCGTCAATCTCCTCCACGCAGCGGTCCAGCGACTTCGCGCTGGTTGCACCGATGGAGCCGCCTGTCGTCACGCCCATATGCGCAACGATGATATCGGCGCCAGCTGTTGTCATCGCTTGCGCTTCGTCCGGATTGAACACATAGGGCGTCGTCAGGAGGTCGAGCTTGTGGGCGAGCGCGATCATCTCCACTTCGAGCCCGTACCCCATGCCGGTTTCTTCAAAGCTCTGCCGCATCTGGCCGTCAAACAGCCCGACCGTAGGGAAGTTCTGCACGCCTGAGAAACCCATCTCCTTCAGATCGGAAAGGAAGCGCGGCATCAGCACGAACGGGTCGGTGCCGTTCACTCCCGCCAGCACCGGCGTTTTGCGTACGACGGGCAGCACCTCGACCGCCATTTCCTTCACGATCTCGTTGGCGTTGCCGTAAGCGAGCAGCCCCGCCGCCGAGCCGCGCCCGGCCATGCGGTAGCGGCCGGAATTGTAGATGATGATCAGGTCGATTCCGCCGGCTTCCTCCGCTTTGGCAGACAAGCCCGTGCCCGCGCCGCCGCCGATGATGGGCACCCCGGCCTTGATCATCTCACGGAATTTCTCGAGAATCCTGATGCGCGGAATGGCTGCCATATTAGCCTGCTCTAACTAGCAATTTCATGGAAAGCCGCAACAGCGGCACCGGCGAACATGGGATCGTTGATGTGAAACGGCAGGCGGACGACCCGGCGGTTGCGCGCCGGACGAAGTGCTGCCTCGATCGCCTCGAATAGCGCATGGTCGGCTTCCGGATCGAAAAATGCCATGCCTGCTGCGTCGAGTGCCGACACCCCCTTTTCAGGGATCAGGAATCGGAGCGGCCCCTCGCAATGGCTGAGCTTCCTGCCGATCCAGCCGCCAATCTCGCGGCATTCCTCGGCGGTGGTGCGCATTAGCGTAACATTGGGGTTATGCCGGTAGAGAAGCCGGTCTTTGTATCTTTCCGGCACGGTCTCAGGCGCCCAGAAATTCACCATGTCCAATGCGCCGACGGATCCGACGTACGGGATCTTCGTGCGCGCGATAGCGCCGAACCTATCTTCCGTCGCCGGCAGCACGCCGCCGAGAAGCAGGTCGCAGACTTCCGTGGTGGTTATATCGATGATGCCGGCAAGAAGGCCGCTGTCCGCGAGCTTTTCCATCACCCGGCCACCGGTCCCGGTGGCGTGAAATACCATGCAGTCATGGCTGCCGCGCAACTGCTCGGCAATCGCGGACACGCACGGTGTGGTGACGCCGAACATGGTGAGGCCGATGCCGGGCTTTCCCTCCGCGGCAGGGGCAGGGGTCTTTGCCATTGCGGCGATCGCTTGCGCGGCGTTGTGGAGGATCGTGCGTGAAATCCGGTTGAGCCCGGCCATGTCCGTCACCGACGGCATCATGACAATGTCGGAGATGTCGACATAGGGCGCGACATTGCCGGACGCGAGCGTCGACACCATGACCTTGGGCAGGCCGAGCGGCAGCTGTCGCATCCCGGTGGTGACGATGGAGGTTCCGCCCCCGCCGCCGATTCCGATCACGCCGGAGATATCCGTGCGGCTCCCCATGAAGCGGGCGAATGCCTCGCCCATGGCGGTCACCGCCGTGCCCCGGTCGCCTGCGCCAAGCACTGCCGCAGCGCCATGCGGGTGATGGGCCGCAACTTCGCCGGCCCCGACATCGACAACGATCGCGGGCGGGCGTATCCCGACATCCACCCGCACGACCGTTGCCCCGGTTGCGGCAACCGCGTCAGCCAGAAAGCCGAGTTCCTCGCCCTTCGTGTCAGCGGTTCCGACAACATAAATCCGGTTCACGGCGCCCTTTCCGTCGCGGTTCCTCGCGACACCCGGGGTCAGGCTTTTGGCCAAATCGTTCCAGAAGGCATTGCAGAAATTTGAGACACGAGTATCATATTGACATGGCTGTCTCAAATCAAGAGAGAAGCTCGCCCGAAGCCGAAGAGCGGGGTGCCCGTGCCCGCACCGCGCGGCTGATGCTCGATACCGCCGTCCAGCTTATGCAGGGAGGTATCGTGCCTTCTGTCAGCGACGTGGCGGAGGCTGCGGAGGTTTCCCGCGCCACCGCCTACCGTTACTTTCCAAGCCAGGCCGCTCTCGTTCACGCGGTGGTCGACGCCGCGCTCGGGCCTATTCTCGACTGGCGGTCGCAATCGAATGACGCTTGTGAGCGCACGCGCGACCTGCTGGAAAGTTCCCTGCCGCGAATAGATGATTTCGAGGCGACTTTCCGTGCGGCGCTCAAGCTATCGCTCGACCAGTGGGCGCAGCGTCAGGCGGGAACGCTCGGCAATGAGCCGGCCTTTACGCGCGGCCATCGTGTCGATCTCCTGCGCGACGCCATCGCGCCTCTGCGCGGAAAGGTTCCGGAAGGGGATTTCGACCGACTTGCCAAGGCGCTTTCGCTGCTTTTCGGCATCGAGGCTCTCATCGTCATGAAGGACATCTGGGGGAGCAGCGCGCAGGAGGCGCGAGATGTCGTGCAGTGGGCGGCGGCCGCGCTTATCAGCGCGGCTTTGCCGGCCAGCTCCTAGGGTGTGTTGGTATTCAGGTGATGCCGGCCTACAAATGGCGGTCTTCTGCGCTTGCCGAGGCTCACGTACCCAAACGTACGCTGCGTGCCGTCTCGAAAACCGCCATTTTCGGCTCGGCCTGACCTGAATCCCGACACACCCTAGTAGGGGAAACAAGCTGGACGATGAATTGGCCCGCACCAACCTCTCCTATCGGGTAACCACACGAACCTAGAGAAGGGGCTTGCTAACGACTACAAACGATACAATTCTGAGATAGATGAAGGCTGCGACATGCTTTCACCGGCGGTGATCAGGTTCAACTTGATCGGGGAAGAGGGGGGTGCCACCAGATTGAACGACTGTGAGTTGCGGTGGGAGCGGGCGCGGACAGTGTCCGGTTATCGCCAGTAACAGGAAGCCTGCGAAAGCAGGTCGTCGAGGCGGAGAACTGGTTCCGTTCGATGGACAGGAAAGACGTGCAAACGGGAGGAACAGACATGCGCAAGATACTAACCGGCACGCTTGCCGGCATTGGCCTATCGCTTGCCTACACCACATCGGCGTTCGCGCAGGAACTGACCATTTTCTGGGCGGAATGGGACCCGGCCAACTATCTGCAGGAACTTGTCAACGAGTACACGGCCGAGACCGGCGTAAAGGTTACGGTTCAGACGACTCCGTGGGATGACTTCCAGACAAAGGCATTTGCTGAATTCAACGCCAAGGGCGACGCCTACGACATGGTGGTGGGCGATTCGCAGTGGCTTGGCGCTGGCTCCACCGGCGGACACTATGTCGATCTCACCGACTTTTTCGCCAAGCATGGCGTCGCTGAAAGCATGGCGCCGGCAACCGTCACCGCATACGCCGAGTATCCGAAGGGCAGCAAGAAATACTGGTCGGTTCCGGTGGAGGGCGACGCGACCGGATGGGCCTACCGCAAGGATTGGTTCGAGGACCCGAAGGAAATGGCCGATTTCAAGGCCAAGTACAACTATGACCTCGCTCCGCCGAAAACCTGGAAGGAGATGCGCGACATCGCCGAGTTTTTCCACCGGCCGGACCAGAAGCGCTACGGCATCGCTATCTACACGTGGAACCCTTACGACGCCCTGGTCATGGGATACGAAAACGCCCTGTTCAGCTTTGGCGGTGAACTCGGCGACTATTCCACCTACAAGGTCGACGGCATCGTGAACTCGCCCGAAGCAGTGGCGGCGCTCGAAGCGTACAAGGAGCTCTACAAGTTCACGCCGCCGAACTGGGGCCAGGCTTTCTTCCTGGAGGACAACCAGGCCATCACCGAAGGCCTTGCGGCAATGAGCATGAACTACTTCGCCTTCTTCCCGGCTCTCGCCAACAAGGCGACCAACCCGCATGCCGATGTGACCGGCTTTTTTGCCAACCCGGCCGGCCCGGGCGGCAAGCAGCACGCCGCGCTCGGCGGCCAGGGCATCTCCATCGTCTCCTACTCGAAGAAGCAGGACGAATCGATGAAGTTCCTCGAATGGTTCATCAAAGAGGACGTACAGAAAAAGTGGGGCGAACTCGGCGGCTACACCTGCAATGCCAAGGTGCTCGAGTTCGCCTGAGTTCCGAAACGCCACGCCCTATAACGAAGCCTTCTACCAGACGATGTTCATGGTGAAGGACTTCTGGGCGGTTCCCGAATATGGCGAGCTTCTTGAGCAGATGAAGAACCGCATCGGGCCGTTCATCGTCGGCGATCAGGGCACCGCAAAAGAGGCGCTGGACGGGGTTGCTCAGGATTGGCAAGCGACCTTCAAGAAGTACGGGCGCTAACAGCCTGTCGGCATCACGGAACCGGGAAGGACGGCCACCCTTTCCGGTTCCGCTTTCCAGAATGCTGGTGAGGAGAAAGCCTTGGCGACTGAGGTGATTACCCGTCTTGATCCGACCTCGCGGGCGGCTGCGCACGGATGGAGCGATCTGACCATCCGCAACCTGTTCATCATCCCGACAATACTTTTCCTGATCGTCTTCAATATTTTCCCGCTGATTTACTCGCTGGGCTATTCCTTCACGGATTTCCGGGCCTCGATGAACGATCCGGTCACGTTCGTGGGGCTGCAGAACTACCGCGACTTGCTGGCAGACCCGCGCATCTGGAGCAATTTCTCGGTCACCGCGAAATATGTAATCGTCTCAGTGGGCGGGCAGATGCTGGTAGGCTTCGGAATAGCCCTGCTTCTCAATCGCAGCTTCCCCTTCAAAGGTCTGGTCACGACGCTTCTCCTACTGCCGATGATGCTATCGGCTGCCGTCGTCGGCCTGTTCTGGAAGCTGCTCTACGATCCGTCCTGGGGCGTCATCAACTACGTGTTCGGCCTCGGCTCCTTCGCCTGGCTGTCCGACCCCGACGCC
The DNA here is from genome assembly GCA_963813315.1 of uncultured Alphaproteobacteria bacterium. Taxonomy (GTDB): domain Bacteria; phylum Pseudomonadota; class Alphaproteobacteria; order Rhizobiales; family Rhizobiaceae; genus CAWEYO01. Next base: position 261,302 of record CAWEYO010000025.1, on the reverse strand, counting down.
GCGCTCTACGCCGTGGCGGTCACCGACATCTGGATGTGGGCGCCGTTCGTGATGCTGCTGTCGCTTGCCGGCCTGTCGGCGGTTCCGCAGCATCTTTACGAAGCAGCGGCGATCGACCGCGCTGGCGCCTGGTACACGTTCACGCGCATTACCTTGCCGCTGGTCGCGCCGCTGCTTTTGATCGCGCTGATTTTCCGCACCATGGAGGCGTTCAAGACATTCGACCTCGCTTACATCATGAGCACGCAACTGACGACGGAGCTGGTGTCGAAGCGCCTCTACAAGATGGCCTTTCAGGAATGGCAGACCGGATTGTCCTGCGCGCTCGCTTATATCGTTCTCATCGTCGTGCTTGCGATCACCAACATCTATGTGAAGTACCTCAACCGGGTGAAGGAGCGTTAAGATGGCCGCCGTCCGCTCACCCCGGCAGAAAGCGATGAACCGCGTGGCCATTGCCGCGGTTCTCGTCATCACAATTATTTTCCTCGCGCCGATCTACTGGATCGCTTCGACGGCGTTCAAGCCGCGGAGCCTCGCTACGACCGTGCCGCCGACCGTGTTCTTCCAACCGGAGATCACGCCGTTCATCAAGCTCTTCACGAAGCGCGTGCAGATGACCAAGCCGGTGGACCCGAAAGTCTTCGACGCGGCCCCATGGTGGGAGCAGCGCATATATGAAGGCGGCGAACGGGTCCTGCGAACCGGCGACACAGTCCAGCTTTCGCAATATCCCAACCGCTTCACCAACAGTTTGATCATCGCAGTGACCAGCACCGTGCTCGCGGTGGTCATGGGAACGTTTACCGCCTACGGCTTTTCACGCTTTCGAATTGCAGGAGAGAGTGACCTCCTGTTTTTCATCCTTTCGACGCGCATGCTGCCGCCGGTGGTCGTCGCAATCCCGATGTACCTGATGTACCGGGAAGTCGGCCTCAATGACACGCATATCGGCCTCATCATCCTCTACACGGCGTTCAACCTGTCCTTCTCGGTATGGCTCATGAAGGGATTCATGGACGAAATTCCGAAGGAGTATGAAGAGGCGGCCCTTGTCGACGGCTATACGCGCATGCAGGCCTTCTTCAAGATCGTGCTGCCGGAGGCGGCGACCGGCATCGCGGCGACGGCGGTCTTTTGCTTCATCACTGCCTGGAACGAATATGCCTTTGCGTTGATGATGACCAACCGCCGCGCACAGACGGCGCCGCCCTTCATTCCGGCCCAGATCGGCTCGGGGTTGACCGACTGGACGGTGATCGCGGCGGGCACGTTCCTGTTCCTGCTGCCGGTTGCCATCTTCACGTTCCTCTTGCGCAATCATCTCCTGCGTGGCGTCACCTTTGGAGCGATCCGCAAATGAGCTTTCGTACCTTCAACAAGAAATATCTGGAGCCAGGCTCGATCGTGCTGATGGTGTTCGGCATTGTGGCGCTCTGCCAGCCCTGGAGCCTCTTCTTCCATCGCTACGCCGTGACCATTATTCTTGTCGGGCTTGTCGGCTTCATGATTACCTCCAAGATCCCGCCGGAAGCCGAGGCGGAACAGGGTGCCGGGCAGTGACCCAGATCGAACTCCGCGGCGTCGAGAAATTCTTTGGCTCGCTCCAGGTTATCCGCGACCTCAACCTCATCGTCGACCACAACGAGTTCATCGTTCTTCTCGGCCCCTCCGGCTGCGGCAAGACGACGACGCTGAGAGCGATTGCCGGTCTCGAGACGATCGATGGTGGAGACATCCTGATCGACGGCAAGCCGGTCCAGCACCTGAAGGCGTCCGACCGCGATATCGCTTTCGTGTTCCAGCTCTATGCGCTCTATCCGCACATGGACGCCTACGAGAACATTGCGTTTCCGCTGAGAGCGATGCGCATGAGCAAGGCCGAGGTGGACGGTGAGGTAAGGGCGGTCGCAAAGACCCTCCAGATAACGCATCTCCTTGACAAGAAGCCCTCGGCACTCTCCGGGGGCGACATGCAGCGGGTTGCGATCGGCCGCGCTCTGGTCCGGCGGCCAAAGGCGCTTCTGATGGATGAGCCGATCGGCGCGCTTGACGCGAAGCTGCGCGAGGAGATGCGCGCCGAGATCAAGCGCCTCCACATGAGGAAGGGCTCGACCACGATCTATGTCACGCATGATCAGGTGGAGGCCATGAGCCTGGCCGACCGCATCGTGGTGATGCATGAAGGGATACTGCAGCAAATAGGTACGCCGGAAGAAGTCTACGCCCACCCGGCCAACCTCTTCGTCGCCCGCTTCGTCGGCAGCCCGATGATGAATATAGCCAACGCATCCGTTTCCGAGGAGGCGGATGCCGCCCGCGTGACCGTCGAGGGCGCGACCGAGGGCTTCTCCTTTCCGCGCGAACTTTTCGGCAAACTCGATGCGTTGCGGATGGCAAACGGTCATCTGGCGCTCGGCATCCGTCCGGAAGGTGTGCAGGTCGAGCGCGAGGCAAAGGCCGGCTTCATGCCCGTCGAAGCGCACATTATCGAACCTCTCGGCGCCTATGACATCGTGGACCTGAAGGTTGGCTCACAGATGCTGCGCGCCCGCACACGCAGTGGCTATGTCGGGCAGGCCGGCGATCGCGTATTCGCCAGGATCGATCCCGCGCAGGCGCACTTTTTCGATGCCAAGAGCGGCAATTCGCTGGGGGTAAGGTTGTGAGCCTTGCTCGCGCGAGCTCGGCGGGACAGCGCCCCACCTTGGTGTCCAATCTGCGGCGTTGGCGGACGGCGAAATCGCCATGGCCGGTTGATCTCTCCCCTTGCGGGGGAGATGTCCGGCAGGACGAGGGGGGCAGCGTAGAACGCTGCGCCTCAAAATCTTTGCGGAGCGCAACTGAACCATGGCCCACATCGAGCTCCGCAACATCACCAAGAAATTTGGCGTCCATACCGCGCTGAAGTCTCTCAACCTTGACATCGCCGATGGCGAGTTCTTTGTGCTGCTCGGTGAAACCGGGGCGGGCAAGACCACCACGCTCCGCATTGTCGCCGGGCTCGAAAAGCCGGACGCAGGACAGATTTTCATCGACGGTGCAAATGTGGGCGCCTGGGGCGCTGCCGAGCGTGATGTCGCGCTGGTCTTGCAGCAGTATTCGCTTTATCCGCGATTTACGGTGCGCGAAAACCTCGAGTTTCCGCTGAAGTCGAAGATCCGCCGCGTTGAACCGGGCGAAATGAGGGAGCGGGTTGAACGCGCGGCTAGGACGCTGCGCATCGAGCACCTGCTCGACCGCAAGACTGACCGCCTCTCAGGCGGCGAGATGCAGCGCGTCTCGATCGGCCGCGCCATCGTCAGGAAACCGCGTGTCTTCCTCATGGACGAACCGCTCTCGAACCTGGATGCCAAATTGCGCGAGGCGCTGCGCACGGAACTGAAAAACCTGCAGATGACGCTCGGCGCCACGTTTCTGTTCGTGACCCACGACCAGATCGAGGCGATGTCGATGGGAGACAAGGTCGGCGTTCTGAACCATGGCCGGCTGGTGCAAACGGGAACACCGCATGAGATCTACAGCAATCCGCGCGACACCTTCGTCGCGAGCTTCGTCGGTTCGCCTCCGATGAACCTCCTCGACGGCAAGCTTGTCTCCGGCCACGCGATCATGGCCGAACCAAATTTCGAGCTTCCTTACCTGGCCAACGGCGCCGCCGGCCGGTCAGCACTCGAAGGCCGGCCGCTCACCTTCGGAATTCGCCCTGAGGACGTCTACCTGGAACCCGGTGCGCCGGTCGAGGCGCGTGTGCACGACGTCGAAAATCACGGTGTCGAAAAAATTCTTACCCTGCGCGTCGGCGATGCGATCCTGCGCGCCACCGTCCCGGCGCAGACCTCCGTCGCCATCGAGGACGCCGTGCGTTTTGCCTGGAACGAAAAGAAGGTGGTGCTGTTCGATCAGGGCACCGGCGTGAGTTTGCGACACAACGACTGAGTTTAGCCAAACCGCGCCCTGTATCGCTCCACCACTTCCGGATTGACCAGATTGACCGGTAGCGCTCCTTCAAGAACCCTCAGCGCTTCGGCGGCTGCGCCCAAGCCCATGCGTTCCATGCTTTCCTCGGTGATCCCCGCCATATGCGGCGTCAAGATCACGTTCTCGAAGCTGAAGAAGGTATGATCCGGCGGCAGCGGCTGCGTCGCAAAGACATCGAGCGCCGCGCCTCCGATTTGACCCTGCCTCAGTGCCGCGATCAGTGCTGCTTCATCGACAACGGGTCCCCGCGAGACGTTGACGATCAGCGCCCTAGGCTTCATTCGGGCGATCCGGCGGGCGTCGATCAACCCTGCGGTTTCCGGCGAAAGGGGACAACAGAGAACGATCACGTCGCTTTGCGCCACCAGGTCGTCCAAGGGCACAAGACGCACGCCCTCCGGCACGTTGGCACCGCTGCGGCTGTTGGCGAGCACCGACAGGCCGAAACCGTGTGTCGCGATGCGGGCGACTTCGCGGCCGACATGACCCATCCCGACAATGCCCATCGTTCGGCTGGTCAGCTCGTTGGTAAGGTTGGCGTGATCCCGTCCCGCCAGCCAGCCGGATGTCCTGAGGTCGCGGTCCATCGCACGGAAGCGCCGGAGTAGGGCAAGCGTAACGAAGAAGACGTGCTCGGCGACCGATCGCGCATTGACGCCCGGCACGTTGGCGACAAGCACGCCGGCCCTCGTTGCCGCTTCCAGCGGTATCATGTCCAGACCTGCCCCATGGCGTATGGCCGCGCGAAGCCGCGTCGCCGTGTCGAAAAGCGCAGGCGGCAGAGGCGCCCTGACGATGACGATCTCTGCATCTTCCGCTTCGCGCTGCAGAGTGGCGGCATCGAGGGCGGAAGCCACCACAAGCCGTCCTGCCCCCGCCAGCACCGCTTCAGCGCGGGGGTGGAGCGGATGGGTGGACAGGATTCTTGCCGGCTCAGGCATTCTGCAAAGGCGATACGGATTCGCCATTTTCTGGCTTGTCGCCGCCCATCAGTCCTTTCCAGTAGCTCTCGGCGCCCTGCAGATGGGCGCTCATCAGCGCCTGCGCGAGATTGCCGTCCCGGCGCAGCAGCGCGTCGAAAATCTGCAGGTGCTCGGCATGCGACTTTTTCCCCCGCGCCGGATCACCGAAATAGACGGGCAGGCGTTCCTCCCCCATCATGTAGTACATGCTGCAAATCTGATGAAGCATGCTGTTCTTCGTCGCCCGCACGATCTCCAGATGGAAATCCCTGTCTTCCTGGGCGATTCCCTGCCCAGCGGCCAACTTCTCCGCTGATTGCCTCAGGATCTCGCGCAACTGTTGGTAATTTTCTTCCGTCGCGCGGCTGCAGGCGAGTTCCGCAGCCTTGATCTCATGGATCTTTCGGATCTCGACGATCTCATAGATTCGCACAGGGTCAAGCGGCAGCCCCGCCTTGGCAAACAGTGCCAACGCATCCACGCTCACCTGCCGTGTAGTCAGGTAGATGCCGGATTTCGCACGCCGCTCAACGATGTGCATCGCTTCGAGGATTGCAAGCGCCTCCCGGATCTGACCTCGGCTTACGGAGAAATGCTCCGCCAGCTCGCGTTCGGAAGGTGTCCGCCCGGTCTCCTGGTCGGAGGAGGAGAACAGTTGGTTGGCAAGTTCGGCGAGCAGGTTCTTATCAGTCATCAGTCAGTCATTGCATGGGCGTCGAGGAACTTCTCCGAAACGGTTATGCCGAGGCCGGGCCGGTCCGGAATCGCAACCATACCGTCTCTCAGTTCAACCGTCTCGTCGATGAGATCGTGCAGCATCGGATTCGCGCCAAGCGAATATTCGACGATGAAGCTTGACGCGGCCGCGGCGCAGACGTGCAGGCCCGCGAAGAAGGCCGGCGCACCCGCCCAAAGGTGTGGCGCCAGCTTGAGATTGAAGGAGGAGGCTAGGGCAGCAATCCTCATCGCCTCACTGATGCCGCCGCAAAATCCAAGATCGGGCTGAAGGATGTCGGCGGCCCGCAACATCGCCAGATCGCGGAACGCAAAGCGCGTCGCATCGCTTTCACCCGCAGCCACCGGGATGCTGCAATGCGCGCGCAATTCCGCCATGCCGGGCTTGTCGTCGGCAATAACCGGCTCCTCGAACCAGGCGAGATCGCAATCCTCCACGAGGTTGGCAAAGCGTTTGGCATCGGCGACCGTGTAAGTTCCGTGAGCGTCGACCATCAGGCTGATGCCTGAGCCAAGCGCCTCGCGCGCGGCGCGCACACGCGCGGCCGACAGATGCGGCGCACCGTCGATTGCTCCAACGCGCATTTTCACCGCCTTGAAGCCGCCGCCTTCCACGTAGGATTTGAGCTGATCGCCTATCGTCTCAACAGGCGCCCACCCTCCCGAGGCATAGGCCGGCATACGCTCGGCCTTGCGGCCGCCAAGCAACCGCCAGACGGGCTCGCCGAGTGATTTTCCGAAAATGTCCCACAATGCGATGTCGACGGCGCTGATTGCCGCGACAGTGAGGCCACGCCGCGCAAGCCGAGGCATCGCATGGCCGGCCGCAGACGCGAGTTCGTAGCGCTCGCCATTGTAGAGCATCTCCCAGATTGCGTTGATATCGCGGGGGTCGCGCCCGACGAGGAGCGGCGCGACCTCACGGTTGATAAGATGCACAAGCGCGCCATAGGTGCCGGTGCTTCCCGCCGCATTCTTTCCTTCGCCCCAGCCGATTATGCCGTCGTCCGTTTCAACGCGAACGATCGCCGCGTCGAACGTGCTGACCTGGCCAAAATCGCTGTGGTGCTGGCGATCGGTGTCGATCGGCACGCGAACCCACCACGCCTGCACTCGCTTGATCAGCATCATCCTCCTGCTCTTCCGGCGTTCCGGTCAGAGTGCGCCGATGGTCCCGACCGGGCGGCGCGGCCTATCTGATGAGCGGCAAAATGGTTTCCGCCGTCACGCGCGTCAGGTCGTCGTAGAATTCCTCTGAGAGCAGGCTCGAACCATGGTCCTGGATGAACTTTAACTGCTCTGGTGAAATGTCCACGGGGTTCCGCTCGACCTGGTTCGGATATTTGTTGGCCGGCGTCCGGTCGATCGGAGCGACGAATTCGTTGGTCAGCGCGCCGTCGTACCCGATCTCCCTAAGGGTGGCGACGATTCTCTTCCAGTCCAGCGCGCCCTGACCTGCCGCCATGCGATTGTTGTCGGCGACGTGGAAATCGTAAAGCCGCGGTCCGGCATGGCGGATCGCCTCGAACATGTCCGCCTCCTCGATATTGAGGTGGAAAGCGTCGAGGCAGACGCCGCAGTCCGGGGCGATTTCTTCAGCAAGACGCACAACTTGCGAGGATTTGTTGAACAAATAGGTCTCGAAACGGTTGAGCGGCTCCAGTGCAATTCTGACGCCCTTCCTCTTGGCATGTTCGTAGCATTCCTTCACCGATTCTACGACCCAGCCCCATTCCTCCTCCTCGGTCCCCTCCGGAGCAATCTTACCGACGGTAACCGGTACGAGCGTAATGATCTCGCCCTCGAGTTCGTTCACCATGGTGATGACGCTCTTGACGTAGTCGACCGAGCGCGCGCGCTGGCCGGTGTCCCTGGCGGCAAGGTTGCGGTCGCCGAGCGTCAGCGTCACCGAACCCCAACAGCGAATGCCGTACTCCTTCAGAAGCCGGCGCGTCTCCTTTGTGTCGTACTGCTCAGGTTCGCCGGAAATCTCTATGCTTTCGTAGCCGTGCTTTTTGATGCGCGAGAGGGTCTTTTCCAATGGTTCAGCGCGCATCCAGTTGTGCGTCGAAAGATGCATGTCATTGCTCTCCCAGAGTTCGCCTCGCAAATGTGCGCATCCCCTGCCGGGCGCGCATTTTTTCCTCAAGACAGTGGCCAAAGTTCAAAACTGGTTCGACCAATAGAGGCTTTCCGAGTTCTAACGCATTTGGCAGGATCGTACAAGAAGTGCAACAATCCTGTACTTTCTGCTCGTTTGGTCTTGATTCTATCAGTTTTCCATTGACCATCCCGTGAAATTTGGTATTACCAGTTGGCATTTGCACCTTGTCGTGGCCGTCGTCACTGATTTGACTTCAGCCGCATGCTTTTTGGGGGGCAAGCGGCCAATGCAACGGGGTCGATAGCGCGTCAGGCGGGACGCCATCGGCCCCGTTGTCAATTCCTATACCCGTTGCCTATCAGTACAGTTGTCTATTCGTACACGACGCCAGTCGGCCGGGTTGAACAAGGCCTGTGACCGTTAATTGTCGGCAATGGCTTTTCCGTCCATCCTCTCTGGCGCGTGCGATCCGGCCATCGGCTCGCAGGCAGAATTCGCCTTTTACAATCTTGCAGTCGGCGCGCGTTCGGAAGAAAGTGCAATTCGACGCGGATGGGGCCGGCAACATTCCGAGCGTCCTTGGGGACACCCGGTGGCCCGCGAACGGTCCCGGATAAAGGGCAGCGAGACGGCCGGTCTCGCCGGGAGATGGTGGGAGGAGAACCATGTCTGAAGTATCGTTGGTGGTGAACGGGCGAAGCGTGCGCGGCTCCGTCGAGGATCGGACCTTGCTGGTTCATTTCCTCAGAGAGCATCTGGGCCTGACCGGCACGCATGTCGGCTGCGACACGTCACAATGCGGCGCCTGTGTCGTCCATGTCGACGGCAGGGCAGTAAAGTCCTGCACGATGCTTGCAGCGCAGGCGTCGGGCTCCACGGTGGTGACCATCGAAGGGCTCGCCGATGGAGCGGAACTGCATCCCGTTCAGGCCGCGTTCAAGGAACATCATGGCCTTCAATGCGGTTTCTGTACGCCCGGCATGATTATGGCGGCGACTGAAATGATCCGCCGCCACCCGGAGGGGCTGGACGAGGCAACCGTCCGCGAAGAGCTCGAAGGCAATATCTGCCGCTGCACCGGCTACCATAACGTCGTGAAGGCGATCCTCGCCGCGTCGAAGACGATGACGAAGGGGGCCGCCAGGACGAAGGCCAATGGCAAGACAAGGAAAGCGGCTTGAGAATTTGGTGAATGGTCGAAGTAGTGAATGGTGAATAGTGAGTAGTGAGTAGTGAGTAGTGAGTAGTGAATGGTTTGGATATTTATGGTAGTGAAAAATAGATACTATGCATAGTTGAATAGTTAACTTTAGTTTTTGTCACAATTCACTATTCACACGACGCACTTCTGAAGTGGAGGAAAATTCGATGGGCGTTGAAGGGATCGGGGCGCGGGTTGCCCGTAAGGAAGACAGGCGGTTCGTTACGGGGGCGGGGCGCTTTGTCGACGACATGGTGGTGCCGGGCATGAAACACGCGGCGTTCGTCCGCAGCCCGTATGCGCATGCCGACGTCAAGAAGATCGACGTCAAGAAGGCCCAGGCAATGCCTGGCGTGATCGGTGTCCTGACCGGCCGCGAACTCAAGGCTGACGGCATCGGAAACCTGATCTGTGGATGGATGATCCATTCGAAGGATGGCTCGCCGATGAAAATGGGCGCGTGGTCACCGCTCGCCGTCGACCGCGTTCGCTATGTCGGGGATGCTGTGGCGATCGTCGTGGCGGACACCAAGAGCCAGGCGCGCGATGCCGCGGAGGCCGTCGAGGTGGCGTACAAGGAAAGAAAGCCGGTCACCGACGCTGCCAAGGCGTTGGAGAAAGGCGCGCCGCAGCTTCATCCTGAAGCTGAAGGCAATCTGATCTACGACTGGGAGATAGGCGATGCCAAGGCGGTCGACGCCGCGCTTGCAGAGGCGGCGCACGTAACCCGCATGACCATTGTCAACAATCGGCTAGTGCCGAACGCGATGGAGCCCCGCGCCTCGCTTGGCCATTACGACAAGGGGGAAGACCACTACACTTGCTGGACGACCTCCCAGAATCCGCATCTTGCGCGCCTCGTGATGAGCGCGTTCTACAATGTCGCGCCGGAGAACAAGCTCCGTGTCATCGCGCCCGACGTCGGCGGCGGCTTCGGTTCGAAGATATTCATCTACCCCGAGGAGATCGTCTGCCTTTGGGCGTCGAAAAAGACGGGCGTTCCCGTAAAATGGGTGGCCGACCGGACTGAGAGTTTTCTTACCGACGCGCATGGCCGCGACCATCACTCGACCGTCGAAATGGCCTTCGACAAGGACAACCGGATAACCGCGCTGAAAGTGGACACGATCGCCAATTTCGGCGCCTACATGTCCCTCTTTTCGTCCGCGGTGCCCACTTACCTTTATGCCACTCTGTTGTCTGGGCAGTACGATATACCGGCGATCCACGCCAATGTGCGCGCTGTATATACCAATACGTCTCCCGTCGACGCCTACCGTGGGGCAGGACGGCCGGAGGCGACGTTTCTGGTGGAGCGGACGATGGAGACTGCCGCGCGCGAACTGGGCGTCAGTCCCGCCGAGCTCAGGCGCAAGAACTTCATCACGAACTTCCCGCATCAGACGCCTGTCATCATGTGCTATGACGCGGGCGACTATGCCGCTTCGCTCGACGCGGCAATGAAGGCGGCCGACTATGCCGGATTTGGCAAGCGCAAGGCCGAAGCGGCCAAGCGGGGCAAACTGCGCGGCATCGGCATGAGCTGCTATATCGAGGCGTGCGGCATCGCGCCGTCGGCGGCCGTGGGTTCGCTTGGCGCCGGTGTCGGTTTGTGGGAATCCGCCGAGGTCAGGGTCAATGCCGTCGGCACCATTGAGGTGCTCACCGGGTCGCACAGTCACGGGCAGGGGCACGAGACGACATTCGCGCAAGTCGTGGCCGATCGGTTTGGCGTGCCGATCGAAAGCGTGTCGATTGTCCATGGAGATACCGACAAGGTGCAGATGGGCATGGGCACCTATGGCTCGCGTTCGGGTGCAGTCGGGCTTTCGGCGATAGCCCGAGCGCTCGACAGGGTCGAGGCCAAGGCGAAAAAGATCGCCGCGCACCTGATGGAAGCCGATGAAGGAGACATCGTCATCGAGAACGGTGCGCTCAAGGTTACTGGTACGGACAAGAACGTGCCGTGGTTCCAGATGGCGCTTGCCGCCTATACCGGGCACAACTTGCCTTCGGGCATGGAACCAGGGCTGAAGGAGACCGCCTTCTACGATCCGACTAACTTCACCTTCCCTGCCGGCTGCTATATCTGTGAGGTCGAAGTCGATCCGGAGACCGGCCAGACGGGCATCCTCCAGTTCGTGGCCGCCGATGATTTCGGCAATATCATCAATCCGATGATCGTCGAGGGTCAGGTCCATGGAGGCATCGCTCAGGGTGTCGGACAGGCGCTGCTCGAAGCAGCTCACTATGACCCGGCCAACGGGCAGCTCCTGACGGCGAGCTATATGGACTACACCATGCCGCGAGCTTCCGACCTGCCGTCGTTCCAGGTGTCGACGTCCAACACGCCATGCCCCGGCAATCCACTCGGCATCAAGGGTTGCGGTGAGGCTGGCGCGATCGGCTCGCCTCCTGCTGTCATCAACGCCATCACCGATGCGATCGACAACAACAATCTGACAATGCCGGCGACGCCGCAGAAGGTCTGGGCGGCGTTGAGGGCGACGAATTGAACGAAAGTAGTGAGTAGTGAGTAGTGAGTAGAGAAATATCCAGTGATACCTCACTAATAACTACTAACTACTACACTAACTACTGACTACTGACTAAATACTGGCCATCCACTCCTTCGAAGGAGACAAACATGTACTCAGTCAACTACCACAGGGCTACTTCCGTTGCTGATGCTCTCAAGCTGGCCAAGCAGGGCGACGCCAAGTTCCTGTCGGGCGGCATGACACTGATCCCGGCCATGAAGACAAGGCTGGCCGCGCCTTCCGACTTGGTCGACATCAGCAGGATTGCCGCGCTGATTGGGGTCACCGTATCCGGCAAGAAGGTGACGATCGGCGCCGCCACCACGCATCATGACGTCGCCACGAACGAAAAGTTGAAGAAGGTTTGTCCCGCTCTCTGCCACCTCGCCAGCCAGATCGGCGACCCGCATGTGCGCAACAAGGGCACCATCGGCGGCTCGATTGCCAACAACGATCCGGCGGCTGACTATCCCGCCGCGGTGCTGGCTCTCGATGGGACGATCGTGACAAACAAGCGTCAGATCCCAGCGGCGAAATTCTTCACCGGGCTCTTCGAGACCTCGCTAAAGGATGGCGAGATCATCACTGCGGTTTCCTTCACTGCGCCCGCGAAATCCGGCTACGCCAAGTTCCCGAACCCGGCCTCCCGTTACGCAATGGCCGGTGTGTTCGCTGCCAAGGGCAAGGATGGCGTACGTGTCGCGGTAACCGGGGCGGGTGACAACGGTGTCTTCCGCTCCAGGGAGATCGAGGCGGCTCTGGGGAAGAAATTCGACGCTTCCTCGATCGAGGGTGTCAAGCTGGCCGCGGACACGATGATGGGCGACCTCCACGCTTCGCCCGAATACCGGGCGAACCTCGTCGTGGTCATGGCAAAGCGCGCGGTTAACGCCGCGAACGCCTGATCCACTACATCCTCGCCTACCAAAAAGGGGCCGTCGCGGCCCCTTTTTCTAGATGGATGGTTGCGGGCAGCGGTGCGGAAGGTTTCTCGGGTTAAAGAGGGCTGCCTTGGTCCCCACAAGATCGTTCTTCAATCTTGACGTGTGGTCGTTTCATCGCTAACTCCCCTAGTAGCAAAATCAATATTGCTGTACCGCCAGAGACAATCGTATTGGGGAGTCAAACATTGTCGCATGATTTGTTAGATGAAGTACATAGCTCTTTAGTGACTCAGCTCGGTATCGAGAAAAGCAGGGTTATCGCTTTCACAAACTCCGAGAAGTATGCTTCAAATTCGCCGTCTGAAGAGCACGCAATAAGAATCTTTGAGCGGTTGCGTGAAATTAACAGTGTCGGAGTCACGTCGAATGGTCTGTGCCGAAACCACGATTGTCTCGGTCTTTCCTTTAGAGAGTGCCTTGATGGAATGATATCCGAGCTGTTCAAGCAAGTAGGGCGGCGCACAGTCACGTACATCGAACTTGGACCGGAGCCTGTAAAGACTTCAGTTATTATCGAGGGACTGACCAAGGCATCTTGCCGGGTGACTTATATTGGAATCGACATCAACACTGCATCAAGGTTAGCAATGGAGAAAGAAATTGGCGTAATCGTTGGAGCGGAAAATTTTTACTATTTGGCTCGCGACTACCACCATTTGCAGCTTTCTGATGTCATCGGGCAGACGGTTGGGGAGCTTGGGGACGGCGTCATTCTTCTCACATCGCTGGGATCCCAGGAAGGAAACGAGCACCCGAAATCAATTCATGCCTTATACAATCGACTTCTCCGCCCCGGCGACCTCTTGGCGTCGGAATTGCAAATTCTGCCGGAAACCAATCACTATCCCATTTTCGAGTTCTCTCATCATCCTCTCTGGCGCGACGTTTCTCGGGCGTTCCGGAAACGCATGTTTGGAGATGTGGCCTCAGAATATGGCACAGTTCTCCTTCCGATAAACATTAGTGAAATCGGTCGAGTGAAATGCGCCGTCGCAATGGAGAAACTGCTGAATTCCCCCGAGGCTTCCGGCGACATCATGATCAGCAACTACTGTCTCAAGTACTCCTTTTCACAACTCAAGAAGGTGCGCTCCGCGTTCGGATTTGAGATCGTCTCAAGCTTCGTAACAGGTGACGGAAGCGTTGCCTTCCAACTTCTGACACCGACTCAATCGTCGCATTCGCAGGCGCCTTCCTATGCAACTCGACTTTAAACTTGTTGGACCGGGCGTTTGTATCGTCGCGACGAGCTACGGCCTGGCTCGTTATGCCTATGGGCTCTTCATCCCCGTTTTCCGTGACGCGTTCGGACTGAGCGACTCGCTGCTCGCCTTTACTGCAGCCTGCTCCTACGCGAGCTATTTTCTCACCACCGTTGCGGTAATACTCCTGTCCAGCCGGATCAGCCCGCGCACGTCGATCCTGCTGGGCGGGCTGGCTGCAGCTATCGGGATGGCGATCATCGCATCGGCCGACACGCCCTGGATGCTCGTCTTCGGTGTAACGCTTGCCGGCGTCAGCCCCGGTCTTGCCTATACGCCCTTTTCGGAGTTGATCGTCTCCCTGGTCAGACCGGAACGCCAAAAGGGAATCTATTCCATCATAAATTCCGGAACCAGTCTGGGGGTCATGCTGAGCGGCCCGGTGGCGGTGTTGCTGGGGGGATCCTGGCGCGTTGCCTGGGGCTTGTTCGCGCTCTTCGGTTTGGTTTCCACAGCGTGGTGTGTCTCGGTCGTTCCAGCCGTGCAGACCAGGACTGCCTCGAATTTCCGAAAGCTGAAATTGACGAGCTTGATAGCCGGGGAAAGAGGCCGGCTGTTCCTTGTCGCTTTCCTGACCGGGATCGCGACGTCAATCTATTGGGCGTTCTCGGTCGACCTTGTTACCAACGGCAACGCCTTGGAAAAAATAGAGTTCGCCGGAAGCATGATCGAGGCAACAATGTTCGGACAGATTTTCTGGACATTTGTGGGTCTGGCGGGGTTTTCAGGAGTATTCGCCGGGGCCATTGTCGAGAGACTCGGCGTCATCCGCGCGTTGAGCGTTTTCCAGATCGGAATTGCCTTTGCCACCGCAATGATTGCCCTTGCTCACACTGCGGTGCCGGTGATCGGCTCAGGTCTGATTTTCGGCTCTTTCTTCGTCTTCACGGCGGCCACGCTTGGAATGTGGAGCCTCGAGCTCTTTGAGGACACTCCGACGGTGGGCTTCGGAACCACATTCCTCCTCCTCTCGGCGGGGCAATTCGTAGGCCCGGCTCTCGTAGGACTGGCGATCGGCAGTGTGGAACTCTCGACACTGTTCCTCGTGGCGTCCTTGTTTTCGGTCGCTATCGTTTTCCTTTTACCTCGCCGACCTGCCGCGCTCGAAGCGGAAACCTGAATTCGCTGGCGACATGAGGCAACAGGCGGCATTCACTGATCGACCCCGCCGATGGCAAGGAGCGATTGCATTCGGGCCACGGCCAATTCCGGCTTGTCCAGAACATTGGCCTGATCCGCCAGCCTGAACACATCCGCGTAATGGAGAATTCCGCGCGCGGACTGCATGCCGCCCGGCATTGTGAAGTGGGTCTGGTGACCATTCAGCCAGGCCAGGAATACGATTCCCGCCTTGTAGAACTGCGTCGGCTGCTCGAAGATTTTTCGTGAGAGCGGCACAGTGGGTGAAATCACATCGCGGAACGTTTCGACATCACCTTCCGCAAGGGCCGCAAGCGCCTTGGAGGCTGAGGGTGCAACGGCATCGAATATTCCAAGAAGCGCATGGCTGTGCCGGATGCCATCGCCCTCGATAAGCTCGGCATAGTTGAAATCGTCTCCCGTAAAGCAGACGACCCCTTCCGGCAGACGGTTGCGGAGCTCCAATTCCCTGGCTTTGTCGAGGAGCGAAATCTTGATGCCCTCGACTTTGTCCTTGTTCGCCTCGATGACGGAAATTACCGTTTCGAGCGCGGCCTCGAAGGAATGGGCCCCCCAGTAGCCCGCGAGGTGCGGGTCAAACATGTCGCCCAGCCAGTGCAGGATGACCTTGTCCTTGGCCTGGGAGAGGATCCGACTGTAGACGGCGCTGTAGTCATCGCTTGAGTGGGCCACCCGAGCGAGCGCCCTGCTCGCCATCATAATGGCACGGCCGCCGCATTTTTCGATGAACTCGAACTGCGTCTCATAGGCCGCTATCACATCGTCAAGAGCGCGCGCGCTTGCAGTCTCGAGATGGTCGGTGCCGGCGCCGCATGCAAGGTCGGCGCCCTCGATGGTCTTTGCCTCTCGCACCGATCGTCGGATCAGCTCACGGGCCTGAGTCCAGTCAACTCCCATGCCGCGCTGTGCCGTATCCATGGCCTCCGCGATTTTGAAGCCCAGACGCCACAGATGGTGGCGGAACTGGAGCGTGGCGTCCCAATCGATCGCTGGGCTCGTCCAGGGGTCTCGCTCCCTCAACGGATCGGACACTACATGAGCCGCCGCATAGGCGATGCGGCTGAACTTCGGCTTCCCTGCCGGCCCTCCGATCGGACTGCCGGTAAGCTGGTACGTTGCCGTGGCGCCACTTGGATCGGGAAGTCTGAGCGTCATTGCCATCGTCGGTTCCCTCAGCACTCTCTGGGCTCATAATTTGGATCGTTCCAAATTGCAAGTAAATATCACTTTGAATTTCTAGACTAAGATTGGCGCCAAATAGGCATGGAAAACGTTTCAGGGGTTAGCGTGATGCTTCACATTCCCCGGTTGACAAATTTGGATCGTTCCAATATTTAGCATTCGAAATGACCGGGAGGAGTTGTGGCCAAGACGCGCGTCACGGTGATCGACATTGCCAACGCTGCAGGCGTGTCGAAGTCGACCGTTTCACTGGTCCTGCAGGGGAGCCCCCTCGTCAAGGAAGACACGCGCGCAAAAGTCAACGCGGCAATCCGTGACCTGGCATACGTCTACAACCGCGCCGCCGCGAACCTGCGACAGTCCGGTACGAAGTCGAAAATTATCGGCGTCGTCGTGAACGACTTGACCAACAGCTTCTTTGCCGAGCTTGCGGTCGGCATCGACATGGTGGTTCAGTCTGCCGGCTACGTGCAGTTCCTTTCCAACTCGGCGGAAAGTCTCGACCGCCAGCAAGAGCTGATCGGCTCGATGCGCGAACATGGGATGTCCGGCCTGATCATTTCTCCGGCTCGCGGCACAAGGGCCGCTGATCTAAATCCGCTGACCGCCAGTGGCATTCCCGTTGTCGTGGCGGTGCGCAATGTCCCGGGCGCCAGGGTATCGACCCTCCTGTCCGACAATTTTTCCGGCGTTCGCCAGGCAGCCAAACACCTGATCGGCCTTGGGCACACCCGCATCGGATTTCTTGGCGGCTTTGCGGATACCGTCGTCTTCACAGAGCGCGTGGCAGGATATCGCAAGGCCCTTGCCGAAGCGGGGCTTGAGGGGGCCGAAGACCTGGTTGTCAGCGCGCCGCCGTCGCGGGCAGGGGGCTTTGTCGCCTTCGAGCGGATACTCGCGGTTCCAAATCCGCCGACGGCGGTCGTTTGCTTCAACGACGCGGTTGCATTCGGCGTCTGTGACGGACTGCGCGCCAAACGGCTGGAACCCGGCGTCGAGTTTGCCGTTGTCGGCTTCGATGATGTGATCGAAGCACAGACCGCGGTGCCCGCGCTGACCACCGTGTCCGTCGATCCGCAGGGCATGGGCCGCCGCGCGGCGCACCTGCTGTTGAAACAGATCAATTCCGGCAAACCAGACGGCGAAGCGGTCGTTACGTCCGTTCGCCTCGTTGTGCGTGAAAGCTGCGGAGCCGGACTTCACGACCTGGAAAGGAGGGCTGCGCTGTGACACGTTGGGGTTTGATTGGAGCAAGTACAGTTGCCAGAGAGTGGGTTATCGGCGCCATCCACGCGGCTGGTGGCGAGGTTGTGTCTGTGATGAGCACGAGTGCGGCTCGCGGTGCAGACTACGCGGCGGCCAATGGCATCGGCAAAGCGGTGACGAGCGTTGCCGAGGTAGTCGACGATCCGGACATCGATGCCGTCTACGTTTCAACCACCAATGAGCTGCATAGCGGCCAAACCCTCGCGGCAATCGCGGCCGGCAAACACGTCCTTTGCGAAAAGCCGCTGGCCATGTCGCTTGAGGATGCGCATCAGATGGTGAGGGCCGCGCGCGAGGCCGGCGTCGTGCTTGCCACGAACCATCATTTGCGCAACGCCGCGAGCCACCGCGCCATGCGCGACGCAATCGCCGCCGGCAGGATCGGCACGCCGCTGGCGGCCCGCGTTTTCCACGCGGTCTATCTGCCGCCGCACCTGCAGGGCTGGCGTCTCGACAAACCGCAAGCCGGCGGCGGCGTCATCCTCGACATCACCGTGCATGACGCGGACACGCTTCGCTTCGTCCTGGCGGATGATCCGACCGATGCGATCGCGTTTCACCAATCCTCCGGAATGGGCAAAACGGGTCTGGAAGACGCGGTCATGGGCGTGCTGAGGTTCAAGTCCGGTCTTATCGCCCAGTTCCACGATGCTTTCACGGCGAAGTACGCCGAAACAGGCTTTGAGGTGCACGGCACCGAAGGCTCGCTCGTCGCGCGCAACGTGATGACACAGCGCGCCGTCGGTTCCGTCCTTCTGCGCGATAAGGCCGGAGAGCATGAACTGCCGCTTGATCAGCGCGATCTCTACGAGGCGGCGATCGAGAAATTCCACGCCGCCGTTGCCGGCAAAGGCCAGCCGTCAGCTTCGGGCGAAGATGGCATCTGGTCGCTCGCCACCGCGCTTGCGGTCGTGAAATCCGCCGCCACTGGCAGTGCCGTCAAGGTTGATACGGGGCTTTGAAGAAACCGCGATGAACAAGCATATTTCTCCTTCGGAGGCCGCAGACCTGATACCTGACGGCGCGATCGTATCAGTCTCGTCCTCAAGCGGTCTCGGCTGCCCCGATCTGATGCTCAAGGCGATCGGAGAGCGCTTTGAGGCGACCGGTCATCCGCGGAACCTGACCACTTTGCACCCGATCGCCGCCGGTGACATGAGCGGCATCAAGGGTATCGACCATATTGCAAAGAGGGGTCTTCTGAAAAAGATCATCGGCGGGTCCTACCCGTCAGGGCCATCAACTGCCGAACCGCCGCTCATTTGGCAAATGATCGGCGCAAACGACGTCGCCGCCTACAACATCCCTTCCGGCATTCTCTTCGACATGCATCGCGAAGCAGCGGCCAAGCGGCCGGGTGTTCTGACGAAAGTCGGCCTCGACACATTCGTAGACCCGGACCAGCAGGGCTGCGCCATGAATGAGCGGGCCGCATCGGAGCCGGTGGTAAGAAAAATAGACTTCGAGGGTGAGACATATCTCTACTTCAAGGCCATCGCCCCCCAGGTCGCGATCATCCGGGCCACGACGGCCGATGAGCGCGGAAATCTCACCTATGAACACGAAGGCGCCTATCTCGGCGGGCTGGACCAGGCGCTGGCGGCACGAAGCAGCGGCGGCATCGTCATCGCACAAGTCAAGCGCATCACCAGGGAAGGATCATTGAAGCCGCATGACGTCCGCGTTCCAGGCATGCTGGTTGACTACGTGATCGTCGATCCGGACCAGATGCAGACCACCCAGACGGCCTATGATCCCGCGATTTCGGGAGAAATACTACGCCCGCTGGATTCGTTCCGGGTTCCCGAATTCAACATCCAGAAAGTAATTGCGCGGCGGGTGGCGCAAGAGCTGCAAGCCGGCAGCGCCGTTAATCTCGGCTTCGGCATTTCGGCCAACGTTCCCCGCATTCTCCTTGAGGAAGGCGCGCATGGCGCGGTGACCTGGGTCATCGAACAAGGCGCGGTAGGCGGCGTCCCGTTGCTCGACTTCGCATTCGGCTGCGCCTCGAATGCCGACGCCTACATGCCGTCGCCTTATCAGTTCACCTATTTCCAGGGCGCCGGCTTCGACGCATCCCTGCTGTCATTTCTTGAGATCGGGCGCGACGGGTCGGTCAACGTCTCCAAGCTTTCCTTCTGCCCGCATGTGACGGCGGGAGCCGGCGGTTTCGTAGACATCACCGCACGCGCGAAGAAGATAGTCTTTTCCGGCCTGTTCAACGCCGGGGCAAAGTTGGCGGTTTCTGCGGGCAGGGTGGTTATCGAAAAGGAAGGCAGGCTCAGGAAGTTGGTCAACAAGGTCGAGCACGTCACTTTTTCCGGCCGCCGGGCTATCGAGCAGGGACAGGATATCACCTATGTGACCGAGCGTTGTGTCTTGAAGTTGACGCCGGACGGCATCGTGCTCACTGAAATTGCCCCCGGCATCGACCTGCATGCCCACATTCTGGATCAGTCGGAATTTCCGCTTATTGTGCCGGACAATCTGAAAGTGATGGACTCTGGCCTTTTCGCGGAGGCTCCGTTCGGCCTCAGCCTGGCGCAAAAACAGCGCCCGACTTTGCATGGCGGTTCCAATGGCTGAGAAATCCATCACGATCGTCCATGAAGGTGATGTTGCAATTGTCACGGTTGCGCGTCCCGAAAAGCTGAATGCCTTCAATATCGACATGCTGAAGGCGCTCGCCCAGGCATGCGACGAGGTCGAGGCCAGCAATGAGACCCGCGTCGCGATCCTGACCGGTGCGGGCAAGGCGTTTTCCGCCGGTGGCGACATCAAGGCATGGAGCGGCATGGCACCGCACGAATTCGGGCATGCCTGGGTGCGTTTCGGACATCGCGTGTTCGAACGGCTGGCGTCCTTGCGCATGCCCGTGATCGCCGCGTTGAACGGCCACGCCTTCGGAGGCGGGCTGGAACTGGCTGCTGCCGCCGATATCCGCATCGCGGAAAGCCAGATCCGCCTTGGATTGCCCGAGACCGGGCTCGGCATGGTGCCGGGATGGTCCGGCACGCAGCGTCTGGTCAAGCGCTTTGGCGCGCAGATCGTCCGCCGGATGGTGCTTGGAGGTGAAATGTTCTCGGCCCGCGAGGCTATCGAGCATGGATTGGTGGATGCGGTTGTCGAGAGTGGAACGTCGCTTGACGCGGCCAGGGGCTACGCCGCCCGCATCGCCCAGCGGGGGCCAGCGGCGCTCGAAATCTCGAAAATGATGATTGCAGTGGCGAACGGCGAGGACAACGGCGCCGCTGTCGAGGCGCTGGGCTCTATCCTCGTTGCCAAGACCGGCGACCTGAAGGAAGGCATTGCGGCTTTCGCCGAAAAGCGCTCCGCAAATTTCAAGGGAGCATGGTGATGTCCAAAAACCCCTGCTGAGCAGCGGCGAAGCGTGAAGAGCAGAATCAAAATCGCATTGCCTGAGGCGCGACGTGACCGCTAAGCCCGACATAGTCATCATCGGCTCCGGCATCGGCGGGGCCACGGTTGCCGCTGGACTGGCGCCGTCCGGAGCGGCCATCCTTATTCTGGAGGCGGGCGGTCATATTGGCGATAGTCCGGACAACCGGGACCAGCGTGCGATCTTCCAGCAGGGCCGATTTCGTCCGGATGAGCTCTGGTACGAACCAAACGGCCACGGATTCAATCCGGGCAACTATTACTATGTTGGCGGAAACTCCAAGCTCTACGGCGCGGTCCTCACGCGCTACCGCCGCGAGGACTTCCAGGAGATGCAACATCTCGAAGGCGTCTCTCCCGCGTGGCCGTTCCCATATGAGGAGCTCGAGCCCTGGTATTCGAAAGCCGAACAACTCTATCAGGTGCGCGGCAGCTTGGGCGAGGATCCGAGCGAGCCAGCCCACTCCCTTGGCTATCCGTTTCCGCCTGTGCCTGACGAAGCGCCCATCGCCAAGGTGAAACTTCGGTTACGAGAGAACGGCTTCCACCCCTACGCCCTTCCGCTCGGCGTCGATCTCGACCGCTGGCTTTCGAAGGGAAAAACGCCCTGGGACGCGCACCCCCACCGCGACGACGGCAAGATGGATGCCGAGACAGCCGCGCTGGCGCGGGCGACAGAGCACCCGAACGTCACCCTTCAAACCCATTCGCGCGCGACCAGGCTCGTATCGCGACCGAACGGGAAATCCATTGCTTCCGTGCGCTTCGTGAAGGACGGCGTGGAGCACAGCGCGTCGCCCAAGCTGGTTATCCTTGCAGCCGGCGCGGTGCAATCCGCTGCCCTGTTGCTCAGATCCGCAGACGAGGCCAATCCGGCTGGACTTGCGAACAGTTCGGGTCACGTCGGCCGCAATTTCATGAACCACAATAGCAGCGCCGTGATCGGTGTCTCGCCCTGGTTCCGCAATGACTCTGTCTACCAGAAAACATTTGGGCTGAACGACTTTTACCTGTCCGATGGCGAAGGCGGCCCTCCGCTTGGCAATATTCAGCTTCTGGGACGCGTCTCCGGCACCGTGCTGAAGGCTAATGCGAAAACGGTTCCGGAACGGCTCCTCGGCATGATGTCCAGTCATGCTATCGATTTCTATGCAATGAGCGAGGACCTCCCAAATCCCGACAGCCGGGTGACTGTGGACGGCGAACGGATCGTCCTCGATTGGAAGAGGTCCAACTGGAAGGCGCACCTCAAGCTGGTGCAAAAGCTCAAGGCAATGCTGAAAGCCGCCGGCTTCCCGATCGTGCTTGCGCGGCCGTTTGACCGGCGCACGCCGTCGCATCAATGCGGAACGGTGAGAATTGGGCTCGACCCGTCCGGCGCGCCTCTTGATGTCTTTTGCCGCGCCTTCGACCATCCCAATCTCTTCGTCGTCGACGCCTCGTTTCTGCCGACCTCCGCCGCCGTGAACCCGGCGCTTACCATCGCCGCGCAGGCGCTTCGGGTCGCCGATCACATTACAACCAGGGAATTGCGGTCATGAGCAGCGCAAAGCGGCCGGTGGCCATCGTGACGGGCGGGTGGCGCGGAATTGGTCTCGGCATTGCAAAATGCCTCGCGACTGGCGGATTCGACATTGCGCTCACCGGACCCGGCGACGGCGACGCGGCGATGGAGGGGTTGCTTGATGATTTTGGACGCGAAGGCGCGCGGGCCATCTATGTCAAGTCGGACCTGACCGACCTCGCCGGCCACCAAGCGGCGGTAGGGGCCATCGTGAGCGAGCTCGGCGCTGTTTCCTGCCTTGTCAATAACGCTGGCATTGGCTCGGTCGTGCGCGGCGATTTCCTCGATCTTAGACCGGAGAACTTTGATGCAATCATGGGCATAAACCTGCGTGGAACAGTGTTTTTCACGCAGGCGGTGGTGCGGTCGATGCTGAACGCAAACGTGTCGGATCGCCCCCGCTCGGTTATCAACATAACCTCTGTTTCCGCCGCAATGAGTTCGCCGGAGCGGCTTGACTACTGCATGACAAAAGCGGGCCTCGCCGCCTTCACCCAAGGCTTGACACTGAGGCTTGCGGAAACCGGTATCGCCGTCTTCGAGGTTCGGCCGGGGATCATTCGCTCGGACATGACGGCCAAAGTCGCGGAGAAATACGATGCGCTGATCGGCGAGGGTGTGGTGCCGGCAAAGCGCTGGGGAGAGCCGGCCGATGTTGGCAATGTCGTTGCCGCCCTTGCTTCGGGAGCCTTCGGTTTTGCCACAGGATCGGTGATCAATGTGGACGGGGCGCTTTCGATAGACCGCCTTTAACCCATCCAAAACGGAAAGCACAATGGCAACACGTTACGATTACATCATTACGGGTGCCGGTCCCGCCGGATGCGTGCTGGCAAACCGGTTGAGCGAAGACCCCGGCATCCGGGTCTTGCTGCTTGAGGCCGGCGGCGGCGACTGGAACCCTCTGTTCCACATGCCGGCCGGTTTTGCCAGGATGACCAAGGGCGTCGCCAGTTGGGGATGGGAGACGGTCCCCCAGAAACACATGAAAGGCCGTGTGCTGCGTTATACGCAAGCCAAGATCATCGGCGGCGGCTCCACCATCAACGCCCAGCTCTACACGCGCGGCAATGCTGCCGACTATGATAGCTGGGCCAGCGAAGACGGCTGCGAAGGCTGGGACTACCGCTCCGTGCTGCCCTATTTCAAGCGCGCCGAGGACAATCAGCGTTTCGCCGACGACTATCATTCCTATGGCGGGCCGCTGGGTGTTTCCATGCCCGTTTCCGCCCTGCCGATCTCGGATGCCTATATCCGGGCGGGACAGGAACTCGGCATTCCCTACAATCACGATTTCAACGGCAAACAACAGGCAGGCGTCGGGTTCTACCAGCTTACGCAACGCAATCGCCGCCGCTCCTCGGCGTCGATGGCCTATCTCTCGCCGATCAAGAGCAGGAAGAACCTCACAGTGCTGATGGGCGCGCGCGTTACCAGAATCTTGCTGGAAGGAACCCGCGCCGTCGGCGTTGAAGCCGTCACGCCGAACGGCAACACTGCTTTTCGTGCCGATCGCGAGGTTCTTGTCGCGTCCGGCGCGATCGGTTCGCCAAAGCTTCTGCTGCAATCCGGTATCGGCCCGGCCGACCATCTCAAATCGGTCGGCGTTCCGGTCCATCACGACCTGCCGGGCGTCGGCGGCAACATGCAGGACCATCTCGACCTGTTCGTGATCTGCGAATGCACCGGCGACCACACCTATGACAATGTTGCCAGACTGCACCGCACGCTATGGGCCGGCATTCAATATGCCCTGTTCCGCACGGGTCCTGTGGCGTCCTCGCTTTTTGAGACCGGCGGATTTTGGTATGCCGACCCTGACGCGCGTTCGCCCGATATCCAGTTCCATCTGGGCCTTGGATCAGGCATCGAAGCGGGCGTTGCGCGACTGAAGAATGCCGGCGTCACGCTCAATTCCGCCTATCTGCATCCGCGTTCGCGCGGAACCGTCCGCCTGGCCTCCGCCGATCCGTCGGCCGCGCCGCTGATCGATCCCAACTACTGGGAAGATCCGCACGATCGGACAATGTCGGTGGAAGGGCTGAAAATCGCTCGCGAAATCATGAGCCAACGGGCATTGAAGCCTTATGTGATGGCTGAACGCCTACCTGGGCCAACCGCGGTCAACGACAGGGACTTGCTCGACTATGGCTGCGCGAACGCCAAAACCGATCACCATCCCGTCGGCACTTGCAAGATGGGCACGGATGCGGATGCCGTTGTTGGGCTCGATCTCAAGGTTCACGGGCTTGAAGGGCTGCGGGTCTGCGACAGCTCTGTGATGCCTCGCATTCCATCATGCAACACAAATGCACCGACCGTCATGATCGGTGAAAAAGGTGCCGACATCATCCGCGAACTCCCGCCCCTGCCGGCGGCCATCCTTGCCGAAGAAAGAAACGAGACGCGCCCGCGTGCCCGGTTGGACATTCGATGAGCCGTCGGTAGAAGGGAAGGAACCGGCGGACCACGGCGGCGTTGGGAATAGCTGAACAGCTAAAGCGTTTTCCCTTGTGTCCTGAATTGTCTGCCTTCAGCTGGGATTGCCGCGGCTGCCCGGTTGATGACAGACCTGCGACGGAAAGGCGCTCACCAAAACCATGCCTTCGGACGCCTACCTGAACCGGGTCGTGACAGCCGTGCCACCGCACGAAGCACACGGCTTCTTCCTGGGCTTCGCCGCTTCGCTGCTGTCCGGCGATCCGCGGCGCCAGGCGATCTTTAGCCGCATGGCCGACAAATCCGGCATCGAACACCGCTACTCCTGCTTTGCCCCGAGCGCCGATCCGAATGGACCGGCACTCGACGCGGAAGGCATCTTCCGGCGCGGCGCTTTTCCCGGCACCGCCAAACGCATGGAAATGTTCGAGAAAGCTGCTCCGCAGCTGGCTGAGCAAGCAGTCGACGGTCTGCTCCGCGACGACGAGCGATCCGGGATCACGCATCTGATCGTCACGACATGCACGGGGTTCGCCGCGCCGGGCATCGACCTTGAACTTGTGGCTCGATGCGGGCTGAAAACCACAGTTGAGCGCACGATGATCGGCTTTATGGGCTGCTACGCGGCGATCACCGCGCTGAAGCTTGCGCGCCACATCGTCAGGTCCGACCCTCGGGCGCGCGTCCTTGCCGTGAACATCGAAGTCTGCACGATTCATCTCAAGGAAACCGCGGACTTCGAAAAGCTGCTGTCGTTCTGTCTTTGGGGCGATGGATGTGCCGCGGCCCTGGTTACGGCGGAACCTCGTGGGCTTCGTCTCGACAGTTTCCATGCAATTGTCGCTCCGGAAGGACGCGATCTGATGACCTGGGATATCCACGATGACGGGTTCGACATGCTCCTTTCCGGAGAGGTGCCGGCCGCGGTCCAGCAAATCCTGACGGAGCACGCCGATGACGTGCTGCGCGGCGCCTCGGTGAGAGACGTCGGCCTCTGGGCCGTCCATCCCGGCGGGCGATCTGTCCTGGATGCCGTCGAACGGGCGCTGCATCTTTCTCCGGAGGCGCTCATGCAATCGCGAGCCGTGCTTAGAAAGTACGGCAACATGTCGTCGGCAACGGTCATGTTTGTCGTCGAGAAAATGCTGCGGGCATGCCTTCCGGGCCAACTGGGCTGCGCGATGGCCTTCGGGCCGGGGTTGACGGCCGAAACCATGCTGTTTCAAAGCGTGGACTAGCGCGATGCCGGGAAAGCTCGCCATTCGCCGTGTGGAAGCCGAGATTCTGGACGGGCTTGCTGCGGATGACCCAAGGGCCAAGGCCTCCCGGCGTGATCTGAGACACGTCAACGCACTGATGTTCAATGCCGTGATCATGTCGCGCTTGCTCCGCCGGCATGTCGTCAAACCGCCGTGCCGAATTCTGGAGGTCGGGGCGGGCGACGGCACATTGATGCTGGCTGTTGCGCGGCGTCTGGCCTGGCGTTGGCCGAATGTGGAGTTGACCCTCCTGGATCGCGCTGGCGTCGTCACAGGCGATCGCATCAACGAATTCGCGAAACTTGGCTGGCGCGCGGATGCCGTCGAAGCCGATCTGTTCGACTGGCTCGGCCATGCCGGACAAGCGCGCTTCGATGTCGTGATCGCCAACCTTTTCCTGCATCATTTTGCGGAGCCCGATCTTGCGAAGCTGCTTGCCGCGCTCCGGCCGCTCACCGCGGTATTCGTTGCGGCTGAACCGCGCCGTTGCAGCGCTGCCCTTGTGGCGTCGCGACTGCTGTGGGTGATCGGGGCAAGCGATGTTACCCTGCATGACGCTCCTGCGAGCGTGCGCGCCGGGTTCAGCGGAACCGAGCTTTCTGCGCTATGGCCGGCCGGGCAGGGCAGTCATTTCGAGGAAAGGCGGGCCGGACCTTTCACTCACGTCTTTGCCGTCGCTGGCAAAAGGGCCTGAGGCTGTCATGACCTATGATGCCATCGTGATCGGCGCCGGTCCTGCGGGAAGTTCCGCCGCTCTCGCGCTCGCGAGGCATGGCAAGGCAGTCGCGATCATTGAGAAAAATGAGTTCCCACGCCGCAAGGTCTGCGGAGAATTCATGTCGGCAACCAATCTCGCACTCCTGGACAGTTTCGGTCTGGAGGAAACGTGGCGGAGCGAGGCTGGTCCCGAGATTCATCGGGTGGGTCTTTTTGCGGCCGGGAGCACGATCGAAGCCGACATGCCCCATTCGCCGGCGGGAGGCTACGGACGGGCACTCGGGCGGGACCGCCTGGACAGCCTTCTTCTCGATGCGGCACGAAAGGCAGGAGTGGAGGTTTTTCAGCCCTGGCACGCGGTAACCATTGCCCCGGAGGTCAACGGCCACAGCGTTCGCATAGCATCTGCCAATAGAGAGTCCGCGCTCAGTGCCCCGGTGGTCATCGCCGCTCACGGGTCATGGGAGCAAGGCAAGCTGCCAAGCCATCTGAAAAGGACGCTGAGGCCATCCGACCTGTTCGGATTCAAGGCGCATTTCAGGGGTGCGGAACTGGCCCCTGACTTGATGCCGCTGCTGGTCTTTCCCGGTGGCTACGGCGGGATGGTCTGGTCCGACAGTGGCCGCTTGTCGGTTTCGTGCTGCATCAGGCGAGACGCTCTCTTCGAAGCACGCAGCATCCATGGGAACGTGGCCGCAGGGGAGGCTGTCGAGAGGCACATTGTTGCAAGCTGCCGTGGCGTGCGCGAGGCGCTTCGTCACGCTTCGATCGAGGATGGCTGGCTCGCGGCCGGGACCGATCCGCCCCGGCATCCGGGCGCGCTATGCGGATGACATATTTCGCGTCGGCAATCTTGCCGGAGAGGCACATCCACTCATTGCCGAAGGAATATCGATGGCGATGCAGTCCGGTTGGCTTCTTGGTTCGCAACTTGCGCACGGCGGCTCGGGCGACAAAGCAGGCCGGCAACGGATCGGGCGCGCCTATTCGGGGCTGTGGCGGCAGCAGTTCCTTGTCCGTATCAACGCGGCTGGTGCGTTTGCGCGGATACTCGCCCTTCCGCGAAGTGCGGCAATCATCGGACCGCTTGTTGCAACATTTCCCGCAATTCTGACACTGGGAGCCGAGCTGAGCGGCAAGACGAAGTCGCTTCCCGGCCTGACCTGAATCCCGACAAACCCCAGGCTCAAAAAGCTTGCGCTTATGTTTCGCTTGCCGAGGCCTCGTAAAGCAGTTTGCCCGAGCCTGCGTCGATGCCCGCCAGACTGACGTCGTAACCCCAAAGGCGGCGAACATGGCGCAAGGTGGCGTCTCGCGTCCCGTCGGACAGGATCACGCCGTCATGTACCGTGTGCTGGAGCCGCAGGTGCCGGTCGCCGAGCAGATCGACGTCCACGACCTGGATGTTGGGTTGGTTCGCGCTGACATCGAGGGTGTGCGCAAGCACCGCCCGGATCTTCTCGTAACCGCGTTCGTCGTGAATCGAAGCAACCTGATAGTAGCTCTCGTTCGACTGGTCATTGAGAACGAACAGGCGCAATTTGCGCATCAACGCCGGGCTCAGATATTGCAGCACGAAGGACTCGTCGCGGTGATTTGCCCAGGCGTTCAAAAGCGTTCCGCGCCAATCACCGTTTCCCGCGATATCGGGGAACCAGTCCCGGTCCTCCGCCGTGGGTTCGGTGCAGACGCGCTGGATATCCTGCATGAGGGCGAAGCCCAGCGCATAGGGATTGATCGACGAGTAGCGGGCATCATTGAACGCCGGCTGGAAGACCACGTTGGAATGGCTGGCGAGAACTTCCAGCATCGTGCCTTCGCTGACCCGTCCCTGGTCGAAGAGTGTGTTCATAATGGTATGGTGAACAAAGGTCGCACACCCTTCGTTCATGACCTTGGTTTGCCGCTGCGGATAGAAATACTGCGCGACGACCCGGACAATCCTTAGGATCTCTCTCTGCCAGGGCTCGAGAACCAGGCTGTTTTTTTCGAGAAAGTAGAGCAGGTTCTCCTCGGGCAGCTTGAGCGCCTTCTTGCGCTCGAGCAACTCGCGTTCGGCTTCGCTGGAGCTTTCGCCTTCCTTGCGAGGGGGCAGTGTTCGCCACAGGTCGCTGTAGGACCGCTCCTCGTATTCCAGCCGATCGCGGATGCGAATGCGCTCCTTTTCCGAGGAAAGTCGCGGTGGACGCCGATACCGGAACACGCCTTGATCCATCAGGGCGTGAGCCGCGTCCAGCACCGACTCGACTGCCGGCAGGCCGTGTTTTTCCTCGCAGCGTGAAATATAGCCCTTGGCGAACTCCATATAGTTCAGGATTGCGCCTGCATCAGTCCATTGTTGGAAAAGATAGTTGTTCTTGAAGAAGTGGTTGTGTCCAAAAGCCGCGTGAGCGATCACCAGGGCCTGCATGGCCATGGTGTTTTCCTCCATCAGATAGACGATGCAAGGGTTGGAGTTGATGACCAGTTCGTAGGCAAGCCCGCGGCGGCCCTTGCGATAAAGATGCTCTTCATGGACGAAGTGCTTGCCGAACGACCAGTGCCGATACATCAGCGGCATTCCGATCGACGAGTATGCGTCCAGCATTTGTTCCGAAGAGATAATCTCGATCTGGTTTGGATAGACATCCAGACCAAGGTCGTTGAGCGCGACATCCTTTATCGCGTCATAGGTTCGTGAAAGCGTTTCGAAGTTCCAGTCTGAACTCCGAAACAGAAACCCCGACCTGCTAGCGCGCTTACCCACCGCGTCCCACTCTAGTTGCCTTTGGCCGAAGCCGGATGTTTTGCGAACAGTTCGTGAAAGACCGGATATATGTCGGCCGGCTTGGCTATCCGCGTCATCTGGAAATTGGGCCACGCTTCGCTTACGGTCCGATAGGCCTTCCAGAGCGACGTGCCGTTGTCGGTCGTGCGAAAAATGTCACGCTCCCGCTCGTCGATGATCTCGACATAGGCGTAGTACTGGCAAAGACGCATCACCTCGCGGTCAAGAAGAAAGACACAACGCTCCGAATCATCCCCGCTATTGTCTCCGTCCGAGGCTTGCGCGGCATAGATATTCCATTCGTTGCTGGGGTACCGATTCAATATGATGCTGCGCATCTCCTCAAGCGCGGTCGAAACGACAGTGCCGCCGCTCTGAGTGCTGTAGAAGAATGTTTCCTCGTCCACTTCATGAGCCTCGTGCGTGTGCCGGACGAAGACGATATCGGTGCGTTCGTAGCGCCGCTTCAGAAAGAGATGCAGGAGCACGAAGAACCGTTTGGCAAGATCTTTCTCCCGTTCGCCCATCGAGCCCGAGACGTCCATAAGACAAAACATTACTGCGTTTGCATTCGGAAGAGGCTGCGGTTCGAAGCGGTTGAACCGTATGTCGACGGGATCGACATAGGGAATGATCCTGCGCCGGCGCTCCAGCCGGTCCAAATCGCGCTGCAGCAATTCGAGCCGCTGACGCTTTGCGGCGTTGGGGGCAGGGTCTGCCTCGAGCGCCGCGATCTCCTCGGTTATCGCATCAAGTTCGTGTTGCTTGGGCCGCCTCAATGCAATGCGGCGGCCGTAGCTATGGCGCATGGTGCGTCCGACATTGATATTGGTGGGCGAGCCTGTGATGGCAAAGCCGGCCCGGCGCGGCTTGAAGGAACTCACCTCCTTGAGGCTGAGCTTCACAAGGTCCGGAAGCTCGAGGTCCTCGAAGAAGAGGTCAAGCACTTCCTCGCGCGACAGTACGAAGCGGAAATCGTCTTCGGTCTCACCGCTCGGCGACGCTCCCTTGCCCGAACCGCCTCCGCCGAGGACCGGCTTTGGAATGCGATCCCCGGCGCGGAATTCACGATTGCCGGGAAGAACGTATTCCTTGCGCCCACTGCCGGGCGCGTGCTGGAAACTCGGCTCGCTTGTGCCTTTTGCCGGAACGGGAACGACGTGTTCGGTATCGACGTCGGTGATCTTGCCGCTTTTGATCTGTTCGTTGATGGTCCGCTTCAGTTCCGCGCGCGCACGCCTGAGAAAGCGCTGACGGTTGCCCAGGCTTTTGTCCTTGGGATTGAGACGGCGATCGATGAAATTCGGCATTAGCTCCCCCTGAGCTATGCTCAGCCTGCCTTGTTCACTCGCATGTACCAGTCGACCAGACGCCTTACCTGCCTTTCCGTGTAGCCGCGTTCGACCATGCGCTGGACGAATTCAGTGTGTTGTTTCTCCGTGGCGCTATCCTTCTTGGAACCGAAGCTGATCACCGGCAGCAGGTCTTCGACCTGGCCGAACATTCTTTTCTCGATCACTTCACGCAACTTCTCGTAGCTGGTCCATGACGGGTTACGGCCATGGTTCCTTGCCCTTGCGCGCAGCGTAAACTTCACAACCTCATTGCGGAAGTCCTTGGGATTGGCAATGCCGGCCGGCTTCTCGATCTGCGACAGTTCGGCGTCAAGGATTTCCCGGTTGAGTATTTGACCGGTATCCGGGTCCTTGTAATCCTGGTCCTCGATCCAGGCGTCGGCATAGGCAATGTAACGATCGAAGAGGTTCTGTCCGTATTCGCTATAGAACTCAAGATACGCCTTCTGGATTTCGTGGCCGATGAATTCGGCATAGCGTGGCGCCAGTTCCGACTTTATGAAATCGAGATAGCTCGCCTCAACCTCATGCGGGAACTGGTGGCGCTTGATTGCCTGCTCCAGGACATACATAAGATGCACGGGGTCCGCCGCGACCTGTTTCGTGTCATAGTTGAATGTCTCGGACAGGACCTTGAAAGCGAAGCGCGTGCTTACCCCGTTCATGCCTTCGTCCACGCCCGCCGCGTCGCGATATTCCTGGACCGACTTTGCCTTCGGATCGACGTCCTTGAGGTTCTCTCCGTCATAGACCCGCATCTTCGTGTAGAGCGGCGAGTTCTCATGTTCGACCAGCCGCGTCGACACAGTGAAACGGCTGAGTATCTCCAGCACCTCCGGCGCGCACTGATTTTTCACCAGCTCGCTTTCGCGCAGGAGCTTCTCGTAGATGTGCTTCTCCTCCGTGACCCGGAGGCAATAGGGCACCTTGACCACCAGGATGCGGTCGAGGAAAGCCTCGTTGTTCTTATTGTTCTTGAATTGAAGCCATTCCGAACTCGTTCGAATGGGCAAGCACGATCCCATGATAGGGAAACGCGCCGAAATTCTCGGTGCCGTTGTAGTTGCCCTCTTGCGTCGCGGTCAGCAGCGGATGCAGCACCTTGATCGGGGCCTTGAACATTTCGACGAATTCCAACAGCCCCTGGGTCGTGCGGTTAAGCCCGCCGCTGTAGGAATAGGCATCGGGATCGGCCTGGTTGAAGTTCTCGAGCTGGCGAATGTCGACCTTTCCGACGAGCGATGAGACGTCCTGATTGTTTTCGTCGCCAGGCTCCGTTTTTGCGATGCCGATCTGGCGGAGCCTCGACGGCGTCAGCTTGACGACGCTGAACTTCGAAATGTCGCCGCCAAGTTCATCGAGGCGCTTTGATGCCCAAGGCGAGATCAGGCCGGTCAACCGCCTGCGCGCTATCCCGTACTTGTCTTCGAGAAGATCGGCCATCCGTTCAGGGTGGAACAGGCCGAGCGGCAACTCGAACACGGGGCTGATTTTCCCTCCGACCTTCAGAGTATAGATAGGCCGCTTTTCCATGAGCTTCTTCAACTGTTCAGCCAGCGACGACTTGCCGCCGCCGACGGGGCCGAGCAGGTAGAGTATCTGCTTGCGCTCCTCGAGACCTTGGGCGGCATGGCGGAAATAGCTGACGATCCGCTCGATCGTGTCCTCCATGCCGTAGAAATCCGCAAAAGCCGGATAAATCTTGATAGTCCTGTTGGTGAATATCCGGCCAAGGCGTTCGTCCGAGCTGGTGTCGATCAAGGTCGGTTCGCCGATCGCGTCGATCATCCGTTCAGGGGCCGTGGCATACATCGAGCGGTTGTCACGACACGCGAGGAGATATTGTTGCAGGCTCATCTCCTCCTGCGTTTCGCTGCTGTAAATTTCCGAAAACAGGTTGAAGACGTCGGTCTCACGCGACTGCATTATGGCCTCCCGCGACAAGATGGTTGAACGGGAGACGGCTTGCCGACTCCCCTCTCGGGAATCGAACGGGAATTGTTCGGAATTTGACTGCCCCGGTGCTGCGCCAAGACTTCAGCGGCATGGACGGATCTTTCGTCCAACTGGTATGACAAGACGCCGCTAAGGTCATAGTCGCACACCTCATTCCCGCCAACTCTCCCTTATCTCCATGATATAGGGACTACTGCCGGGATGGGTACGGGAATCGTCATGGAACGATCGCCCATGCCTATTTTGTGATCCAACTGAAACAAAAATGTGTTAACAGCGGCCCGAATTGTTGTGCGCGGGGTCATACCGGCCCAGTCCCCGCCGAAATTCATGCCTTCCAACGCAGCCAAATCAGCAGGATACGCCGGGGCAGGCCGCTGAATATGATCGAACCTGCGAGCGCGGAAATTCGCTTGGCAACAGCGGCCAGACTAATTGTTCATTCCGCCGCTCAACTGGCCATTGCCATTGAACAGATTGCGTTGCGCAAGCAGCGCGGCCTCGGTGCGATTGGTGGTTTTCAGCTTCCGCATGATGCGGGAGAGATGCACCTTGACCGTGTTCTGGGAAAGGTTCAGCTCGCTTGCGATAATCTTGTTCGAAAGGCCGCGCTGCAGGGTCGCGAGCACCTGGCGCTCGCGCTGGGTGAACGCGACCGCGGGCCTGGCGGGGATGGTGGGAGCATCGCACGGCGCCGGAGCTATCACGACGATATCCTCAGTTGGCGCGGGCACCCAACTCGCGCAATCCAGAACGACGGATCGCGGAAAGTAGACGCCGCCGGCGATCACCAGCCGCAGCGCGGCGAGTGCGATCTCGATGGAGGCCCTGTCTGTAACGCACCCTCTTACGCCAAACCGGGCGACCTCGGAGATAGCCGCATCGGATATCGCAGCCTCGTCAAGCTGTGCGAGGAGCATGACAGGTACGTCAGCCAGCGAGCGGCGAAGGGTGGCGAGGTTGGACAACACCCAGTCGTCCGTCATGGCGCGGTCCTGGATGTTGACAACGACAAGTCCGATTTCCTTTCCGGCAAGCGAGTCCAACGGGTGCACGGTATCGAATTCCAGGACGAAGGCCTCGGAGAATTCGCTTCGAAGGATGCGCGCGAGACAGCTTCTCGCCAGTGGACGCCGATCGACGATGACGACGGTAGGGCATCGGTAAGGCAAGCCACTCTTTTCTTCTGCAGTGAACGAACCGGACATCATAGCCTCATCAGCGTTTCGCATTGAGATTCTGACCGAAAGTTCGCCATGGCTGCAAATGGCGTTTTTCTTGTGCTTCCAGCACACCGCCGCGCCCTGGCGAATTTCTGGTCAAACTCAAGGACTGGCTCAACATGGGCAAGGAGGGAACCCTGCCTTCCCCGCCTCCGCTCTAGTCCGGAGCGCCGCTGGCGGGCCGGTTATCGGGAGCGATGCAGGTATACTAAACGTTGAAACATCACATGACTGTGAACCTACTCACAATTTACTCAGAGCGCAGAAAGGCAGGCGTCGCGTCTTCGCCACCATCACGAACACAGTTGGCAGGGAATGAAACGCCGGGCACCTAAGTGTTAGTCTGATCGGGTCATTCGGTTGCAGGAATCATGATTTCAGCGGCTGTCGCAGTACGTTTTTCCCGTTGCTGGGGCGTGGCGCCTCGCCCGACTGGGCCTCTATCTCCAGTTTTCGAAAGGTGGGATGCTGGCAATGCGATATGCGCCACCCGGCGCACTTGCACAGGGAGAGTCACAATGGATCCTGAAGATCAGGACGAGAACGATGAGGCCGATGATCGCGGTCATGCAGGCCGCGACCTCGATATCGATCTGGACCAAGAACTCCAGGCTCGATGATGACGTCGATCTCGGAGTGACCGTGATCGGCTCGCGGCCGGTCGTGGTCGAACTCGACACGGAAGTCGATCAGAACGGTGAGATGGATCAGGACGGGGACATCAATGCCGATGACGGCGGCTCCCGCGGACATGATGTCGACGTCAGCACAGCGCAAAGACCCGAAGTCGATGAGCGGATCGATGTCGATGTGGAGGTCAGTGAAGAGGACGGAGTCATAGTCGTTGAGGTCGACGCGGAGGTCGAAGACGACATCGAAATCGAGAGTGATGCGGACATCGACGTGGACGATGACGACGAGAACGATCTCGACCTCGACTTCAACCGGGATCCTGAAATGGACAAGAACGTCGACGTCGACATAGAAATCCGCGACGACGTGGATGCCGACGTGGATGTCGACATCGCCTCCTTGGTCGCTGCGGCGGTCCGCGCAGCCGCCGACAGGCAAGACGACGATGACGGGACCGAAATCGATGTCGATCTCGGCGAACAGGCCATAGCGGGTGCGGACATAGGGATAGTTGTCGACGTTGGCGACGCCGACGTCTGAAGTTCCACCTCTAACGCGAAACGAGACAAGCCGGGGGTCCGCCCCGGCTTTTTTCATGCTTTGTGGCTACTCGCAACGGCTGATCGCCCATTGTGACCTATAGGGGTTAGCCATTTCGGGTCGGTCAGGCCAATCGGAATGAACCCGATCGGAGGTGAATTCCCGTTTGGACCGAATGCCCATTGGTAACTATTTTCCCGGCGACAAAACGGGGATGCTTTGCTTCATCGACGCGCCGCCGGGAGATCCAACGGATCGACCGTCAGCCATCGGTCCGCTCCCGAGGCAGGTGCACGCGAGCGGCGATCTCCAACAATAGGGAGGGGTAAAACCCATGCCTAAAGGTCACAGCACACCCAGCTTCGACTACGACTTCAAGTTCGACATTGATGCCAAGATCGACCAGACCCTAGTCCAGGATCAGAAGGCTGACGTAGACACCGATGCCGACCAGGACTCGGACATCTGGATCGACAACTCGAACGATAACGATACCAAACAGGACGCCCTGACTGATAACGACGCCATGGCCAACTCAGACAGCAAGGCCGACGCCTATACCGACAACGACGCCAAGGCCGACAATGACACCGACGCGGATGCCAAGGCCGACAATGACACCGACTCGGATGCCAAGGCCGACGACAAGAGCGACGCGAAGGCCGACGCCGACGGCGATGCTGACGCGAAGGCCGACGCCGACGGCGATGCTGACGCGAAGACCGACGGCGATGCCTGGGCGGATTCCAAGTCCGACGCGGACGCGGATGCCGACGGCGATGCCAGCAACGACAACGACACGGACCAGAAAAACCAGAATGCGGTCTCTGTCGATCAAGACCAGGACGTCAAGGTCGAGGTTGATCAGGATCAGGATGCTGATCAAACGGCGACAATCGATTTCGAATTCGATTTCGCTTTCGGTTGAGTGTTCCTTCAAAACAAGGCGCCCGGATTCCGTCCGGGCGCTTTCCGGGGGCGCCGGTAGGGCTCAAGCCGCGAAGGCTTGGACTGTGCCTTTCGACGGTTTCCAATGCATTGCGGCGACGCCTTGGCGGAGACATTTTCGCCTTGGCTCGCTTCCGGATGACGCGGTTCGCAAAGGCTATCGCCAGGCGCGTCGCTGATTTCCGTAACGGGTCACTGTTCCCGGTGCAAATGCTTAGTTGCGAGGGAAAGATGCAGCCGATGTCTGTTACCTGGCTCTGGGACCGCGCGGAGAGTGAAATCCCGAGCGCTTCCGATTTCGACAACGAACCGCCGTTTCCGTCTTTCGCAGGGGACGCGGGCGACAACAGTTCGCCGACCGTTCTCGCGCTGTTCAGGAGCGTCACGGTAGCCGCATTCGCCGGTGCATCCGGCCTCTGCAAAGAATCGTTCGATATTGGGCGGCACAGGTCGCGAGCGGCCCTCTCACGGGCGCGGGCAGGTGCAAAGACGTTGCTTGAAAGCCTATCCGACCTCAGAAGCGCCTGGAGCTTTGCGGTTTCCGATCATCACGACCGCGAAATCAAGCAGCCGGCGCCGCGGTCGTGGTCCCGTAGTGCCGGCCAGACGGAGATCGAGCAGGCGTTCGGTCTTTGCAAGGCCTCACTGGTCACGATTTTTCTGCTCAGCTTCTTCGTGAATATGCTGGCTCTTACGGTTCCGTTGTATCTCCTGCAGGTCTACGATCATGTCCTTTCAAGCCGTAGCCTTGACACACTGGTCATGCTGACGCTGATCGTCGTCGTCGCGCTGGCGGTGCACTCGACTCTGGAGGCCCTGCGCCGCGCGATGCTGTCGCGCATTGGCGGGTGGCTGGACGACCGTCTTCAGGCACCGGTGCTCGTGGCGGCTGTACAATCGGCGTTGCGCAGCGATGCGTCCGCGGCGGCGCAGGCGTGGCGCGATATCGGCACCTTCCGTTTGTTTTTCAACGGCAGTGCATGCACAGCGCTCTTCGATCTGCCGTGGACACCGATCTTCATTCTTTCGATGTTCATCGTGCATCCGCTTCTCGGCGTGATTGGCCTCCTTGCGTCGGCAGCCCTGTTCGGACTTGCCTTGTTCAACGAGATGGTCACGCGCAAACCCTTCGCGCGATCGAGCGCTGGATGGGCTGAAAGCCAGCATCGGTTCAAATCGCTGCTGCGCAATGTCGAGGCCATCAGTGCCATGGGCATGCTGCCGGGCGTGGCCCGCCTCATGCGCGACGATCAACTGGATGCGAAGGAGGCTCAACGGGTCGCCGCGGCGCGCGCTTCCATCATCCAATCCCTCGCCCGTTTCCTAAGGCTTCTTGCCCAGGTCGTCGTGATGGCGTTCGCTACCCGGCTGGTGATCACGCACGAGATCAGCGCGGCAGCCATCTTTGCGACGTCGATCCTGCTTGGCCGATCGCTCGGCCCGGTCGAAGGCGCAATCGGCACCTGGAAGGCGGTTAGCGGCGCGCGTCTTTCCTACGCCCGCCTTCGCAAGATCATGTCGGGGATGCCCAAACCGCGCAAAGCCATGGAGTTGCCGCGCCCGAACGGCCAGCTGTCGATCGAGCAGGTGACATACGTGCCGCCCGGAGCCGACGTCCCCGCGCTGCGCCGCTTGAGCTTCGCGATCAATCCTGGGGAACTCCTTGGAGTGATCGGTCCGTCGGGCGCCGGAAAATCGACACTCGGGCGTCTGATTGCGGGAACCATCGCTCCCACGGCAGGACATGTGCGCCTCGACAACGCGGATATCGGCGTCTGGCTCTCCTCAGGCGGCCAACGCCATCTCGGTTACCTTCCACAGGACATCGAGCTTTTCGGCGGAACGGTTCGCGACAATATCGCCCGCCTGCAGGAGGCCCCTGCCGACGATGTTATCGCTGCCGCCTCCCTCGTAGGCTTGCATGAAACGATCATGCGGCTGCCCCTCGGCTACGAGACCGACATTGGCGAAGGCGGCATGCGGCTGTCGGGCGGGCAACGCCAGAGGCTTGGCCTCGCGCGCGCCTTCTTCGGCTATCCGCGCCTGATCGTTCTGGACGAGCCCAATGCAAGCCTTGACGCGGATGGCGAAGATGCCCTGCGAGCGGCGATAGACGAGATGCGTCGCCGTGGGTCGACGGTCATTATCGTCGCGCAACGCCTCGGCATCATAAGCATGGCCGACAAGGTGCTCATCCTCGAGAATGGCGCCATGGATGCTTTCGGGAACCGCAGGGACGTCGCAGGGAAAATCAGAAGCGGGCGCACCAGCATGCCGGTCAGGCAGCAGCAGGTCATCACGGCCGAAAAGAGCGTCCGGCAAGTCGACCATCAGGAAGCATCAAAACAATTGGCCGGGGCGGTTCACAAGCGCGTCGCGGCAGAGCAGGGGGCTGCATCATGAGAGCGTCAGGCCGCGCCGTCCATGACCTGTTCGAGGTTCTGCCGCCACCTTCGGGAACACCCTTCCGGCGTATGCGGCTACTGGTTGTGCTCGCCTTCACGATAGTTGGGGTCTTCATAGTCGGTTTCGGTGTCTGGTCATTCTATGCGCCGCTCGAAAGCGCCGCGATCGCCGGAGGGATCGTCGAGGCGGAGTCGAGCCGAAAGACCATTCAGCACCTCGAGGGCGGAATTGTCGGAAGCATTCTTGTCAAGGACGGCGACGAAGTCACCACCGGACAGCCGCTCATCCGGCTCGACGATACCAGGGCACGGGCAATTGTCCAGATTCTCCAGGTGCAGCTCTGGGAGGCGCAGGCCCTCGAAGCGCGCCTTCTCACGGAACGCGACCGCGCCGATGCCATCGACTTCCCGCGGGCGCTCGTCTCGGCAGCCAAGCGCGATCCTGCGCTTCTTGAGATCATGACGGGCCAGGGCAAGATATTCGATACCCGCCGCGCGCTCCAGGCGTCCCGCATCGAAGTCATTGATCAGCGCAAAGCACAGACAGCGCGCGAAATCGCCGCGCTGCACTTCCTGGCGGATGCGGCCAAGAAACGCGCGGAAATCATCAAGAAGGAAATGTCGTCCGTCGCGACGATGGTGAAGAAAGGACTCCAGACGAAGCCGCGCCTGCTGCAACTCGAACGCGAGCAAGCCGAGATTGACGGGCGGATTGGCGACACGCTTGCCCAGGTATCGCGGGCCGAGCAGTCGATCGGGGAGTCCGAGGCGATGATTCTCCAACTCCGGAGTGACTGGAACAGCGAGATTGCCCAGAGCCTGCGCGATGCCCAGGCACAGATTTACCAGCTCCTCGAACGCATAGATGCGGCGAAAGAAATACTTGGCCGAACTGTCGTGCGGGCGCCGGAGCCGGGCACGATCACTGATCTGCACATCCACACGCTGGGAGGCGTCGTCGTCGCGGGTGAACCGCTCATGGATCTGGTTCCACGGCAGGACCGCCTGATCATTCTGGCGCAGGTCAAACCCGAAGACATCGACCTGGTTCGTCCTGGCCTCGACGCCCGCGTCCGACTGCTTGCCTACAAGCATCGCAGGGTGCCGCCGGTTGAAGGCGTGCTCACCTATGTTTCCGCCGACCGCGTCGTGGACAAGACGACGGAGCACTCCTACTACCTCGCCCGCGTTCGTATCAATGAAGACTCGCTACGCGCGCTGCCGGAGGTCCAGATGATGCCCGGGATGCCGGCCGAGGTCATGATCAACACCGGGATATATACCGTCGGCCACTATATGCTGCGCCCCTTCCTCGACAGCTTGAACCGCGCATTCCGGGAAGATTGAGCCATGGAAGCCCATAGCCTCGCATCAGCCAAAAGTCCTTTTCATCCCGCCGGAGGAGCGCGCCGTTGGCGCGGCTCATACTGATGTTGCCCGCCGATCACCGTAACCTGCTGCCGCCCATCGCGGCGTTTCCGGAAGACATCATCGGGCCGGAGTTGCCCTTCGAGGGAAGCGTCCTCCCGCCAAGCAACGTTCCGCTGGTTTGCTATCCACCGAACCGCCAACCGCATGACAGCCTCGCGTGGCCCGAACGGAACGGCGACGGACCAGACGACCATGACGTTAATGTGGGTGGGATCGCGCCGCTGAAGGGGCACGAAATCGGCAGCGGTTCTCCGCACTATTCCGCCACTCTGGTCAGGTCTCCGGAGGGCCACTTCGCTCCGGCGAAGCTTGTCGAGCACGCGTCCGCAAACCACGCACCCGCCAAGCACGCCTTGGTCGGCCACAAAGGGGACGACGGCGGCAATGGGCACAGCGGAGAGCCCTCCGGGCACCACGGCGGCGAGCCCTCCGGGCAGCATGGCGGCGACCTCTCCGGGCAAGATGGCGGCAAAGCAAGTGCCGGTGAAGGGCCAAGCGCTTCGGTTAGCGGGGGTCCGACGAGTGTGGACGCCGGGCAAGGCCACGCCGTTTCCGATGATCCATTGGCTGAGACCGACGACGGAAGCAGTATTACCGTCACTCAGCTCGCCATTGTCGACCAGGACGCGGGCATTCTGGTCAGCGGATACATCGGCGAAGTGGTCGCCGTTGTGCATATCGATCAAGACCTGTTCATGGACCAGGACGTGAACATTGACTTCACGATCGACGGCGATGGACATTTCAACATTGTACTCGATCAAGCCGTACGTATCGAACAGGACGTTCAGATCGACCTGAAGATATGGGACGACAATGACGGCGTGCTTCACGTCGAACTCTATTTGCACGACACCATCGAGGTGGACCAGGACACGGACGTCTACATGAAGATCAGCGACGGACCTCCCGGCGGTTCGGTCGAGATCAATCAGGACGTTGAGCTTGTTCAGAATATCGACATTGACGTAGACATCGAAGACGACCTGGAGGAGCGATACTTGGTCAACGTGCAAGTCGGGACGCTGCAAGATGCCGATGTGGACCAAGACGCTGTCGTCGGCGTCAAGGATCTGAATGGCCACACCGACGTCGACCTCAACGCCATTCAAACGGCCGCCGTCGAACAGCAAACCTTTGTGCATGCCGATTTCGTGCTGGTCTGACGCATCCTCCCGGACCGCGCTTTGACGGTAGTGGACCCATTCGCGTCCTCAAATCCGACGATCTTAACCATACCTCCAACTTTGCGTGGATTAGAGGCGCCTTCTTCGCCTATATGGCTGCGGGCGGCAATGAAGGGGGGGAGCTATTGACTCTCTCGTTTTCGGCTGACCAAAATGGCGCGCCTTACGAGCGCCCTTCTATTGTCGTGATCGACTCCCATTCGCTATCGCGAAGTTGTCTCGCCCGCGTCCTACGGTGCGAATTCGAAGATTTCGCGATCATCGAGATCGAGTCCATGCACCAAATGGACATCATCAGCGGAAAGAATGTCAGTCTCGCCGCCTTCAATATTGGGAGCCGTTTGATAGCGGACGAGGACGTATTGCGAAAACTCACTGTTTTTCGCGGCTTTCTGGTCGAGACTCCCGTGGTACTCCTCACGCAGACCGACGAGTTGACGATAGCCGATGCGATGATCTGCGAAGTCACCCGGTTTGGCGTGCGCGGCTATGTAACCGACTCTGCTTCGATCGAGATCGCACTGGCCGCGCTGCGTCTGGTCATCGCCGGCGGCATCTATTTCCCCCGATCGGTGAGTGAATACGCGAATGGGACGTCCGTGCCAGCCATAGGTGACGTTACATTGCAAGCGCAAGTTCCTCCGTCGGGGATCGGCAAGGCGAACGTGGCATTCACGGAACGCGAGCGGCAGGTTCTCGCAAGTCTGCTACGCGGCCTGTCGAACAAGGTGATCGCCGGCGAGTTGAACCTGTCGCAGAACACGGTGAAGTCGCACATCTCGCGCATCATGCACAAGCTGCACGCGAAGAATCGGACGGAGGCCGTCGTCCTTTCTC
This sequence comes from uncultured Alphaproteobacteria bacterium, assembly GCA_963813315.1. Lineage (GTDB taxonomy): Bacteria > Pseudomonadota > Alphaproteobacteria > Rhizobiales > Rhizobiaceae > CAWEYO01. The sequence goes on along the minus strand of CAWEYO010000025.1, from coordinate 219,304 downwards.
AGCATTCGACCGTCAATGGGGCCAACGGCAGACCTCACGGCGATCTCGGTGCGCCGCTAGATGGCGCATATCAGCGCGACGTATCCCACGCTTAGAGCATCGGACCCGAAAGTGGAAACCGGTTTCGGGGTAAATCCGATGCTCAAGCAAAGAGATAGAGTAGTGTAGTAGCGCTGATTCCGCGTTCGCCGCTCACATCTAGAGCATGATCCCTAACTCCGGCGACGGCAGCGCCAATTCCAGTCGCGCTCCGGACCGACGTCGACATGCACCGATTCAGTGTGGCAGTAAGTGCCCACGCCGCCACGCCCCGGCATGGCACGGACAAAGCTGGCAAGTTCCCACTTGCTGATGCCCGGGACCTGGACATCCGCTGCCGCGCAATACATGTGGAGCGAGTTCTTCGCGCCGCGCGCGCGGCGGTTGTGTTCAGGGCTGCGATAGCCAGAGGTCACTATCGCCTTGCGGCCATAGTGACTTTCGACGATCTTCAGGACGCGCACGAGCGACGGTTTCAGGCATGCGACGTCCACTTGTCCGGTCTGCGTCAGCAGACCATTGGGCGCCAGGCGGGCAAGGCCAGCGGCAGAGGCGAGCTGAACCGATCCATACACCTCGTCCTCATGAAGATCGACGTCGCTGTCGTCATCAATGCCGGATTTGCGCTTGATCTCGAAAAGAGCCGTCTGGCGGACGCCCGGAAGATCTTCCATTTCGCCGCCACTGAGCGACGCGCGGACCGCAAGCGGCTCCGTATCCTCCTCGGAGGCTACGGCGAGTTGCGCGGCAGGCTGAGATTTGTCGGCTTTGGCGGATGCGGCCGGCGCGAGCTTTGTAAATGGAGCGGGCTTCTCAGACCTATTCGGAGAGGTTGCGGCGGACGATACGCCGAAGAACGCAGCCAGGAAGCCGCGTTTCTTGGGTTCTATCGGCGCCAAGGCCGACGGGTCAGTCGCGGTCACGATGACTTGGTTCTTGTCCGCGCCCTTTTTGTCCGCGGCAGTTGCCGCCTTCGGATCGGTGGCAGGTGCGTTTCCTTCCGCTTTCACCGCCTCGTCGTTCGTTGCCGGCTCGGAAGCGGCGACGGTCGACGGTGCCTGACCGGCGGGCTGCGCGCCATCCGTCTTCGAAGTCTGGCCCGCGGCGGATTTGGTGGCCGGCGCGACGGCGGTCGGCCCCGCACCAGGCTTCGCGCCAGGCAGTGAGGCGACTTGTGCGGGCCGCGGAGTGCCACCATCTTCCGACGTTGTGAGGTCGCCGCCAGCAGAGGCGGCGTCGGTCATGTTGAAGTCAGGCGACGTCATCTGCAGTGACGAGTCCGAGGTGGTGCACGAGGCAACCAACACGGCAAGAAGCGTGCCCAAAACAGCACGGCACTGCCCGCTCGCCCTTCGCGGTCGTTCTGCCCTCAAAACCGGTCCCCCTTTTCAGATTCCGAGCGGCTGCTTTTTTGAACGAACTAAGCTGCGTACTCGGAACCAGGCGAATCAGCACTCTCTCCCCGTGCTGCATTGCATCTTGCTTCGCCGCGCGGCATTTCGCCCACTTTTTACCGGGCAGTCAATTCACCGCAGATTGCAATCTGTTACACACGAACCCTCACATAACTGCCGGGCGCGTCCTCGAGGATTGGAGTGTTCTTTCCCGGCTTCCTCGCAGCCACCCGGCGGTCGTCCCTGGCTTCGATCCATGCCTGCCAGTGCGGCCACCAGGAACCGGGGTTTTCCTTTGCGTTGTCAATCCAATGCTCGAAATCTCCTATCGGCTTGCCGCCCGTCCAGTACTGGTATTTGTTGAGTGACGGCGGATTGACCACGCCGGCAATGTGGCCCGAACCGGCCATTACATAGTCGACGTCGCCGCCGAAATACTTGCAGCCGAGGAAAACGGACCTCGCCGGCGCAATGTGGTCTTCGCGCGATGCGAGGTTGTAGACGGGAATCGTTATGTCGGATAGCGAAACCGTCCGGCCGGCCAGCGCCATGTGGCCCTGTGACAGGTTATTCTCCAAATAGCAGTTGCGAAGGTAGTAGGAATGGTTGGCGGCAGCCATGCGGGTCGAATTGGCGTTCCAGTAGAGCAGATCGAACGGCAGGGGGTCCTTTCCGCGCATGTAGTTGTTGACCACATAGGGCCAGATGAGATCGCCGGATCTCAGCATATTGAACGCCGTCGCCATCTTGGTGCCGTCGAGGTAGCCTTTTTCGCTCATGGCGCGTTCAAGCGCCGCGATCTGATCCTCATCGACGAATACCTTGAGGTCGCCTGCATAGGTGAAATCGACCTGCGTGGTGAAGAAGGTTACCGAGCGGACACGGTCGTCGCCTTCCTGCGCTAGAAGGGCAAGGGCCGCGGCGAGCAGAGTGCCGCCCACACAATAGCCGATGGCGTTGACTTCCTTCTCGCCGGTTGCGGTCTGAACCGTGTCGAGCCCGTATTGCAGCCCTTCCCGGATGTAGGCTTCCCAACCCTTCGTGCCGTGTCGCTCGTCCGGATTGATCCATGAAATGACGAAAACGGTGTGGCCTTGCGCGACCGCCCAGCGAATGAAGGATTTTTCCGGGTTGAGGTCGAGAATGTAGTACTTGTTGATCCAGGGCGGGCAAATGAGCAGCGGCCGCTTGAGGACTGTCTCGGTCGACGGCTCGTACTGGATTATCTCGGCAACGTCGCTGCGCCCTACCACTTTGCCCGGTGTCACCGCGATATTCTTGCCGATCTCGAACCGGGAATAGTCGCCCTGACGCAGCTTCAGGTCGCCTTTGCCGGCGGTGATGTCCTCCGCCAGCATCTTCATGCCGCGCACCAGATTCTCGCCGCTGCTGGACACCGTCTCGCGAAAGAGCTCGGGATTGGTGAGGATGAAATTCGACGGCGATATCGCGTTGGCGATTTGCTTTACGTAAAAGCCTGCCTTGTGGCGGGTGTGTTCGTCCAGCCCTTCGGCGTTCTCCACCAGATCGCCCGCCCAGCGTGAGGTCACGAGATAGGTTTGCTTGAGAAAATCGAAGAAGGCATTTCGGCCCCATTCGGGGTCCTGGAACCGTTTGTCGCCGCGTTCGGGCGCGACCGACTCCGGGATATCATCCCCGCCGCCAACTCGGCTGATCGCATTTGCCCATACGCCCATGTACCCGGAAAACAGCCGTGTCTGCGCTTCGAGCGCGCGTTTGGGATCGGAAAGCCAGTACTCGGAAAGCTTCGAGAAGGTCTTGACCATGTCGACCATGGGCTCCGCCACGCTATCGCGCACTTCGCCCTTCTCGCGCGGTGCGGCCCAGGCGGAAGCCGCCTTGCCGGCCTCCTCCACCATGCGGGCGAGATTGAGCGCAAACCGCTCGGGATCCTTGATCAGATATTGTTCGACCGGCGAAGCAGAATCGCTATCAGCTGTTGAATTGGAGGCCGCCTTGTCCTTGGTGCCGGATGCCTTTGCCATATCCAGTTGCCTCCCAATGGGCGCTTTGTTGACATATTATAGTGGGACGTCCATTGGGGTCCAACAACGAAACTAGTGGAACGAATTTGACATTCGCATCGCATTTGACATCACGCGTCCATTGCGAATGTCAAATTCAACGTTCACTAGTATCATAGGTTTGCTAGCGGTCCTTTGATTCTAACATTCGCCTGAATGGCCTGTATCAATGGGATGCGAATGTTAGAATTCGGACCACTAGAACACCTGCCGGGGAAAGAATATGATACTTCGCACTGGCGGACATGTTTTTTCCGGTCCGCGGCTACCTTTCGGCCTGGCGATTGCCGTGGTGGTGGCGGCGGGTCTGATGTCCGGCTGTGCTTCGTCGGCTGTCGAGCCGGCGGGAGCGGGCGCGCGCGGCCCCGTTAACACGGGCACGTTCCCGAACCTGAACATTCCGCCCGCCCAGGCCGCCGCACAGTTGACGCCGTCAGAAACCAGCGCGCATGTGGCGGCGCTCCAGACCGCAGCCCAACAGCACGAAGCCAGCATCGCCATTCCATCCGGCCAGACGGATCCCGCGCTGTTGCGCAAGCTTGCCCAGTCGCACGCAGGCGAGGCGCTGAAGGAGATCGGGCAATAGACGGCACCCGGCCGTTCTCATCCTCGACCTAATGCATGTCGCCCAAAAGTGCGCAGCGGTTTTGGGATAACGACATGCACAGAAATGCATGTCGCCCAAAAGTGCGCAGCGGTTTTGGGATAACGACATGCAAGAAACAATAGCGTAAAGCGCGTCGGATGAATCCGTTTCGAAGCAATGCGCTTTAGCCCCGCCGCTATCGACCGAACGCTGAATTGCGTGTATACGCGCCACCGATAGACCCTGTCGCTGTCGGGAACGGAAATGGAAGAATTTCACAAGGTCCGCAGGCTTCCGCCTTACGTTTTCGAGCAGGTCAACAGGCTGAAGGCCGTAGCCCGCGCAAACGGCGCCGACATCATCGATCTCGGCATGGGCAATCCCGATCTGCCGACACCGAAATCCATCGTCGACAAGCTCTGCGAGGTCGTCCGCGACCCGCGCACGCACCGCTATTCCTCCTCGCGCGGCATTCCGGGGCTCCGCCGCGCGCAGGCGAATTACTACGCCCGCCGGTTCGGCGTGAAGCTCGATCCCGATACCCAGGTCGTCGCGACGCTCGGCTCCAAGGAGGGTTTCGCCAACATGGCTCAGGCGATCACCGCGCCCGGTGACGTCATCCTTTGTCCGAACCCGACCTATCCGATCCATGCGTTCGGCTTCATCATGTCCGGCGGTGTCATTCGCTCCGTGCCGGTCGAGCCTAATGAAGGCTTCATTCCCGCACTTGAGCGCGGCGTCCGCCACTCGATCCCGAAGCCGCTGGCGCTGATCCTCAATTACCCGTCGAACCCGACGGCGTATGTGGCGACACTCGACTTCTACAAGGAGGTCGTGGCCTATGCCAGGAAGCACGACATCATCATCCTGTCGGATCTGGCCTATTCGGAGATATATTTCGACGGCAATCCACCGCCCTCCGTTCTCGAGGTGCCGGGCGCAATCGACATAGCTGTCGAGTTCACGTCCATGTCGAAGACGTTCTCCATGCCCGGCTGGCGCATGGGGTTTGCCGTCGGCAACGAAAGGCTGATCGCCGCGCTCACGCGGGTGAAGTCATATCTCGACTACGGCGCCTTCACGCCCATTCAGGTGGCCGCCACCGCCGCCTTGAATGGCGATGGAGTGGATATCGCGGAAGTTCGCGGGGTGTATCACCGCCGCCGCGATGTCATGGTCGATTTGTTTGGGCGCGCCGGCTGGCAAATCCCGGCGCCGGCTGCGACCATGTTCGCTTGGGCTCCGATCCCCGAACCGTTCCGGAACCTCGGGTCGCTCGAATTCTCGAAGCTGTTGATCGAGAAGGCGGATGTCGCAGTGGCGCCGGGCATCGGTTTCGGAGAGCACGGCGACGACTTTGTTCGTCTCGCACTGGTCGAGAACGAACACCGCATCCGGCAAGCCGCGCGCAACATCAAGCGGTTTCTCGCCGGCGCGGCGGCGAAGCCGGACAATGTGGTTCCGCTTGCCGCGCGGCGTTAGCCGCGCAATCCGAATATCATCGATCGATCGAAGGGCGCCGGGGACATGGCCGAAGCATTGCGTATTGGAATAGCCGGGCTAGGAACGGTCGGGGCGGCCGTCGTCCGCGTCATGACCGGGAAGGCTGCCGAACTGACCCGGCAGTGCGGCCGCGATATTGTCGTATCGGCGGTTTCGGCGCGCGACCGCAACAAGGATCGCGGCGTCGATATCGGCGATGCGGTCTGGCACGAGAACCCGATTGACCTCGCAAGATCGAACAATATCGATGTGTTCGTCGAGTTGATCGGCGGGGAGGATGGCGCCGCACTTGCTTGCGTGAAAGCCGCACTGGAATCCGAGCGGCACGTGGTGACCGCCAACAAGGCCCTGCTGGCAAAGCACGGCGTTTCGCTTGCCGAACTCGCGGAAAAGAAGGGCGTGCTCCTCAACTACGAGGCGGCGGTCGCGGGCGGCATCCCTGTTATCAAGACCATGCGCGAGGCGTTGGCCGGGAACAGCGTTTCGCGCGTCTTCGGCATCTTCAACGGCACTTGCAACTATATACTTACCCGGATGGAGGCCGAGGGACTGTCGTTCGAGGCGTGCCTGAAGGATGCGCAGCGCCTTGGCTATGCCGAGGCCGATCCCACCTTCGACATTGAAGGGCATGACACGGCCCACAAGCTGGCGATCCTCACCAGCCTGGCGTTTGGAACCCGGATTGCAGCCGGCGAAATCTATATGGAAGGGATCAGCAACATCAGCCAGGCCGACATCCGCGCGGCGGGCGAATTGGGCTACCGAATCAAACTCCTCGGCGTCGCCCAGTTGACCGACAGCGGCATCGAGCAGCGCGTTCATCCGACCATGGTGCCGACCGCCTCGGTGATCGCGCAGGTGCACGGCGTCACCAACGCAGTGGCTATCGAAACCGATATTTTGGGCGAGCTTCTGCTCTCGGGTCCCGGCGCCGGCGGCGATGCGACCGCGTCGGCAGTGGTCGGCGACATTGCGGATATCGCCAAGAGCCGGCCGGGCTTCCAGCATGGGCCGGTATTTGGCCGCCCGGCGAGCGAACTGCGGCCCTACAAGCGCGCGCAGATGCGGTCGCACGCGGGCGGCTATTTCATTCGCCTTACGGTGCATGACCGGATCGGTGTCTTCGCGGCTATCGCCAAGCGCATGGCTGATAACGAGATTTCGCTTGAATCGATCGTCCAGCATTCGGCCGGACCGGAAGCCGAAGCGCAGAAGACGGTAATCCTCGTGACGCACGAGACGACGGAAGCCGCCGTGCGAAAGGCCGTCGAAGGCATCACGAAGGATGGTCATCTGACCGACAAGGCTCAGGTGATCCGCATCGAGCGAGCGGAATAACGGCGCGCCACCAGCTTGGGGCCCGAATATCTTGCAGGAAACCTATATGCCGAAAAACCCGATGGGCGGCCTCGACCGCATTCTCACGCTCGAACTCGTGCGCGTCACCGAGCGCGCGGCAGTTGCTGCGGCGAGGCTGAGAGGCCGAGGCGACGAGAAGGCGGCCGACCAGGCTGCGGTTGACGCCATGCGCTCGGAACTGAACCGGCTGCCGATAAAAGGAACGGTGGTCATCGGCGAGGGCGAGCGCGACGAAGCGCCGATGCTCTATATCGGCGAGGAGGTCGGCACCGGAGACGGGCCGGTCGTCGACATCGCGCTCGATCCCCTTGAAGGCACCACGATCTGCGCCAAGAACCTTCCGAATTCGCTGGCCGTCATCGCAATCGCCGAAAAGGGCAGCCTGCTCTACGCGCCAGACGTCTACATGGAAAAAATTGCCATCGGCCCCGGCTATCCGGCCGGCATTGTGGACCTCGACGCGCCTGTGATGGAGAGCATCGAAAACCTGGCCAAAGCCAAGGGCGTTCCGATTTCGGAGATCACGGCCTGCATCCTCGACCGCCCGCGCCATGCCCGCCTGATCGAGGAAGTGCGGGCCACGGGCGCGGCGATCCGGCTGATCGGCGACGGCGACGTTGCCGGTGTCATTCACACCACCGACCCGGACGAGACCGGCATCGACATCTATCTCGGCATCGGCGGAGCGCCGGAAGGCGTGCTCGCGGCAGCCGCATTGCGTTGCATCGGCGGCCAGATGCAGGGCCGGCTCCAGCTCAATACGGACGAGAAAATTGCCCGCGCCGCCAGGATGGGCATTTCCGATCCGGGCAAGGTCTACCGCATCGAGGAAATGGCGAGTGGAGATGTTCTTTTCGCGGCCACCGGCGTGACCGACGGCAATCTGCTTGCCGGCGTCAAATTCAGCCGCAACTCGATCCAGACGGACACCATCGTCATGCGCTCATCCTCCAAGACTGTGCGCGAGATCAAGGCGCGCCATCAGGATCTGGAAAAATTCTGACCCGGCCTATTTTGCGCCGCGCGGATATGGCCCAAGATCAAGTGGCAGATTCGGGTAGGCGGACAGGCTGATGGGCGCGGACAAGCGCTATTTTCTCGGTGTGACGCGCTCGGCGACGGGACTGTCGTGGGAGCATCGGTTGAACGAGCGCCAGGAGATTGCCGCCCTTGCCATCGCGCAGGGGCACGGCGTTTCCGATCTCGTGGCGCGCGTGCTTGCCGGACGCGGCATCGCTTCGGAGGAAACGCCGCGCTTCCTCGACCCGACGATCCGCGAACTGTTGCCCAATCCGGCAACGCTTACCGGCATGGAAGCGGCTGCCGAGCGGCTGGCGGATGCGATCGTGCGTCGAGAGAAGGTCGCGATCTTCGGCGACTACGATGTTGACGGCGCGGCGTCGTCGGCGCTCCTGAAGCGGTTTCTCGCACATTTCGGCGTGGGGTCGGAAATCTACATTCCAGACCGCATATTCGAGGGTTATGGACCGAATCCTGAGGCGATGCGCGAACTCGCCTCGCGCGGCGCGCGCCTGATCGTCACGGTGGACTGCGGCACCAACAGTTTGGCGTCGATCGAGGCCGCCCGCGCCGCCGGCGCCGATGTGGTCGTCCTCGATCATCATCAGGTCGCGGGACCGCTGCCCGAAGGGGTTCCGGTCGTCAATCCCAATCGCGAAGATGATCTCTCGGGGCAGGGCCACCTCTGCGCCGCCGGTGTGGTTTTCCTTGCTTTGGTGCAGGTCGCCAAGGTGCTGCGCTCGCGCAACTTCGGCACGCCGCCGGATCTCCTGTCGCTGCTCGATCTTGTCGCACTGGCCACCGTCTGCGATGTGGTGCCGTTGACCGGCGTCAACCGCGCTTTTGTCGTGAAGGGCCTGCAGGTGTTGCGGCAACAGCAGAATCCGGGGTTGGCGGCGCTGACGCGCGTCTCGCGCATTGGCGAGCCGGTCAACACCTTTCATCTGGCTTTCCTGATCGGCCCGCGCATCAATGCCGGCGGCCGTATTGGCGATGCTGGACTCGGCAGCCGGCTGCTCGCGACGGACGATCCGGCCGAGGCGGACAAAATTGCGGAAACGCTTGACCGCCTGAACCAGGAACGCCAGCTCATGGAACAGGAGATGCTGGCGGAAGCGCGCATGGAGGCGGACACGGAACTGACGGTCGGCTCCGGGCCAGCGGTAGTCGTCACGGCCAGCGAAACCTGGCATCCGGGGATCGTCGGCCTGCTTGCTTCACGACTGAAGGATCACGCGCGCCGGCCGGCATTCGCCGTCTCCTTCAATCCTAACGGCACAGGCACCGGGTCCGGACGATCGGTATCCGGCTTCGACCTCGGCCGTCTGGTGCGCGAGGCTGCCGAACGGGGGCTGATCGAGAAGGGCGGCGGACATGCGATGGCTGCCGGCATTACGGTCGCGCGCGAGAAGCTTGGTGCATTGCGCGCTTTCTTCGAGGAACGCGCGGCCGCGGATGTGTTTCGCCTGCGCAACGAGGACTGCCTGAAGATCGACGCCGCACTTGCAGCGGAAGGCGCGACGCAGGACATGCTCGATGCGCTGGACAAGGCGGGGCCATACGGTCAGGGCCATCCGCCGCCGGTCCTCGTTCTGCCGCGCCATCGCCTGGTCGACGCGCGACCGGTCGGCGCCGGACACGTGCGCGTCGATCTCAGGAGCGATGCCGGCGGCCGCGTCCAGGCGATCGCGTTTCGCGCCGCCGAGTCTCCGCTCGGCGATTTTCTCTTCAGAATGAGAGGAGCCACCGTGCACGTCGCAGGCGCCCTCTCGGGAAACTACTGGAATGGCGCGCGCAGCGTCCAATTTCGCATCATAGATGCCGCAGCGGCAGCGTAGAGCAGCGGATGCATCGATGGAATCGCTGCTGCTGCTCTACCCCTTCTCCCACAAAGGGAAGGCGATGCTCGTCTGGGTGGTTCCAATTCAATTCCGAAAGAAGGCCAGGCTCTTTGCTGAAACCCGTCAGGTAAGGACAGTCTGGAGGCGCCTCAACTCTCCGACCTGGGCTTTCGTGACCTCGTAACCGAGCTTGATGGCTTCGTCGGCGCGGTGGAATTCCGATAGGCCGATATGCCCGAGTTTCGGTTGCAGCGACATGTCCGGCGGGTCGCCGGCCAGACGCGCGCGCGAGATCCGGTCCTGTATGATGTTGAACGCCTCGACCATTACGCCGGTAATTCCGAGGCGCGACGCCTCGCGGGGATTTGAACTGGCGTCGCGATACTTCCCCGGGACGGCATCCTTCTCGATGACAAGTTCGCCAGCGCTGTGCTTGATGACGGCGGCGCGGCCAAAGAGATCGTAGTGGAGGTTCACAGCCACGACGAGCGGTTGTTCGTATGCACGGCAAACCGAGACCGGCACCGGATTGACCAGCGCGCCGTCGACCAGAATGCGGCCGTTGCAGGCCACCGGCTCGAAGACGCCGGGCAGTGCATAGGATGCCCGCATCGCGGTGATCAGGGAGCCGCTCGACAGCCAGATCTCGTGACCCGTCCGGATCTCGGAAGCGACGCAGACGAAAGGCTTCGACAGATCGCTGAATGTGGTGCCGTTCAGATGCTCCTGCATGCGGGCGGTCAGCCTCATGCCGCCGAACAGGCCGTTGCCCCCGATGTGGATATCGAGCAGGCCGAAAAGGCGCCGCCTGGTGAGGCTGCGCGCGAACTCCTCGAGTTGGTCCAGCTTTCCGGCAAGATAGCAGCCGCCGACGAGCGCGCCGATCGACGTTCCCGCGATCATGCTGATTTCGATGCCGGCCTCGTCGAGTGCGCGCAGCACCCCGATATGAGCCCAGCCGCGCGCCGCCCCGCCGCCAAGAGCAAGTGAAATACCGGACGTTCCCTGGGGCTTCTGTTCGGGCGCCCCATCAGATGAGAAGTCGTTCATCTCCTTCACATCCGGCTTGCCGCGCATAGACGGCCACTCGAGCATCACCAACTCTCCTGTCCCGAAATCTTATACGTCTTAGCCGTATCAAAATGGTGAATTTGTGTGGATTTCGAGTCCCAATTCGTTCATTTGAAGTCAATAAACGGTCGATGGATCGAACAATGGTTTACCTCCGTCATCGCAAAGGGTGGCGGTACCCTTGCCAGGTTCCACCTTCCGGTAAAAACAAGAACGCCTTCCGGTGTGACAAGTTGCGTGATGGCCTGCGACATTTACGCGAAGCCAGACTGCATCCTGGTCGCAATCCACGCGCATTTCTGTAACAAATTGCACATTGCCGGAGGTCTCGCCCTTCTTCCATATCCTGCCGCGCGAACGCGACCAGTAGTGGGCGATGCCGCTTTCGATCGTGAGCGCCAGCGCTTCGGCATTCATGTGCGCGACCATCAGCAGCATGCCGTCGCGCGCATCAGTGACGACAGCCGTGATCAGGCCGTTGGCGTCGAATCGCGGCGCAAGCACGCTGCCTTCCTCGAGCGTTTTCTTGTCTTGCGGCGGTTCTGGAATTTCGATCGGAGGCATTGCCGGCCTTTCGTTCGAGCCGGCAAGGCGATCAGCCGCGATTGCCGTCCCGCACCATTGTTACGAACCGGATCTGTTCTGCGGGGTTGTCCCGAAAAATGCCGGTAAACGTGGAGGTGAGGGTGGTTGACCCCTGCTTGCGGATGCCGCGCATAGCCATGCACATATGCTCGGCCTCGACCATGACGGCAACGCCGCGTGGATTTAGCACGTCCTGGATGACGCCGGCAATCTGGGCGGTCATCGCCTCCTGCGTCTGCAGGCGGTGCGCGAAAATGTCGACCACGCGGGCGATCTTCGAAAGGCCAAGCACGCGCCCGTCCGGCCGGTAGCCGACATGCGCCTTGCCTATAATCGGCACCATGTGGTGCTCGCAGTGGGAATGGAAGGCAATATCCTTGACGAGGACCAGGTCATCATAGCCGGCGACCTCCTCGAAGGTACGGCCCAACTCTTCCGCCGGATCCTTTGCATATCCGCCAAACAGCTCGCGATAGGCCTTCGCCACACGGCGCGGCGTATCCTTCAAGCCCTCACGGTCTGGATCGTCGCCGGTCCACAGCAGCAGGGTGCGTACGGCTGCCTCGGCCTCCGCCTGCGTTGGACGATTGATGTTGGACGGCCTCGCATCGTCCCCACGCGGAAAGTTCTTGATGACGGCGTCCATTAAAGGCGTCTCCCGTAGTCCCCCTCGGCGGAGGGACGAGTTGAACGGACCACTGCCTTTTACGGGGTGCGGAAGGACATTCCGGTTCTCGTCCCGAAAGCGGCGAGCCTCGATCCACCAACGACGAGCCGCCCGGCTTGCCTTGTCGTTGCTGGATCGCCCGCATTATATATGTGGTCGTTGCCGGAATGAAAGATGCTGCGACGGCATGCACTGTTCGCCAAACGGCAGCGGATTGGAAAAACATGATCGACGATGTCTACAATGCGAAAATTCTCGGTTTTGCCGGAAATATCGCTCGGATGGGCCGCCTCGAAAACCCGGATGCGACGGCCATGGCGCATTCGAAGCTCTGCGGTTCGACAGTTGTCGTTGATCTGAAGATGGAGAACGGGATCGTCACGGATTTCGCGCATGACGTAAAGGCTTGTGCGCTGGGGCAGGCTTCATCGTCGATCATGGCCGCCAATGTCATCGGCGCGACCGCGGATGAATTGCGCGAGGTTCGCGAAACCATGCGCCTTATGCTGAAGGACAATGGCGCGCCGCCGGCGGGCCGCTTTGAGGACCTGAAATATCTGGAACCGGTGCGCGACTACAAGGCACGGCACCCCTCGACCATGCTCACTTTCGACGCGGTTGTCGACGCAATCGGCCAGATTGAGCGGAAGCGCGCCGGGCAGGCGGCATAGAGCATCCGACCCGAAAGTGGGAACCGGTTTCGGGAGAAATCCGATGCTCAAACAAAGAGATAGAGGGTAGCGCTGATGCCGTAAAAGCGGGCGCCGGTCTAAGCGTCGAAATTCAGCGCGATTTCGTGGTTGCGGTTCCCTCTCGCAGCCATGCCGCAACCGGGCCGGCTCGCCGAGAGCTTGCAGAACAGGCGCCACCAGCCAGTACGCGCCATAAGGCACCTCGATATCGAATGGCTTTACCAGCCGCATCAATGCATGTCTTGGCCGTTCGGGCGGGAGAGAAGCAACGCGTCGCCGCATCATCGCCGCCGCGGCAAGTCATCGCGCTGAAGAACCCGTCGATTGCGCATTGCGCAAGGCGCTTCGAGTTGACATCTATGCACGTATGAGCGGGTCCGATACGAAATGTCCCACGGGCGGCGGTCCGGGGCATGAAACCGAAGAGTTGACAGACTTTTCGGATAAGATCATGCCTCTTGAGAGCGTGCAGCGCTTGCACTCGACCGCAAGGGGCCGCAACTGGCCCGGCCCCTGGCGCAAGACACCAGGCCGTGTCCTGGGTACCGCGCTCGTCCGGTTCTACCAACTCACTCTTTCGGGCTTCGTCGGCAATTCATGCCGGCACCTGCCAACCTGTTCGGAATATGCCTACGAGGCGATCGCCCGTCACGGGCTCTGGGCAGGCGGCTGGATGGGCCTGTTTCGCGTGCTGCGCTGTGGTCCCGGCGGTACACATGGCATCGACAATGTTCCGGCTATCGTGGCAGCACCTTATCTCTGGTACGCGCCTTGGCGCTACTGGCGCATTGGCAGGAATGCAGCCCGCGGTTAGAGCATCGGACCCGAAAGTGGGAACCGGTTTCGGGAAAAATCCGATGCTCAAACAAAGAGATAGAGCAGCAGCGCCGATTCCATCGATGCGTCCGCCGCTCTAGACATCGGACCCGAAAGTTGGCCCGTCAGCCCTTTCTTGTCGCCGCAATCTTTACGTCCGGCCAAACTCCCCCTAAAAGACCGCTCGCTGAAGGGTCCGGTACCCGGCTGTTACCACCCGCGCTCGTTTGCGGGACTGGATAGGAGAAGAGAATGGCTGCAGTTTCCCTGAAATTTCCCGATGGTTCCGTCCGCGATTACGACGCGGCGACGACAGGAACCGAGCTTGCCGGGTCGATTTCGAATTCGCTCGCGAAGAAAGCGGTCGCCTATGTCATCGACGGCAATGTGCGCGACCTTTCCGACCCTCTGGGAAACTCCGGCAAGGTAGAGATTGTGACGCGCGACGACCCGCGCGCGCTGGAACTCATCCGTCACGATTGCGCACACGTGCTTGCGGAAGCGGTTCAGGAATTGTGGCCGGGAACGCAGGTTACGATTGGTCCAGTCATCGAGAACGGCTTTTACTACGACTTTGCACGCAATGAGCCGTTCACTCCCGAGGACTTCCCCGTCATCGACAAGAAGATGCGGGAGATCATCGCCCGCAACCGGCCGTTCACCAAACAGGTCTGGCCGCGCGACAAGGCGCGAAAGGTGTTCCGTGACAAGGGCGAGGCGTACAAGGTCGAGCTTATCGACGCAATTCCCGAGGATCAGGATCTCAAGATCTACTTCCAGGGCGACTGGTTCGACCTATGTCGCGGCCCGCACATGGCTTCGACAGGCCAGATCGGCAGTGCCTTCAAGCTGATGAAGGTCGCCGGCGCCTACTGGCGCGGGGACAGCAACAACCCCATGCTGACACGCATCTATGGCACTGCATGGGCCGATCAGGCTCAGCTTGAAAACTACCTTCATATGCTGGAGGAGGCGGAAAAGCGCGATCATCGCCGCATCGGCCGTGAGATGGACCTTTTCCATTTCCAGGAGGAGGGCCCCGGCGTCGTCTTCTGGCATGCCAAGGGCTGGAAGATGTTCCAGAATCTCGTGCGTTATATGCGCCGCCGGCTGGACGATTTGGGCTATCAGGAGGTCAACGCGCCGCAGGTCCTCGACAAGGGGCTTTGGGAGACTTCCGGCCATTGGGGGTGGTACAAGGAAAACATGTTCAAGGTGCAGGTCGCGGGCGACGACACCGAGGACGACCGGATCTTCGCGCTGAAGCCGATGAACTGCCCCGGCCACGTGCAGATTTTCAAGCACGGACTGAAATCCTACCGTGATCTGCCCATAAAGCTTGCGGAATTCGGCGCGGTGCACCGCTACGAGCCGTCAGGAGCGTTGCATGGCCTCATGCGCGTGCGCGGCTTCACGCAGGATGACGCGCACATCTTCTGCACGGAGGAACAACTCGCTGCCGCGTGTCTTGAGATCAACGAACTGATCCTGACCACCTATTCGGATTTCGGATTCGACGAGGTCACCGTCAAGCTCGCGACGCGCCCCGACAAGCGCGTGGGTACGGACGCGATGTGGGATCACGCCGAGGACGTGCTGGCGCGCATCCTTCAGCAGATTTCGGCGGAGTTCAGGCGGGCGCATCAAAACCGGAATCAATCCGGGCGAGGGCACGTTCTACGGGCCGAAGTTCGAATATGTGCTGCGCGACGCGATCGGCCGCGAATGGCAGTGCGGTACAACGCAGGTCGATTTCAACCTTCCGGAGCGTTTTGGCGCCTTCTACATCGGCAGCGACTCCGAGAAGAAGCAGCCGGTGATGGTGCACCGGGCGATCTGCGGTTCGATGGAGCGCTTCCTGGGCATCCTGATCGAGAACTATTCCGGGCATTTCCCGCTTTGGTTCGCGCCGGTCCAGGCCATTGTCGCGACGATCACGTCCGATGCCGACGACTACGCGCGGTCGGTGACCGGGAGGCTCAAGGAGGCGGGCCTCGCGGCCGAAGCCGACCTGCGCAACGAGAAGATCAACTACAAGGTCCGCGAACATTCGCTGGCCAAGGTGCCGGTCATTCTCGTTTGCGGCAGGCGGGAGGCGGAAGAAGGGACCGTGAATATCCGCAGGCTCGGCTCGCGTGATCAGCAATCGCTGTCGCTTGAGGCGGCGATCGCACTTTTGGCAGACGAGGCGCTGCCGCCCGATCTTCGGCGCAAGCAAGCCGCAAAGGTCACTCCATAGCCGGGTATTCGCGCTAACTTAATGCAATGCATGTCGCCCAACCACCGCGACTTGGGCGACATGCATTTCTGTCGGTTACCCAAAACCGCTGCGCACTTTTGGGCGACATGCATTTCTGTGCATGTCGTTATCCCAAAACCGCTGCGCACTTTTGGGCGACATGCATTAATCAGCGCCGTCCATGACGTCGGTTCCCGCGGTTTCCGTTGCCAAAACCTCGACGTCCTGATTTTGGCCGCCCTCGACGGTGAAGTCGCGCTGGTAGATGCGGTCGCGATTCTTCGCCACGACAGTGTAGTCGCCTTCGGCAAGCACCATCGATGCAAAGGCGCCCACGCTTTCGCGAATCGGATCGCCGGAACTCGTCAGTATCGACCAGGACGTATCGGCGATCGCCTCACCGCCTTGGTCGCGCACAAGCTTCAACGTAAGTTCGGCAGCCCGGTGTTCAACTGTCGCCTCGGTCAGCTTGCCCGCTTCGACCCGAATGTCGGAGCGAATGATTGCGTTGGCAGAGCCGTAAGTCGAGACGACGTGGTAGGTGCCGGAATTAAGCCTGACTACGGTACGCGGCTTGACGTCGGGAACGATCAGCGCGCGATCGCCATTAACATCCGCCTGCGCGTCATAGATCGAAAAACTAAGTTTTTCCGGTGGGATACGCACACCTCCTGCCAGCACGGCATCAAGCTTCAGCCCGCCCGCGTCCAGCACCAGCTTTTCGCTCCTGGCGTCGCGGCCGATCGTGATGCGCTTGGTTGCGCCCGCCCGTCCGAAGGATGCATGGACGAGATAGCTGCCCGGCTCAAGCGTGAACACGCTGGTTCCGCCCTGCGCCGAAGCGACAAGCGGGAGCTTGCCGTCTTTCCCCGCGACCGGCTTGAAAACGCGCCATACGAGGCCACGGCTGATCTCCGGAGTATCCTCCGTCAGGCGCGCGGACAGCCTGACCTGGCCTTCGATCGCGCGTGTCAGCGGCTTGTCGGACTTGGGAGGAGCGTAGCCGGAGATCCCGGGGACTTTAAGGCCGTCCACAACGCTGTGGCTCTCTTGCGCGATTGCCGCCACGAGCGATGCAAAGAGCGAACCAATCAAAAGGCTCGCAAACAGTCGGGAAGAACGGGTGAACATACCTTGCTTTGAAGCCCAAGCCGGTGGCAATTTCAAGGCCCGTTCAGCGGGTGAAACCGCCGCCGCCCAATGAAAAGCCATTCCGCTTTGGTTGCGCGCACCCAAAAGCCAGGAGCACCTCGTGACATCGTCGATCATCGATTTCATGCTGACCAGGAATTCCGCGCCGATTCCGGAGTTGCGGGAGCCTCAGCCTTCGGATGAGGAGATCGAAACGATGATCAGGATCGCGTCCCGCGTGCCCGATCATGGCCGACTGGAGCCGTGGCGCTTCATCGTCTATCGCGGCGAAGCGCGCGAGAGAATCGGCGAAATGCTGGTGGATCTGGCCGAACGGCGCGAAGGCCCGCTGCCCGAAGGCCGCAAGCAGCAGGAGCGGACCCGGTTTTCCCGTGCGCCCCTGGTGATCGGCGTCATATCGAGCCCAAAAGAGAACCCGAAAATACCCCAATGGGAAATGTTCCTTTCCGGCGGCGCGGCCGCGATGAACCTCGTCATTGCCGCAAATGCCATGGGCTACGCGACGAACTGGATAACCAACTGGTATTCTGACGTGGAGGAGGGGCGCCGCATCCTCGGCCTTGCGCCACACGAGCGCGTGGTGGGCTTCATCCACATCGGCACCTATGCCGGTCAGCCGCCGCAGCGTCCGAGGCCGGACGTTGCGGCGCTTTATTCGAACTATTCGGGGCCGTGGGAAGGTTAGAGCATCGGAACCGAAAGTGGGCACCGGACATCGCGGCCGGCCTACCCTCGCTGTTCTTCCGACCATTCTCTAGGAGCGGGCCCATTCCATGAAAGAAATAGGCTGCGGGGTATGCCCAGACAGCATCACCTGAATATCAACGCGCCCTATATCAAGCCTGCAGCCTTGGCCCGCGCAAGCAGACGTTCGGCGCGCCGCAGATGCGGGCGGTCGTACATGTGCCCGTCGATGCCGACGACGCCCGGATTGCCGGCCGCAATGAAGGCGTCCACTACCGCCTGCGAATGTGTCACCGTTTCCCGGGAGGGGGTGAAGGCCTCGTTTATGACCGGCACCTGCCCCGGATGAATCGCCATCTTGCCCGTGAAGCCGTCGCGCTCGGCTTCGATGCACTCCACCTTCAGTCCTTCCATGTCGCGGAAATTCACGAACACGGTGTCGATGGCCGCGACTTCGGCGGTGGAGGCGGCAAGCAGGGTCATCGAGCGGGCGAGGCGGAAAACGTCCGTGTACCGGCCGCGCGCGTCGCGTGTCGCGTGCGCACCGATCGCAGCCGAAAGGTCTTCGGCACCCCAGGTCAGCGCCGCCAGTCGCGGGTTCGCGTTCTGCCAACTTGGGGCGGCGAGCACGCCGGCCGCTGTTTCCGTCATGATGGCGATGACGCGGGTGCTGCCGTCGGTAAGACCGTTTTCCGCCTCATGCACGCGTAGTTTGGCAGAAAGGTGCGTCGCATCGGCGCTGCCATTGGCCTTGGGCAGCATGATGCCGTCGGGTGCCGCAGCCAGCACGGCCGCAAGGTCATCGTCCGTCAGGCCGGTCGAAATGTCATTCACGCGAATGTAGACGCTGGCCGTGATATCGCTCCGCCGCGCCCGCAGGTACTCGGCGGCAAGCGATCGGGCGGAGGCTTTGTTCTGCGCCGCCACTAAATCTTCCAGATCGACGATCACCACGTCGGCGCCGGACTGGAACCCCTTTTCGAGCTTCCTTTCCGAATCGGCCGGAACGAACAGGAGCGAGCGCATGCTCAGCGTTCCTTTTTCTTCATGATCATCGCCTGACGCCTGCACCTGGCAACGAGCGCGCCGTCCTGTTTGTAGGCGCGATGCTCGAACTCGACGATGCCGCGATCGGGCCGCGACCTCGAATTCCCTGACCGACATGACTTCGGTTTCGACGCGAAGCGTGTCGCCATGGAACACCGGATTCGGAAACACCGTTTCGCTCATGCCAAGGTTGGCAATCGTCGTGCCAAGCGTGGTGTCATGCACCGAAATGCCGATCATTAGGCCAAGCGTAAACAGCGAATTGACGAGGGGCTTGCCCCACTCGCTCCTGGCGGCGAAATCGAAGTCGATGTGCAGCGGTTGCGGATTAAGCGTCATTACCGAGAACAGCATGTTGTCGCTCTCGGTGACTGTTTTTCTGAGCTCGTGACTGATGACGCGGCCGATTTCGAATTCTTCGAGGAACAATCCGGCCATCGCGCTTTCTCCCGTCTCCTTCGGTTTGATAGGCGCTGGGCAATCTTCGGGCAAGCCGTTAACGAAGATGGTGAACGGTTCGTAAACCAATTCGCCCTAGGTTCCGATCGGGGTAAGACGCATGGGGGTGCGTTATGGTGATCGGGCATTTTCTGAGATGGATGCAGACAGCGAGGGTTTCCGAGAGGGCAGCCGCCGCAGCCGCTTTGGCTCGCGCCTATATCGGCACGAGCCTTCCGTTCGAGGACCGCTGCGCGGCCGAAGCGGCGCTGACGCTTGTCCTGGACGATCCGTCGTCAAAGGTACGGCTGGCGCTGGCCGACGCCTTGTCGATGAGCCGCCGGGCGCCGGTGCAGATTGTCAGCGCACTTGCCTCCGATCAGCCGGAAGTCGCCGCACTCGTCCTGGCGCGGTCTCCGCTCCTGTCCGATGCCGATCTGATCGATCGCGTCGCGTCGGGTCACGGAACCGCCCAATGTTTGATCGCAGCGCGGCCAGGCATCTCCATGTCGCTTTCGGCCGCAATTGCAGAAGTTGGCGAGGCGGAAGCCTGCCTGGCGCTTCTGGACAATTCGTCGGCCGGCATCGCATCGCTCAGTTTCCGCCGCATGGCCGAGCGCCTCGGCGATGTTGCACCTTTGCGCGAAGCATTGCTTGCGGACCGGCGCCTGCCGCCGGACTGCAGGCACATGCTGCTTGTCAAGCTCGGGGAGGCGTTGAGGACATCGCCGCTTGTGGTGGCACTGATTGGCGCGTGGCGCGCCGAGCACGTGACGAGGGACGCCTGCGCGAGGGCTTCGCTGACGCTGATCGACGACATTTGCGCCGATGAATATCCGGCGCTGATCCAGCATCTGCGCATCCGAGGCGACTTGACCTCGGGTTTCCTTGTCCGAACCGTCGCCTACGGAAAGATCGACTTCTTCGGCGCGGTGCTGGTTGCGCTCACGGCGCAGGGCGAGGCACGCGTGAGAGCGCTACTCGCCGGCGGGCAGGATATCGCACTGTCCTCGCTGTTTCGGAAGGCGGGACTTGCCGCAAGCTTCCATGGCGCCATCCTGAGCGCCTTGAAGATCTGGCGGGAGGTCGCGAACGGCAGACGCTCCACCGGCGTTCAAGAGGTCGCCTGGCTGATGCTGCACCAACTGAACGGGGAACAGCAAGGCAGCGACCTCGCCAGTTTGCTGAAGGCCATCCACTTCGATGCACTCCGGGAAAATGCCCGGGCGCATGCGTTGGCAATCGCGGCAGCGTAACAGTATTCAGATATCCAGCACTTCCGTTTGCGCGAATTCCGCGCGTTCCTGGATGAAACGGAAGCGGGCTTCCGGCTTCGTGCCCATCAGCGCGTCGACCGCGCTCTTGGTCGACTGCTCCTCGTCCAGCACCTCGACGCGCAGCAGCGTGCGCTTCTTCGGGTCCATCGTCGTTTCCTTGAGCTGGCTGGCCATCATTTCGCCGAGACCCTTGAAACGGCCGATCTCGACCTTGCCTTTCCCTGTGAACTCCGTTCGCAGCAACTCGTCCTTGTGCGCATCATTGCGGGCATAAAGGGTCTTGCCCCCCTGGCCGATGCGATAAAGCGGCGGCACAGCCAAGTAGAGGTGCCCGTCGCGAATGAGCTGCGGCATCTCCTGGTAGAAGAACGTGATCAGCAGCGAGGCGATATGAGCGCCGTCGACGTCGGCGTCGGTCATGATGATCACGCGGTCGTAGCGCAGGTCCTCGTCGCGATATCTAGTCCGCGTGCCGCAACCCAGCGCCTGGATCAGGTCGGCAATCTGCTGATTGGCTGTCAGCTTGTCGGCGCCCGCGCTGGCGACGTTGAGGATTTTCCCGCGCAGCGGCAGCACCGCCTGCATGGCGCGGTCGCGCGCCTGCTTCGCCGAGCCGCCGGCGGAATCGCCCTCGACGATGAAAATTTCCGCTCCTGCGGCTGCGTTCTGCGTACAATCGGCCAGCTTGCCGGGAAGCCGCAGCTTGCGCACGGCGGTCTTGCGGCTGACATCCTTTTCCTGCCGCCTGCGAACACGCTCGTCCGCCCGTGCTATCACCCAGTCGAGCAGCTTGGACGCTTCCTGCGGATTGTCGGCCAGCCAGTGGTCGAACGGATCGCGGAGCGCGCTCTCGACTATGCGGATCGCCTCTACGGTCGCCAGCTTGTCCTTGGTCTGACCGACAAACTCCGGTTCGCGAATGAACACCGAAAACATGCCCGCGGCCGAGATCATGACGTCTTCGCTGGTGACGATCGCCGCGCGCTTGTTGCCGATCAGGTCGGCATAGGCGCGTAAGCCCCGCGTCAGCACGTTGCGGAAGCCCATCTCATGGGTGCCGCCTTCATGCGTTGGAATGGTGTTGCAGTACGAGTTCAGAAAACCGTCGCCGCCATACCAGGTGACGGCCCATTCGACGGATCCGTGGCCGCCCTGCTTCTCGCTCTTGCCTGAGAAGACCTCGCGCGTGACCTGGAATTCGTCCCCCAGCGAGGCATTGAGATAGTCCTTCAGCCCACCCGGAAAATGGAACGTCGCCTTGGCCGGTGTCGTGTCCTTTTCCCTGATCAGCAGGGGATCGCAGGACCAGCGGATTTCCACGCCTCCAAAGAGATAGGCCTTCGACCGCGCCATGCGGTAGAGCCGGGCGGGCTCGAAATGGGCGTTCTTGCCGAAAATATCCGGGTCGGGATGAAAGCGAACCTTGGTGCCGCGCCGGTTCTGGACGTCGCCGAGCTTCTCCAGGCCGCCTTGCGGAACGCCGCGCGAGAACCGCTGCCGGTAGAGCTGCCGACCGCGCGCTACCTCGACTTCCAGGGAGTTGGACAGGGCGTTAACCACGGAAACGCCAACTCCGTGAAGGCCGCCCGACGTCTCGTAGACCTTGGAATTGAATTTGCCGCCGGCATGCAGCGTCGTCATGATGACTTCGAGCGCGGACTTTTTCGGAAATTTTGGATGCGGATCGACTGGAATGCCCCGGCCATTGTCCGTCACGGTGAGGAAATCGCCGGCATCGAGCTCTACCTCGATGAAAGTCGCGTGGCCGGCTACCGCCTCATCCATCGAATTGTCGATGACTTCCGCGAACAAATGGTGCAGCGCCTTCTCGTCGGTGCCCCCGACATACATGCCCGGCCTGCGCCGCACGGGTTCCAGACCCTCGAGAACCTCGATGTGGGCCGCACTGTAGCTCTCGCTGCCATCCTTGTCCTGCGAAGGCCGCCGGGCCGCGGCCCGCACCAACGGGTCAAGCGGCCGCGACGACGCACGAGGCGTGGGCTCCGGCTGCTTGCCGAGGTTGGAAAAGAGGTCGTTGCCGTCGTCCATTGATTTGCCAGTCGTATCGAATCGCGGTCGATCTTGCCACGTTTTGACGGTCGAGGGACAGGGGTGCACGTTTCGTTCAGGCAGGTCCTACTTTGGAATGAGCTCAAGACGAAGACGATTGCCAGTGGCATTTGCATAGCGGCGCAAGGTCGAGATCGACGGCGACAGGCCGCCGCCTTCCAGCCTCGCTATGGCGGATTGCGTCGTGCCCAGCCGCGTTGCCAGTTCCGCCTGGGTGAGATTGGCTTCCTTGCGCGCGCGAATCAAAGCTTCAATCATTCCATACTCGGCGTCAGCCTCCTCGTATGCCCTTTGAAACTCAGCATCCGCCATCCAGTGCCTTTTCAGTTCAGAGATTTTTGTCATGGCTGAAGTCTCTTCATTCTCTCTCTCGCCATTTTCAAAGCCCCATGCGGTGTCTTCCGAGACTTCTTCGCAAACACGTGCAGTACGATCACCCGACGCCCGGTCGCCGCCACATAGAAGCCTCGGGCGATACCTTCCGCAGCTTTTGCGCGCACCTCCCACAGCTTGCCTTCGATACGTGCGGTTCGCGCACTGATCAAGACCGACTGCCTCGATCATCTCCAGAAGGCGAATAAGTCGGGCGCGCAAGGAGACCGGCAAATTTTCAATTTCAGCGTCGACTTCATTATTCAAGGTCTCCACAGTCCATCGTTCAAGCATCATTATATAGCTTATCCGCTATAGCAACTCAATCGTGGCATATCTTCTGCGTGCGCGCGCTTCAGCTCGCCAGGGCTTCGATAGGCGGGCAGGAGCAGACGAGGTTGCGGTCGCCGCCGACATTGTCGATTCGCGATACGGGAGGCCAGTATTTCGCGCTTCTGTCGGCGTCACCTGCTGGATATGCCGCCTCCATCCGGGAATACGGATGGTTCCAGACGTCTCCCAGAGCCTTGCTTGCCGTGTGCGGCGCATTGACCAGGGGATTGTCGTCTTTCGGCCACTCACCCTTGGCAATGCGTTCGGCCTCCCTGGCGATGGCGATCATGGCGTCGCAGAAGCGGTCGACTTCCTGCTTCGGCTCGGATTCCGTCGGCTCGACCATCAGCGTCCCGGCCACGGGCCATGACATGGTCGGCGCGTGAAAACCATAGTCGATCAGCCGCTTGGCGACATCTTCTACAGTGACGCCTGCGCCTTCCCTTAGTACGCGCGTGTCGAGAATACATTCGTGCGCGACGCGTCCATTGCGGCCGGTGAACAGCACGGGGAAATGCGGAGCAAGCCGAGCGGCGATGTAGTTGGCGCTGAGGATAGCCGTCTCCGTCGCTTGCTTCAGGCCGACGGCGCCCATCATGCGGATATACATCCATGTAATCGGGAGGATGGATGCGCTCCCGAACGCAGCGGCGGAAACCGCATGTTCCGATCCCAGGGTCACATGGCCCGGAAGGAACGGTTCCAGATGCGACTTCACGCCAATGGGCCCGACCCCCGGACCACCGCCGCCATGTGGAATGCAGAAGGTCTTGTGCAGGTTCATGTGGCACACGTCAGCGCCGATATCGCCCGGCCGCGCCAACCCGACCAGCGCGTTGAGATTTGCCCCGTCGAAATAAACTTGCCCGCCATGTTCATGAACAAGCGTGCAGATATCACGCGCGCCCTCCTCGAAGACGCCGTGCGTGGACGGATAGGTGAACATCAGCGCGGCAAGATTGGCCGAGTGCTCGGCGACCTTCGCCCTGAGATCGTCGAGATCGATGTCGCCAGCGTCCTCGCAGGCCACAACGACGACCCGCATCCCCGCCATGCTCGCGCTTGCCGGATTGGTGCCGTGCGCGGAAGAGGGAATCAGGCAGACATTGCGATGCTCTTCGCTGCGTGACTGATGATAGCGCCGGATGGCGAGCAATCCCGCATATTCGCCTTGGCTGCCGGCATTCGGCTGAAGTGAGACAGCGTCGAAGCCGGTAATTTCGGCAAGCCATTTTTCCAGGTCGGAGGTCATGGCGCGATAGCCGACGGTATGCGCGCCGGGCGCGAAGGGGTGCAGGTTGGCCACACTCGGCCAACTCACCGGCATCATTTCCGCCGCTGCATTGAGCTTCATGGTGCAGGACCCTAGCGGTATCATGGCGCGGTCGAGCGCCAGATCCTTGTCGGCCAGCCGGCGCAGGAAACGCATCATCTCGGTTTCCGACCGCGCTTCGTGGAAAACTGCCTGGGTGAGGAAATTTTTCCCGCGCGGCTTGCCAGGCAATCGCCGGCCCCTCGATGTCGCGACCCTGGCACCAAACAAGGCGGCAAGCGCTTCGAGATCGCTGTCCGTCGAAGTCTCGTCGAAGGTGATTTCAACGCGGTCGGCATCGATGAAACGGATCATACGGCCTGATTTTTCCGCGGCCGTGGCCAGTTCCTTTGCCCGGCCGGGGACGATTGCAGTTATCGTGTCAAAGAGTTTTTCACTGGCGGTCTTTACGCCCGCCGCCTCCAGCGAGGACGCGAGACGGGCAGCGAGGCCGTGCGCATGGTCGGCAATTGCCTGCAGCCCCTGCGGGCCGTGCCAGATGGCGTAGGCAGCGGCCATGTTGGCAAGCAGCGCCTGCGCCGTGCAGATATTCGATGTCGCCTTGTCGCGCCGGATATGCTGTTCGCGCGTCTGCAACGCAAGGCGATAGCCTGGGCGGCCCTCGCTATCGACCGATTGGCCCACCAGCCGCCCCGGCATCAGCCGCGTCAGCCTGTCCGACACCGCGCAATAGGCGGCGTGCGGGCCGCCGAAGCCCATGGGCACACCGAAACGCTGCATCGAACCGACAGCGATATCGGCGCCCAGCGACGCGGGCGATTCCGTTAGCGTCAGCACCAGGGGATCGCAGGCGAAAATGACCAGCGCTCCGGCTTCTTTGGCTTTCGCGATCGAAGCCGCGTGGTCACCGTACACGCCGAACGTGTCTGGCCAGGACACGATCAGCGCAGCCGTGTTCCCGTCGATCTCGTTTCCATCGATTTCGATGCCGAGCGGTTCGGCACGTGTCCGCGCAACGTCCAGTGTCTGTGGGTGCGCCGCGCCGGCAAGCGCGATCCTGGTGCGCTTTTCGCGGTGATGGCGGTAGGCGATGCCAACGGCCTCGGCCACCGCGCTCGCCTCGTCAAGCAGCGACGCAGACGCCACGGGAAGGCCGGTGAGTTCCGTCACCAGCGTCTGGAAGTGGAACAGCAATTCGAGTCGGCCCTGGCTGATCTCGGACTGGTACGGGGTATAGGCGGTGTACCAGGCGGGGCTTTCGAAGAGATTGCGCTGGATTACCGGCGGCACATGCGTGCCGTGATAGCCGGCGCCGATAAAACTCTTCAGAACATGGTTTTCCTGCATTTTCGCGGCGAGTTCGGCGAGTGCTTCGGCTTCACCCGCAGGCGGCGGCAAATCGAGCGGTCGGTCGAGGCGGATCGATTTCGGCACGGCCTGAGCGATCAGGGTTTCAACAGAGGGAACGCCCAGCGTCGTCAGCATGGCCCTGACATCACTCGGACCGGGCCCGATATGGCGTCCGGCAAATGTGGCAGCATTGTCACCCATGATCTTTTCCTCAGCCGATCATCGCCGTGTAGCCGTCCTCATCCATCAGGCCGGAAAGTTGGTCCTCGTCGTCGAGCTTCATTCTCCAAAGCCAGCCGTCACCGGTGGGAGCCGAATTGACGAGCGAGGGGTCCGACGACAAGGCGGCATTGGCTTCGATGATCTCTCCGTCCGCCGGAGCGTAGACGTCGGATGCCGCTTTCACGGATTCAACCACAACCGCGGTGTCGCCCTTGGCAAGCTGGCGCCCGGCCTCCGGCAATTCGACGAACACAAGGTCGCCAAGCTGTTCCTGTGCATAGTTCGTGATTCCTACGGTCGCGACGCCGTTTTCGACGCGGATCCATTCGTGGTCTTCAGTGAAATAGGTCGTTGCCATGATGAACTATCCTTTGTGATAGCGATGCGGGATGAAAGGCAGGGCCCGGATTTCGAGCGGAACACGCGTGCCGCGCACATCGGTGAAGAGCCCTGCACCGGTTTTGGCGAGCGGCGTTGCGACATAACCCATGGCGACGGGATAGCCGGCCGAAGGGCCGAAGCCGCCCGACGTGACGCGCCCCACCGGATTGCCGGCGTCGTCGAACAGAACGGCGCCGCCACGCACCGGCAAACGGCCCTCTGCCCTCAGGCCGACGCGTCTTTCGGCGGGCCCCTGCGCCACTATTGAGCGCAGGGCTTCGGCGCCGGCAAAGCCGCCCGATGCGCGCAGCTCCTTTGGGATCGCCCACATCAGGCCGGCACTTGCGGGATCGGTGTCCGGCGTGATGTCGTTGCCGTGCAGGCAAAGCCCGGCTTCAAGGCGCAAGCTGTCACGGGCGGCAAGCCCGATCCACATCACGCGGCCGTCCGCGAGCAGCCGTAGGGCGAGTTCGCGCGCGTCAGCGGCCGGCAGGCCGATCTCGAAACCGTCTTCGCCGGTATAGCCCGATCGGCTCATGAACCAGCCGGGCTTCGGCTCGGTACCGTGCATGAAAGTGAGTGAGCCGCTGGCGACACCCGTGTCAGCCAGTACGGCCGCCGCTTCTGGGCCCTGGATTGCCAGGAAAACGCGGTCAAGCGGCTCGACCTCGCAGTCGAAATCTTCAGCCAACGCCCCAAGATGCGCTATGTCGGCTTTCGCATTGCCGGCATTCGCCACAACCATGAAACGCTCTGGACCGAGGCAAGTAACGATCAGATCGTCGAGGATGCCCGCGTTGTCGTTGAGGAAGAAGGTATACTTGGACTGCGAAAGACCAAGGGCCTCGGCGTCGAGCGGGCAGGCGCGGGAAAGAAGCGAGGCCGCGCCGGGGCCGCGCACCTCGATCAGCTTCATGTGGGAAATATCGAAGAGTCCCGCGTGCTCGCGGGTATGGACGTGCTCCTTCATCACGCCCGGCGGGTAGGTCAGCGGCATTTGCCAGCCTGCGAACGCGCCGAAACGCGCGCCCGCTGCCACGTGCAGGTCTTCAAGAGGAAGGTGGGTAAGGTCTTCGCCGGTCATAGCTCCTCCAGAATCGCACGCAATCGACCGCGGCTGCGGTCAGTCCGTGCCCCTCTGTCGGAAGCCTGAGAGACTCGCGCAACCGCAACTCGGCGACGCTTACACCTTCGGCGCGGGACTTCCTTGCCCCAACTCTCCAGAGTGTCTGCCGGACTACGGTTCTTTTGCCTGAGAGATTTCGGGCGATTTCCCCTTCGGCGGCCGCATACGCGACTCTCTCCCGCAAACCGGTGGGCCGAAGCCCTAGACGAACTCGTGCATAGCCCATGCCCGTCACATTGTCACCTCCCTGCGACACGAGAACGATCCACTCTTCGGATGAACGCCGCGCTGGCGAAGCCGGCAGCCATCGGTCAGGGCGTCGGGAACGGCCGGCCGCTCAAATGCCGGCATACCAGTCGTAACCGCGATCCTCCCAATAACCGCCCTTGCCAGAGCCAAAGGACGTCAAAGTGTCGACCAGTTCGATGGAATGCACGTATTTCGCCATCTTGTAGCCGAGCTGCCGCTCGACGCGGAGCCTGAGCGGCGCGCCGTTCTCCACAGGCAGGGGCTTGCCGTTCAGGCCATAGGCGAGGATCGTTTGAGGGTGCCGGGCATCGATCAAGTCGACCGACTCATAGTACTTGACGTCTCCCGAAAGCCCTTTCTCGATGGAATCGAGACAGTGGAAGACCACGAAGCGCGCTTCTGGCTTCACCCTTGCCTCATCAAGCATCAGCGCCAGCGGCACACCTGTCCACTTGGCAATGCAGCTCCAGCCTTCGACGCAATCATGCCTTGTGACCTGTGTGCGCGACGGCATTGCCTGCAGCGTTTCACGGGAGAACGAAAGCGGCCTTTCCACAAGCCCGCCCACCTTCAGCCGGTAGTCCTTGAAATCGTTGCCGAGGAGCCCCCGGTAGGTCTCGTCGTCGGGCGCGGTCACGCCGTTCGGCCTTTGCGGCTGGCGGATGTCACTTTCGGAAAACTCCTGCGCCAGCGCATTGCGTGACATAAGCAGACGTTGGACCCGGTAGGTCAGGCCATTGGCACGTTCCATGAAATTGCGGACGGCATTGTCGGAATCGCTGAATTGGTCGAACGCATCGCATCCAGCCAACGCCAACCCGGAAGCGCCGGCTGCGGCCGAAGTCAGGAATTTGCGGCGGCTGATCCGGAAGTGCGGCATGTCACCCGCTCCTTCCCGCATCGCCGCGCGACGGCGGGTCGATGCGATACCAGCCGGTGATGATCGAACGCAGTTCGTTGATCGGGCCGGCGGCAAGGATCATCAGGATGTGGATGACGAAGAACCCGACCAGAAGCAACATTACGGCGAAATGGATCGTCCGCGCTGTCTGCCGGCCGCCGAACATCTCAGGGATGAATGGCAGCGAGGCGTTCATGCCGGGCGACATCGCGATGCCGGTCAGAACCATCAGCGGCAAAAGGACGAAGAGGACGGTGCCATAGGTTAGCTTTTGCAGGGTGTTGTAGTTGGCCGTGTGGTGGAACTTCAGCCTGGCATGGGCGGCGATGTCGCCCGGAAGCCGCCGCAGGTCCTCCATGCGGGGCGCGAGATCGCGCTTGAAATGGCCGTTGATCGCGCTGGCGATCAACCAGGCAAGCAGCGTGGCCACCAGGATCCAGGCAAAGAAGAAGTGAACGACGCGGCCCGTGGCCAGGTCCTGGTTCGATGGGATCGTCGCCCAGGCCGGAAACGCTCGCCCGCGCAACTGGCCGCCTGCCTGCGAAAGCCCGAGCACCCCGGTGGTGTCGAAGCGGGACCCGAATATTTCGGTGACGCCCTGCGGGCCCGAATCGAAGTCCAGCGTTCCGATCGCAAGGATATGGTTGTCGAACTGGAAGCCCGACTGCTTACCCACATACAGCGCCGGATGCGCGTTGAATATCTGCAGCCCGCTCAAGAGCAGAAAGAAAAGTGAGATTGCCCAGATCCAATGCGTCAGTCTGGTCCAGCCGGATTGCCGGTAGACCAACTCTCCCGGGATAGATGCCGAACTCATGTCCTGCCTACCTCAACTGCGGCCCAACGCGCATTGCTTCGAAACGGATTCATGCCACGCGCTTTAGGCTATCGTTTCTGTGCATGTCGTTATCCCAAAACCGCTGCGCACCTTTGGGCGACATGCATTAACCGTAGGTGGCGCGCGTGATCAATTGAAGTCAAACTACGGTGAGACCGTGCGTGATGCTTCGCGTGTCTGCTGACATTTCCTTGAGGTCAGGGTTACCTGGACGATGGTGGTGTCTCCACTCGTCGTTCTGCGCCTCCGATGTTTGATGAAAGCCAGACGGTCGCGAGATTCGAACGCCCTCCACACTCCTTCCGCATGGACTTTCCATGTTATGTTTGTCTGGATATAACGGTTGGGCGCGGCGTCTTCGGCCGTCCGTAGATCGATCATTGTCAAGGTCGCAAGGGAATATTGGCCATGCTGACACGGCGAGGGTTTGGGATTGGATTTGCCGCGGCAGCAGCCAGTCTCGCGGCGATGCTGCTTGTCACGGTCCCTTCGCAGGCGGCGGACAATGTGCTCGTCTTCGCCGCTGCCAGTTTGAAGAACGCGCTCGACAACATAAACGCTGCCTGGAAGGCGGATGCCGGGAAGGAGGCTACGATTTCCTATGCGGCGAGTTCCGCACTCGCCAAGCAGGTTGAAGGAGGAGCCCCGGCCGACGTCTTCATTTCCGCCGATCTCGACTGGATGAAATACCTTTCCGACAAAAAGCTGATCAAGCCTGACACTGAAACGAAGCTTCTCGGCAACCGGATCGTGCTCATCGCGCCAAAGGATTCAAAGGCGGAAACCACGATTGCGCCGAATTTCGATCTCGCGGCTCTACTTGGCGACGGCAGGCTCGCCATGGGCGACGTGAAGGCGGTGCCGGCCGGCAAATATGGCAAGGCCGCACTGGAATCCCTTGGCGTGTGGGCCTCTGTCGAGGGCAAGATTGCGCAGGCCGAGAATGTGCGTGCGGCGCTCAAGCTGGTGTCGACCGGCGAAGCTGCACTCGGCATCGTCTATCAGACCGACGCGAACGCGGAGCCGGGCGTGAAGGTCATCGGCACTTTTCCGGAAGATTCCCATCCACCGATTTTCTATCCCATGGCCCTGACGGCGGAATCGAAACATGCGGATGCGGCGGAGTTCGTGAAGTTCCTTCAATCGGCGAAGGCCAAGGAACTGTTCGAGGCGCAGGGCTTCACCTTCCTCGCTCCCGCCGCATCCAACTGATGGCATCTGTCTACTGATGGGATGGTTGGACCTCACACCTGACGAATGGAACGCGGTTCGACTATCAATCAAGGTTGCGACCTGGGCGATGGTGGCGAGCCTGCCGCCGGGAATCCTGATTGCCCTGTTGCTGGCGCGCGGCAGGTTCTGGGGAAAATCCCTGCTTAATGGATTGGTGCACCTGCCGCTGATCCTTCCGCCAGTCGTGACGGGCTATTTGCTTTTGCTCAGCTTCGGCAAGCGGGGACCGATCGGCTCTTTCCTTGCGGAACATTTCGGCATTGTCTTTTCATTCCGGTGGACAGGTGCGGCACTGGCCTGTGGCGTGATGGGCTTTCCGCTGATGGTGCGCGCTGTCCGGCTTTCCATCGAGGCCGTGGACCGGAGGCTTGAGGCGGCAGCGGGAACGCTCGGAGCCAATCCGCTGTGGGTTTTTGCCACCATCACGCTGCCGCTGATCCTGCCAGGAATCATCGCCGGCATGATCCTCACATTTGCCAAGGCAATGGGTGAATTCGGTGCGACGATCACCTTCGTCTCCAATATTCCCGGCCAGACCCAGACATTGCCTTCCTTAATCTACACGCTAACTCAAGTGCCGGGCGGAGACGCAGGTGCCCTGCGGCTCACTCTGGTGTCGATCGGGATTGCCATGGCGGCTCTGGTGGCTTCCGAATTCCTTGCGCGAAAGGCCGGCAGGCAAATGGATATCGAGTGATGCTTTCCCTTGACGTAAGCTTGCGGCTGGGCAAGTTCGAACTTGACACCAGGTTCGAGAGCGACGGGATGCTGACCGCGCTGTTTGGTCCTTCAGGGTCCGGCAAATCGTCGCTTGTCAATCTTATCGGCGGCCTCATGCGGCCGGACAAGGGCAGCATCAAAATAGATCGGCGGGTGCTGGTGGACACTCACTCGAACGTCTTCGTGCCGAAGCACAATCGCCGCATCGGCTACGTGTTTCAGGACGCGAGGCTTTTCCCGCACATGACGGTTGGCCAGAACCTACGCTATGGCCGCTTCTTTACGCCGCGGGCCGAGCGCTACGCCGACATGGCAAGCGTGGTCGAATTGCTTGGGATCGGCCACCTGCTCGACCGCAAGCCAAGCCTGTTGTCCGGAGGCGAGAAGCAGCGCGTGGCGATCGGGCGGGCGCTGGTTGCAAGCCCAAAGCTGATCTTGATGGACGAGCCACTGGCTTCGCTCGATGACGCCCGGAAGGCGGAAATCCTGCCCTACATCGAGCGCCTTCGTGACGAAACCAAAATTCCTGTCGTCTATGTCAGCCACTCGATCGCCGAGGTGGCGCGGCTCGCGACCGATATCGTCGTGCTTTCGAACGGAAAGGTCATGGCCGCAGGCTCGCCCGACACGATCCTTTCGCGGTTGGATCTGCTGCCTGAGGAGGAGCGAAACGAGGCCGGCACCATTGTTGAGCTCGAAGTCGCCGGCCACGAAAAGGATACCGGTCTCAGTGTCCTTCGCAGCCGGGGCGGCGTGTGGCGTTTCCCGCAGATAACGGCGGAACGCGGGGACAGGGTTCGCGTTCGTGTTCGCGCCCGCGACATATTGATCGCCACCGAACGCCCCCGTGGCCTGAGCGCTATCAACGTCTTGCCCGTTCGAATCATCGATATCGCGGAGGGCGGCGCTGAAGCCCATGTGAGGCTTGATTGCGGCGGGGATATTCTTGTCGCACGCGTTACGCGCCACTCCACTTTCGCGCTCGGCCTCGCACCGGGCAAGAACGTTTTTGCAGTTGTAAAGGCGGTTACGTTCGATCGATCAAACACCGCATACCGGCCGCTCGGCGCGCATCAACGTTAGAGGATCGGGCCCGAAAGTGGGGACCGGCCCGGCACAGCTTGTTAGGAACATCGAGGGCCTAAAGCGCGTCGCGGCGAAGCGGATCCATGCGACGCGCTTTAGGCTATTGTTTTTGTGCATGTCGTTATCCCAAAAACCGCTGCGCACTTTTGGGCGACATGCATTATTGTTTCTGGAACCCAAGAGAACTCCGTCGTGCCCTCGCTCAGCCTGAGGATAAACTTCGATCCGACCGGCCGCATCGGACCGGGAAAGATCGAGCTACTCGAACAGATCGCGGCTGTCGGGTCGATCTCGGCGGCGGCGCGCGAAATGAATATGTCCTACAAGCACGCATGGGACCTGGTCGAGGAGATGAACAAGCTTTTTGGAAAGCCTGTCGTATCGGCGCAGACCGGCGGCAAGAAGGGAGGCGGAGCCCAGCTTACGCGGACGGGACTTGCCGTTGTCAGCCGCTTTCGCGCGATAGAGCGCGCCGCCGCCGAGGCGGCTGCACAGCATATCGATGCCTTGCAAGCCGAAATCGAAGCCGCCTGAGATCTAGAGCAAGATGCGCTAAACCTGTCAGACGCGCTGCAGACTTTGCTCGACCTGCGCTTTCAACCCCGGATCGATGCTGAGGGCATTTGCAAGCCCGTCGAGGTAGCTTCGCTCCGCAGGTGTGTCCGCCTTCACTGCCAGAACTGAAGCTGCGTAGACCTGAAGCCCTATCTCCGGCGAGGTCGCAGCGTTCACAATCTCGCGGGGATCGACGGGTGTCGTCAGCTGTTCGGCCAAGGTCCGGCGATCAGCGGAACTCATTCCAAGTTGATCCAGGCGACCGGCAAGGCGGCGCTGCTCATCTTCGTCGATCACACCGTCGGCCTGCGTCGCCGCGACCATGGACTTGACAAGCAAGCCGGCGAGGGCATCGGCCCCGCCGGGCGCCTGAGCGGGATGAAAGGCGCTGTCGGGCGGCGGCACCAGTGCGGCCGCCGCACCGTCCGGCGCCTTTTGCGCGCCCCCGGTGCCCTGCTGCGCCTGATACCGTTTGAGCGCCTGGTAGGCGAGTGCGCCGATGACAGCCATGCCGCCATAGCGGACGAGATTGTTGATTCCTGCCCCTTGCGGCATTTCGGCCTGCTGCTGGCGCGAGCCGGCCGGGCCCGTTGGAGCGGCGGCGTCATCGCCGGCCGTAGCCTGAGCGCCGCCGAGGATGCTGCCCAAAATGTCGCCGAGGCCGCCAGAACCCCCAGCCCCTGGTCGATTGGTCGCTGCGCCGCCGGCACCCGCCGCGGCGCCAAGAAGGCTTCCTAGAATGTCACCGAGGTTTCCAGCGCCAGGCGCGGGCCCGGCGGGACTTCCCCCTGCTTCTTTCTCGCGGAGACTGCCTCCAGTGAGGGCTGCTTGAAGCAACTGCTCAAGTACTGATTGGTTGTTTGCCATGGAAGCCTCCTTGCTTGATGTGTTCTGCCATGTCAGGCCGTGAGCTTTAGCGCCTTCGAGATTTCGTCTAGTGTCGCTTTCTCGGCGTCGCTCACCTTGACGCCGCCGAAGCCCAGGAAGCCGCCTTCACTCGAGGCGTTGGCCACCTGCTCGCTGATCCGGGCAAGCCAGGCCTTGAAGCCCGGGGCGTCATCAGGGGCCTTGGCATCAACGAGCGCCGCACCTTGAGCGAGCGCCTCGAGGATAGTGCCCTTCATATCGGATGCCTGCTTCCCGGAGAGTCTGGTCTGGATAGCAGCGCGTGCGGCCTTGCGTCCTTCGGAGGTTTCGAAGTCTGACACGACCGATTTGACGAGTGCGTTTGCTTTGGGATCGGTCTTGGCCGCGACCAGTGCGCTGCCGCTCGCCAACCCCTCCTTGGTCATGCCGATCAGCCCGCTTGGATCGGCGAGCGTGACCGCCATTCCGGCCATCATCACGCTGCCCAGCACCTGGGCCCATTCCTCTGTCGTGAAATCCGCCTTGGTCGCCATGTGGGGCCTCCCTTTTAGTCAACAGGGAAATATCGATTGCTACTGCGGCTCAGAAAGCCGCCAGTGCGGCAGTCCCTGCACTTCTTGCAGCTATCGCAGGCAGCCGCGATCAAGTCCGAGCGCAGCCGCAATCCTGGCGATGATATCAGGAGTAAGGATATCCATTACGATCGACACGAGATTTGTGGCCATGGCCTTGCCTCCGCAATTGCCACTGCCGCCGCCCGCGTCTTTGAAACTTACTCCAAAAGACGCATCGTGGCGAGGCACGCCGAGGCGTTTCCGTTTCCCTGGGATGTCTCGGCCGCCTAAAGCGCATTGCTTCGAAACGCATTCATGCGACGCCCATTAGGCTATTGTTTTTGTGCATGTCGTTGTCCCAAAACCGCTGCGCACTTTTGGGCGACATGCATTAACCGATCGCGAGATGCAATCAGGGCTGGAAGTAATATGCTTGACCCGCCGATCGCAGCTGCTCAAGGGTCTTTCCAGAGCAACTTCCCGACCAGTCTCCGCCCACCGGTTCGGCCTTGCCGCTTGCCGTTATGGTCCCGGCCTGTCTGTCGGGCGTAATATAGACGGCAACGCCGTCCGACCCGATCCTTGATAAATAATAAGCATGAAGGACCCCGTTAAGCTCACAATTTACCAAGAAGGGAAAGTCAGCAAAGGATACCTCGCTGGCCAGCGTTTGAGGGATGGCCGCAAATTGCGACAAGGCAAGGGCTGCGAAAGCTGTTCTTGTGACGAGCCCGCGCGCCGTCACGCGAGCATTCTGCCAAGACGCGACATGTGCCATTGATTGGGAACCCCACTTGCTCTCTTGACCGTCGTTTGTGACGGTGGCCGACAACTACGCTATTTGCGCTTCCGCTCGATGAGCGGTTCCTCGAAAACTCAGTTTCGCGCAGATGGTATCATCAGGCAAGTCAGGCTGCCTGAAACGCCACGGACACCGGCCGACAGCTTTTCGGATGCCTGCGTCCGAGGCTTTGCAGCTCCCTCCTTGCTGGGCGCCATGAGGCTGCAAGGTGCCCGACTCAATGATGAACTGACAAAAGGCTTGCCGACGCTGCGGCATGCCGTTGCGTCATCTTCCCAAATAGGCTTCAATAGGAATAGTCGTTGAAGCTGGACCCTGGCGCTCATGCCGTCCTGACACCAGACGGACGGACAAGCGCTTGAAATTGACGACGCGGCCGAGCGAGTCCCTTCCTCGGCCGTTTTCTTTTTGGAAAAGGCGCCGTGGCGAGACGTTCAACACGCGGAGCGGCGACGGAAGTGTGAAAAGGTTCATGGTGAGCGGATTGTCCCATGAGTATTTTCAAATGCTGCCGCAGAGTCCCCCGGTAGCTATAGGCAGCGGGGCGCCACCCGATCCCGCCTGGATGGTCTCCCCGCTGTTCCGCTCAGCGGCCAGCCACGCTGGAGCGGCGGACGCTAGAGCATCGGACCCGAAAGTGGGAACCGGTTTCGGGGAAAATCCGATGCTCAAACAAAGAGATAGAGCAGCAGCAGCGATTCCATCGATGCGTCCGCTGCTCTAGCCTTCGAAGAGAGTTATGTCCGAAGGCGCATGCGACAGTCGATCGCAGAGCGGAAGTGCGCGATGCGCCAACAACGGCACCGCCTCCGCCCCGACTTACCGAAAAGTAATCGATTGCCGGTGTCCCCGAAAGACGGTGTCTGCTAGCTTTGGCCTGCTGAAGCGTCGGTGTGCGGCGCGAAAGCGCGATAGACAGATGCAGCGTGTAGACAAGTCATCTAACGGGATGACTGGTGCTGGATCGAAGCAATGAGAGTGCTCGTCATTGAGGACGACGCGGTGACAGCGTCATACATCAAGAACGGCCTCACCGAGGAAGGCCACTGCGTCGATGTCGTGGCAGACGGCCGCGACGGCCTCATCCAGGCAACCGCGGATGACTATGACGTCCTGATCGTCGACCGCATGTTGCCGGGGCTCGACGGCCTTTCTCTGGTGAGGACGCTCCGTGGCGCCGGCACACCGACCCCCGTTCTCTATCTGACGTCGCTCGGCGGGGTGGACGACCGCGTGAAGGGCCTCGACGCAGGTGGTGATGACTACGTCTCCAAGCCATTTTCCTTTGCGGAGCTGTTGGCACGCGTGAACGCGCTCGGCCGCCGCTCGCCCATGAAGGGGGAGGAGACCGTTCTGAGGATTTCCGATCTCGAAATGGATCTCATCCGCCGGGTCGTTCGTCGCGCCGGCGAGGTCGTTGACCTTCAGCCCCGCGAGTTTCGTCTCCTTGAAGTGTTGATGCGCAACAAGGGCAAGGTGGTAACCCGAACGATGCTGCTGGAGCGGGTTTGGGACTTTCACTTCGACCCCAAGACCAGCGTCGTCGAGACCCACATCTCGCGCCTGCGCGCGAAGATCGACAGGCCGTTTCAGACGGAGCTGATACACACTGTTCGAGGTGCAGGCTACAGCGTTGACGACCGTATCTGACCTGTTCAGCCGCACTGCACTTCGTCTCTCGATCATATTCGCGTTGCTGATAGGATCGACCGTGCTTGTGGGGGCGTCCATCATCTATTGGCAGCTGAGCGCAGGAACTCGAGGAGCGGATCAAGCTGCGGGTGATGGAGAGCCGCGATGCGCTGGCGGCAATAGATGGCAGCGATGGCTTCGGGGAGGTTGCGGAGGTCGTCAAGCGCGAGGCAGCATCGCATCGCGCGATCGGGACCATACTGCTGCTCGTCGATGGGGCTGGCGCGTTTATGGCGGGCAACGTTGATGGAGTTCCGACCTTCCGCGGTTGGCGGATCCTCACGGAAGCCGAATTAAAACGCATCAGCGGCCAAGCAAATCCCGAGGACTCCTATTATGCGCAGTGGATGCCGCTTTCACAGGGCAGGCTGCTTGTCGGCGGCAGCGACAAGGATTTGCGTGTCGTTCAGTCGACGCTGCTTGGGGAATTGCTCTGGGAGCTAGCAGCGTTGGTCATCCTGGCGACGGCATCCGGCGCGTTGATCGCGCGACGCGCACAGACGCAGATAGACGCGATCTCCGGTGCGCTCGCCGCGGTCGCCAGTGGCAGGCTCGGGCAACGTGTCGCGCGCCGCTACTCGGGGGACGATCTCGATCGTGTCGCCGAGCAAATTAACGGCACGCTCGATCACCTGCAGCATCTCATCGAGCGCGTCGACCAGTCCTCGACTGACATTGCGCACGATCTCAAGCGGCCGATCGGCAGGCTCAGGCAAAAGCTCGATGTTGCCTTGAGAACTGCAACGGATGTCTCTGAGTTCCGTCGTGAGATCAGCGCCTCCCTGGAGGAGCTCGATATCATCGTTGCGACCTTTGAGGCGCTGCTGCGCATCGCCCAGATAGAGGCCGGAGCGCGGCGCGAGCGCTTTCTTCCGGTCGATCTGAAGAGCTTGCTGGCCGAGGTTACCGACATTTATCGCCCGGTGGTAGACGATGCCAAACACGTGCTCGCGGTCGACTTGTCAGGCTGCGACGGCCCGACCGTCAATGGCGACAGTGAGTTGCTGATCCAACTCGTCGTCAACTTGATTGAGAATTCCATCCGCCACTGCCCGCCGGGCACAGTGATCCGCGTCGCACTGGAAGGTGGTCAGGGCGGCCCGCGGGTCGTCGTGGCCGACAACGGTTTCGGCATTCCCAAGGAAGAGCGCGAGAAGGTGTTTCATCAACTCTACCGGCTCGAAAAGGCGCGTTCAACAACCGGCAGCGGACTGGGCCTCAGCCTCGTCGCGGCCGTCGCGGATTTGCATGGCGCCAAGGTCACGCTCGGAGACAACCACCCGGGACTCGTCGTCCAAATCGACTTCCCTCGCCCCCAAACTACGGACGGCGTCTAGGCTGTGTTGGTATTCAGGTGATGCCGGCCTGACTTGAATCTCCTTGTTGGAGCATTGGATTTCTCCCGAGAACCGGTGCCCACTTTCGGTCGACGCGCGAGGGCGGCATGCAGCTCCGTCGACCTGCGTTGCCAATGGTGTTCTCGGCTTCTTTACGAATCCGTAATCGCGGGGCCAACGTCCGACAATGTGTCCCGGGTGATGATGCCAGCTATCGGGAGGCCATCGTGGCCCCTGTCGAAGCCAGGAGAAACTACAATGATCATCAAACGCGTTGTTCCCGCCGCCCTCGTCGCCACCATGCTCGCGGGCTCGGCTTTTGCGGCGGCGCTCTCCATGAACGGCGTCATCAAGACCATCGACACGGCCAAGCGTGACATCGTCCTCCAGACCGGCGAGACTTTCGCCGTGCCGGCCAAGTTCGACTTCAAGAAGGTCAAAGTTGGCGAGAAGGTGAAGATTACCTACGAGAAGGCGGGCAATCAGATGGTCGCCTCCAACGTCGTGGCGGCGAAGTAGCAGCGGCGCGGAAAAGCAAGGACAGGCGACCCGCCTCCTTCTTTCCCCTCATTCAAGGAGTAGAAAATCATGACCACCTTTCTGAAACCGGCTGTCCTCGCGGTCGTGATCGGGCTCGGCGCCAATGCGGCCGGCGCCGCGACGATGTCAGGCAAGATCGAACACATTTATCCGAGCCATCACAGGATCGTGCTGGACAAGCATGTTTTCAACATGAGCCCGCAGACCTTCCATTCCAGCCGGCTGCATCGCGGTGAGACCGTTCGTGTAACCTATCATTGGGCGAACGGCCACCGCTGGGTAACCGGGGTGAAGACGGCCTGAGGACTGAACCGTCCGGTGTGGCAGCGTTTATCTCCACAGGTAGATGCACGGCTGCACCGGACGGATGTCGTCGCGGC
Organism: uncultured Alphaproteobacteria bacterium; assembly: GCA_963813315.1. Lineage (GTDB taxonomy): Bacteria > Pseudomonadota > Alphaproteobacteria > Rhizobiales > Rhizobiaceae > CAWEYO01. The sequence goes on along the minus strand of CAWEYO010000025.1, from coordinate 179,968 downwards.
TGCGCCGCCGCTCTGGCGGCTAGACTAGCGGCGTTGCGGACCGCTGCGATGTCGTTTCGGGCGGTTTCTTCGACTACGCGCCGGACGGCCAGACGCGACGGCGTCCACATCACTGCCCGCCTGGAAAGGGATTGACGCACCAAATGGGGACCTGCCTGTCTTTAGCGGCGTATGAAAGGGTGCGACAAGCTAAAGGAAGAATTCATTGATCTCGGCAACAAGGAGCTTAAAAACATGAGCCCCTGAGTTAGCCGAACGCGTCAACAGCTACACCTCGTGAAAGGAGCTTGCGAAAATGAAGACGCGAATGCTCGGAAGCAGCGGCCTTGAGGTTTCGGCCATCGGCTTTGGTTGCATGGGGATCAATTTTCACCGCGGCGAGGCGATGGAGAGGGCAGACGCCATCGCGCTGCTGCGCGGCGCGCATGATCGCGGCGTAACCCTCTTCGACACCGCGGAGGCCTACGGGCCCTTCACAAATGAGGAGATCGTGGGCGAGGCACTGGCGCCGATCCGTGACAAGGTGGTGATCGCAACCAAATTCGGCTTCCGCGACGGCGAACCGGGCAAGGGGCTCGACAGCCGACCGGAACGCATCCGGCAGGTTGCTGAGGAGTTGCTCAAGCGGCTCAGAACCGCCCACATCGACCTGCTTTATCAGCACCGTGTCGACCCCAACGTTCCGATGGAGGATGTGGCCGGAACCGTGAAAGACCTGATCGCCCAAGGCAAGGTTCGGCACTTCGGACTATCGGAAGCCGGCCCTCAGTCTATTCGCGCAGCGCATGCGGTGCAGCCTGTCATAGCGTTGCAGAGTGAATATTCTCTGTTCTGGCGCCACGCAGAGATCGAGGTGGTGCCGGTGGTCGAGGAGCTCGGGATCGGCTTCGTGCCGTTCAGCCCGTTGGGCCGCGGCTTCCTGACTGGCACGATCACCGACAAGACCGAATTTTCCAGTCATGATCAGCGGAGCAATAATCCGTATCTGTCGGTGGAGAACCGCAAGGCCAACGCGCCGATGGTGGAGGCGGTGCGAAGGATCGCTGCGCAGAAGGGCGTGACACCGGCGCAGGTCGCCCTCGCCTGGCTGCTGGCGCGCAAGCCCTGGATCGTGCCGATCCCGGGGACGACGAAGCTGCATCGGCTCGAGGAGAATCTCAATGCGGTGGATGTAGCGTTCTCGCCACAAGACTTGCGGCAAATCGACGAGGTGTTCAACCGGATCGAAGTGCATGGCAACCGCTATGCCACGGCCACGCAGGCACAGGTCGATCGGCGATAACTCAGGGTCGCGCGCGCCACTGGCGATGCTGGCATGACCACAGATATCACAGGAAGGCCAAAGCCTCTGAAATCACAACACGCACCTGTGAGCGCGCGACGCTGTCTACGGTTTCGTTCCTGTGCTACCATTCCCTCTTCTAAGGAAGACGAATAAGTCGCGGGAGCCGGGGATGCGCGACGTGCCTGGGGACCCCTCATCGACGTGGAACTGGCTGGTGCGGTGGGACGCAGCGCCTCGGCTGACCGCCGGGCCTCCGGACCACTTGGTTGATGATCCGAGCCTTGCGGCTCACCGCACTCTCGACCGGTTGTCTGCACTTGCGCGCGATGCCCATCTGGAATGAGATACCGGCGCTTATTCTTGCAAACAGCCGCAACAAGACCACGAGAAGGCAGTGAAAGCTGACCAGTGAACGGCCTATCGCCTCCTGCGCGCTGGTCCAACCGGCCAGTGCTTCGGGCTAGAGCGGCGGACGGACCGGAAATCGACAATGGTCGCATGACATCGTCGATGCGCGTCACTTGATAAATGTCGGTGGAGGAGGACGGTCAATGAACGACTATTTGGTCACCGTGAGGACTTCACTTCGTCCTGATCCTGACGATATTTCCCCGGAAATTCTCCGTCTTGAGGCAAATAGCAGGGTTGCGCGTTTGCGTGAGCTCGGCTCCTGGGCGAAGATTTCCCACACAGGTCAGAACGGACAGACCGTACTCGGGTGGCTGCACGCCGACGTGCTCGAGGAAATCACTGCAGGCCAAATCACGCTCTTCGACGAACCGTTCGGGCAATCGAGGGTGGTGGTCGGGGAAGTCGTTGGCGAAACGGTCCAGCTTCCACCGTGGAAGAAGATTCGCGTCAGGTTGGCGGATGGCAGTGTGGTCGAAGGGTGGATCGACACGTCCAGCGGCTCGGGGGTACTGGCTCCGACAACGACCAAGCACCGCCCGGCGAGACCGACGATCTCGTTCTCGGGCCAAATGAAATTTATCGTCCACATCTGTTGAAGGCGAAAGAAATCACCGCGATCGACGCTGCGTCCCTCGCCGCGCTGATCGACGCGGAGGCGGCCAAGAGGTCGAACGGCCAGTGGGACGCCAATTCCCGGGCCACCACATCATCCGCCGCCGGCCTGACTCAATTTCTGAAGGGGACCTGGATCACGCACGCCAAGACCAAGAACACATTGCTTAACCAGGTTGGCAAGGCGAAGGGCTATGTCACGGCCGGCAACCAGGTCGCCGCAGGCAAGGAACCGGCTCTGCTCGATCTGCGCTTCAATCCGGAATTGTCCATCGTCTCGGCGGCCGAATACGGGCTATCCAACCTGACTGGCTTGATTGAGGCAGGCCTTGTCGACGAAGATATCGGCGACGACGAAAAAGCCCAGTTCATCTACATTGCACATCATGAAGGCCTTGACGGCGCCAAAGGCTTTCTGAGCGGCACGAAGTCCTACAGCTTCGCCAATCTCGTCACGCAGGTCGGTAACCCCAGTGCACAAGCCTATGTCAACGCCGCCGATGGCGACACGACCAAGGCTTATCACAATTGGCTCACAGGATACGTCGCGCGGCACATACAACCCTCGAAGTTCCGCGCGTCGGGCTCAGAGGGTTCGACTGGAGCGCATCCCACCGTGTTGGCCCAGTTTGCTGGGCCGCCGGTCCTGATCGCAGACCTGTCGAGCAAGAAAGAACTGGCCAAGGCGATACAGTGGCGGCTCTCGGAGCTTGGATACCTGGACCCGCCGGCCGACGGCAAGTTCGGCCCGGTCTCGACTTGGGCGCTGAGCGAATTCTGCGACCTGAACGGAATTAACCTCGAGACAAGTTTCACGAAAGAAATTGCGCGGCGGCTTTTGTCGCCAACGACCCATCTTCCCAGCATCGCCCAAACTGGGACCTGGTTTGATAAAGTCCTAAATTACATGAATTCACAGAAATATTTCATTTGCCGACATCCAGACTGCAGGAACATCATCTATCTCGAGGGCGTGAATCCTGACGGCACGCTAAACGATGATGTCCACAACGTATTCAACGATTTGCGGTTGGTGTTCTCGATCGACAGGAATGGACGACCAAATTTCGAAGACTGGGTATGGGACGGGACCACGGAACCCGGAGACTTCTGGACGATCCACCCGATGAACCCGAAGGGCGCTGCCAGGATAATGTTCAACCAGTACAAGTCCTGGGCCGTTGGCCAGCATCATCCGGGTACGGCACAAGCCCACGAGGCGCTGGTCCAAGTTGAACCCGTGAGCGTCTATCGAGATCTCAACAAGGACTTCAAGCGTCCGGGAGATGTCCTTGACACGGGCCTGTTCGCGATCAATCAGCACTGGGGCTATGATGCCCCCAAGGGTGATCTTGGACGGACGAGCGCGGGCTGCCTCGTCGGTCGTACCAAGGCGGGTCACCGCCTATTCATGTCAGTCATCAAGGACGATCCGCGCTACAAGGTGAACAGGTCCTACAAGTTCGTCACTGCAGTGATGCCCGGCGACAAGGTTCTAGGGTGACGTGCTCGACCCTGTCGAACATGAGCCCGTGCAGCGCGGCCATGCCGAGCCATCGCTTGATCGGAAGGGGAAGGTGGCCCTGGAAGGCTTTTAGACGTCGCGCGGCATGCGTCGAAGTTTAGAGCATCAGACCCGAAAGTGGGCACCGGTTTTGGGATAACGACATGCACAAAAACAGTAGCCTAAAGCCCGTCGCATGAATCCGTTTCGAAGCAATGCGCTCTAGAATGATCGACGATGGTCCTTTGCCTCAGTGCTTGCCTGTCGCCGGAAAATGCAGTTTAGTTGGGCTGAGAAAAGCTTTTCCCAAATTCAGACGATCGCCGAAAGCAGAGAAAATCGGGCAACAAGGAAAAGCTTTTCCCAAGACCCGGGATGCGAAGGCAGGGACGCGAGTTTGGCAACAGGGAGGAACCGATGAAATTGCGAGGGTTGAGGAAATTTCGAATAGCGCTGGCGGCGCTGATCACCGCCGTCGCGCTTCCGGCCATGGGCCAGGATATGCAGATGTGGGAGCGCAGCGGAGGCAATAAGGGCATGGTCGATGCCCTGGTCGCTCGCTGGAACGAACAGAACCCCAACCGAAAGATCAATCTGACATACATTCCCCACAGCGAGATGGTGCCAAAGATCGCGCAGGCGATCGCTAGCGGCGAGGTTCCGGACCTCATGGGGATGGACCTGATCTACGGCCCGCAGTTCGAGGCGGCCGGGCAACTCGTCGACGTCACCGATCTGATCGGCAACGATCCCAACCTCAAGACGGCGAGCCCCGGCCACATGGCGGTCTCGACCTATGACGGCCGAACTCTATGGGGTGCCGCTCTATGCCGACGTATCGGCGCTTTTCTACAACAAAGACCTGTTCCGCAAGGCCGGCCTCGATCCCGAGAAGCCGCCGACGAGCCTCGCGGAAATCAGGGAATATGCCGACAAGATCACCGCGCTCGGTGGCGACGTGAAGGGTTACTTTTTGCCGGGTTCCTGCGCGGGCTGCAACATCTTCACCGTCGGCCCTTTGATGTGGGCCAGCGGCGCCACGATCGAGCCCAAGGATGCCAATGACGAGCCGCTACAGGGCGAGGGCGTCAAGGAAGTTCTGCAATGGGCCCGCGATATGATCAAGGCCGGCAACGTCCATGAGGATGCCCGCGCCGAGAACGGCGAGACGTTCCACCTGCGATTTGGATCGGGCAAGGTCGGCATGATGGGTACGGGCAACTTCAACATCACGCTCGTCAAGGAGCAAAACCCGACCATGGACTTCGGCATCGCGTTGCTGCCAGGTGTAAAGAGCGGAGAGGTCGCATCTTTCGCCGGCGGTGACATCGTTACGATCCCGAAGGGCAGCAAGCGGGTCGATGATGCCGTCGACTTCATGAAGTTCCTGCTCTCCGACGACACGCAGGTCGAGGGCTACGCCAAGATGCTGAACATGACGACGCGCGGCGATATGGCCGACAACAAATATTTCCGCGAGAACCCCAAGGTGCAGGATGTGGCCAAGGCGATCGATGTGGCGCGCACTCCCTACACACTGAAGTTCTTCGAATTGATCAACTCGCCGCAGGGACCGTGGCTGCAGATGTTGCAGCGCGCCTACTATGAAGACACGGACCTCGACACGATCATCGCGGACGCCAAGGCGCAGATGAAAGCCATCGCCGCGGAATAGGTTCTCTCTGGGCCGCGGCGAGGGCGTTGCCCGTATGCCGCGGCCACTTTTTGACGGTCCGTGGATTGGGCCTGACGGTGACGGCACGATGCAGGCAATGAACGGCAGATTTGTCGGGTTTCTCTATCTTGCGCCGGCGCTCGTCTTCGTCTCGGCTTTCACCGTCTATCCCTTCGTGCAGATGATCTGGATGTCGCTGCACAATTGGTCGTTGATCGCTGAGAAAAAATTTGTTGGCGCCGGCAACTTCGTGAAGGCCTGGCACGACCCGCAATTGTGGGTGTCGCTGGGCTTCACGTTCAAATACACGCTGCTGATTACGCCGATCCTGATGGTTCTCGGTTTCCTGATCGCTCTCCTGACAGCTGCCAACACGCCGCTTCGGCAATTCACGCGTGGCGTCGTCTTCGCGCCGGTCGTCATCGGTCTCGGCGCGTCGAGCCTGCTCTGGTATTGGCTGTTCAGCTACGATTTCGGCCTCGTCAACAGGGCGCTTATCGACCTCGGCGTCGTGGCGAAACCGGTGCTGTGGTTTGGTGCCAGCGCCAATCTCGCCATGTGGGCGGTCATCGCCTCGATCGTCTGGAAGGTCGTCGGCTTCGGGATGATCCTCTTCATTGCAGCGATACAGGCCATACCCGGCGAGATCACCGAGGCCACGCTGGTCGACGGCGCGAGCTATTGGCAGCGCGTTCGTCGGATCACGCTGCCCCTGACCGCCAAGACGATCTTGCTCGTCACGCTTGTCAGCGTGATCGGCTCTCTCCTCGCCTTTGATCAGTTCTACATCATGACCGCAGGCCAGCCGCGCAACATGACGGCCACGGCGGTCTTCCTCATCTATTTGAATTCCTTCCCCTATCTGAAGCTCGGCTATGGCTCGGCGCTGTCGCTTGTTCTGGCCGCAATCATTCTGACATGCACGCTCCTGCAGGTGGCGCTGACGAGGAGGAGCCATGGTTGAGGGCAAGCGAACCTGGAGGATCGCATGAGCGCTAGCGCCTTTCGCGATGCGTCGAACGCTCGGGGCTGGTCGCGCAGCACCGTGGACGGAATGCTCGACGGGCGCACGAAGTATCTGGCCGGTGCGGCCTGCGTGGCCCTTTGCACTGTCATGCTGTTGCCGCTCGTTGCCTCCATACTGGCTTCGCTCAAATCGACGACCGAAGCGGCTGCCGTGCCGCCGACCTACTTCCCGCACGGGCTGAGCCTCGACAGCTACTACCGGCTGTGGAACTTCCAGGCTGGCCTCCCGGCCTATCTCGGCAACAGTGCCGGCGCAGCAGCGCTCACGATCCTCTTCTGCCTGGGGCTGACGATCCCGGCCGGTTATGCGCTTGGAAGGTTTCGTGTGCCAGGCAAGGAGTTTTTCTTCCTCGTGCTGCTACTCGGCCTGATCATCCCCTACCAGGCGCTGCTGACGCCGCTGTTCTTCATGTTCGTCCAGCTAAAGCTGCACAATTCGCTGGTCGGGCTCGCAATCGTGCATACCGCGATCCAACTGCCGTTCAGTGTCTATATCATGCGCAACGCCTTTGAGGCGGTGCCACGTGAGCTCGAAGAGGCGGCCGTGATCGATGGCTGCGACAGTTGGCAAGTGCTTGTCCGCGTATTCTTGCCCGCGATCGTGCCGGCCATCATTACCGTCTCGCTGTTCGCTTTCATAACATCCTGGAACGAGCTGCTTGCCGCGCTTGTCATCATGAACAAGGATTTGAGCTTTACGCTGCCGCTGATCCTGGCCGCGTCCCGCCAGCAGACGAGCATCGGTGGCACGGACTGGGGCATGCTGCAGGCCGGCATCACCATCTCCATCATCCCCTGCATGGCCTTTTACCTGCTGCTGCAGAGATACTATGTCGCCGGCTTTCTCAATGGCGCGGTCAAATAGGCACAAGCGAGTATGGACAAGGCCACTCCACCGTTACCCGACAAACCCGACATTCCGTCGCGCGGCGCGCCGACGATCCGCGATGTCGCTCGGATCGCCGACGTCTCGATCGGTACCGCATCCAAGGCACTGAATGCCGGCGGCCGGCTGAGCAAGGAGACGCGCGAGAAAGTCCTGCGCGTCGCCAGCGAGATCGGCTACAGGCCAAACGACCTTGCCCAAAGCCTGCACCGAGCCAAATCTCGGACCATCGGCATCATCTCCAACGACAGTTTCGGGCGCTTCACGTTCCCCATCGTGGAGGCGCTCGAGGAGCGCCTGGCCAATGAGGGAATTGCGGTCTTCATGTGCAACGCCACCGACGATCCGGGTCGCGAGCGCCAGCATCTCGACCAGCTTCTCGGCAAACGGGTGGACGGGCTTGTGGTGACGGCGCGGCGCGCCGACAAGCGGCCGCCCGTCGGTCCCTTCGTTCACGGCCTTCCCGTCGTCTACGTCTTCAGCCAGGCGGACGATCCGGACGCGTTTTGCCTGCTGCCCGACGATGAGGGGGGCGCTGCACTAGCAGTCGAGCACCTTGTCAAGCTCGGCCGCAGCCGCATCGCCCATATCACCGGTCCCGAACATTTCGAAGCCGTGCGGCTGCGCAAGGCCGGCTATATGTCGGCGCTGGCGGCCGCGGACCTGCCGGCAATAGAGGATTTCTATCTCTCCGGCGTCTGGTCGGAGGCCTGGGGCAGGCACGCCGTCGACAGAATTTTCGGTGCCGGTCGTATCGTGCCCGACGCGTTGTTCTGCGGCAACGACCAGATTGCGCGGGGAATGGCCGACGCGCTCCGCGAGCGGGGCGTCGTTGTTCCTTCGGATGTGGCGATCGTCGGTTTTGACAACTGGGACGTCATGGTGCTCGCCACGCGTCCGCCGTTGACCAGCATCGACATGAACCTCAAGGCGCTTGGGCGCGAGGCCGGCGACCGGCTGGTGGACATGATTTCAGGCAAGCGGTTGAGCGGCGTCAGCCGCCGTCCGTGCGCGCTGGTGGTACGGCAATCCTCCGGTGGCCGCGAGGGTGCATGATGCCGACATGATGGGCGGCAAAACGTGAAGGGATATGGAATGAGCCGGTTTGCTCCGACGCGATTTGTGGACGTCCATCTCGAAGGCCGGTTCTGGCGCGAGCGTCTCGAGACGGTGCTCACCCGCACGATACCCAGCCAGCATGTCCAGCTCGGCAAAAACGGAATCCTTGAATCGCTGACCCTGCCCAAGCCCGCACCGCCTTTGCGCTTTCCGCGCAATGAGCACAATTTCACTGTCCAGGTCTTCTGGGATTCAGATGTCGGCAAGTGGATTGAGGCCGCTTCCTACGCGCTCTCGCATCGACGCGACCCCGATATCGAGGGCAAGGTCGAGGCAATCATTGACGACCTCGAAAAGGCGCAGGCGCCGGATGGCTACCTCAATTGCTGGTACCTGCAACGCGAGCCCGAGAACCGATGGACCAATCTGCGGGACAATCACGAGCTTTACAATCTCGGTCATCTGATCGAGGGCGCCATTGCCTATTTCCTGGCGACTGGACGACGCCGCCTGCTTGCGATCCTGGAGCGCTACGTCGATCATGTGCGCGCGACCTTCGGGCCGGGCCCAGGCCAGAAGCGGGGGTATTGCGGCCACCCGGAGATCGAACTCGCGCTGATCCGACTCTATCACTTGACCGGCGAGCACAAGCATCTCGACCTGGCTGCCTACTTCATTGACCAGCGCGGAAGGCAACCGCATTATTTCGACCAGGAGGCCATCGTCCGCGGCGACGATCCGAAGAAATTCTGGGCGAAAAGTTACGAATACAACCAGTCGCACAAGCCGGTTCGCGACCAGGAGAAAGTGGTCGGCCATGCGGTGCGTGCCATGTACATGTATTCCGCCATGGCCGATCTAGCTGCCGAGCTGTCGGATAGCGATCTTAAGCGCGCATGCGAGGTCCTGTGGGCCGACGTCATGGCTTCGAAAATCTATATAACTTCGGGCCTTGGCCCAGCCGCCGCGAATGAAGGCTTCACCGAAGATTACGACCTGCCCAACGACACGGCCTACGCTGAGACCTGTGCCTCGGTGGCGCTGATCTTCTGGGCCCAGCGGATGCTGCATCTTGATCTCGACGGCCGATACGCCGACGTGATGGAGCAAGCGCTGTTCAACGGCGCGCTCACCGGTCTATCTCGTGACGGCGAGCACTATTTCTATTCCAACCCGCTCGACAGCGACGGACGTCACAGCCGCTGGGCATGGCATACCTGCCCCTGCTGCACGATGAACGCGTCGCGGCTCGTGGCATCCGTCGGCGGCTACTTCGTCTCGCACAGCGACGACGCGATCGCCTTCCATCTTTATGGCGGCATCTCTACGAAGGTTGCGCTCAAGTCTGGTGACGTATCGCTGCGCGAAACGAGCACGTATCCGTGGTCAGGTGATGTCCGCATCGAGGTCGAGCCCCACGCGCCGGTGGAATTCACGCTGAAGCTTCGCATCCCAGGCTGGGCGCGCGGCGCCAAAGCGTCCGTCAATGGAAAGGCAGTCGCGGTCGAGCCAGCGACGATCAACGGCTACCTTTCGATCTCGCGGCTCTGGCGGCAGGGCGACGTCGTTTCCCTGGATCTGCCGATGCCGCCCGAACGCATCTATGCCCACCCCTCCGTGTCCAAGGATGTCGGGCGTGTGGCGCTGAAGCGCGGACCGCTGGTCTATTGCGTCGAGGAGACGGACAATCCGGGAGGGCCGGTGCAGCGCCTCAAGCTGCCGCGTCAATCCGCGATCGAGGCCGAGCAGCGCGACGACATTTTTGACGGAATTGTCACTCTTGCGGCCGAAGCGAGGCGTCTGCGTGACGGCGACTGGCGGGACACGCTCTACCGCACCGAGCCGCCAGCTGAAGCGCCGGCGAGGCTCACCGCGCTTCCCTATTACCTCTGGAACAACCGCGAGAGAGGCTCGATGATGGTCTGGCTGGCAGAAGCATGAACCTTCAAAGCGAAATCGCCCGACACGGATCGGAGCAACATTTGCAGCACGTCGAAATACGCGGGGTCAGCAAACGTTTTGGCGAATTCACCGCGATCCAAAATCTCGATCTTAGCGTCGGCAGAGGTGAGTTCTGCGCTCTGCTGGGACCGTCTGGCTGTGGCAAATCGACGATGCTGCGCATGATCGCCGGCCTTGAGGAAGTCAGCTCCGGCTCGATCATCATCAATGGCGTCGATGTCACCAGAATGCGTCCGGCGAAACGCCGCATAGCGATGGTCTTCCAGTCCTACGCGCTCTATCCGCATCTGACCGTGCGCCAGAACATCGCCTTTTCGCTCTCGGTCGCGGGAGTGCCGCGCGATGTTCAGAACAAGCGCGCGGAAGAGGTCGCCGCTTTGCTTCAGCTCAATCATCTGATGGATCGTAAGCCGGCCGAGCTGTCAGGCGGGCAGCGTCAGCGCGTCGCCATTGGTCGTTCCCTGGTGCGCGAGCCCGAGGTCTTCCTGTTCGACGAACCGCTTTCCAATCTCGATGCCATGCTGCGCGTGCAGATGCGGATCGAGCTGGCGAAACTTCACAAGGCGCTGGGGGCGACAATGATCTACGTCACCCACGATCAGATCGAAGCGATGACGCTCGCCGACAGGATCGTCGTCCTCGATCGCGGCTTGGTGGCACAGATCGGTTCGCCGCTGGAACTGTACGCCCGGCCCGCTAACAGGTTCGTCGCTTCCTTCATAGGCTCGCCGAGCATGAATTTCCTCAGTATGAATGTGACCGCCATAGACCGGCAGGAAATCAATCTCTCTTTTGCACGACGCGACGGCACCGACGAAGGCCGGATCGTCGTGCGTGCGCGCCACGCGATAGACGATCCGAAATCCAGCACCTTCGAACTCGGGGTCAGGCCACAACACATCAGCATCGTTGCCGCGGACGATCGTAACGCCCATCTCGGCGGCGACGTGCAGCTCGTCGAACGCCTCGGCAACCTGACCATCGTCTATGTGGATACCGCGGCAGGTCAGATCGCGGTGGAATGCGACGGAGATTTTGCCATAAGCAACGGGCAACGGGTTGGCCTCGTATTCGATCCCGGCCACGCTCATCTCTTCGCTGCCGGCGGGAATGCAATGTGACGAGCGCTACCCACAAATTTCGTCTTGCAGCGTCGCTTAAATTTGCCCACTCATTTACAAGCTCTGCGAAGGCGATCTCTCCGTCGGTTGTATAGTGATTGACGCGCTTAGACACCAGATGGTCTCCAGTTCGGTGAAACGTTGCTTCACCGATGACCCGACTTAGCTTCAAAATGTTGACGACATAGTCCCGCTCGGAGCTTGTGTCCGAGTCGGTGGCATGGGTCACCTGGAACGTGATCCACGTCAAGGAAAGCCCGGTGTCCCGAGTGGCCGCCCCGACCCACAGAACGGGTTCGTCGGTTGATGGCTTGTCGGTGTTCAGCCAGAAGTTGGCGGTTGCCACGTCATCCGCGGAACGCGCCAGGCTGAGCGCCCAGAAACGAACATGATGGCGCTTGCGGGGGCTGTTGTCGATCGGCTCCTGGAAGCCGACATCCTGTCGTCGGCCAAACAGGTATAGGCTGCTGAAGGGCGCCGTCGGATAGGGCGCATTCATCAGGAACGTGCGAACCATGCGCCAGGAGCTTGCCGCCCCCAAAGGATCCGCCGTAAACCAGCCGGCCTTCGCGAATGCGGCGTGAAGCTGTTGGGCAGTGCCGATAAGCACTATGTTCACCGGATCGCCCGGCATCCCGTCGCCGGTGATCGTGAAGCCAGGGATGGACTTGCGCTGAAGGATCTTCAGGCTCATGCGGACCACGCGCGGCAAAATCACATACGCCGCCAATGCGTATGTCAGGCCGAGCGCGAGGATCCATGGAAGCCTGCGCTCCGAGTCATCGAGGATCACGAAGACGATCAGCCAGACACTGAAAATGCCCAAACACACGACAAGAAAGCGACGAAGCAAGCGTTTGATCAGTCTCAAGACGTTCCCATCCCATTCACGCCACCCCGAACGCTGCCGTGACGGCTTAGGGTTTGTTGGTATTCAGGTGATGCAGCAAATGGCGGTTTTCTGCGCTTCCGGTACTCATGTACCCGAACGTACGCTGCGTGCCGGTTCTCGAAAACCGCCATTTTCAACTCGGCCTGACCTGAATCTCAACACACCCGAGACCAGCCCGCCAACGGCGTTTGCGCGCCGCGGGCCTTGTTCTAACCAGAATGGCGCTTCACGGCCACTCTCATGGAAGTATGGGCGACTCGCCGTGAGGCATCTCCTTTGGAGTGACCAAGGACCAATTCTTCGACAATGCCTTGAAGCAGAGCTATGCTTCGGCGGCGGACACGGCGTTCGCGGAAGCGGGCCGCAACATGTTCGGCCATAACGAACCGCAGCAGCCAATCCTCGGCGAGAACGAGTTGCGGCAAATCCAAGTTTGTCAAACGGATCGAACAGGAGGAACCGATGTCGAATAGCGTCTACAAGATCATCGAACTGGTCGGCACGAGCACCAAATCCTGGGACGACGCCGCGCGCGCCGCTGTGGAACGCGCGTCGAGTAGCTTGCGTGACCTGCGCATCGCCGAGATAGTGAAACTCGACCTCCAGATCAAGGACGGGAAGGTCGAGGCCTATCGTGCGAAGGTAAGCGTATCCTTCAAATACGAGGATAAATCGTAGCCAAGCCCACGCGAGATAGCACGGCCAAGTAACCGATGGCGCGCCCCTAGAGCATCGGACCCGAAAGTGGGAACCGGTTTCGGGAAAAAATCCGATGCTCAAACAAGGAGATAGAGCGGCAGCGCTGATTCCGTAGATTCCGTAAAAGCGTCCGCCGCTCTAGCCCGGATAGAGCCTTTCAATGCGCCAAGGCGGCGCGCCGTTCCAGCGCCCGTGCGTAGCGGGTCAAGGGAAAGCACAGTGCGAAGTAGATCAGCGCGACCAGGCCGTAGACCGTGAATGGCTCGAAGGTCGCATTCGAGATGGCGTTGGCAGTACGCATCAGCTCCTCGAAGCCGATGATCGAGGCGAGGGCCGTGCTCTTGATCAGTTGCACCAGGAAGCCGACGATTGGCGCCCGCGTGATGGCGAAAGCCTGCGGCAGGATGATGCGCCTGAGCTCCTGGAAATAGTGGAGGCCGAGGCTGGCGCCGGCGTCCCACTGGCCACGGGGCAGCGCCTCGACGCCGCCCCGCCAGATTTCGCCGAGATAGGCGCTGGCGCAAAGCGTCAGGGCAAGCGCGGCTGCCGTCCACGCCTCGATGCGGAAGCCGAGCATCGGCAGGCCGAAGAACACCAGGAAACAGCTGCATCAGCAGCGGCGTGCCCTGGAACAGTGAAATGTAGCCGATCGAAAAGCGCCGCGCCCATTTCCGCTTTGAGATCCTGAGCAGCAGGATGCCGATGCCGACGACGGCGCCGCCGATAAAAGCGACCGCCGACAGCATGATCGTCCAGCGCGCGGCCAGAAGCAGATTGCGCAATATGTCCCAGAGGGTGAACTCGACCATCACGCGCTGACCTGGAAAAAGCGCTTGCCCCCGACGAAGAGGAGTTTCCGCAGGGCGACCGCCATGCCGAGATAGACCAGCGTAACGACGAAATACGTCTCGAAGGCGCGGAAGGTGCGCGCCTGCAGCATGTCGGCCTCATAGGTGAGTTCGCGCACCGCGATCTGCGACACCACGGCCGATTCCAGCATCATGATGACGATCTGGCTGGAAAGCGCGGGGAAGATGATCTTCAGCGCCTGCGGCAGCACGATCTTCACGAAAACCTGCCGGGGCCGCAGGCCGAGCGCGAGGGCGGCCTCGCGCTGGCCGATGGGCACGGCGTCGAGGCCGGAGCCGACGATCTCGGTGGAGTAGGCCGCCATGTTCAGCGTCATGGCGAGGATCGCCGCCAGTACCGGATCGAGCCGGATGCCGATCGCCGGCAGTCCGAAGAAGATGAAGAACAACTGAACCAGGAAGGGCGTATTGCGGACAAGCTCCACATAGGCGGTGACAGCCTGCCGGAGCAGGCGGTATCCGCTGCGGCGTGCGGCGGCGCCGAGCACGCTCAGAACCGTTCCGGCAACCGTCGTCACGGCGATCAGGAAGATCGTCATGGCGGCGCCCTGCGCGATGGCGCCGAGCGCGTCGTAAAGCCACCCGAACTGGAGGGTGTAGCCCAAAGGCTCAGTCCTTGAGGTTTTCCGGGTTCAGCGGCGTTTTGAGCCAAGCCTCCGAACTGGCGTTCAACCTGCCGTCGGCGAGCATCTTGGCCACTGCGTCGTTGATCGCGGTCTTCAGCCGGTCCTCGTTCTTGTTGAGGCCGATATGCGAAGGCGAGGTCATCAGCTGGAATTTCTGTTCCGGCTTGAGGCCCTCCTGTTTGGCGAGCACCTGCGCGCCGACGTCGTTGCCGACGACCATCAACTGGGTCTGGCCCGAGATGAAGGCCTGGATCACGGCGTTGTAGTTGTCGAAGCGCTTGATGTCGGCGGAAGCCGGGGCGGCTTCGGTGAGCGAGGTGTCCTCGAGCGTGCCGCGGTTGACCGCGATCGACTTGTCCGCGAGGTCGTCCTTGCCTTCGACTTTCAGCGCGGCGGGCCCGATCACGGCGATGTAGTAGGGCGCGTAGGCGGCGGCGAAGTCGATCACCTCTTCGCGCTCCTTCGAGTAGCCGACGCTCATCAGCATGTCGACGCGCTTTTCGGTAAGGTAGGGGATGCGGTTCTGGCCGGTCACGGCAACCGGGTTGAGCTTGACTTTCAGCGAGTCGGCGATCGCCTGGGCGACGTCCATGTCATAGCCCTTGAGGCTCATGTCGGCGCTGGCCGACGAGAAGGGCGGGAAGTCGGAGAAGACGCCGACATTGATCTGGCCTGCGGCGGTGATGTCGTCGATGGCGTCGGCGCTGGCCTGCGCCGCGAGGCCGAATGTTGCGCCCAGCACGATGAGGGCGGCGAGGGACGATCGGAAGCGTGAATACATGGTCATGGCTATTCCCCTTTTTGGAACTGTTGCTGTTTCGGCTGGCGCCGCTTGCCCTGGCGTCGGTCTCAGAATCCCTTTCGCGCATCACGGCGGCGCGAAAGTTCGCCGTGCCGGCACCGCCTCGGCCGGTTTTGGCCGGGTCATGTTGCCTCGGAAGTTGATGGGGCAGGCGATTTGAAAAATCAATTGATGTTTAAGAAGGCAAGGACCCGGTCGTGGGAGTTGAAGCGGTGAAAAGCGGGTGGACGGTGAGGGGCGCTGGGTCTGGCAACCCCCCTCTGTCCTGCCGGACATCTCCCCCTGCCCCGCAAGGGGTGAGATCAGCCGGCGTGTTGATCGGTTCAAGATATGTATCGCTTGGTCAGCCACTTCTTGGCAACGCGGCAGGCCATCGTATAGGCCGGGTCGAAGACATTGCCGACGTCATAGCGAACCACCTGACCAAGCAAGTGGCTGGCGGCCGTTTTGTCCAGCCCGTAGTCGGATGCGAGCCAATTGATCATTTCACTGGTTGCATGCTGGAGCGCCTGATCGAGCGGTCGGGCGTTGCCGATAGTGAAAATGTCGTCCGCGGTCTCGCCCCGCGGCCAGACTATCGTGGTTTTCTTTTCAACCGTCAGCCGCACCGTCACCTCAAAGGTGGTCTCGATGCCAGTCCCGACGATCTCGCCATCACCCTGCACCGCGTGGCAATCACCCAAAAAGAACAGCGCGCCAGGAGCCGATACCGGGAGCCAGACCGTTGTGCCGGGGCCGAACAGCCGATAATCCATGTTGCCGCCATAGGTGCCACTGGTGGCGGTCGATATCGCTTGGCCGAGACTCGGCGCCACGCCGAAGCAACCGATCATCGGAGCAAGCGGAAGCACGAAATTTTCCAGGCCGCTGACCTGTTCGGAAAGTCGGACGGTCAACGTCGTGTCGTCGATCTGCCAGATTGCGGTATCGCGCGGTGGCAAACCCCGAACGGTCTCGGGATCGACGACGTTGGCCGCTACCACGCTGCGAGTGAAGCCTGTGCTCCTGGTCGGGGTCATACTCTTGATTTCGACTTTCAGCGCGTCTCCCGGCTCCGCGCCTTCAACAAAAATCGGACCGTTCATCGGGTTGGGACCGGACGCCTGTTTGACACCCTCTCTGTCACTTCCCGCGGCATCGAGCGTTTGAGTGACGACTGTGTCGCCGTCCGCAACGCTCAATTCCGGGGAAAGGGAGCCTATGACGTTGTGGTACGTCGTTGGAATGAAACGGTGGGTGGTCATAAAACGCCCCAGTCTCGAGTTCGATAGTCGAGCCAGTGTAGCTCGAAACGAGCCTGCGCATAGCTTCCCGACGCATCGGGGCCCAGCGGCAACGCATGCTTATGGAACAGCAACGCCTGCGCATGGTTGGAGAAGGGGGATTTAGATTCTCGAGCACTTCACATATCGTCGCGCCGGTGGGGGCTCAAGCGCCACAGGAGATCATGATGATTGCATTCGCTCGGATCGGCACGGCTTTGGCCATTGCGTCTCTGACTGTTACTGCCGCGGCTGCGCAGACCGCCTTCAAGAAATACGGCTCGGAAGCCGGTTGGGATATTCTGATCAATGAGACGACCAAGGGCTGCCTTATGGCGCAAGGCGTCGGCGGCGAATCACAGGTCCAGATGGGCATCAATCCGGCCGCCGCGCAGCGCGGCTATCTGGCGATCTACACCAAGAGAGATGCAGCAGTTGCCGCCGGCGAAAAGCTCTCCGTACTGTTCGACGTCGATGGCCAACAATTCTCGGGAGAGGCTACTGGTCAGGAGTTGGAGGGGTTCGACGGAGCTTTCGTCCCTTTCAACAATCCTCAGTTTATCTACGACCTTGCAATGAAGAAGACGCTGACGATCACCCCGAAAGGCCGTGATCCGATAGTGGTAAGTCTCGCCGGAACCGAAGCCGCGCTTAAGGCCCTGCGCACCTGCCAAGAGGCTCAATAGGCGCGTCCACCCTATTTTGTGCGAGGCGCCACGCCGCCGATCATCCGGGTGACCTCGACAGCGGCGTCGCGCACCACCGGGCCCATGTCGGCAACGCGCTCAGGCGTAATGCGAACGGTGGGGCCCGAGATCGACACACCGGCAACCGGCTCGCCGAATTCGTTGAACACTGGTGCCGCGATACAGCGCATGCCGGGATGCCGCTCCTCGTCGTCAACCGAAAAGCCCCGCGACCTGATCTGGTCCAGGTCGCGGGCAAGTGCGGCGGTGTCGGATAGCGTCTTAGGCGTGTACGCTTCGAGGCCAGCCTTGCGTACGATCGCGATGACGCGATCGTGTGGAAGGTGCGCAAGGATAGCCTTGCCGATGCCGGAGGCGTGAAAGGGGCTCCGGCTGCCCGGCTGGAAGAAGGCCCTTATTGCCTGGTGTGTCTCGACCTGGCTGACGAAGACCACGCAACCATCTTCGGCCACACCAAGATTGGCAGTCTCGCCGGTCCTTTCCATCAGCTCCTGCATGACAGTTCGGGCGCGATCGACGAGCTTGCGGCGACGCAGGAACGCGGAGCCCATTCGGTAGGTTTCGACCCCGATCGACCAGAGCTGGTCGGTACGGTCAAACTCCACCATGCCGTGGTTTTCGAGCGTGGTCAGCATCCGATAAACTGTCGAGGCGGGAAGTCCCGACGCGGAGGCAACCTCGCTGAGGGACAGCCCATTGCCGTCCGCGATGATTGCAAGGATGCGCAACGCGCGGTCGAGCGATTGGACGGAGCTATTTTCCGCCGGACCGTTGAAGGAGCGTGGGCGGCCACGCTGGCGTTTTTCGGCAGTATCCAGGGCATTACCTCCCAGGTTCGACATACCATAAAAAATATTTTCGCTATTTGGAATAAGCAAATAGCTGAAAAACTGAAATCGTTGCAGAATCAGTCGTTAAGGAATTTTAGGCGAAAATGAAAAAAAATTCTGGAAAAATTGAAAAATAGGCACCAAGCGGGCATTCTACTGACATCCAATCGTTTCCGAGGATGGAGGGCGAAGAAAAAGATGGCCAGGATGCGCGCCGCTGACGCGGCTGTTCTCGTGCTCGAGAAGGAAGGAATTGATTGCGCGTTCGGCGTGCCGGGTGCGGCGATCAATCCGCTCTATTCGGCGCTGAAGGCTCGCGGCACAGTTCGCCATATTCTGGCGCGGCACGTCGAGGCCGCTTCCCACATGGCTGAAGGTTATACGCGCGCTCGAGCCGGCAATATCGGTCTTTGCCTTGGCACGTCAGGCCCGGCAGGCACCGACATGATCACCGGGCTCTATTCGGCCTCCGCCGATTCCATCCCCATCCTCTGCATCACGGGTCAGGCCCCGCGCGCAAGGCTGACCAAGGAGGATTTCCAGGCCGTCGACATCGCAGCCATAGCGGCCCCGGTGGCAAAGTGGGCGGTCACCGTCATGGAACCCTATCAAGTCCCGATGGCGCTGCAGAAGGCTTTCCACATCATGCGCTCGGGGCGACCGGGACCGGTCCTCATCGACCTACCGATCGACGTTCAGCTTGCCGAGATTGAGTTCGACATCGACACCTATGCGCCGCTTCCAGCCTACAAGCCCTCTATCACGCGGGCCCAGGCAGAAAAGGCGATCCGGATGCTGAACGAGGCCGAGCGCCCGCTGATCGTCGCCGGCGGCGGCATCATCAATGCCGACGCTTCCGATATCCTGGTCGAGTTCGCCGAGATCACCGGTGTGCCTGTCATCCCGACCCTGATGGGGTGGGGGACCATACCCGATGACCACGGCCTTATGGCCGGCATGTGCGGTTTGCAGACATCCCATCGCTACGGCAATGCAACGATGCTCGCCTCCGATTTCGTGCTCGGCATCGGCAACCGCTGGGCGAACCGGCATACGGGTACCATCGAGAAATACACGGCCGGCCGGAAGTTCGTTCACATCGACATCGAGCCGACACAGATCGGCCGCGTCTTCGCGCCGGATTTCGGCATCGTCTCCGATGCCGGCGCGGCGCTGAAGATGCTGCTCGACGTCGCCACCGAATGGAAGACAGGCGGCAGGATGCGCGAATGGTCCGGCTGGGTAAAGGAATGCCAGCAGCGCAAGAAAACGTTGAAGCGCAAGACCCATTTCGACCAGGTGCCGCTGAAGCCGCAGCGGGTCTATGAGGAGATGAACAAGGCCTTCGGCCGTGACACGTGCTACGTTACCACGATCGGCCTGTCGCAGATTGCCGGCGCGCAGTTCCTGCATGTCTATAAGCCGCGCAACTGGATCAATTGCGGGCAGGCCGGGCCGCTTGGCTGGACGCTGCCGGCGGCACTCGGGGTGCGCGCCGCCGATCCGGACCGCGAAATCGTCGCGCTGTCCGGCGACTATGATTTCCAGTTCCTGATCGAGGAACTGGCCGTCGGCGCCCAGCACAGGCTGCCCTACATCCACGTCGTCGTGAACAACGCCTATCTCGGCCTCATCCGCCAAGCGCAACGCGGCTTTTCGATGGATTTCGAGGTCAGTCTTGCTTTCGAAAACATCAACGCGAGCGGCGATGCCGAAGCTGGCTACGGCGTCGACCATGTCGCCGTCGCGGAGGCCATGGGCTGCAAGGCGGTTCGCGTGCGACGGCCTGAGGAGTTCGCGGCGGGCTTTGCCGAGGCCAGGCGGCTGATGAAGGAACATCAGGTTCCGGTGGTCCTCGAATTCATCCTCGAGCGCGTGACCAACGTCTCCATGGGAACCGATATCGACAATATCGTCGAGTTCGAGGAGCTGGCCGAGCGCAACGAGGACGCGCCGACCGCAATCGCGCTGCTCGACTGATCACTCCGGGGAAGACCATGCCAAGATTTTCAGCGAACCTGTCCATGCTCTTTGGCGAGCATGATTTCCTTCACCGCTTCGACGCGGCCGCCCGCGCCGGCTTTCGCGGGGTTGAATACCTCACTCCCTACGACCACGCTCCTGAAACAGTCGCCGCAAAGCTCAGCGGCAACGCGCTTGCTCAGGTTCTTTTCAATCTGCCGTCCGGCGATTGGGGCAGGGGCGAGCGGGGTATCGCGGTTCTTCCTGATCGTATCGACGAATTCCGCCATGGTGTCGAAAAGGCGATCACCTACGCCAAGGCGCTTGGCTGCGGACAGGTGAATTGCCTCGCCGGCATTGCGCCGCAAGGAGCGGAGAGCACGGCCCTTGAACGCACCTTCGTCGAGAACCTCTCCTACGCCTCTGCCAAGCTGAAGGAGGCAGGTATCAGGTTGTTGATCGAACCGATCAATACGCGCGACATTCCCGGCTTCTTCCTGACCGGTACCAAACAGGCGCTGGCTGTCATGGACCGCGTCGGCTCCGACAATCTCTACCTGCAATACGACATCTACCACATGCAGGTCATGGAGGGGGATCTCGCCCGTACGATCGAGTCGAATCTCGGCCGCATCGCGCATATCCAACTTGCGGACAATCCCGGCCGTCACGAGCCGGGGACGGGCGAGATCAACTACCCGTTTCTCTGCGCACATCTCGATCGCATCGGCTATGCTGGCTGGGTCGGCGCCGAGTACAAGCCGAAGGCGGGAACTGTGGAGGGCCTCGGGTGGTTGCGGGAGCTGGCGTGAACGGGTAGCGGCAACTCGAATCCAGATAGTTAGGAACAGGAAATGGAAAGTATCGGTTTTATCGGTCTCGGCATCATGGGCACACCGATGGCGGGACACCTGTTGGATGCCGGCTACACTGTTGTCACCTCGAACCATCGCAAGCCGGCTCCGGCCGAATTAACGGCCAAAGGACTGAAAAGCGTCTCCGGCCACGCGGCCGTTGCCAAGACGGCGGACATCGTCATCACCATGGTTCCCGACACGCCCCAGGTGGCGGACGTGTTGTTCGGTGAAAATGGTGTTACATCAGGGCTTTCGAAGGGCAAACTCGTGATTGACATGAGCTCGATCTCGCCAATCGAGACGAAGGAATTCGCCAAGAAGATCAACGCTCTCGGTTGCGAGTATCTCGACGCGCCGGTTTCGGGCGGCGAGGTCGGAGCCAAGGCGGCGACGCTGACGATTATGGCCGGCGGTTCCCAGGCTGCGTTCGATAGAGCGAAACCCGTCTTCGAGAGAATGGGTAAGAACATCACACTGGTCGGTGGCAATGGCGTGGGCCAGACCACCAAGGTCGCGAACCAAATCGTGGTGGCGCTGACCATCGAGGCGGTCGCCGAGGCTCTCGTCTTTGCGTCCAAGGCCGGCGCGGACCCGGCAAAGGTGCGGCAGGCGCTCATGGGCGGCCTCGCGGCCTCGCGCATTCTTGAGGTGCACGGCGAACGGATGGTGAAGCGGACCTTCGCCCCCGGCTTCCGGATCGAACTGCACCAGAAGGACTTGAACCTCGCGTTGGAGGGCGCAAGAGCACTCGGCGTTGCGTTGCCGAACACCTCGACCACCCAACAGCTTTTCAATTCCTGCGCGGCGAATGGCGGCGCCGGTGAGGATCATTCCGCACTTGTCAGGGCGTTGGAGCGGATGGCGGGACATGAAGTAGTGAGTAGTGAGTAGTGAGTAGTTAAGTCTGCGGTAACTGCTTGAATTCAATTGCACTACTCACTACTCACTACTCACTACTCACTCACCAAATACTTCTGCGCCGCATAGAGCGCCACCGCTGCCGCGTTCGACACGTTGAGCGAGCGGATCACGCCGGGCAAGTCGAGCCTGGCGAGCGTGGTGACGGTCTCGCGCGACTTCTGGCGCAGGCCCTTGCCTTCCGCCCCCAATACGAGAGCTATTTTTCCACCCGCGAAGGCTTTCTCTAGTTCGTTTTGCCCATCTGAATCGAGGCCGATCGACTGGAAACCAGCGTCATGCAATTCTCCCAGCGCGGCGGCAAGATTGCGCACCTCGATCAGGTCGATATGCTCCAGTGCGCCTGAAGCCGATTTGGCAAGTACGCCAAACTCATGAGGGCTGTGGCGCTGGGTCGTGATCAGCGCACCGGCACCGAAAGCGACCGCTGAACGAATAATCGCTCCGACATTATGCGGGTCGGTAATTTGGTCGAGCACAAGAACAAGGGGCGTGTCGCCGAGCGCGCTGAGCTGCTTCGGCCTCAGTGGCTCCGCCTCGACAAGCGCCCCCTGGTGCACCGCTTCACTGCCGGTAATCTTGTCGATTTCCCTTGGCTCGACGATTTCGACCCTGAAGGGGAGGGCGCCGGCATCGGCGATGCCAAGGCGCTCCAGCGCATTGCGCGTGGCGAGCATCCGATGGATTTTGCGCTTCTTGTTGTCTAGCGCGGCGCGAACAGTGTGCAGGCCATAGAGGCGGATCAGCCCGTCGGGGGCCTCGGCGCCGGGCGGAACCGGCTTCTTCGGACGGAACTGTGACGCGCCGCCGCTTCCCTGGTCACGATGCGCTCGGCGGAGCCGGGCATAATGGGTGTCTTTCGGAGTGCCGGGTTTATTGTCGTTGCTCATGGCTGCCTCTATATCCACATGAGCGGCGCTTGGATATGCCGGCGCTTCGTAAGCGTTGCTAAATTTGCCGGTCCTTGTGGTTGACACCATTGGGCCTTGCCGCCATAAGGCGCTTCGCGGATTTCCGGGTCGGCCTATGGCCAGACGGCTGATCCGCGGAAGCTCGTCGCAAGCTCCGGCAGCAGTCTGGAGGGGTGCCCGAGTGGTTAAAGGGGACGGACTGTAAATCCGTTGGCTCAGCCTACGTTGGTTCGAATCCAACCCCCTCCACCACTGCCGGCCCGGAGTGCTCGACGACGCGGGTATAGCTCAATGGTAGAGCAGCAGCCTTCCAAGCTGAATATGCGGGTTCGATTCCCGCTACCCGCTCCAGGAATAGATGCTACCCTGCTGAAATCGTCAGACGCACCGATGGAATCAGTGCTGCCGCTCTATTTCCTTGTTTGTGCATCGAATTTACCCGAAACCGGTTCCATCGGGTGCGATGCTCTAAAGCGCATTGCTTCGAAACGGATTCATGCGACGCGCTTTAAACTCTTGTTTTTGTGCATGTCGTTATCCCAAAACCGCTGCGCACTTTTGGGCGACATGCATTAAATTCCGGCCTGAACGGTCTGGGCCAACCGGGTCGGAGGAGGAAAGATGACGCTGAAGCTTGGTCTCGTAGGGCTCGGCCAAATCGCCCGCACACAGCACCTTGCGGCAATCGCGGCCACACCGGGGATCGCGCTCGCCGCGATTGCCAGCCGCAACGCCAGCCTGGCCGATCTGCCAAGTTTTCCGGATATCGGGGCGCTCATTTCCGGCATACCGGACATTTCAGCGGTTTCGCTCTGTACGCCGCCTCAGCAACGTTTCGGCCAGGCGGTCACCGCGCTCAAGGCGCGCAAGCACCTCATGCTGGAAAAACCGCCTGGATCGACGGTATGCGAAGTTACCACGCTTGCTGCGCTCGCTGCTGAAAACGGGGTGACGCTATTCGCCACCTGGCATTCGCGCGAAGCCGGCGCCGTCGAGGCCGCACGAGGTTTCCTGCAGGGAAACCTCATTCGCAACGTCAGGATCACCTGGAAGGAGGACGTGCGCCGCTGGCATCCGGGCCAGCGGTGGATATGGGAACCGGGTGGGCTCGGTGTCTTCGATCCGGGGATCAACGCGCTCTCCGTCGTCACGCGGATCCTGCCTGAACCCATGCACCTGACGGCAGCCGACCTGTTCTATCCCGCCAACTGTGCTGCACCCATCGCCGCCAGCCTTGCGTTCCGGACCGCGGAGGGTATCCCGATTGCCGCCGAGTTCGATTGGCGCCAAACCGGTCCGCAGACTTGGGACATTCTGGTCGAGACCGAGGCCGGGACGCTTCTGCTCTCCGAAGGAGGCAGCCGGCTCAGCATCGATGGCAATGAGCGCCTGGCCGAGCCCGACAATGAATATGCGCGGCTCTACCGCCGCTTCGTCCAACTTGTGGCCGAAGAGCAGTCGGACGTGGACATCGCGCCGCTGGCGTTGGTTGCGGACGCCTTCCTGCTTGCCCGTCGTCACGAGGTTGACCCATTCAATGAGTGAGCCCATCGCCAACCTGTAACTATCGTCCGATCGTCACCACGACCTTGCGGCCGTCGGACAGGGTTCCCGTTCCCGTGCCGGTTGGGGGTTGTCTGCTGGTCAGCCGGAACACGAACCGGGAGGAGAGTTGCCCGCATACGATCGTTCCTTCTCCATTCGAGAATGTAAGGTTGGCTGCAACCGTCCCCAGGCATTCGACCCCGGCATTGGTCCTTCCGCGAACAGTTCCGCGCCGTGTCAGGGTGTTGAGCGAAGCAATCCCGGTAAAGGAGAGCCTTCCGTCGACAGTCCGGCCGGACACTGGCGCGGTAATGGTGAGAAGGTTTTGCGCCTGCACCCGGTCGGCCGCGCCCGCGGCACCAAGAGCGATCAGTATTGCCATCAAGCTTCGCCGGAAAGCACTGCGCATGGGAAGGCTCCTTTGCCGTCTAAAGCGCATTGCTTCGAAACGAATTCATGCGAGGCGCTTTAGGCTACTGTTTTTGTGCATGTCGTTATCCCAAAAGCGCTGCGCACTTTTGGGCGACATGCATTAGGCTGGGGCATTGCGCGCATGTTTCATTTCTGCGCCTACACTCCTATATCAGCTTCATCTTATCGAGATCGGAGCGCGGCTCGCTGCCTGTTGAGCCAAGTCCAGCCAAAAGACGCTTGTTTTTTTGGGCGGCAGTCGCTAATCGCCCCGCATTCGATCCGAACTCAGTCCAGATCGCCAGGGAAAGTTACGATGGCAAAAGGTAAATTCGAGCGTACGAAGCCTCATGTGAACATTGGCACGATTGGTCACGTTGACCATGGCAAGACGTCGTTGACGGCGGCGATCACGAAGTATTTTGGCGAATACAAGCCGTATGATCAGATTGACGCGGCGCCGGAGGAGAAGGCGCGCGGCATCACGATTTCGACGGCGCATGTGGAATATGAGACGCCGGCCCGCCATTACGCGCATGTCGACTGCCCCGGGCATGCCGACTATGTGAAGAACATGATCACGGGGGCGGCGCAGATGGACGGCGCGATCCTGGTGGTGTCGGCGGCCGACGGCCCGATGCCGCAGACGCGCGAGCACATTTTGCTGGCCCGTCAGGTTGGCGTTCCGGCGCTGGTAGTGTTCCTGAACAAGGTCGACCTGGTCGACGATGCCGAGCTTCTGGAGCTGGTTGAGCTCGAGGTTCGCGAGCTTTTGTCGAAATACGAATATCCGGGCGACGACATCCCGATGATCAAGGGTTCGGCGGTGGCCGCGCTTGAAGACAAGGACAAGAAGATCGGCGAGGACGCCATCCGCGAACTGATGGCGGCGGTCGACGCCTACATCCCGACGCCGGAGCGTCCGATCGACAAGCCGTTCCTGATGCCGATCGAGGACGTGTTCTCGATCTCGGGGCGCGGCACGGTGGTGACGGGGCGTGTCGAGCGCGGCGTGGTCAAGGTGGGCGAGGAGCTGGAGATCGTCGGCATCCGTCCGACCGTCAAGACGACCTGCACGGGCGTCGAGATGTTCCGCAAGCTCCTGGACCAGGGCCAGGCGGGCGACAACATCGGCGCGCTGTTGCGCGGCATCGACCGCGACGGCGTCGAGCGCGGCCAGGTTCTGGCCAAGCCGGGCACGGTGAAGCCGCACAAGAAGTTCAAGGCCGAGGCCTACATCCTGACCAAGGAGGAGGGTGGCCGCCACACGCCGTTCTTCACCAACTACCGTCCGCAGTTCTATTTCCGCACCACCGACGTGACCGGCATCGTGCAGCTGCCGGAGGGTACCGAAATGGTGATGCCGGGCGACAATGTGACGGTCGATGTCGAGCTGATCGTGCCGATCGCCATGGAAGAGAAGCTGCGCTTCGCCATCCGCGAAGGCGGCCGCACCGTCGGCGCAGGCATCGTCGCATCGATCGTCGAGTGATCGAAGCAAGCAATTCCGTTGCAACCAACCGATGCTGATAGATTGCGAGGCGCTTTTGGCGCCTCGCGGCAGGCGCAGGCATCGTCGCATCGATCGTCGAGTAAACGAGGCGCCGTTGAAAACCCGCAAGCAGAAGCTCGCCGAAGACAAGGAAGAACGCGAAAAGCGAAGCTGATAGGGCTTGCCAAGTTCGGCGTCTGCGATTAGGTGTTGCCCGCCTTAACTAGGGGTATAGCTCAGTTGGTAGAGCGGCGGTCTCCAAAACCGCAGGTCGCGGGTTCGAGCCCTGCTGCCCCTGCCATCCCTCGGAAGGGCGGCAACATGCGGGCGAGAGAGGCGATTCGATCGGTTCGGCCAGGGCGTTTGCGAAGAATGCGGATTTTTGGCACTTGCGCTATCCTGGAATTGGTTTTATGTAGGCACGACAGACACGCGGTGCGTGGAGCTGGGAAGCCGGCTTTACGCGCCCGAAATGCATGTCCGGAATATTGGCGCTGATTCGCGCGACAGGTTCCGTACAAAAGAACATCTCCCGGGCAACGGGTAAAGCATGGGGATCCGTCTCGGCGGAACCTCGTAAAGAGCGGCAAATGGCGTCAAAGATCACGAATCCTTTCACCTTCCTCCAGCAGGTAAGGTCTGAAACTGCGAAGGTCACCTGGCCGTCTCGGCGCGAGACCATGATTTCGACCGTCATGGTTCTGGGTTTTGCCTTCCTTGCGGCGATTTTCTTTTTCGCGGCCGACCAGCTGATGGCCTACGCCGTCGAGTTGATTCTCGGCATCGGACGATAGAACCAGCGGATACGGAGAGCATCTGAGATGACTGCGCGGTGGTACATCGTCCACGCCTATTCGAATTTCGAGAAGAAGGTCGCCGAGGACATCGAGCACAAGGCCAGGCAGAAAGGCCTTAGCGACCAGATCGAACAGATTGTCGTACCGATGGAAAAGTTTGTCGAAGTGCGCCGCGGCCGCAAGGTCGATGCGGAGCGCAAGTTCTTCCCCGGCTATGTGATGGTGCGCGCCAACCTGACGGACGCCGTGTTCAGCCTTATAAAGAATACGCCGAAAGTGACTGGTTTCCTTGGTGATTCCAAGCCGGTGCCCATCTCCGACAAGGAGGCCGAGCAGATCCTGCATCAAGTACAGGAGGGCGTTGAGCGCCCGAAGCCTTCGGTAACCTTCGAGATCGGCGAGCAGGTTCGCGTGTCCGACGGCCCCTTCGCCTCTTTCAACGGCTTCGTTCAGGAAGTCGACGAAGAGCGGGCGCGGCTCAAGGTGGAAGTGTCGATTTTCGGCCGTGCGGTGCCGGTCGACCTGGAGTTCGGTCAGGTCGAAAAGGGCTGATCGATTGGTGCCGCTGCCCGGTGAGCCGGACCAGGCGGAACGAGCGAAGCTGGTCTTCGTCAAACTGGTGGGAGGCAAGGACGGCTTTTGCCGGCTGTTCGATCCGAACCACCGAACTGCAACCGCCGGCTCGTCCGGCATGAAGTAGAGGCAGACAAGAGATGGCTAAGAAAGTTGCGGGCCAGCTCAAGCTTCAGGTATCCGCGGGTTCGGCGACACCGTCGCCCCCGATCGGTCCTGCGCTTGGTCAGCGCGGCATCAACATCATGGAATTCTGCAAGGCGTTCAATGCGCAGACGCAGGAAATGGAAAAGGGATCACCTGTCCCGGTCGTGATCACCTACTATCAGGACAAGTCATTCACCTTCGTTATGAAGACGCCGCCGGTGAGCTACTTCCTGAAGAAGGCCGCGAACCTGAAGTCGGGTTCGAAGGAGCCTGGCAAGTCGAAGGCCGGCCAGATCAGCCGCGACAAGGTGCGCCAGATCGCCGAGGCCAAGATGAAAGACCTTAACGCAAACGACGTCGAAGCGGCCATGCGCATGGTCGAGGGTTCCGCCCGCTCGATGGGCCTGGAAGTGGTGGGCTAAGACGATGGCAAAGATTGCAAAGCGTGTAGCCAAGTCCCGCGAGGGCGTCGATCGCAACAAGGCTTATGGCCTCGGCGAGGCGATCAAGCTCCTGAAGGAGCGCGCGACGGCGAAATTCGACGAGACGGTCGAGGTCGCGATGAACCTCGGCGTTGACCCGCGCCATGCGGACCAGATGGTGCGCGGCGTGGTCAATCTGCCGAACGGAACCGGCCGCGTCGTCCGTGTCGCGGTGTTCGCCAAGGGCGAGAAAGCCGACGAAGCCCGTGCCGCGGGCGCCGATATCGTCGGCGCGGAAGACTTGGTTGAAACCGTCCAGAAGGGCGCGATCAACTTCGACCGCTGCATCGCTACACCGGATATGATGCCGTTGGTTGGCCGCTTGGGAAAAGTGCTTGGTCCACGTGGCATGATGCCCAACCCCAAGGTCGGGACGGTTACGGCGGATGTGGCTGGCGCGGTAAAAGCCTCAAAGGGCGGTGCCGTGGAGTTCCGCGTCGAAAAGGCCGGCATCGTTCATGCAGGCGTCGGCAAGGCTTCCTTCGACGCCAAGGCGATTGAAGAGAACGTCCGTGCTTTCGCTGATGCGGTGATCAAGGCCAAGCCGTCGGGCGCCAAGGGCAATTACGTCAAGAAGGTATCCGTCACCACCACCATGGGTCCCGGCGTCAAGATCGATCTAGCGACGCTTTCCGCGTCGTGATCTGAAAGTTTCGGATCGGGCTGTAAGCGCTTGATCCTATGAAGAATTCCGGGCCGGAAGGCCTGGATTCCGGAAGCCGAAAGGGTTCCGGACATCCTGTCCGAGATTGCAGGCGGCTCGCCTTAATTCATATGGGCCTGCATGAGACGGGTGAAGACCCGACAAAGGAGCGTGAGCTCCGATGAAAGGTTCGAACCGTGTTTGCCTTTTGTCTGCGCGCCGGAGCTTCCGGCGTGGCGAAAGGGGACAGGATCCTCGAGCGCCGTTCGGGAGATCCAAGAGTTGGATAGTCCGCCCGGCAGAAGGCAACCCGGCAGTCATCCCGAATGGATGGTTGCCAACTGGAGATAGGCAGTGGACAGAGCGGAAAAACGCGAACTCGTCACGGGCCTGAATGAAGCGTTCTCGAACGCCGGTTCAGTCGTCGTGGCCCACTATGCCGGTATCACCGTCGCGCAAATGAATGACCTTCGGTCAAAAATGCGCGCTGCCGGTGGCACGGTCAAAGTCGCGAAGAACCGTCTCGCCAGAATCGCTCTTCAGGGTACGGATTCCGAGCGCATGCAGGTACTGTTCAAGGGACAGACCTTGATTGCTTACTCGGACGATCCGATTACGGCGCCGAAGGTTGCGTCCGATTTCGCCAAGGGAAATGACAAGCTCGTCATTCTCGGCGGCGCGATGGGCACGACCTCTCTCGATGCCGATGGTGTGAAGGCTCTCGCCTCCTTGCCGTCGCTCGACGAGTTGCGCGCCAGGCTCGTCGGCATGATCGTCACGCCGGCAACCCGGATCGCCCAGGTCGTCAACGCACCGGCAGCTCAGCTTGCCCGCGTTTTCGGCGCCTATGCCCGTAAGGACGAGGCGGCATGAGGCCGTTCTTCGCTGTCACCAACACCTGTTCGAACCTTTAAAAGGAAATGAAAATGGCTGATCTCGCAAAGATCGTAGACGACCTGTCGAGCCTCACCGTCATCGAGGCGGCTGAGCTATCGAAGCTTCTGGAAGAAAAGTGGGGCGTTTCCGCCGCGGCCCCGGTTGCGGTTGCCGCTGCCGCTGGCGGTGGCGCTGCCGCCGCTCCGGTTGAGGAAAAGACCGAATTCGATGTCATCCTTACCGATGCCGGCGCCCAGAAGATCAACGTGATCAAGGAAGTCCGCGCCATCACCGGCCTTGGCCTCAAGGAAGCCAAGGACCTGGTTGAAGGCGCGCCGAAGCCGGTCAAGGAAGCCGTTTCCAAGGCCGATGCCGACAAGATCAAGGCCCAGCTCGAAGCAGCTGGTGCCAAGGTCGAACTGAAGTAAGCATTTCGCTTGGCGGATGGGTACGCCCGTCCGCCATTCGCGTTCGATTTGTACGAGAAACCTCTTTCCTGAGGGGCCGGAAGCGGGCCTTCCAGGAAACGGGTTTTGAC
This sequence comes from uncultured Alphaproteobacteria bacterium, assembly GCA_963813315.1. Lineage (GTDB taxonomy): Bacteria > Pseudomonadota > Alphaproteobacteria > Rhizobiales > Rhizobiaceae > CAWEYO01. Next base: position 149,588 of record CAWEYO010000025.1, on the reverse strand, counting down.
CCGTTCTGGATGGACCGCCGGCGAGGCGGTCAAGAGTTTGCAAGGCGAGCCGGGCGAGGCCCGCCCCAAGAGAGCTAGCCAAGGAGCGACGATGGCCCAGACCCAGACTTTCAATGGCCGCAGACGCGTACGCAAGTTCTTCGGAAAGATTCCGGAAGTTGCGGAGATGCCGAACCTGATCGAGGTTCAGAAGGCATCCTATGACCAGTTCCTGATGGTGGACGAGCCAAAGGGTGGGCGTCCGGACGAGGGATTGCAGGCCGTTTTCAAGTCGGTCTTTCCGATTTCCGACTTTTCCAACACGTCGATGCTGGAGTTCGTGAAGTACGAATTCGAGGCGCCGAAATTCGACGTCGACGAGTGCCGCCAGCGCGACCTGACCTATGCGGCGCCGCTGAAGGTGACGCTGCGCCTGATCGTATTCGATCTGGACGAGGACACCGGCGCGAAATCGATCAAGGACATCAAGGAACAGGACGTCTACATGGGCGACATGCCGCTCATGACGTCGAACGGCACATTCATCATCAACGGCACCGAGCGCGTGATCGTCTCGCAGATGCACCGTTCGCCCGGTGTATTCTTCGACCACGACAAGGGCAAGTCGCACTCGTCGGGCAAATTGCTTTTCGCGGCCCGCGTGATCCCGTATCGCGGCTCCTGGCTCGATATCGAGTTTGATTCCAAGGACGTGGTGCACGCCCGCATCGACCGCCGCCGCAAGATTCCGGTCACATCACTGCTGATGGCGCTCGGTATGGACGGCGAGGAGATTCTGTCGACCTTCTACAACAAGATCACCTACACCAAATCCGATGGTCACTGGCGTATTCCGTTCAACGTTGACCGGTTCCGCGGCCTGAAGGCGGTCGGTGACCTGATCGATGCCGACACCGGTGAAGTGGTCGTGGAAGCCGGCAAGAAGATCACAGCCCGCCAGGCCAAGCAGTTGGCCGAGAAGGGCCTGAAGGCAATCAAGGCGACCGACGACGACCTTTTCGGCAGCTATCTCGCCGAGGACATCGTCAACTATGCGACGGGCGAGATTTATCTCGAGGCCGGCGACGAAATCGACGAGAAGACCCTGAAAGTCCTGCTTGGAACCGGCGAGGACGAAATTCAGATCCTCGACATCGACCATGTCAATGTCGGCGCCTACATCCGCAATACGCTGGCGGTCGACAAGAACGAAGGCCGACAGGACGCATTGTTCGATATCTATCGCGTGATGCGCCCGGGCGAGCCTCCCACGCTGGAAACCGCCGAATCGATGTTCAACTCGCTGTTCTTCGACAGCGAGCGCTATGACCTGTCCGCGGTGGGCCGCGTCAAGATGAACATGCGCCTGGAACTCGACGCCGAGGACACTGTCCGCGTGCTACGCAAGGAGGACATCCTTGCCGTGGTCAAGACACTTGTCGAACTGCGCGACGGCAAGGGCGAGATCGACGACATCGATAATCTCGGCAATCGCCGCGTGCGTTCGGTCGGCGAACTGATGGAAAACCAGTATCGCGTCGGCCTGCTGCGGATGGAGCGTGCGATCAAGGAGCGCATGTCTTCCATCGAAATCGACACCGTGATGCCGCAGGACCTGATCAATGCCAAGCCGGCCGCGGCGGCCGTGCGCGAGTTCTTCGGCTCGTCGCAGTTGTCGCAGTTCATGGATCAGACCAATCCGCTGTCGGAGATCACCCACAAGCGTCGTCTTTCGGCGCTCGGACCGGGTGGTCTCACTCGCGAGCGCGCCGGCTTCGAAGTGCGCGACGTCCACGTCACACACTATGGCCGCATCTGTCCGATCGAGACGCCGGAGGGCCCGAATATCGGCCTCATCAACAGCCTTGCGACCTTCGCGCGGGTCAACAAGTATGGCTTTATCGAGAGCCCGTACCGCAAGATCGTAGACGGCAAGGTCACGGAAGACGTTCTCTATCTTTCCGCCATGGAAGAGGCGAAGCACTATGTCGCCCAGGCCAACGCCGAACTCGACAAAAGCGGCGGCTTCACCGAGGAGTTCGTGATTTGCCGGCATGCCGGCGAGGTCATGATGGCGCCGCGCGAAAACGTCGACCTGATGGACGTTTCGCCCAAGCAGATGGTTTCGGTCGCCGCCGCGCTGATCCCGTTCCTCGAGAACGACGATGCCAACCGCGCACTGATGGGCTCTAACATGCAGCGCCAGGCGGTGCCGCTTGTGCGCGCCGAAGCGCCGTTCGTCGGCACCGGAATGGAGCCGATCGTCGCGCGTGATTCCGGCGCCGCAATCGCGGCCCGCCGCACCGGCATTGTCGACCAGGTCGACGCGACCCGTATCGTCACCCGCGCGACGGAGGAACTCGACCCGTCGAAGTCGGGCGTCGACATCTACCGGCTGATGAAGTTCCAGCGGTCCAACCAGAATACCTGCATCAACCAGCGTCCGCTGGTGAAGGTGGGCGACCGGATCGAAAAAGGCGACATCATCGCGGACGGGCCGTCGACCGATTTGGGCGATTTGGCGCTTGGCCGCAATGTGCTTGTCGCGTTCATGCCCTGGAACGGCTACAACTACGAGGATTCGATCCTTCTATCCGAGCGCATCGTCGCCGACGACGTGTTCACGTCCATCCACATCGAGGAATTCGAGGTGATGGCGCGCGATACGAAGCTCGGGCCTGAGGAAATCACGCGCGATATTCCGAACGTCTCGGAAGAAGCGCTCAAGAACCTCGACGAAGCCGGCATCGTCTATATCGGCGCGGAAGTCCAGCCGGGAGATATCCTGGTCGGCAAGATCACACCGAAGGGCGAAAGCCCGATGACGCCGGAAGAGAAGCTTCTGCGCGCGATCTTCGGCGAGAAGGCGTCCGACGTCCGCGATACGTCCATGCGGATGCCGCCCGGCACGTTCGGGACCGTCGTCGAGGTGCGCGTCTTCAATCGCCACGGCGTGGAGAAGGACGAGCGCGCCATGGCGATCGAGCGCGAGGAAATCGAGCGTCTTGCCAAGGACCGGGACGACGAACAGGCGATTCTTGACCGCAACGTCTACAGCCGCCTTACCGATATGCTTTCGGGCAAGGAGGCGATTGCCGGACCGAAGGGCTTCAAGAAGGGCACCAAGCTTTCGAGGGATGTGCTCGGCGACTATCCGCGTTCGCAATGGTGGCAGTTCGCAGTCGACAACGAGAAGTTCCAGGGCGAACTCGAGGCACTGCGCGGGCAGTACGACGATTCCAAGAAGGCGCTCGAGCAGCGTTTCATGGACAAGGTCGAGAAGGTGCAGCGCGGCGACGAAATGCCGCCCGGCGTCATGAAGATGGTCAAGGTCTTCGTGGCCGTGAAGCGCAAGATGCAGCCCGGCGACAAGATGGCCGGCCGTCACGGCAACAAGGGCGTGGTCTCCAAGATCGTTCCGGTCGAGGACATGCCGTTCCTCGAGGACGGCACGCATGCGGACATCGTGCTCAACCCGCTGGGTGTGCCGAGCCGTATGAATGTCGGCCAGATCCTGGAAACGCATCTCGGCTGGGCCTGCGCCGGCATGGGCAGGAAGATCGGGGAGCTGATCGATGCCTACAAGGCGGGCGGCGACATCAAGCCGCTGCGCAAGACGCTGGAAGACCTGATCCCCGACAACGACCGCAACGAGCCGGTGCGCAAGTTTGACGACGAGTCGATTCTTCGCCTCAGCGAGCAAATGAAGCGCGGCGTCTCGATTGCCACGCCGGTGTTCGATGGAGCGCACGAGGCCAACATCAACGAGATGCTGGCCGAGGCAGGTCTCCACACCAGCGGCCAGTCGACTCTTTACGACGGACGCACCGGCGAGCCGTTCGATCGCAAGGTGACGATGGGCTATATCTATATGCTCAAGCTGCACCATCTCGTGGACGACAAGATCCACGCGCGCTCGATCGGGCCGTACAGCCTCGTCACCCAGCAGCCGCTGGGAGGCAAGGCGCAGTTCGGCGGCCAGCGTTTCGGCGAAATGGAAGTCTGGGCGCTCGAGGCCTACGGTGCCGCCTATACGCTGCAGGAGATGCTGACGGTGAAGTCGGACGACGTTGCCGGGCGCACCAAGGTCTACGAAGCGATCGTTCGCGGCGACGACACATTCGAAGCAGGCATCCCCGAGAGCTTCAACGTTCTCGTCAAGGAAATGCGCTCTCTCGGCCTCAACGTCGAGCTCGAAAACACGCGGGTCGAGGAAACGCAGGTTCGACTGCCGGACGCCGCCGAGTAAGGCAACGGCGCGCCGCGCGGGGCAGAGGCCCCTTTGCGGCGCGCAAACCAGTTCCATGGCCGCGAGGGCGGCTGATTAACGGGTCCGTGACGTTGCGCATGCTTCGCGCTGACGGCAGCGGATCGCCAAAGGGTGCAAGCGCCCTTGAATGTTCGAGAAGGGGTCTCGCGACCCCGCAAAGGAGAACGGCATGAACCAAGAGGTCATGAATTTTTTCAATCCTCAGGCGCCGGCACAGACGTTCGATTCGATCCGGATATCGCTCGCCAGCCCCGACAAGATTCTGTCCTGGTCGTTCGGCGAGATCAAGAAGCCGGAGACGATCAATTACCGCACCTTCAAGCCGGAGCGTGACGGTCTTTTCTGCGCGCGTATCTTCGGCCCGATCAAGGACTACGAGTGCCTGTGCGGCAAGTACAAGCGCATGAAATACAAGGGCGTCATCTGCGAGAAGTGCGGCGTCGAGGTCACGCTGTCGCGCGTTCGCCGCGAACGCATGGGCCATATCGAGCTTGCCGCTCCAGTTGCCCACATCTGGTTCCTGAAATCGCTGCCGTCGCGCATCGGCACGCTGCTCGACATGACGTTGAAGGACATCGAGCGTGTTCTTTACTTCGAGAACTACATCGTCACCGAGCCCGGCCTTACCGCGCTGAAGGAGAACCAGCTCCTTTCGGAAGAAGAATACCAGATCGCGGTCGACGAATACGGCGAGGATTCCTTTACCGCCATGATTGGCGCCGAGGCGATCCATGACCTGCTCGCCGGCATGGAACTGGACAAGATTGCCGGCAACCTGCGTTCCGACCTCGCCTCCACCTCGTCCGAGCTGAAGCAGAAGAAGCTATTGAAGCGGCTCAAGGTCGTTGAGAACTTCATCGAATCCGGCAACCGTCCGGAATGGATGATCATGAAGATCGTGCCGGTGATCCCGCCGGACCTGCGTCCGCTCGTCCCGCTGGACGGCGGCCGCTTTGCGACGTCCGACCTGAACGATCTCTACCGCCGCGTGATCAACCGCAACAACCGCCTCAAGCGGCTGATAGAGCTACGCGCGCCGGGCATCATCATCCGCAACGAGAAGCGCATGCTGCAGGAAGCTGTCGACGCGCTGTTCGACAACGGTCGCCGCGGCCGCGTCATCACCGGCGCCAACAAGCGTCCTCTGAAGTCGCTCAGCGACATGCTGAAGGGCAAGCAGGGCCGCTTCCGTCAGAACCTTCTCGGCAAGCGCGTCGACTATTCCGGCCGTTCTGTCATCGTTACGGGCCCAGAGTTGAAGCTGCATCAGTGCGGCCTGCCGAAGAAGATGGCACTCGAACTGTTCAAGCCGTTCATCTACGCGCGGCTTGACGCGAAGGGCTATTCGTCGACCGTTAAGCAGGCAAAGAAACTGGTCGAGAAGGAAAAGCCCGAAGTCTGGGACATCCTTGACGAGGTCATCCGCGAGCATCCGGTCCTTCTGAACCGCGCTCCGACGCTGCACCGCCTCGGCATCCAGGCGTTTGAGCCGATCCTGATCGAAGGCAAGGCGATCCAGCTTCATCCGCTGGTGTGCACTGCCTTTAATGCCGACTTCGACGGTGACCAGATGGCGGTTCACGTGCCGCTGTCACTGGAGGCCCAGCTCGAAGCCCGCGTGCTGATGATGTCGACCAACAACATCCTGCATCCGGCCTCCGGCGCACCGATCATCGTGCCGTCGCAAGACATGGTGCTCGGCCTCTACTATCTCTCGATCGTCAACCAGAACGAGCCGGGCGAGGGCATGGTGTTTGCCGACATGGGCGAACTGCAGCACGCGCTCGAGACCAAGGCTGTGACGCTCCACTCCAAGATCAGGGGCCGGTTCAAGACCGTCGATGCCGAAGGCAAGCCGGTTTCGAATATCCATGACACGACGCCGGGCCGCATGATCATCGGCGAATTGCTGCCGAAGAACCACAACGTGCCGTTCGACACCGCCAACCAGGAGATGACCAAGAAGAACATCTCCAAGATGATCGACACGGTCTACCGCCACTGCGGCCAGAAAGAGACTGTCATCTTCTGCGATCGCATCATGGCGCTCGGCTTCGCGCACGCCTGCCGGGCCGGCATTTCCTTCGGCAAGGACGACATGCTCATTCCGGCCGCCAAGGAGAAGCTGGTCGCGGACACAGAGACGCTCGCGAAGGAATATGAGCAGCAATACAACGACGGCCTGATTACCCAGGGCGAAAAATACAACAAGGTCGTCGACGCCTGGGCAAAGTGCTCCGAAAAGGTCGCGGACGAAATGATGGGCCGCATCAAGGCGGTCGAGTTCGACGAGAGCGGCCGCCAAAAGCCGATGAACTCGATCTACATGATGTCGCACTCCGGTGCGCGCGGTTCGCCGACCCAGATGCGCCAGCTCGCCGGCATGCGCGGCCTTATGGCCAAGCCGTCCGGCGAAATCATCGAGACGCCGATCATCTCGAACTTCAAGGAAGGACTGACCGTTCTCGAGTATTTCAACTCGACTCACGGCGCCCGCAAGGGTTTGGCCGACACGGCGCTGAAAACGGCGAACTCGGGTTACTTGACGCGCCGCCTCGTCGACGTGGCACAGGACTGCATCGTTACCACTGGTGATTGCGGCACGGACAAGGGGTTGACCATGCAGCCCATCGTCGATGCCGGTCAGGTGGTCGCGTCGCTCGGTCAGCGTGTGCTCGGCCGCACGACCCTCGACGACGTCAACCATCCGGTCTCGGGCGATCTCATCGTCAAGGCCGGCGAGCTGATGGACGAGCGCGATGTCGAGGCGATCGAGAAGGCCGGCGTCCAGTCGTTGCGCATCCGCTCCGCCCTGACCTGCGAAGTCAAGACCGGCGTCTGCGCAGTCTGTTACGGGCGCGACCTCGCGCGCGGTACGCCGGTCAACATCGGCGAGGCTGTCGGCGTCATCGCCGCTCAGTCGATCGGCGAGCCCGGCACGCAGCTCACCATGCGTACCTTCCACATGGGCGGTACGGCGCAGGTGGTGGACTCGTCGTTCCTCGAGGCTTCGTACGAGGGCACGGTGCAGATCCGCAACCGCAATGTGGTGCGTAACTCGGACGGACATCTCGTGGTGATGGGACGCAACATGGCGATCCTGATCCTTGACGAGGCCGGCAAGGAGCGCGCAACCCACCGCGTCACCTATGGTTCGCGCATCTTTGTGGACGACGGCGACAAGGTGAAGCGCGGCCAGCGCGTCGCCGAATGGGATCCGTATACCCGTCCCATCATGACCGAGGTCGAAGGCACGGTCGCGGTCGAGGACTTGGTCGACGGCATCTCCGTCCAGGAGACCGCCGACGAGTCGACCGGCATAACCAAGCGCGAGGTCATCGACTGGCGCTCTACGCCGCGTGGTTCGGACCTCAAGCCGGCGATTACCGTCCTTGACCCCAAGGGCAAGGTCTCCAAGCTGTCGAAAGGCGGCGACGCACGCTTCATGCTCTCGGTCGAGGCGATCCTTTCGGTCGAACCGGGCGCTCATGTGAAGCCCGGAGACGTGCTGGCGCGTATCCCGATGGAGAGCGCCAAGACGAAGGACATCACCGGCGGTCTGCCGCGCGTTGCGGAACTCTTCGAGGCCCGCCGGCCGAAGGATCATGCCATCATTGCCGAAATCGACGGCACGATCCGGTTCGGGCGCGACTATAAGAACAAGCGCCGCATCATCATCGAGCCGCATGATGAGCAGGTCGAGCCGGTGGAGTATCTAATCCCGAAAGGCAAGCCGTTCCATCTTCAGGACGGGGATGCGATCGAGAAGGGCGACTACATCCTCGACGGCAACCCGGCGCCGCACGACATTCTGGCGATCAAGGGCGTGGAAGCGCTGGCTTCCTACCTCGTGAACGAGATCCAGGAGGTTTATCGGCTGCAAGGCGTTCTGATCAACGACAAGCACATCGAGGTTATCGTTCGCCAGATGCTGCAGAAGGTCGAGATCACGGAGCAGGGCGACTCAACCTATATTGCGGGCGACCACGTTGACGTGATCGAGCTGGAAGAGGTGAACGAGCGGCTGGTCGAGGACGGCAAGAAGCCAGCAGCCGGCGAGCCGGTGTTGCTCGGCATCACCAAGGCCTCGTTGCAGACGCCTTCCTTCATCTCGGCCGCCTCATTCCAGGAGACGACCCGGGTGCTCACCGAAGCGGCGGTTGCCGGAAAAACCGACATGCTGCAGGGCCTCAAGGAAAACGTGATCGTCGGCCGCCTCATCCCGGCCGGCACTGGCGGCACGATGAGCCTGATCCGGCGCATTGCCACGGCGCGCGACGAACTGATCCTCGACGAACGCCGCAAGGCGTCCGGCGTGGAAACCGCCGATCAGATGCTTACGGATATGTCGAGCGCCGCACAGTAACCGGCGAACTCAAAGTCAACGAAAAAGCCGCCGGGCAACCGGCGGCTTTTTTGATTAGCGACCTTCACCACACTAACGCGTGGTCGTGTACAGTCGACCTCACTCCGCAGTTTGCCGCCACGTTGCTCTGCCTCAGCCCCCGATGTCCTGCCGGGTCATCTCCCCCTCAAGGGGGAGATCAGGCGCGTCATTGCGATGCTTATCCTGCGACGTTGGCGGTTAGCGCTGCATCGCAGCTGCTGATCTCTCCCCTTTTGAGGGGGAGATGTCCAGGACAGAGGGGGGTGCAATCCCGCCAGTATTCCTGAATCACATTGGATGCGACGCGCTTTAAATTAGATGCTCTCCAGAGCCGCTCTGATTTTCCCGGCGTTCGCCTCGAGAACTTCCGGCTTCTCCATCGGTCCCGCGGGAGGCTTCAATGCGACCCCTTCGAAGCGTGGCATGACATGCACGTGCAGGTGGAACACCACTTGGCCACCTGCCTGTTCGTTGAATTGCTGGATCGTGACGCCGGCAGCGGAAAACGCCTTCACGACCGCGCGGGCGAGCTTCTGCGTCGATCGGATCAATGCGGCCAGGCTTTCCGGATCGGCGTCAAGAATGTTGCGGGACGGCTTCTTGGGGATGACAAGGCAGTGACCGTCGCCCCGCGGCATGATGTCCATGAAGGCGAAGGTGTCGGCGTCCTCGTAGACCTTGTACGCCGGCATCTCGCCGCGCAAAATCTTTGCGAAGACATTGTTGCTGTCGTAACCGTGTGTCGTCATCATCTCCTCACCGAGCCTAAAGCGCATTGCTTCGAAACGGATTCATGCGACGCGCTTTAGGCTGTTGTTTTGTGCATGTCGCCCAAAACCGCTGCGCACTTTTTGGCGACATGCATTATGGTCGGACCATACTCCGTGCCGACCTCACCGCCGTCAACCGGCCTGTCAGTCTGTTTTCAAGGTTTCCCGGCCACCGGTCCGCGGCAGCCCTTTCTTGAACGGGCCGTGCTCTTCGAGGTATGCCCCCGTATAGGCGACCTCACGCCGTTCCCGCCGGAGATAGTCGGCGATGGCCTTTCTCAGCCCAGGGTGGGCGATGTAGTGCGCGGACTGCATCGTAACCGGCATATAGCCTCGAGCGAGCTTGTGTTCGCCCTGCGCACCGGCTTCGACGGTTTTCAGCTTCCTTTGAATGGCGAAATCGATGGCCTGATGATAGCAGACTTCGAAATGCAGGAAGGGGTGATCCTCTACGCAGCCCCAGTTGCGGCCGTAAAGTGCATCGGAGCCGATGAAGTTGATAGCGCCGGCGATGTAGCGGCCCCCGCGCCTGGCCATCACCAGCAAGATGTCGTCGCGCATACGCTCGCCTGCCAGCGAAAAGAAGCGGCGATTAAGGTAGGGACGTCCCCATTTTCGGCCGCCGGTGTCCATGTAGAAGGCGAAGAAATTGTCCCATACCGACTCCGTAAGGTCGCTGCCGGTCAGCCATTCGATCGAAATCCCCGCCGCCAGGGCCTCTCGCCGTTCCTTCTTCAGCGCTTTGCGCTTGCGTGAGGCAAGTGTGGTCAGAAATTCATCGTAGCTCGAATAGCCGTGGTTGAAGAAATGGAACTGCTGGTCGGTTCGCTTCAGAAATCCAGCGCTCTCCAGCGCGGCGATGTCTTGTGCCTCGGCGAATGTCACATGCGCAGAGGAAACGCCGAGCCGATCCGTCACGGCTTTCAGTCCCGCCGCGAGGGCAGTCTTGATCGCGCCATGATCGACGCCGTCGCGGCGGGTGAGCAGACGGGGACCGGTCACCGGTGTGAAGGGGACCGACACCTGCAGCTTGGGATAGTAGCGGCCGCCGGCGCGCTCGAAGGCGTCCGCCCAGCCATGATCGAACACATATTCGCCCCGGCTGTGGGACTTGACATAGCACGGTACTGCGCCGAGCAACGCGCCGTCCGCCGTTTCGAGACGCAGGTGATGTCCCTGCCAGCCCGAGCGGCCAACGGCGCAGCCGGACTCTTCCAAGGCAGTCAGAAAAGCGAATGAAAGGAATGGGTTATAGCCGTTCTCTCTATCATCGCGAGCAGTGCCCGCAAGGCGATTCCATTCGTTTTCCGCAAACGCACCGATGCTGGCGGCACCACGGATAGCGTATTCGCCCCCCGACTTCACCGTGCCCCAGTCCGCATTGTTCTTCATGCACCTTAGATAGATCGCAGACGGCGTTTACGCAAAATCACTTCACACAACATTCAGGCGCCGAGCGCCGGGCCGGGATCGAATCCTTCGAATGTCATCTGGTCCGCATGGGAGAAGGTCCTCTCGATGTCCGCCGGCTCGCGGACGGTCCACGAAATGACGGGCATTGCGAGTCGCTCGCGCGCGAATGCGACGAAACGGTTCGGTAAGTCGAAGACTCCATAGGACACGAAGGAAATGCTGTGCGCCAGCATCGAGAAGTGCGCCTCAAGCTCGTGATCGAGCGAACCGCAGGCCGTAAGGCCGGTCGGGATGTCCTGCGCATGGGCAGGAAACTGGCGAATCAGCCAGTGGTCGAATGACATGATCGCCGCCTTGCCGCGATAGGCGCGCAGCGTTTCGCATACGCGCGCCACAAGGCCGTCGTCGTGCCCCGGAATTCCCTTGAGCTCGACCACCAGCGGCACCCGCCCATCCACAAGGTCCAGCGTGTCGCTGAGGGTGGGAACGTGGTCGGCTGTGCCGCCTACCTTCAGGGCGGTCATTTCGCGGGCCGTCCTTTGCCATATGTGGCCTTCAACGCCGGTCAGCCGCTGCAGACCCTGATCGTGAAAGACGACCGGAACGCCGTCACTGGTGAGATGCACGTCGCATTCGATCGCATAGCCTCGCCCGGCGGCGGCTTCGAAGGCCGACAGCGTGTTCTCCCATCTGGTGTTGTTGAGGTCGTGAAAACCGCGATGGGCGATCGGGCGCGCGGCGAGCCAGGAAATGTCGATCATGGGGTTCGCGTTCCGGCCGCTGTCATTCAGTCTCGATGATGGCTTCAATTTCGACGGGTGCATTCAACGGCAACGACGCCACACCAACGGCCGAGCGCGCGTGTTTTCCGCGGTCGCCAAGGACAGCGACAAGGAAGTCGGAGGCGCCGTTGGCGACGAGGTGCTGTTCGGTGAAGCCGGGCGCCGACGCCACAAAGACCGTGATTTTCACAAGGCGGCGGATTCGCTCAAGATCGCCGATTGCTGCCTTTGCCTGCGCGAGAATGTTGATTGCGCAGAATTTCGCGGCTTCCTTGCCCGTCTCGACATCGACGTCGCGCCCAAGCAGGCCGGTCGCCGCGAGCTTGCCGTCCTTCAGAGGCAACTGGCCGGCGGTGAACGCAAGATTGCCGGTCCGCGTGAAGGGCACGTAGTTTGCCGCTGGGGCCGCCGCCGCCGGCAGGGAAACGCCGAGATCGCTCAGCCGCTTTTCTATTGAATCGCCCATCATACTGTCCTCGTCTGCCATGGTAGGTCTGGAAGCCGTCGAAAGTGCAATTTTTGCCTCGCTTCCGCCACGACTTTTTTTATTGTAGGCCATCTTTGATTGCGGCGGTCAGCGCCGCAACTGCTGGGAGTCGTCCTTTCATGCGCGCACTGCGCCTCGCTTTGCTTGCCCTCGCTGCCTCCTGGGCTGTCCCTGGCGCGGAGGCAGCGCCTGCACCGCTGCTTGCACCGCACAGGGCCGTCTACGACCTTGCCCTTGACCGAGCAAACGACCGCTCGGGAATCACGGGCCTTTCCGGTCGAATGGTCTATGAATTCAATGGCTCGCCGTGCGAAGGTTACACCGTCACCTTCCGGTTCGTCACCCGAATTGACACCAGCGACGTGTCGCGGCTCACCGACCAGCAGACCACTACCTTCGAGGATGGCGACGGCAAGACGTTCAGCTTTGTGACCAAGTCATTCGTGGACCAGAACCTCGATCGCGAAGTGAGAGGAATTGCCACGCGCGAATTGTCCGGTTTGGCTGTCGATATCGAGAAGCCGGAAGAACAGAAACTCGACCTCGCACTGACGCAGTTCCCCACGCAGCACCTGATTGAACTCCTGGGCAAGGCCGAAAAGGGCGAGAGTTTCTACGAGACCAGCCTGTTCGACGGGTCCGAGGACGCGAACCAGGTGATGACAACGACTGTCGTGATCGGCAAGCAGGAAAAGGCCGACAACAACGACCCCGAGGTTCCGGCGCTCGCGGGCCTCGGCAAGGACGCCTTTTGGCCCGTTGACATAGCTTACTTCGATGAGGCGAAGAAGGGCGGGGAGGAGTTGCCGCAGTACCGGATCAGCTTCAAGATGCACAAGAACGGCCTGACGCGCGACCTGTTGATGGACTACGGCGATTTCTCCATGAAGGGAAAGCTTGTCGATCTGTCGCTCTTCGACATGCCGAAAAGCTGCACGAAATAGTCCTCCGGCATGGCTGTCTATGTCGACGAAGCAATCTGGGCGTGGGTCGGCAAGCGCTGGTGCCATCTGCTGGCGGACGACACCGACGAGCTTCATCGCTTTGCAGCACATCTTGGCGTTCACCGTTTGATCTATCAGGGCCCACCCAAAACGACGGCGCCGCACTACGACCTAACGGCGTATGAGCGCCGCCGCGCCATCGCCCTTGGCGCTGTTTCCTGCACGCGTGAGCAGATGGTCGCCGTTTTCCGCCGCGTTCGGGTTAGGCACGGCAAGGCGCCGAAGCCTGATCAAGCACGCGGCACGGGCCGTGCTTGGCGCAGTTGATCGCCTTGCCTGGCCGCGGACAAACAGTCGCGCGGCGCGTGCTTGCTTTTCGTTCGATCACCACGTATATGCGCCTCCATTCCACACACGGACTTGGGTAGCTGCCGGCAAAATCCGGCTGAAACCTCCGGTGGCGATAGAAGCCCGCTTCCTTCGTCAAGTGTCCGTGGAGGCCAACCGGAAAGGAAAGAGAATGGCTCTGCCTGATTTCAGCATGCGCCAGCTATTGGAAGCTGGTGTTCACTTCGGCCACCAGACCCATCGCTGGAACCCGAAAATGGCGACGTATATCTACGGCGCCCGCAACAATATCCATATCATTGACCTCTCGCAGACCGTGCCGATGCTCCACCAGGCGCTGAAGCAGGTTTCCGACACCGTCGCGAAGGGCGGCCGCGTGCTGTTTGTAGGCACCAAGCGCCAGGCTTCGGAAATCGTTGCCGATGCCGCGCAGCGTTCGGCTCAATACTATGTCAACTCGCGCTGGCTCGGCGGCATGCTGACCAACTGGAAGACGATTTCCAATTCGATCCAGCGCCTGCGCAAGCTGGACGAAATGCTGGCCGGCGATGCCCAGGGCTTCACCAAGAAGGAGCGCCTGAATCTCGATCGCGAGCGCGAAAAACTCAACAAAGCGCTGGGCGGCATCAAGGACATGGGCTCGACGCCCGACCTGATGTTCGTGATCGACACCAACAAGGAAGCGATTGCCATTCAGGAAGCCAAGCGCCTTGGCATCCCGGTCGTGGCGGTCATCGATTCCAACTGCGATCCGGACCGGATCGATTTCCCGATTCCGGGCAATGACGACGCGCAGCGCGCGATCTCGCTCTACTGCGAACTGGTTGCGAAGGCCGCGATCGATGGCATCGCCCGCCAGCAGGGCGCACTCGGCATCGACATCGGCGCCGCGGCCGAAGCTCCGGCCGAGCCGACGCTGAATGAGACCCCGGCCAGCGACGCCGCCGGCGAGTGATCCCCGAAGGCCGTCTGGGCCTTCGTCGACAAAACCTGGACTTGGCGGATTTGCGCCCGCGGCCGGCGCATCATCGAGCTTCGATGGTGCGCCTCCGCATTTCAAACAAAGAGGCGACCAATGAGCATTTCGGCAGCACAAGTGAAAGAACTCCGCGAATTGACTGGCGCGGGCATGATGGACTGCAAGGCCGCCCTTGCCGAAACCGGCGGGGATATGGAGGCGGCTGTCGACTGGCTGCGCAAGAAGGGCATCGCCAAGGCGGACAAGAAGGCAAGCCGTACGGCGGCCGAAGGTCTGATCGGTATCGATTCCGGCTTGCGCGAGGCGGCTGTCGTGGAGGTCAACTCGGAGACTGATTTCGTTGCCCGCAATGCCGCCTTCCAGGAGATCGTCGGGAATGTTGCCAAGGTCGCGCTTGCTTTCGGCGCGACGGAGGCGGTTGCCAACGCCAAATATCCAGGCTCGGAAAAGACCGTCACCGCGACGATCAAGGATGCCGTCGGCGCGATCGGCGAGAATTTGGGATTCCGCCGCTCGGCCAAGCTCTCCGTTGGTGAAGGCGTTGTCGCGACCTACGTCCATAACTCGGTCGCCGACGGCCTCGGCAAGCTTGGCGTGCTGGTCGCGCTGGAGACGTCGGGCAAGGCCGAAGCTGCCCGCGCCTTCGCGCGTCAGGTCGCCATGCATGTCGCCGCGACCAACCCGCTGGCGCTGACTGCCGAGGAAGTCGATCCGGCGGCGGTCGAACGCGAAAAGGCGATTTTCTCGGATCAGGCCCGCCAGTCGGGCAAGCCTGAAAACATCATCGAGAAGATGGTCGAAGGCCGGCTGCGCAAGTTCTACGAGGAAGTCGTGCTCTTGAAGCAGACATTCGTCATGAATCCCGATGTGACCGTCGAGAAGGCGCTCAAGGATGCCGAAAAGGACATCGGCGCGCCGGCGAAGATCACGGGCTTTGTCCGGTTCGCGCTTGGCGAGGGCATCGAACGGGAAGAGACTGACTTTGCCGCCGAAGTGGCGGCCGCCGTCAAGAAGTAACACGGCTTGCAAGCTTGGATCGAGGGCATCGCGTGACATCGCGGTGCCCTTCGTGTATCGCAAGCCGGATTTCGAATGAATTTTCCGAGCGCAGCAACGGCGTCCGTGAAGCCCGCCGCCACGACCCGCATGACGAGGACATGATGACCCCCAAGCCCTTGTATCGGCGAGTGCTGCTGAAGGCCTCCGGCGAAGCCCTGGTGGGCGAACAACATTTCGGTATAGATGTCTCGGTCGTCGACCGCATAGCCGCCGACATAGCTGAAGCACGCGCGCTCGGGGTCGAAGTCGGCGTCGTCATCGGCGGCGGCAATATCTTTCGCGGCGTGGCAGTCGCCTCCAAGGGCGGCGACCGTGTCACCGGCGACCACATGGGGATGCTGGCGACCGTCATCAATTCGCTGGCGCTCAGGACGTCGTTGGTCAAGATCGGGGTAGACGCGGTCGTGCTTTCGGCGATTGCGATGCCGGAGATCTGCGAGAGCTTTTCGCAACGTCAGGCGACAGCCTACATGAATGCGGGAAGGGTGGTGATTTTCGCTGGCGGCACCGGAAATCCGTTTTTCACGACCGATTCGGCGGCGGCGCTGCGGGCAGCGGAAATCGGCGCCGATGCGCTCTTCAAGGGCACGCAGGTCGATGGGGTATACTCCGCCGATCCCAAAACGGACCCATCGGCCACCCGCTACGATCGCGTCAGCCACCGCGATGTCTTGACGAAAGGGCTGTCCATCATGGACACAACAGCCATCGCGCTTGCACGGGAAAACAACATTCCGATAATCGTCTATTCGATTCATGAAAAAGGCGGCTTTGGCGCGATTCTGAGGGGCGGAGGCCACTGCACGGTGGTTGCCGACCATTGAGGCCGACGCCAGGGGCTTCAAGGAAATTGCAAGGAGACAGGCGATGACGAACGGAGCGGATTTCAAGGACCTTCAAAGGCGCATGGACGGCGCCGTCAGCGCCTTCAAGCATGACCTCGCCTCACTGCGGACCGGTCGCGCATCGAGCAATCTTCTCGATCCGATCCAGGTGCAGGCCTACGGCACGGCGATGCCGATAAATCAGGTAGCGACGGTGTCGGTGCCCGAGGCGCGAATGCTGTCGGTTTCGGTGTGGGACAAGTCGATGGTCGGCGCTGTCGATCGGGCCATCCGCGAGTTGAATCTCGGGTTCAATCCGATCGTCGACGGGACGACGCTTCGCATTCCTTTGCCTGAGCTCAACGAGCAGCGTCGCAAGGAACTCGTGAAGATCGCGCACAATTACGCCGAGAACGCGCGCGTAGCCGCCCGCCATGTCAGGCGTGACGGCATGGACCATCTCAAGAAGGCAGAGAAAGACGGTATCATCAGCGAGGACGACCACCGGGCGCAGTCCGACAGGGTCCAGAAAATGACGGACGAGACGATTGCCATGATCGACAGCTCGCTTGGCGAGAAGGAAGCCGAGATCATGCACGTCTGAAACGCTGCGACGTCGCCTGGGAGTCGAAAAGCGCTATGACAATGCCCGCGCATGTCGCGATCATCATGGACGGCAACGGCCGCTGGGCCAAAGCGCGAGGATTGCCGCGCGTCGCCGGCCATCGCGCCGGAGTTGAAGCACTGCGCCAGACCGTGCGCGCAGCCGGCGAGTTGGGCGTGTCCTGGCTGACGGTCTATGCCTTCTCTTCCGAAAACTGGTCACGCCCAAGGGCGGAAGTCAGCGACCTGATGGGTCTGCTCAAGCTTTTCATCCGGCGCGACTTGGCCGAACTCCACCAAGCCGGCGTCCGGGTGCGCATCATTGGCGACCGGACCGGTCTCGAGAGCGACATCAAGGCCTTGCTGGAAGAGGCGGAGGCGCTGACGCGAGACAATTCCGCGCTCAACCTTGTGATTGCCTTCAACTACGGATCGCGCGACGAGATCGTCCGCGCGGCGCGCAAGATTGCCGAGAAAGTGGCAGCCGGACAACTCGATCCCGCCGCCATCACTGCCGAATCGTTCTCGACCTTCCTGGATACCGCCGCGATCCCCGACCCCGATCTCATCATTCGAACAAGCGGTGAAATGCGATTGTCCAACTTCCTGCTCTGGCAGGCAGCCTACAGCGAACTCTTCTTCCTGCCTTGCTATTGGCCGGATTTCAGCCGTGCCGACTTCGCGCAGGCGGTGGAAGCCTTTGCAAATCGCGAACGCCGGTATGGCGGAACAACCGCCCGCGGCGTGGCGTTATGACCGGCAATGCCGATGTACCCTCCAAAGGCGGCGGTCAGCCCGGAGGATTGACCAATCTTCAGCTTCGCGTCATTTCGGGCACTATCCTTGCAGTCGTAACGCTCGGGCTGACCTCGCTTGGCGGGCTGCCCTTCAGGCTTCTCGCGGCCGCCATAGCCGCGGCGATTTTCTACGAATGGGCGGTCATGTGCCGTAACGCGACAAACGGCACGCATCAGTTGATTGCCGCGGCGATGCTGGCCGGCGTGCTCTTCCTGCTCGTTTCCGGCCAGCCCGCGAATACGGTCTTTCTCGCTCTGGCAATCACGCTCGCCGCTGTTGCTGTGCACGCGGCAGCCAGCGGGCAGGGCGCTTGGACGGTCGCCGGCTTTGCCTACGCGGCGTTGTCCGGCATCTGCCTGGCACTGCTACGCGGCGACGACCATTCCGGCCTCCTGGCGATTCTGTTTCTCTTCGCCGTTGTTTGGGCAACCGACATTTTCGCCTATTTCGTCGGCAGGGCGATCGGCGGACCGAAACTTGCACCGGCCATTTCGCCGGGCAAGACCTGGAGCGGCGCCATCGGTGGCGCGGCAGCGGGCGTGGCCGCCGGCATTTTGTTGGCCGCGATTGCAGGCGGCGGCGTGTCATTTTTGACGGTTGCCGCCGCCGCGGTACTTTCGGCCGTCTCTCAGGCGGGCGACCTTTTGGAATCATGGGTGAAGCGGCGCAGAGGCGTGAAGGATTCCGGTAGCATTATTCCCGGCCATGGCGGCGTCATGGATCGAGTTCGACGGGCTTGTCGCGGCGGCCTTCGCGCTATACCTCATCGGTTGGGCATTCGGCAGCGCAGATCATCCCGCCCATGTGCTGTTTCCCGTCTGAGCGGTAACCCCTTGTTGCGAATGGTTCGATCGGGTTGTCGCGAAGCGCCGTCGATTTTCCGGTATCGACGGCGGTAGTGAGGGCGCGCGTGGGATTGAGGGCATGTTCTTGAACGAGTTATTCGCCTCGCTGTTTGGTGCGGACAGCCTTCTCGTCGGCACGGTCCTTCCGTTCCTGTTCGTACTGACCGTAGTCGTTTTCGTCCACGAAATGGGTCACTACCTCGTCGGGCGCTGGTGCGGTATCGGGGTGAAGGCCTTCTCGATCGGCTTCGGGCCGGAGCTTTTCGGGTTCAACGACCGGCACGGCACGCGATGGAAGCTCTGCGCGGTTCCGCTCGGCGGCTATGTGAAGTTTGTGGGCGACGTCAACGCCACCAGCACACCCGACCAGGAGGAAATGGAAAAGCTCAGCGTGGCCGAGCGCAGGGTCGCCTTCCATACCCAGCCCGTGTGGAAGCGCGCGTTGACCGTCTTTGCCGGTCCGCTGTTCAATTTCCTGCTGACTGTCGCGGTCTTCGCAGTTTTCTTTGCCGCCTACGGGCGTCCCGTAGCGGAGCCGATGGTGGCCGAGGTCCGCCCGGGCAGCCCGGCCGCCAGCGCGGGTTTCATGCCTGGCGATCGCTTCGTCAGCGTGGACGGCAACAGGGTGGACACATTTGCGGATGTCCAGAGATTCGTTTCCGGCCGTACAGGCGATCGTCTTGTCTTCGTGTTGCTGCGGGATGGCAAGGAAATCGAACTCGCCGCGACGCCCGAGACCATTGAACAGAAGGACGCGCTCGGCAATACGATCAGGATCGGCGTTATCGGGGTTGCCAACAACGAACAACTCGGGCAGCCGCGCGTCATCGCCTACAGCGTGCCCGGCGCAGTCGTCGAGGCGGTGCGGGAAACCGGTCATATCCTCGTCCGGACCGGAACCTTCCTGAAACGCTTTGCCGTCGGCCGCGAGGACAGGTGCCAATTGGGCGGCCCTGTGAGAATTGCGGACATGGCCGGCAAGGCTGCAAAGCTCGGGTTCGAGTGGCTGGTGCAACTGGTGGCGATGTTGTCCGTAGGGATCGGATTTTTGAACCTTCTTCCTATTCCGCCGCTTGACGGAGGGCATCTGGTTTTCTACGCCGTTGAAGCTGCCAGAGGGCGTCCGGTCTCCGAGAAAGCGATGGAAATGGTCTATCGCGCCGGCTTTCTGCTGGTGCTCGCATTCATGGGGTTTGTTTTCTGGAACGACCTGTTTGGATGCTGAAAACATGAAGAAATTGGGCTTGGGATGAGGGTGATTGAGACTGCGTTTACCATCATGTCGGATATGCGTGACCCGAATGTCACGCTGTTGCGTTTAGTAAATACAAATTAACCAGAAGCCTTGCGTGTAAAGGAAATCCGGCTATTAGGGTAACCTGATTGTACCGCGACGTCCGGATTTCTCGCCGTGGGGACTACGAGAAAAAGGTTTTGAGAGCCCAATGAAGGCAGTATCCAGTTTTTTAAGCGCTGCGTCCGCGGCGGCTTTGTCCGCCGCTTTGGTTGTGCCGGGCGCTCTTGCGGTGCAGATTGCGTCCGTATCGGTTGCAGAGGCTGCAGTTGTCCGCAGCATCGACGTGCAGGGGAATCAACGCGTCGATGACGAAACGGTCCGTAGCTACATTGGAATCACGCCGGGGAAGTCCTTCTCCAGCATCGAGATAGACGAGGCCGTCAAACGTCTGTTCGGTACCGGCATGTTCTCGGATGTCCGTATCAACCAGGTCGGATCGACGCTTGTCGTTCAGGTCGATGAACATGCGATCGTTAACCAGGTGCTCTTCCAGGGCAACAAGAAGATCAAGGACGCGCAACTTGCGTCGACGGTTCAGCTGAAACCCCGGAGTGCCTTTTCGAACGCTGCCATGGAAGCCGACGTTGAGGCAATTCGAGAAGCCTATCGCGCGATTGGACGCGACGACGCGACGGTCAAGTCACAGGTTATGCAGCTTGGCGAGGGCCGAGTGAACGTGGTTTACGAGATTGTCGAAGGCGGCCGCACCAAGATTGCGCGCATCGACTTCAATGGCAACAATGCGTACAGCGATCGCCGTCTTGCCGACGTGATCTCGACCAAGCGGTCGTCCATACTTTCGTTCCTGATGCGCGACGATGTCTACGATGAGAACCGGCTGCGCGCTGACGAGGAGGCGCTTCGCCGTTTCTACTACAATCGCGGTTACGCCGACTTCCAGGTGATCTCGGCGACAGGCGACCTCGACGAATCGAAAAACGAGTATGTCGTCTCGATCACGGTCGAGGAGGGCGAGCGGTACACGTTCGGCGACATTGGCATCGAGAGCACGATCGAGGGAGTGAACGCCGAGTCGATGCGTTCCCTGATCAAGACCCGGGCCGGCGAGGTCTATAGCGCGGAAGACGTGGAAGACTCCATCATCGCGCTTACCGAGCACATGGCTGGGGTCGGCTATGCCTTCGCCCAGGTGACGCCGCGCGGTGACCGCAATTTTGAGAACCACACCATTTCCGTCGTCTACTCGATCGATCAGGGTCCACGCACCTATGTCGAGCGCATCGAGATCCGCGGCAATGCCCGCACGCGCGACTATGTGATCCGCCGCGAGTTCGACGTCAGCGAAGGCGATGCCTTCAATCAGGTTCTGATAAAGCGCGCGAAGAAGCGGTTGGAAAGGCTTAATTACTTTGAGACTGTGGAAATTTCCACGGCTCCCGGCTCCCAGCCCGATCAGGTCATTCTAGTCGTGGACCTGGTGGAGAAGTCGACGGGCGAGTTCTCGGTCGGCGCCGGCTACTCGACTGGTGGCGAGACGTCGGGGCCGTCCGTCGAAGGCTCTATCACCGAGAGAAATTTCCTGGGCCGGGGCCAGTATATCCGCTTCTCGGCGGGCGGCGGCAAGAACTCGCAGGACTATATGGTCTCGTTTACCGAACCCTATTTCCTCGGGCGGCGTATTTCCGCAGGTTTCGACATCTACCGGCAGACCCGCGACTATTCGAACTACGACAGCGATACGAACGGCGCTACGGTGCGGTTCGGCCTGCCGATCACCGAGGCGCTATCCAGCCAGCTGGCATATAACTACTCTGTATCGAGATATGACTTCACGTCGGACTGCGACATCGATCCGACTGTGCCGGCCGCCGTTGAATGCGACGTGTCCCCAGCCATCGCTGATGCGGTGGAGGAAAGCCCGTGGACGAAGTCGTCGGTGAGCGGCTCCTTGTTCTACAATACCATTGACGACATGAAGGACCCGCATGCAGGTCTGTACACGACCTTCACGACGGAATATGCCGGCATTGGGGGTGATGCCAATTTCATCAAGCTCACCGGGCGCGGCACTTACTATCACACGCTGTCGGAGGAGATGAACATCGTCGGCCTGTTGAGCGGAGGCGCGGGCTACATCGCGGGCACCACCAGCGAGGGGCTGCAGGTGTTCGACCAGCTCAAGAACAGCGACCGGATCATTCGAGGGTTCGAATACAACGGCATCGGTCCGTTCGATCCGAACACGTTGGATCATCTTGGAGGCACGACATACTTCAACGCTTCCGCCGAAGCGCAGTTCCCGCTTCCGCTCTTCCCCGAAGGCTTCGGCCTGAAGGGCGCCGTCTTCGCGGACGCCGCGACGCTTTACGGCAGCGACCTGAACGATACAGTGGTGGCCGGAACGGACATGGATTGGCGAGCCTCGGTCGGCGCCGGCCTAATCTGGGCGTCTCCGTTCGGGCCTTTGCGCGTCGACTACGCTGTTCCAGTCGAGAAACTTGACAGCGACGTGGAGCAGAATTTCAATTTCGGTATCTCGACGCGCTTCTAAGGCGGGCCGAGTTGTGCTTCCGGGCCATTCTGGCCCGGAAGAAAAGGTTCACATGACAGACCCGGTCTTCTTTGCGCCGTCACGCCGGTATTCCGCCGCTGAGATAGCCGCGCTGACCGGCGCCAAACTTGTCGATACCAGCCATTCGGCAGTGGTCATAAGCGACATCGCTTCGGCCTCGGTCGGCGGCGAAGGTGCGCTGGTCTATGTCGACGGCAGGCGAAACGCGGCCCTTCTGCAAGGACGGGTTGCGGCGGCGGTCCTGTGCGGCGAGGATGTCGCCAAGCTGGTTCCGCCGGGCATTGCGGTTCTGGCGACGGCGCGGCCGCAACAGGCTTTTGCCCAGATCGGCCGCCTGCTGTATCCGGGTGCTGCCAGTCCGGAGCCGATGACTGGCGAAAAGGGCGTTTCGGCCGGAGCCCACGTCTCGCGAGATGCGCATGTCGAGGCAGGGGCAACCATTGAGGCTGGGGCAAGTGTAGGGCCCGGGGCGGCAATCGGCAGCGGGACGATCGTTGCACCGAACGCCGTGGTGCGTGCTGGCACGCAGATCGGCCGCGATTGCTTCATTGGTCCGAATGTGAGCATCCAGTATGCGTTGGTTGGCAATCGGGTTGTCGTTCATGGCGGCGCCCAGATTGGCCAGGACGGCTTTGGTTTCGTGGCCGGTCCCCGCGGGCCGGAGCGCATTCCGCAGATCGGACGCGTCATCATCCAGGACGACGTCGAAATAGGAGCCAACACAACCGTCGATCGGGGCGCGATGAGCGACACGGTCATTGGCGAGGGCACCAAGATAGACAATCTGGTCCAGATTGCCCACAACGTGCGGATCGGTCGCGGCTGTTTGATTGCCGGCCATTGCGGCCTGTCCGGTTCAGTGACGCTCGGCGATTTTGTGATGCTCGGCGGCCGCGTCGGTATCGCCGACCACATCACCATAGGTTCGTTTGCGCAGGTTGCGGCGTCGGCCGGCCTGATGCATGACATCCCGCAAGGCGAGCGCTGGGCCGGTTCCCCCGCACGCCCAATACGCGAATTCTTCCGCGAAGTTGCCGCAATTCGCGGCCTGACCAAATCCAGGAAGGACGAAGGCGATGGCTGATAGTGCCGGTACCGTTCTCGAAACGGTCGACATCATGCAGCTGATGAGGCTATTGCCTCATCGCTTTCCTTTTCTGCTGGTCGATCGCATCATCGAGATCGACGGGGACAATTCTGCAATCGGCATCAAGAACGTGACCGTCAACGAACCGCATTTTCAGGGGCATTTTCCCGAACAGCCGGTCATGCCGGAAGTCTTGATCATCGAGGCGATGGCGCAGACGGCTGGCGCCATCTGTGTCAAGAGCACCGCGACCGACAAGCCGTCTCTCGTTTATTTCATGACCATAGACAATGCAAAATTCCGACGCCCGGTCGTGCCGGGCGACCGGCTTGAAATTCACGTCAGGAAGCTGAAGAAACGCGGCAATATCTGGAGATTTGCATGCGAGGCCCTGGTCGACGGAGCAAAGGCCGCGGAAGCGGAAATCTCCGCGATGATGTCTCCAAAGGCTGGCTGACCGGCGACAATCGATGAATTCAGAAACTTTCATTCACCCGATGGCCTTCGTTGAGGCTGGCGCGCAGCTCGGTGCCGGGGTCCGCATTGGACCCTTCTGCCACGTGAGCGCCCAGGCGACGATCAGTGACGGCGTCGAGTTGCTAAGCCACGTCGCCGTAATAGGAGCGACAACCATCGGCGAAGGCACCAAGGTGTTTCCTCAGGCGGTCTTGGGCGCGGTCCCGCAAAATATGAAACACGAAGGCGGCCGCACCACTCTGGTCATCGGTCGCAACTGCGTCATTCGCGAAGCGGTGACGATGCACGCCGGGAGCGACACCAGCCGCGGCGAGACGGTCATCGGTGAGAACGGCAACTTCCTTGCCTACTCCCACATCGCGCATGATTGCGTGGTCGGCAGCAATGTTACTTTCGCCAACGGCGCGACTCTCGGCGGTCACTGCGACATCGGCGATCATGTCATTGTCGGCGGCCTGACGGCGGTCCACCAGTTTGTACGTGTCGGCAACAACGCCTTTCTGGGCGGTTGCTCGGCAGTGCCGGGCGACGTAATCCCTTACGGGATCGTCACCGGCAACCTGGCGAAGCTTCGCGGGCTGAACATTATCGGAATGAAGCGTGCCGGAATGCCGCGAGCGGACATTCTTGTCCTGCGCAAAGCGTATCGCATGATTTTCGATCGTACCCGCACGCTCGCCGACAATCTCGAACGGGCCAGGGCGGAGTTTGCAGCATTCCCGCTGGTCGAACGGGTCATTGCCTTCATGGACAGTCGCGACAAGCGGAATTTCTGCCTTCCGGCGATCGATGGCGCGAGCGACGATGGCGCGGATGACGACGTCTGAGCTTCGTGCCGGGTTATTCGGACCGGCCGATCGCGTCGCCTTGATCGCGGGCTCCGGCCAGCTTCCCGTGGACTTGGCGGCAGGTCTGGCCAAGGCTGGCAATGCGCCCTTCGTAATCATGATCGACGGTGAAGCGGTCGACCGCTCGGCGTTCGAGACCTACGAGCACAGGCAACTGGCGCCCGAGGAGGTCGGCAAGCTGGTTCCACTGCTCAAGCGAAGCGGCATTACGCATGTCGTGATGGCCGGCGGTGTCTCTCGTCGCCCCAGCCTGCGCAAGATCAGGTGGAATCTGCCTCTTCTGCGTCTCCTGCCCCATGTAACTCAGGCGCTGCGGCGCGGCGACAACACACTGCTGAGCGCCGTTGTGGGGCATCTGGAGCAGAACGGGATAACGGTCGTGGGCGCGCATGAAATCCTGCCCGATCTTCTCGCGCGGCAGGGCGTCATGACCAGGGCGCGCCCGTTTGCGTCCGATCAAGGCGACATCGATGCGGCCCTCGAAGCAGCACTTGCCATCGGCCGACTCGACATCGGCCAGGCGGCTGTGGCGATCGGCGGCAGAGCCGTCGCGCTCGAAGGAGTTGAAGGGACCGATGGCTTGCTGGAACGCGTGAAGGCACTGCGAGCCAATGGCCGCATCGCCGGCATAAGGCGCGGCGTTCTCGTCAAATGTGCCAAGCCCGGCCAGGAGCTGCGCGCCGATCTTCCCACCATTGGTCCGGCCACAATCGCGCGAGCTCATGCCGCGGGTCTTGCCGGCGTTGCGGTTGAAGCCGAACGCGCCTTTGTCCTGGAATTCGACGCGACGATCAATCACGCGGACGCGGTCGGCTTGTTCGTCCTCGGCCTTCCCAAGGTCTGAGGTCATGACTTCCGATCGCCCCATCAAAGTCGCGATCGTCGCCGGGGAGGAATCCGGCGATCTGCTCGGCGCCGATCTGCTTCGCGCCCTCGAGTTCGTGTCCGGCCGCGACGTGGATCCGATGGGCGTTGGAGGGCGCCACCTCAATGCGATGGGTCTCAAGAGCTTGTTCGACCCCGGGGCGATTGCGCTGATGGGTGTGACGGCTATCGCCAAAGACCTGCCGATGTTGATCGCGCGCATTGGCAGGACGGCGAAGGCGATCGCCGATGCAGCACCAGACTGCCTCATCACGATCGACAGCCCCGAGTTCAATTTGCGCGTTGCAAAAAAAGTGCGCGCCAGAAATCCGTCGATCCCGATCATCCACTATGTTTGCCCGAGCATATGGGCATGGCGTCCGTCGCGGGCGGCTTCGATGCGGCCCTATGTCGATCACATCCTGTGCATCCTTCCCTTCGAAGTGGACGAACTGACCCGCCTCGGAGGCCCGCCCGGCACATATGTCGGGCACCGCCTCACGCACGACACTGGCATCCTGCACGCCGCACACCTCCAGTCGGATCGCGAGAAGCCGACATCGCACGATGAAAAGACGCTGCTGATCCTGCCCGGCTCACGCAAGAGCGAGGTGAAAGGCCTGATGGGTGCGTTCGGAGAAACTGTAGCGCTGCTGAGGCAGCGGGGGCACAGCCTGCGCCTTCTGCTGCCGACGTTGCCTCATCTGGCCGATCTGGTCGAAGCACAAACCACGAAGTGGCCACAGCATCCCGAGATCATCCTTGACCCGGTGCGCAAGTGGCAGGCGTTCGGGGAAGCCGACGCGGCTCTCGCGGCGTCCGGGACCGTTTCGCTCGAACTGGCGCTGTGCCGTGTACCACTGCTGGCCTGTTACCGGATGGATAGATTGATGCGGCTCTTCGCGGGTCTCATCACGACCTGGTCGGCCTCGCTTCCCAATCTGATCGCGGACCGGGCCATCGTGCCCGAATATTACGACATGAGCATTCGGCCCGGCATGCTTGCGCGGCAGCTCGAGCAATTGATGACGGTGGACAGCGACTTCAGGCGACTACAGCTGAACGGCTTCGCCGAGGTCAAGAAACGCATGGCGACGACGCGCCGCGCAGGCGCCGTGGCGGCCGATGTCGTGCTCGACCACATCCGGGTGCCGTAATGCAAGACGCACGCAACGGCGCCTTGGTTTTTTCGGTGAATCCAGAGTGGCGCGTCTGCTGACGCCGCCGCTCTTTCTTTGCTGGTGCCTACTTTCGGTCCGATGGTTTAGCGCTTGGCGATCGGCACGTAGTCGCGCTCCGTAGCGCCTGTGTAAAGCTGACGCGGGCGTCCAATCTTCTGATGCGGGTCCTCTATCATCTCCTTCCACTGCGCGATCCAGCCGACTGTACGAGCGACGGCGAACAAAACGGTGAACATGGTGGTCGGAAAACCGAGCGCTTTCAGTGTGATGCCGGAATAGAAGTCGATGTTCGGATAGAGTTTCTTCTCGATGAAGTAATCGTCCGTCAATGCGATTTTTTCTAGCTCGATCGCCACGTCCAGCATCGGATCGTCCTTGATTTCGAGTTCGCCGAGAACCTCATGCGTGGTCTTCTGCATGATCTTCGCGCGCGGGTCGTAGTGCTTGTAGACGCGGTGGCCAAAGCCCATCAGGCGGAAGGGGTCGTTCTTGTCCTTCGCGCGGGCGATGAACTCCGGGATGCGGTCGACGGTGCCGATTTCGGAGAGCATGTTGAGCGCTGCCTCATTGGCGCCACCGTGTGCAGGTCCCCACAGGCATGCGATGCCGGCCGCGATGCACGCAAATGGGTTGGCTCCTGAAGAACCGGCCAGACGCACCGTCGAAGTCGACGCATTCTGTTCGTGGTCGGCATGCAGGATGAAGATTCTGTCCATGGCGCGCGCCAGCACCGGATTGACTTTGTAATCCTCGCACGGCACGGCGAAGCACATGTGCAGGAAATTTGCCGCGAAATTCAGCTCGTTCTTCGGATAAATAAAGGGCTGGCCGATGTGATACTTGAAGGCCATCGCCGCGATCGTCGGCATCTTGGCGATCATGCGGATCGACGCGACCATCCGCTGATGCGGATCCGAAATGTCGGTGGAATCATGGTAGAAGGCCGATAGAGCACCGACGACGCCGCACATAACGGCCATCGGATGCGCATCGCGACGGAAACCCGTGAAGAAGCGCGACATTTGCTCGTGGATCATGGTGTGGCGCGTGACCCGATAGTCGAAATCGTCCTTCTGCGCCTTCGTCGGAAGCTCTCCATAGAGGAGGAGATAGCAGACTTCCAGGAAATCGCCCTGCTCGGCGAGCTGGTCAATCGGATAGCCGCGGTGGAGAAGGATGCCTTCGTCGCCGTCGATGAAAGTGATCTGGGACTCGCAGGCCGCCGTCGAAGTGAACCCTGGATCGTAGGTGAACATGCCGGTATCCTTGTAGAGCGTGCCTATGTCGACTACATCCGGCCCGACCGTGCCCTTAAGCAACCTGAATTCATGAGTTTTGCCGCCAAAATCCAGTTTTGCTGTCGATTCGGTCATTGCAAACTCCTTTTGATCACGACAACCCCGCTTCCGCAGTGCAACATACAAGGCCGCCCCAATGCGCCGATTTGCTAGCGCATTCCCCCATGTCTGCCAAGTTGGCCCATGGTCGCAATGTTGCACCGCAACAGACCGATTTCAATTGCGAAATTCAATGCGGCGAATGCGCTAATCGATTTGATCCCCGATACGCGCCAGGCTCTCCTCGCGGCCAAGAACTGCGAGCACGTCGAAGACGCCCGGCGAGGTGCCTCGCCCGGTCAGCGCGGCGCGCAGAGGCTGTGCCACCGCGCCGAGCTTCAGGCCGTTCTGTTCTGCAAATTCGCGAATGGCAGACTCCGTCGAGGCTGCGGACCAGTCGCCGAGCACCCTTTCGAGGGTGGCTTTTGAACCTTTCAGCACCGCGCGTGCCTGGTCACTCAGGATGGCCGATGCCTTATCGTCCAGATGCAGCGGCCTGTCCGCAAAGAGGAACGCTGCTCCATCAGCCAGTTCGACCAGGGTCTTGGCGCGTTCCTTGAGACCCGGCATTGCTGTCAGCAGTTGCGCTTTGTTCTGATCGTCCAGACGTTCCGAGATGATCTTGCCGTTTTCCAGATATGGCAGCGTGGCCACAAGGGTGTCGAGCAACTCGGTGTCGTCCATCTTCCGCATGTGTATGCCATTCAGCGCCTCGAGCTTCTGGAAGTCGAACCGCGCCGCCCCCTTGTTGACATCGCCGATATCGAACCACCGGATCATGTCGTCGAGCGACATGACTTCGTCGTCGCCGTGGCTCCAGCCGAGACGGGCAAGATAGTTGCGAAGCGCGGCAGGCAGGTAGCCCATGCCACGATACGCTTCCACGCCGAGCGCGCCGTGACGCTTTGACA
The DNA here is from genome assembly GCA_963813315.1 of uncultured Alphaproteobacteria bacterium. Taxonomy (GTDB): domain Bacteria; phylum Pseudomonadota; class Alphaproteobacteria; order Rhizobiales; family Rhizobiaceae; genus CAWEYO01. The sequence goes on along the minus strand of CAWEYO010000025.1, from coordinate 120,565 downwards.
GCTTGGCGCCGTCCGGACCATGGATCAGTGGAATGTGAGCCATCTCCGGGACATCCCAGCCCATTGCGTCATAGATGACTGTTTGCCGCGCGGCGTTGGTCAGGTGGTCGTCGCCGCGGATGATATGGGTGACGCCCATGTCATGGTCGTCCACGACGACCGCATGCATGTAGGTGGGGTTTCCGTCGGAGCGAAGGATGATGAAATCGTCGAGGTCCTTGTTTGGGAAACGCACGTCGCCCTGGACGTGGTCCCGAACGACGGTCTCGCCCTCTGTGGGCGCCTTGATGCGGATTGCGGGCTTCACATCGGCAGGCGCCTCAGATGGGTCGCGGTCGCGCCAGCGCCCGTCATAGCGCGGCGGCCGGCCTTCGGCCCGCGCCCTCTCACGCATCTCGGCAAGCTCTTCGGCGGAGGCGTAACATTTATAGGCCTTGCCGAGCCGAACGAGTTCTTCCGCTACCTCCCGATGCCGCGCAGCGCGGCCATATTGAGAGATCGGCTCTCCCTCCCAGTGGAGGCCGAGCCAGGTCAAGCCGTCGAGAATTGCCGCCGTGGCCGCCTCGGTCGATCGCTCGCGGTCAGTATCCTCGATGCGCAACAGCATCGTGCCCCCGGTATGGCGGGCATACAGCCAGTTGAACAGCGCGGTTCGGGCTCCGCCAATATGCAGGTAGCCCGTTGGCGAAGGGGCAAAGCGGGTCACGACTGTCTTCGACATGGAATTTTCCCGGGGGTGGGGCTGCAGTTTCGATGCAGTCAGGCGGCGCGCATGGCGTTTCGGTGGCGTTCATGTAGCATAGGGGGACAAGGGCGCAAGTGGCAGGGGACGAGGTTGGACCGCACCGCATCCGGCATGGTGCGTGAAGACGTCGGCGAGCGGGCGTTCCTGTCCGCACCGGCAGACGGTGCATTGGCGACTGCCGCGAAAACGGACCCGGCTGCGACGGCAGCAGCCGCGAATTTGGCGCGCGGCGGAACGGACGTTGTCGCACAAGTGTTGCGGCGGAGCATGCCCGCCAAGCGGCTCGCTTTCGATCCGCTTCGGTCGTTCCGCTCGGCGATTTCGACGGAAGTGGATCGAGGTACGCCTTTTCTGGTCCTTGCCGTCCTGTTCATGGGTGGCCCGGTAGCTTATTTCGCCGCGTCCGCCGAGCCGGCCTTTTCGTCGCTGGTTTCGGGCGCCGTGGCACTTGCCGTGCTCGTTCTTTTGTCGAGATCGCGCCGGCCGGTGCGGCTCACCCTCGTGGCTGGCCTGACAATCCTGCTGGGCGTGCTAGCCGCCAAGGTAGAAACCTGGCGCGCCGGGACGAGGGTGCTCGGAGCTGAAATCTCGACCAGGCTGACCGGACGAATCGCCCAGATGGAACATCAGGCCAATGGGCGGGTGCGGCTTACCATCGACGTTATCGCGACGGAACACCCGACGCTGCGCTACGCGCCGGGCCGCGTGCGCGTGTCAGCACGGAAAGTCCCATTCGGCGTTGGTGCCGGAACGACAGTGTCAGGGATCGTCCGCCTGGCGCCCCCGAACGGGCCGGTACGGCCGGGCAGCTATGACTTCTCCTTTGAAAGCTACTTCGACGGCATCGGCGCCAGTGGATTTTTCCTGAGCGGTCCGAAACCGGTCAGAGCCCCTTCGCAGCAAACACTCGCGGCGCGCCTTTCCGCTGTCGTCGAAAATATCCGGACTGTGCTTGCCGCGCGGATACGCGACCGTATCGGAGGCGTTGAAGGCGAAGTCGCGGCCGCGCTGGTGGCCGGTGTCCGAGGCGGCATTCCCGAACAAGTGAACGAGGCGATGCGACGCGCCGGCCTCGCGCACATCCTGTCGATCTCCGGCCTCCATATGGCGCTGGTGGCGGCGACCGTTATGGCCGCCTTGCGTGGCGGACTTGGATTGCTTCCGGATTTTTCCTCCCGTCGGCCGGTGAAAAAGTATGCCGCGGCAATCGCGCTGGTCGCGATAACCGCCTATCTCTTGATCTCGGGAGCCGACGTTGCCGCGCAACGAAGCTACATCATGCTGGCTGTCATGCTGGCGGCGGTGCTTTGCGACCGCGCGGCCCTTTCGATGCGCAACCTGGCGATAGCCACCGTTATCGTGGTCGCATGGTCACCGCATGAGGTTGTCGGCCCAAGCTTCCAGATGTCGTTTGCGGCAACGGCGGCGTTGATCGGGGCCTTCTCCGCGTGGTCGCATCGCAAGGGCGGAACGGCTGCACGTCCGCTCGGTACAGTTGCCGTCCGGGTAGCACGGAAGACTCTCTACAATGCGACCGGCCTTGCCATGACCTCGCTGATTGCCGGGGTGGCGACAACACTCTACGGCGTGTACCATTTTCAACGCATATCACCCCTCAGCCTCGGGGCAAACCTCGCCGCCATGCCCGCGGTATCCGGCATCGTCATGCCATTCGCGGTGATGGGAATGGTAGCGATGCCTTTCGGCCTCGATGGTCCCTTCTTCGACGTCATGGGCAGGGGCATCGCCGCGATGATTGCCATCGCGGAGTGGTTTTCCGAACGCTCGCCGGTCGACGCCGTTGGCATCGTTCCGCCAGCAGCACTTGTGGTCCTGACACTCGCTCTGATCGCCGCCACGATCTTCACGACATGGCTGAGGCTTGCGGCGGCTCCATTGCTTGCGCTGGGTCTGCTGTTGATGACGGGCCGCGAGTTACCCGATGTCCTGATTTCCGAAGACGGCGCCGTGGCATTGCGCCTGGACGACGATCGGCTTGCCATCGATCGCGGGCGACGGAGCGCATTCGTAATGGAGAACTGGCAGCGGGCACTCGGCACTACGGAGGTTATAGGGCCACGGGAACAGCCGTTTTCGGATGTAGGGAGCGATGTCGAGGAAGTGCCGTTCCACTGCGGCGACGGCCTCTGCATCGCCATCAACCGCGACGGCAAGGTGGTGGCTCATGCCGATCGAGCCGCGATCGCGCGAAAGGCGTGCGCGATCGCAAGCGTTATGGTCATCGACGATGCAACCTCCGGCAATCCCTGCGCAGGCCGGGATGTCACGGTAATCACCAGGCGCGACTTAGCGCGCTACGGCAGCGCCAAAGTGTTTTTCGACAACGACACCTCTCCTCTTAGAGTCAATTTTGCTGTCACCGAGCCCTATCGTCCATGGCATGCGCAACGCCAGTTTTCACGAGAGGCTCGCGGCCTCCCGCCTTATCTTCGAAAGAAGGGTCCCGCAAAAAGGGCCGAAACCGATTAGAGCATCCGACCCGAACGTGGGCACTGGTTTCACCCGGGGGTATTCCGGCCCTACCTGATGAAGTCAGCTGCGAGGCCTACAGTCACGAAGTTTCGTCGGCCAGCGTCGGTTAACCGGACGTCGAACTATCACAACTGAGCTAGCCGTCCGTCCAGGTTTTCCGGTATTTCAGCAGGGCATGGTCGAGCAACCGAGCGAGGAGGCCGACAGGAAAGGGGAGGGCAGCTCGCCTACTCCCCGTTCAGTTCTCATGTCGCAACGCCGGGTAGCCGTGGCCAATCCGCCACACTACCGAGTCCGTTCACCTAACGCCGGGCGGGTTTTTTTTGCGCCTCTTGCGGCACGCAGGAAGAATGTTTATTCGGAGTGGAGGAGATGGTACTTTTCGGAATGCGAGAAGTCTCCTCCTACCAAATCGTTGGAAACGCATAGTTTTCGGACGCTCTGGGGCCTCGTGGCGGAGTGGTGACGCAGAGGACTGCAAATCCTTGCACCCCGGTTCGATTCCGGGCGAGGCCTCCAATTCCGCTGCGACGCCGACCTTCAGCGTCCGTCCGAAGCGTTCGAACAGAAGGGACAAGGCGCCGTATGCGCGGAGACGGGCTAACCGGGACATGAACACCGAATATTCCGAACTTCGCGTGAAGATGGTCGACGGGCAAATTCGCACGACCGACGTGACCAACGCGGCAATCCTCCTTGCGATGGGGGCGGTTCCGCGCGAGGCTTTCGTCGATGCCCAGCGGCGCGAACTCGCCTACATCGACGAGGACCAGGAGATTTCGCCTGCACAGGGCGGCCGGGCCGCGCGTTTCCTGATGGAGCCATCACCCTTCGCAAAGCTGCTGCAACTTGCCGAAATCCGTTCGAACGACGCCGTGCTGGATGTGGGGTGCGGCACCGGCTATTCCTCCGCGGTCATTTCCTGCTTTGCAGGGTCGGTCACTGCGCTTGAAAGCGATTCGGAACTTGCCGGGCGCGCCGTCACCACGCTTGGCGATCTCGGCTATGACAACGTCGAAGTGGTCACCGGCTCGCTGACCGGCGGGCATCCAGCCAAGGCTCCATACGATGTCATCCTCTTGGGCGGCGCGGTAGAAGAACTGCCGCAGGTTCTGTTCGACCAATTGAAGGAACGTGGCCGGCTGGTCGCTGTCGAGGGGTACGGCAATGCAGGTGTCGCACGTCTATATTTAAAGGATAATGGCCTCGTCACCGGCCGCCGGGCCTTTAATGCGGCAATTCCGCCACTACCCGGCTTCGAAAAGCCCGGCATGTTCGAATTCTGATCGCGATTGCTCCAAACGCGTTGTAAAAGCATGCTGCACGAGAATTTAACTGTGGTTGGGCGATTCTCGTGCAGACAGGGCGAATCTGCGTGCCCTGGAGCACCTGAGCGGAACGTCTTTGCAAGCGGGCTCCGCCGAGTATGAAGGGGATTGTCGTGTCGCCTATACGTAAACGAGTGTTTGCGGCGGTCATTTTGTCCGCGTCCTATTTATGCCCGACCGTTGTTTTTGCGGAGACCATTAGTGGAGCGCTGGCGAAGGCGTATCAACTCAATTCTGAGCTGAACTCGGCGCGCGCGGGCGTGCGCGTCACCGACGAAGGGGTGGCTATCGCGAAATCGGGTTACCGGCCGGTAATCGAGGGCACGGCCAATGTCGACTATTCGCAGACCAATTCGCCACTGGGACTGGGATTGGGAAACGCCTCCACCAATCTGCTTGTCGGTTTTTTCGGTGTCGAGATACGGCAGACCGTGTTCGACGGCTTCCAGACCAGGAACAATGTCGCCTCGGCCGAAGCCCAGGTGAGGGCTGCTGATGAGAGCCTCCGCAATACGGAGCAGAATATCCTGTTTAATGCGGCTACGTCCTACATGGATGTGATCCGCGACCGGCAGGTTGCGATCTTGCGCCAAAGAAACCTCCAATTTCTCGTCGAACAGGTGCGCGCCGCGCAATCGAGGTTTGACGTGGGTGAAGGGACACGGACGGATGTTGCCCAGGCGGAAGCCAGCCGCTCGTCCGCCGTGGCGCAGCTTGCCGCCGCACGCGCCCAGGTCACGTCCAGCGAGGCAGTTTATACCCAAATCGTGGGCGAACGGCCGGGCTCGCTTAGCCCGGCAGCCGCCCTTGCCAAGCTGCTGCCCAGAAGCCTCGATCAGGCGCTCGCCCAGGGCGCTTCGCAGCATCCGGCGATCCTGGCAACCAAGCATCTGGTTGATGCCGCCGCTTTCTCGGTCAAGTCTGCGGAGGGTGCGCTGCTCCCGCAACTCTCGGCCACCGCCAACGCTTCCCAAACCATGCGGGACGCTTCACCAGACCAAGGCTTGAACGGAAATTCAAAAATCGCCGGCATTGGCCTGGAGCTCACCGTCCCGATCTACCAAGGCGGACGAACGTCGGCGACCATCCGACAGTCCAAGGAGTCGCTTGGTCAGGCGCGTATCGAGGTCGATGTCAGCCACGACCAGGTTCGCGCGGCTATTACCTCGGCGTGGACCCAATATATTGCTTCAGTTGAAAGCGTCGCTGCGAACCGTGATCTGGTCGCCGCCGCACAGTTGGCGCTTGATGGCGTGATCGAAGAACGCAATGTCGGCCAGCGCACCACGCTCGACGTTCTCAATCAGCAGGCCGACGTGATCGATGCCCAGATAAACCTGGCCAGTTCGGAACGCGATGCCGTGGTCGCGAGCTACGCCATCCTGTCGTCGGTAGGGGCGCTTTCAGTTCCTTACCTCTCCCTGCGGGTGGCCGAATACAGGCCGCAAGAGCACTACTACGCCGTCAAGGACAAGTGGATCGGCCTGAGGACGCCAGACGGCCGCTGACCCTGCACGAGTTAATCTGTGCGAAAGCATCATGACGCGTGCAAGGGGGATTCTCATGACCAGGACCGTGGTTTACGCTTGCCGTTGATTCGGAACCTTGATTTTGAACAGCGGGTTCCGGCTAACTGGTCACAAGGGCGGCGGATGTGACAATGGCACAGGCAAGCAGCGCGCAGCGCGAACCGTCGATGGAGGAAATCCTCGCATCGATACGACGGATCATCGAAGACAGTGATACACAACGCGGGCCGGGCGAGACACCGGGGGTCGGCGCAGAGTCGGAACGCGGAGCGCCCCACTCAAGGCCCGGGCTGGGTTCAGTGGTGGAGGTCAATGCGTTTCGGGGTGAACGCACCGAGCCGCCCGGCGCGAAAACACCCGAATCCGCCGAGGCTCCGGCTCACCAGGAGCATGTCGCTGCTGGACGGAGAAGAGGCGCGCATAGAACATGCTGCCGAAAGGCTGACAGACTTTTCGGGCACGGACCTGCACCGGTCTGGAGACTTAATGAAATCCCATCTCGCGCCGGCGCAGCAATCATCTTCGGTCCAAGTCGAAAGTGCTGCGCCCGTGGCCGAGGCTCGTTCAGTCGAAGACTATTTTGCCGGCGCGGGCGAAGGCGATCCGCGGGCGAAGGCCGATTCTGTAGCGACCGAAGTACCGGACGACGAACTCTCGCCGACCCTCCGCATGCCCGCGCTGCAGCCGGACGAATCCTGGATGCCGCTTGAGGCCCTTTCGACAAGGGAGGGGATAATGTCCGAGCGGGCCGGGCGCCAGGTGACCGCCGCATTCGGTGAACTGTCGGATGTCTTTGCGGCAAGCCGCAAGAAAAGCTTCGATGAAATGGCTGAGGAAATGATGCGGCCGATGCTGCAGGACTGGCTGGACAACAATCTGCCGCTGCTGGTCGAACGTCTGGTCCGCGAGGAGATTGAGCGCGTCGCGCGCGGTGTCCGTTAGGCATCGCATCCGATAGTCGCCTACAAGAGGACGCACGCGGCGCTAAGGCCGGACGAATTTGCGTCAGATGACCAGATACGACCTCATCTTGCTCTTTTTGAGTTGGGATTCAGGTGATGCCGGCCTGCAAAACGCGGTTTTCCCCGCTTCCAAAAGTGGTGAGGGAGATTGGCTGCGGCCTCGCCGCCGCTTACCCTCCCCCTTTGCGGGGGGAGAGGTGGAGAGCGTAGCGAGCCGGTGGGGGGCTGTCACCCCAAATGCGATAGCCCTGCCACAAGGGGAGGGTAGGCCCCGCCGCGATGTCCGGGCAGGGACCGCTGAACCGCGATACGCCCCGAGCCGGCCCGCAGAGCTGTTGACTCCCATTCGGCCTTCGGATTTACACCTGGCCAGCCGGTGCGGTGAATCCGAAATTCGTATTGCCTTGGAGCGAGGCGCGGATCGAATTTCGGATTCACCGCACTAGCAACTTGGTGAATCTCGTGTGGTTTACGGATTTGAAGTTCCTGAACGCGGATGCCATGGAAATGACAGGAACTTCAAATCCACCACACTAGTGCCCAGAAATTCGCGGACATTCCGATGCTAGAGAAGACCTACGACGCGAAAACCGTCGAGCCGAAGATCGCCAGGCTCTGGGAAGAAGCGGACGCTTTCCGCGCCGGAGCTGGCGCGGCTCCCGACGCAGAGCCCTTTTCCATTGTCATCCCGCCGCCGAATGTGACCGGTTCGTTGCATATGGGCCACGCGCTGAACAACACGCTGCAGGACATCATGGTCCGTTTCGAGCGAATGCGCGGCAAGAATGTGCTTTGGCAACCGGGCATGGATCACGCCGGCATCGCCACGCAGATGGTTGTCGAACGGCAGCTGATGGAACGCCAGATCCGACGCCGCGACCTTGGCCGCGAGGAGTTCGTGGACAAGATCTGGGAATGGAAAGCCGAATCCGGAGGGATTATTTCCAAGCAGCTGAAGCGTCTCGGCGCCTCCTGCGACTGGTCCCGCGAGCGTTTCACCATGGACGAAGGCTTGTCCAAGGCCGTGGTCGAGGTCTTCGTCACGCTCTATCACGAGGGGCTGATTTACAAAGACAAGCGCCTCGTCAATTGGGATCCGAAGCTCTTGACCGCGATCTCCGACCTGGAGGTCGAGCAGCGCGAGGTGAACGGTCACCTCTGGTACTTTCGCTACCCCGTCGAAGGGCAGAAATTCGACCCTGAGAACCCGAAAACCTTCATATCGGTTGCGACGACACGGCCGGAGACAATGCTGGGCGACACCGGCGTGGCCGTGCATCCGGACGATCCGCGCTTTCGGCATCTGATTGGGAAGAAGGTCGTGCTTCCGCTTGTGGGGCGGCTGATTCCTGTCGTCGCGGACGAATATTCCGATCCCGAGAAGGGAACCGGTGCGGTCAAGATCACGCCCGCGCACGACTTCAACGACTTCGAGGTCGGCAAGCGCCAAAAGCTGCGCGCTGTCAACATCATGTCGGCAGAGGCGGCGATAAACCTTAAGGATAATGAGGAGTTCCTGGAAGGTCTTCAATTAACGGCCGAGCTTCAGGCGACCTTGGAAGCCGTGCATGGACTGGACCGTTTTGCCGCTCGCAAGCGGGTGGTCGAGATGATGGAGGCCGGCGGATTCCTTGAAAAGATCGAGCCGCACCAACACATGGTTCCGCATGGCGACCGCGGCGGCGTGCCGATCGAGCCTTTCCTGACCGACCAATGGTACGTGAACGCCGCCGAACTGGCGAAGCCGGCGATTGCCAGCGTGCGCGAGGGCCGCACGAACTTTGTCCCGAAGAACTGGGAAAAGACTTATTTCGACTGGATGGAGAACATTCAGCCGTGGTGCATCTCCCGGCAACTCTGGTGGGGTCACCAAATTCCGGCGTGGTATGGGCCTGACGGACATGTTTTCGTGGAACGCACCGAAGAGGAGGCGCTTCACTCAGCGATCCAGCACTACATCTCCCATGAAGGGCCGATGAAGGGAGTTATCGAGGACCTGCTCGAGAACTACAAGCCCGGCGAAATCCTGACTCGCGACGAGGATGTGCTCGACACTTGGTTCTCCTCGGCTTTGTGGCCGTTTTCGACGCTGGGTTGGCCGGATGACACGGCCGAACTCAAGACCTACTTCCCGACCGACGTGCTTGTGACCGGCTTCGATATCATCTTCTTCTGGGTTGCCCGCATGATGATGATGGGCCTGCACGTCATGGATGAGGAGCCGTTCGGCACCGTGTACGTCCACGCGTTGGTGCGCGACAAGAACGGCGCGAAGATGTCGAAGTCGAAAGGCAACGTCATCGACCCGCTGGAACTGATCGACGAATACGGTGCCGACGCCCTGCGCTTTACGCTGGCGATCATGGCCGCTCAAGGCAGGGACGTGAAGCTCGATCCGGCACGGATCGCCGGCTATCGCAACTTCGGGACGAAGCTCTGGAATGCGACCCGCTTCGCCGAAATGAACGGTGTCGCGCGCAATGACGATTTCTGGCTTTATGACGCGAAGCTGACGATCAATCGATGGATCCTGACCGAACTGACGCGGGCGTCACGCGAGATAACCGACGCCATAACGTCGTTCCGCTTCAACGACGCGGCGGGCGCCGCCTACCGCTTTGTCTGGAATCTGTTCTGCGACTGGTATCTTGAGCTTCTGAAACCGGTGTTCATGGGCGACGACGAGGCGGGCAGGGCCGAGAGCCAGGCGGTCACGGCGTTCGTGCTCGATGAAATCTACAAGCTTCTGCACCCGTTCATGCCTTTCATGACGGAGGAGCTGTGGGCGCACACGGCCCCCAACGATAGTGAGCGCCAGACCCTGCTTTGCCATGCCGCCTGGCCCAAACCAAGTTTCCAGGATGTGGAGGCGGCGGCGGAGATCAATTGGCTGGTCGATCTGGTGTCGGGCATCCGCTCTGTCCGTTCTGAAATGAACGTGCCGCCCGCCGCAATCGCCCCTCTGGTTCTCGTCGGCGCCAACCCCGCGACTCGCGAGCGGCTGGCGCGCCATGAGTTCCGCGATCAGGCGGTTGGCAAGGATCGGGGAAATCTCGCACTCGGTTTCGGCAGTGCACGGCTCGGCCCAGATCGTGGTCAACGAGGCAACAGTCTGTCTGCCGCTGGGCGACCTGATCGATCTCAAGGCCGAAGCCGCGCGCCTTCACAAAGAGGTCGCGAAGGTCACCGAAGAAATCGCTCGCATTATGAAGAAACTGTCGAACGAGAAATTCGTCGCCAATGCCCGGGAAGATGTGGTTGAGGCCGAGCGGCAAAAGCTCTCGGAATTCCAGGAGGCGCAGGAAAAATTGCAGGCCGCGCTTTCACTGGTTCGCGCTGCTGATTGATCGGTCACATTGTTGCCATAATGTGAGCGGGGCCGATACGGCCGGAAATTGCCTGTTCTCAACAGTCGCAACGGCCGACCGTCGGAAATTCCGGACGCCCGGCATCGCCAGGCGTGTGACGAATCAGCAACACCCGCCCGAATTGAAATCGGCGGCGTCCAGGGGCAGCCGATTTGCCCATTTCCCGCCATAAACCAAGCGCAACCGAAAGGTCTCCTGTGCGTTCAGACAGCGCGCGGCGTGAGGATGCCGCGCGTGTGGCAAGGACGACGATGGACGCCAGAGCGATCGACAAGGCCAAGCTTCCAAGCAGACATGTGACTGTTGGGCCGGCGCGTGCGCCACACCGGTCATACCTCTACGCGATGGGACTGTCGGCTGCGGAAATCGCGCAGCCGCTGGTGGGCGTTGCAAGCTGCTGGAACGAGGCCGCACCCTGCAACATCTCGCTCATGCGGCAGGCGCAGGTCGTCAAGAAGGGTGTAGCGGCGGCCAACGGCACGCCTCGCGAGTTCTGCACGATCACAGTCACCGATGGCATCGCCATGGGCCATCAGGGATGAAGTCGTCGCTGGTATCGCGCGACGTGATTGCGGACTCGATCGAATTGACGATGCGGGGTCATTGCTATGACGCGCTGGTGGGACTTGCCGGATGCGACAAGTCATTGCCCGGCATGATGATGGCGATGGTGCGCCTCAATGTGCCGTCCGTTTTCATCTATGGCGGTTCGATCCTGCCCGGCAACTACCGCGGCCGGCAGATCACGGTCCAGGATGTGTTCGAGGCAGTCGGGCAGCATTCCGTTGGGTCTATCGACGACGCCGAGTTGCTTGAGATCGAGCAGGCCGCATGTCCCTCGGCCGGTTCCTGCGGAGCGCAGTTCACAGCAAACACCATGGCGACCGTCGCCGAGGCGATCGGCCTCGCGTTGCCCTATTCCTGCGGCGCGCCGGCCCCTTACGAAATGCGAGACCGCTTCAACTTTGCCTCCGGCGAAAAGGTCATGGAGCTGATCGCCCGGAACATCCGGCCGCGCGATATCGTAACCCGCAAGGCGCTCGAGAACGCTGCCGCCGTCGTATCCGCGACCGGCGGGTCGACGAATGCGGCGCTACATTTGCCAGCGATAGCGCATGAAGCCGGTATTGAGTTCAACTTGTTCGATGTGGCGACGATTTTCGAAAAGACACCCTACATCGCCGACCTGAAGCCGGGCGGCAAGTATGTGGCGAAGGATATGTTCGAGGCCGGCGGCATTCCGCTGCTTATGAAGACCATGCTGGAGCACGGTTATTTGCACGGCGATTGCCTCTCGGTGACTGGCCGTACTTTGGCCGAAAACATGGAGCATGTTGGCTGGAACGACCAGCAGGATGTCGTGCGCCCGGCAAACAAGCCGATCACAGTGACTGGCGGGGTCGTTGGTCTCAGGGGCAACCTTGCCCCCGAAGGTGCGATCGTGAAGGTTGCGGGTATGGCCGAGTTGAAGTTTTCCGGCCCGGCGCGTTGTTTCGACAGCGAAGAAGAATGCTTCGAGGCCGTGACCTCCCGCGACTACAAGGAAGGCGAGGTCCTCGTCATCCGCTACGAGGGGCCGAAAGGCGGCCCCGGCATGCGCGAGATGCTGTCCACGACCGCAGCGCTCTATGGCCAGGGCATGGGCGGCAAGGTGGCGCTGATAACGGATGGTCGCTTCTCCGGCGCCACACGAGGCTTCTGTATCGGACATGTCGGCCCGGAGGCGGCGGTTGGAGGCCCGATTGGATTGTTGAAGGACGGCGATATCATCACCATCGATGCCACGAAAGGCATCCTCGATGTGAAGCTGTCCGCAAAGGAATTGTCGGCGCGGGCCAAGGACTGGAAGCCGCGCACGACCGACTATCAGTCCGGCGCGCTTTGGAAATATGCGCAGACAGTAGGTCCGGCCAGGGATGGAGCGGTGACTCATCCGGGTGGGGCGAAAGAAACGCATTGCTATGCGGACATTTGAAACCATAAGGACTACCGTCCTGTCCGCCATCGTCGCGGCAGTGACCCTCGGCTCCGCCGGTGGGGCTTTGGCGTTCGACGACAAGTCCGCAAAAAACCGGTCCAGCCCATGGGCCGTATTCAAGTTCGGGTTCTCGGCCTACAAAAGCGGCCACAAGGACAAGGCCGTGGAAGCCTACCGCTACGCCGCCGAAAACGGCCAGATCGGCGCGACATGGAAACTTGCCCGCATGTATGCCGAGGGCGATGGGGTCGCGCGCAACGACTACGAGGCGTTCAAGTTCTTCAACGAGATCGCGCAGCAGGATGTCGAGCCCGGCAGTCCTGAAGAGAGCTACGTCTCCGACGCGCTGGTGGCTCTGGCCAGTTATCTCAAGGAGGGTATTCCGGACAGTCCGGTGCGCGCAGATCCGGAGGCCGCGCAGGAATTCTACATGCGCGCGGCCGCGAACTACCGCAATCCGGTGGCCCAGTTTGAAATGGGCAAGATGTTTCTGTTAGGCGAGGGCGGTGTGAAGGCGAGCGTCCGCCAGGCCGGACGCTGGTTCCAGCTCGCCGCGGAAAAGGGGCATGCCGGCGCGCAGGCAACTCTTGGCAATCTTCTGTTCCAGCGCGGCAAGGTTGTGCGCGGTCTCGCCATGATGACGGCAGCGCTCGAGCGCGCTAACCCGGTCGACAGGACCTGGATTAGCTCGATGCAGGAGGAAGCTTTCTCGCTGGCTGGCGAATCCGATCGCCGGACCGCCATTGCACTTGCCGAGGATATTCTAGCCAAAGGGCATGGCGGCACCGGTTCAGGCGAGAGTTCGTCCAACAAGAACCGCTAGTGTCCTGGATCAGAAATACATTTCCTAACCGAAAGGATACAGAGCCCCGAGCTGTAGGCGTGCTGCCGCGGCGTTACGGCATGAGTCCTCGGGTCAAGTCCGAGGATCCATGCCAGACACGAAAAACGGAGTGCGCGGGGCAAGACGGTGTTCGCTACCTCAAACACACCCCAATCAGTCCTGATGGTGTCCGGCGACAACTTCGTGGTGGTGCTGTTGCGGGTGCGGCAGCGTAGCGATGATTTCCGCCCGCCACGGTTCCTGAGCGAAGGTTGCCGCCGCGCTCGGACAGCCATCCTGCAGCTTCGTCCAGGAGGAATTGTTGAGTTCCTTGCCGCAACGGGCGAGTTGAGCCCCATCCGGCAGTTTCAGGCAAGCGACCTGCCCCTGCTCGAACGATCGACCATTTGCCCGGCACTGGCAATCAGCCATCGCGGGCGCCGGCGAATCCGCAAGTGCCACGGCGATGACAAAGCATGCGTACGCCAGCTTCATGCATTGAAATTATCACGCTGGCACGCAAGTTGCACGCGCGTCGAGCGATGCCGCCTGGAGCATCGGACCCGAAAGTGCGAACCGGTGTCGAGGAAAATCCAATGCTCAAACAACAGATAGAACAGCAGCACCGATTCCATCGGTGCGTCCGCTACTCTAGACGTTCAGTTCGATCGACGTCGGAACGTGGTCCGACGGCTTTTCCCAAGCCCGCACGTGCTTCTCAACCGACGCGGAGGAAAGCCGGCTCGCTGCTTCGGGCGACAGCATCAGGTGGTCGATGCGAATGCCATTGTTCTTTTGCCAGGCCCCGGCCTGGTAGTCCCAGAAGGTGTAGATGTCCCCCCCATCGCTGACCGAGCGGATGGCGTCGGTGAAACCGAGATGGGACAGACGGCGGAAGGCCTGCCGGCTCTCGGGCTGGAACAGAGCATCATTGACCCAGGCTTGCGGGTTTTTCGCGTCGATCAGCTCAGGGATGACATTGTAGTCGCCCGCGAGCACCAGCGGCTCTTCGAGCGCCAGCCGCTCATTCGCCCAGCGTTCGAGGCGATCCATCCATGAAAGTTTGTACGAGAATTTGTCAGTGCCGACAGGATTGCCATTGGGCAGATAGAGCGAGGCAACGCGAAGGGCGCCGCTACCGGTGGAAAAAACGCCCTCGATGAATTGGGCCTGTTCGTCGCCTTCGTCGCCCGGCAGCCCGCGATTGACCTCGTCGAAGCGCAGCTTCGACAGGATGGCCACTCCGTTGAAGCCCTTTTGGCCATGCGTTTCGACGTGGTAGCCGAGCGCCTCGACCTCGGCACGCGGAAACTGGTCGTCAACGGTCTTGATTTCCTGAAGGCAGACAATGTCCGGCGCGCTCTCACCCAGCCAGTGCAGGAGATTTCCGATCCGGGCCCTGATGCCGTTGATGTTCCAGGTGACAATTTTCATGGATGCTCCGGCAGAACTTTCAGGCTCTTCGAATGGAGGCAGCTACGCCCGGAGCAAGCGCGACCTGTGCAGGCCCATCGCGTTCTCAACGGCATTCTTCGCAGTCAGATGGAGAAGCTGGTGCCGCAGCCGCAGGACGCGACCGCGTTGGGATTGCTGATATTGAACGACTGACCCATCAGATCATCGACGAAATCGATCACCGAGCCGCCCATATAGACCATGGACAGATCGTCGATGAGCACCGTGGCGCCGTTCTTTTCGATAGCCACGTCGCCGTCGTTGCGGCCCTCGACAAGGTCGAACCTGTAGGAGAAGCCGGAGCAGCCGCCGCCTTCGACGGAAACGCGCAGGGCCGTCTTGCCGGGCTCGCCAGCGACGATCGTCGCGATCCGCTTCGCGGCCGCATCAGTCACGTCCACTTTCATGCCGGTCTTTGCGTCGGTGCCCATTTTCAACCCTGGTCAGCCGTAGCCTTGCATTTGCCTTCTCCCCATAGGTATGAAGCCCTACAGAACAAGTCAACCTGCGGCATGGACGGATGAAATCTGTCGAACTTGGCGAGATCGGCTTCGGCTACCGGCCGCGCGCTTCCTATGCGTGCCATCCGGAGCAGTCTCGCGGCCGATTCTTCGACGAGATCGAGAGTCCCGACCCGCACACCCTTCCAACGGGACCGTGATCGTATCATCCATTCGACCGCGTTCAGGAGGCTCAAGCACAAGACCCAGGTGTTCGTGGCGCATGAAGGGGACCACTACCGCACCCGGCTGACGCATTCGATCGAAGTCGCGCAGATTGCGCGGGCGCTGGCCCGTGCCCTGCGCTGCGACGAGGATCTCGCGGAGGCGGTTGCGCTCGTGCATGACTTCGGCCACACGCCGTTCGGCCATACGGGAGAAGACGCGCTGAACGAGAAAATGGCCGGCTGGGGTGGCTTCGACCACAACGCGCAATCGCTGTCAGTGGTAACCAAGCTCGAACGCCGCTACGCTGAATTCGACGGGCTTAATCTGACGTGGGAGACGCTGGAAGGGCTGGTCAAGCACAACGGCCCGCTGACTGACGCGACAGGAGCGGGGCTGAAGGGACATGTGCCGCAGGCGATCCTTGACTTTTCAACGCTTTATGACCTTGAACTCGACCGTTTTGCGAGCCTGGAAGCGCAGTGCGCTGCAATTGCCGACGATATCGCCTATGACACCCATGACATCGACGACGGTTTGAGGGCAGGGCTGCTCAGCCTCGACATGCTGGAGGAGGTTCAGCTCACCGGCGAAATTCTGGCCGGCGTGCGCGAGCGCTATCCAGCACTTGATCCGGTCCGGACGGGACACGAATTGATGCGCCGGCAGATCACCGTGATGGTCGAGGATGTGATTTCGAATGCGGCGTCGAATATCGCGGCGCTCAAGCCGCTGAATGCGGATGACGTGCATGGCGCAGGGCAGCCGATGGTAACATTTTCGGCGGCAATGACCGGCGCCGAGAAGTCGCTGAAGGACTTCCTCTACAAGAATCTCTACCGGCACCCGGACGTGATGCGCGTGCGCGCCGACGCCGAAACGGTCGTGCGCGATCTCTTCGACGCCTACTTCGCGGATCCCGCCGCCATGCCGGAAGGTTGGCGGGAAGTGCTGGGCCAGGCCGAGGACCGCGTGAAGGCACGCCATGTGGCCGACTTCCTCGCAGGCATGACGGACACCTACGCGCTGAAAGAGCACCGGCGCTTGTTTGACCACACACCGGATTTGGGCTAGGGCGGGCGTGTTTTCGGGCGAAAACGGGCCGGGCATACCGCGAAATACTGGATTTGACAGATGAATATTTTCGCTGACTTCAACGAGCGGATTAAAAAGGTCGTTGAAGGTCTTGGCATCGAACGAAAAGACGGCGGCCTTCTTGACCTCGATCGCATTACCGTCGAGCCGCCACGCGATGCATCGCATGGCGATCTGGCGACCAACGCGGCTATGGTGCTGGCCAAGCCGGCGGGTGAAAATCCGCGTGCGCTTGCCGAGAAGATCGCAGCCGAATTAATCCGCGACGCCGACGTGGCGGGTGCCGAGGTAGCAGGCCCGGGCTTTGTCAATCTGAAGCTGAACGGACGATTCTGGCAGGCAAGGCTTGCCGGTATCCTCGGAGCAGGGCGCGACTATGGCCGTTCGAATATCGGCGCGGGCACAAAGGTCAACGTCGAATATGTCTCGGCAAACCCGACCGGACCCATGCATGTTGGACATTGCCGTGGCGCTGTGGTCGGTGACACTGTGGCCAATCTGCTGGCGTTCACAGGCTACGACGTGACCAAGGAATACTACATCAATGATGCCGGCGTTCAGATCGACGTTGTGGGGCGGTCCGTCATGTTGCGCTACCGCGAGGCGCTGGGCGAAGCGATCGGCGATATCCCGCCGGGCCTCTATCCCGGAGACTATCTGGTGCCGATGGGCCGTGCGCTCGCCGCCGAGTTCGGCCGCGAGCTGCTGGACAAGCCTGAAAGCGAGGCTATTGCGATCGTCGCCGAACGCACGATCGAAGCGATGATGGCGATTATCCGCGAAGATCTGGCGCTGCTCAACGTGCACCACGAAGTCTTCTTCTCCGAGCGGAAGCTGCATGCCGACAATGCGAAGGCTATCCGCTCGGCCATTACCGACCTGACGCTGAAGGGCCAGGTCTACAAGGGCAGGCTGCCGCCACCGAAAGGGCAGAAGCCGGAGGATTGGGAAGACCGCGAGCAGACGCTGTTTCGTTCGACCGACATGGGCGACGATATTGACCGGCCCCTCGTGAAATCAGACGGCAGCTACACCTACTTCGCCGCCGACGTCGCCTACCTAAAGGACAAGCTCGATCGCGGCTTCAAAGACCTGATCTTCGTGCTGGGCGCCGACCATGGCGGATACGTAAAGCGCATGGAGGCCTTGGCCAAGGCTGTTTCCGGCGGTACGGCGACGCTGACAGTGCTGCTTTGCCAGCTGGTGAAGCTTTATCGCGGCGGCGAGCCCGTCAGAATGTCGAAGCGGGCAGGTGAGTTCGTAACGCTGCGCGAGGTGGTTGAAGAAGTCGGCCGCGACCCGATCCGCTTCATGATGCTGTACCGGAAGAACGATGCGCCGCTGGATTTCGACTTCGCAAAGGTTACCGAGCAGTCCAAGGACAATCCGGTTTTTTATGTTCAATACGCTTCGGCGCGAACCCACTCGGTTTTCCGGCAGGCACGCGAACAATTCCCCGGTGAAAGCTTCGACCGTGGTGCGCTCAAGGCGGCGGTGGATGGGTTGACCGATGAGGGAGAAATTGCGCTGATCAAGAAGCTGGCCGAATATCCGCGCCTGATCGAAAGTGCCGCGCTCTCTCACGAGCCTCACCGGCTGGCTTTCTACCTCTACGATCTCGCCAGCGCATTCCACGCACACTGGAACCGTGGCACCGACAATATCGACTTACGATTTGTTAAGGTTACCGACCGACAATTGACGCATTCCAGACTCGGGCTGGTGCAGGCTGTTTCCGACGTGCTGACGTCGGGCCTGGGGTTGATAGGAGCCGAAGCGCCCACCGAAATGCGCTAGGAAACCCAGGAATTACCTGTCACCTTTTGCCCACATTGCGCTGGTAAGGGCCAACCCCGAGCGACGTCGCCGGCGTCCGACTGAGTGCGAGTGCGGAAAAGACCATGGCAGACAGAAACAAGTTCAAAAGAGCCGACAATACCGATATTCTGAACGACGATCCCTTCGCGGAACTTACGCGTATCATGGGATTTGATCCCCGTGAACCGGTGAATCGAGCTCAATCGAAAATAGCTGATGAGACGCACGCAATTGCCGGAGAGGCTGACCTCTCGATCGACCTCGAAAGGGAGTTGATCGGCGAGTTCGGAGCGGCGGAAGGCGGGGCCGTTGCCTATGCGGTTCAGGCGGACGCCGTGCCTTTCTCTGCGGAGGCCGAGCACAATTCTGGTGCGACACGCAGGGGCGAAGAGCCACACACCGAAGACATCGAAATCGACCTCGATTTCGATGTCGAGCTGGCGCAGCCGGAGCGTGACGCGGCTGAGGCCGCCGAAAAGGCGCTGAGCGAGGAGCTTGAAGCGGCATTCGCAGGCGTATCCGGCCTCGACGTGTCTGCGCCATCGGCTGGCCAGGCTTTGGCGGGAGCTTCGGATATTTCCTACAGCACCGACAGGAACGATGAGCCGGAAGCCGCGACGGAGGCAGCAGTCGCAGTCGAGCTACCGCTCAAGGGAGATGCACTGCCGACGGAGAACCACGCAGCTTTCGTTGATGAGACAGGCCCTGCCGAGGGTATCCACGAAGAAGCCCTGGATGGCAGGGCGTTTGCCGAAGGGGTTGAGGCGTCAGGCGACGAGACGGGAATCGATACCGCAGCCGATGCCTATGATGGCGACGCGCCGCTCATTCGGCTTGGTGCGGCGCGTGATTTTGCCGATGCCGATGCGCCGGTCGACATGGACTTCGATGCGGAGCCCGCATCCGAGGCGGATGAGGCCGCGTCGAACTCCCGCGCGACTGAGTACGCCGATGACCTCGAAGTGGAGCTGGGCGCCTTGCTCGGAAGAAGCGCATCGGGCGAGGCCGTGAGCATTGCCGCGGAAATGGTTGCCGAAGAGCCTGTCGAGCCGTCGGGCTACGACGGAGACGGCGACGGCGGTTCAGCATCGGATGTCTACGCTGAAATCTGGACTTTCCCAGGATGACCGGCTGAGCGGGGTTCCTCTCGCCGAGGAGGAACTGGAGGCGGGGATTGAAGCCCGGCCGGCCCAAGCCGGCGAGCCGGACAACGAGGCAACCGCTGAAACGATGGAATTCGATTCGATCAGGACGGTTGACGATCCGATCGATGAACAGGCGGCTGTATCCGAACAAGGTCCGGTCGAGGAGGATGAAGACCCCTTCGCAATACTTGCCTCCATGCTGCGTGGCACGCAGCCGACCAATCTGCCGGACCCGATCGCCGAACCGGCCAGCAAGAGTGAAGCGGATACAGCGCGGAGCAATGCTCCCATAGCGAGCGAGAGCCCTACAGTGCGGACAACCGAGCGGACAACCGAGTACCAATACCAACATCAATCCTACGGCAGCCGTGCGCCCGCGAATGTGCCGGACATTGAAACGACGGAAGTGCCGGAGGCGGCTGTGGCGCTTGCGGACGATCTGGAAATTCCGGAAGTCGCATTCGAAGACGACATGCCATTCGCGCCGGATTTCGACGATTTCGAAGCCGAGCTTGCCAGTGCGTTCGGCCAGCAGGCCGTCGGCACGCCGGTTCCGCCGGCTTCCGAGCCGTACCGCTCAGCGGTGCGGGAAGTTCCCCGCGAAAACTACGAGCATGAGTTCGCGACATCCGTTCGGCCGGCCGCGATTGGCGAACAAGCCGGTGGTGCGGCCATGGCGACGTTGGCAATCGCATCCGCGCCGGTGGCAACGCATCCGGCCGCAAGTGACGATCGCACTGCCTATCGTCATCAGGAGTTCAGCAGCCGCGACCGCCTGCCCGGCGCCTATGGTGCCGAGGATGACGAGGATCTCGACTACGATCCTGCTCTCAGAGAGGAAATGGCGATCTCTTCGTACCAGGAGGCGGAGCATCGGCCCTCAAGCCGCCGCGGTCTGGTCATAGCGGCTGTTGTCGGTGGCCTGGCCGTGATCGGTGGGGTCGGAGCTTTCGCCTTTTCGTCCGGAGGGGCGTCCGATGCGCCCTCGCTGGTCCGCGCCGATAGCGATCCCGTCAAGGTCCGGCCGGTAAATCCTGGCGGCACGACCGTGCCGAATCAGGACAACAAGGTCTTTCAAACAATGAACGGCACCGACAAGGCAGCGTCTCCGACGCAGGAGAAGCTTATCACCGGTGAGGAGGAACCGGTCGATGTGGCTGCCCGCGCAGAGCCGCCCGCATCGCAGACGGAAGCCAGCGAAGCCGCGATGCTCGCCGCCGACGACGAAGCCGCCCTTGCGGACGATCCCGTTGCGGCCGAAATCGCGGCAGCGCCCAAAGGCGAGGAGCGTGTGGCTCCTGCCGGCGCCGAAGAGGCCGGATCGAACGATCAGCTCGTCGCGATTGCGCCGCGCCGCGTTCGCACGATGGTTGTCCGCGCCGATGGCACGTTGGTTCCGAGCGAAGAGCCCGTCCTGTCAGGAACCGCGCCTGCGTCCGCCGCCGAGGCGCGTGCTGGCACGGACGCTGCCGCGCTTGAGCCTGCCGATCCGTCGCAAGACCTGTCCGATCCGGCTGTCACGCCGGAAGCCACGGCTTCGCTGAAGCCAGCTGACGCGGTCCCGACGGATTCTGCGCCGAGCATGGCCTCGGCTGAACTCGCGCCCGATGCCTCGCAGCCGGCGGCGGTCGCGGTAACGGCCGCGCCTGCCTCACAAGAGGAGGCAGCGAACATGCCGGCCACCGGCCCGGTCGCGCCGTCGCGCCCGGCCGACCAGCCGGTGGACGTGGTCGGCGAGGTCAAGCCCCAGAAAGTTGCATCCGCGGAGGCCGCTGCCGCCGTTGCCAGCACGGTCGGGGGCTGGTCGGTTCAGATCGCTTCGCAGCCAAGCGAAGCGGCGGCAAAGTCGAGCTATGACGATCTCGCCCGCCGGTACGCTAGCGTGATCGGCGATCGCGGGGTGAACATCGTCAAGGCCGACATCGCCGGCAAGGGAACGTTCTGGCGCGTACGCCTACCCGCAGGTTCGCGCAACGAGGCGATTTCCCTTTGCGAGAGCTACAAGTCGGCCGGCGGCAATTGCTTCGTGTCGAAATAGTTCCATTAGTGCCGCGCGTCCTTCGGGACGCGCTACGCACTCTTCGGGATCAGCGCTTTGACTTCCGCATGATCTTATCCGAAAACCGCTACACACTTTTCGGGATCATGATCTAGACTTGCCGCCATGAACGAATCGAAGTCCATGATCCTGGGCTGCTCCGGGAAAACGCTGACCAACCATGAAATCCGTTTCTATCGAAACGAGCGGCCGTGGGGCTTCATCCTCTTTGCGCGCAATGTCGGTGAGCCGGATCAGATCAGGGATCTCATCCTCGCCCTGCGCGACAGCGTCGGACGCCCGTCGGCGCCGGTCTTCATCGACCAGGAGGGTGGACGTGTTCAGCGGCTGCGCCCCCCGCTCGCGCCGAACTACCCCGCAGGCGCAGCCATCGGCGCCCTCTACAGGCAGGATCGCGAGGCAGGACTTCGCGCGGCATGGCTGCTCGCAAGGCTGCACGCATTCGACCTGGCCCGCTTTGGCATCAGTGCTGACTGTCTGCCGGTGCTCGACGTGCCAGTCGACGGCGCCAACGACGTGATCGGCTCGCGCGCCTATGGGAACGAACCGGTCAGCGTGACCGAACTTGGCCGCGCTGCCGCGGAAGGTCTGATCGCCGGCGGAATGCTCCCGGTCATGAAACACATTCCCGGCCATGGACGCGCGAATTGTGACACGCATTTTGATTTGGCGAGGGTTGACGCTCACATCGAAGAGCTGCGCGCCCATGATTTCGTGCCGTTCAAAGCGCTCCGCCATTTGCCGGCTGCCATGACCGCGCATGTCGTCTACAATGCCGTTGACCCGAAGCATCCGGCGACGACCTCGAAGAAAGTGATCGAGGAAGTGATCCGCGGCGAAATCGGGTTTGACGGGCTGTTGATTAGTGACGACACCTCGATGAAGGCACTTTCTGGGGATTTCCCGTCGAAAGCGGCGTCGATCCTTGCAGCAGGCTGCGATCTGGTCCTTCACTGCAACGGCGTCATGGAGGAAATGGCGGGCATCGCGGCTCGCACGACGGCGCTTTCGGGAAAGTCGCTCGAACGCGCCGAACGCGCCCTGGCCTGCATCGGGGCCGGAGACGCGAAGGACGAAACCGGGATCCGCGCGGAGTTCGCCGGATATTTCGAGGCGGTTGCATAGCAGCCCGGCCTCAGGGACTGAGAGGGACGTGACTGAGACGGTCGACAACACGGACAGCAAGCAGACGCCGATGGACCGTCTCTGGGCGGAAAGCGTTGAACCGCGCGGCGTGAGCGAGCCTTCGCTCGTCGTCGATGTTGCGGGTTTCGAAGGCCCGCTCGACCTCCTGCTTCATCTCGCGCGGCACCAGAAGGTCGACTTGGCGCGCATCTCGATCCTGGCGCTCGCGGAGCAGTACCTTGAGTTCATAGAACGTGTCCGCGCACTGCGGCTCGAACTGGCCGCCGACTACCTCGTGATGGCGGCGTGGCTTGCCTACCTTAAATCGAAGCTCCTGATCCCCAAGCAGCCGGGCGAGGACGGCGACAGCGGCGAGGAATTGGCGGCCGTTCTGCAATTCCGTTTGAAGCGGCTCGAGGCGATGCGGGATGCCGCGGCGCGTCTCGTCAACCGGAACCGGCTCGGCCGCGACGTCTTTGCGCGCGGCATGCCGGAACTCGTCATCGTCGAGAAGCGCAATGAATATTCGGCGAGCTTGTACGACCTGTTGACCGCCTATGCGGCGCAGCGACAGCGGCAGGCAATTACCAATGTCCGCATTGCCAAGCGAGACGTATGGTCGCTCAGCCAGGCGAGGGACATCCTGATCCGCATGATCGGTGAGTTTCGAGACTGGACCGCCCTCGACAGTTTCCTGCTCCGGTATCTGGCGAGCGCCAGCGAGCGCCCGACTGCGATCGCCAGTTCGTTCGCGGCTACCCTGGAGCTTGTCAGGGAAGGCCGAATCGAAGTCCGCCAACAGCAGGCGTTCGCGCCGCTCTATATGCGGAACCGCATTCCAGTGCCGCAAGCGATCGAGGTGACCCATGAGTGAAAGCCGAAATGCGGCGGTAATCCCTTTCGTCATGGAAGGAAAAGGCGACAGCGACCAGAACCCGGCCGCACGACTGTTTCTGGCGGAGGCGGTTCGCATGGCGGAGGCGATTGTGTTCGCAAGTGCCGAGCCGGTTGCCGAGCGGCAGCTGAACGCAAGACTGCCGGATGGCATCGATGTGCCGGCCGTCATGGCCGAACTGCAAAAGATCTATGCGAAGCGCGGCGTCAATCTTGTCCGGATAGCCGATGGCTGGGCATTTCGCACGGCGGGCGATCTCGGCTTCCTGATGAGCCGCGATTTGGTACAGCAGAAAAAGCTGTCGCGCGCGGCGCTGGAGGTGCTGGCGATCGTCGCTTACCATCAGCCGGTGACGCGGGCGGAAATCGAAGACATCCGCGGGGTTGAAACATCGAAGGGCACTCTTGATACGCTTATGGAAACTGCGTGGGTGAGGATGCGCGGGCGCCGCCGCACGCCAGGGCGGCCCGTGACCTACGGAACCACGGACAAATTTCTCGACCATTTCCAGCTTGAGGAAATCCGCGACCTGCCGGGCATGGAGGAATTGAAGGGAGCAGGACTGCTGTCCGCCCGGATGCCGGCCAGCTTCTCCATGCCGCTGCCGCCCTCCGACTCTGAAGTGCTGACCGACGACGAGGACCCCTTGACCGATATTGACCTCGAGGAGCTTGGCCTGTTGACACCTCGCGTCGAGGATGATTGACGGGAGCCGGAAAACTAGGGTGTGTCGAGATTCAGGTCAGGCCGAGCCGAAAATGGCGGTTTTCGAGAACCGGCACGCAGCGTACGTTCGGGTACGTGAGTACCGGAAGCGCAGAAGACCGCCATTTGCAGGCCGGCATCACCTGAATACCAACTCACACTATTC
Source organism: uncultured Alphaproteobacteria bacterium (assembly GCA_963813315.1). Taxonomy (GTDB): domain Bacteria; phylum Pseudomonadota; class Alphaproteobacteria; order Rhizobiales; family Rhizobiaceae; genus CAWEYO01. Next base: position 96,211 of record CAWEYO010000025.1, on the reverse strand, counting down.
CGGAATCCGAAGGTTTTAACGGTGGTAACGCAGGAAGTGCATCCGGCATCGCGAGTGACCGCCGGCGTCACCTTTGCCGCTCGCCTGTCTTTCGAAAACATCAATCACGCATTCGGTCCCGATACTGAGACGCTGAGCGACATTTCGCTTTCGGCCGAACCGGGGGAGGTACTTTGCCTGCTCGGACCGTCGGGCTCCGGCAAGACCACACTGCTCAGGATCGCCGCGGGTATCGAGAGCCAGACCAGGGGCCGGGTGCTGATGAACGACCGGGAGATAGCCGGCCCGTCGGTTTTCCTGCCGCCCGAAAGGCGGTCAATCGGCTTGGTTTTCCAAGATTTCGCGCTGTTTCCGCATTTGAACATCCTAGACAATGTCCGTTTCGGCCTGACAGCACTTTCGCGCGACGAGGCCCGGCGCGAAGCCATGATTGCGCTTTCCCGAGTAGGTCTCGAACACTATGCAGGCTCATTTCCTCACGTGTTGTCCGGCGGCGAGCAGCAGCGCGTTGCGCTCGCCCGTGCGCTTGCCCCACGGCCTTCGGTTCTGTTGATGGACGAGCCGTTTTCCGGGCTCGATTCGCGGCTGAAAGACTCGGTGCGAGCGGAGACGCTGGACATGTTGCGCCACAGCCGGGCCACCGCGATCGTCGTTACCCATGATGCGGAAGAAGCAATGCGCATGGGCGACCGCATCGCGCTGCTGAGAAACGGGCGGCTGGTGCAGGTCGGCCGCGCGGAGGAACTCTACCAGCAGCCCGTCGATCTGTTTACCGCCGGATTCTTCTCCGAACTGAACATGTTCGAGGCGAGGGTTTGTGGCGGAATGGCTGATACGCCGGTGGGCCGGGTCGAGGCGGCCGGCCTTGGCGAAGGCGCGATGGCGACCGTGGCTATTCGCCTGGCGGGAATCGATGTCAGCGAGAGTGCCGGAGAAATACCCGCGCGGGTCGTGTCGCGCCGCTATTTGGGCGTGGTCGAATTGCTCGATCTGGCGGTACAGGGATCAGAAATTCCGCTGCGTGCGCGGGTCAGATGCGGCGCTTTGTCCACCGCTGCCCGCGATATTTGGCTGTCGCTGAGAAAGTCTGATGTGCTTGTGTTTGAAACACGAGTGGACAGCGGGCAGTAGTGCCCAACAATTCAATGGTGGCGGCCCTTTCAATTGAACCCTTAAGCCGCCTGATCTGACGCAGCCTTGATGCTTGTTCAGTTCCTTGAGGAACTCCAGCCGTTGAGGCAAAATGTGACCCCTTCGGAAGAATTTGCCATGAAAGTGTTCGCAACCAACAGCAATTGAGCCGAACTCCGTGGCACCGCCCTTGCATTGGTTCTGGCCGCGCTCGCCGCCGCAGGGGTCGGCGGCGCGGCTCAGGCCCGCGATCCGGCGTCGCCGGCCGCAGGTGCCACCGGGACGGTGCCGCCCGTTGTGGGATAACACCTCTCCCTTGGTTTCCGATGGAACTCATGCCGCCCGGGTTTTAGTTTAGTCTGCACGAGAAAGCCGTACGATCGAGCCGGGATCATCGTCGGTCAGCAGCCAGATCGAGCCGTCCGGCGCGACGTTGACGTCGCGAATACGGCCGAATTCGCCCTCGAAGCATGCGTTCTTCGCCGGTGATGGCGCCGGAGCGATCGCGATCGAGGCGTGCCAACAACTTGAACTTCAACGCACCGACGAGGAGGTCGCCGTTCCACTCCGGGAACATCCTGCCCTGATAGACCGCCAGCCCGGACGGTGCGATCGACGGGTCCCAGTAGTAGAGTGGTTGCTCGTAACCGGGCGCAGCGGTACCGACGCCGATCTTCGCACCTGAATAGTGGAGACCGTATGAAATCACGGGCCAGCCATAGTTTTTGCCGGCTTCGGGCTTGTTGATCTCATCGCCACCCATGTCCCCGTGTTCCGCCGTGAGGAGACCGCTCAGAAGTGGATCGAAGGCCGCGCCTTGCGGATTTCGATGACCCTTGGACCAGATTTCCGGCAGATTTCGCGAACCGTCGGGCGATGGATTGTCAGCCGGGACAGAACCGTCCGTATTGATGCGCAGAACAGTGCCAGCATGATCTTTCATGTCCTGGGCGCGCGCACCCTTGCCGCGATCGCCGATGGTGAAGAAAAGCGTGCCGTCCGGCGCAAAGACGAGGCGTGAGCCAAAATGCCGCCCGGCCCGCGTCTTCATTGCCATCGAGAAGACGATCTTCAGATCCTCCAGGCGTGGGGTTTCCGCGCCACGGACAAGTCTCGCACGGGCAATCGCTGTGCCGGCGCCGCCGTCCCCGGGCTCGGCAAAGCTGAAGAAAATCAGATTGGAACTGGCAAAATCGGGTGAGGCGGCGACGTCGAGCATTCCTCCCTGACCGATTTCGGCGACCTCCGGCACGCCTTCCACCGGCGGCGAAAGCCGACCATGCGACAGGACCCGCAGGCGCCCAGAACGCTCACTTACGATGGCGTCGCCGCCAGGCAGGAAATCGAGGCCCCAGGGATGTTCCAGATCGGTGGTGATGATGTCCGCTTGAACGCGGACGGCCTTGGTGTCAAAAACCCGGCTTTCGGCAGCGGCGGCGCCGGCAACTGCGGCGCCCGCGACAACCAGCACAAGGCCGGCGCGGGCAATATCTCGTCCGAACGAGGTAGGTATGCCGGGGCACGCAAGCAGGAAGGTCGCAAAAACTCCCGCAAACGAACGGCTCCGAGCGCGTTTGCGCGACTTGCCCTGCACAAGCCACCCTTGGTGCTCATCGACGAAGCGCTCCACACATTGAAAGGCCGGGCTCGTCATTAGGTCTTTTTCGATTCTCGAAGAGGATCTCGCCCGGGCCACGATCATCAACATCGGCATGCCGATCGCAACGGCCATTTCTTCACGCACGAGCTTGACCTTGTCATCGATCCGGAAGGCCATACCTCGCAGCCTGTGCGGCTTGGCGCGGCTCCAACCGACATCCGCCGGATGAGCGGCTCTTCGGGGCAAGATTGACGCCAGGGATTGGCATCGGCAAGCCCGAATTTCGCCGTATGGTTTCCGCTGGAACTCATGCCGCCGGCCTGTTTATGCTGGCGCAGGATCAGGCGGCGGCCGCAGTTCGGCGATCAGTCGCAGGTCTCGGCGAATAGCCTCCTCGTCACGGCGACCTCGGCCATTTGAAAAAAGCGACATACAGTCCTTTGGAAACCGCTACAGGCATGCTGACTTCTTGCCGCGCATTATTGTGGATAATCGTCCAAGCCGGCTGGAGAGGCTTCAGGCTGCGAAGTTGGGCGCTGCAGGACGCTCCTTGTCGGCTCGACCTTTGGGCTCTTCCCAATCCTCCTGCCGTCCGAGCGCGGTGAGGTCGAGCCAGTAGTAGGACCCGCCGAACATCTCCGCGCCGCGCCCGAATGTCGAATAGGTGTGAAAGACGTGGTCGCCGTCACGCAGGAAGAGGCTAGTGCCGGGCTCTTCGATGGGCTGCTCACCCTCGAAATAGTAACCAGTGCCTGCCTTCTCGTGTTCCTCTTTGCTGCGGTAATTATACTCCGCCGGCATGCGGTTCTCATCGATCGTGACATGAAAGTCGTAGTTGAAGTCGCTGCCGAACGAGGAATACCAGGGGAAGGTCCAGCCTTTCTTTGCCTTGTATGCCTCGATCTTGGCGATCGGCGCGCGCGAAACCGCAGCGTAGGTGGTGTCGCGGATGTGAAGGTGCCGAAGCAAACCGTCGGATACTTCATCAGCGCCGGCGGAACAACTCGGGCAGCCATTCTCCCAACGCGGATCGAACATGAAATGGCCTAGGATCAATTGGCGGCGCCCCTCGAAAAGGTCGAGGAGGCTGGCTTTGCTATCCGGGCCCTCGAAGACATAGTCTTTCTCGATCCGGACCATCGGCAGCATGCGGCGCTCGACATTGAGCGCGTCGCGCGCCCGGGTCATTTCCTTTTCCTTCGCGAGAAGCGCCTTGCGCGCGACGAGCCATTTCTCACGCGAAACAATGTTTGGCAGGGTCATGGATGCTCTCCTTTTCCTATATGGAGCGGAACACCGACAAAGCCCGAGGAGAGTGGCCGCTCCCCAAACGTAAGGCGCGACCCCTATCCGCAAACCCGGGCTTAGATGGGAGCTTGGCATTGCGGCCCCACTGGGTCATTGAAGTTAGTCCTCGATCACGCCCGAGTAGTGCGCGTTGACCATCGTAGCGACCTTTCTTGCTCCACTCTTGTCCTTTGCCGGACCGAGTTGAGACAATAGTGACCCACCATCCTTGCGTCGACCATATTGGGAGTGGAGGTAACTTGGCGGCCAAGGCCACGACCGCCACTGAGTGAAGTTCAGGCAGGTCACTACCATAAAGGTCTCAATCACCGAAGCACGGGTTAGAAGGACTCAGGTCGAGCCAAGAAGGCGCAGAACTCGTGCCCGCTACGGAAATCGGTTAACGCAAGGTCCGGATCGAATGAAGTGCAGTCATTCGCTCCAGCCCGAAAGCCGGGCTATTCGGCAGCCTCGCGGATCGGTATCAGGCGACGCTCGACCTCCTGCAGGTGCAGGCGCATCGCTGTCGCAGCGCCGCCGAGATCGCGCTCGGCGATGGCTTCCACAATCCGTTCATGGTCGGCGAAGCTGTGATGATCGGCGGGAGGGCGCGCGCTTTCTGAACGGAGCCGGCCCCAGACAACCGTCCGGCGAACGGCGTTCAGCACATCGAACAGGCCCAAGAGCACATTGTTGCAGCTTGCCTGTGCAATCTGCCTATGCAGTAGATTGTCGACATTCTCATACTGGCGCCAGCTAGCCGCTTCCCTGGTCAGCACCAATGATTGCCGCATCGTTGTGATATCCGAAAGCGTGGCGTGCAGCGCTGCTTCGCGCGCAATCTCCGGCTCTATGATCAGGCGAGCGCGCATAACGTCGGCGGGACTTGTCCGCCCCGCGATCTCGGAAATTCCAATAGTCTCCTCAATCGGACCGCTGCCCACAAACGTGCCCTTGCCAACGCGACGCCAGATGCGGCCGTCCTTCTCGAGTACGGCCAGGGCCTTGCGCAGATCGCCGCGCGACACACCCAGACTTTCACAAAGCTCACGCTCCGCCGGCAACCGGCTTTCGCCGCTGAGGTCCATTTGCGAGAGATAGGCCTGAAGCTGCACCAATGCAGCGTGGCCACCGTTTCCTGCATCGTCCATCAGCTTAACCAATCTGCGTAAATTGATTCCCGATGCTGGTGTTAAAACGATTGTATGTCCCAGTCAACTGTCTGGTATTGCAGCGAAGATCCCCACAAGAAGGGCTATTTTCGCTTGACCAATCTAGCCACGATCGCTAACCAATCAGATTATTGGTTACAAGAAATGGGAGGAAACAATAATGACAATCCTATCCAGACGAACCATTCTTGCCGCTGCGTTTGCCGCTGTCACGGGAAGCGCGATGCCGCTTGGCGCCGCAAATGCCGGCGACATGCGGATCGCTTTCGGCGATTTGCCCGGCATCGAATCCGTCCAGACGCTGGCCGCGATCGAGCGCGCCAAAGAGCGCGGCGTGAACGTCGAACTTATCATTCTCAATGACGAGGATCTGGCGACTCAGGCGATCGTCGGCGGCCAGGCCGATGTCGGCATCGGCGCGCCCTATACGCTGATCCAAAAAGTCGGCGTGCCGATGCGCATGTTCGCGCAGATTTCAACACAGCGTTTCTTCCCTGTCGTCAACGGCGAATTCTACAAGACCTGGAAAGACCTCGACGGACAGGACATCGCCGTCCAGGGGCGCGGTTCCGGCACCGAGGCGGTCATGATGCTGATGGCCAAGAACAACGGCATCAAGTACGGCACCGTCAGCTATGTCCCCGGCTCGGAAGTCCGGCGCAACGCGCTGATACAGGGAACGCTGAAGGCGTCGATCGTTGATGCCGCCAACCGACGGGCGCTCGAAACGGAAGCACCTGGCAAGTTTGTCGTGCTCCCCGTGGAAAATGTCAGCGCATCGGATGAAACGGTGTTCGCAACGGCCGAATACCTCAAGAACAACACGGCGGACGTCGATATTCTGGTCGAGGAATTGATGAAAACCGGTCGTGAGATTACCGAAAACCCTGCCGTCGCGGTGGAGTTGCGCAACAAGTACAAGTTGCTGCCGGATCTTGGTTCGGACGCCGACGCCGAAATTGCGGCATACTACAAGGAGACAGCGGAAGCTGGCAGCCTGGCGCTGAACGGCGGCGGAGCCGAGGCGGTCGCGGCCGACTTCGAGTTCTTCAGCACAGCCGGCCAGATCGAAGGCGAACCCGCGACCCTCAAGGTCGAAGACTTCTGGGACCTCAGCGCGGTCGATCGTGCCATCGCCAAGCTTGGCAAGAAATAGGCGATCGTGATGGTCACAGGTATCAGAACTGAGAGCGAGGCCGTTGGCTACGCTCCCATTTCCGGACGCAGCGGGACTGCGGGAGCTTGGGACCGGCCAGTTCTGCTCCGCATCGTGTCGATCGTCCTTTTCGCGACGGTCTGGGAGATAGCCGGGCGCGTTCCGGTGAGTTTCGCTTTCCCGACCTTTTCCGAAACCATGGTCGCATTCTTCGGAATGATAGGGGACGGAAGTTTGCCAAGTGCCTACCTTTCGACCCTGCAGCCGCTGTTGCTCGGGGTTTTGCTCTCGACTTTTCTCGGCGTCGGTCTTGGAACGCTTTGCGGTTTGTGGCGCACCGGGGAATGGTTGCTGATCCCGATGTTCATCGTGCTTCAGGCGGCACCCGTCGCCGCCTTCATCCCGATGGTCACGTTCATGTATGGCATTGGCATGACAGCCAAGACGCTCGCGGTGATGATCCTGGCTCTGCCGGTTATCGTGCTCAACACCTACAAGGCAGTGCGCAACGTCAATGAATCGCTGCTCGTCATGTGTCGGTCATTTCTCGGCACACGTTGGCAGACGGTTGCCAAGATCATTCTTCCGGACGCCAGCCCGGTCATTTTTGCAGGTTTGCGCCTCGGTGTTGCGGCAGGCTTCGTCGGCGTCGTACTTGCTGAACTGCTGATCACCCCGACCGGTATCGGCGATCTCATCACGTTTCACCGCTCGCGCGCCGACTACGCCGAGATGTATGCAACAATAGCCTCGATTATCGCCCTTTCGACCCTGACGCTGGTTTTTCTCCAGTGGGTTGAGGTTCGTGTTTTCAGGCCTGAGAAAAGAGGAGCCTGAGATGCGCGCCGCCGTATTGCGAAATGGGCCGTCACCAGTTCCCACGCCAGTGGATTCAATCGTAGAGGTGCGCGGAATTTCAAAGAGCTACACCAATGTCGAAGCATTGCGTGGCATCGATCTCGACTTTCCGAAGGGCAAGCTGACGAGCCTTCTGGGGCCCAGCGGTTGCGGAAAGACGACGCTGCTGAAGATCATCGCCGGATTGATAGAAGCCGATGCCGGCACCGTCGCTGTCAATGGAAAATTCGTGGTCGCGCCGGGACCCGAACGCGCATTCGTGTTCCAGGATTTCGCGCTGATGCCTTGGGCGACCGTGATGCGGAACGTTGCCTTTGGGCTCGAATTACGCGGAACCAACAAGACTGAACGCGAGGACATCGCCCGTCATTTCATTGCGGAAGTCGGTCTTTCGGGTTTCGAGGACAAATATCCTCACGAGCTTTCAGGCGGCATGCGTCAGCGTGTCGGATTGGCGCGGGCGCTGTCTGTGGACGCGGACGTGCTCCTCCTGGACGAACCATTCTCGGCGGTTGACGAGCAAAACCGGCGGAAATTTCAGGAGGACCTGATCCGGTTGCGCACCAATCAGAACAAGACCTTCATTTTCGTCACGCACTCCATCGAGGAGGCGGTCTACATTTCCGATCGTATTGTTCTGTTGTCGCCAAGACCTGGCAGGGTTTCCCAGATCATCGAACCGGACATCGACCGCTCGGGTGATCCGGAGCGCATCCACCGCGACAAGCACTATCTCGATACTGTCGACGAGATATGGCAAGCGCTGAAGCAGTATGTGGAGTGATCGGCAATGACGCTTTTCGGCTATCGCGTGCCTATGATGGCATCACTCCTTGTCTGGTGCGTCGTTTGGGAAATCGTCGGCCGTATGAATTTTATCTTCCTCCTGCCGCCGTTCAGCGAGGTGCTGGCCGCCGCCGTCGGTCTCGTGCAGACGCCGTCCTGGCAAAGTGCGACCATTAGCACGCTCCGCGCCTTCACCATCGGCATGGCTTTGTCGATCGTGATCGGCATCCCGCTCGGAATTCTCATGGGTCGATTCAAGATCGCCGATGACCTGCTCGGCATGTGGGTGAATATCTTTTCCAGCGCCCCGCTCTCCGCGATCGTTCCTGTGCTGATGATCCTGTTCGGATTCGGCGAAAAGACGATCGTTGCGGCGGTGTTCCTGTTTGCGATCTGGATCATCGTGCTCGACACGCGTGCTGGCGTCCGGCACATCTCGTTATCGCTTATCGAAATGGCGCGATCCTACGGCGCGTCTCGCCGTGCGCTCTATGCCAAGATCATCCTGTGGGCGGCACTTCCCGAAATCCTCGCAGGCATCCGCCTAGGCCTCATTCGCGGTGTCAAAGGCGTCGTCATCGGCCAATTGCTTGTGGCGATTGTCGGCTATGGCGCGCTCTTCGAGACCTTCTCAAGAAGCTTCCGCATGGCCGAATTCTGGGCGCTGACCATCATCCTTTTCGCCTTCGCGCTGTTGATCGCCGAATTGATCGAACAGGCCGAAGCCAAAGTCGAATATTACGCAGGAGCAAGATAATGAACATGCAGGGCGCGGCCACAACCTACGTCATCGAACCGACCATGATCCCGGCCATCCCGGTGGTGGGCTCCGACAAATCGTTTCCGGTACACAGGGTCTATTGCGTCGGCCGAAACTACGCCGCCCATGCGGTCGAGATGGGACACGATCCCAATCGGGAGCCGCCCTTTTTCTTCCAGAAGAATCCCGACAACCTCGACTTCAGCGGCACGTTTCCCTATCCGCCCGCCTCGAACGATGTTCACCACGAGATCGAAATGATCGTGGCGCTCAAGAGCGGGGGCATCGATATTCCCGTCGAGAAAGCGCTGGATTGTGTTTACGGTTATGGTGTCGGTCTTGACATGACGAGGCGAGATCTACAGGGAAAAGCCAAAGACATGGGCCGCCCATGGGAGGTCGGCAAGGCCTTCGAGGCTTCAGCGCCATGTACTCCGCTGCTTCCGGCAAGTTCGATCGGCCATCCGGCCGAAGGTGCGATCTGGTTGGATGTCAATGGCGTTCGCAAACAGACTGGCGATCTCAACCAGATGATCTGGAAGGTGCCTGAAATGATCAGCTATCTGTCTGGCCTCTTCACTCTGATGCCAGGAGACGTCATCCTGTCGGGAACACCGGCCGGTGTTGGCGCCGTCAACCGCGGTGATATTCTCAGGGGACACGTGGATGGCATTGGCGATCTCGAGGTCCGCGTTGTCTGAGATGACGTCAATCGTTGAGCAAATTGCCGCCGGTGCGGATGACGCGCCGGCTATTTCCGCACCCGAAAGAGACGCGCTCACCCATGGCGCGCTGCGCCGTGCTATCGTCATTCGCGGCTGGCGGCAGCGTGTTCTGCACACCGGGCTTCAGCGCGCTTCGCTTTTTCCAATGGCTTTGCGATGCGCGACCCACTTGGTATACGGCGGTCCCCACGATGCACCAGGCGATCCTGGCGCGCGCCGCGCGCAATCCGGAAGCGCTGGCGGCGACAAGACTCCGTTTCATCCGGTCATCGTCGGCGTCGCTCCCCGCCCAGGTCACGGCAGAACTGGAATCCGCCTTTGACTGTCCGGCGCTAGGAGTGAACAGAGAGCGACAAGTCATTGTTCTGTTGGCCTGAAGGTCTTGGAATCACCAAGTCCGACGAACTCTGCGCGAGCGTCTGGAGTTGGCGCTTCTAAGCCGTTCCGGGAGCTCGCATGCTCCCTTCCGTCCGAAGAAGCTGATCCGCAGGCCGGACGTTGCTCCGACGGCTATCCATTCTGGCCAGCCGGCGCGCGCCGCCGGGCGGTCGTTGGCGTGGCTTGAGAGCGGCTTCACCAAGAGCTGCGACGCTCCTCTGCGGACCAACGATGCATGTAGCAATCACTCCCTCGGTGACAACCCGTCGCCGCCGGTTCTCATGCCAGTACCATTCGCCGTCGGTCGCGTTTTCGGACTTCACCCGAATGTCGGCTCGTAGCGGAAGGCGGCAGCACTGAAAAAGGCGGTCGCTTTGGCATCAGGGAAGGATCGGCAAAGGGCTGGATCGTGGTCTGGCGTCGCAATGGCAACTGGAAGGAGGAGCAGTCGAAGCCCGCGCCGGCGAAGGCAAAGCCCGAGACGAAGCCCGATCAGGCGCAGGCCGCAGTTAAGGGACAGACTGATGGACATCAAACAGTTCCTCATCGTCCTGCGTAAGGGCTCGAACACACGGACGTGTCCTGGGGCCAAATTCCTTGCCGACGCCGACCATGTCCATGACTGTCCGCCCCGACACTGGCGTACGGCTGGCGGTGAAGCGGATCTGACGCGAAGGAATCCTCTCCCGCCAGACGAGGCGAGTCCCTCGACCAAATAGGTAACCCTATGGCGTCCGATAAACCCTTTCTGACATCATGGTGTTCTCGCCAAATTGCACAATCGCGACGTTACCGAACGCGAAAAAATGACCCAATGCGGTCGTTGGCTTCGAGCTCCTTGAACGTCTCAAAGGGGCATGAACGGGACGATCGCTCGCCCATCCACAAAGAAAGCCTGCGGATGAGACGGCCATAGCGAAGAGGAAGACCAGAGGCTGTCGTCAACGCCATCTATGGTGCGCTCGCGCGACGCACTCACCGACTTCCGCAGGAGGGGCTGATCGAGAGACATTCGTCTGGCCATGGATTAGTCCGCCAGTTTCACCTGTGATATACGCTTGGATGATGACCTCAGAGCCCGAGCGCCGTCTGCTCCAGCATGCCGGGCAACGGTTCGGCACCATGGAAATTGCAATGGAACGCAAACTTGCAGCCATCCTGGCCGCGGACGTCGTGGGGTACTCGGCCCATATGGAAACGGACGAAGAGGGCACTTTCGACCGGCTAAAGGCTGGGCGAAAAGAGCTGTTTGAGCCTGAGATAAAGAAGCACCATGGGCGTATCTTTAAGCTGATGGGCGACGGGCTGTTGGCGGAATTCGGAAGTGTTGTCGATGCTGTCGAATGCGCAGTTACTCTCCAACGCGGTATGATCGAGCGCAACGAGAGTGCTCCAGAAACCAAACGCATCGAAGTCCGTATCGGCATCAATCTGGGAGAAGTGATTGTCGAAGGCGACGATCGCTACGGGGAGGGCGTGAATGTAGCAGCGCGACTGCAACAGCTAGCTGACCCTGGCGGTATCTGCGTTTCAGGAAAGGTATCAAAGGAGGTCGAGAAGAAGCTGGCCTTTTGCTTCGAATTGATGGGCGAGCAGCGGATGAAGAACATTGCAGAGCCGATCGCCTGCTTTCGCGTGAACTTGCGACCCGCGCCGGTGACTCAACCTGCCCTTCCGTTGTTGATTCAGCCTGGGTCGCTCAACAAAACAACGGTTGCTGTACTGCCATTCAATAACATGAGCGGCGACCCGGAGCAGGAGTATTTTTCGGACGGGATCACCGAGGACATCATTACGGAGATTTCACGGTTCCGATCCTTGTCCGTGATTGCCCGGAATTCGTCGTTCCAGTATCGGGGCAAAGCGGTTGATGTGCGGCGGATAGGGAGTGAACTCGGCGCGCAGTATGTGGTCGAGGGTAGTGTCCGAAAGATGGGCACGCGCGTCCGCATTACGGCACAGCTGATTGATGCTTTATCCGGCAATCACCTATGGAGCGAGCGATACGACCGAAATTTAGAAGAGCTTTTTGACGTTCAAGACGAGGTCACGCGAACTATCGTGGCGACCGTCGTCGGACGGCTGGAGGACGCAGAAATCAAGGACGCGGTACGCCAGCGCACCGAAAATTTGGCAGCTTATGATACGTTACTCCGAGGAATAAATCTTCTACGGCCTTCCTATGTCACAGAAGACAACCGGCGCGCCCGGGAACTGTTCGAGAGTGCCGTTTCACTCGACTCTCACTATGCACTCGCTCACGCCTATCTCGCGTTGGCGCTCTTGGTTGAGCACGGTTATGGCGATGCACCTATCGCGGTCAAGGATCGAGCCCTTGAAACTGCTCTGACGGCAGTTAAGCTTGATCCAGAGGAGGGCCGATGTCACCGGTTCCTCGCGATTGCCTATCACCACCGCGGCGAGTTCGATCTGGCACTCTCTCACTTCGAACGTGCCGTCGCGCTCAATCCCAATGACGCGAATGGCATCGCGCGAATGGGCCTTGCTCTTGCCACATCCGGGGGCCGCGCCGACGAGGGAATTGCGCTGATCCGCCAAGCCATGAGCCTAAACCCATTTCATCCCGAATCGTATTGGGATGATTTGGCGATCGCCACCTATGCAGCGCATCATTACGAAGAAGCGTTAGAAGCCAACCGGCGGATAGTGGGTAGGAAGCAGTACTGGTATTCTGCTCGAATGGCAGCCTGCTATGCGCAGTTAGGGCGACTTGACGAAGCCCAAGCACAGGCCCTTGAAGCTCTGCGGCTAAAGCCCGATTTCCGTCTTTCGGCTGTCAAGCTGTTTTACAAGAATCCGGCGGATGCCGACCATGTGTTAGATGGCATGCGCAAAGCCGGGCTGCCAGAATGACACGGCCTACGGCACCCGTATCACGAAGCGCCACTAGATCCCGAGTTCGGCCTTCCGAGCTCTCGACCAAAGTCCTAAATTCCGCGAGTTAGCGTTTCCGTGCGAGCAGGCGGGGTTCCGGTCATCCAGGATTGCCGGGCTTCTGCGCGACACCTTCCTCGATTGCGAACCAAGGCTGCTTGTCGGAACACCACATGTGCACGTCGGGCTTCACCCAAGATGGATCGTCTAGTGTCCCTGCCTTGATGAAGGTTAAACCCGAATAGGCGTTGCCGCTTCCTGAAATCGGAGAACCGCAGCGCGAGCAGAACCTCCGATAGAAAGGATTGCCACTTGCGCCGCCGCGGTCTTCGTAGGTTGCAAGACTGTCACCGGTGATAATCACCGATTCCGTAGGTAAGGCAAGGTTAAGAGAAAACGCCGAACCCGTATTCTTCTGGCAGTTGGCGCAATGGCAAACCGCCACCAAGGCCGGCTCGGCATCTGACGTATAACGGACAGAACCGCAGAGACAACCGCCGCTGATCTTTGACATTTGTGATCCCCCCTCGGATTGAGCTGGCGCGGCAGGGTTCCGAGGGTGAGCCTGCCCTGATACGGTATCACTATGGAGGAGCGCCTTACAAGAGAACTCATTGCAAGCATGTTTTCAGAGGAACGGACTGACGAAGGAGGAATTATGTCCTTTCTTAGTCCTGACGAAATAACTGCTTCGCGCACTGCGACCTTAGCCGATGTTGGACCGACAGAAGATGTTTGGTTGTTCGGCTATGGCTCTCTCATGTGGAATCCGGCGATGGAATTCGCGGAACGACGGACAGCCCGCCTGCTCGGGTGGCATCGTCGCTTCTGTCTATGGCAGTGGCGATTCCGTGGTTCAAAGTCAAAGCCCGGCCTCATGATGGCCTTGGATCGTGGCGGTTCGTGTGTTGGCATGGTCTTCAAGATTGCCCCTCCTGATGTTTCCCTGAAGCTGGCCAAAGTCTGGGAGCGAGAAATGATCGGCAAAGGCTACCGGCCTCAATGGGTCAGAGTGCAGGTTGAAGGCAAAGCATTAGAGGCAATCACCTTCGTAGCTGATCAAAAAAGCTATCGCTATGCCGGTCGCCTCGAGGAAAGCCTCATTGCTAGTCATATAGCAACAGCATGCGGGCCTAATGGACCAAACGCAGAATATCTGCTTGAGACGCTACTGCATTGTCAGAAAATTGGTGTTCGTGTTCCCACGCTACTTCGACTGGAAGTTCTTGTAGCGCGAAATATGATTGAGCAGGTGTCCAACCGCTTGCGGGGCATTAGCTGACCGACAGCCCCTTTTCTCGTTCACATTATGGCGGAGACGGTCTCGGCAGAGGTGGCACTGGCGTCTTGGTGGACGGCGGAACGGTGGCTGAATGTCGTATCGAGAAGATAGCTCGAACCGCTTCTCGCTCGATGAGACGTTGGATGTCGGCGAAGACAGGCGCGGCCCCCGCCCCAAGTAGCAGCGGACTTGGCCTAAGCTTGCCTGCGCTTCTCATCGGGCGAAGGTCCGAGAAGGATCGGAAACGCGACATTTGCTGCGACGGCAGCGAAGTCCACACATGGGCGCCGAGATCGAGAGGGCGCGCCGCAAGCGGCCCGACAGCCTCAACGCTTATGACCTCTATCTCCGCGCCATGCCTTATGCCCATGCGAACACGCCGGCCGCCACCGACGAAGCATTGCGTCTCTTGAGGGAGGCGATGAGTCTCGACCCGAACTACGCGGCTGCACACGGATATGCTGCCTGGGGGTCATGAGCAGCGTTTCTTTCGTGGCGGCTTTCATCCCGAGGACAGGACTGCCGCCCTGGAGCATGCCCACATTGCACTCAGCATTGATGCGAGCGACGCGCAAGCACTAAGTATGGGGGCTTTCGTCCACGCCAACATCACACGTGACTACGAAGGCGCGATCGGTGTCCTGGACAGGGCGTTAAAGTTGAACAGCAATTCGGCTTTGGCATTCGATTTCAGTGCCTTGGCGAACGCGCATAGCGAACGGCATGAACGAGCAATCGACACGCCATGAAGGCGCTGCGGCTCAGTCCGTTCGATCCTTTGAACTATCATCCCTACTGTGCGCTTGCCCTCGCCTATCTGTTTACCGACCGCTTTGCAGACGCCGTCAACCATTCGACGCTGGCAATCCAGGCGAACCCGAACTTTAGTGTGTCCCATGCATATTTGGTGGCAAGCCAAGTCAATCTTGGCAACCTTGCTGCGGCGCGGGCGGCGGCGCAGCAGCTCCTGGAAATCGCTCCAGGCTTTACGGTCAGTGGATTCGTACGGATGGACCTGTTTCGTCCGGAGTTGATGTCAACGCTTGGCATAGCGTTGCGAAAGGCCGGTCTGCCCGAATGAACTGCGACGAAATGTGTTTAGGGGCCCTGACGACCGTTTTTCTTATGATAAGCGCTAGTTCAGCGGGCAGCCAGGAATGTCTGCAGGATGGCACTAGCACGACCTAGGTCCAAGGCGCAGGTTTGACCCAACCGCGACCTTTTGTGTCCGCGAGGAAGGTCTGGAAAGGGGTGGAAACGGCGACAGGGGAAGGTCAGATTGTCCGCGACGGTACACTGCAGAGCAAATTGATTGGGGCAGGGCCCCCAACCTCGTTCATCAAGCACGTAGCCAGACTTGCGAATTCGGCGGGCACATGCATCACGGCCCTGGCATTCTCGGCAGTGCAGTCCCGCGGATCAGGCGTGACCGAAACTGAGCAAACGAGTACCAGGGCCGCGAGCATCACCCCCCTTTGAACTGCTCCGTAGGATATTGCCGTACGCCGACAGTCGATATGAGCTTTGTCACGCCACTTCGCCAAATCCTGTGAACCCTTATGGATTGAGTGGCTCCAAGACCAATACTTCGTCAACGAGATCGGACACGGGCAGAAGGTCGCTCACGCGGACCGCATCGCCATCCCGCACGATCTCGAAATCGATT
Source organism: uncultured Alphaproteobacteria bacterium (assembly GCA_963813315.1). Taxonomy (GTDB): domain Bacteria; phylum Pseudomonadota; class Alphaproteobacteria; order Rhizobiales; family Rhizobiaceae; genus CAWEYO01. Next base: position 80,515 of record CAWEYO010000025.1, on the reverse strand, counting down.
GACGGCTGGCCGACAGCTTGAGGCACGGAGATCACTATGCGCTGCCCCGGCTGGAGCGTGGAGGCGAAGCGGATCGGCTGCGCATCAGCCCCGGAAGCCAGGGTCGCAACGACCCGGTAGCCGTCTGGCTCGACGGTGTAATAGACACCTCCATCAACGCTGCCTAGTTGAATGCTGTATCCGTTTCCAGGAGATACCTCCGACGCCGCGGTGACAGCAGTTGCGGAGAGCAAGGCAATCGCGAATGAGGCAAAACATCTGGCCATCGCCAGTCCTCCTTCGGAGCTAAACCCCGTTGGATCAGCGAGTTCGATTCATTACAGCTTATCCAGCGTACGCGCGGCGCTATCCGCCCACATCGGTACGCTTACCCATATTTTGGCGGCCAGCCCCTAATTTTCGTGGGCTTGGTGCGCGTTGGCAGTCGACAAGAGCCACGGTTCGCCACGCAGGCGCAGCAAGACTTCCATACGATTGGCGGCGTTGAATTTACTGAGCACGGCGGAAACCTGGTGCTCGATTGTGCGCGGCGAGCGCGACAAGCTGCGCGCGACTTCCTTGTTGCTCTTTCCCTCGGCGATCAAGGCGAGCACCTGTTGTTCGTGCTGTGTCAAACCAAGCGGGTGATGGCGGGAGGCCGCATACGGCCCCCGGCGCATTTTCGGCAACTGCTCCGCGACATCCAGTTGCCGTGCCAGCTTTCGGGCCAGCACCGCGGCGGGACGGGCCTCGATTGCCTCAAACATCGTCACGGCGCGAGCCAACGCTGTCCCAGCATCGGCTCCGCGTACCTGCGTTAAAGAGAGCGCTGCCTCATACGGAAGATCCAAGCGTGTCCATTCCATCGCAGCGGTTAACGGATCGCCTCGGAGCTCGGCAGATCGCGGCTGGGGAATCCGCGGTTTCGAGGGGGGCAGCTGCACCGACATCGCGCATCGCTTCCACCAGACCGCCAATTCACCGATGTCCCAAGGTCGGAAGTTGTCGAGATCCATCGCGGCAAGCGCTGTTAGTTGCTCATGGCTCGTGCAGATATCGTCTGTAAGCCAGGCAGCCTCCGTCAGCGCCAGGCGGACCGGTACGATCCGCTGAGGTTCCCCGGTCGGCAATCCCTCCTGAAGTGCCTGCTGCAGGAGCGCCGAACCGTCAGGATCGCCCAATCGCACGAGGACTCTGCCCAGTACCGTCAGGGCCGGCAGGTGCATGACTACCGGTAACCGTTCCAAGCTCATTACGCCTCGACTGATAGTCGATGCCTCGCGAAAACGGCCCTGCTCCATGCGTAACTCCGCTTGCCGGCCAAGCAGATATTGGGCCGCCGAATTGAGATCGTGCCTTGTGCAGAACGCGATGCCTTCGGCAAGCAGTCGCTCGGCCAGGGCAAAATCCTTGAACACCACCGCGTATTCAGCAAAATTCGTATAAGCTCGCGATGCGTGGTCATGAAATCCGTGCTCGAGCGCAAGCCTCAAGCTCTCCTCCATCCGCTCGCGACCGCCCGGGCGATCGGTGAAGAGAAGCGCAGTGCCGACATTGTTCAGGGCATGGATGCGCGTTTCGACCTCGCCCAACTGGTCGGCCAGCGAGATAGCGCGCAAGCCCCAGTCGATCGCATCATCGAAGCGATAGTGCAGCATATGCAGCTGGGAACGCGTGCTGTAGGCCATCGCTAGTTCCGGCCCGGGCGGCAGGTTTTCTACTTCGCGCACCGCCTCGTTGGCGAAATGCTCCGCTTGCTCGCCCTCGCCGCGGCGCCAGTGCAGGCGTGAAAGCCAGCGCAAATTGTGGGCGACTTTGTCGATGCGTCCAAGTTCTCGCCAGATTGCGATCGCGCGGTGCCGGGCCTCGATGATCGTGTCATAGACGAGCAGCGCCAATCCGGCCTCGTATGCCCAGTCCTCGTAAAGTTGGGCTGCAATGGGAGGTGTGGTCTGCGCAACATATTTCAGCGCGGTTGCTAGATATGAGGCGGCTTCCCGATGCGCGCCCAAACGTGCGGCTTGTGCAGCAGCTTGCGGCGCGAGTTCAAGAACGCGTATGCCGTCGTCGGCTCCGGCGGCGTGGTGAACGCGGCGTGAAAGCGTGGCAGTTGTCTGCGCTGCGGGAAGCTGCGATATCGCAGCCTCGACCTTTGCATGAAATGAACGCTGAAGGCTTGGTGAAAGCCGGTCAAGCGTCGCCTGCCTCGCCAGTTCATGGCGGAAGGTCAAGGCTCCCTGAGCGTCTCGCCGAAGCAATCCTCGGGCCACGCACTGGTCCACAAGGGCGTCGGCCTCGACTCCGACGAGGGCTCGGATCAGCCACGGTTCGGCACTCCCCGGCACGATGCTCATCATCTCCAGCACCTCGCGCTCGCCGGCAGCCAGGCGCGCAAGCCGTGCCCATACCGCGTCGCGTATAGAATCAGGAATTTCCCCCGGCTCTATCTCGCTGCTCGCCAAAAGCTCGGAGATGAAAAAGGGGTTGCCCTCCGTAATGCGATAGAGGTCGGCAGCAGCACGCCCTGAGCGCTCGGCCCAAACTGTAACTGCTCCAGGCGAAAGCGGCTCCAGCGTGATGCGGGTCACCGATGGTGATGGCAGATCGCCGAGCACATAGGACAGAGGATGTTCGGCACTCAGTTCATCGCTTCGCGCGCTAAGCACCAGCATCGTGCGAAGCAGGGAGATCCGGCGACCAAGGTACTTTACAAGATCGAGCGTCGCGTTGTCGGCCCAGTGCACATCCTCGAAGAGGAGCACGGTCGTGCGTTCCGCATGCTGAAGCGCACTCAAAAGCGCCGGAAAAAGCCGTTCGGGCCCCGCCGCCTGATCGAGCAGGGCTGCCACGCCGGGGTCGAGTGACTGCGCGATGTCCTGCAACGGTCCAAGCGGACGGGGTGTGAAGAGTGCCTCGCACCACCCCCATAAGATCCGGCAGTCTTTGCCAGCACGTCCCGCGAATTCCTGCAACAGACAGGTTTTACCGATGCCGGCCTCGCCTTCGAGCAGAACGGTGATACCGTGACCGGCAGCAGCCCTCCGTTCTGAGGACAGCAGAGCTTCGAGCGGACGCTCTCGCTCAAGCAGCATTTTTGCCCACCCCTTCGGCCCTTGAGAGAACCATATTTCGATAACAGCGGCTAGGTCCCTCTGGTTGTCCTCTCCGGCGACGCGTCATTTGGCTGCTCAGGCTCTACCAGAGCGCTAGCGGACCTCAGCGTTGTCGCAAAGGGCGGCTTAAGCTCGGATTTCGGACTTGCGGTAGTCCTCGGCGAATGTCTGTAGATGGCGCGACCAAGTCCTTACCAAAGGTGAGTGGTGGCCAAAAGGAATCCTTGCCGCAAGGCGAAGGAATGACCCGTCTGCGACCTTGGTTGGATGAATGCGGGCGTCCGCTTCCGCTCCGCGAGCAGACGTTCCGGGTGATCTTAAGGCTGCCTGATCACATCTTTGGCCGGTCGTCATTTTTCCGTTAGGTCGAAATCAAACCATTTCATCGACAGGTTTCGCAAGGTGCCGTCGGAATGCATTTCGTCAACGGTCTTCTTGAGCAGATCGGCAAATTCGGGATCGCCCGGCATGATCGCGACCGACTGCGGCACGCGGTAGAGAGGCGCGCCGATCACTTTGAAAGGCTTGCCGTCCTTGATCAGCGCCATCACGACGGGTAAGTAGTTGACCACGCCGTCCAGTTCCACCCCGTCGCCCTTGGCCAGCGCCTCGAACGCCTCCTCCTCATGCTCGTAGGTGACGACGATTGGATTGTCGATCTTGTAGACCACCGGCGGCGCGTCGACGATGCCGAACGGCTCGCGCCGAAGGTAGAGTTCATAGTTCGCCGACTTCAGCGCGCCGATGCGCTTACCGCTGGCGTCCGATGGCTTGTTGATCGTCGTGTTGTCGCGATGCGCCGCGAGCACGCCGAGCGCATAGTAATAGGCGACGGGGAAGGCCACATGCTTGGCGCGTTCGGCCGTCGGCGTCATGCTGTTGACCACGATGTCGTAATTGCCGTTCCACTGACCGGTGGTCTGCTCCTCCCATGTATAGGTCGAGCCGTCCTTGCCGGTGACATATTTGACCTCGAAGCCGAGACGCCGGCCGATCTCGCGCAGCACCTCGACATCGAAGCCGGTCAGCTCGCCATCCTCGCCTTTGATAACATAGGGCGGCCAGATATCGGGATAGGGCGACAGAAGCTGGCCGCTTTGCTTGATCCTGTTTAGTGTTTCCTCGGCGAAGGAAGGGGCGGGCAAGAAAGCCGCCAACGCCGCGCAGGCGAAAGAAACAGGTAGCCACGCCCTGTTCAAGCCCATGCCATATCCCCCGATGCCAGGCTTTCAGCAAGATTGACCTTGCGTTATGCTAAATTTAGCATTGTTTCGAGGAAAAATTCCAGCATGATCGGTGACGGCCTCAAAAGGCCCATGCGTGGCGTTTGACATGTTGCTTGCGCTTGCAAGGCACGGCGTTGCGCTGAAGATCCTCACCGGGCTGGCGCTTCTGAAGCTGCTCACCATTTTGGGCGGCGTCGTCGCGATATACTCCTTCCGGGAAGCAAACAACGTCTTCACGACGGTCGCTTCGACGCAGATCGACATCATGTCGGACGCGGCCGAACTCAGGGAACACACGCAGGCCATCGCCTCGTTGGCGCCCGGCCTTTTCGCACGCGAGCTCAACGGGGGGTCGTTGCTCGATTTCGACTAAGGCGTTCAACCAGCAGAACGAGCTCCAGGCCCTGATCGACAAGCTGGTTTGCACGAGCTGCGCGATCAGCTGCGTCGTGCAAACGCGCTGATGCTATTGAGCAGCGGCTGTTGGTCGTCGACCCAAAACCAGTGGTCGTCGCCGACGACCTCAATGAACCGCGCGCCTGGGATCTTGGCCGCGAGGAAGCGCCCGGCCTCGACGCGCACGGCGCGGTCGCCGGAGCGGTGCAGAACCATCGTCCGGGCCGAGACTTTTGCGAGCAGATGGCGGACATCGGTGTCGCGCAGCGCTTCGAGCACGCCTGCGACCGCGCCGGGACTAGAGGCTGCCCTGAGCAATCCGGCCCACCAGGTCTCCGCCTGGCGGTCTCCGGCGAGGCTCGGGGCGAACGTTTCGATTTCCGCCGGGCCACCCCAGCTGGCGATCAGGCGTTGCTTCCACAGGTCGTATTGCGCGGCGGTTAAGGCGAAGGGATAGTCGGGCGCGCGGCTGCCTTTCGCGAGGGAACCCCAGAGAACAAGGCCGATCAGGCGATCGGGGTGATCGACAGCAAAACGGATGCACCCCGGCCCACCCTCTGACGCGCCGATGAGCAAGGCCCGGCGGCTACTGGCCGCATTCATGACTGCCAAAATATCCTGCGCCGTCGCTTCGACGGTGGGGCGGGCCCCGACGCGGTCGGAAAGTCCCATGCCGCGCCGGTCGAAGAGGATCAGGCGACCCAGGCGCGAAACCGCGGTGATCCAGGCGCGGCAGCGGCTGTCTTCCCAGACCCGCTCGACATGCGAGATGAACCCCGGAACAAGCACGATGTCCGGCGGACCGCTGCCGACGGTCTGGAACGCGAGATGGATGCCGTCCACTTCGACGTAGCGCGTTCTGGGCGTGCCCAAAGTGGCATCTTGGGTTGGCTCACGCGTCAGGGCAAGCGTGGCGGGGTCCGGCGTTATGCCGAGTTCGTCTCGCAGGAGCCGGGCACAAGATTCGATCTGGCGCTCGGCTGCCGCCCTGTCCCCGGCCGCCAGGTGGGCACGGATCAGATGACGGTGCGCGCTTTCGCTTAAAGGGTCCAGTCCCACCAGGCGCGTCGCGTGCACGACCGCGGTGCGAGGCTCACCGCCGGCGATTTTCGCTTCGATGAGCCGCTCCAGCGCCTGAACCAGTCGGCTGCGCAAGGCCTCGCGCCTGAAAAAGACCCATTCCTCGAATTCCGGACAATCCGGGAGTGAGAAGCCGGCGAGAAAGTCGCCTGTGTAGATGTCGGCTGCCTCGTCGAGAGGGCCGACATTGCAGGCATGCTCGAAAACCTTGGAGTCGACCTCGACGGAGAGCGCCGGGTGCAGACTGAGGGATGCTCCGGTGGCGGCGATGACCTCGCTGCCGAACACGATGCGGACTTTATGCAGTGTGCGCCGAAGGCGTGCCCGTGCGGCTTCCTCGTCGGTTTCGGGCCACAAGAGTGTGGCTGCGACCTCGCGCGCCACGGGCCCGCCGGCCTCGGCGAGGTAGATGAGGAGCGCGGCCGCCTTGCGCAAGGCGAGCTCCGCCCGCCGCCCGTTCAGACGGAACTCCGGAAAGCCCAGAAGTCGGAACTCCAATCGCTCCATCGATCCGTATCTGCCGAGCGGGGACGTTGAGGGGACGCCGGCCGTCTATCAATCACCACGACGACGTGGCCAATCGGGGCCCGATCAGAAGACTCCCTTGGAGCGAGAAATGTCACTGGTCAATACTCTCACCCACCATTGCACGTCCGAGGCTGTTGCCGAGGACGGCGTCCCTATCGTTTACGAGGACCTCGGTCGCGGCGAGCCGCTCGCGGGCAAGAGCCATTTCACTGCCTTCCTCGAAGTCGACACCGTGGCGCCGCCGGTCTCCCTGGTACGGACGCCGCATTGCTCCCTACCTCATCCACGCCGGCTGTGCGGCGAACGCGTTCGCGCGCATGCGAAGGCGTATGGTCCCGCTGGCAGAGGGCATTATCGTCGAAGTCGGCTTCGGGTCCGGCCTGAACCTGCCCTACTACGACGCGGCCAAGGTGGAGCGGCTGATCGGTGTCGATCCCGACAGTACGATGCTCGCCCTGGCCGGACCGCAGAGCCGTTCCTTGCCGTTCGATGTCGAATGCCTCCAGGCCTGCGGCGAAAGCATGCCGTTGACCGATAACTTTGCCGACACGGTCGTCGTCACCTATGCCTTGTGCACCATTCCGCAACCCGAGGCGGCGCTGACGGAAATCCGACGCATCCTGAAGCCCACGGGCCGGCTGATTTTCATCGAGCACGGTCAGGCCGAGGAGCCGCGTTGCCGCAGGTGGCAGGAGCGCCTGAACCGGCCGTGGGGATGGCTCGCTGGTGGCTGCCACCTCAACCGCGATCCGTTGCGCTTGATCCGCGGGGCGGGCTTCCGCCTCGTTGAAGAGGAGCGCAGACGGTTCCCGCTGTCCTTCTGGCAATTGGGAAGCCACTACGCCGGCGTCGCGGCACCCCCGACAGGTTGACGGGCCTTCGCCGTCGAAACCTGCATTTCCGAAAAACAGACAGGAGGCGAGGGGCGCACGACGACGCCGGTCGCCAAGGCGATCATGCGGCATCTGGCGGAGAATCTTCTCCGCGCAAAGCGGAAGCGTGTGGAAGGCGCCGGGCATCTCGCGCCCATCACCCACGCATCGACCGTAAATGCGCCGATCGCCGCATTTATCGCACACGTCGACACCTGCGGCGGCGAGAGATGCGGCGGCACAATCGCGGAACCATTTCAGCGCAACCAAGGTGAAAGGGATCTTAGTCCGGTGAACGGCCCGGCCAGATATTCGACATGTTCGAATGGAACGTTATGACAATAACACTCAGACTTGCCGCCCAGGCGTGGGGGCCGCTCGACAGCGATGGACTCTCCCGGCCGGTGGCGGCCCGGCTGAAAACGTCCCGCAGCTTCCTGGAAGGGTTCCCGGTCACGGTCAAACTCAAGGATGGCATCACGCCCGTCGCCATGAATCTGCGCGACTTCATGTACGTATCGGCCGCCTTCATGCTTGATGCCGAAGTACCGATGCGGCGCTGCGTCGAATGCGGATCCTGGCTGGCCGCCACCCACCAGCGCACCCGCTATTGCTCCAATGCTTGCCTGGTGCGCGCCTCGCAACGCAAGAAAGGACTCCGCTAGATGGCAACCGTCAGACCCGGAAAACCGCGATCCAATGGCGCGCCGTCGTGGCGTGCGGTGTGGTTCGAGACCGCCAACGGCAAGCGCTTCCAGCGCACAAAAGCTTTCGCCAGTCGATCGGAAGCGAAAGCCTTCGCGGAGCGCATGGCCGTCGAGATCGAGCAGCGCGGCGTCGCCGATCCGCACCGTTACAGCGTCGGCCAGTATGTGAACTACTGGCTCAATCATCTTGAAAGACGCGGTGAACTCTCGGATCACCAGCCTGCGGATCATCGCCATTTCGGGCGATCTGGTCGAGCGGCTGAGAGAGCGCAAGGCGAAGGTCGCTGCGGACAAGTTGGCATGGGGGCGTGATTACTTCGCCGGACCTCTGCTGGTGTTTCCGGGCGTCGGCGGTCAGCCGCTCGACCCGATGGGTTTTTCCGGCCGATTCGAGCAGCTGTTGAAGAAGGCAGGAATCAAGGGCGCCTGCGTCCACACGATGCGGCACACCTCCGCCTCGCTGCTGATCGCCAACGGAATCGACATCAAAACCATTTCCACGAGGCTGGGTCACAGCGTCCCGTCCACAACGCTGAACATGTACGCGCACACCATCGAGGGACGCGACCAGGCCGCCGCCGAGCTGATGGCCGACATCGTCAAAGGTGCAACAAAGGTGCAACTCGACAGCGCGTAAGGCCCGGCAAGGAAAGAAAAGCCAGCGTGCGGCATAGTGAGCCACGTTAGATAAACGCAACTGATATCAATGGTTTAAGCAAGTAACCGCAAACCACCGAAAGTCACCGATTGTGTTACAATATGTTTGAAACACGGCCCGAAAGCGCATAAATCAACGCAGAGAAATCGGTCGAGAGAGAGTTACAATGGGTTCCTTTTCAATATGGCACTGGCTGATAGTGCTTGTGGTCGTGCTGCTGCTGTTCGGGCGCGGCAAGATTCCCGAGTTGATGGGCGACATGGCCAAAGGCATCAAGAGTTTCAAGAAGGGCATGTCCGAGGAGGACGACGAAGCCGAAGACGGCAGGACTGTGGAGCACCGCGCCGACGAAACGGTCACCACGGCCAAGGAAAAGGCGACCAAGTCCTGAACGTGGGCCCGACGCCCGCGCCGCTCTGCTTTTGGAACGTGAACGATGTTTGATATCGGCTGGACCGAAATGCTGGTCATCGCGATCGTGATGATCGTGGTTGTCGGCCCGAAGGACCTGCCGCGCATGTTGCGCACCTTCGGCAAGACGACGGCCAAGCTGCGGGCGATGGCGGGCGATTTCCAGAAGCAGTTCAACGAAGCTCTCAAGGAAGCCGAGTTGGACGACGTCAAGAAGTCGGTCGACGAGCTGCGCAAGCTGAACCCGGCCAGCGAAATCAAGAAACAGCTCAATCCGTTCGAGAAAGCGGCGCAGGACATCCGCTCGGGCCTGGAACTCGGCCCTGAAGCCGCCACCGTCGAGCGCCGTCCCGCCGGCGGCCGATGCCCGCCCCGCCGAGCCGCTGAAGAACGGCCCTACCGAAATTCCGGGTGTCAACGGCCCGACGGCCATGCCGAGCGAAGCGCCGGTGTTGTCTCACGACGTCAAGGCGACCGGGCCGTTGGATGCCGGTGCGCCGCAACCGGCAAGAGGCGATGGCCCGGACATTGAAGCGCCCAAAGCGTCAGACGGCGTTAACCCCGGCGGCAAAGCGGGCATCACGCCCGAAAGCCCCGGCCAAGTCACCCGCGAAAATATCCGCAAAGCCCGTGGCGGCAGCGAAACCGAAGACCGCCCCATCCATGAAAAAGACAGCCGGAAGCGCCTCGTGAGTGCCGAACAAGACGAAGTCGACAAATCCTCGGCGCCACTGATCGAACATCTGATCGAGTTGCGCTCGCGCCTGATCTGGTCGATCGGGGGTTTTTTCGTGGCGTTTCTGGTCTGCTTCTACTTTGCGAAGCAGCTTTTCAACTTACTCGTGATTTCGTTCAAATGGGCGGTCCACTGGGCCGGGCTCGCGGATCAGAAGGTCGAGTTGATATATACCGCGCCGCAGGAATTTTTCTTCACGCAGGTCAAGCTCGCCATGTTCGGTGGGCTGGTTATAGCCTTTCCGCTGATCGCAGCCCAGGTCTACAAGTTCGTCGCGCCCGGTCTTTATCGCAATGAGCGTGCGGCATTCCTGCCGTTCCTCATTGCGTCGCCGATCTTGTTCCTGATGGGTGCGTCCCTGGTCTATTTCTTCTTCACGCCGATGATGATGTGGTTCTTCCTCGCCATGCAGCAGACCGGGCCCGACAGCGACGTGCAGATTTCACTGTTGCCGAAGGTTTCGGAATATCTCAGTCTGATCATGACGCTGATCTTCTCCTTCGGGCTGGTGTTCCAGTTGCCGGTGGTGACGACCCTGATGACGCGCGCCGGTCTCCTGAGTTCGGCAGCGCTGAGAGAAAAGCGCAAATGGGCGATTGTTATCGCCTTCGTCGTCGCCGCGGTGCTAACGCCGCCCGATCCTGTCAGCCAGATCGGGCTCGCGCTGCCGACCCTTCTTCTCTACGAGGTCTCCATCTGGACCGCGCGGATGGTCGAACGAAAGCGGGAAGAACAAGCTGCCAAGGAAAAACAGGAAACCGGGGGAACCGCCGTAAAGGCCTGATAGCCTGACGGAAGCTGTTCCCCCCGCTGCAAATGGCGACATCCACGCCTCCGGCGCGCTTGCGAGGTTTTGATTCCCCTTGTTCCGGCGTGCAAAAAATCTGCGGCCGGGCTTTCAAGTGCTCTCGCTTTACGTCAAAAAGGCGCCACTTCCGGTCTTCCGGGTCACCTTCCCAATGGGGGAGATGGGCGGAGACCCGTGCGCCCTTCTCTTCCAAGCTGGGAGAGGGTGGCCGAGGCAAGCGTAGGCCGGGGGAGCGGTGAAACCTTGAGAACGGAATCTTTCTCGTCATGCTCGACATCAAATGGATTCGCGAGAACCCGACGGCCCTTTTCGACGCGCTCGTGAAACGCGGAAACCCGGCTGGCTCCGCGAAGCCATCGTGGATGATCTGATAGCGATGGATGAAGCGCGCCGCGCCCATGTCGCCCGGCTTCAGGAAGCGCAGGAACGCCGCAATACCGCTTCGAAGGAGATAGGCAAGGCGATGGCCGCGAAGGACAACGCGCTCGCCGAAAAGCTGAAGGCGGAGGTCGCCGAGATCAAGGGCTTTATCCAGTCAGGCGAGGCGACCGAGCGCGATCTCGACAAGCGCGCTGAACGATGCGCTGGCGGTCATCCCTAACGTGCCGCTGGAGGATGTTCCGGTCGGCGCGGATGAGAATGACAATGTCGAAGTCCGCAAGGCCGGCGTCGTCCGGGACCGCCCGAACTGGGTGAAGGAGCACTTCGAGATTGGCGAGTTGATCGGCCAGATGGACTTCGAGCGTGCGGCGAAGCTCTCCGGATCGCGGTTCACCGTGCTGAAGGGTCAGTTGGCACGCCTCGAACGCGCGCTCGGCCAGTTCATGCTCGACCTGCACACAAGCGAGCACGGCTATACCGAAGTCCAGCCGCCGTTGCTGGTGCGCGACGAGGTTTTGTATGGCACGGGACAGTTGCCCAAATTCGAGGAAGACCTTTTCTTTGTTCCCCACGGCGACAGCCGGCTCGGCCTCATCCCTACCGCCGAGGTCTCGCTCACCAATCTTGTCCGTGAGGAAATCCTTGCCCAGGAGCAGCTTCCGCTGCGTTATACGGCGCTGACGCCGTGCTTCCGCTCGGAAGCCGGTTCGGCGGGCAAGGATACGCGCGGCATGTTGCGCCAGCACCAGTTCTACAAGGTGGAGCTCGTGTCCATCACCGATCAGGAATCCTCGATCGCCGAGCACGAGCGCATGACGCAATGCGCCGAGGAAGTGCTGAAGCGTCTCGGCCTGCCGTTTCGGACGATCGTGCTTTGCACCGGCGACATGGGGTTTGGCGCGCGAAAGACCTACGACATCGAGGTCTGGCTGCCCGGCCAGAACGCTTATCGCGAAATTTCGTCCTGTTCGGTCTGTGGCGATTTCCAGGCGCGCCGCATGGATGCGCGCTACCGCACCGGGGAGCAGAAGGGCACGCGCTTCGTCCACACGCTCAACGGTTCGGGCGTCGCGGTTGGCCGCGCCCTCATTGCTGTCATGGAAAACTACCAGAATGAGGATGGCGGCGTAACAATTCCTGAAGTGCTGAGGCCGTACATGGGCGGTATCGAAAAAATCGAAGCAAGATAGATGCGTATTCTTCTCACCAATGACGACGGCATCCACGCCGAAGGGCTGGCCTGCCTCGAACGTATTGCCCGGACCATTTCCGAGGATGTCTGGGTTGTGGCGCCTGAGACCGACCAGTCCGGCTTCGCGCATTCGCTGTCACTTTCGGAGCCTCTGCGCATGCGCAGGATCGACGATCGCCACTTCGCGCTGCGCGGCACACCGACCGACTGCGTGATCATGGGGGTGCGCAATTTGATGCCGGGTCTGCCGGACCTGATCCTGTCCGGCGTAAATGCGGGCTCGAACGTCGCCGATGATGTCACCTATTCCGGCACGGTCGCGGGCGCCATGGAGGGCGCGCTGCTCGGTATCCGCTCGATCGCGGTCAGCCAGGCGTACAATTTCTACAATCAGGAACGAATCGTGCCTTACGAGACGGCGGAAACGCTGGCACCGGCGCTGTTGGACAAGCTCCTGGGCATCGACCTGCCGCCTGGCGTCTTCCTCAATGTCAATTTTCCGAACTGCGTGCCGGACGAAGTCGTGGGCACGGTTGTTACGAGCCAGGGCAAGCTCGTTCACGGCCTTTGGATAGAGGAGCGGGCAGACGGCCGCGGCTTTCCGTACTTCTGGCTGCGTTTCGGGCGCGAGCCGGCGGAACTGAAGCCGGGAACCGATCTGGCGGCAATGAAGGAGAAATTCACCTCGGTCACACCACTGAAACTCGACCTCACCGCACATGAAGTAATGGACAGGCTGGCCGGGGCCTTGGCATGAACATGCCGGTGGATGACCGCGAAGGCTTTGCCGCTTTCCTGCTGCGCCTGCGAGGGCTGGGCGTGCCGCCCAGAGAGCTGGTTGCCGCCATGGAAGCGACTCCCCGCAGGATGTTTGTGCCCGGCCCGTGGCAGGCGGTGACCTGGTCGGACCGCATGGTGCCCATCGAGTGCGGCGAAGCCATCGAAGGCGTAGACCTGCAGGCCGCGGTCATCGCGGCGCTTCAGCTCGATTCCAGCCATCGCGTGCTCGAGATCGGCACTGGTTCGGGCTTCACCGCGGCGGTGATGGCACGGCTGGCTGCACGCGTGATCACCATCGACCGCTACAGGACCCTTGTCGAACAGGCCCGCCAGCGGTTCGAGGCGCTCGGCCTCACCAACGCGTTCGCCCGGCTCGCGGATGGTTCGAATGGGCTGCCGGGGGAGGGGCCGTTCGACCGAATCGTGGTCTGGGCGGCATTCGACAGCCTGCCGCGCGCATTTGTCGACCAATTGTCCACGACCGGCGTCATGATCGCGCCGATCGGACCGGCCGAGGGCGTTCAAGTGCTGGCCAAGCTGACCAAGATTGGTAGCCGCTTCGAGCGCGAGGACATCGCTCGAGTACGCTTGCAGCCCGTTGTCAAGAGTGTGGCCGCGGCGCTGTAGCGTGTGTTGATATTCAGGTGATGCCGGCCTGCAAATTGCGGTCTTCTGCGATTCTCACGTACCCAAACGTACGCTGCGTGCCGGTTCTCGAAAACCGCCATTTCGGCTCGGCCTGACCTGAATCTCAACACACCTAGTTGGAGCAAGATGAAGTCTTGCTCATTTGGATTCGTATAGAAATCGAGCCTCATCGGTCCCATTCTTAACCCTGCGGTAACATTAACGGCGTTTAATCATGACCGTAGTGTCGGGTTACGCGTGGGTCATAGCGATGCGGTCGAGTATTTTGAATAAGAGCCAACGCAATCTAACGCGGGGTGCCGCCGTTCTGCTCATCGGGGGGCTGGCTACGGGTTGCAGTTCCAGCGTTGCGCGCTTCACTGGCGTCGACGACATCTTCACCTCTTCCACCAACCAGCGTCAGATCATTCAACCGGCCAACCAGGTTTATCCGGGCGACCAGACCGCGCAAGCCGCCACTTCCAGCACAGGCACAGCCCAGCCCGCTGGCGTTTCAAGCGGGCCCGTCGGGCGGTATGCGTTGGCGCCGGTGGCTGCAACCCAGACCGCGGGTGCTGCGCCGCAGCCGGCACTGGCGCCTGTTGCAGACACGGCAGCCGCTGCCGTCGCCCAGGCGTCACCTGTCGCGGCGTCGATCGGCGAAGATGCCAAGGGATGGTCGCGCGCCGGCGGCAGCCAGATTACCGCCAAGGAAGGCGAGACCGTATACAATCTGTCGCGACGCTTCGGCGTGCCGGCCGATGTTATCTTAAAGGCCAATGGCCTTCAAAACTCGGCCGGTCTGCAAGCCGGGCAGAAGATCGTCATCCCGACCTACGTCTACTCGGACAAGGCCGGCGTTTCGGCGCCTGACAACGATCCCAACGTCGCCGTGGCAAAATCCACCCACGGTACGAAACATGCTCCTTCTGACAAGGTTGCGACACTCCCCAAGGTCAACGAAGGCGATTCGGTCAGGACCGCAGACACCAAGACCGCCAGCGCGGGCCCCACAGCCGACGGTGGGGCCTACAAGGTGCAGGAGGGCGATACTCTCTCGCGGATCGCCAGGAAGACCGGAATCGGCGTTGCCGCGCTGAAACAGGCGAACAGTTTGCAAGACGGGGCGATCCGCGTCGGCCAGACGCTGACCATTCCCTCGGGTAGCGCCGCAGCGAAGGTCGCCAGCGCGCCAGCCAAGGTCGACAAAGTAACAACCGCGTCCACCGGCCCCACCGAGAAAATCAAGGAGGTCGTCGCCAGCACGCCACCCAAAAAGACCGAAAAAGTCTTCGAACAGGCCGAACAGGATACGGCCGCCGCACCGGATTCCACCGGCATCGGCCGGATGCGCTGGCCGGTGCGCGGACGGGTGATCTCCAACTACGGCGCAGGCGGTGGCAAGAACGGCGACGGCATCGACATTGCGGTGCCGGAAGGCACGCCGGTCAAGGCAGCAGAAAACGGCGTCGTGATCTATGCCGGCGACGGATTGAAGGAATTCGGCAATACGGTGCTCGTTAGGCACGAGAACGGCTTGGTTACCGTCTACGGACATGCCAGCGAGTTAAAGGTTGCACGGGGAGAGAAGGTCAAGCGCGGTCAGGAAATTGCCCGCTCAGGCGTGAGCGGCACCACCGACACGCCGAAGCTGCACTTTGAAGTTAGAAAGAACTCAGCGCCGGTCGATCCGGCGACGTTCCTGGAATGAGCGACGAGCCTTGCCGCAACGTCGCTCTCTAATACCCTAGTAGAAACGCCTTCCCTTCTCCCCTGGGAAGACGGGGGTAGAGCAGCAGCAGCGATTCCATCGGTGCGTTGGATGCTCTATTCCTTCAGCGCCTGTCCCAGGCGCCCGGCCAGGTCCTGGACGAACTGCCAGGCGACCCGTCCCGAGCGGCTGCCGCGTGTGGCTGCCCATTCGAGCGCCTCGGCGCGCAGCTTTTCTGCCTCGATCCCCAAGCCGTGATATTCGACGTAGCCTTCGATCATGTCCAGATATTCGTCCTGCGAGCACTTGTGAAATCCCAGCCACAGGCCGAATCGATCGGATAGCGAAACCTTTTCCTCGACAGCCTCGGAGGGATTGATCGCGGTCGAGCGCTCGTTTTCAATCATGTCGCGAGGCAGCAGGTGCCGGCGGTTGGATGTCGCGTAGAAGATGACGTTCGCCGGGCGCCCCTCGACCCCGCCTTCGAGCGCAGCCTTGAGCGACTTGTAGGATGTGTCGTCGTGATCGAAGGAAAGGTCGTCGCAGAACAGGATGAAGCGATAGGGCGCGACCTTCAAAATGTTCATCAGTCTCGGCAGGGTGTCGACGTCCTCGCGATGTATCTCGATGAGCTTGAGCGGTTCCTTTTCGCCGCCGCGCTTCCCATTGACATGGGCATGGACAGCCTTGACCAGCGACGACTTGCCCATCCCGCGCGCTCCCCACAGCAGCGCATTGTTGGCCGGCAGTCCTTCCGCGAACCGTTCCGTGTTGTCCACCAGAATGTCACGTACCCGGTCGACGCCGCGAATGAGGCCGATGTCGATACGGTTCACCCGGTGGACGGGTTCCAGATAGCCGGGATCGGCTGCCCAGACGAAACAGTCGGCGGATCCGAGGTCGCTTCGAGGTACCTCGCGCGGCGCAAGCCGTGACACGGCTGCGATCAGCCGGTCGAGTTTCTTATCGAGAGACTCATTGGATTTTTCAGACATGGGACCGAATTGCGATTCCAGAGTGCTGATCCGCTCTAACATGGCCAAACCGACGGGAAAAGCGTAGCCGGATGGGCCGGGCGCAGTTGCAATAGCGGCTTTGGCGATATATTCCGGCCACATTTCGCGGGCGCGCTCCCGCAGTCCTCGTCTCAGGAGTTCCCGATGTTTGTTACACCGGCATATGCCCAGGTCCCCGGCGCCACGCCCGATGTGCTTATCAGCGTTTTGCCGTTTGTCCTGATTTTCGTGATCCTCTACTTTCTGATGATCCGCCCGCAGCGTCAGCAGTTGAAGAAGCGCGGCGATATGCTCGCCGCGATCCGTCGCGGCGATACCGTGGTTACCGGCGGCGGTCTGGTCGGCAAGGTCACCAGGGTGATCGACGACAATGAGCTCGAGGTCGATCTCGGCGGGATGAAGGTGACCGCGCTGCGTGCCACGATCAGCGACGTGCGCGTGAAAGGCGAGCCAGTCGCTAACCAGAACGCCAAGAAATAACCGCATTCGAGGCAGAACGGAACCGGTTCGCCTAACTGACGAGGTATGATGCTTTACTTTTCGCCGTGGAAGACACTCTCGATCTGGCTGATCGTCGGGTTCGGCATTCTGTTCACTGTGCCGAACATGCTGCCTCAGTCGGTGCTGGATGCGCTGCCGAGCTGGGCCCCCAAGAAGGTCATGACGCTCGGTCTCGACCTGCAAGGGGGATCGCATATCCTGCTGCAGGTTGACCGGCAGGACCTGATCGGCGAGCGGCTCCAGGCGACGCGGGACGATATTCGCACCATGCTGCGCGACGCCAAGATCGGCTATACCGGGCTCTCCGGGACGGGTCGCTCGGTGCAGGTGCGCATTCGCGAAGCCAACGAAGTCGACAAGGCGAAGACCGCTCTCCAATCGCTGACGCAGCCGGTGTCATCCGGCGTGTTCGGCGCAGGCGCCATCAGTGAGCTGTCGCTCGACGAGCCGGAGCCCGGCCTGTTACGCTTTACCCTTACGGAAAACGGCATCAACTACCGTACCAGCTCGGCCGTCACCCAGTCGATCGAGGTGATCGGCCGCCGCGTCAACGAACTCGGCACGACCGAACCGATCATCCAGCGCCAGGGCGTCGACCGCATCCTCGTCCAGGTGCCCGGTCTCCAGGATCCGCAGCGCCTGAAGGACATCCTTGGCCAGACGGCCAAGCTGACGTTCCAGATGGTCGATCAGACCGTGCCCGTACAGGAGGCCATCGAGGGACGCCCGCCGGCGGGCTCGACGGTTCTCTATTCTACGGACGATCCGCCGGTGCCCCATCTCATCGAGAACAGGGTCATCGTCTCAGGCGAAAACCTTGTCGACGCGCAGGCCACTTTCGACCAGCGCACGAGCGAACCGGTGGTTTCCTTCCGGTTCGACGCCAAGGGTGCGCAACGCTTCGGCCAGGCAACGCAGCAGAATGTCGGCAAGCTCTTCGCCATCATCCTCGACAACCAGGTCATTTCCGCACCCCAAATCCGCGAGCCGATCCTCGGGGGCACGGGGCAAATCTCCGGAAACTTCACGGCAGACAGCGCCAACGATCTGGCCGTGCTGCTGCGCGCCGGGGCGCTGCCGGCCGATCTGACGATCGTCGAGGAACGGACAGTCGGCCCGAGCCTTGGGGCGGACTCGATCGAAGCCGGTAAGTTCGCTTCGATCATTGCCGGCATTCTTGTCGTGAGCTTTATGCTCGTGGCTTACGGATCGCTCGGCCTGATCGCCAACCTCGCGCTCGCGGCCAACGTCGCGCTGATCATTGGCATCCTTTCTGTGCTCGGCGCAACGCTGACGATGCCCGGCATCGCTGGTATCGTGTTGACGGTCGGCATGGCGGTTGACTCCAACGTCATCATTTACGAGCGCGTGCGGGAAGAGCGGCGGCTGGGCCGGTCGCTTGTGCAGTCGCTGGATTCGGGCTTCTCGCGGGCGCTGGCAACTATCATCGACGCCAATTTCACAACGTTTATTGCCGCCGTCATCCTTTTCTATCTCGGGTCGGGACCGGTTCGCGGATTCGCGGTGACGCTTGCAATCGGTATCGTGACGACCGTCTTCACCGCCTTCACCCTGACACGGTGGATGATCGCGCTATGGCTGAGGCGCGTGAAACCAAAGGAACTGCCGAACGGACTTGTTCGCTTTGTGCCGGACGACACGAAGATACCGTTCATGTCGTGGCGCAGATATGCGTTCACCCTTTCAGCAGCCGCATCCATCGCCTCGATGGCCCTGTTCTTCTCGATGGAGATGAACTACGGCATCGACTTCCGCGGCGGCTCGAGCATCGAGGTACAGGCCAAGGGAGACGCTGCCGATCCTGGCGGCGTACGCGCCAGGCTGAGCGAATTGAACCTAGGCGACGTCCAGGTGCAGGAATTCGGCTCGGATCGTGACCTGCTCATCCGCATCGAAGGCCAGGGCGCCGGCGACAATGCAGAGCAGAGCGTCGTGGAAAAGGTCAGGTCGGAGCTGGAAGGCGACTACAATTTCCGAAAGGTGGAATTGGTCGGTCCGACGGTTTCCTCGGAGCTCGCCTTCTATGGCACGATGGGCGTTCTCGCGTCGCTCGTGGCGATGCTGATCTACATCTGGTTCCGGTTCGAATGGCAGTTCGGATTGGGCGCGGTCATAGCGACTATCCATGACGTCACGATGATGGTCGGCCTCTATGTCGTGTCAGGATTGGAATTCAACCTGACCAGCATCGCGGCCATCCTGACCGTCGTCGGCTACTCGATCAACGACACGGTCGTGGTCTATGACCGCGTGCGGGAGAATCTGAGGCGTTACAAGAAGATGCCGATCGAGGAGTTGCTCGACCTGTCGATGAACCAGACCCTGTCGCGGACGGTGCTTACCGGGGTGACGACGCTTCTTGCCCTGCTCGCTCTCTACCTTTTCGGCGGCGAGGTCATCCGGTCGTTCACGTTCTCCATGATTTTCGGCATTCTGGTCGGCACCTATTCCTCGATCTTCGTGGCCGGACCGCTGCTGATCCTGTTCCGGCTTCGCCCGGAGACTTTCGAGGCCGAGGACAAGGGCGCCGTCCCGTCTTCCGTGCAGCCGTCGAAGTCTTGATGTCATGGTTCGCGGGATTGTGGTCCGCGAGGCGCATTTTCCCGGCCGTCCGCCAATCGAAGCCTATGGCAACGGCGGATTCCGCTTCGCGGACATGTCGCATCGCGGTTCGATCCTTTGCCTTCCGTCCGGGATCTATAGCTGGGAGCCGGGAGACGAAAGCGCGCTCGATGCCGGTGATTTTTCCAGGCTTTTCGCTGAAGCGAACAGCGTGGATATCCTCCTGGTGGGGACTGGCCGAGATTTGAGGCCGCTTCCGGCTGCCCTGCGCACCGTACTCAAGGAGGCGCGGATTTCGGCCGATCCGATGGCGACGGGCGCAGCGGTGAGGACATACAACGTGCTCTTGGCGGAAGACCGCTCGGTTGCGGCGGCGCTGATTGCCGTGGATTGACGTGAGGCACCCCGCCGATCATGTGGTGGACGCGTTGCGCGCGGCCGACCGGGACCGCTATCTCGCGGCGCTCTATGCGCCGGAAGCGAAGCGCGCGAGCCTTTTCGCGCTCTATTCCTTCAATGCCGAGATTGCGGCCATCCGCGACCGCATCCGCGAGCCGCTGCCTGGCGAGGTGCGGCTGCAATGGTGGCGCGACGTGCTCGAGGGGCGTGCGGCCGCCGAGGGCCACCCGGTCGCCAGCGCGCTGCTGGCAGCGATCCGCGAACATGCTCTCCCGCTCACAACCTTCCGGGATTATCTCGATGCCCGGATTTTCGACCTTTACGACGACCCCATGCCATCTCGCAATGATCTCGAAGGCTATTGCGGCGAGACCGCGTCGGCGTTGATCCAACTGGCTTCGCTGATCCTGGATCGGGAGGCTTCGTCCCAATTCGCCGCGCTGGCCGGGCATGCCGGCTGCGCTCAGGCGATCACCGGAATGCTGCGCCTTGTTCCGATCCACCGGGCGCGCGGCCAGTGCTATGTGCCGAAGGACATCCTTGCCGCGGCCGGAACATCGCCGACGGAGTTTCTCGCGGGCGAAGGCGGCGCCAGCGCCGCTCGTGCGGTTGCCGCAATGGCGGCTCTTGCAAGAGAACATCTCATGACTTTCGAAGTGGGCGCGCGAGCCCTGCCGCAAGCTCTGCGTCCGGCTTTCCTGCCTCTCGCGCTGACCGGCACCTATCTCAGGACGATCGAGAATGATCCGGCCGGCACGCTGCGCCGGACTGCCGATATCCCTGTCTGGCGAAAGCACCTGCTGATGCTTCGCCGTGCCACAAGGGGTTGGCGCTAGGACACGGACTGAAGCTCCCCGCTCTGCTCTCGATGCCGAAGGACACCGCTCATCGTTCTGTCAGGCGGCCGCCGCGGAAGCGGACGGCAGACCAAGCCAGGTCCTGCATTCGGCGAGCGCACGAGCGGTCATCGCCTGTTTTTTCGCGACCGACTTCTCCTTGCCTCGCAGCCGCTTCCCTTCAGCTCTCGGCGCCTCGACCGGCGGAAACAGGCCGAAATTGATGTTCATAGGCTGGAAGGAGCGCGTGCCAGGCTCATCATGGGCGGTGATATGGCCGCCAGTGATGTGATTGAGCAGGGCGCCGAAAGCGGTCGTGACCGGGGGCAGCGACAGCGGGCGGCCAAGCCGCTCGGCCGCCGCGAAGCGTCCCGCAAGAAGGCCGATCGCCGCCAATTCGACATAGCCCTCGCAGCCGGTGATTTGCCCGGCAAAGCGTAAGCCGGAGCGAACCTTCAGTTGCAGTGACGGATCGAGCAAGGTCGGAGAGTTGATATACGTATTGCGGTGCAGTCCACCGAGGCGCGCAAACTCCGCATTCGCAAGTCCGGGGATGGTACGAAATATGCGAACTTGTTCGGCATGTTTGAGCTTGGTCTGGAATCCCACCATATTGAAAAGCGTGCCAAGTGCGTTGTCCTGGCGAAGTTGCACGACAGCGTAAGGCTTGACTGTCGGATTGTGCATGTTGGTGAGGCCCATCGGCTTCATTGGGCCATGCCGCAATGTTTCGGGGCCGCGCTCGGCCATCACTTCGATCGGCAGGCAGCCGTCGAAATAGGGTGTGCCTTCCCACTGCTTGAACTCGGTCTTGGCGCCATCCAGCAGCGCCTGGACAAACGTCTCGTACTGTCCCTTGTCCATCGGGCAATTGATGTAGTCCTTGCCGGTGCCGCCCGGACCGACCTTGTCGTATCGGGACTGGAACCAGCAGACATTCAGGTCGATCGTATCGAAATGCACGATCGGTGCGATCGCGTCGAAGAAGGCGAGCGCGCCCGTGCCCGTCGCTCCGGCGATCGCGTCGGCGAGCGAGGGCGCGGTGAGTGGTCCGGTCGAAACGATGACCTGATCCCATTCGCCCGAGGGCAGGCCCGTCACTTCTTCGCGGACGATCGTCACGAGTGGATGCGCCTCCAGCATCGTGGTTACCGCGGCCGAAAAGTCATCGCGGTCCACAGCCAACGCCCCTCCCGCAGGAACCTGATGCGCATCGCCTGCCGCCATGATCAGCGATCCGGCAAGCCGCATTTCGGCATGCAGCAGCCCTACGGCATTGGTCTCGGCGTCGTCGGAGCGAAATGAATTGGAACAGACCAGTTCCGCGAGCCCATCCGTCCTGTGGGCATCAGTGCCACGCACGGGGCGCATCTCGTGCAGGACGACCGGCACGCCGGCCTCGGCTGCCTGCCACGCGGCTTCGGAGCCGGCGAGACCGCCGCCGATGACATGAATGGGCTTTGTTGTCATGCCGTTCAAATAGTTTGACAGGAGCGGGAAAGCAACTCGACGCTCCCGGCAGCGGCCTCTTTTCACGGCAACCAGCGCCACCTCATTGCCGCGACGCGCGACCGCATGTAGTCATTCAGCCATGCGGTTCGATTTGCTCCCCTGCATGTTCATCGTGGCTGGCTCACTCGTCGCCGCCAGTTGCACGACCGACATGCGCGCCGCTTCAACAAGCGCGAGGGAGGAGTTGGAAATTTGCCACGGCTACGGGTGCAAGTTTCGATCGAGGCTGCGGCTTGCAGCGGCTGACGAGAGCCAGTTCGCGACCATCATGGCGGCGGGCAGCGAGTCGCCGGCGGCGGAGCGCTCGGCAATTTCCAGGGCGGTGAGTTACTTCGAGGATCGCACCCGTGAGGTAACAGGCGCCGTCGATCAACGGAAATCCGAGTTCGGCGCGTCAGGCGTGCGGGGCCAGATGGATTGCATCGACGAATCGACCAACACGCACACGCTCCTCAAATATCTCGAAAGGCACAACCTTCTCAGGCACCACGAAGTGGCCGCGAACGCGTCGCGTGGTTTCCTGGTCGATGGACGCTATCCGCACTCGACAGCGGTAGTTCGCGATGAGAGCGGCGTGAAATGGGTGGTTGATTCCTGGTATGCCCCGATGGGCGGCGCGCCCGATATCCTGCCTCTCAGCGCTTGGCTGCCGCGCGGCTTCCTGGCGAGCGGTGAGCTCACGGAGGCGGAACGCAGGTCGGGGTTCTGAGGGGCGCTGTTGGCGGCTTGCCGCGCAACAATTTTAGTAGGTCGCAAAAACAACGGACACCCGCCGAGGGAGGAGATCCGGCGGGTGCCGTTTTGGCGGTCAGCGATCGGGAGGAGGTGAAAGCTGACCATATTCGTCAGGACCGGGGAGGAGATCGATCCTGGCGAAATCTGTTAGGCCTTGCGGGCCACAAAAGGAATGTCGCTGCGGGTAATGCCGAGATCGCCCAGTTCGCGGTTCGACAGGCGGCCCAGCTCGCTCACCGTTTCACGGTAGCGGCGCCAGTTGCGGTAATTGCGGATCAGGTTCATCGTTTTGGTCCCTTCTTAGATTGCTCTGCGGGCGACAGCTGCAATTTCGCCACGGCTGATTCCGAGATCAGTCAATTCGCGGTTTGTCAGGCGGCTCAGCTCGGAAACCGTTTCACGGTAGCGGCGCCAGTTGCGGTAATTGCGGATCAGGTTCATGATATTTCTCGTTTCGTATTTTGTTCGTTTTTCTTGTCCGTATTGGATGAAACGAAAATAGGTGGTGCTAATTCGTTTTAAAAGCTCCAATGACGCATAGCAGCAATGCAAATTGTGCAATGCAACATTAATCGATTTTAACGGGTGCGTCGCAAAGAAGGCAGAAATGGAAAAATGGGGCGCCGTCAGGCTTTGGATGGCCCGTCGGCAAGGGTCGCTGGAAGCCACGGATTTTATAAGCGGCCCGCTTGGCTGGTGCGGGTGGAGGGATTTGAACCCCCATGCCGTAAGGCGCTTGGACCTAAACCAAGTGTGTCTGCCAGTTCCACCACACCCGCATTCGCACCGCAATCACACACGGTCATTGTTCTGTCAATGTTCGGCGCAAAAGGATTACCACGCGATGCTGCCTCCACGGATCGCGAAGATGGTTGAAAATATGGGCAGTGTATGACAAAAGGCGTGTCGAATGTGACGGGTTGAGACGTTCCACCGTTCGGTGATACGATAAGAAGCAGGAAAAACAAACACTTATCGTGCACCTTGGCCAGGAACGGACTGGTATCCTTGCGGCCGTAGCTGCAGGCGTCAAAGTCCCTCCACCCGCACGAAGCCACTCCCGGCACGAACACCCCCGGCAGGCTGAACGGTAAGGTGCCGTTTGAGCAACCGCATTCGTGAAGATAAAGGTTTGATGATGCAGGTAACCGAAACACTCAATTCCGGCCTGAAGCGCGAGATCAAGGTGACTGTGCCTGCGCACGACCTCGAGGCCAAGCTGATGGCGCGGCTTTCCGACGCCAGGGCTAAAGTGAAGATCAACGGGTTCCGTCCCGGCAAGGTGCCGGTGCAGCACCTGCGCAAGGTCTACGGCAAGTCCTTCATGGCCGAAGTGGTCAATGAGATTTTGTCGACGTCGGCTCGCGAGATCCTCTCCGACCGCGGGGAGAAGGCTGCGATGCAGCCTGAGGTCGTCATGACCGAAGACCAGAAGGAAGCCGAGAAAATCCTTGCGGGCAATGCCGATTTCGAGTTTCAGCTCAACTACGAAGTCATCCCAGCGATCGAGATCAAGGACTTTGCGGGCATCGCGGTCACCCGCCAGGTCTACGACGTGCCGGAAGCGGACATCGAGGAGCAGCTTCGCAAGGTTACTGCCGACGCCCGCGAATACGAGCCGAAGAAGGGCAAGGCGGAACTATGGGACAAGGTAACGCTCGACTACGTCGGCAAGGTCGATGGCGAGCCGTTCAACGGCGGCGCGGCGGAAGATTCCGGACTTGTGCTCGGATCCGGCCAATTCATTCCGGGCTTTGAGGAGCAACTCGTCGGAGTCGCGGCCGGCGACGAAAAAACCATCTCGCTGACCTTCCCGGAAAATTACCAGGCTGCGCATCTGGCCGGCAAGGACGCCGCCTTCGATATCAAGGTGAAGGAAGTCGCGAAGCCCGACAGCGTCGAAGTCGACGACGAGGCTGCCAAGAAGCTTGGCCTGGAATTGGCCGAACGCCTGCGTGAGATCGTTCGCGGTCAGATCGAGAGCCGGTACGGCCAGATGACACGCCAGAAGGTCAAGCGTGAGCTTCTTGATGCGCTCGACGCAAGCTACAGGTTCGAGGCGCCCTCCAATCTTGTCGAGGCCGAATTCCAAAATATCTGGGGCCAGGTGACTCGCGACCTTGAAGCCGCGGGACGCACCTTTGCCGACGAGGAGACGACTGAAGACGAGGCGCGCGCCGAGTATCAGCGCCTTGCAGAGCGCCGTGTGCGGCTCGGCCTGGTTCTCGCGGAGATCGGCGACAAAGCGGGCGTGCAGGTGAGCGAAGAGGAACTCCAGCGTGCGCTTTTCGAGACGGTACGCCGTTTTCCGGCCAACCAGCAGCAGGAAGTCTACGACTTCTATCGCAACAACCCCGCCGCTCTCACCAATCTCCGCGCTCCGCTGTTCGAGGAAAAGGTCGTCGACCATTTGCTGACGCAGATTTCGGTCACCGACAAGAAGGTCTCGAAGGAGGAACTTCTGGCCGACGACGAGACCGACGAAGTCGCCGCGAAGCAGGAAAAGAAGAAGGCTGCCTCGAAGAAAGCTGAAGCCAAGGAGCAGGCGAAAAGCGAGGGCTCCGAGCGAACCGAAGAAGGCTGCACCGAAAAAGAAGGCCGCCGCCAAGGAAGCCGAATAGTCCTTCAGGGCATTTTGTTTGAAAAGGCCGCTGGCATACCGGCGGCCTTTTTGCTTTCATCGGCAATCCTGTTTGAAAAGTCAGTCAGCTTCTGCAGCGTTGACCTTCGTTCGGGATCGCTGGTAGTGGCAAGCTGAAGGGGTGGCAATGTTCGGGGGCGGGTCTCATTCCACCGTCTTTGCATTCGTTCTCTCCGCGGGTAGTTTCGCCGCGCTTTGCACCGCTCAGGCAGACAAGTGGCGGACTGGTCAGAGCGGCGATGGCTCGGCGACCGTGTCGCTCTTGAGCTCAAACACCTTGAGCACAGGCAACCGGTCGATCGAATATCATCCGGTGCTCACCATAGGCTGCATGGCCGGACAGCCGTCCAGTTGGACGCAATCGGTGAAAATACGCAACGGCGCGACCGGAAGCGGGTCGATCCAGGTCACAGTGCGCGTGGACGGAAAGGGCTCGCAATCGGAGGTCTGGTCATTGGGCGCCAGGAACCGCAGCCTGTCACTCGACGGCGACGGCGGCGTGGCTCGCCTGCTCGGCGCACGGCAACTCAAGATTAGCTGGAGCACAGGCTTCTTCAGTGGAACTGGGGAAGCGGTATTCCAGCTTGCCGGCCTCAACGAGGCATTGGCACAGATCGCCGGCATATGCGCCATAGACCTGCCTTAGGGTGTGTTGGCATTCAGGTGATCCCGGTCTGCAAATGGCGGTCTTCTGCGCTCTCCCCGAACGTACGCCGCGTGCCGGTTCTCGAAAACCGCCATTTTCCACTCGGCCTGACCTCAAATCCCAACACACCCTAAAACAAGGAGTTAGAGCAGGACCGTAGGTATCAGTTGGCGGCGCGCCACCAGGCCGGCAGCTGATAGCCGAATACAGGAGTCTTGTCCGGATGCTTCAGATATTTCCAACGAGCAATCCATTGCTTTGAATTGTGCTGCATCGGGACCATGTAGGCGCCCGAAATAAGCAGGCGGTCGAGAACGCGCACCGCCGCGACATAGTCCTCTTTGCTGCGTGCATTCAGCATTGCATCGATCGCCGCGTCGATTGCCGGATTTGCAGCGCCGGCAAGATTGAAGGAGCCTTCAGCGTTCCGCGACGACGATCCCCACCTTCCTATCTGTTCCAAGCCGGGCGAAAGCGACCCGGAAAAACCCGTCGAGCCGATCAGAACATCGAAGTCGAAGCGCTGCTTGCGCTGCTGCATTTGCGTATCGTCCACGCTGCGAATGCTCGCGGCGATGCCGATCTTTTCCAGCGTGCGCTTATAGAGGGAGGCGAGACGTTCCTCGGCTTCGGAAGCGGTCAGGATCTCGAAGCCGAAAGGCTTGCCGTCCGGGCCAAGCAGCGTCCTCCCTTCCAACCGGTAGCCCGCTTTTTTCAGCAATTCGAACGCCGCTCTCAGCAATTCACGGTCGCGGCCGGAGCCATCCGTACCAAGCGGCCTGTAAGTTCCGTCCATCACTTCGGGCAAAACCGCGCCAGGGTATGGCGCAAGGATCGCCTTTTCCTTCTCGCTCGCGGGACGCCCGAAGGCCGAAAGTTCGGAGCCCTGCCAGTAGCTGATGGTTCTTTCGTACTGACCGCCGAACATGTTCTTGTTCGCCCATTCGAAATCGTAGAGCATGGCCAGCGCGCGACGAACCGCCGGGTTCGCGAATTGCGGGCGCCGTGTATTGAACAGGAAGCCTGTCACGACCGGCGGCACGCCGGTGTCGAAGGTCTCGACGACCACGTCGCCGTTCTTGAAGGCAGGGAAGTCGAACCCGCGCTCACGCTTTACCGGGTCGCTCTCTGTGTGAATCGCGCAAATGCCCTTCTTGAAAGCTTCGAACTGGGCGTTTGCGTTGAGGAAATACTCGATGGTGATCGTGTCGTAGTTGTCCATCCCTCGCTTCGAGGGAATGTCGGCGCCCCAATAGTCTGGATTGCGCTCGAACACGATCCGCTCACCGGGAACGATTTTCGCCACCCTGTAAGGACCGCTGCCAATCAAGGGGGTCAATGTCGTCTGGTCGAAAGTATCCTTGTCGAAAGCATGTCTTGGCAGGATCGGCGTCAGTGCGACGATCAGAGGAAATTCCCGGTCTGCCTTGTCGTTGAAGGTGAAACGGACACTGCGCTCCCCCGTCTTTTCGATTTTCTCGATCTTCTTCATGCGGTCGCTGTAGGGTGGCCTGCCCTTGGCCTGAAAGATCTCGTAGGTGAAGATCACGTCTTCCGGGGTCACCGGTTTCCCATCCGACCATTTGGCGGAGGGATTGAGATTGAATTCGATGAAGGTCCGCTCGGGGTCCAATTCCACCGATTCGGCCAACAGGCCGTAAACCGAGAATGCTTCGTCGGCGCTGCGCTGCATCGGTGCTTCGAAAACCAGGTTCCCGAATATGGTGTCGATCATTCCGCGCGCGGTGCTGCGCAGACTCTTGATGATGAAGGGGTTCAGGTTGTCGAAACTTCCCACCACGCAATATTTTATGCTTCCGCCCTTTGGAGCGTCGGGATTGGCGTAAGGGAAATGCGTGAAGTCGGGGGGCAGGGCAGGATCGCCATGCATGGCAATTGCGTGCCGGGGCTCCGCGAGGGTGCCGGAAGCAAAACAAACAACAAGGCAGACTGAAATCAGACCTGAGAGCAAATGGCGCATAGTCGAAGTTTGTCCCTCGTGTGGTGGATTTGAAATTCCTGTCATTTCCAAGGCATCCGCGTTCAGGAACTTCAAATCCGTAAACCGCACGAGATTCAATGAGTTGCCAGTGTGGCTTTGAATCCGAAATTCGATCCGAGCCTCGCTCCAAGCGATACGAATTTCGGATTCGCCACGCTAGTCCAGGTTCTGATTCCAAGTCTAACCTAGCACGATAAGCCATCTCGTCCCGTCCCGAACCTACAGGGCGGCCCGTTATCGCTTTTTTTTGCGGCTGGATTCTGCGGCGTTATGCAGTGTAACACGCCCGTGAGAAGTCATTCTGTTGCCTCAATTGGGCAACACTTAGCGGAACCCATTCCGGCGTCCCGGCCGGACCCGGATTGTTTGAGAGGATTTTCCAGACCATGACGAGCTTGAAAACCAACGCCCTTCTTTCGGCAATGGCTGTAGGTGTCGCTGGGCTGCTTGCCTTTGGCCCGCTGCCGGCTTCGGCTCAGCAGCCGCAGATCCCGCAGGGCTGGTTCAAGGCCTGCTCCAAGCAGGAAGCAGTCGACATCTGCAACGTCCAGAACATCGTGGTCGCAGAGACAGGCCAGATGATTACCGGCGTCAGCCTGATCGAACTTAAGGGGAAGATCAACCGCAAGGTGTTCCAGGTCTCCGTGCCGAGCGGGCGTCTGGTTCCTCCCGGCATCGGTCTTCAAATCGATGGCAGCAAGGCGCAGAAACTCGACTATGTCATCTGCTTCCCTGATCGCTGCGTTGCTGAGGTGCCGCTTAGCGATGAGCTCGTGGCAACCCTGAAGAAGGGCCAGGAGCTTATGCTGACCTCGGTCAATTTCCAGAACCAGCCGAACCCGATCAAGGTGTCCCTCAAGGGATTCACGGGTGCGTTCGATGGCGAGCCTCTGCAGCAGTCCGACATCCAGGACCGCCAAAAGAAGCTGCAGGACTTCGTTGCCAAGAACAACGAGGATTTCGCCAAGAAGCTCAAGGAAGAGCAGGACAAGGCGAAGGCCGGAAATTAAAGGTTGATGCCAGTAGGTCGACAGACTTTCCGGCAGTCAGACTGGAGTCCGGTTGCCCCTCTGGGCTGCCGGATATCTCCCAAACACGGGGAAGTCCGTCGGCCTTCCAGCTTCTACATGCTTAGCGAATTGGACGCGCGCAGGCTGACGCCGGTAATCCGGAACAGGCCGTCGGGCTGCAATTCGAGCGTGTAGACCGCTTCATAATCCCTGCCGTCGGGTCCGACCAGGAATACCTGCTGAGCGACGGACGCGGCGCTCAATTCGCGGACTTTGCCGAAGGCGTAGTTTCTTGGCCGGTACACCGGCTGATAACCCTGGGTGACCATGTCCATGAAGGTCTCAAGGGTCGGAAAAATCTGCTTCACGTTTGGTGCTGCGTAGCCGTAGGCGGCCGCATTGTCTCCGGCGAGGAAGGCCTTGATTTGACCGTCGATCGTGTCCTGCGCGGCCTTGGTCTCCGCGTCGCCGGCGGATGCTGGCGTGGCGATCAGGCAGGCGAAGATGGAAAAGGCAAGCAGCGCGCGGCGCATGTTATCCTCCTGTTCCACGGGCGTCGCCGCCCGACTGGCAATGCTGCCTGGCAGTACTCAAATCATAACATACGGAATGGAGGCGCGCAGGGTTTCAGTCGGCTGGCGAACGACTGAGGGTTGATTGCCAAAGATAGCGGCATGGCTGCGGGCAGCCTGCCTGCATTCCGGGCATTTGGTGCCACTTGCATAGTCAAGTGCAAAGAGTACCCCGGCAAGTGCGCGATTGCGCTTGCTTTTCTGTCGCGACGCCATTGAAATGGCGGCACAGTGGAGATTTGCGTGGTAGCCTTTGACGAGATGAATCCCGACGGATCCTCCGGATTGCGGTCACCGTATTCGGCTTACGATCGATGGTTCCAAGCGCAGGACCCTGGGCGGCTCGCCGAAAAAACGCTTGAAGCGGAGCGCGTTTTCCGCAAGACGGGCATCACCTTCGCTGTGTATGGCGAGGAGGAAGCGGCAGAGCGACTGATCCCCTTCGATATTGTGCCGCGCATCATATCCGGCTCGGAGTGGCGGCACCTTACACAGGGCATAGAGCAGCGTGTGCAGGCGCTGAACGCCTTTCTCGATGACATCTACCACCGGCAGGAAATCCTGCGGTCGGGCCGGGTGCCGATGAAACTGATTGCTGCGAACGAGGCGTTCTTGCCGGAGATGATCGGCGTAAGGCCGCCGAGGGGCGTCTACACCCATATCATCGGCGTCGATATCGTGCGCATCGGTGAGAACGAGTTTTATGTGCTGGAGGACAATGCACGGACCCCGTCCGGCGTCTCGTATATGCTTGAGAACCGCGAGACGATGATGCAGCTCTTTCCGGAGTTGTTTCAGCGGGTGAACGTGCGGCCGGTCGAGAACTATCCGCAACTGCTCAGGCAATCTCTGGCGGCGGTCAAGCCGGACAATGTGCGCGATACTCCGCGCATCGCCGTGCTGACGCCGGGAAGCTACAATTCGGCCTATTTCGAGCACGCCTTCCTCGCAGACCAGATGGGTGTCGAACTGGTCGAAGGGCAGGATCTGCGCGTCATCGACGGCCACGTGGCGATGCGCACCACCGAAGGCTACAAGCAGATCGATGTGCTCTACCGGCGCGTCGACGACGCATTCCTCGACCCGCTGACCTTCAGGTCGGATTCGACGCTGGGCGTGGCGGGGATCATGGACGTCTATCGCGCCGGCAACATTACGATAGCCAATGCGCCCGGAACCGGCATTGCCGACGACAAGGCGATTTATTCCTACATGCCGGAGATCATCGAATTCTATACCGGCCGCAAGGCGATCCTGGGCAACATTCCGACCTGGCGCTGCTCGGAACCGGATAGTCTGAAGTATGTACAGGAACACCTTGCCGAGCTGGTGGTGAAAGAGGTCCATGGATCGGGCGGCTACGGTATGCTGGTCGGACCAGCCGCATCCACGAAGGAGCGCCAGGAGTTCGCGAAGAAGCTGGCGGCGCGGCCTTCCAACTACATAGCGCAACCGACGCTGTCGCTTTCGACTTGTCCTATCCTCACCGAGAAGGGGCTTGCTCCGCGCCACGTGGACCTGCGGCCTTTCGTGCTCGTATCCGACCGCGTCCAGATCGTGCCGGGTGGGCTGACCCGCGTCGCGCTGAAGGAAGGCTCGCTAGTCGTCAATTCATCGCAAGGCGGCGGCACCAAGGATACCTGGGTGCTGGATGACTAGCGGTGCGATCGGTGAATGGTGAATGGTGAATGGCGAGATTTCCTGAGTAGAATAGACCTAAAGATGAAGGTAGAAATCATGCACAAGTCTAAAAGTATTTCTAGTAGCAACGGACAAGCTATTAAGATACAAAATTTCGTTAACTCACCATTCACTGCTGTGGTTGCCATCTGACATGCTTCTCGGGCGCACCGCCAATGGCCTTTACTGGATGAACCGCTACATCGAGCGCACAGAGAACATGGCTCGGCTGCTCGATGCGGGCTTGCGGATGGCGCTCACAAGGTCGGCCAGTTCGTCGGATGAATGGCACTCCGTGCTGCTCAGCGCCGGCGCCGAGCAGGCATTTCTTCTCCGGCACGAGGAGGTTACGGCGGAAACGGTGTCGGACTTCATCCTGCGCGATCCCACGAACGCTTCGAGCGTGATGTCTTCGATGGAGATTGCGCGGACCAACGCCCGGATGGTGCGGACCGCGCTCACGCGCGAGACGTGGGAAAGCATCAACGAGGGCTGGATGGCGATGAAGCGGATGCTGGCGGCTTCGGTCGACCATCGCGATCTACCGCGCATGCTCGATGCGATCAAGCGCGAGACGGCGCTTGTCCGCGGATCGTTCTATGGCACCATGCTGAGGAACGAGATTTTCGATTTTTCGCAATTGGGGACATTTGCCGAGCGCGCGGACAACACGGCGCGCATCCTTGACGTGAAGTACTATGTCTTGTTGCCGTCGATCGCATGGGTCGGGTCGTCGCTCGACAACCATCAATGGGAGTCGATCCTGCGTTCGGTTGCCGCGCACCGGTCCTACCGGTGGATCTACGAGGCCGACTACCGGCCTGCCAGCATCGCCGACTACTTGATCCTCAATGGCCGCATGCCGCGATCGCTTGCGTTCTGCTATCGCTTCATCGTCGAGCACCTGGAGTTTCTTGCACAGGCTTACGGCGTACGGCACCCCTGTCATGCGACCGCCGAACAGACCTTCGACAAGCTGAAAGTGGGGTCGATCAAGCATGTCTTCGACGCTGGACTGCACGAATTCCTTACGGAGTTCATTCGCGACAACAACAGGCTGGGCAATGAAATCGCCCAGGATTTCCGTTTCAATTGACCGCGAAGAGGTATCATGCGGCTAAAGATCACTCACCGGACGGAATACCGGTACGATGCGCCGGTGCCCTACGCGCTGCAGCGGTTGCGGCTGGTGCCCTATGGCGGCCCCGCCCAAACGATCAAGGCGTGGTCGCTCACTATCGAGGGAGCGCGGGAGGAAGTCTGCTTCACCGATCATTTCGGCAATGACACGCGACTGGTGAGCGTTGAAGGCGAGCCGCATGTCATCAGCGTCGAGGCCTCGGGAGAGGTCGAGACGCACGACACGGCGGGAGTGATGGGCGCGCATCGCGGGTTCGCGCCGCTTTGGCTCTTTTCCGCTGAAACCCGGTTGACAGCAGCAGGCGAAGGTATCCGCAGCCTGGCCGGGCAGATCGCCCCAGGCCCGGCGATCGACAGGCTGCACAGGCTCATGACGGTGATCCTGGAGCGGGTAGTCTATACGATCGGCGCGACCGATACCGGCACATCCGCCGAAGAAGCGCTGAGCCAAGGCAGCGGCGTTTGCCAGGATCACAGCCACATCTTCATCTCCGCCGCTCGCCTGCTCGGTTTTCCGGCGCGCTATGTCAGCGGCTACCTGATGATGGACCATGCGCTTGAACAGGCGGCAAGCCATGCATGGGCCGAGGCGCATGTCG
Organism: uncultured Alphaproteobacteria bacterium; assembly: GCA_963813315.1. GTDB lineage: Bacteria > Pseudomonadota > Alphaproteobacteria > Rhizobiales > Rhizobiaceae > CAWEYO01. The sequence continues at coordinate 47,438 of CAWEYO010000025.1, read as the reverse complement.
ACAATCTGGGCTGGGTGGCGTTCGACATAGCGAACGGCATTTCGGCCGATGAGCGCTATGTACGGGTGGCGACAGGACGCGACTACCGCGACGCCATGCCGGTTTCCGGGATTCGGATGGGGCGAGCGGAAGAACAACTTGCAGTCCGCATCACAGTGGAGCAGTAAGTCTCTCGAATTGTTGCGGGCTGCAGTGAGATTCGATGACCTATTGCGTTGGCCTCAAGATCGATCGCGGGCTCGCGTTCATGTCGGACACGCGTACGAATGCCGGTCTCGACTCGATCTCAACCTTTCGCAAGATGCATGTGTGGGAAGCGCCCGGAGAACGCGTCGTCGTACTTCTGACCGCTGGCAATCTGGCGACCACGCAGGCGGTGGTCAGCCTGCTCGACGAGCGCTCCAAGGCGGTCGCCGAACGCTCGCCGACGCTGCTTGAAACGCCGTCCATGTACCAGACCGCGCGGCTTGTCGGTAACACGGTGCGCGAGGTGATCGCCAGTGCGGCGGACGAGGGGCAAAGGGCGGACTCCTATTTCAACGCTTCGTTCATTCTCGGTGGTCAGATCAGAGGCACCGAACCGCGCCTTTTCATGATCTATCCCGAAGGCAATTTCATCGAATGCACGGAGGACACTCCTTTCTTCCAGATCGGCGAGACCAAATACGGCAAGCCCATTATCATTCGCGCCTACGACAAGGCGATGAACTTCGCCGAGGCGGCCAAGCTTTTAGTGGTGTCATTTGACTCCACACTCAAATCCAACCTGTCCGTAGGCTTGCCGCTCGATATGATGTTCTATGAAAAAGACACAATGAAGGTTGGCTTAAGGAAGCGGATCGGAGTTGACGATCCGTATTATCGAACAATTTCCGACGGTTGGTCGAATGCCTTAAAGGCAGTTTTCAAGAACCTTCCGGATTTTCCGGAAACCTAGCGCCAGAACATCGGATAGAGTGGACTGATTCCATCGGTGCGTCCGGATATCGGTCCCGCCTGGTGAGGTCAGACCATCGCCGGAAGTGGCCGCGCTAGACGCTCGTTCGACGTGCGGATGGGTTTCGGCGAGGCTGGGATTGACTCTAAGCTGCTTTCGTTTTGGAATAGTCTCACAAAAAGCGAAAGCGGAGGAGCTGCCATGTATCTTTCGGCGCGGCATTCCGAGATCATCCAGATGGCGAAGGACAACGGCCGGGTATTGGTCGACGACCTTGCCACGCATTTCGCGCTCACGCCGCAGACGATCCGCAAGGATCTCAATGATTTGTGCGACCAGCGACTGTTGACACGCATTCATGGCGGGGCACTCTTCCCCTCCGGGATCGAGAACATGGAGTATGAAGCTCGCCGGAAGATTGCGGCCATCGAAAAGGATGCAATCGGAAATGCCGCGGCCAGACTCATCCCGGACAACGCCTCCCTGTTTATCAACATCGGGACGACTACCGAGGCCGTGAGCAATGCATTGCTCGACCATAGCGGATTGATGATCATTACCAATAACATCAATGTTGCCAACAGGATGCGCGTCTATCCGTCCATGGAAGTTGTGATTACCGGCGGTGTGGTGCGCGGCTCGGACGGAGGCATCGTAGGTGAGGCGGCAGCTGATTTCATCAAGCAGTTCAAAGTCGACTACGCCGTTATCGGGGCCTCGGCGATTGACCATGATGGCGCGCTTCTGGATTTCGATTTTCGTGAAGTGAAAGTCGCCCAAGCGATCATTGCCAATGCGAGACAAGTCATCCTGGTAGCGGATGCGACAAAATTCGAGCGCACGGCACCTGTCCGCATCGGTCATCTGTCGCAGGTGGATACGTTCATTACCGATCGCTGCAATCTCGAGACCGTGCGAAAAGTCTGTGAGGACAATGAAGTCGAACTCATCGAAACCATGCCCTGAAGGCAGGACATTCGGTTTTGCTTAAATTTCGTTTGACATTCGTTCTAAGTTCGAAATAATCCACAAATGCTTTCGAAACGGCACAAAATGGTGCAGTGCGAAAGCGTGGGAGATTTCGTGGACAAACCCCGGATCCATGACGTTTTCGTCATCGGCGGCGGCATCAATGGCTGCGGGATTGCCCGTGACGCCGCCGGGCGCGGCTATTCGGTGTACCTGGCGGAAATGAACGATCTGGCGAGCGGCACGTCGTCAGGATCCACGAAACTGATCCATGGCGGGCTGCGCTATCTCGAGCGCTACGAATTCCGGCTGGTGCGTGAATCCCTCATGGAACGCGAAGTGCTTTGGCGCAATGCGCCGCACATTATCCGGCCGATGCGTTTCGTCCTGCCACATGCTGAGGGGCTGCGTCCTGCCTGGCTGCTGAGGCTCGGCCTCTTCCTTTACGACCACATCGGAGGCCGGAAGGCCCTGCCGGCGACCAAAACGCTTGATATGACGAGCGACCCCGCGGGCAGCCCGCTGAAGAAGCTGTTCCGGCGCGCGTTCGAGTATTCCGATTGCTGGGTCAATGATGCGCGTCTGGTGGTTCTGAACGCCCGCGATGCGGCCGATCGTGGCGCGACGATCCGCACACGCGCGAAAACCGTTAGCGCGCGGCGCGACGGCGGCGCCTGGACAATCGGGGTCGAAGACCAGCGCACGCGCAAGATCGAAGAAATCAGGGCGCGGCTGATTGTCAATGCTGCCGGACCCTGGGTTGATGAAGTCCTGTCCACGGCTCTCGGCCAGAATGACGTGCGCAACGTCCGGCTCGTTCAGGGCAGTCATATCGTCGTGCCAAAAAAATTCGACGATCCACGAGCCTATTTCTTTCAGAACAAGGACGGCCGGATCATCTTCGCCATCCCCTATGAGGGTGACTTCACCCTGATAGGCACTACCGATCGCGACTATGAAGGCAATCCCGCTGCGGTGAGTATCAGCGGCCCCGAGATCGACTATCTTTGCGAGGCGGCAAGCGAATATTTTGCCGAGCCGATCAACCGCAAGGACATCGTCTGGACCTATTCGGCCCTGCGCCCGCTCTATGACGACGGCGCTTCGAAGGCGCAGGAGGCCACTCGCGACTATGTTCTGAAGATCGACGGACCCGAGGGGTCCGCTCCTGTCGTCAATATTTTCGGCGGGAAGATCACGACATACCGGCGGCTCTCCGAGGCTGTGCTGGACAAGATCGGCAGCCTGCTTGGCAACAGACGCGAGCCCTGGACGGCGCGCACGCCGTTGCCAGGAGGCGACTTTCCCGCGGAGGGCTTCGATGCCGAGGTGGGAAAATTGAAGGCACTGTATGCATTCCTCGACCTGCCGCACGCACGTAGGCTTGTGCAGCTCTATGGAACGCGGGCAAATACCGTGCTCGGCCTCGCCAAGTCGTATGCCGATCTCGGCAGAAAGTTCGGCGCCGACCTTTACGAGGCCGAGGTTCGCTATCTGGTCGAGAACGAGTGGGCGATGACCGCCGAAGATATCTTGTGGCGCCGGACGAAACGTGGGTTGCAGTTGACCGGAGAGCAGGCGGGCGTGCTGGACGAGTTCATGCGCGGACTCGATGATCGGCAGCACGCCGCAGCGGAATAGGGGGAGGGAGCGGATGCTCGAACTCAGGAACGTGAGCAAGGTCGTCGCCGGCGTCACGCATATTGGCGACGTATCGCTGAAGCTCCAGCACGGAACGCTGAATGTGCTGCTCGGACCAACGCTGTCCGGCAAGACCAGCCTCATGCGACTGATGGCGGGGCTCGATGCGCCGACTTCCGGCTCGGTCTGGTTCGATGGTGTCGACGTGACCGGTGTTCCTGTCCAAAAGCGCAAGATTGCCATGGTCTACCAGCAGTTCATCAACTACCCCGCGATGACGGTCTACGAGAATATTGCGTCGCCGCTCAGGGTCGCGGGAGCCGATCGTGCGCAGACTGACCGCAGTGTTCGCCGTGCTGCCGCGCTTCTCCAGCTTACGCCCTATCTGGACCGCACCCCGCTCAGCCTCTCGGGTGGCCAGCAGCAACGCACGGCGCTCGCACGGGCTATCGCCAAGAACGCCGGATTGGTGCTGTTGGACGAACCGCTTGCCAATCTCGACTACAAGCTGCGCGAGGAACTTCGGGCCGAACTGCCAAAGATCTTTGCCGAAACCGGCGCGATTTACGTCTATGCGACGACCGAACCGCACGAAGCGCTGCTGCTTGGAGGCAATACTGCAACGCTTGCGGAAGGCCGCGTGACCCAATTCGGTCCAACGATCGAGGTATTTCGCAGGCCGAACGACCTTGTCACGGCCAGGACCTTTTCCGATCCGCCGCTCAATACGATCGTGCTGCGCAAGGCGGGCGCGGGCTTTGAGATGGAAGGCGGTATAAGCCTGCCGGTTCCACCGGAGCTGACCGGAATTGCCGATGGTTCTTACACGATCGGGTTCCAACCGCATCATCTGTCGCTCACGCGGCCCCATGCCGATGCGGTTTCCGTCAATGCCAAGGTCACGGCTACCGAGATAACCGGTTCGGAAAGCTTCGTTCACCTCGATTTTGCTGATGCTCGCTGGGTGATGTTGGCACACGGCATCCATCATTTCGATGCCGACGAGACGGTTGGAGTTTTCATTGATACGCGGCATCTGATGGTTTTCGACGGCGAAGGCCGCTCGGCGGCCGTGTCCCGTAAACTGGCGGCGTAAGGGCAGACGATGGCGCGGATCGACCTCAATCATATCCGTCACACCTACGTGACCAATCCCAGGACGGAAGCGGACTACGCGCTGAAGGAAGTGCATACGAGTTTCGCCGATGGCGGCGCTTATGCGCTGCTCGGGCCGTCCGGATGCGGCAAGACCACGCTGCTCAACATTATTTCCGGCCTGCTGCGGGCTTCGCACGGCCAGCTCATATTCGATGGACGCGACGTCAACAATCTGTCGACGCAAGAACGCAACATCGCACAGGTGTTCCAGTTTCCGGTCATTTACGACACAATGACCGTTTACGACAATCTGGCTTTTCCGCTGAGGAACCGCGGCGTGCCGCAGACCGATGTAGACCGGAAGGTGCGCGAGATCCTCGATATGATAGACCTCGCGAGCTGGGCAAAGAAGAAGGCGCGCGGACTTACGGCCGATCAGAAGCAAAAGATCGCGCTCGGTCGCGGCTTGGTGCGCTCCGATGTAAATGCGATCCTTTTCGATGAGCCTTTGACCGTCATCGATCCGCACATGAAGTGGATCCTACGCTCGCAACTGAAGCAACTGCACCGCCGCATCGGCTACACGATGATCTACGTCACGCACGACCAGACCGAGGCGCTGACGTTCGCCGAAAGAGTGGTGGTGATGTACGAAGGCGAAATCGTCCAGATCGGCACACCCGATGAACTCTTCGAACGGCCAAATCACACGTTCGTGGGCTATTTTATCGGTTCGCCCGGAATGAACGTGATGCCGGTCGCGATCGAGGGTAGGCAGGCGCGTGTCGGCAGCCAGACTATCGAACTGCCAGGCGGCCTAAAAAGCGCGACGGATGGTAAGACCGAACTCGGCATCCGGCCTGAATATGTCCAGCTTGGCGAAAGCGGCATGCCGGTGTCGATCACCAAAATCGAGGACATCGGCCGCCTGAAGATTGTGCGCACCAGTCTCGAAGGGCGCGACCTCGCGGTAATCGTGCCGGAAGACGGCAACATACCGGCCGATCCACACGTCCGGTTCGATCCCAAAGGGATCAACATCTATGCCGATTCCCGGCGCGTCGAGCTGGGAGCCTGAGCGCCATGGAAAAGACCTGGAACAACAAAGCGTGGTTCATGGTGCTGCCGGTGCTGTTTCTGGTGGCGTTCAACGCGATTATCCCTCTGATGACAGTCGTCAACTACTCCGTGCAGGAGACCTTTGGTGATAACGTCTTCTTCTTCCACGGCGTCGGCTGGTTCGAGGATGTCCTTCATTCCGAACGTTTTCACGCCGCGCTCGGCCGTCAGATCGCCTTCACGGCCACCATCCTCGCCATCGAAATTCCGCTTGGCGTGCTGATAGCGCTGACCATGCCGCGCAAGGGCTTCTGGGTCTCGGTCTGCCTCGTCCTGATGGCGCTTCCCCTACTCATTCCCTGGAACGTTGTCGGCGCGATCTGGAACATTTTCGCGTTGCCGGACATCGGCCTGCTGGGGCGCACGCTCAACTCGCTCGGCTTCGACTTCAACTACACCCGCCAGCCCGGCGATGCGTGGTTCACGCTGATCCTGATGGACGTGTGGCACTGGACCTCGCTTGTCGTATTGCTCGCCTACGCGGGCCTGAGCTCCATTCCGGACGCCTACTACCAGGCAGCCAAGATCGACGGAGCGTCGGGGTGGGCGGTATTCCGCTACATCCAGCTTCCGAAGATGAAGCGCGTTCTGACCATCGCGGTCCTGCTGCGCTTCATGGACTCCTTCATGATCTACACCGAACCGTCCGTGTTGACTGGCGGCGGCCCTGGCAACGCCACCACCGTTCTTTCGATCGACCTTGTAAAGATCGCGCTTGGACAGTTCGATCTCGGTCCCGCCGCGGCCATGTCGATAATCTACTTCCTGATCGTTCTGCTGCTTAGCTGGATTTTCTACACGCTGATGATGCGCGACGAGGGCCAGTCATGACAGCAACACCGAGGGAGCGCGTGTCCATGAGCGAGAACACCGCGATGGTCGACGCGCCTGCACTTTCGAGCGCCGGCGTCACAGGCCGGCTGCGCGAACGGACAAGCCTCAAGATCAGCTTCGGCTGGCTTGTGCCGACGCTCTATATCCTGTTCCTGATGGTGCCGATCTACTGGCTCCTCAACATGTCGTTCAAGACGACGAACGAGATCCTGCGGGAGTTCACTCTCTGGCCGCGCGATTTCACGCTCGACAACTACCGGGAGATCCTGACCAACCCGATCTGGTACAACGGCTACATAAACTCGATTACGTATGTCAGCCTAAACACAGTCATTTCAGTAACCGCTGCACTTCCGGCCGCCTATGCTTTTTCACGCTACCGGTTTCTCGGCGACAAGCACCTCTTTTTCTGGCTGCTGACCAATCGCATGGCGCCGCCGGCGGTCTTCGCCCTGCCTTTCTTCCAGCTCTATTCCGCGCTCGGCCTTTTCGACACCCATATCGCGGTGGCGCTGGCCCACTGCCTTTTCAACATTCCGCTCGCCGTGTGGATCCTCGAGGGCTTCATGTCCGGCGTCCCGAAGGAAGTCGATGAAACCGCCTATATCGACGGTTATTCGTTCCCGCGCTTTTTCGTGAAGATATTCATGCCGCTGATTGCCTCAGGCATCGGCGTTGCCGCCTTCTTCTGCTTCATGTTTTCGTGGGTGGAGCTGCTTCTGGCCAAGACACTGACATCCGTCGAGGCAAAGCCGATCGCCGCGATCATGACGCGAACCGCGAGCGCGTCCGGCTACGAACTCGGGCTGCTCGCCGCGGCAGGAGCGTTGACCATCATCCCTGGCGCTGTCGTGATCTACTTCGTGCGGAACTACATCGCCAAGGGCTTCGCTTTGGGGAGGGTGTGATGGGTCTGACCTGGATGGCGTGGACCTGGCAGACGGCCACGTTCTTCGCGATCATTTTCCTGCTGCTCTGCGGCATGACAGTCTGGGAATTCGCATCGCCGGGCGGCGCGCCGCGTCGCGGCGTGCTTGGTCTCGACACCACGCGGGGCGATCGCCTGTTCATATCGCTGCTCGGCAGCGCATTCATCAATCTTGCATGGCTCGGGTTAGTTGGCCCGAGCCTATCGTGGGCTCTTGGCCTCTCGCTCGTCTACGCTTTTGCAGTGTTTCGATGGGTTTGAGACCTTGGAGGAAGCCGGCCGCCGGCCGGGGGTAATCAATGGGAGGAATGAAATGAGGAGTATTCTGTTAGGAAGCGTCGCAGCATTCGCCCTGATGGCGCCGACCTCATCATGGGCGGACATGGCGGCCGCCGAGAAATGGGTGAACGAGGAATTCCAACCCTCGACGCTGTCGAAGGAAGAACAGCTCAAGGAGATGGAATGGTTCATCAACGCAGCCAAGCCCTTCGCGGGCATGGAGATCAACGTTCTTTCAGAAGGTCCGCTTGGGACGCACGACTATGAATCCCAGGTTCTTACCAAGGCCTTCGAGGAGATCACAGGCATCAAGGTGAACCACCAGGAGCTGGGCGAAGGCGAGGTTGTTCAGGCGGTCCAGACCCAGATGCAGACGAACCGCAACCTGTACGATGCCTATGTCAATGACTCCGATTTGATCGGAACGCATTCACGTCTCCAACTCGCAGTAAATTTGACCGATTGGATGGCAGGCGAGGGCAAGGACGTCACGAATCCAATGCTCGATTTAGACGACTTCATAGGCATCAAATTCACGACTGGTCCGGACGGAAAACTCTACCAGCTCCCGGATCAGCAATTTGCCAACCTCTACTGGTTCCGCAAGGACTGGTTCGACAAGCCGGAACTGAAGGAGAAATTCAAAGCGAAATACGGCTACGAGCTGGGCGTTCCGGTCAACTGGTCGGCGTATGAGGACATCGCCGATTTCTTCACCAACGACGTGAAGGAGATCGACGGCGTGCGCGTCTACGGACACATGGACTATGGCAAGCGCGCACCCGACCTTGGTTGGCGCATGACCGATGCGTGGCTTTCCATGGCCGGTACCGGCAGCCCCGGCGAACCGAACGGCGTGCCGATCGACGAATGGGGCATTCGCATGGAGAAAGGGTCCTGCAACCCGCTCGGTTCTTCAGTCTCTCGCGGCGGCGAAGCAAACGGTCCAGCTTCTGTTTATGCCATTGCCAAGTGGGACGAGTGGCTGCGCAAGTACGCGCCTCCCGGCGCTGCCGACCTTGACTTTTATCAGTCGCTTCCAGCACTCAGCACCGGCAATGTCGCCCAGCAGATCTTCTGGTACACATCGTTTATGCCGACGATGGTGAAGCCCAAGGCGGAAGGTAACAATACCGTCGATGATGCAGGGCAATCTGCTGTGGAAGATGGCGCCGTCCCCTCACGGCCCGTATTGGAAGGAAGGTCAAAAGATCGGTTATCAGGACGTGGGCTCATGGACGATACTGAAATCGACACCGACCGACCGGGCCAAGGCCGCATGGCTCTATGCACAGTTCGTGGTGTCCAAGACGGTGGACGTCAAGAAAACCCATGTCGGTCTTACGGTCATCCGCGACTCGACGATCCGGCATGAATCCTTCACCGAGCGCGCGCCGAAACTGGGCGGCTGGGTGGAGTTTTACCGGTCGCCAGACCGCGTCGCTTGGTCGCCGACCGGCATCAATGTGCCAGACTATCCCAAACTCGCACAAATCTGGTGGCAGCAGATCGGCGACGTGAACTCCGGCGCCTTCACTCCCCAGGAAGCGATGGACCGGCTGGCCGGCGAGATGGATGTCACTATGGCTCGGATGCAGGCGGTCGACGAGGCCAAGCAAGTCTATGGCGGCTGCGGTCCGCGTCTCAATGAGGAAAAGGATCCTTCCGAATGGCTCGGTAAGCCAGACGGGCCGAAAGCTAAACTGGAGAACGAGAAGCCAAAGGGCGAGACCATTGTCTATGAAGAGCTGATCAAGCGCTGGACGAGCAAGTAATTTCTGCGTTTCAGCATGGACGCATCAGGCATGGCCGGGTTGTCCCCGGCCATTCCTTCCTCCAAAGCCGGTGACATATGTCTGACTTGGTTCTTGCCATCGATCAGGGCACGACCTCCACGCGCGCCATTCTCTTTGACGGGAAGCAGGCGGTCCGGGCGGCGGCGCATGAGGAATTTACGCAGTACTACCCGGCGTCCGGCTGGGTCGAGCACGATCCGGAAGAAATCTGGCAAAGCGTCATCTCCACCTGCAGGACGGCGATCAAGAAGAGCGGGAGCGCGGCTTCGGATATTTCAGCGATCGGCATCACCAATCAGCGCGAAACCGTTGTCATCTGGGACAGGGCGACCGGCGAGCCGATCCACAATGCGATAGTATGGCAGGACCGGCGCACCGCGCCGCTCTGCCAAAAGCTAAAAAAACAGGGATTGGAAGGCAAATTCACCCGCAGGACGGGGCTGCTGCTGGATCCCTATTTTTCGGGGACTAAGATCGCCTGGCTGCTTGATCACGTCAAAGGCGCGCGCCGGAGCGCTGAGCGCGGTGAGTTGCTGGCCGGCACGATCGACTCTTTCCTCATTTGGCGACTGACTGGCGGCAAAGTGCATGCGACGGACGCGTCCAACGCATCTCGGACGCTCGTCTACAATATTCAGCGGAACGTGTGGGACGCGGAACTGCTCGAGGTACTTCGCATTCCGGCGGCGCTGCTTCCGAGCGTAAAGGACTGCGCCGACGACTTTGGCGTCACTGAAAGATCGTTTTTCGGAGCGGAGATTCCTATCCTCGGCGTCGCCGGTGACCAACAGGCGGCGACGATCGGACAGGCCTGTTTCGAGCCGGGCATGATGAAATCGACCTACGGAACCGGCTGCTTTGCGATCCTCAACACCGGCAGCGATCTCTGCCGCTCGAAGAACCGCTTGCTGACAACCATCGCGTACCGGCTGAATGGCAAGACCACATATGCCCTTGAGGGCTCGATCTTCGTCGCGGGCGCTGCCGTCCAGTGGCTGCGCGACGGCATCAAGGTGATCGACAAGGCGGAACACAGTGGCGAACTCGCCGCGAAGGCCGATGACAAGCAGAACGTCTACCTCGTACCGGCATTTGTCGGGCTTGGCGCCCCGCATTGGGATGCGGACGCGCGCGGCGCAATCTTCGGTCTGACTCGCAATTCGGGTCCGGCGGAGTTCGCACGCGCCGCGCTTGAGTTTGTGGCGTTTCAGACCCGCGACCTGCTCGACGCCATGAGAAAAGACTGGAAGGGGGGTTCGGCCAGGACGGTTTTGCGGGTCGATGGCGGCATGGTCGTCTCCGATTGGACCATGCAGCGACTGGCTGACATACTAGACGCGCCGGTAGACCGCCCGACCGTAATGGAGACGACTGCGCTTGGCGCGGCGTGGCTGGCTGGCTCGCGGGCAGGCACGTGGCCCGATGCGAATGAGTTTGCTAAGACCTGGGCGCTTGACAGACGCTTTGCGCCAAACATGGATGCGACATCGCGGTCACGCAAGCTGGCAGGTTGGCGCGATGCCGTGCGGCGGACGTTGACGCGTTAGAGTAGGGGCATTGCGATGTCATCTCGAAAGGACGACATTGCCTTGCTGCGACATTGGTCGAGGAACGACGGAAAAGGCCCGCCGGACCTTTGTTTTTCCGGTTGACCGGCACGGCCTGTCTCCCTATGTTCCGCCGCAATTTCGGGGACGGTTCTTGCCGCCCGAGGGAGCGCGTAGCTCAGCCGGTAGAGCAACTGACTTTTAATCAGTAGGTCCCGGGTTCGAAACCCGGCGCGCTCACCAAAAAAATCACAGAAGATACAACAAGATAGCGATACCGGTCGAAACGTGGAAATGCCGAAAAATGGCTTTGGGGGAGCTATGGGGGAGGTTTTGGGAAATTTGGGGGAAAGGGCCGATTTCACGGAATGGCCCGTTGAGGAATTTCCGGACAACTTATTAATATCACAATTTCATTGAGTATTTCTGCTAATTTCAGGAATTTCCGGACGACTTTATGCCCTTGACACAGATGACATGGCTCGAAAGAGCTTGCTATGCTCTGGCAACACTGGAGTTTGCCAATGCGTTTCATATCGCGAAAGGAAGCCAGAGAGCGTATCGGCGGCATTTCACCATCCACATTCTGGAGAATGCAGAAGAACGGCTTGCTCCCTCAATCGGTCAATGCACCGGGACGTCCCCTGCGGGAGGACGAGTTCACCGCGGCAATGGAGAGGCTTGCCGAGACAAGCCTACCGCCCAGCAAACACCCTAGTCCGCTGCCTATTTCACACAGCCTGGATAAAAAGAGAAGGCGATGACAACTCACGTCGATGATCTTGTGCGGCGCCAGGCCGCCATCCTTCATGAAATCAAGAATTCGACAGCACCGAACAGGAATCCCTCGCCAACACCCCTGTTCGCGGCGATGACAAGGCAAGGAGACTGCTGCGCGGTCTTATCCGTACCGGGAACGTCACAACGCGAAACGATCTGAAGATCTTGTTCTCGAGCACGGCAATTAAGGAAGGCGTCATCCCGGCACTGCCGGGCGTGTTTCTCATCGACCTGATACCTCTGCCGAACGGCACCTTCGACCGCACGAGCATCCTGAAGACGCCGGTAATTGCCTGGAAGGTCGACCGCGATGATTATGTTTCGCCGCTGATACCTGGCTTGCCGATAGGTGATCGGTGGGCGGTTCTGGCGCCGAATGGTTTTGTCATCAGAGATGAATTTACCAATGCCTTCAACGATCCTCCGCTCACGCTGAAGGATTGGATCAAATCCGAGATCGAATGGGCAGAGGATCTCAGGAACGTGACTTACGATTTCTGGACACCGTCACAGAGATTGCTCGGATACAGCTGGCCGCTCGCAAGGGCCGTTTGGCGGATGATGGCCACGCGCTATGATTGGGCTGGACCAGCTGAGGAGATGCTCTTTCTCCTCTACCGGTTTCGTGAAAATGCAACGGACTGGCCTACCGGCCCGGCTGCCCTCGTAGCCGCCCTCACCGAACTGGAGCCGGTGTTCGCCGAGGCCGACCTTTTCGTAAATCGGTCTGAAAACGGCCCTCTTCTCGTGAGCCGCCCAGTCGATGAGAGAATAGGATAGGCGCCTCCATTGCAATGATAGGGCCGCATCCCCCTGAGGAACCGGACCATGGCCGAGGCCAGCTCCAGACGCAAAGAGCCGCCTGAACGTTCTCCCTTCGCCCGCAATGTGGATAGCCTGCGCGCCGCCGGCTACGGCGACTTCCTGTTGATGCTCGTTCCGCCGCACGAGCCAATCGGCAAGCGGGTCAGCACCGGCAAGGAGCCAGGCGCCTTTCAGTAACAGGCGGTGGCGCTTTCAGCGCGAAGTGGCAGAAGTACCGGATGTCGGACGCGGACGTCGAACGACTGAAGCCGGCGCCGCGTGCCGGGCTGGGGCTGCGCTGCGGCCAGGTCGTCGCCCTCGACCTGGATTTCTATGCCATCGAAGGAGAGGCTGCGTCGACCCAGAGCGATCTGAGCCTCGACATCATGAAGGCGTCGCCCGAAGGGGGGCGTCGGAGTAGACGCCCTGCCGATCCGCACCCGCGACAATTCCAATTCGTTCATGGTTTTCTTTCGCGCAGCGGATACGACGTTCAAGCGCAGTCTCAAATTCACGCTGAAGGGTGAGGACAGCGGCATCGAGCTGATGGCCGAGGGCCAGCAGGTCGTGGTCGCGGCGCATCACAAATCAGGCGCCGAAGTCATCACGACACTGGCTGACTACCCGTTTGCGGACCTGCCGGTGCTGGACGGTGCGGCAATCGATGACCTGTGGCTCGAAATCGCCGAACTGGTGGAAGCGGCTGGGCGGCATCATCTCCGTGAGCCAGGGGGGCCGGGCCAGAGCAAGAGAGCGGCACGAGCCGTTCGACGAGGGGGGCGCGGTGCTCGGGGAACTCATGCGGCGACGGGATGCGTGGCTCGATGAGATCAACTTTACACACCACCCTACCGGCAATGCAGGGGAGACACGGACCTACCTCGAAGATCTGGCACGCAATCTGGAAGAGTCGATTGCCTTCTATCCGGACGGCATATTCGACTACGGATCGAAGCACGCTCACACACCCGTATCCGTTCCTGTGCGAGTTCTGCACGATCGATGATGAGGGCCGAGCTCATGGCCGATTGGCCGATGGAGTATGAACGGGATGACGGGGAGGGCGAATACTGGCGCGTCGTCAACGATCATGTGCGCCGCCCTACCGAAGCGCAGGCGTTGAACTGGCTGGCGAGGCTCCTGTCGGACGAGGATGGCGATGGCCCCTTTCCCGGCGGAAGCGACATGGTCATCCGCCTTGCCGGCTCTGGCGCGTCTGCTCGGGCTTGCGTGGGAACGGCTGCGCGAGGCGTGGGCCTCGCACTGGATCATCATCCCGGACGAGCCGGTGTGGGATCCGTCGCAATGGGGCCCTGACACGGTGCGCCAGCAGGAACCACTGCTGCCGGCGCTCCGGGCGGTCATGCCGACACAGTTTTCAGCATGGAAGGTAGCGTGGGAGCAGCAGGGTGTGGATGTCGAGGCGCTGATCGACGCCGAGATGAAGCGGGTGCGCGAAGCAGCCGCGAACGATAACGACACAGAGGAGACAGCGGCGGGCGACTGGCCGGCGCCCAAGGACCTGTTCGGCGACGGCGACGATGCCCCTTTGCAGGATATCGAGAGGGAGTGCTGCCGCCGGTGCTGCACGATTACGCGCATGATGTCGCGTCACGCATGGGGGTCTCGCCGGCCATGACCATCGTCGCCGGCCTGGCGACGCTGGCGGCGGCCATCGGCGCAAATGGCGAATCCAGCCGCGCACCCCGAGGACCCGACGTGGAAAGTGCCGTGCATATTCTGGGGCCTGATTTCGACGCCGCCTGGCGGCAAGAAGTCACCCGTCATCAACGCGATGACGAGCCGCTGACCCGGCTTGACCGGGAGTGGCTCCTGCAGGATTTGGCGACCCGCAAGGTCCTGGAGGCCCGGCAGAAAAAGCTGGGCAAGAATGCGGGCGTCGCATCGAAACGCCGATCCGCCGCTGTGTCACCGAGAATTTCACCGTCGAAGCGTTGCGATTGATCCTGAAGGACAACCCTTACGGGGTGCTGATCCGGCAGACCGAGCTGACGGCGCTGATCTATCAGATGGATGCATACAAGACGAACCAAGGGCGGCGACCGCGGCGATCTCCTGAAGCTGGCCGACGGCGGAATCCACTCGATCGACCGCGTCGGCGCCGGCGCAACGAATATCGCGCTACTGGGGCGCATCGATCCTTGCCGGCATCCAGGACGACAAGATTCGGGAGATGGCGCCGGAGCTTCAGGTGGACGGCATGCTGCAGCGGTTCATTCCCGTCAATGGCGGCGGACCGCGCCCGGCGTCGCGGCAGGCGCCGACAGGAAGCCGGCGACGACTGGGAGAGATTGTCCGCGAAATCGCCAGCCTGCATCAGCCAGGACCCGGTGGCGAATTCCTGCTGGTTGACTGTCGACGACATCAACACGGAGACGAAGGCGCCAGAGAAACAGAGCAGCAGAACGGGAGAAGCTGCTCCGGATGGAGACGCCCTCCACGCATCCGGTGATCCAGCTTTCCGAGGGCGCCGATCGTGAGTGGTCGGCACTGCACCAGGAGATCCAGGACCTCGCCGGGTTGCCGGGGCTGTCCGTCGGCGTGGGTCAACCACCTGAGCAAATGGCCGGGATTCTCAGCGAGTCTGCTGCTTCTCATGCATGTGGTGGAGCGATGGCGGGAAACCCAAGGCGCGCCGGAAGCGGAGCAGGTTTCGGTCGACACGGCGCGGCGCTGCATCAAGCTGGTGCACTGGCTGCTGATGCATGCGCTTCGCTTCTACGAAAGGAATATTGGTCTCGGCGCCGCCGCGGACGACGCCCGCCGCATTGCCGGATTCCTGCTGGCCAATGAGGGCGCTGCTATCAAGTGTCGGAAGACAGGCGTCATCACGCGCCACCAGGTGGGGTCTGGCACTCAGTGAAAACCAGCCGGCGACGGAAGCCGCCCGCAACATCGCGGCGATGACGTTCCTTGCCCAGTACGAGTGGTGCCAGCCGGATGAAGGCCGGCTGCCGGATCATCGCGGGCCGCTGCAGTGGAAGCTGAACCCGCTGCTATTCGACGGTCGCTTCGCCGATCACGCGGTGAAGGAGAAGGCGCGGCGCGCCGAAGTGCGGCTGAAAATTCGCAAGGCCGCGGAGCAGAAGCGCAGAATGCAGAAAATTTAGCAACCAGGGGCATTTTGTGGATGGCTGTAGCATTCTTAAGTGAATCTGCTTCAAATTGCGTCTTTCTAGTGAAGTTGGGAACGGAAGGGAAAAATACATAGTTAGGTTGTATTTCGCGAAAATCTCCCATGCGTACGCGGACGTAGATTCATTTTTGTCTCTCTCTTTATAAGTCATTTTTGTTTTTACATTCGCGCGCGTATGGGCGATTTTCGCGAAATGCAGCTACAGCGTTAACATGATACATGATACGTGCTTAGGTTGAAAAGTCAAAGGTTCCAGTGGCTGAAAGGTTATGGAATCCAGTTTGATGATTGCGGCGGAAAGCTGCCACGTGGATCGGGGAGGACGGAAACAGAGGCGCATAAAGAAAACATAAGGATCACCCTTGGGGCCCTGGTATTAAGCCAACCCCGAGTTTTTCGACCGCACTGCCGCTTTCCTGACCCCACCCCGCCCCTGGTTTTCATGGCTGGAACACGCTCCCGCCCTGGTGCGGTCAAGACCCGACCGGTCGTCCTTTCGAAGGCGGATTGAAACAGGGATGTGGATTGAAACCTTTTTGCCCGTTCCCGTGCTATAATTTGATCAGATGGTCAAAATCGAGGGTGAACGCATGGCGCTGCCTTTGACTGAAGCGAACATCAATCTCACCTATGGCCGCGTGGTGCAGCGTCGCGGAACCGTCGAGATCGTCGCTAGCTGCCTGCGGAACGGTGACCTTGCGGGCCTGCATCGGGAGCGCCATGCGCTGGAATGGGAAGTGGGCCGGGCCATGGGCTGGTTCGATGGATTACCGCGGCGCTGGGAGCCGGCTGTCTGGGCCCGCTATGCCGATCTGATCGACACTATGCTCCGGGATGGATATCCGAACCACAGTAAGGCTGCGTGATGAAGGAGCAAATCATCGATACTGTTGAGGAACAGCTCGCCCCTGAGGAACAGCGCGTTGCTGAGGAACAGCTCGTTGTCGAAAAACCAGCCGCTGTTGAGGATCAGCTCGAAGGAGACGTTTCCGAAGTCTTGAGCGAGTTCGTCGGATCCAGCGCGTAAAACCGCTCAGCAGATCCGCCGTGACGATCGCCTGCTCAAGCGGGATCTCAATGCGATTTTCTACCGCCTCACGCAGCTTGAAGAGCGCGTGGCGCCGGTCGAGCGAAACGTCTCCAGGATCGAAAAGCGGCTACCGCCGCTTGAGGTTTCCGCAACCCTTCTGGAAAAACGTCAGCAACCCATCGAGAGCTCTTATCCGGGATTTCAGCCGACGCATCGAGGCGATGGAAGCCCGGCTTGAGCAGCACACCCAACAGTTCGATGACCAGATCGAGAAGCTGAAAGAACATACCAGGTTCCCGATAGACTGGAATGCCTTCATAGCATCGCGCCGCCGGTAGAACGGTCGCTTTGCCGTCTGGGAGGCCGCAGAACGCGATTCGCGGTCCAGAGCGTGCCGGACAGGTGCTGCTCACGTCGGCGTCTTTTAAGCCCGAACGATCCGTTCATAATTGACAATCACAACGATCATTGACGTTTGCCAATTCCTCCGCCATGAGGTGTTTCGACGACAATCGGAAGCACTATTTTGAGACGCTACATCACATATGTCCGAGTTTCGACCGCAGAGCAGCGTAAGTCGGGTCTCGGTCTCGAAGCGCAAAAGCGCGACATCGATATTTTCCTGAACCAGTATTCAGACGTTCCCTGGGAGGTCATTGCCGAATTTCAGGATACCGGGTCTGGTGCGGACAACGGCCGTCCGGAATTCCAGAAGGCGTTGGCGCTGGCCCGCAAGACGGGTGCGGAGCTGTTGGTGGCCAAGCTGGATCGTCTGAGCCGCAAAGTCAGTTTCATATCGTCGTTGATGGATGATCCGAAGCTGAAATTCAGGGTTGCCTCGATGCCCCACGCCGACAAGTTTCAGCTCCACATCTATGCCGCCCTTGCCGAGCAAGAGCGAGACTTCATCAGCAAGCGCACCAAGGCCGCTCTTGAAGCCGCCAGGAAACGCGGTGTGAAGCTCGGAGGCGACAGGGGCAGCCTGCATGCCCGCAACGCCGCTCTGCAAGCCCAGGCAGACGCAACCGCCAATAAGATCATCGGCATCATCAAGCCCTTGCGCGATTCCGGTATGACGCTGGAAGCAATCGCCGCCCGCCTTAATGAGGCTGGACACAAATCCCCCCGTGGCGGCGCTTGGGTAGCGACGACTGTGAGGCGAACCCTCAAGAGAGTGGAAGGAACCTAAGTTTGCGTCGATTGTGGAGAGGTTGAAGCGGATGTGCCTGCACCACATTCCGGCGATGAGCGAACCTCAGATGTAACGAGGATCATTCTGCACCACAAGCGAAGAAACGCCGCCAGGAGGTCGAGGTCTGTCGACGTCGCGACCGCGGCGCGGCGGGTCGACCTCTAGGGTATTGGGGGTGCCGGGTCGTCGAAGGGCCGGGGGAGGGGGCGGCATTGGGGCCCCCCGAATCTGCGCAAAACCTGAAATTTCAATCTTCCTGGAATCCGGCGCAAAATCTGAAATTTCAACTTCTCGCGCAGAACCTTTAATTTCAAACCGCAAAACCCGAATTTCAGATGGTGTAGATCTGTTATATGAAATAGTCCGCTGCTGTGCTCATGGTTTAAACGCAAAATAAATGCAAAAATACTATTGCGACGAGCGGCTGAATTGCTTTTCAAATCATGTAGCGTTACTGTACGAGATGTGGAAAAAAGTGGCAATCTTCGTACAAGCATCGGTCAATGTCCTCGCGGCAAGGACTGGCTCTACGAGCCAAATGTCTGTGTGGGGGTCAATTCTTTCCGTTCTCGAAGAGCAAGGCTGCTGCAGTCTGCGACGACAACCTTCAACCGATCGACCAGTTCGATCTATGTGACCAAGCGGCTCCTCCGGAGCAAAGAATTGCGAGTAAGAGACTTGCTTCTTCCCTCGTCCATTGCGAACGAAACGGAAACGGTACTTCATGTCAGACATGAACATCGCCGCCCATGATTCGGTCACCGCGCCTGACTACCTCGCCCGGCTCAACGCCGAACAGCGACTGGCGGTGATGCATGGCGATGGCATGGTCGCCGGACCACTTTTAATCATCGCCGGGGCTGGATCTGGCAAGACCAACACGTTGGCGCATCGCGTCGCGCACCTGGTCGTCAAGGGCGCCGACCCGCGCCGTATCCTGCTGATGACCTTTTCGCGCCGAGCGGCGTCGGACATGACCAGGCGCGTCGAGCGCATCGCCGCAAAAGTCATGGGCAACAACGCCGCGGTCCTGACGGAAGGCCTGACATGGGCCGGCACGTTCCATTCGGTCGGCGCCCGGCTCTTGCGCGACTACGCCCTCGAAATCGGGCTGGATGCAGCCTTCACCATCCATGACCGCGAGGATTCGGCAGACCTGATGAACCTGGTCCGCCACGATCTTGGTCTTTCCAAGACGGAAAGCCGGTTTCCTGCGAAGGGCACCTGTCTTGCGATCTATTCGCGGGTCGTCAATGCGCAAGCCGAGTTGGAAGAGGTGCTCGCAAAGTCATTTCCGTGGTGCAGCGGCTGGAGCGGGGAGCTGAAGCAGCTCTTCGGCGCCTATGTCGAGGCCAAGCAGGCGCAGAACGTCCTCGACTACGACGATCTGCTTCTCTACTGGGCGCAGATGGCCACCGAGCCCGCTCTCGCCGAACAACTCGGTTCGCGCTTCGACCATGTCCTCGTCGACGAGTACCAGGACACGAACCGCCTGCAGGCGTCGATCCTGATTGCTTTGAAGCCCGACGGACGCGGGTTAACCGTGGTCGGTGACGACGCGCAGTCGATCTATTCCTTCCGCGCCGCGGAGGTGCGCAATATTCTCGACTTCCCGACGCTCTTCCCGCTGCCTGCCGAGGTTGTCACGCTTGACCGGAACTACCGCTCCACCGAGACAATCCTTGCTGCCGCCAACGCCGTGATCGAGCAATCCAAGGAGCGCTTCACCAAGAATCTCTGGACCGAGCGCGGTTCCTCGGAGAAGCCGCTGCTGGTGACGGTGCAGGACGAACCCGGTCAGGCTCGCTATGTCTGCGAGAAGGTGCTGGAGCAGCGCGAGGAAGGAACGGCCTTGAAACAGCAGGCCGTGCTCTTCCGCGCTTCGCATCATTCGGGTCCGCTGGAAATCGAATTGACGCGCCGCAACATCCCATTCGTTAAGTTCGGAGGACTGAAATTCCTCGATGCGGCGCACATCAAGGACGTCTTCGCGGTGCTGCGCTTCGCGGAGAACCCGCGTGACCGCGTCGCCGGCTTCCGCCTGCTGCAGCTCATCCCCGGCATCGGGCCTTCGACGGCCCAAGAGGTCATTGATGCGGTGGCAGGTTTACCCAACATGGCGATGGGACTTTCGACGTTCCGCCCTCCGGCGCGAAGCGCGGCTCATTGGCCAGCGCTCGTCGAACTCTTCAGGGATCTTCAAAACAACTCCGCAGCATGGCCATCCGATCTCGAGCGCGTGCGGCTGTGGTACGAGCCGCATCTGGAGCGACTCCACGAGGACGCCCAGGTTCGCCGCGCCGACCTCCTTCAACTGGAGCAGATCGCGGCCGGCTACCCGTCGCGGCAACATTTCCTCACCGAGTTGACGCTTGATCCGCCCAACGCCACCAGCGACCGCGCCGGGCCGCCGCATCTGGACGAGGACTATCTGATCCTCTCCACCATCCATTCGGCCAAGGGACAGGAATGGGCGAAGGTGTTCGTGCTCAACGCGGTCGACGGCTGCATTCCGAGCGACCTGGCGGTCGGCGAGCGCGACGAGGTCGAAGAAGAGCGACGGTTGCTGTACGTCGCGATGACGCGTGCGAAGGATTCGCTCCACCTCATAGTGCCGCAGCGCTTCTACACACATGGACAGTCCAAGCACGGCGACCGCCATGTCTATGCCTCGCGCACGCGGTTTATTCCAGATCATATCCTCAGTAGGTTCGAACGTGTGTCCTGGCCTGCGCCCACAATGGAGCCGGTTCGCACACCGCAGCCCAACATTCGTATCGACTTCAAGAGCCGCATGCGCGGAATGTGGAGTTGAGGCAGTCTCCAGGCAGATGCCCGCGTACGGCAAGGATGCCGACCTTCACTCCGGCGAGAATTGGGTCGCCTTGGAGGTCGGATTTGTCAGATAGCCTTCGATCACGTGGGCGATATCTGGCCCCTGGCCGAAATTATAATGTGTATGCCCGAGCCGGGCTCGGGCAAGATCAGCTCCGTGTGCGGTCGCGGCCGGTCTCGCGGCGGACAGCCATGATCAATCAGATTCGCGCCTTCCCTATCGAGCAGGGCATAGCGGTGCGACCCGGTGCAAGAGCGCTGCGCAACTGGAAGGAACCGCGCTGACGAGATCTCGCCGAGGATGAGCGATCTGATAGTCGGTCTCAACGAGGATTGGCTCTGGCTCGACGAGCGCATCGAGACCATCACCCGCGAGATTGACGAGATAGCCGCCGCCGCAGACCTTCTCTAGGTGTTCACCGCCTCCACAAAGCGGATCACGTCGCCAACCATGCCTTCGTCCCAAATATCATTGTGACCAGAGCCATCATAGATCAGCATCTGCTTGGGCTCGGGAGCGATGCGATATAACGCCTCGCCCGAAGACAGCGGAATGATGTCGTCACGCCGGCCGTGGATGAACAGTTTCGGTTGCCTGACCTTCGCTATTCTGAGATCGGAGCGGAAGGAATCCTTGATGAAACGCGCGACCGGAAGGAAAGGGTAGTGGGTCTGGGCAAGCGACTGCACCGACAGTAGGCAGACACAAGGATAACGCCGACAGCCGGCCTTTGCCCTGCCGTGTTGACGGCGACGCCACTGCCCAGCGACTGGCCGAGCACAACGATCCCGCCTTCGGAGCGTCTCGAAAGCCAGTCGAACGCGGCGATGCCATCGGTCAGCAGCCCGTCCTCGCTCGGCGAGCCGGTCGATCCCGGATAACCGCGGTAGGAAATCGCAAGCAGGCCAATGCCTCGTGTCGGCCAACGCCTTGGCGAGGAAGCCGTAGTTGCTGACCCGGTCTGCGTTTCCAAGAAAGAACAGCACCGACGGCTTGCCGGATACGCCCTTGCTGTAGAGCCCATGAAGCGTCTCGCCATCGGGCGTCCTGATGGAAACGTTCTCGCCCCAGCTCGCATGCTCTGGAGCAGGTGTCGCGCTGGCGCCGGGATAGAGGAGGGCGCGCTGTGAAAAATACATCAGGCCGACAAGAGAGACGTAGGCGAAGGCCGCTATCAGCGGCAAGATCAGCAGCAGTTTCGTGGCGCTCACGACAATATGGCCACCCGCAGGGTCAGATGTTTACCTCTTGCACCACAAACTCGTCTCCGTTCCAAACTAAGGCAAGCCCACCTGCGCGAGCGACATGACGAGTTCCAACGCTGACGGCCGGTTCGTGCACAAGGATGGCACGCCCTATCCCGAGCCCTAAAGTCCTTCCGAGTTTCGGCTGGAAAGACTATGGGACCTGATCGATGGTGCAGTCTTGCGGCGCCTTGTCGGTGCGCCAGGCGTCTGGCTGAATCTCGGGACTGAGCAGTTTAGCGAACTGAGGGAGCCTTACTATGAGGCGTTCATTTCTGTTCGTATTGGCGAGTTTCGCGCTTGGCGTCTCGTCCGCCGATGCGGATGTTGCCGACTCCGTGCGTCGTTTGCGCGAGCAAAGCCTGTTGCTGGTCGGCTCGGACGCAAAGACCATCCTTGCCCAGGAATGGGCGAAGTACGATCCCGGGACGCTCGAGCGCCGCGAAGATGCCCTGCGCCGTGTCCGCGCACTGGGCAAGCGACTCGCCGACGATCAGAACGCCCGTCGCAGCCGCGAGTGCAGCATCCAAATCTTTCTGGAAGCCAAGTGGCGCGCCATCTACACCGCCGATTTCGAGGCAATCGAGCGCCGCATTCGCGATTTGGAAGCGAGCCTCGAAAATGACGATCAAGGCTATGTCGCGCAGCAGTCGCCGGTGGATGGGAGTTGGGGCGCTTGCTTCGAACCGATGTTCATGAAACTGGAAGCGACCACGTTAAAGCTCCAGGAATTGCACCAGAATGACACCACGCCCAACTACGCCCTTAATCTCCTACCAGACATTCGCTCAAGCAAAGATGCGCTCGCCCTGTTGGCGCCGCTTCTCGTTTCGAATATTGCGCTGGAGGGGATCGACCATCGTTCCGAACTGAATGGCCTGAGCGACAGCTACATGCAGCTTGGGTTTCAAGGCCTACTGGCAGGCGTACCTGGAGGACCAGGTGGAGGGGCTGCTGCGCGATCGGGAGCAGTGCCGGAATCGCCCAAATTCGGGCGGACGTTCGTCAGTTTCTGGATGCGTGGCAGGATCCGGTCACCGGCTATTGGGGCGCCTGGTACCAAGTCGGGGACCGCCTTTACCGGACCATAGACCTCAGCATTACGTTTCATCTGATCTCTTACCTGCGGGGCGATGTCCAGCACTGGCCGCAGATCATTGAGACAACCTTCGATATCGCAAACGAGCCCTATCCCTATGGATGGCGCTATGGGCTCAGTTCAAACAATCACAACAACTACGACGTCGTGAAAATCTTTCGTTATGCATGGCCTCACATGACCGAGGGGCAACGTGCTCGCGCCCGCGAAGCGATGCGTGAGATGCTGCGCTGGGCCTTGGACCACTCTCTGCAACCGGACGGGTCTTTTGCGCCCGACGAGAGTTTCTTCAGCTCCGTCCCGTCTGACTACTACTTTGGCGTCTCCTTTTTTGACGAGATCGGCTACTGGCGCGCGAAGAAACGGTTCTGGACCGACGAAGCATTCCAAGGAGCGGACGCCAGTTGTTACCTCATCCGCCGCCGGTTCGCCGACCTTCAACTCAAAGGCCCAATCGCCCTGAGCGCCGAGCAAAAGCTTGAGGCAAGCTGCGGCACGCCGTGATCGCATCGCCGATGGGTTCGGCGGCTGGGCGCTGTAGCGAGCAGGAGGGGCTAAGCCGATCATGCGCTCTACGACGCCGGGATCCATGTCCTCGGCATTGCGGATGTTCCTGGTGTCGAAGATCTGCGTGCCCGAGATCGGAGGTAGATGTTTCAACGTTCCGGTCAGGAACCTTGAGATTTCTGCCGCCTCCATGTCCTGCGTCATATTCGTGAGCGAGCAGGCGCTTGGGGACCGCCTCGAAATCGCCCTGCCAGGGGCTTACCATTTCATGTCGCCCGATCTTCACCGGCAAAAGGACGATTGGAAGCAGATCCAACGCTTTCGCCCAACTAGCGGGGAGGGAAGGTGGAAAATGTATTCCACAGGAGCCAATCCTCACCATCTGGCCATCATGACGAAGGCTTTCGATGACTACTGCCTGGCGCACAGCATTGCCGACGATGCGGACAAGGAAAGCATCGCCTTTGTCGTCATGGCGCTTTTCGATGGTGGCGCGACGACCCCCGGAAGACTGAAAGCCGCGCTTGACCGCGTAGGCCGCAACCAGCAGGAAAATTTTGCAGGTGGCTAGTCCGGTCGGTCGCGCAACCTGGACAACCGCCCGTGTTCGACGTCGGGCTCCGCCGAAATTAGGCAACGCCCGGGGCGGTCGATTGTCATTGGTGTCCCGGCCCGGACGGACATGGTCCACCAGACCGGTGCTCAAACCGACCTGGCGCTTGCCACCACGCGAAGAGGAGAAACGCAATGACCGGGGACACCGATACCGCAGCCGAACCATATCCCGAGAAGCTTGAGCGCGTCCGTAGCGTGGCGGCGATCGTGCCCGATCTCGTCGACGGCTCCAGGGACGCGCGGGCGCTGGTGCATACGCTCCACCTGGCTGCGGAGGGCCTGCCCGACGCGGCCAAGGGCTCGGCCATCCAGGCGCTGGCCGCTGCGATCGAGGGTCGGCTCGACCGGCTCGATCGACTGCTGGAGGAGCTGGGAAAATCCGTCCCGGCAAAGAAAGGAGCCGGCATCGCAGCCGGTTGCGATCGCCGCGCTCGCTGAAACCGCCCGCTGAAACGACGGCGTGCGTGCCTCGGGCTAGACGGATGGACTGTCAGCGTAGATTGGCGAGGACGTCCTTTCCTGGCGGTGATCGTCGTGCTCATCGTTTTCCTGCCGCGGTTCGACTAGCAGGTCAACTTGGTCGCCGTCGCGGAAGGCGAGGCAGCGTAAAACCATCATGTTTCGGCTCGTAGAGCCATTGCTTGCCAAGTGGCAATTCCTCCACCGGCTCGGCTTCCATCGGCTTCAGCGATAAGGGGATCGAACGGGTGGATGGGGTCTGCGCCACGTATCCTCAGCACGGCGACCCAACACGGCGCCGCAAGCGTTATGCTTTGCATTACCGTTCGGGCATAATATCCGGTGATCAACTTTGTTCCCCAGGCTTGACGGAGCGAGGCATATGTTCCTATTTCGTTCTCCATGCCAGAACAAAGTGGGAAACAGCGACCGAGCGCGTGGACGCTCTCCAAGGCCCATGATTCCGGTCAGTTGGTTCGCGTAAGCTTGCGTCCACTGCAGCGTGAAACGCTGGTATGCGCCAGCCGATCTGCAGCGGCTTCTCGGCGACATTCCGGCAGATGCCATTCGGATGCGCTGCGAGCGATGCAAGAAGACCGAATGGATACGGGCGACCTTTGAACGCCCGTTCGCTGCCGAACGGCAGGCCATCAAGCTCCGCCGCCTGGCGGAAATCAAAACGGTGCGAAAGGTGATCTGGCGGGATGAGCGATGACAGCGATTTCAGCAAGGCGCGGTGTCGCTGTGTCCGAAATCGATGCTTTGGGAAGTTCGTTTCCCCACGGCCGAATTCACGGCAATGACCCTCTCGCGACGTTTCGGCTGTACAGCAGCAATAGCCGACTTGGGTCAAAAGACGGACGTCGGCGAATGTCTCCTTTGCGCCGCCAGACGCAGACGTTCGACCGTCATCACTTCCTCGCTGACCCTGCCGGACCGCGTGGCTCAGTTTGTTCGAATGTGCTGCAGGACTGAGTATCTTGTACGCCTTTATCGGGCGATCCCAACCTCTCGCGCGTCAACTAGCTCGGAAGTTCAGCGGGGTGAGTCACACGCTACCGACGAAGGAGCTCAGAAAGACTGGCAGACTTTGTCACCCGGTCCGAAAGATCGAGGCCCGACAGGAGATCGACGAGATGGCTGGTCATAAGAGATGCAGCGTCGGAACTGCGTCCGGCCTCGATCGCATCGACGAGAGCGTGGTGAGCGTGGCTTTCGCACGTCGTGTCACGCCGGTTCCAGTACAGCGCGATGATGAGCGAGGAGTGGGAAACCAGGTCGCGAACGAATTTGGTCAACACCGAGTGATCGGCAATTTCGGCAATGCCGACGTGGAAGTGCGCTGACAGCATGATGGCTTCGCTGTCGCGCTGGGCACGGATCGCGTCGTGCTCCTTTTCGAGATGCCGCCGCAGCAGCGCAATGTCATCCGGCACAGCGGCCTTCGCGGCGAGGGCCGCCACCCTCGGCTCGATGAGCGCGCGCGCCTCGAACACCTCCCGGGCCTCGACCTTCGACGGCTGTGCGACGAAAGCGCCGCGATTGGGCTCCAGCCGCGCCAGCCGGTCGTGGGCGAGAGCTTGAAGAGCCGAGCGAATGACGGTGCGGCTCACCGAATAGATCGAGGCCAGCTCGTCTTCAGGCAGTTTGGTCCCGGGGGCGAGGCGGTGACTGACGATGGCGTCTCTTAGCCCATAGTAGATCGGCGACCAGCGCGCTGCCGGTTTGTTGTTGCGATCTTCCTCTCTGAGTACAGTCAGCATTTTCTTCGATAGGCGGCACAAAGAACCGCCGAATTTATGCCCGGGTCACGCCCGACCTCAGCCGCGACGCAATCTAGTATCGCCTGACCACCGGTCAATCCCGACCCTTGGGCTGCAAAACCTGTGTGCATGCGCGTCCCCTAAGTCTGAAGTTCGGTGGTTGCGGTCGAGCCGCCGGGGGACTGCGCCGCGTAGATGCCGGAGAACCGCTTGCTGCGAGGGACGGCGTATCCCCCGATCTTCGAAGTCTTCAACCCGACCCGGAACAGTCCCTCGGCCAGGGTTACCGCGCATGTCACGCCGTCGAGAACCGGCAGACCATGCTCTAGCGACAGGCTGCTAGCGAGGTCGGCCATCCCGGCGCAGCCGAGAACGATCGCCTCAGCCCGATCGTCCCGGATGGCGCATGCGATCTCTGCAGAGATCTTGCGTCGCGCGTCCGAACCCGGCTGCTCCAGATCGAGGACAGGAACTTCCGATGACCTCACCTTCGCACAGCGCGACGCAAGGCCGTATCTCACCATATTGTGCTCGATGGCGGGAACGGAGCGGGCGAGCGTCGTCACGACGCTGAACTTGCCGGCGACCATGGTAGCAAGATGGAAGGCGGCCTCGCCGATGCCGATCACCGGGGCGCTGGTAGCGCAGCGCGCCGCGTCCAGCCCCGTGTCATCGAAGCAGGCGATGACGTAGGCGTCCATCGCCGGCGCCTTGTTCATTTCCGCGATCATGCCTGGAATGGCGAAGACCTCGTCGAAATAGCCTTCAATGCTCGGCGGGCCGTCGTCGGGATTGACCGACACTATCTCTGTCCCCGCCGAAGCCACGCTTGCGGCGGCCGCGCCGATCTTGGCCGTCATCGATGCTGTCGTGTTGGGGTTTATGACGAGTATGCGCATGCCCTCAGCCTCAAAGCTCGCCGCCGAGATAGAGACGCTTGACCCGTTCGTCGGTCAAAAGATCGGCGGAGGTTCCGCTCAGCGCAACGCTGCCGGTGGTCAGCGCATAGGCGCGCTGCGAGATGCGTAGCGCCATGCGGGAGTTCTGCTCGACCAGCAGCACACTGACGTTCTCGTCGCGATTGATTGCGAGAATGGAGCGGGCGATGTCCTGGACGAGCTTCGGGGCGATGCCCAGCGAAGGCTCGTCCAGGAGCAGCAGACGCGGCTTGGCCATCAACGCGCGGCCGATGACCAGCATCTGCTGCTCGCCGCCGCTCATCGTTCCGGCCGCCTGCGAATAGCGTTCCTTGAGGCGAGGAAAGCGGGTGAGCACCATGTCGATCGATGCGGTGATTTCGGCCTTGTCCGATCGCGTGAACGCGCCCATCAGCAGGTTGTCCTTGACGGACATATAGGGAAAGACGCGGCGCCCCTCCGGGACCATGGCGATCCCCATCTTGACGATCGCATCGGGACTAGCGCCATCGATGCGCCGTCCATCGTAGTGGATTTCGCCGGCCCTAATCCTGCGCAGGCCGGTGATGGCGCGAAGGATCGACGACTTACCAGCGCCGTTGGCGCCGATCAGCGCGACGGTTTCGCCTTCGTTGACCTCCAGCGATACGCCCTTCAGCGCGTAGACGTGATCGTAGTAAAGCTCGACGTCGGCGAATTTGAGGATCTGGTTCATAGCCCGATCGTCCCATCTTCGCTGCCGAGATAAGCTTCGATCACCTTTTGGTCGGCCTGGATCTCCGACGGCGTTCCTTCTGCAATCTTCTGACCAAAATTCAGCACGACGAGGCGGTCGGAGATCTTCATGACGGCCGGCATGTCGTGTTCGACCAGCAGAATGGTAAGGCCGCGTTCGCGAAGCCGCTTGACCGTTGCCACCATTCTCATCGTCTCGTCGTGGTTCATTCCGGCGAAAGGCTCGTCGAGCAGCAGGATCGACGGGTTGGTGGCCAGCCCAATGGCAATGCCGAGGGCTCGCAGATGGCCGTGCGGAAGGTTGCGGGCGATCTCCCAGGCAAGCGGTGAGAGGCCAACAAGTTCGAGGATCTCGTCGGCCGACTTGCCGAAGGCGGCCTCATCGGCTTTCGCCGTGGCCGTGCCGAGGAAGAAGCCGAGGAGGTTGGCCTTGGAGCGCAAGTGGTGTGCGATGATGATGTTGTCGCGCACAGTCATGTTCTTGAAGATCGTCGTTTCCTGAAACGTGCGCACGATCCCCTTACGCGCGGCGATGTGGGGCGCCCGGTCCGAAATGCGTTCGCCCCGCAGTCGGACCTCGCCCGATGTCGGCCTCAGGAAGGATGCGATCAGCTTGAACAGTGTCGACTTGCCGGCACCGTTGGGCCCAATGACCGACAGGATCTCTTTCTCGCGCACCGAGAAGGAGACGTTGTTGACGGCAACCAGCCCGCCGAAGCGTTTGGTCAGTGCCGCTATCTCAAGCACTTCGGCCATGGCTCAGGCTTTCTTGCGGCCGACGGCTGCGAGGCTCAACAAGCCGTTGGGCAGGATGAGCATCAGCACGATCATCAAAGTCGAATAAATCAGCAGTTGCCATTTGCCGGTCTGGAACAGGAGGTCCCAGCCGAAGTAGAGGACCAGCGTTCCGAGCATTGGGCCGAACACGTAACCGAGTCCGCCGAGGAAACAGTTCAGCATGAAGTTGACGGAATCCGTAACCGTGAAGCTGGACGGGTAGATCGACTGCGAAATGGCTGCGAAGATGGCGCCCGCGAGCCCGCCGAAGAAGGACGAGACCGCGTAGGCGATGACGCGCAGATAGGCGATGTTGACGCCGATCGACGAGGCCAGTTCCTCGTTTTGCTGGAGCGACTGGCACAGCCTGCCGATGCGCGAATGGACAAGGCGGTACATGGCGGCGAAGCAAAGA
Source organism: uncultured Alphaproteobacteria bacterium (assembly GCA_963813315.1). Classification (GTDB taxonomy): domain Bacteria; phylum Pseudomonadota; class Alphaproteobacteria; order Rhizobiales; family Rhizobiaceae; genus CAWEYO01. The sequence continues at coordinate 17,960 of CAWEYO010000025.1, read as the reverse complement.
ACCATCATGGTCACCGCGAGCAGGTAAAAGGCGAGCCTTGGATTTTGCAGCGTGGCGAAATCCGGAATCAGGATGAGACCGAAGATCGACAGCGGCCCCGGCAGGGGAATGCTGACCATGCCCTTGGCGCCGTTGGTTATCGGCAAGGCCAGCGCCAGCAACCGCGCCACCTCTGTTAATACGAGGGTCACCATGGCGAAATAGACGCCACGCAGGCGCAGGATCGGCAGGCCGATTAGGACACTGGCCGCCGCGCAGAACAGGCCGGCGATCGGCAGCGTCCACCAGAACGACCAGCCGTAGTTCACCACCAAGATGGCAGATACGTAGCCGCCCATGAGCGCGTAGGCCCCCTGGCCGATGTTGATGCGGCCGATGTAGAATGTTAGCCACACACCGGCGCTTGCGATGCTGAGCAGCGCCACCGAAGTGAGGGTGTAGTAGAGGTCCGTCCGTCCGCTCGCGGCGATGAGAAGAGGGACGAGCACGAAGACGGAGACGAGGAATGAAGCCGTCGACACAATTCTTGCGGTGGTAGCCGACATCAGCATCAACCCCACGGCTTGCCCATCAGCCCATTCGGGCGAATGGCGAGGAACACCAGCAGTGCGGCGAAGATGACGAGATAGGTGACGTCGCCGTATTCCCGCAACGTTGCGAGGCCGACCGACTCCATCATCCCCAAGATGAAGCCGCCTGCGATGGCGCCGCCGACGACCCCGGCGCCGCCGATCATCACCATCATGAAGGCCTTGATCGAGATCGGACCGCCTATGCCTGAGTTTACGCCGGTGATGGCGACCAGCAGGCCGCCGACGACGCCGGCCAGCATGGCCCCCAACGCGAACCCGATCATCGTGTAGCGGTCGACCTGTACCCCCATCAGCTGCGCGGCCACCCGGTCCTGCGCAAGGGCGCGCATGGCGCGCCCGGGCCGGCTGTACTGCATGTAGAGGACGAAGGCGGCGATGAAGGCCAGGGCGAGCACGCCGACGCCATGCGGTCATAGGGCATGATGATGCCACCTTCATTGAACACGCCCTTGATGATCTTGGGGACGCCGCGCTGCTTCTCGCCGAACAGGAGTAAGATGACGGCGTCGAAGAAGAAGGCGGTCGCCGCCGCCAGCAGCATGGTGCTCTCCTCGCGCAGGCTGCGCCTAATGACCGTCCGGAAGAGCAATTTCTCCATCAGCGCACCGATGGCGGCGAGCGTCACGCCCGACGCCAGAAGCGCCAGGACGAAAGGCAGCCCGAGCTGACCGTAGACCGTGTAGGTTATGAATCCACCCAGCACGTACATCTGCCCGTGCGCGAAGTTGAGCACGTTCATCAACGCGAAGATCAGTGTGAGTCCGAGCGCGATCAGCGCGTATTGGGCGCCGAGATAGAACCCGTTGGCGATGACCTGTTCCATGGCCGCTTTCGATCTCCAAGGACCCGGAGCTATCCGGGCCCCCGGCAGTGTTGAAAGTCGCCGGAACCCGATTCTAGTCGACCGAGCCGACGAACAGAGTCTGGAAGGCGCCGTCCTTGTACTCGTTGACCACCATTGGCACCGCGAGCTGGCGCTTCTGAGCGAAGGAGGTGGTGCCGACGTAGCTCAGCTTGGCGTCGCCTTTCAGATAAGGATTGGGCGCCGAGAAAGTATCGATGGTCTTCTTGAACTCGTCGACATTGTCGATCGCGGCCGGATTGGCCTTGAGCGTCTCGATGATGTACTCGAGCGCGTAGACCTTGGTGTTAGATTTGTCGTTGTATTCGCCGAACATCTTGGTGTAGCGGTCGACGAATTCCTTCATTGCGTCCGAGGCGATTTCTGGCGTGGACGCGCCACCGACGGAAATGAAGCCGTTGGCGTACTCGCCCGCGCCTTCCTCAAGAACCTTCGCGTCCTGCGCCGTTTCGGTCGAAATCAAGCCCTCGAAGCCGAGCTCGCGGGCGGCGCGAATGAGCAGCGGCGCGTTGGCCGGGTTGACGCCGGACAGGACGAGCAAGTCTGGTTTCAGCGCCACGATCGGCGTCAGCACCGGCGTGAAGTCGCGTGTATCGTTCTGGTAGATGTCGTTCTGGGCGACGATCTCAAGACCGAGCGCCTTGGCGGCCTCGACACCGCTATCGCGCTGGCTTAGCGGATCCGATTCATTGGCGGCGACGAACGCGATCGTCTTTATGCCTTTGTTTTCCTTGAGGTATTTGTAGATCGCCGGTCCCGACTGATAGCTGGCGATCATCCCGAGCACGGCATTGGAAGCAGGTTTCTGGTATAGGGCCTTCGGGAAGGCATAGGGGAAATAGATAATGCCGTTGGCTTCGGCGACCGGTCTAACGGCTGCGGCGCCGTCGTCGACGTTCGGCCCGACGACGTAGTGAATGCCTTCCTGCGCCATTTTCTCCATGCCCGCGATGGCGCGCTTGGGGTCCTTCTGGTCGTCGAAGGTGACAATCTTGATGTCATAGGTCGCGTCGCCGATCTTGACGCCACCGGTTTCGTTGAGCCAAGCCGCGCGCGTCTCCATCGAGCGCACATTCGAGGTGCCCCACGCGGCGGCGGCCCCGCTAGTCACACCTACGAACCCGATCTTGAGTTCCTTGTTCTGGGCCTCGGCGGCCGTGATGCCTGCCGCGATGGCGAGAACGGAGGCGGCGCCAAGCACCATGACTTGGAGGGTCGAGCGTCGGTTGATCATCGTTCCATTCCCCTTCTGGTTGGTTGCCGCGATGCGCATGGCCGAGGACACGCCATGGGCAGTGGGCTCCGTCAGCAAAATCCCATAATTTAATGCTGTCAACAATAATTCCATCGTTTGTATACAATCTGCTTCCGAATTGCCGGAACTGCGGCGATCCGGAGTTCCTGACCCATACTCCAAGGTCCGCTCGCGTCAAAAATCGCGATAGAACAGAGGAGCTACCTTCTGGCCCATTTTAGCTCTTAGAATGGTGAGAGCCGCCGAAAGTCACGTCGATGACCAACAAACTTCCCGAAATCCACTTGGTCCGACACGGGCAGACCGAGTGGAGTGCGTCAGGCAAGCATACCGGCCGTACCGACATACCATTGACATCGGCTGGCGAAGAAGCCGCGCGCAGGCTCGCCGGGCCGCTTGCGGGCCTCTCGTTCTCGGCGGTTTGGTCCAGCCCTTCGCAGCGTGCCTTCAGCACCTGCGTGCTCGCTGGGTTCGGCTCCGCTTGCCTGAAGAAGCCTGAACTCGCCGAATGGAACTACGGCGCCTACGAGGGGCTGACCACGAAAGAGATCCTCGTCAAACGCCCCGGATGGAATTTATTTCGGAACGGGTGCCCGGGCGGTGAGGCGGCAACGGAAGTTGGATCGAGAGCGGACGTGATCATTGGTCAGCTCCGGGAAGTCGCCGAAACAGTTCTGGTGTTTTCAAGTTCTCATTTTCTAAGGGTGCTCGCGGCGCGCTGGCTCGGCCTGCCACCTGAGGATGGGGCGCGTTTCGTTCTGGATACCGCGAGCATAAGCATCCTCGGTTATGAGCACGACCTAAGCGAGCCGGTCATCCGAAGATGGAACCAAGTATAAGGCGATTTCGGCGGTCCAGATTGTTGTGCGAAGCCACCGCTCAATATCGACACTAGCGCTCGCTAAATAGAATGCCGCCCTTGGATTTGTTTTCCTTGGAAGATTTGACAATCTGAATGACGACAGCCTCAGGATTGACGCCGAAGTTTTTCACGACCGCATCGGTAATGTCCTTCATCAAAGCCTTCTTCGCCTCCTTGGCGCGACCCTCGGCGAGATAGATGATGATTTCGGGCATGGCGGGATCACTTTTTCAAGAGCGCCCGAGACCGTTCGAGCAGCCGTGTTGGAATCTAGCCTTGGGTCTCGTGAATGGCCAGTCCTTCCCGTCGCTGGGTTCGCGCGAAAAGCCGGCCCATAGGCGGACGGGAGCACGGACCAGTCCAAAAGCATCAGATGGCAAGGCCAGCAACTGGCCCGCCACTGCACCGAGCACCTCGAACACGGCGCTTCGCAGCCCACGGACACCCCGCAAGAGGGCCTAAATTGTCGCTTCGCAAGGCAGCCAGCCATGCCAGCGAAGATGATACGCGAACGCGACGTGTGCTGTCGCGCGGTGAGGTCAACCGGAGCTAGTGGTGAAAACCTGCCACTTGATACCCGATGACAACTGCCGCCGCAGCAAGCGGCCCGGTTCCTCACTCAGCCTTGATGAAATTCTGCGCCACGAGCGACCCGCCGCGAGTTTGTGCTGATTCCGCTGGGGCATCCATCCTTGCTCTCGCTGCTCCGCGACCCGGTCCCACTGCCTTGCCCGATGATCACTGCGCCGGAAGCGGAAGGCACTCCATGATCTCAATCGAGTCTCCAGGGAAGATCGTGATGTGCGGGTGATCCTCGAAGAGCCTTGCGGCAGCGTCGTGAGATTTGGCTTGCACGATCACGTACGCCGTCATGCTATTCTTGATATCGGAGATTCCCTCGGGAGACGCCCGCTTCGTCTTCCCGAGAGGATGTCCCTGATCGACTATCGCGGCCGAATTCGCATTCCCCCATTCGATCCAGGCCTTGACGGCCGAAGTTTCCCGCGCCTTGCGCGTTTCCTCGTCCAGGCGTTTCCATTGCGCTTTCTCGAGCGCGGCTTCCGTGCCGATGTAGATGGCCAGGAATCTCTTCATTTCTGCCACTCCTAATTTGCGCCCTCAGCATCGAGGCGACGGTCTTGGCGCAATATGAAGCGCCGCATTCGTTAAGCTAGCTGGCGGCCGGAAAGTTCCGCAGCAAAATCGCTCGAAGGCTTTCATTTATCCATTCCCGCTGACCTGCGGCTCCTGGGCGACATTCCGGCCGATGCCATTCGGATGCGCTGCGAGCGATGCAAGAAGACCGAATGGATACGGGGCGAGCTTCTACCGCCCGTCCGCAGGCCGAACGGCAGGCCATCAAGCTCCGCCGCCTGGCCGAAGTCAGGACAGTGCGAAAGGTGATCGGGCAAGATGGGCAATGAAACGATTTCAGCAAAGCGCGGTGTCGCTCTGTCCGGAATTGATGCTTTTCGGAAGTTCGTTTCCCCACGGCCGAATTCACGCTCATGACCCAAGACGGTCATCGCCGACCCTGCCCGCGAATGTCTCGAAGTGACCCTGTCCGAGACATTCGAAGTCAGAGCACCGAATATCCGCCCGGGTGGAACGCCCCCATTCCGCATGGTTTCCGGAACGGTCCGGATCGCAAAGGCTGACGATGCCCTCCAATCCTTCATGGAACTTCGCTGGTCTGTAAGCTATCTTCGGGGACCTGAGGTTATGGATGGAACGCCGTCTCTCCGCGATCCTGACCGCCGATGTGGTCGGCTACTGCCGGCTGATTGAGCCCGATGAGGCCGCGACCTGGCGGCGCTCAAGGAGCGGCGTAAACGTGGGACAGATGGCTCTCATCATGCAGAACCGGATGAGCGAACTTGCCGAATCTGGCGCGACATTGGAATTGAACACCGCTGCGCTGCCGCATCGGCATCCACACCGACTACTGCACAGTAGGCAATTTTGGCACGAGGACCGGATGGACTACACGATAATCGGCGGCGTTTTGAATTTCGTGGCGCGCCTCGAGCAGGAGGCACCGCCTGGGACCGTGCTCATTTCCTAGGACATTTGCGCAAGTGAAGGACACGATTGAGTGCGAGGAGCTGGGCACGTCCACGTGAAGGGAATTGCCTATCCGATCGCCACCTATCGCGTCATCGATCTGAAAGCCAATTTAGTCGCCACGCATCGCGCCGTTCAAACCGTGCGGCCGTATCTCAGACTTGGAAGCTGAACCCGAGCTAATGTCTGCTGACGAGCGTGACCAGGCCGTCACTGCGCTTCGCGACATGTGGATGAACTTTCCACAGCCTCAGTAGTAAGGCTTCCAGAGCACCGCTGCCAATGGAACTGCGTCAGCCTCTCCCGCGTCGGCTGCTGGCGTTTTTTAGGCTCGCCGTCATGATTGACGCGAACGCCTCTGGTACAGCTGCTATAGCCGTAGCATACATATCCAGTACAATGTCGTTATTGGCACGCTCAGCCGACGTTCTGGATTTACCCGCTTAACGTCTTCTCCTGGCGCGAACTCGGACCTCCCGCTTGGTCGGCGCGAAGCGGACGATCATAGGTCAGCTGCTGACCCGATTTCGTTGAAAAAGTGGGAGTTGCTGGCGGCTTGAAGTCCTGATTCAGTCTCCTTGGAGAGGGAGATTGAGTTGATGATGGGCGAGCGGACGGTAATGCAGGAGGCGCTGTTCTACGAGTTCAGCCTTGAACAGCATGTGCCGGCCGATCACCTGCTTCGCTCGATCGACCGCTTCGTTGACCTGTCGGGCATCCGTGTGCACCTGCGTCCCTTCTACAGCGAGATCGGGCGTCCCTCGATCGATCCGGAGCTGATGATCCGGATGCTGCTCATCGGCTACTGCTTCGGTATCCGCTCGGAGCGCCGGCTCTGCGAGGAAGTGCATCTGAACCTTGCCTATCGCTGGTTTCTTTAGGCGGGCATGGGTTGTCAACTCCTTATGCAGGCTTCTCAATCGGTCAAAGGCGGCCGGAAGGGTTCATGCTTCTTTGCGTGCTCGGCGTGCGATGACGCCGGCGGACAGGATGGGTTGAGAAGGACGGACGGCCGAGCTCTGCCGCGCGATCGATCGACGTGGGCCGATTCGTCGCAACCAGCGATGCGGGCTCGTCCATTCCTCGCACCCTCCCGGGCGCTTGCAACCGCCGGGAAGGCGGTTTCAGATATCTTGTGGAACCTTGCCCTCCGTCTAAACTGCCATTGCCGTCGACGGCTTCTCTGTTGACCAACGGAAGTCGGTACCGTCGATCCACATGCGATGCATGATGACCGAGAGCTTGCGTGCGAGGGCGACCTTGGCTGCCTTCGCACTGCTTCTTTTCGCGATCCGCATCGCCCACGCGCGAAGCGACGACCAGCGTCCGTGGTGCAGCAGGACGTGCGCCGCCTGATAAAGAGCCGTGCGAACCATCTGGTCGCCGCACCGGCTGATGTGCCCGTCGTAGTCTGTCTGGCCGGAGCTGTATCGCCGCGGCGTCAACCCGAAGTGGGCACCAACATTCCGTGATCGCGAGAAGCGCTCGGGGACGTCAATGCCAGTCCTGTAGGTGAGCGCGACCACCACTCCCACACCTGGAACCGTCATCAGCCGGCGGCAGACCGGATCTTTCCGAGCCAACTGCCGTGCGAGGCGATCGAGCTGGGCGAACTCCTCAAGGAGCGTCCGACGGACACGCAGCATCGGTTCCGTGATCGCCAACAGACTCGGCGTGTCCCCGACAAGCTCGAGGACCCGCGTTTCGAATGAATGTTTGGTGACACGGCCGATCCGAAGTCCGAAGACCCGCAGCGAACCCCTTACCGAGTTCTCGATGTCCTGCAGCTTGTTGAGAAGTTGCTCGCGGTTGACCAGGAGCATCCGCACTCGCTGGGCCTCGTCGCTTTTGATGAAGACCTGTCGGAACCAGCCAAGCCGGACGAGTTGTGCGATGCCTCGTGCGTCATTGCGATCGGTCTTGTTGCGCATGGCGCTCAGGCCCGCCTTGACGTGCCGGCATTCGAGGCAGATGGCCGGATAGCCTGCTGAGCGCAACGCGCTGCAGAGCCAGGAGGAGGTCGGACCCGCTTCAAGCCCGACCCGCTTGAAGGGGCGACCGAAGTCGCCCAGCACGGTGATGATCGTGTCCGGCTCGGCCTCGACCTTGCGTTCAAGCAGAACATTGCCCTCCTCATCGACAATGCAGACGTTGACGGTTTCCAGAGACACGTCGAGACCGGCGAAGCATTCCATCACTTCCTCCTCAATAGGTTCATGCGGGTGCACCGCAGGGCATGATCTGCCCTGAGGCGCCGCCCGCCTATCCCATCTCTGCCGGCTCGGGCTGGAGGGCGACGTGCCGGACCACTCGACCTTTTCGAAGAACCGTCACGGCCGCTTCCGCGACAGTGACCTGCTGCGCGAGTTGTTCGAGACGACGGTGCGGCGCTGCATGGCGGAAGGGCTTGTCGGCGGCGACGGCTTCGCGGCCGATGCCAGCCTGATCAGGGCGGATGCGAACAAGCAGCGCTCGGCGGAAGGGTCGGAAGAAGTCGACTGGGAAGCGATGGCGGCGACCCGCCGCTCCGTCAAAGAATACCTCGACACGCTGGATGACGCTGCCTGGGGCGCGGCCAGCGAGGTCAGGCCGAAGTTCATCTCAAGATCGGATCCGGCGGCACAGTGGACGGGAGCGCTGAAGGGGCATGCCTTCTTCGCCTACGCCGCCAATTATCTGATCGATCTCGACCATGCGGTCATCGTCGATGTCGAGGCAACACGCGCCATCCGTCAGGCGGAGGTCGGCGCGGCACGCACGATGATCGCGCGCACCCAGGATCGCTTCGGCCTCTATCCGGAGCGGCTGGCTGCCGACAGCGCCTACGGCTCGGCCGAGATGCTGGCCTGGCTGGTTCATGAACGCGGGATCGAGCCGCACATCCCGGTCTTCGACAACTCCGAGCGCCAGGACGGGACCTTCGAACGGGCCGACTTCACCTATGACCACAGGCGCGATCTCTACATTTGTCCCGGAGGCAAGGAACTCAGGCAGCGTCAGAAGGCTTTTCGGATGCCTCGCCCGCTCGTCGATGAGAACGGCATGATGCGCTATCGCGCCAGCAAGCTCGACTGCGAAAGCTGTTGGTTGAAGCCAAGGTGCTGTCCGAACGCGCCTGCCCGCAAGATCCTGCGCTCCATCCATGAAGGCGCTCGCGACATGGCGCGCGATATCGCCGCTACCGACGCCTATGTCACCTCAAGGCGCGAGCGGAAGAAGGTCGAAATGCTGTTCGCCCACCTCAAGCGCATCCTCAGGCTCGATCGACTGCGATTACGCGGACCGAACGGCGCCCGCGACGAGTTCCACCTCGCAGCCGCAGCCCAGAACCTCCGGAAACTCGCAAAGCTCATCCCGATACCGGAACCGAAACCGGCATGAGCGGCAATCGCCCCATGCATCCGCTCGCAATCGTCAACGCAGCGCTCAATCCGCAGCCGACTTCTTCAACGATATCGACCCCAAACCGGACTTTGACTACGCCAGTTTGCGTCGCGAAAGCTGACATCGAGAGGAGAGTCCCCCGGCATCAGGCTGCGCGGACCTTCCTGTCGGGCCGTGCCCATGGCGGGATCCACTCACCATGCGCAGCGAGCAGGTCGTCGATCAAGTCCCAGATCTGGTCGAGGTCGAGTTCGGCCGCCGTATGCGGGTCCATCATCGCAGCGTGGTATAGGTGCTCGCGGTTCTCTGTCATCAGAGCTGCGACGGTCAGTTCCTGGACGTTGATGTTGGTTCGGATCAACGCCGTGAGCTGTGGCGGCAGGTCGCCGATGAACGTGGGCTGCATGCCGGAGGCATCAACGAGGCACGGCACCTCCGCCGCGCAATTCGCAGGCAGCGAGGTGATGCAGCCATTGTTGCGGACGTTGCCGTAGATCACCGACGGCTCGCCGGTCCATACGGAGTTCATGATCGAGGAGGCGTATTCATGGCTCTCGCTGACCTCGATCATCTCGGCCTTGCGGTAGGTGTCCGCGACACTCTTCCACCGCGCCATCTGCTCGACGCAGCGCTTCGGATATTCGTCGAGCGGAATGCCGAACTTTTCTATCAGGTCCGGACGGCCGTCCTTGATGAAGTAGGGCGTGTATTCAGCGAAGTGCTCCGAGCTTTCGGTGACGAAATAGCCGAGGCGGGTCAGCATTTCGTAACGCACCTTATTCGGGCAGCGCGGGTTCCAATGGCTGGGCTTCGGGAACCGGCCCTCGCGATAACCGCGCAGAAGGTCCGGATAGAGATCGCGGTAGCCGCCGTCCGCCTGGCGGTGCTCGAACTTCAGATAAAAGGCCATGTGGTTGATGCCGGCGGCGCGGTAGCGGATTTCCTCGACCGGAATATCGAGGTCGCGGGCGAGTTCCAAGGCGGTGCCCTGTACCGAATGACAAAGGCCGACCTGCCTGATGGTGGGGTATTTTTCGGCGATCGCCCATGTGTTGATGGCCATCGGGTTGACGTACTGCAACAGGATCGCCTCGGGACAGACCTGCGCATGTCCTCGCAGATCGACCACAGATGCGGCACAGTGCGCAGGCCGCGCATGATGCCGCCGACGCCGAGCGTATCGGCGATCGTCTGGCGCAGGCCGTATTTCTTAGGCACTTCGAAATCTGTGACGGTGCAAGGCTCGTAGCCGCCGATCTGGAAGGCGACGACGACGAAGTCGGCGCCCTCCAGTGCCTTGCGCTGGTCGGAATAGGTCTCGACCTTGGCGGCGGCGCCGAGCGTCCTCGACAGCTTGCCGGCAACGATCTCGCTCTCTGCGAGCCGCTCCGGATTGATGTCCATCAGGGCGATGGTCGCGCCGGCGAGCGCCCGCCGCTGCAACACATCGCCGACGATGTTTTTCATAAAAACGGTCGAGCCTGCGCCGATGAACGTGATCTTGGGTTGTCTAGCCATGGGAGGGCCTCTGCTTCGATTATGCTGCGACTTCGAAAGCGGCCCGGACGAGCCGTTTGGTGTAGGCGGTTTTGGGTCTGGACAGGACCTCCTGACGGGACCCTGTTCGACGATGTTGCCGTGCTGCATGACCATCACGCGGTGGCACAGCGCGCGCACGACCTTCAGGTCGTGCGAAATGAAGAGGTAGCTCAGCCCGCGCTCATCCTGCAGGCGGCGCAACAGATCGATGATCTGCGCCTGCACCGAGAGGTCGAGCGCCGAGGTCGGCTCGTCGAGCAGGATGAATTCCGGCTCGAGCGCGATGGCCCGGGCGATGGCGATGCGCTGCCGCTGGCCGCCTGAGAACTCATGCGGAAATCGCGACAGTATGTTGTCCGGCATGCCGGCGGAAACCAGCGCCTCCTTCACCCGGTCCTGACGCTCGGCCTTGGTAGCGCCGAGCCTGTTGACGATCAGCCCTTCCTCGATGATCTGGCCGATCGACATGCGCGGATTGAGCGACGAAAACGGATCCTGGAAGACGACCTGCATGCGCGAGCGGAACGGCCGCATCTCAGGCGCGACTTGTCCTGGATTCTCGCCGTCGAAGGAGATCTTGCCGCTTCTGCATGTTGATCAGCCTGAGCAGCGCCTGGCCGAAGGTCGTCTTGCCCGACCCAGATTCACCCACGAGCCCGAGGGTTTCGTGTTTGCGCAGCGAAATATCGAGGTCGTTGACGGCGACCAGTTCATGCATGTCCGGATTGAAGAAGCCGCCGCGCTTTAGCATGAAGGATACGCGCACGCCCGTGCCTTCGAGGATGACCGGCGAATTTTTCCGGCAGCGGGTTGGCCGATCCCTTCGGTTCGGAGGCCAGCAGGCGCCGTGTGTAGGGGTGGCGCGGGTCCTTGAAAAGCGCGGCCGTCGTGTTGTGTTCGCGCACGACGCCGTGCTGCATGACGTACACATAGTCCGAGAACTGCTTTACCACGGTCAGGTCGTGGGTGATCAGGATCACCGCCATGCCGAGCCGCTGCTGGAGTTCGCGGATCAGGTTGAGGATCTGCGCCTGCACCGTCACGTCGAGCGCGGTAGTCGGTTCGTCGGCGATCAGAACATCGGGATTGTTGGCGAGCGCCATGGCGATCATCACGCGCTGGCGTTGCCCGCCGGAAAGCTGGTGCGGATACTGGCGCAGCCGCGATTCCGGATCGGGAATGTGCACCTGGTTGAACAGTTCGAGCGGCGCGCGCCTCGGCCTCGCGCCGGCCCATCTTCTTGTGCGCGCGGATCGCCTCGACGATCTGGATGCCGACCGTGTAGACCGGGTTGAGCGAGCTCATCGGCTCCTGGAATATCATCGAGATGCGGTCGCCGCGCAGCGAGCGCCGCTTCGCGCGTCGAGAATTTCAGCACGTCGCGGCCGTTATATTCGATCGTGCGCGGTCCGAGACCTTGGCGCGCTTGGTGAGCAAGCCCATGATGGTGCGCGCGGTCACGGACTTGCCCGAGCCGGACTCGCCGACAATGGCGACCGTCTCGCCGCGATGCAGTTGGAACGAAACGCCCTTCACCGCTTCCACCGTGCCGTGCTCGACCTTGAAGGTGACGGCGATGTTGCGCGCGTCGATCACCGGCTGGCCGGGCTTTTCCTGGCGGTCGAGGCGTTCGGCGGGAACGTCGATGTTCGTCAGCCATGTTCGCGCTCCTCAATACGGGTCGATCGCATCGCGCAGGCCGTCGCCGAGCGCGTTGAAGGCAAATACGGTGATCAGCACCGCCCCACCGGCGCCAGGATCCACGGATAGGAGCCGATGACGGAGTAGGTGGCCGTGTCCTGCAGCATCAGGCCCCAGGAGATCAGCGGCGGCTTCACGGCGAAGCCGAGAAAGCCGAGGAAGGATTCCAGCAGCACAACGGACGGGATCGCCAGCGTGATCGCGACGATCACGTGGCTCATGACGTTCGGCAGGATGTGCTGGAAGATGATGCGCCGGTCGGTCGCGCCGATGGCGATCGCCGCGCGCACATAGTCGATGCGGGCCAGCGCCAGCGTCTTGCCGCGCACCTCGCGCGACAATTGCGCCCAGCCGAGCGCCGACATGACGAAGATGACGAAGGCGAGAAACACGTTGGTCGGCGCCGTGACGGGAATGAGCGAGGTCAGCGCGAGTAGAGCGGCAGTTGCGGGAAAGCCAGGATGAGGTCGACGAACCACTGCATCCAGGCATCGAAACGGCCGCCGAAATAGCCGGACACCATGCCGACCGTCGTGCCGACGATGGTGACGATGGCGACGACCGTCAGCGCGATCATCAGGGATATGCGCGAGCCGTAGAAAATGCGCGAGAGAACGTCGCGGCCGAACTTGTCGGTGCCGAGCAGATGCACCGCCGAGCCGTCGAGCGCGCCGAAGAAATGCCGCTCCGCCGGGATCAGCCCGAGCAGGCGGTAGGGCGCTCCCTTGACGAAGAAGCCGAGCAATTGCGGGTCCTCATAGTCCGGACCGACGATCGGCTGGAAAGTGATCGGGTCGAGTTCCTCGGTCTCGCGGAGCTTGATAGCTGCGCGGCGCGAAACTGAAATTGCCCTCCTTGTCCCGGAAGCTGACGGCTGCGGCGGCGCGAAGGCGACGTCGGTCGCCTTTGGATCGACCGGCGAGAGGAAATCGGCGAAGACGGCCATCAGCAGCAGCCCGACGACGAGGATCAGCCCCAGCATGCCGGTCAAGGAGCGCTTCAGCCTGCGCCAGACCAGGGCCACATAGCTTTCGCCGTGACCGGTCTTGGGCGGCAGGATCGCCGCCGATTTCGGTTCGACAGGCGGCGGCAAGTGTTCGTGGTGCGACGGTTCGGTCGCGATCGGGAGCTGTTCGACGGTCAGGCTCATCTCAGTTCCCTCCACCCAGGCGCACGCGCGGATCGACCAGCGCCAGGAGCATGTCGGCGATGATGTTGCCGGCGATCAGCGTCGCGGCGAGCACCATCATGAAGGTCGCGGTGACATAGACGTCGCCGACCTGCATGGAGCCGACGATCGCCGGTCCGACGGTGGCGAGCCCGAAGATGATCGCCACCTCGATCTCGCCGGTGAGCATGTATGGCAGCGCGACGCCCTGGTACATGATCAGCGGATGCAGCGCGTTGGGCACGGCGTGGCGCATGATCACCTGGCCTTCGCTCAAGCCCTTGGCCCGCGCCGTCTCGACATACTGCGCGTTCAGCGTGTCGAGCAGGTTTCCGCGCATCACCCGCATGTTGTAGGCAAGCCCGCCGAAGACAGCGATCGCGATGACCGGCCAGACGTGCTTCAGCAGATCAACGAACTTCGCCCACGACCATGGCGCGCCGCCGTAGCGGGAAGAGAAGAAGTTGTTGATCTCCGAAACGTTGAAATGGAAGACCAGGATGTAGACCATGATCAGCGCCATCAGGAAGCGCGGTACGGTCATGCCCAGGAACGCGACGGCCGAAAGCGTCGTGTCCACCCAGGAATATTGCCTCGTCGCCGCCAGTATGCCGAAGGCGATGCCGATGGCCGAAGCCAGGATGTGGCAGACCAGCGCCAGGATCAGCGTTCGCGGCAGCCGTTCGGCGACAACCTCTCCGACGGGCTTGTTGTAGAAGAGGCTGTGGCCGAAATCGCCGCGCGTGACGATGCCGACGATCCAGTTCACATATTGGACGGGCAGTGGCTTATCGAGGCCGTTGGCGACTCGGTAGGCCTGCGCCTGCGCTTCGGCTTCCTCGTAGGAGGCGCCGCCCTGATTGATCGCCTGCGAGCGGATGTAGTCGCCATAGTCGCCGGGCGGCGCCTGGATGATGGCGAAGGTGACCAGGCTCAGGATGAACAGCAGCGGGATCGCGGAAGCGATACGCATGGGCAAGGAATCTGAGCATTGCCGTTGCTCCTGCGCTCTCGGTATGACCGCATGCGGCACCGGGCGGCGCAGCGCCTCCAACGGCCGCCTTGGCGGCCGACCGAGGGGAGGAAAGGCGTGCAAGTCAGGTGGCGGGTCCTTCGCCGACCCCTGGCTTGCCGGGCAGGTCTCCTTGAACAGCTCGAAGTCCGCCTGCTTGTCCTCCGGCACGAAACGCGCTCGCGGATGATCGTGTCCTCGGCCCAGTTGAACATGAAGATCGGCGCGCCGACGGGGATGTTGGCAAAGCGTTTGTTGATGATCAGCGCGCCCGGATATTCCGTCAGACCGATCGTATCGATGTTGGTCGTGGCGATCTTCTGGTACTGCTTCATCAGTTCGGCGCGCTGGGCGTCGTCGCTGCTGGCGATGAACTTGTTGACGATGTCGACAAGCTCCTGCTCGAACGGCATCAGATCGAGCTGTCCGCCCTCTGGCGCGCGGTGGTGATCGCTGGTGCGCGGACCGGTAGCGGCAAGCTCCGGCGTATCCTGCACGACCGAGGCGCGCTCCGCCTCATTGCGCATCACCATCCAGTCGTAGCGGCCGGAATATCTGGTCGCGTCGAACTGCTTGCCGTCCAGAGAGTTGAGCACGACCCGGATGCCAAGCTTTTCCATCTGCCCGATGACCCCCTCGGCGAGGCTCTTGTCGGTGGTGTAGTCGGAATTGCTGAGCAGCACGATCTCGACGTCCTTGCCGCCTTGCTTGTCGGCCGAGAAATTCAAGAAGCCATTGCCGTCGGTATCCTTCAGCCCGGCGCTTTCGAGCAGGGCCTTGGCGCCGTCGACGTCGAACGGATAGTAGATGGTCGACGCACGGTCGTAGAAGCTTGTCGCGGAAGACAAGCCGCCGGGATAGATGGCCGTGAACGGTCCCTTGACCAGCGACTTGCCGAGCGCCTTGCGGTCAAGCGCCATGCTGACCGCCTTGCGGAAGTCGAGATTGCGGTTCAGCTCGCGGATCGCCTGTCCGCGTTCGTCGGGCTCTCCCCAGCCATTGCCGGAGAAATTCGAGATAGAGATTGTAGCCGATGACCCGCGGGCCGAAGGCAAGGCGGGCCGGTGCTGTTTCCTCGGCCGCGCGCTTCAACGCCTCGACGAAGTTCTCGGGCTGCTCGAGGTTGGAGAAATCGGCCGAGCCGGCAATGGTCTGCACGTCGCGGTCGGCCCAGGTCGAAAGCTTGTAGTGCACCTCGTTGAGATAGGGCAGCTGGTTGCCGGCTTCGTCGACTTTCCAATAGTAGGGATTGCGGCGCAGCACGATGATATCGTCCGGCCGGTATTCGACCGGCGCCCAGGCGCCCATCACCGGAATGTTCATGAAGTCGGCCGGGAAGCCGTTCTTGTACTGCTCATAAGTCGTTTCGGGCGCATATTTGGGATGCTTGGTCTTGAGGATGTGCTAAGGGCCGGGGCAGAAGGTGCCGTATGCCATCGCGTAGAGGTGCTGGCGCGGAAACGGCTCCGTGAAGGTCCACTCGATCGTGTACTTGTCGATGGCCTTAGCGTGGTGCCCGTGCCGAAGGTTTCGGTGAGGCCGCATTGAGCGGCGTCACATTGGGGTCGATGACATTGTCTTCCCAGTAGAACATGATGTCTTCGGAATCGAACGGATCGCCGTCGGACCATTTCGCGCCCTCGATCAGCTTCATGGTCAGCACCTTGCCGTCGTCCGACCATGACCAGCTCTTGGCCAGGTTCGGCAGCGGCTCCATGTCATTGGCTTCGACCTGGAACAGCGGCGCGGTGCGCGTCAGGCACTCCGACATGCCGATATCGATTCCGCCCCAGCCCTGGGTCTGGCCGGCCGATGTAGTTCCATCCTTCCGGCCGGCCGCCGATGACGTGGCGGATCGTGTCGCCATAAACGCCGATGCCGTCGGGCATGTTGCCGGTCTTGAACACCAACGGCTCCCTGGGCAGGCGCTCGGCCACGGGCGGCAGCTTGCCGGTCTTGACGAACTTTTCCGTGACCCAGTCCGGCTCCTTGTATACGGGCAGCGCCTTGAATTCTTCGATCGAGTTGCGCGGTACGTAGGTCACCTTGCCCTGCGCCGGGAATGCCGGCTGCGCCGGAACTTCCACCGGCTCCGACGCGACAGCCTGCGCGGCAAGGGCCGATACTCCAACAAGCAGGACCGCGGTCCACGGCCAAGTCCGTTCCTGATGGTCATCGAGTTTCTCTCCCGTTCTTCTCGCCGGCCGCATAGACCGGCTTCCTCCTCATGGCGGGCATATTGCGCTGCCGCCCGACCTGCCGATACGGCCGCCGAATTCCGCTCGCTTCCCGACCCCGCGCCGCCTTTTCGGCGCGCAACTCTTCGATGGAGCGCACCTCGCGGCGCGCAACGCCTTCCCAATCCCGTGTTTTCACGGTTCCCTTGGCGAGCCGCTCCTTCGCGGCGGGAACCGCGTCGGCGTATTGCGGCAGCCACTGGGCCTGCGCGACGACCATCTCGTCGACCATCTGCCAGACTTCCTCCGGAGTGCAGATGGCGCCGACCAGCGGGTCGTGAAGTACCGCGAGCTTCAGTAGATCGATGTCGCCCGAAATCGCAGCGTGGACCGACATGCGCTGCACGTTGATGGACGAGACGCATGTCGCCGCGCAGGCTTCGGGCAGCTTGATGCCAGCAACCATGTTGATGCCGAAGCGGTCGACGAATCCGGGCGCTTCGATGATTGCGTCGCCCGGCAGATTGGTGATGACGCCATTGTTCTTGACATTGAAATGGCCGCGATAGACACGGCCGGTTTCCAGGGCTTCCAGAATATGGCTGGCATGCTCGTTGGACGCTTCGCCGGATCAATTGGCTCGGAGGCCTGCTCCAGGAACAGCGGAAACTCGGTCTCGAACCAGTTGCGGTTTTCCGTCGAATAGCGGAGGTAGCCGCCGGTTTCGCCATGAATCCAGTCGGACATATCGATCCATCTGGTGATCTCGTCCGGGCGCTTTCGATACCAGGGCAGGTACTCCGAGAGATGGCCGTTGCTTTCGGTCGAATAGACGCCGAAGCGCTTCAACACGTCTATGCGCAGCTTTTCCTGCTGCGAAAAGACCGGATGCGCCTCGAAGGCCGCGACCAGTTCTTCCCTGCCGATCTTGCGGCCCTTGAGGCGCACGTCGACAAACCAGGTCTGGTGGTTGATGCCCGAACAGATGAAATCGAGTTCGCCGTCCTTGGCGCCGAGTATTTCGGCGATCTGCTCGCCGCCATGCTGGACGCCGTGGCAAAGGCCGACCGTATCCACCTTTCCGTATTCGATCGCGGCCCAGGTATTCATCGCCATCGGATTGGCGTAGTTCAGGAACTTCGCGCCCGGCTCCGCCACGTCGCGAATATCCTTGCAGAAGTCGAGAATGACCGGGATGTTGCGCTGACCGTAGAGGATGCCGCCAGCGCAGATCGTATCGCCAACGCATTGGTCGACGCCGTATTTCAACGGAATGCGGATGTCATCGGCATAGGCTTCCAGACCGCCGACCCGCACGCAACTGATAATGTAGCGCGCACCCT
>CAWEYO010000024.1:0-81228 GCA_963813315.1 uncultured Alphaproteobacteria bacterium | reverse complement strand
GCTCCCATAGTCGAAGGCGGGGGTGAGCGCAAGCCATCGACGTCAAGGGATGGCACTTTCCGCTACACGCTACGTAAGCCGCTCAGCGGCACCGGCAGTCTTCAAAATCACGCACCTTACAGGCAAAATGTGCTCTCTGCTGATTTGAACACTTCCTTTACGTCGACGAAATAGTATCAGCTAGACCGCAAAGCCGGTTGTCTCAAAATCCTTGTGGGCATGACAGACCCTAATTCTGAAACATTTCAAAGGCACCCGATCGCGGTCGCAGTTACCTACCAGCCCGATCTCTCCCGGTTGGACTGCAGTCTTACGGGCTCTGAAGCCACAGGTGTCGACCATTATCGTCGTCGACAACGGCTCCGATAGCATGGACAGAGTTTCTGAGTTGGTTTCATCATACGACGGCGTCGTTTATTTCGCTCGCTCGCAATGAAGGCCTTGCCGCTGCGCAGAACCACGGCATAACCAGAGCACTAGCATTAAATGCACAATCCATCCTGCTGATGGATCAGGATACGGTTCTTCACCAAAATGCGGTGAAGAACCTCATCGAGCACAATGGAACAGCTCGAAGCTCAGGGTATTCGAGTTGGGTCAGTGGGTAACTCTTATCGAGATACGCATGACGGCAAGATCGCCGATGTTTGGCGTGCTGAAGGTTTGCGGCGTGGTAAAGGTTCCAGTTGACACGAACACTGAAGAGCCGACAGGAGGCAGACTTTGTTATTGCATCAGGTTCTCTTATACCGGCGAAAGTCCTTCGCGAGGTTGGTATGATGGATGAGCCGCTTTTTATTGATCTCGTCGATTTGGAATGGGGCTTCCGGGCGTCAGCTCGCGGCTATCGCCACTTTCAGAGCCCTCGTCCTTTGATGAGTCACACACTTGGTTCTGGCCGCATCGGTATTGGTGGCAGGAGTATCTCACTACATGCGCCTAGTTCGAAATTACTACACTATCAGAAATTCGATAATGTTGTCTAAAAGGAAGTTATATAAAGCCTGCATGGAGGATATATTTTCTTCGGCGTTCCATTCTATACATTATCGTCTATACTTTGTAGGGTGGTCGGGATGGAAGCGATTGCGATTCATGACTGCGCGGTCTATGGGACGGCTTTTGGGGAGAGGCGGCTATCCTGTCCTTCAGCGTACAGTGATCAATCGTAGTTGCATTCGCCGACTAAGAATTCAGCACTTGCCTCGCGCAGATCAAGCCGACTGTAGAAACCTCTTCACGCTCGTTCCATTACATCCCGCTCAGTGTAGCCATCCAATATGCGCTCGCGAGCCGACGCTCCCATTTCAATCACTTTTCTTGGATGGGTAGCAAGGACTTCAAATGCATGGTCCAAAGCTGCCACATCATCTGGCGGAACGACTAGTCCATCGATCGTCATTGCGCATGAGACTGCGGCAACCGGGAACATCGGTGGTGACAATGGCGCGTCCGCATGCTGCGGCTTCAAGCAAGGTGCGCGGGAGACCCTCACCACCGCGCGATGGTAGGCACGCAACATGGTGGCTGGCCCAAACGGCGCGAACATCTTGTGTCGGCCCGTACCATGTTATCCCATCCAGCTCACTCCACGCTCTTAACTGCCCCTCACTTATGGCCTTAGGATTCGAGGTATCTGAAGCCCCATAAAGTGAAAGGGTTATGTCGATGCCACGATCGCGACAGCGACTCACTGCGTTGACAGCCAAGTCGATGCCTTTGGACCATATCATCCGAGAGACGATAGCCACCTTTAGCGGTGGCGTATTGGGAAAGGGAGCGGGCACATACATTTCGGGTCGATGCCGGCGCCCCCGACGATTGTTACATTCGCGCAATTTGGGTGCTAGACCCAACGTGAGGGGATCATCTTCATTCT
This sequence comes from uncultured Alphaproteobacteria bacterium, assembly GCA_963813315.1. Taxonomy (GTDB): domain Bacteria; phylum Pseudomonadota; class Alphaproteobacteria; order Rhizobiales; family Rhizobiaceae; genus CAWEYO01. Next base: position 79,349 of record CAWEYO010000024.1, on the reverse strand, counting down.
CAAAAAGAAAATTTGTCCGGCGAGTGTTAAGAATGCGGGTGAGTAGTATTCGCACTAACCGCCAACCGCCGCGGGAGACCCAGCTGCTATTGACGCCGAGAAAACCGACCCCCGTCAATGCAAAGACACGAGCATTGATATTGGCAAAAATCGCAGCTGTTCCACCGATCAGTATCGGCTTTAGCGAAATACAGTGAATGATATCAGGCTTCTCCCGCTTCAGGATGCGTACAAGGCGCAACACAGTTCTTGTTGCTCCGATTAGGCTGATTCTTCCCCGACCAGTATCAAAGGGAACGACGCGCGCTCCCGTAGATGCAATAGCCGGCATATGTGATCTTACACGGGTAGCCACAACCACCTCTAGCCCCTCTTCGATGCCAGCCCTTGCCATTGGCAGAAAATGCGAGACGAAGAACCAATCCTCGATTGCGACAAATAAGACCTTTCGCTGGGTTCGCGTGGAGGGTTTTCTTGGTCCTGAAAAGTTGAAATATTCTCATTGATCTTAGAAAAGCTCATTTTGCTGCGTTTTATTTTCACCAAGTCCGGGGTGAGATCAGATCCGCAGCGCTAGCCGCCGTGTAGCTGAGCGGTCAAGAGTTGAGAACACCTATGGGCGGCTCCCTTGTGCAGGGGGCCAATCCGAGAACGTGAACCTGTATGGTTCCATACATTCAACCGCCACTAATCTAATTAGATACGTTATCCGCGACACGCGATAACCTAGCTGGCTACGACAGCCGCGACAGGCAATAACAAAGACGAACTCGCCGAGAAAGAGGGAGGTTGCGTATCTCTTTCCTCGGCCGTGAGTGTCGGCCGCGACACCGACAGCGGCTGGTGCCCAAACGCTGCAGAACTGTTGGGTCCTCACCTACAAATCGCAGCGGTTCGCGGCCCGACTCAGAATCTTAGTGTCGGACAGAATATCGGTGGATGTCCGCAGCTACTTTCATCGTTCACCCGGCCGGTGAGCCGCGCAGTGCTCGGCCGCGGATCTGCGTGGCGCGAATTGTTTCCAAAAGGGCCGGTAGAATGGAACCGACATCATACGTGCGAATTCTCCAACCGGTAGCGACAACGTACCCTCGTCGGTCCGGCCATCTTGCACCTCCGAGGGTCGAAAAGCTCCTCAGAGAGCTTTTCGCCGGACGAGAGGCCGGAGTAGGCAAATTTCTATGTCCGTGTGCGGCTTGTAGCCCGCGACCTGGATATATGCGTTCGCGAGATCCGTGATACGCACCGCCCTCGCTCATGTCGAGAACCAAGATCTTGCCGCTATATGACCTGCGCCGCGGTGGTGCATGCGCGGAAGCGTGGAGAACGAGCCGTACTCAGGGGAATTCCCTCTTGGTATGCGCAGTGCGCGGCAACTCCGCCGGTATCTTCGCCGCGCTCAAACGCCTCAGTTTTGCTCCTGTGCGAGCCCACATAGCTCTCATTCGGTCACGTCGCCACACCCGATAGGGTCCTAACCCAACAATACAATCGCGAAAATTGAAACGGCAAAGCCGGCCAGACTGATTCCCAGTTTCATCAACAACGGACCGGTGTCATAGAAATAGCGCACCATGCTTGGGCCGTTCACTTTGACGGCTGGAAACAGCCCAACGAATTGGTCCAGTTCGACCGGCGCTCCGTCCAGCGTGGCGCGCCAGTTTTCGTTGGTGCGGAAAGGGAGCACCACAAATCCAGGCGCCTTCCCGTCATATCTTAGAAGCACATCGTCGGGACGATATGCTGCGAGATGAACAGAACCATAGTCAGCGTCCGGCCGACCAGCTAACGTATTCACAAAGTAACCGGAACCTGTTACGACGCGATTTTCAACAATGTCAATTCCAGGTTCGGCGGAACTCACCGCTAGGGTCTGCCGCAGCGAAGATTTGCTTGTCAGATATAGCTTAGGGGCGCCAGGAAATGTAGTATTGCCAACTTGGTAGGTTTCGCCGCCCGCGGTTTCGAAAGCCCAGGCGCTAAGCCTCTTTGGACTGCCTGGCGCAGTCATCGATACCACATACCGGTAATTTCCTTCAACAAGAGGCACATCTTGCTTGAAGTCGAAAACGGAATAACGGTTGTCGTGAATTGCCTCCGGTGGCAGTTCGGCATGAGCGAGGTGACGGTCTCCTCGGTACAGGTCGAATGTCACTGCCGATGGCGCTGAATTCTCTCCGTAAGTGCCCAGCAATACCTCCGCTGTTGCAACCGATGCAGGCTTGTCCAGGATCACTTCTCCTCGGAGTGAACCATTGTTGAGCGGGATCGTCGGCGTTTGTCCAATTCCTGATGTCTCTGCAACAACTTTACCTGTGCAACCCCCTCTGACCAAGAAGAAGCGAATGGCGGCGTAATCAGCAATTCGGCTTGAGAAATCAATTTGACGGCAATCAATAAGCGACGCCGTTGGCGTGGTGCTGTAATCCGCGATCAAGTCTTCCATAAGCAACCCTTGAAGTTGCGTGCGGAAACCATGCGAAAACAACTCTGGCAACTGGTAGTTGGAAATAGTCCCAGACGTCAAGAAGTTATTGTCTGCAACGATGCTTTGAGCAGGAAGTATACGACTTCTAACATATGATAGTGATGGTGTGCTTGGGAAATATGTTTGAATTTCTGGGTGAGAATTAAAAGACCGAAACTGGTAGGAGAGTTGTAAAAACTGAAATAAAAAGCCGATGGAAATACAAGCTAAGATAAATTTGCCGAATATTGTGTCATAGGTTATTTGCAAATATAACTTTGATAGTGCGTAGGTCGACAAAACAGCAAGAAACAGACCGACCAACACCGATACCCTGCTCCATGGATTACTGGCAAACGCGGGCAACATTTGAACCAGTTTGGCGGGTGCCATACCGAACGCGGTGGCCAAAGTAAAAGCACCTATCAATACCCCGAAGACTGCAAACCGATTTGGTTGTCGAACAACAAAACAGAGAGCAGCGACGCTTAGAACGGCTGCGGGGGCTCCAGCAGAGAAAGTTCGCTCTACGCCGGCCTTGCGAATGAAATCGAAGCCAACCAGATCCAGCAGATTGTAGATAGTCAGTATCGTGCCACCTGACCTGTAGGACAAATCGGTTGACGCAAGAATGTCGGCAATCTGCAGAAGGCCAGGTAGCGCGAGGAAGATGCCCGCGATGCCGGCAAATGCCAGTCCGGCGACACGCATGACCAAAGCGCGATGCAGGCCTGCGCTCCGAATTTCGGCGACAAGGAGCACGCCGGCGAGAATTGCCGACGCTATGGCTCCGAGCACAGCGACGAATGGGAATCCGGCGAGCCCCATGAGAGCGATACTGAGCACGAACCCAAAGGCCCAACGCAATCGCCCGGTTCGCCAGTATTGCAGTTGGCAGGCCAAGACCCAAGGGATGAGCGCGCTCGTCGTTAGATGGGGCCAATGCGCCCAGGCAATATTGAATCCGCAAAACGCGTAAACCAAGGCTCCGAAAATGGCGGCGAGGCCGATTGCCGAACATGAAGTAGAGGAGGCAATAGGCCCCAAATGAGGCCACGAAATAGTTTGCCAGTATTGCCAGGGTGTAGCCTACCGCTTCATCCGGCGTGGCGGCGTAGACTAGAAACGGAATGGACAGCCCTTCATAGATGGGAGACTGGATGCCAGGTGCGCCGAGCTGATGCAACGGGTTCCAAAGAGGTAAGCGGCCTTCCCGCAATTCTCGCCTGAATTCGCGCCAGTTTGGCAAGCGGTGGTCCAGCGCATCCGAACGCTCACGATTGACAAGTGGGGTTTCTACGTTCGTGTTGTCCCAGCCGGGGTAGGCCAGGAGAAGATCCATAGGCGCGAGGGTTTGCCGGAAAGGGTTGGCGCCAACAATCAGGAGCACCAACACGAAAACAAGGGCAAACGATCCCAGATGCCGGCCAACGCCGGTTTGCGCAAGGCTGTGAACGCGTCGACGAGTGGGCGCCTCTTTGATTTGCGCGGTCAAGTGTTTTTCCTTCTTCGAACGATCAGTTCGGCTAGGGCGAGCAGTCCGTCGCCGAGTGTGGTGACGAGCCGGTTGCCCAAGGCGACAGCAGTCGCGACGGCTGGCGGCAGGCCTGTGGCGGAAAGGCCTGCGATAAGGACGGCCTCGCGGACGCCCAGCCCGCCAGGCGCGCCTGGGACGACGAAGCCGACGAGCCATGCTGCGGTTCCGATGCCGATGAGTTCGGCCGCGCCGCCCGCGCCGGTCAGGCTCCTACACAGCGCAACGACCAGCAGTCCGCTCCCGATGAAGAACAGCACGTAGAGGATGAAGGCCTCTGCGAGTGCACCGAGCGCCCTGCGCCCAATGCGAGCCATCCTGAAACGCACCATCAGCGCGATCGCTATGAGCAGGCTAACGAAACCGCCCGCCATCAATGCGGTGGCCAAAGCCGGATTGTCGAGACCACTCCGCGCAAGCGCGTCGACCAGAACCGGCCTTGCCAGGAATGCCGCTACGGCTGCGGCGGCCGGGACGATGGTCAGCAATTCTCCAATCTGCGCAAAAGCGAGCGACTTGTTCGAAGCGCCCGCCTTTCTGGCAAAACCGTACCGGCCGACCATGTGCAGTACGTTGCTGGGCAGATATTTGTAGATCTGCGTCCTGCCGAAAATGGCGAGCGCATGCCCGACGCCCAGCGAGGGACCGTCGACCGCGGTCAGCATGCGGTGCCATGCCAGTGCGACAAGTTGGAGAACGATTGCATAGACGACGGCCGAACAGGCGACAGCGGTCAGGAACGGCGGGGAGGCAAACTGCTGTCTCAGGCCGTCGAAAGAGCGGTAAACAGCCAGGCCGACGAAGAAAACCGCAGCCAGGCTCACGGCTAGGCCCGCGACACGGATGGCAGACTTCACCCCGCTTGCCCGCATCGTCTCAGTCACAGCGGCAAAGAACCATCGTCCAGGGAAGTGGCGTCCGCACCTCGACAACCTTAACGGTTCTCTGCAATAGCTTGAGGAACGCCGCGGACGACCAGTGCTGGATGTGACCCGGCGTATTGCCGAGGTCCCTGATGTACTTGCCGCGCGCCACATTGAGCACCCGCCAGATCGGCTCGCGCGGTACGCTGACAAGAAGATATGGCTTCGCCAGCGACTTCAGAACGGCAAGGGCGCGTTCGGTCTGGGGAACATGTTCCAACACTTCGCAGCAGATCACCAGTCCCGCGGACGCTTCGTCGGGGTTTAGATCGAAGAGGGAACGCATTTCGAATTTGGGCGCAATCCCGCGCGCGGCGCATTGCACGTTGGCTTCGGTAACGCTCTTCGACTCGAGATCGCTCCCGCGGACATCCCATCCGCGGTCGTGAAGGCGCATCGAGAGATTACCTTCACCGCAGCCGACCTCATACGCAACGCCGGTGCCGGCCTTGTCGGTCAATTCGTCGAAGCTGTCCAGAAATCCATTCATGAGATGGCGGGCGATTGGGTTCCGCGTGTTGTACTTGTCATAATAATTACCGGGGACGTTTTCATATGCTACTTGCGTTTCCGTCATCTATCTCGTCCCGCCTGCCTTCTTCGGCCGCACTTGTTCCTGACCGCGTTCCGGCCGGATAGACCGGATCGCCGCGCGTTGGCCGATCTCCTGCTGCAATTGCCTGATCCTGATCTCCTCGAGCAATTGCCGGTTGATGGCGATCAGCTCGGCAAGGACGCCGCCCATTGCGACTATGCCCGCAAGCGCCATCAGCGCGCTGGAAAGCACGAGAGACTGGATGTTGCCGCCGCCTTCTCCGGTCATGTAATTATAAAGAAACCGTGCAATCATCAAAAGACCTGGCAAAGCAACAATCACCGCGCAGGCGGTGAAGAAACGTAGCGGGCTGTAGACGATGAAGATCCTCACCACCGTGATCAGCGAGCGATGCACATAGCTGGCAATGCTCTTCACGAGCCTTGACGGTCGCAGGTCGCCATTTACCCTGATTGGCACCGATGTGATCGGAATGTCCTTGCGCCCAGCCTGGATGATCGTTTCCAGCGTGTAGGTGTACCGGCCGAAGACGTTCAACCGCACTGCCGCGTCGCGATGAATAGCGCGGAAGCCGCTGGGCGCATCGGCAACCGTCGTGTCGCTCGCAAGCTTCACCACCCAGCTTCCAAATTTCTGCAGGACCTTTTTGATGGGGGAGAAATGCTCTATCTCACTGATCGGCCTAGCGCCCACCACGATCTGCGCCCGCTTCTCCAGTATGGGACGAACCAGATCGGGAATGCAGGACGCGTCGTACTGATTGTCCGCATCAGTATTGACGATGACGTCGGCTCCCAACTTCAGCGCCGTTTCGATGCCGGTCATGAACGCCTTGGCGAGGCCGTGATTGTGAGGGAGCGAGACAATGTGATCGACGCCGTTTTCAGCCGCAACCTCGACGGTCCGGTCGGTGGAACCGTCATCGATGACGAGCCATTCGACGGTGTCGAAACCGTCGACCTGACGCGGCAGATCGGCAAGCGTGATCGGCAACGTCTCTTCTTCGTTGAGGCAGGGTATCTGGATGATAAGCTTCGACAATATCCCCTCTCTATCTGGTCAATGCCTGTTTGGCCCATTGTGGGCTTTCCGTTGCGCAGGAGCTAGCTTCTAAGCGACTTTGCTTCGGCGCGCCACCCGGTTTGTTGAGATCTAATCGCGCGATTTCGGCTGCGTCGGTGATCGATGTCTCCAACCGGAAATCAGTGGGCACCGGGTTCGTCGCGCTCCGGAACTGAGCTTGCCGCGAATATCTGCTTGGAGCGCGAGCACAAGGTCATTGTGAAAGCTGGATTGCACTTATTGGACTTGTTTTGATACAAATTTCCGCTGCAGGGTCATTTTCTGCTGGTACCTGGGAAGCCATCGCAGTTTCGGTTCATCGCGTTCGCCCCGAAGATGGTGCTGCAAAAACCATGTTGATGCCCGTGGGGCAATAATGTATTCGGAGCCGTCGCAAATTGCCTGGGCCCGCCAAAACACGATCCGGAACAGTTTTCATCGATGCCAATGAATACGGACTCCGTCAGCGAGGCGTTCGCCGATATTGCCGCCGCGCTAGAGAAGCATCATTTGGCCACGACGTTCAGCTGGCAGGATGTCGCGCAGCGTTACCGGCGTTCACGGGTCGGAGCGTTTTGGCTGACCATCAACATGGGCGTGCTGATCGGCGCGCTCGGGCTCGTTTTCGGCACGCTCTTCCGTACGCCCATGCAGGAGTTTCTTCCCTATATTTGCGTCAGCCTCATTTTCTGGGGCTTTATTTCGACCTCGATCAGTGAGGGATGCACGGCCTTCATCAGCGCGGAAGGCATCATTCTTCAGGTGCGCATGCCGCTGTTCATCCATGTGTTGCGGACGCTCTACCGCAACGCCATCATGCTTGGCCACAACCTTCTCATCTATCCGCTCGTCCTGCTCGCCGTCGGACGCATGCCGACGTGGCACTTCCTTCTGGCGGTGCCGGGCTTTGTCATCGTATCGCTCAATCTGCTTTGGATCATGCTTGTTCTCGGCGTGCTCTGCGCGCGCTACCGCGACATGACGCAGGTGATGCAGAACCTTCTTCAGGTTCTCTTGTATCTGACCCCGGTGATGTGGATGCCGCAGACGCTTCCCGAAGGCGTTTCGCGGCTTCTGCTTGACCTCAATCCCTTCTATCATCTCATCACCGTCGTGCGGGCGCCGCTTCTGGGCGAGTTTCCGACCGCGACGAACTGGATGGCGTGCGTGGCCTTCGCGATCGTTGGGTGGACGCTCGCTCTGTTCTTCTTCGGCCGCTATCGTCATCGCATTCCCTATTGGCTCTAAAACGTCCCATGACTTCGATCACACTGACCGGCGTCTCGGTCGAATTTCCGGTGTTCAACGCAGCAAGCCGCTCGCTCAAGAACAGGGTTCTCAGCGTCGCGACCGGCGGCGCGATCGACCGGCGAGGCGACGGCCACGTCATCGTGCGCGGACTGGAAGACGTGAGCTTTTCCCTGAAGGAGGGGGACAGGGTCGGCCTTGTCGGCCACAACGGTGCCGGCAAGACGACGCTGCTTCGCGTGCTGTCCGGCATCTATCAGCCAACACAGCGGATCCGCAGTGATCCGCGGCGAGTGCGTCTCTCTCATCAACATTGCGCTGGGAATCGACCCTGAGGCTACGGGTCGCGAGAACATCTGGCTTCGCGCGGCCATGATGGGCATGAGACCGGACGAATTGCGGGAGCGCTATGACGAGATCGCCGAGTTCACAGGGCTCGGAGATTTCCTGGACATGCCGTTCCGGACCTATTCGTCGGGCATGCAGCTTCGCCTGGCCTTCTCGACTTCGACCGCGATCCGGCCCGAAATCCTTATCATGGACGAATGGCTTTCGACTGGCGACGAGGACTTCAAGCACAAGGCTGACAAGCGGCTGCGCGAGATCGTCGATTCAACCAAGATCCTTATCCTCGCCAGCCACTCCAGGGAACTACTTCAGAACAATTGCAACCGCATCCTTTGGATGGAGCACGGGCGTGTGCGGATGGACGGTCCCGCCGAGGAGGTTCTAGAAGCGTATTTTGGGTGAGAGGTGATTCTGCTCTGTGCAGAAATGCAAATTCCGTGACACCATTGGATGCCATGGGCAAATCCGGCATATTTTCAACGCGTAGCCTCCAGGCATGTGTCGCGTCAGTTGCAGTTTGCCGAGTATGACATTCGTACAACTCGCCTGTCTGCTGCGATGGGACGACACCGTTGCGGCCGACCCGAACCCTGCGCGGCATTCTTCATCCCCTCCGCCGCATCGGCAGTTCGCTCAGGTATATCCGCCGTGACCGACAGTTAGGCGCAAGCACCGGTCAGCGAACGATTCCGGACCAGATCCCACAACGTCATATGGACTTCGAAGCGCGTGGCTAAAAGCCACATTTAAGCGATTTAAAGGGCCCCGGCCATCAAAGACAAGCGTGTCTGCCGCATGCATGGGGTAAATCGACCGGAGCGGCGTGCGGCTCGGCTTATCATTCATGGGCGCGAGACCCAGCAGGCGAAAAACGCCCAGGAATCAGGCTGAACGGTGGTGCCGGCGCCGACAATATGCGCGGCGGCGCAGGCAACGACGCCTATGTCGTCGACAATGCCGGTGACATTGTCAACGAGAGCCTTGCGGGTTCGAACGGCTTTGACACGGTCCAGTCGTCAATCAGCTTCAATCTGGCCAACACCGCACGCGTGGTGGGCGCGGTCGAGCACCTGAGCTGCTTGGTTTCGCCAATATCAATGGCACCGGCAACAGACTGAACAATCGCGCATCACCGGCAACGCCGGCGCCAACGTGCTGAACGGCGGGCCGGCAATGACAGGCTGAACGGCGGGGCCGGAAATGACAGGCTGAAGGGCGGTGCCGGCAACGACTTGATTTACGGCGGGGCCGGAAATGATAGGCTGGCGGGAGGCGCCGGCTACGACAACTTCGTCTTCAACACCGCGATCAGCGCCGCAACCAATGTCGACACGGTCACCGACTTCAACGTCTTGCAGGACACGATCCGGCTTGAAAATGCCATGATGCCCGGCCTTGGCAGCCATCTCGGCACGCTGTTTTCCGCAGCGTTCTGGAAAAGTACGACCGGCCTCGCCCACGACAGCAACGACCGCATCATCTACGAGACCGACACCGGCTGGCTGAACTATGACAGCAACGGCAGCGCGGCGGGCGGCGGCGTCCATATCGCCAAGCTGGCCCCGAATCTGGCGCTCAGCAATACGATTTCTTCGTGATCTGATCAAAATACGCTTCTCCTGCTGGCCCGTTCTGTGTAGGCGCGGTCGACTGTGAGTGGGCGAAATTGTTGTGTAAGGTGCCGGGATCGTGAGCAACTCCGGCAACCCTTTCCCCGGCCTGATCCAGGTGCTCGGTGAGTTGCTTGACAACGACACCCTGGTCGACCTGGTGGCGATTATGGCCGAACCAGACGGGACAGAGGCGCGTACGCTGATCGAGTCGATGCGAGCCCGCATGGAGCGCCAATTGGTCAAGGAGGGTCTGAGCGAGGCAACGGCGGCCAAGCATTCGCAACATCTGGCCGAGCGGATCGGCGACGTCTGGGCCACGCTGCACCGGACGCAATGACGGGCATAACGGCAATACACGGTCGGCGCGCCCGCGGCGACTGCGATCCGCAGCGCGGGTGGCGATTTTTGTCGTGTTGAACAGCAGCTTCGTGACCAACGCGATGTTCAGGATGACAAGTAGTCTGAGCCGGTCCCCACCCGTGCCGGAACGGTCCACATTAGAATACCGAGATAGGCGCCAAACTGGAGGCTTGTGTTGGCATGACCGAGAAAGGTCTGTGACAGGCCAAAGCAGGCATAGCACGAGGGTATCCACATCAACGCACAGGCGCGATCGCGAAGTGGGAGTTTGCTACAGCCTGGAACCTGTCACGAAGGCCGTTGCAAGCAGAAGGCAAAACAGCGGCAGGCCGACAATGCCGGTTTCGAGCAGAAGATTGAGAAATTGGTTGTGCACATTGGTGTAGAGCCAGATCGCGGAGCCTGCCGGTATCCCCAACGAAGGATCGTTCAAGACACCCGGATAGCTTGCAACGCTGTATGCGAACAGTGGCTTGGCGACTGCAAGTTCCAGCGCGACTTGCCACATTTGTGCTCGTCGGCCAACGGAGGGCAAAGCGCGTCCATATCCATGCCATGCCATTCGAGTTGCCTCAGATCGGCAAAAAGCTCCAAGAACCGTATCTCCAGTGGGCCGGAGAAGAGGAGGGCGAGGCCTGCAAGCACCACATCGCGCCAGGAGATAGAACTGCGCGTGGCGCAGTCGCGCATTTTGCATAGCAATGCGAGGGGCAAAAGCGCGAGAAACGTTCCCGTCGGGCTTCTGGACAGCGTCATCCAACGTACGATGTCCACTTGTTGGCCTGCGCTCACTGTGGCCTGCAACGTCGCCATAGCTGGTCGTCAGTGCGTGCGACATCCCTTGGCCGAATAGCGAGCTAGCCAAACGGTCCTTCATTGTATATGGGCGTGCTCGCGTTGAGAGACGAATGGACATTGGCCTGGCGAATGTTGCATGCGTTGCGCTAAACTCGGAAAAGTGCCCAGAATGAACATCGTAAAAGCCCAGCTTCTTGAACGCCTTTCATTGAAGAAAGCGACCATCGGAGTTGTTGGCCTCGGCTACGTTGGTCTTCCTTTGGTGCTGCGATACAGCGAGGCAGGCTACCCTGTTCTTGGTTTCGACATCGACTCTGCCAAAATCGAGCAGCTACGGTCGCGCCAAAGCTACATCGATCACATTCCATCCAAAAGCATCGATCAGGCGATCGAACGCGGGTTCAAATGCACCTCCGACTTTACCCGCGCGCGGGAAGTCGATGCGCTGATCATCTGCGTTCCGACACCGCTCGACAGTCACCGCGAACCTGATCTGAGCTTCGTGGTCGGGACGGTCAATTCCTTAGTGCCACACGTTCGCGCCGGGCAAGTTCTCTCGCTTGAAAGCACGACCTATCCAGGTACCACCGACGAGGTTTTGCTGCCGAGAATTGAGAGCCGCGGCCTGGTTGTGGGAAGAGATTTTTTCCTGGTTTATTCACCGGAGCGCGAGGATCCCGGCAACGGAAACTTCACGACACGCACCATCCCAAAGTATGCGGTGGAGTGACGGAGGCCTGCCTCGAAGTTGGCGTGGCGCTTTATTCTCATGCGGTTGATAAGGTCGTGCCTGTGAGTTCGACCCGCACTGCCGAGTTGACCAAGCTGTTAGAGAACATTCACAGGGCGGTGAACATCGGCCTGGTCAATGAAATGAAGATCGTTGCCGACAAAATGGGCATCGATATCCATGAAGTCATTCGCGCGGCCGCCACCAAGCCATTCGGATTCGTGCCCTATTTCCCGGGACCTGGCCTCGGCGGCCACTGCATCCCGATCGATCCTTTCTATCTGACGTGGAAGGCGCGCGAATACGGCGTCAACACGCGCTTTATCGAGCTCGCCGGCGAAGTGAATGCTTCGATGCCGGACTACGTGATGTCGAAGGTGGTTATGGCGCTTAACAGGAAGGGTAAGGCTGTCAACGGCGCGTCCGTCCTGGTCCTCGGGATCGCCTACAAGAAGAATGTCGACGACATGCGCGAGTCTGCCGTCCGTCGTATTGATGGAGAAGCTGCGCGCCCTTGGGGCCAAGGTCGCCTACAGCGACCCGCATGTGCCTACGTTTCCACGCCCGAGGCGTCGCCGGCATTTCGATTTGCAAAACACACCCTTGACGCCTGCGTCCCTTGCGGCGTTTGATTGCGTGCTGCTTGCAACCGATCATGACCGGTTCGACTATCTGATGATCAAGAATAATTCCCGTCTCATCGTCGACACGCGCGGCCGATATCAGGAGCCGGCCGACCACATTCGTGAAATCGTGAACAGATGCGCGCCCTAAAGATTGTACAGTTGACCAATTCGTCGAGCTTCGTCGATCGTAACCTGCACCCTTTGTCGGAGCAATCCGGCTGGCTGATACCAGATGAAAGCAGCGATGGCGATCGCGCAAGCAATGCCAGGCCGGATGCATTCGCATTTCGCCGCGATTCCGCTTTGAGCCGACCATCGCCTTTATGAAAACATCGACCGGAACGCGTCCGGGCTGGCAGTCAGCACTGCGATTTGACTGGCGTGACGTCAAGCTAGTCCATCACATTCTGCCCTGCGATCGCGTCCCCCGGCTGCATCGCCTGATACTCAGGCACGATGTGGGACAGCAACTCGACTGCCCGCACCGAATTTTCCACGCGGGCGGCGGCTTCAATGCCGGACAGCGTGCGGTGAAGGAGTCCCTTGTCGATAACGCGCGGCGAGGCGATGACATAGCCCTCATCGGTCCGCCCGTCCTGGGCTTCCGAGGGATCGAAGAGTTCCTCGTAGAGTTTTTCGCCGGGCCGGAGGCCGGTAAAGACAATTTCTATGTCCGTGTAAGGCTTGAAGCCCGCGAGTTGAATCATTCGTTCGGCGAGATCCGCGATCCGGACCGGTTTACCCATGTCGAGAACCATGATCCTGCCACGGTCGGACTGGCGCCCCAGCGCGTGCGCCGAAGCGTGGAGAACGAGCCGCACCGCTTCCGGGATCGTCATGAAAAAACGCACCATGTTGGGATGTGTGACCGTGACGGGGCCGCCGTTGCCGATCTGCTCCTGGAAGCGGGGCACCACGGACCCGTTCGAGCCGAGCACGTTGCCGAAGCGGACTGTCTTGAACCGCGTCTTCTCGGAGATGACGTCGAGCGCTTGGCAATAGGCTTCGGCCGCCCTCTTCGTTGCCCCCATGATGTTCGTCGGATTGACCGCCTTGTCGGTGGAGATCATGACGAAGGTGGAGGTCTCGTTTTTCAGCGCCGCATCCGCCACATTGCGGGTGCCAAGCAGGTTGGTCTTGATCCCCTCCAGCGGATTGCTTTCGACCAACGGGACATGTTTCAGCGCCGCTGCATGGAAGATAACCTCGGGCTTCACTTCCTCGAACAGCTTGGCGACCCGGGCACTGTCGCGAACGTCAACGATGCGGGTCAGAATTTTCAGATCCGGATGGCGCTCTCTCAACTCCACGTCGAGCAGATAAAGATGGAATTCCGAACTGTCGCTGATGGCCAGCAGGCTCGGGCCAAACATGGCGACCTGCCGGCAAAGCTCGGAACCGATCGACCCGCCCGCGCCGGTCGCGAGCACGACCTTGCCGCTGACGAGGCTCGCTACGCCTTCAAGATCGGTCTTCACCTCGGGCCGCCCGAGCAGGTCCCCCAAATCGATCGGCTTGAGTTCCATGCGGCCGTCGCTGGTCAGGCGCGAAGTTTCCGTAACGCCCGGAATGCGCGAAGCCTTGAGCCCAAGCCGCGTCGCGAGTTCGACAATCTCGCCGAGTTGCTCCCGGTTTGGCGCGCTCTCGGTAACGATCAGTTCGGTCACCTTCGTGCCCGAGCGCAGGAATTTGGCGACAACCGGTTCGAGCTCGAACAAGGAACCCAGGACCTTCACGCCCTGCAGGATGCGCGAATGACCGGGACCATCGTCCAGGATGCCGACCACCACGATCTCACGGTTGACGTCACGCCGAGTGGCCCGGATGAAACTGTCGGCGGCATCCGTAAGCCCATAGAGAATGACATGCCGCGTCTTCACGGACTTTTGCCTTGCCGGTATCGGAAAGGCAAAGTCTTGTTCGAGAAGGAGGCGATAGGCGAGCCGAGGCGCCGAAAGGCCGGCAATCATGTACAGGGTCGTCAGGACAGGGACCGATCGCGGCACATTCGAACCGCGCGTCGCCAGGAATGCCGCGACCGTGTAGACAACCACCGAGACCACGGTTGCTTTGATGATGGTCGTCAAATCCGGTATGGAGACGTAGCGCCAGGAGCCACGATGCACTGAGAAGAAGATCCAAACTAAGGCGCAGACCGTGACGAACGCGGACGCCTTTTCCCAGATGCCGGGTGTCTGCAGGGCGAGCTCAACCCCAATGACTGTCACATAGGAGAGGAAAAATGCCGACCCGGCTACTATCAGATCATAGGCAAATCCCATGGATCCCTTCAACGTGTAATCTCCTCCTACAAATCAATCACCAGAGAGGCGCCCGCAGCCAGTTCTGGTTAGACGAGTATGGCCGATCTTACAACACCGCGGCGCGCCTTTCCCGCGCTTGAGTGGAGCCGGCTTTCCGGCCGACGGAAATTCGGCGGATGCCTCACTACCACGACGTTGCGGCGGTTCGTTCAACACACCGAAGATACCGAAGTACACTGAATGAGAAATCGATATGAAAAGAATTCTTGTGACAGGCGCTAGCGGTTTTGTAGGCGGCCTGCTTGTGCAGCGGCTTCTTGATGCCGGGTTCGCCCTCAACCTTCCTGGCAGAATGGTGAAGCCGCAAGCACGGGAAGGTCAAATTCGCCATTTCGCCGTGGGCGAGGTGGGTTCGCAAACAGACTGGCGTCCGGCCCTGGATGATTGCGAAGCGGTTGTCCACCTTGCGGCTCAGCTTCCAAATCCAGGGGTTTCGGAAGAGGCCTTCAGCGAAGTCAACGACCGGGGAACCGGACGCCTGATCGAACAAGCCGCAGCTTCCGATGCCAGGCTGTTCATCCTGATGTCGAGTCTCTACGCAATCGGCGACAGCTCGTCGGATGCCCCGGTCAGCGAGCGCACTCCACCAGATCCGTCAACGGTGTACGGGCGGTCGAAGCTTGCCGCCGAACGGCACATGACCCTGTTCGCAGGGGCGGGCCGCAGCGGGATCGTGCTCAGGCCCCCAATCGTGTACGGGCCCGGCGCTCAGGGAAACTGGCGTTCTCTGCAGCGGCTTGCCGCCACGGGAGTGCCTTTGCCTTTTGGCATGGTAAACAACCGTCGCACGCTGGTTGCAGCGGAAAACCTCGTTGATGCAGTCTTCAATCTGGTCTCGTCGCCGGGAGCACGGAGCAACCCTGGGGTCTACATGGTCGCTGACGACCAAGCCGTCAGCTTGCGCGAAATGCTCGCTTGGCTGCGTTCCGGAATGGGTATGTCGCCTCGCCTCGTGCCTCTCCCGCCGGCATTGCTCAGGTTCTCGCTTGGGATGATTGGCAAGGAGAAGGTGGCGAAGAGCCTTCTCGGCAACCTTGAAGTAAATTCCAACCTTTTTCGCAAGACGTTTGGCTGGGCGCCCAAAGTGAATCCGCGCGACGGCATGACGCGTTCGGGAGCGGGTTTTCAACGTTGATGAGCCTAACAATGGTCGCGCCGCACGCCGTTCAGAACTTGATGAAGCGCACATTCGATATCATAGCCTCACTTTCTGCGATTTTCCTCCTGCTCCCCGTGATGGCAATCGTTGTTTTGGTCGTTCGGCGCTCCTCGCCGGGCCCCGCACTGTTCGTCCAGGAACGCGTCGGGAAGGGAGAGCGGCTTTTCAAATGTTACAAATTTCGCACCATGGCGACCGGGGCGCCGGTGGCCGGCTCTCATAAAGTGTCCGCCAGCTGGATTACACCGACCGGCCGCTGGCTGCGATCGACAAAGCTCGACGAACTTCCTCAATTGTTCAACGTCCTGCGGGGAGACATGAGCCTCGTAGGTCCGCGCCCCTGCCTGCCGAATCAACACGAGGTCATCAGAGCGCGGCGGGGAAGGAACGTATTCAGCGTTCGACCCGGCATTACCGGCCCAGCCCAACTGGCCTCCATAGACATGTCAGCTCCCGACGCGCTCGCGGACGCTGATCAACGATATGTCGAACTGCATGGCTTTTTGTCGGATCTGAAAATAGTTCTCGCCACCGTGGCTGGTAGGGGCTCCGGGGACGCAGCATCCCGATAGCAATGCCGACACCGGGACCGCCTCAGCGACGGAAAGTGGCCCTGAAGCGCTGGATTCCTGTTTCGCCGACCCCTGCGCCAGCTCAGCCATCCAATCTTCCAGTTTTGACAGCAAAGCAGAGCGATCGAATGCACGATCGCAGAATTCCTTCGCGCGCTTTCCCATGCGATTGCGTTCGGATTGACCCATATCCGCAAGCGTTCTGATCCGACTAGCGAGTTCCGAGCCCATCCCTGCGGGACAAACGAAACCGACGAGCAGATTCGATCTACTCCGGGTCATATCCAGCAGCCTCGAAGTAGTTTCGGCACTCGTCTGGTTTGAACGCGCGTAGACAGTCGGCGATGACGGACCAGAGTTCGTCGATGGCACGGGCTGCGGCTTTTCTCAGCAGCGCCTTGAGCTTGGAGAAGGCCATCTCGATCGGATTGAAGTCGGGCGAATAGGGCGGCAGGAAGAGAAGCCGCGCTCCCGCCTTCTCGATCGCCTCGCGCACACCGCCAATCCTGTGGGCTGGCAAGTTATCCATGACCACGATGTCGCCGGGGCGCAGTTCCGGCGCGAGGACCTGCTCGGCATAGGCCAGGAAGGCATTACCGTTCATCGGTCCATCGAGCAGCATCGGAGCGGCGAGACCGTTCAGCCGCAACCCGGCGGTGAAGGTCGTAGTCTTCCAATGTCCATGAGGGACGGACGCGCGGCAACGTTCGCCACGCTTGGCCCGTCCGCGCAACCGCGCCATCTTTGTTGACGCGGCGGTCTCATCGATGAAGATCAGCTTCTCGGGGTCGAGATCGAGTTGGCCGTCGAACCAGGCTCTGCGGCGGCGCAATACGTCGGGACGTTGCTGCTCGCTGGCATGCGCCGTCTTTTTTTGAATGTGACGCCGTGCTTGTCGAGGAACATCCACACCGTCGACGGAACCACTCGCACGCGGTGCTCGGCGGCCAGTCGCTCGGCGATCTCAGCAAGCGTGATGTCCGGCGTCTCCTCGATCAGGCCAAGAATGAAGACCTCATGCGGATCAAGCTTCGAACGCGACGGCTGGCCCTGCTTGCGGGCAACGGTCTCGCCGGTGGCACGGTAACGGCGATACCAGCTTCCGGCTGTGGAGATCCCGACCTGGAAGCGCCGCGCGGCCTCCCGCGTCGATAGACCTTCCTCTATAGCCGCAATCACACGCCCGCGAAGATCCGCACTCAGGCTGCGTGTCATCCTCTCCTCCTCCTCGCAAATCACCAAGAGGAGTGAATCAGACCGCACCTATCGCGTGAATCCCAAAACCGACTCTGCGATCATTGAAAATGCTCTAGTGTCCGGTAATGCGCTCGTAGTGAGATGATCGAGCACCAAGGACAGCCTTCAGCCGGCCTACCGCAAATCCCAGCGACTTCGCTGCTGCAACAAGAGATGCCCCCTGATCCATGCTGGCCCGAGTAACATGTACGCCGCACGTCAAAACCTTTCCGAGAAACGAACCCACGGCACGCAGGATCGATTGGGCCGACCGTTGTGGATATTTCAGGTGGTATGATTGCTGTGAACTGTCCCGTGCCTTGCGATATTGATAAGAGAGCGTGAGCCTGTCTGGATCCATCCATTCGTTGACGATGGCGCCGCTGGCCCATCCGGTTTTCGCCCCTCGTCGCTTGGCAGCCACGAAGAATTCCATGTCCTCACCACCGGACAGTCTCATTGCCTCGTTGAAATGGAGGCCTTGCTCCCGCACGAAGTGAAGATTGGCCAGCCAATTGCCGGTTGCCAACGCGATCCTGTCGTCGCGGCGCTGTTCACGAAGACGTAGGGCCTTCCGTTCGCCACGGCGGCCGCGACCTTGCAAGCCGCGCCAGACCAGTGATTGCATCCTCGATGCGTCGGCAGCCAGCGGACCAAAACGTACCGGCCCACCGACCATATCGAGCCGGCGACTGCTCATCTCGGCTACAAGAGCCGTTAGCCAATCGGGTGCGGCTGTCTCGTCGTCGTCAATGAAGGCTAGCATGTCGGCGTTTTGCCAATTCGCGATTTCCAGAACACGGTTGCGCGCGAAGGGAATCCCGAGCCTGGGCTCGACTTCAAACAAAACCTTTCCGGTGCGCTTTATTGCAAAAGCATCGACTATTCCTGCCACGGTCGGCTGATCGTTGTTCTCCACAACGACAAAAACGCATTCGAACCCGTCTGTGTTCAGATCGACAAGCGAATTGAGCAGGGTCTTAAGCATCACGGGACGGCCCCGGGTTGCGATCCCTACGCAGATGCGCGGCTTTGTTGAAGCCCCGGTTGGCGTCGGCCCAACCATTTCTGTCACGCTGCCTCCACTCTCAACTTCAACCATGCTCAACAGCTTTGTCTGACACACCGTCGGGCCGGTCAAGCATTCCCAGTGCGACGCCTGCAAGTGCGCAAAAAAGGACGATAACAGACGCGACCTGCTTTTGAAAAAAGTTGACCTCGAATATATTCTCCACAAACAAGTAAATAAAATAAAATAAACAAATTATCAGAGCAGCATTGTTATAGTGATTGCTCATGTATTTCCTTGATACAGTATAACTCGTCAATATATAAATAATGAAAATCAAAACAAAAGAATAGTACAAAGCCATTATGATTCCAAATCTCGCAGCAACATCAAGAATGAGATTGTGGAAATGAGTAAACCGAAGTACTAAATCTGGATGCGGGGCTTCACTTTTGATCCTTTCCTTGTTCCAGCCGAAGAGACCCGTCACCGGGTTTTTGGCGATGATCGTGAGTGCGTCACCCCACAGAATGAACCGTTCACCAATGCTGGTCAGCGCTTCCGGATCCTCGTGGCGCGAGACGGGTTCGGAAGCTGCCTTTTCGGCGATTGCCTTGCCGCCTTCTCCTGCACCCGATTTGCTTTCTGCGCTAGCCTCTTTCGGCATTATCAGCCAGTCGGCCGATGCGGCGCCCGAGACAATTCGCTCGGCCCCGGCCCTTGATGAAATCAGGTCGACATTCGCAACAGACACGAACACCGCAGCCGCAACAGCCAGCCTGGAAACCGGAACCCGCCGCTTGGAGAAAAAGGCAACGGCTGAAGTCAGGAGCAACGCCACAATGAAGGCCAGCCAGGCAGCCCGGCTCTGCCCCTCGACGAGATACACAAAAGCATAGCAAAAGAGGCCCCATAGCAAGAGGCCGGCCACGGTCCTGGCCGGCCGAAATGGACGAACCAGGGCCAGCGGAATTCCCAAGAACGCGACAAGGATGATGCAGATGTAAACGTCATCCGCGAGGTTGGGATTCAGGTGAGCCAAGGAGACCGACAGGCCTGGTTTCCGCTCCATGGGTCAGAGCATGATTGTTTCCGACGAGGAAGGCCGCTGTTCCGGCGAGGAGGCCCCAGGAAATCGCACGTGTGACTTGGTAAGGGGAAAACGAGCAGCGCAGCGTCGTCCGGTACATTGCCGCAATGGTCACCAACATGAAGACCGGCAACATCATCAGACGCAAATCGAAACTGTTCAACTCCAGAAAATTCGGCAAATTTTGATAATTTAAAACAATAAAGATAGTCACAAATGGTATGCTGATATAGTTTTGTATCTTTCTGAAGTAATCATTTGAAAAGTTTAGATAAAGGAAAATCAAACCGTATACTGCAAAGAAGCCCAAAAACAACTCGATTCCGAGAAGCGCCGCAGCGCTCTGACAACCGAGCAGAACTAGAAATACTAGATTCCAGCCAGCTGGATGCATCAATGCAGGCCGCGTTTCGCAGGTTTTTTGTTGGCCGGCAGTCTGCAAGGTTTTGTCCGTGACCTGATTCCGCGAGAGCATGGCTTAAAAGGAGTTTTGTAACCTCGATGGCAATGAAAGATTTGGGAGGCGAAGGCAATCAATTTCGGGCGCTGTCAGTGAAGGCACTTCTGAAAACGATCGAACCTCCACCATCCGCCGTGCGATGCGGACAAAATGAGGCAGCACGGTGGCCAGCACCGTCTTCGAACAGGCGCAGCCTCGCCAGCACGGCGATGCTCGCTCCCGCCAGCATCGGCGAGGATTTTTTTGGTCATCATGCCGCCCTTGGAGCGGCCTATTGCCTGATTTTGGGTGCCCTTTTGCCCCTGGCGGTGACGATGGACCTTGACGATGGTGGCGCTACCATGGCGTATTCCATGTCCGGTTCATCCGAACATGCTTCGAAAAGCCGAATGAAAACATCGGCTTTGACCCAACCACGGTATCGCACGAAGACGCTGTTCCACTTCCCGAAGAGGCCGGAAGATCACGCCACGGACTTCCACTCCGCATGATCCAAAAAACCGCTTCGACAAAGAGCCGATTGTCGCAACCGCTTCGTCCGGGGTCCGTCGATTTTCCCAGACAATGCGGTTCCATCTTCGCCCACTGGGCGTCCGTCAGCACGAATTGATCCATGTCAAACCCCTTTCGGAGCTTGAATCATTTTTCCAAGGCGTCAGGAATCCTGAATCTCAACAGGCCTTAGTCGAGGGCTTCGCCCTTCCAAAATTCTAAAGATATTCAGGCAGTTACAGCGACGGTATTTGAACCATGCTTTATGGCCTGCTTTCGCCCGATGGCACGCATTCCTGTTCGCCTCGGCCTCAATCGTGACGAGCAGACCACGGCCCAGGCGACCCCGAGCCTGCTCGCCCCGCCATCGCTTCCAGTGCCGCGATGCGGTTTTCCGTGTTCGGGTGGGTCGAGAACAGATTGTCCATGCGCTCGCCCGACAGCGGATTGATGATGAAGAGATGCGCCGTCGCCGGATTGCGCTCGGCGTCGGGATTGTGGATGCGTTCGACAGTCTTTGCGATCTTGTCGAGGGCTGCGGCAAGCCAAAGCGGGTTGCCGCAGATTTCGGCGCCGCGGCGGTCGGCCGAATATTCGCGCGTGCGGCTGATCGCCATCTGCACCATCATGGCGGCCAGCGGCGCAACGATCATGGCGACCAGTACGCCGACGAAGCCGAGCGGGTTGTTGTTGTCGCGATTGCCGCCGAAGAAGAAGGCGAAATTGCCGAGCATGGAGATCGCGCCGGCGAGCGTCGCGGTGATCGTCATGGTCAGCGTGTCGCGGTTCTGGACATGGGCGAGTTCGTGCGCCATGACGCCGGCCACCTCTTCGTGGGAGAGGCGGTCGAGCAGGCCGGTCGTCGCGGCAACGGCGGCGTTCTGCGGGTTGCGGCCCGTGGCGAAGGCGTTCGGCTGCGGGTTGTCGATGAGATAGACCTTCGGCATCGGCAGGCCGGCGCGCTGCGCCAGCTCGCGCACGATGCCGTAGTATTCGGGCGCGTTGCGCTCGTCCACCTCGACCGCATGGTGCATCCTGCAGCACCATCTTGTCGGCGTTCCAGTAGCTGAACAGGTTCATGCCCGCGGCGATCAGGAACGCGATCATCATGCCGCCCCAGCCGCCGATCAGATAGCCGACGCCCATGAACAGCGCGGTCATGAAGGCCAGCAGCATGGCGGTGCGGATCATGTTCATCGTTGGCTCCGTGTTTTGAGCTAGAACGGCGGACGCACCGATGGCACTGCCGCTCTATCTCCTTGTTCGAGCATCGTTCTGCAGTCGATCGGGACGAAAACCCGTCTATATGATGGGAAGACGATGCCACGCTTTCAATGATCAACGCGAGTGATTCCGATGCCCGATGACGAAGCAACCGCCCTCGGCCAACCTGCCAGTCACGCCCCGGCTGAACGCAAGCCGCCCGTCGCCGGCGGCGCGGCGAGCACTCGAAGAGGCCGAGGCACGCCGCAAGTCCTATCGCGAGCGGGAAGCTGCGCTGCCGAAGGAAGTCGGCGGGCGCGGCGGCAAGGAACCCGGTCGCTATGGCGATTGGGAAGTCAAGGGACTGGCAAGCGATTTCTGAGCTCGATCCGACGGAACCGGAAGCCGCTTGCCAGGACGTTATGGGCAAGAATTTCTTCCCCGCAGGTCAAAGGACGTTCGATGCTCATCCGTCTCGGCTATGAAATCGCCATCGAGTGCCAGCAGCCGACGACCGTCATTTCCCTGCTCGACATCCATCACGACCGCCAGCCCGACATCAAGCGGCAGACCAGCGTTCTTACCTCGCCTTCCGTACCGACAACGTCTATCACGATGCCCATGGCAACGCCTGCCGCCGCTTCCTCGCGCCGGAGGGAGGCTTCCGCATTCTCTACGATGCCATGGTCGAGGACAGCGGCGAACCCGACCAGGTCAACACGCTGGCCGGCGAGACGCCGGTCCAGGAGCTGCCACCGACGAAAACCTCGTCTTCCTGCTCGGCAGCCGCTACTGCGAGACCGACCACATGAGCGATCTCGCCTGGAGCCTGTTCGGCCATCTGCCTCCGGGCTGGGCGCGGGTGCAGGCGATTTGCGACTATGTCCACAACCGCCTTTCCTTCGGCTATGGCTATGCACGCGCAACCCGCACGGCCGCGCAGGCGCATGAGGAGCGCGTCGGCGTCTGCCGCGACTTCGCGCATCTCGCAATCACGCTTTGCCGCTGCATGAACATCCCGGCGCGCTACGTGAACGGCTATCTCGGCGACATCGGCGTGCCGCCCGATCCGGCGCCGATGGACTTCAACGCCTGGTTCGAAGCCTACCTCGACGGCAAATGGTACACGTTCGATGCCCGCCACAATATTCCGCGCATCGGCCGCATCGTGGTGGCGCGCGGACGCGATGCGACCGACGTGCCGCTGCTGCACAGTTTCGGGCCGCACAAGCTGACCAAGTTCAAAGTGTGGACCCACGAAGAGAGCAGCAATGCTCGACCGCAGCCCCGGCGGAAAATCGACCGGACATTGACCACGCCCGTGATTGGCTAGAGCATCGGACCCGAAAGTGGGAACCGGTTTCGGGGAAATCCGATGCTCCAACGAGGAGCATCGGACCCGAAAGTGGGAACCGGTTTCGGGAAAATCCGATGCTTAAACAAAGAGATAGAGCGGCAGCGCTTATTCCGTGGAATCCGTGATTCCGTAAAAGCGTCCGCCCGGACGGACGGGCATCGTCCAATTGAGGACGCCCGGGAGGATCGTACAATCCCTCCGCCAGGTATTGCATTCACTTCATTATAGGAATAAAAACCTTGCATGAAGTCGTGGCTGATTCAGGCAGGTTTTGGAATGGGGACGGTTGCCATCGTGGCCACCCTGCTGGCGTCTTGCCCTGCCGAGGCCGGGCGGCACAGCCTCGGCGGACCGGTCGAGGCGACCGTCGTCGAAGTGCTCGACGGTGATACGTTCTTCGCGGAGGCTTATGTCTGGCCGGGCCAGGTTATTGAAGTCAACGTCCGCATCCGGGGGATCGACGCACCGGAAATGAAGAGCCGCTGCTCTTCCGAGCACCAGGCAGCGCTGCGCGCAAGGGATGCTCTCTCAAAGCTGGTCGCAAGCGGTGTGGTGAGGCTCTCAAACATCGGCGGTGCCAAATACTTCGGCCGCGTGCTGGCCGACGTTGAGACTTTCGAAGGCGAGATGGTCGCGCAAAGCCTGCTCGACCGTGCGCTTGTCAGGTCTTATGGCGGTGGCCGCCGCGCCGGCTGGTGCACTTGAAGGAGGCGGGCATCGCGCCGCGCGTCCTTTCGGCCGCGCAAAGGATAAGCAAAAAGGCCGCTCCCCTTCCGGGAAACGGCCTCCGTGTTTCCGTCCGTGGCGCGACCGTCAGCCGTGACTGGTGTGCATCACCGGCCGCACGTCATGCGCATCAACGAAGGGGCTGCCCTTCATCAAGGCAATCCGCTGAGGTCACGCTCTGGAAAACGAAATCACTCGACATCGGATCACCTCCTTTCAATCTATTGAACACACACCCAGGTTGGGGTTCTTTTGCTTCCTGCGCAAGAGCAAAATCGCAACACCTCGTCGTCCAGGAGCGCGATGCGCCGCCATCGTTGCTGGGATGGCGCCGGAGAGCACGGCTTGTTTTACTGACCGTTCCCTTGTTGGCGTGCATTTCGTGCGCCTTGCGGCAGCCCATCATCAGGCAACCGACTGAGCCGATTTGGTGCTACAGTCGGCAGCCAAGCAACGCGGGGTATCTGTTTTCGGATGACAAGGGTAACCACGCTACCTGACAAAATGGATTTCGAAGTGGTCGCCGATGAGACCTTGCTTGACGCGGCTCTCAGATCGGGTGTGCCGTTTGCCCATGCGTGCGGCGGGCGGGCAAAATGCTCGACATGCCGCGTTTGGGTGCTCGATGGCCTGGAGGCTTGCCCGGAGCGAAATGCGGCCGAGGCTCTCATGGCGGAGCGGTTGAGACTGGCGCATGAAGTTCGGCTGGCTTGTCAGCTGAGGCCGGAAGGGGAGCTTCGCGTCCGACGCCTGGTACTGGACGAGACCGACATGATGATGACCAGTCAGCTTGACGGTTCTGCCGCTACGCGTTCTGGCGAGTCAAAACATATTGCGGTTTTCTTTAGCGATATCGTCGACTTCACGTCGCTGTCGGAGCGGCTGTCACCCTACGATGTGATGTATTTGCTCAATCGCTATTTCGCCCAGGCCGGAGACATTATCGAGCAGAACGGCGGTTTCATCGCCAATGTCATCGGCGATGGGCTCATGGCAATATTTGGCGCGGACGACCAGCCGGACGCTCCGCTTCGCGCCGTGAACGCTGCGCTTCAGACCCTTGCCACAGTCGATCGTTTGAAGCCGTTCTTTGCCTCGATGTATGGTGTCGAATTGGATATTCGTATCGGCCTCCACTATGGCGAGGCGGTTCTCGGCACGTTGGGTTTTGTCGGACACGAACGTCTCACGGCAATCGGCGACGTGGTAAATCTTGCCAGCCGCGTCGAAGCCGCCAACAAGGATGCCGGTACGCGGCTGCTGATAACCGAAGCGCTTCACGAGCAGATCGGGAACAAGGTGGAAGTCGCCGACTTTGTCAGGGTACGGCTTCGGGGTACGGCCGAGCGGACAACCCTGTTCGAAATCATCAGGCTGAAACCCGAAGTCGACGCGGAACTGAACGCCAGGGAAGTTCGCGAAACCGTCTTCCATGCCGGCAAGAGGTGGGTTCGCGTATTTGGGGATGACGAACTGCAGCCCAATCAACGGCGGATTCTCTGATTTTGAAGACTACGATGTCGTCGTCGTTCGTCGACCTGACGGCTATTGCGCGTTTAACAACGCGTGCCCGCATCTTCATTTGCCGTTCTACGAACGCCGAAGTGCGACTGAGGTTGAAGCGCTAGACCTCCCACACACCGAGAGCACGATCACCAGCGATCTTGGCTTGGTCTGCCGCTGGCATCAGAGCTGTTTCGACCTTCACACAGGCGACGTCCGGGACTGGGCGCAATTGCAGCCGGATGGTACCCGGCAAGGCCTTGAATACTTGGGCGACATTTCCAAAAACCGCTCGAGGTTGACGGTGTATCCCTGCCGAACGCAGGACGGCTTTCTATGGATCGCTCTCCCCTGAAAACGACGGGTCTCATTTTTCGCGACATCGCGGCTCTTCGGCCGGCAGGCGAGCTCCAGAAGCGGAGAAACCGCCATCTGCGGGCCGGTATCACCTCAAAATCTCACCCCGCCCTAAACCATTCGCTAACCATGACGCGTAGATAAAGGGGAACGCGTTCAAGCGAGGATTCGGGCTTTGGTAAGAGCAGCGGGCAACGCACCGCATCTTTGGCGGCTAGTGGCGCGGGAGGTCTGGCGCCGCACGCGCCGGCGGCTGCGCACAGGGCCTGCCTATCGCTGGCGCTACACGGGGCGCACACCCCAGCGCGTGCTGGTCGCGCCGCCGGATCTGCGACACGCCGATCCCCGCATCGCGCTGGAGATTTACTATGGCCGCGTCCCGCTCTCCGGACATCTCGTCGAAACCGGCGGGCGGTCGCCCTTCCAGATGGAAGTCGCCAATCGTGGCTGGCTGGAGGCGCTGCATGGCTTTCGCTGGCTGCGCCACATGCGAGCCGCCGGAACCGAACTCGCGGCGCAGAATGCGCGTGCGCTGGTCACGGACTGGCTTGCCGTCCATGGCGGCCGCATTTCGGGCGTCGCGTGGGACCCCGCGACAACCGCGCGGCGGGTGATCGCCTGGCTGCAGCATTCGCCTGTCGTGCTGCAGGCCGCGGAGTTCCCCTTCTACCGCGCATTCCTGCGCTCGCTCGCAGTGCAGATCCGTTACCTGCGTTCCATGGCGCCGGAAATGTCCGAAGGCAAGGACCGGCTTCGCGTCCGCATCGCAATCGCCTTTGCGGCCCTGTCGTTGCCGGCCCACAGGGCCGCGATCCGCAACGCCTCCCGCAATCTCGCCGCCGAGCTTGACCGGCAGATCCTGCCCGACGGAGGGCATATTTCACGCAATCCTTTCGACGTGCTCGAACTCCTGGCCGACCTGCTGCCGCTTCGCCACACTTACGCCAACCAGGCTGAAGCGCCGCCGGACGCGCTTGTCGGCGCCATTGACCGGATGCTTCCCGCGCTCCGATTCTTCCGCCACCAAGACGGCAGCATGGCCCGCTTCAATGGAATGGGTGCGACGATCCAGGACCGTATTGCCGCCATACTGCGCCATGACGATAGCGCCGGCCAGCCGCTGCTGCACGCGCCGCATTCGGGCTATGAACGGCTGGCGATGGGTGGCACGACCGTGATTGCCGACACCGGAGCCGCGCCGCCGCCAGATGTTTCCGCCAGCGCGCATGCCGGTTGCCTGTCCTTCGAACTTTCGTCGGGCCGCCAGAACTATGTCGTAAACGCCGGCGTCGACGCGTTTGGGGCCGACGAATTTCGTCCTCTCGCGCGTGCCACGGCCGCACATTCGACCGCCACCCTGAATGACACCTCGTCAGCGCGTTTCACGCATTCGGGGCGCGTGAGCGGGCTTCTCGGCACGCTGCTGGTCGCTGGGCCGCACCATGTCCCTTGCGAGCGTCTCGACTCCGACGGAATGCAAGGCTTCGTCGCCAGCCACGACGGCTACGTCGCGCGCTTCGGGCTTTTCCACGAGCGCGAATTGACGCTCTCCGACGGCGGCAATCTGGTGGAGGGCACCGACCGCTTCTTTCGCCCCGGCGGCGCCCCGGCAAAGAAGAACGGCCCGGACCTCGTCACTGTGCGGTTTCACGTCCATCCGGATATCCAGGTCTACCGCGACAAGAAAGGCAGGCTGATGCTTGCGGCCGGCGGCGCCGACAGCTGGGCCTTCACGTGCGATGCCGTAACTCCCACGATCGAGGAATCGATCTTCTTCGCGGGTCTCGCAGGACCGAGGCGGACGAGCCAGATCGTCCTCTCGTTCAAGGCTTCCGAGATGCCGGAGGTGGGCTGGCGGTTGACACGCACGCGCATTATAGAGAGGCCCGACCGGTAGTGAGGCCGGTTTCACTGCCGGTGATTTCGATGGCTGTCGCTTCAAAAAAGATTCCAGCGCCCGACCTGGTGCCGGTCCGCCGCGCGCTCCTTTCCGTCTCCGACAAGACCGGCCTGGCGGACTTCGCTGCGGCACTTCACAGGCAAGGCGTCGGGCTCATCTCGACCGGCGGATCGGCGAAGTCGCTCGCGGCGGCAGGCGTGCCTGTGACCGACGTTTCCGACGTCACGGGCTTTCCCGAGATCATGGACGGGCGCGTCAAGACGCTGCATCCGGCCGTGCATGGAGCTCTGCTGGCCGTGCGGGACGACCCCGACCATGCCGCCGCGATGAACAGGCATGGCATCGAGCCGATCGATCTCGTCGTCGTCAACCTCTACCCGTTCGAGGAGGTGCGCTTCTCGGACGGTGACTATGCATCGATCGTTGAAAACATTGACATTGGCGGACCGGCGATGGTGCGGGCCGCCGCGAAGAACCATGCCTATGTAGCGATAGTTACCGATCCTGCGGACTACGCGGCCGTCATCAACGCGCTCGAGCTGAACATCGGCAGCCTCTCGCTTGAATTTCGCAAGAGGCTGGCGGCCAAGGCTTTCGCCCGCACGGCCGCTTACGATGCTGCGATATCGGGCTGGTTCGCCGAAACGCTGGACATCGACCGAGCCGGCATGGCGAAGCTTCGGCGGCAGGCTTGAAACCGTAATGCGCTATGGCGAGAACCCGCACCAGCAGGGCCGGCTTCTATCTCAATGGCGACAGGCGGCCGGGTGTGGCGACCGCGCGCCAATTGCAGGGCAAGCAGCTTTCCTACAACAACATCAACGATACGGACGCCGCCTTCGAACTCGCAGGCGAGTTCGATCCTGGCGACAGTGCCGCGGTCGCGATCATCAAGCATGCCAATCCCTGCGGCGTCGCGGTGGCCGATACTTTGAGAGCTGCCTATGAAAAGGCGTTGGCCTGCGATCCCGTCTCAGCCTTTGGCGGCATCGTCGCGCTCAACCGCCGCCTTGACGCCGAAGCGGCGGAGGAAATCGTGAAGATCTTCACCGAGGTCATCATCGCGCCTGACGCGACCAAGGAAGCGCAGGCGATCGTCGCAGCCAGGAAGAACCTGCGCCTGCTTGTCACGGGGGGCCTGCCGGACCCCCGCGCGCCGGGACTGTTCGTCAAATCGGTGGCCGGCGGCCTGCTGGTCCAATCGCGCGACAATGCGGTCATCGACGGGCTTGATCTCAAGGTCGTGACCAAACGTGCGCCGAGCGCGAGGGAGCTGGCCGACCTCGAATTTGCCTTCCGCGTCGCCAAGCACGTGAAGTCGAACGCCATCGTCTATGCCAAGGATGGCGCCACTGTAGGCATCGGAGCCGGCCAGATGAGCCGGGTCGATTCCTCGCGCATTGCTGCCCGCAAGGCGCTGGACGCAGCCGAAGCGGCCGGAATGGCCGAGCCGCTGACCAAGGGCTCGGTGGTGGCGTCGGATGCTTTCTTCCCCTTCGCGGACGGCCTTCTGTCCGCGGTCGAGGCCGGCGCCACCGCAGTCATCCAGCCGGGCGGCTCGATGCGCGACGACGAGGTGATCGCCGCAGCCGACGAGCACGGCCTCGCCATGGTATTCACCGGCGTGCGGCATTTCCGGCATTGAACCCCTCCGATGGAGAGCCTCATTCCTCCCCGGCAGCTCATATTGACTGCTGCGCACAAGCGGCAGCAGCACCAGCCCGAGCAAGAACAGGAAGATGATCGGTGTGACGCCGAAGCGCTGCGCGTCCTGGCTGGAGAGCCCGAAGGCTGGCGAGGCGAACAGTCCGGTTGCGAACGCGATCGCAAGCGGGCCGAGGAAGCTCGTTGCCCGGCCGGACAGCGCATAGAGGCCGAACGCTTCGGTAACCCTTTCGCGCTCGACCTGATCGACCAGCAGTGTGCGTGAGGCCGCCTGGATGGAACCGCCAGCAGCGCCGATAAGGCCGCCGGCGGCATAGAAGATGACATCCGGCAGATTGTTGCCGGGCGCCACGGTCATGAACAGCACATTGATACGCGTGGTGGAGATGACGAGGATACAACAGGCAGTCAGGATAAGGATGGAGGCGCTGACCACGGCCTTCGGCCCGTAGGCCTGGTCGGCGCGGCCGCCGAGCCAGGCGCCAATCGCCCCTGTAAGGTTCGCCAGAATACCGAAAATGCCGATCTGGACGATCGACCAGCCAAGCACGCCCGCTGCGTAGATTCCGCCGAAGGAATAGAGCGCGTTGAGCGCATCCCGGTAAAACATCGAGGACATCAGGAAGCTGAAATAACTTCGTTCGCCCGGCAGTCGCCGCACCGTCCGTGCGAGTTCGGCAAGCCCGCGCGAGACAGCACCGGAAACCGAGGGCCGACGTTTGGCATCCGGCGTGAAAATGAACATGGGCAGCACGAAGACGGTGTACCACACCGCCGTCAGCGGACCGGACGCGCGGTCGCCTTCGCGGGCCGCCGTATCCAGGCCGAACAGCGGCTCGATGCCGAGCAGTGTCTTGCCGGTAGCCGGCTGACCTGCCAGCAGGCCAAGCACGATGACCAGCGAGACCAGCCCTCCGACATAGCCCAGCCCCCAGGCCGAGCCCGACAGGCGCCCAAGTTCCGCACGGGGCACGAGGTCTGGCATCATGGCGTTGTTGAAGACAGCGGCGAATTCCATGCCGACCAGCGCCAGCACGATGGCCCCCATTACCCATGTGAGGTCCGGCACGCCCGGCACCGCATACCAAAGCAGCCAACAGCCGATGACACCGACCACCGAGAAAATGAATATCCACGGCTTGCGCGGGCCGGATGCATCCGCAATCGCGCCGAGCACCGGCGAAGACAGCGCGATCAACAGTCCGCCGATGCCGACAGCATAGCCCCACAGCTCCTGTCCTCTCGCGGCGTCAGGCGCGACCGCTGCCGCAAAGTACGGCGCGAAGACAAAGGTGATGATCAGGGTATGGAACGGCTGCTGCGCCCAGTCGAACAGCATCCAGCTCCAAATGCCACGGCGCGACGCGCGCGTGCCGCCTGCGAAGACCGCTCCCGTTTTGCCCGCCATGTCCCCTCCCGCCGATCCCTTTGAAGCTCCTGTCATTTCCTTGGCATCCGCGTTCTACCCTCCCCCTTGTGGGCAGCGGCGAGGCCACGGCCAATCTCCCGCACCATTTTCGGAAGCCGAGAATGCCGCCATTTGCAGGCCGGCATCACCTGAATACCAACACACCCTAAGCAGTCAGATCGCTCATCAACCCGGACGCCACCGAGAGGCGCGACACTGTGATGTCGCCGCCCTCGGTCAGCGCTTGCAGACTCTCCCGCGTGCGGTCGATCCGATCGCCCCCGGCATCCAGCCATGCAGCGACTGGATCAGCACTGTCGCCGAAGCCCGAAAGAGCGGACACCGCGATCCCGCCGCGGGCCGCCCCGATCATGTCGATGGCTCGCGAGAACGCCAGTCCGTCATAGTAGTCGGTGGGCGTGATGGTACGTGCCGCATCCTCGATTCGCCCGATCCGGAACGCCTCGCTGACCGCGAAGAACGCCCGGGCTGACGAGACGAGATCGGCGCCGGCGTTGCGTGCGACCCTGGCGATGTCGGGAAAGAGTTCCTCGACCCTCAGCGCCGCCAATTGCTCCGCCAGCTTCTCCGGCGCACCCGCCTTGACAAAGCCTTGCCGGCGCTCCTCCAGTTTCTCCTTCATGAAAGCCGGCAGCAGGCCCCCGATCTTTGGCTCGAGAATCTTGCGCGCCTCGCGCAGATCGGCGATGCGGCCCCCCAGCGGACCGTCGCCGTGGTCGTTCTTAAGGAACCACGAGGTGACCGTCGCGACCAGACGCCCGGCAGTTTGATAGAGATCGAGCTGAACCTGGCCGTCGATCTTGTTGTCGAGCGCGTCGATGTCCCGGTAGATGCCGGCGAGACCGAAGCCGTCGCGCACCACAGTGTAGGCGCGCACCACATCGCCGGCGGAGCGGCCTGTGCTGTCATGCAGCCTGGTCACAAAGGCTGGGCCACCGCGGTTGATGACGTCGTTTGCCAGCACGCGCGCTATGATTTCGCGCCGCAGCCGATGACCCGCGATCTCGGCGCCATACTTTTTCGCCATCCGGTCAGGAAAGTAGTCGAGCAGGTCACGCTCGAAATGCGGATCGTCCGGCACGTTGCTGGCAAGAATGTCGCTGAACAGCACGATCTTGGCGTAGGCGAGCAGCACGCCAAGCTCCGCCCGCGTGAGCGGCTCGCCGTGCACGTGCCGCTCGGCGAGCGCGAGCGGCGAAGGCAGCGTTTCAACCGCGCGGTCAAGCAGGCCGCGAGCCTCGAGCGCGTCCATGAAACGTGAGTGATGAGCAAAGTCGACGGTCGCACGCTTGCGGGCGAGCGACAGGGCGAGCGTCTGCTGGTAGTTGTTGGCGAGAACCAGATCGCCGACCTCGCCGGTCATTTCCGCGAGCAGCTTGTTGCGCGCCGGGCGTGTGAGGCTGCCCCTGCGCATGGCGGAGGCCAGCGCGATCTTGATGTTCACTTCGACGTCGGAGGAATTGACGCCTCCCGAGTTGTCGATCGCATCGGAATTGCAGGCGCCGCCGAGCAGATTGAACTCTATGCGCGCACGCTGGGTGACGCCGAGATTGGCTCCTTCACCAATCACCTTCACCCGCAATTCGGCGGCTGTGACACGGATCGCATCGTTGGCGCGGTCGCCGACTTCCTGGTTGGTCTCGCCGGAAGCACGCACATAAGTGCCGATGCCGCCGAACCAGAGCAGATCGGCCGGCGCCTTGAGGATTGCGTTGATGATCTCGGCAGGCGTGGCAAGCGTCTTGTCGAGTCCTATGGCATTCGCCGCGGCAGCCGGCAACACGACCGACTTCTGCGCCCGCGACACGATGATGCCGCCGGCCGAGAGCTTGGACTTGTCATAGTCCTGCCAACTCGATCGCGGCAAGTCAAACATTCGTTTGCGCTCGGCGAAAGAGACGGCCGCGTCCGGATCCGGGTCTATGAAAATGTCACGATGGTCGAACGCGGCGATCAGCCGCGTGTGCTCCGACAACAGCATGCCGTTGCCGAAAACGTCGCCGGACATGTCGCCGACGCCCACAACCGTGAACGGCGTTGTCTGGATGTCGCGGTTCATCTCGCGGAAATGCCGCTTCACCGCCTCCCACGCGCCCTTCGCCGTAATGCCCATCTTCTTGTGGTCGTAGCCGGCCGAGCCGCCGCTGGCGAAGGCGTCGTCGAGCCAGAAGCCGTGCTCCTCGCTGATGGCATTGGCGGTGTCGGAAAATGTCGCGGTGCCCTTGTCGGCGGCGACGACGAAATAAGGATCGTCGGAGTCGCGGCGCACGACATTCCTGGGCTGAATGACCGTGTCGCCATCAAGATTGTCCGTTATCGACAGCAGGCTTGAAACGAAATTGATGTAGGCCCTGGTGCCGGCCACGAACACGGCGTCGCGGCTGCCGCCTGTGGGAAGCCGCTTCGGGAAGAAACCGCCCTTGGCGCCAACCGGCACAATTACCGCATTCTTGACCTGCTGCGCCTTGACCAGGCCCAGCACCTCGGTGCGATAGTCCTGCGCGCGATCCGACCAGCGCAAGCCGCCGCGCGCCACCGGTCCAAAGCGCAGGTGCACGCCCTCCACTTCGGGACCGTATACGAAAATCTCCCGCCATGGCCGCGGCTCCGGCAGGCCGTCGATCATACGGGAGTTCGAGCTTTATGGCCAGCGACCGGCCTTCGGCTCCGGTCGCCCCGGCAAAGTAGTTGGTGCGCAACGTGCATTCAATGAGGTTGAGATAACGGCGGATGATCGTGTCGTCGTCGATGTTGGGCACCGCATCGAGCGCATCCTTGAGTGCCGCCTTGAGGTGCTTGGCGGTGACGGCCGATTCGCTTTGTTTTGCCGGGTCAAGGCGCGTCACGAACAGCGCGAATAACGCCCGCGCGATCTCCGGATAACGGCTGAGCGCTGCGGCGACGAAGTCCTGGCTCTGCGGAATCCCGGCCTGCTGCAGATAGCGGCCGTAAGCGCGCAGGATTCCGATCTCGCTCGCCCGCATCGAGGCAGTCTGCGCCAGCGCATTGTAGCCGTCATTGTCGCTGACGCCGCGCCAGACCGAAAGGAAGACTTCCTCGAAGAGCGCGCCTTCGTCCCTGAGATCGATCGGAGCTCCAAACGCATTCTCGAGTTCCATGTCATGAACGAAGACAGTGCCGCCGTCGGGGTCGCCGACTTCGAAGGTCCGCTCGCTGATGACGCGGAAACCGCTGTTTTCCAGCACGGGCACGCGACGCGACAGCGCGACCGGGCTGCCGAAATGATAGATCTTCAATGCCGCCTGCTCGGGGCGCTGGTTGCCCTGCCGGTAGACGTCGATGGCGATTGGATTGGCGGCGTTGATCGCTGCGATCTGGCGCGCATCGGCCAACGCTTCCGCCGGCGTAAAGCTGCCGCGATAGCTTTCCGGGAAACGCGCCGCCACGCTGGCCAACGCGCCGCCGGCGCCGGCCTCGGCCGCTGCCTCGCGCAAGCCGTCTTCCCATGTTCGCACGATGTCGCGGATACCCTTCTCCAGATCCGGCTGGTCGACTTTCGGCGTCTTGCCGCCGGAGCGACCGATGATGAAGTGGACCCGGGCAAGCCCGCCTTCCGGGAAGGCCGGATAGTAGGCCGACAGGTGGCCGTCAAAGCTCTTCTTGAGGAAGGCCCCGATCTTCTCGCGCGCGATGCTGTCGTAGCGGTCGCGCGGAACGAAGACGAGCACCGAAACGAAACGGTCGAACTGGTCGACGCGCACCAGCACGCGCACACGTGGGCGTTCGCCAAGCGCCAGGATCGCTTCGGCATGCTTGCGCAGGATCGGAACCGCGATCTGGAAAAGTTCGTCACGCGGATAGGATTCGAGCACGTTGATCAGCGCTTTGCCCGAATGATCGCTCGGATTGAAGCCGGACTTGGCGATGACCGACTGGGCCTTCGAACGCAGATAGGGGATCTTGAGCACCGAGCGCGTATAGGCGGTCGAGGTGAAGAGGCCAACGATGCGCAGTTCGCCGGACAGCTTGCCTTTCTTGTCGTAGGTCTTCACGCCGATATAGTCGAGATAGATGCGCCGGTGGACGACGGACTTGGCGTTGGCCTTGGTGACGATCAGCGGATCCGGGCCGTGCAGAAAGGCGCGAATTTCAGGCGTCGTCGTCACTGCTTCCGTGCCGCGCCTCAGCACCAGCACGTCCGGGTCGTGAAGTATGCCGAGGCCGGGCTTTTCGGCACGCTCGAGCGTGCCGCTCCTTTCACCGCCGGAATATTTGAACTCGCGCATGCCGAGGAAGGTGAAATTGTCGTCGCGCAGCCATTCGAGAAACGCGATGGCCTCGCTCACTGCGTCCTTGTCGAGCGGCACCGGCGCGTAGCGGAATTCCGAAATGGCCTGGTCAAGACGGGCGAGCATCGGCTTCCAGTCGTTTACAGCGGAGCGGACCTGCGACAGGATGCGGGAAAGCCTCTCGCGCAGCCCATTGGCGGTATCTTCCGAAAGGGGGCCGACATGCACCTGTATGACACTCACGCGGTCGGCTTCCTGGTCCGCCCTGGCTGCGACGGCATCGCCGAATATCTCGCTGACGCCGTTCTTGCCGTGTTTCACGAGCATGACCGGGTGCAGTACCAGCGTGGGCTCGCCGGCGGTTTCGGTGATCTCGCCAAGGATCGAATCGAACAGGAACGGCATGTTGTCGTTGACAACCGTTACTACGGTCGTGGGGCGACCTGCACGTTCGAGGCCGGAGCCGGCATCGATCTGGACGACGCTCTCGCCCTTCCGGTGGCGGACAACCGCACGCCTGGCGCATTCCGCGGCCATGTCGAGCACGCCGGGTTCGTACGCGGAGACGTCTTCGGCCGGCGCCCTGGCGAGCAGAGCAACGGCGAACCGGTCTCTGGCGTCCGCCGTCCCTCGCGCCTGTACCGGAGCTTTGTCGAGCCTTGCGAACTTTCTGGCAACCATGGCGTGTGTCTCTCCCAATGCTTTTGCGCCTATCGTAGCAGACCTATAGCGTTTGGCGACACGCCTTCAATGCTCGATATTGCAAATTTGAGGCCTTCAGGAGAAGAAGATGAGCGAAAGGATTACCGCACTCGATCTCGCCCCGGCGGCGCAATTGAGCGAAGCCACCGAAGCCTATTTCGCAAAGTGCCGGGAGAAATGATCCCGGAGCGGAAAGCTGCCTTTCTCCGGAGCGCGGATTTACAATTGCATATTTAGCAATTCTGTTAAATGATAGCGCCGGCGCCGAACTCGCCGGCGCTGGAACAATCGGCAATCGAAACTCAAGGAGGCCTTCAATGGCAAAGTATCTCTATGTCTACCATGGCGGCTCGACGCCGCAGTCCGAGGCGGAACAGGCAATAGTTATGCAAGCCTGGATGCAGTGGTTTGGTGGTCTCGGGTCGGCTGTCGTGGACGGCGGCAATCCGGTTGGAATGTCCAAGACCGTCGTGAACGGCTCAGTGCGCGATGACGGCGGCGCCAATCCGACGAGCGGCTACAGCATTATCGATGCGTCGAGCATCGACGACGCCGTTGCGAAGGCCAAGGGTTGCCCGATCCTCACAGCCGGCGGTAGCGTGGAAGTCGCCCCGATCATCGAAATGGGGTGAACCCGGCTTGACGGCGGCCGCCATTCAGCGCGGCCGCCGCCCGAAATATGCATCGGCTATGAGATCGCACAGCGCGCGTCTTTCGAGCGGCCGCGGGTTCCAGTATGGATTGGCAGTTGCGGCATCCGCCGCCCGGCCAAGCCCGTCCTCGGGCATGCCGATGTCCTTCAGGGCAGTCGGGATGCCAAGCCTGCCGATCAGTTCGAACAAGCCCTGCGTTGCATCGGCCGCACCAAGGGCGCGCGCCAGCCGGTGCATCGGACCGGGCACCGCGGGAGCGTTGTAGGCAACGGCGTGCGGCAGCACGATCGCATGGGTTTGAGCATGGGGCAGGTCGAACATTCCGCCAAGCACGTGACAGAGCTTGTGGTGCAGCGCCATCGACACCGTGCCGAGACACAGCCCGCACAGCCATGCGCCGTACTGGGCAGTCAGTCGAGCGTCGACATCTGACGGGGTCACGGCAATCGCCGGAAGGCTGGTTGCAAGCGCCCGAATCCCTTCCTCGGCTATCAGGGAAACCACCGGATTGCCGTCTCTGGCGTAGAGTGCCTCCACGGCGTGCGCGATGGCGTTCATGCCGCTTGCCGACGACAGTCCAGCCGGGAGCGTCAGCGTGAGGTCAACATCATAGAGAACTATTTTCGGGCGCACCCTTTCGGTCCGCCGGGTGGTCTTGGTGCCCTCCGCCGTTTCACCGATGATGTCGGTCATCTCCGAACCGGCATAGGTGGTCGGTATCGCCACCTGCGGCAGGCCGGTCCTCGCCGCGATGGCCTTGCCGAGACCGATGGCGGAGCCCCCACCGACCGAGACCAGGCAGTCGGCACCTTTGGCGTCAACAAAAGAAACCGCCTCCTCCGTAACCGTCACCGGGGTGTGCATGCGCGCGCCGGCGAAGACCCCCGCCGACCGCTCGCCAAGCCGGGCGGCCATGTCTGCCGCAAGCGGTTGGTGCCCGGGCGTCGAAACCACCAGCGCACGACGCGCGCCCAGCGCATCGACGGCCTGCGCGATTTCACTTCGGCGGCCCGCGCCGAAAATCACCTTGAAGGCAGGTGAAACGTAGTCGAAGCTTTCCGCTGGCTGTTCCATTGCTTAACGGGCCAACCAGCCGCCATCGACCGGAAAAATTGCGCCGTGAACGTAGTTGGCGGCGTCGCTGGCGAGATAGACCGCCGCGCCGCCGAGTTCGTCCGGCTTGCCCCACCGGCCGGCCGGAATCCGCTTCATGATTTCGGCGTTGCGCTCAGCGTCTTCGCGCAGGACCCGCGTGTTGTTGGTTTCGATATAGCCCGGTGCGATGGCGTTCACATTGATGCCCTTGGCGGCCCATTCATTGGCCAGCAGCCGCGTCAAGCCGGCAAGCCCGCTTTTCGACACCGTGTAGGAGGCGATGCGAATGCCGCCCTGAAACGAAAGCATTGAGGCGATATTGATGATCTTCGCTGGCCGGCCATCTGCCAGGGCCTTTCGCGCAAGCGCCTGGGAAAGCATGAAAACGGACTTCAGGTTGACGTCCATGACGTCGTCCCAATCGGCTTCGGAGAAATCGATGGCGTCTCCTCGCCGAATGATGCCGGCGTTATTGACAAGAATGTCGATCGGGCCATGCTCGTCCCAGGCCATGGCGAGCATGGCTGCCGCTCCTGCCGGATCCGCGAGATCGAACGAAATGGCCGTTGCCCGCCCGCCGGAAGCCTCGATCTCGCGAAGCGTTTCGTTCATGGGAGAACGGCCGACCGCCAGAATGGCTGCGCCGGCGCGAGCCAGCGAAATCGCGATGGCCTGTCCGATACCGGTATTGGCACCGGTCACCATCGCACGGCGTCCTTCAAGGCTGAACATGTCGAACGCGCTCATGAGCTTCTCCTTGCCTGGCGATGGGCTTTCTTGTCCACGCCGCATCGATGCAATGAAGGCGGGCCACAGCACAGTCTATGATCGCTTGGGGAGGCTATCAACTTAATGCATGTCGCCCAAAAGTGCGCAGCGGTTTTGGGATAACGACATGCACAGAAACAATAGCCTGATGCATGTTTCGTCCAATGTGATTCAGGAATGCTGATGAAGTTGGCGCGGAATTGCGAACATGGGCATTCCTTCGCGCCCCCCTCTGTCCTGCCGGACATCTCCCCCGCAAGGAGGGAGATTGGCTCTCCCGGAAGTCCTGGCTAGTCACCAGCGCAGTAGGGAGAGCGCCAAAGTCGACACTGCCGATCTCCCTCCTTGCGGGGGAGATGTCCGGCAGGACAGAGGGGGGCAACGTAGAGCACTGCCGTCGATGGATTTCATCGGCACTTGAGGAGCAGTCTAGGGCGACCTGTGTCGGTCGAAAATCGGAGAATATAGAACTTTATGGGAACAGGGAGACAGTGGGAGCCAGCCTGGCGGGGGCTTGGGCTGAAACTCCCACTATCCGCTGCCGCGGAGAGACGTCCAAGGCAGCCACTGAAGATACCGTACGAGGAAAGCCGCTCGCCACCGTTCGAGGGGCGTAGCGGGCTCATCACTTGGTGGCGGCAAGAAGAAAATTCAGGAGGAACCAAAGGGGCTCCAGGTTCCTCCTGTGCGGTCAACATGCGGACCAAGGCGGAGGGATCGTTGCTGCTCCTCTTGCGTCATGTCCAGTAACATGGACGTGAGAACCGCCGCGGTTCAGAGACATTTACTACACCTCAACGGGCCGGGCCTGAAGTCAAGCGGTGATGCTCCGCCATGAATACGTTGCCGTAGAGGCTCGCGATCCACCGCTTGCCTTCCACCGTCATGCCCAGATATCGCAGTCCATCGCTGATAAACGGCTCGACGGCGCTCCAAAAGAATTTTGGGTAGCAATCGACAAGATCGGCTGCGTTGGAAACCCCCATCTTCTTGGCGCTGCCGGTTTCCTTCAACTCGTGGAACAGCGCGTTCAGCTTGCCAAGGTAGTTTGGATCGGACAGCTGCCCGATAAGGTCGGCCGCGCGGACCAGCCCGGCTTCGGTATCGGTTTCCTGATGGTCGTCGTCATCGGGAACGGGAAATCGGGTCAGTTCGATGGCACGGGCAATCCGGTCACAATCAAGCAGGCGATGGGTCGCAAATCGCTCCCTGACCGCGATCTTTCCACGTGTGACGTGATAGGGCGCCAGCACCGCATCGCTGGCCCCGCGTGGCAGCTTGAAGCGCGCTCCGTTTTCGTCGATGACAACGCTGGCCGCATCGTCCCCAGCGCAAGCTCCCCGAACGAAGCCGATATCATGGCACAACAATGCAAAGATGAAGTGCACCCAATCCGCGGGTTCGAGCGACTGGAACAGGAGCTTTCCTCGGATCATTTCCTGGCCGACCTGGGTCACGATGATCGTGTGTTCGAAATCGTGGTAGAGTGCGTCGCTGGATCCGATCCGCTCGATCAACAGCCTGGTGCCGGCATCGAGAAGCGTCGCAAATTCTGGTTCCCGGTCGCCGAAGTAATGGCGGTAGGTATCGGCCAGTTTCCTGCCGAATGCTTCCGCCGCGAGGGTTGTGACATTCAGCATGTCGCAATCTTGGGAGTTTCCCTAGCGACAAGTCTACCGGCGGGCCCGCGGGTGACGCAAGCGCTTAGTTGCAAAACGCGATTCGCTTCGGAATTGGTTGGTGCCGTTGCGGTCCCGGAAGTTAGTTCGCCGCAGTCGCAAACCATGCGTAGATTTCTCCCTAGCACTCTGCTTTTCGTATCTGGCATGAACGCGACGAAGCGGGGAGAGTTGCTGCCAATCTTGGACGCGCAAAATCTCAGGCGCTAGTGCTTAGCCGGCTACCCTCCATGATATTCTTTCGTGGCCCGACGTTGTCCGGCTTCAAAAGGCCTTGAATGTGAGCGTGGTGAGGGAGCGCACGATCCCCGGCACATTGGCGACATGCTCGTTGATGAACTTGCCGATGTCCACCTCAGGATCGACGTAGACTTTCATCAAAAGATCGTATTCGCCGCTGGTCGAATAGAGCTCCGAGGCCACTTCCCGCGCGAAAAGCTCGTCGGCGACTTCATAGGTCTTTCCCGGTTGGCATTGCAACTGGACGAAAACTGCTCTCATTGCGCTTCCTGTTGTTCATGGACTGTGGGACTTGCCACGGCTGACTGCTTGTCCTGACAGGAGCTTCCGCGCATCCGCTCACTCTGTCAACATTGTCCGGGTGAGCGGGTGCGCGGGGTCCATCAAGCCGTCGATGACGTTGAAGTGATGGCGATCGGGCTCTTCAACGGCGACCGTCTCCGCGCCCAGACCGGTCCAGATGTTGGCGAGAAGCGCGTTCTGCCGGATGAATTCCGAACGCTCCGCCGCGCCCACCCAGCACGTGACGCGCGCGTGCTCCATCGGCTCCAGCAGCGCCGGGCTTTCGGCAAGGGCCTCGGCGCCGTCGATGCGAAGATCGGCGTTCATCGCCGTTTTCATCATCGGTCTGAGATCATGCACGCCGGAAATCGAAACAGTGTTGCGAATACGCTTCCGCACGGCGTCCGCCAATGGCGAGGTTGCCGAGATCATACGCGTTACCAGATGGCCG
This sequence comes from uncultured Alphaproteobacteria bacterium, assembly GCA_963813315.1. Lineage (GTDB taxonomy): Bacteria > Pseudomonadota > Alphaproteobacteria > Rhizobiales > Rhizobiaceae > CAWEYO01. The sequence goes on along the minus strand of CAWEYO010000024.1, from coordinate 38,482 downwards.
CCAGCCGAGTGACCGGCGAGGAAAAGCGGACCGCTGACCATTTCCGCGGCGCGCACGATCGCGGCGCCGACTTCCCTTGTAATGTCGGCTATGCGGACCGCCGGGCAAAGCGTGTACGAAGGCATCGCGACGGCAAATCCATTGCCAATCGAGCCTTCAGCCAGATGCGACCAGAAGCTCTTGTCGAGCGCCTTCCAGAAGCCTCCATGGACGAAGACGACGAGCCCGTCCGGCTGGCCTTCGGGAAGGAACAGGTCCAGATGATTGCGCCCGCGCTCACCGTAGGGGATGTCGAGCCTGGCCCTGCCGCTTGCCGCCAATCTTTTCCGGAAATGCTTCGCCGGTTCGATCCACGCGGCAGGCCAGCGGTCGCCATTTGGAATGTTGGCGCCATTGGCGTATGCGTCATCCCAGTTCGAGACAGAGTGAAGGATCATTGCGCGCTCGCCGTCGGATTTTCGCTCAACGCCAACCCCAATTCATGCGCCCTGTCAATGGCTTCCGAGTCTCACGCGGTTAAATATTTCAACCTTGAAATTTCATACTTGAAATAATCGGCAGATGGTGCGATTGTTAGCGAACGCAAATGGAAAGGCGTTCGCTCGATGAAAGTTGCGGTGCTTGGCGGCGGTCCGGCCGGCCTCTATTTCGCAATCAGCATGAAGCTGCGCGACACGGCGCACGATGTCACTGTCATCGAACGCAACAAGGCTGACGACACCTTTGGCTGGGGCGTGGTGCTTTCCGACGAAACGCTCGACAATCTCGCGGCCAACGATCCTGTCAGCGCGGCACGTATCCGCGAACATTTTGCCTACTGGGACGACATCGCCGTCTGGCACAAGGGCGTGCGAACGGTGTCGTCCGGCCACGGCTTCTGCGGTATAGGCCGCAAGACGCTGCTCGTTCTTCTGCAAGAGCGGGCGCGCGAGCTCGGCGTGAACCTCGCCTTTGAGACCGAGGCAGAGCAGCCCGAGGCCTATATGGCCACGCACGATCTTGTCGTGGCGGCGGATGGCCTCAATTCGAAGGCGCGGTCCGCCTTCGCGGACGTGTTCAAACCTGACATCGACATGCGCAAATGCAAGTTCGTCTGGCTGGGCACCCGCCAGAAATTTGACGACGCCTTCACCTTCATTTTCGAGGAGACCGAACACGGCTGGGTGTGGGCGCATGCCTACCAGTTCGACCCCGATACAGCGACCTTCATCGTCGAATGTTCGGAAGAGACGTGGCAAAAGTTCGGCTTCGGCGACATGTCGAAAGAAGAATCAATTGCGACGTGCGAACGCATTTTCGCCAGGCATCTCGGCGGTCATCCGCTGATGTCGAACGCCGCGCATATTCGCGGCTCGGCATGGATCAACTTCCCGCGCGTGCTCTGCGAGCGCTGGTCCTACAAGAACCTCGCACTGATGGGCGACGCGGCCGCCAGCGCACATTTTTCCATTGGCTCCGGAACGAAGCTTGCTCTGGAAAGCGCGGTCGCCCTGGCCGGCTATGTGCATTCCGAGCCCAGTCTCGATGCGGCCTTCGGCAAGTATGAGGAGGCGCGGCGAACCGAGGTGCTCAAGCTGCAATCGGCCGCGCGCAATTCGCTCGAATGGTTCGAGGAGGTGGAGCGGTATCTCGATCTCGATCCTGTCCAGTTCAACTATTCGCTGTTGACACGCTCGCAGCGGATCAGCCACGAAAACCTTCGCCTGCGCGACAAGGCTTGGCTGGAGAGCGCGGAGGCGTGGTTCCACCGCCGGGCGGGCGGCAATGTGAACGGGCCCCGCGCGCCGATGTTCGCGCCGTTTCGGCTTCGCGAACTGAAGCTCAAGAACCGCATCGTCGTTTCACCCATGGCGCAGTACAAGGCCGTCGACGGCTGCCCGACCGACTGGCATTTCGCCCACTATGCCGAACGCGCCAAGGGCGGCGCCGGGCTCGTCTACATCGAGATGACCTGCGTCAGCCCGGAGGGTCGCATTACACCCGGCTGCCCCGGCTTCTACGCGTCCGAACACGAGCGAGCCTGGAAGCGGCTGGTGGATTTCGTGCATCGCGAGACCGAAGCGAAAATCTGCGCGCAGATCGGGCATTCCGGGCCGAAGGGTTCGACGCAACTGGGCTGGGAAGAAATGGACGCGCCGCTGGCCGAAGGCAACTGGCCGGTCATGTCGGCTTCTGATGTGCCGTGGTCGCCACGCAACCAGACGCCGAAGCCGATGGACCGCGCCGACATGGACAGGGTGCGCCAGGAATTCGTCGCTTCGGCCGGGATGGCCGCGCGCTGCGGCTTCGACATGCTCGAAATCCACGCGGCTCATGGCTATCTGCTGTCTTCGTTCATCACCCCGCTCACCAACCGGCGCAGCGACGAATACGGCGGTTCGCTTGAAAACCGGATGCGCTATCCGCTGGAAGTCTTTAGCGCAGTGCGCGCTGTCTGGCCCTCGGAGAAGCCTGTTTCGGTGCGCATCTCGGCCAATGACTGGGTTGGCGCAGACGGGGTGACGCCGGCGGATGCCGTGGAAATGGCCCGCCTGCTGCAGGCGGCCGGCGTCGACATCTGCGATGTGTCGGCCGGGCAGACGTCGATCCGTGCACGTCCGGTCTATGGCCGCATGTTCCAGACACCTTTCTCGGATCGCATCCGCAACGAGACCGGGATGGCAACGATCGCCGTCGGCAACATTTACGAGGCGGATCATGTGAACTCGATCCTGATGGCCGGCCGCGCCGATCTCGTCTGTCTCGCGCGACCGCATCTGGCCGACCCGTACTGGACGCTGCATGCCGCGGCAAAGCTCGGCGACAGAGGTGTGAATTGGCCTGATCCTTATCTTGCCGGCCGCGACCAGCTCTATCGCCTGGCAGAGCGGCAGGAAACAATGACGGGAAAGGTGTGAGCATGGTGGCGCACCCGACACAAAGGCTCACCAGGCGGCAAGGCGCATCCCGATGATCCCCGGCAGGCACGCTCTGGTAACGGGAGGCGGGACGGGCGTTGGCAAGGCGATCGCGGTTGCCCTAGCCGGCGCGGGCGTGGATGTCACCATTTGCGGGCGGCGGCAGGCCCCACTCGACGCGGTCGCGGTGGCGAGCGACAGAATCCTGGCGCTCACGGCGGATGTCACGGACGAACGCTCGATTGCCGAGCTCTACGAGAACGCCGAAGCGGCGCGAGGCCCCTTCGATATAGTCGTCGCCAATGCCGGCATGGCGGGCAGCGCCCCGGCCCACAGGACATCGCTCGCCGACTGGCAGGAGACGCTTGCGGTCAATCTTACCGGCGCTTTTCTTTCCGTGAAGCCCGCCCTGCCGGGCATGCTGGAGCGCGAGGAAGGCCGGATCGTCTTCATCGCCTCCACCGCTGGCCTGAAGGGCTATCCTTATGTGGCGCCCTACGTTGCGGCCAAGCATGGCGTTGTCGGGCTCATGCGCGCGCTTGCCGTCGAAACGGCAAAGTCGGGCGTGACCGTCAATGCTGTCTGTCCCGGCTTCACGGAAACCGGACTGCTCGAAAAATCCGTCCAGAGGATCGCCGGAAAGACGGGGCGCAGCACAAATGAAGCGCGTGCGAGCCTGGTCAGTGCAAACCCGCAGGGGCGTTTCGTGCAGCCGGAGGAAATTGCCGCGACAGTGCTCTGGCTCTGCAGCGACGCCGCGGCGTCGATCACCGGCCAGGCCCTCTCGGTTTCGGGGGGCGAGACATGGTGAGCGCGCCGCTGTCCCCCGCCGCGACCGGCAACGGCAGCAAGGAGCGCCTGCGGCTTTGGATCAGGCTGTTGCGCGCCTCGCGGACGATCGAGAGCGAGCTTCGCGAGCGGCTGAAGGCGGAATTCAACACCACCTTGCCGCGCTTCGATGTCATGGCCGCGCTTTTTCGCACGCCTGAAGGCATGCTTATGAGCGACCTGTCGCGCTTCCTGCTGGTATCCAACGGAAATGTCACCGGGATCGTCGACCGATTGGTCACCGATGGGTTCGTCGCTCGCGGCAAGCGCGAGGGTGACCGCCGCACCTCCATCGTTCGCCTGACCGAAGCCGGCGAGGCGGCGTTCCGCCAGATGGCAAGCCTGCATGAGGCCTGGATCGGTGAAGTCCTTGGCGGCGTCAGCGAGGATGATGCCCGGCGGCTCGCCTCCATGCTGAAGTCGTTCCGCAGCAATTGGGAGGCCGAACCGTGAGCACCATGACCGACCTGAAGCCGGAGCATTTCCTCTGGCATGTCGACAAGAGGATCGCGCGCGTCCGGCTCGACCGGCCGGAGCGCAAGAACCCGCTGACTTTCGAGTCCTATGCCGAACTGCGTGACACGTTCCGCGCCCTGGTCTACGCCGACGATGTCGACGCTGTCGTCTTCCTGCCGAACGGCGGCAATTTTTGCTCGGGCGGCGATGTGCACGAAATCATCGGCCCGTTGGTCGACATGGACATGAAGGGTCTGCTCGCCTTCACCCGCATGACAGGCGACCTGGTGAAGGCGATTCTCAACTGCGGCAAGCCGGTCATCTCGGCGGTGGACGGCGTGGCGGTGGGTGCGGGCGCGATCATCGCGATGGCGTCCGACATCCGCATCGCGACACCTGAAGCGAAAACGGCATTCCTCTTCACGCGCGTCGGCCTCGCCGGCTGCGATATGGGCGCCTGCGCGATCCTGCCTCGCATCATCGGCCAGGGCCGCGCGGCCGAGCTCCTCTACACCGGCCGCACCATGACGGCGGACGAGGGTGAACGGTGGGGTTTTTACAACCGGCTCGCGCCTGCGGAAGCCTTGGAGGCGGAGGCGCTCGACCTTGCCGGACGTATCGTCTCAGGGCCGACATTCGCGCACGGCATTACCAAGACACAGCTCAACCAGGAATGGTCGATGGGCCTTGACCAGGCTATCGAAGCCGAGGCACAGGCGCAGGCGATCTGCATGCAGACCGCCGATTTCGCGCGTGCATACCGCGCCTTTGCCGGCAGGGAAAAGCCGATCTTCGAGGGCAATTGACCATGGACTTGACTTTTCTCAAATGGCCCTTTTTCGAGGACCGTCATCGCCAACTTGCGGAGCGGCTCGAAACTTGGTGTTCAGCGAACCTGCCTGTGGCGCATGAGGACGTCGATGCCGCCTGCCGCGCCCTTGTCGCTGCGCTTGGTCACGACGGCTGGCTCAAGCCGACAGCCGTCGACCCGGAAGCGCCGGCACCGCTTGACGTGCGCGCCCTCTGCATAACGCGCGAGACGCTGGCGCGGCACGACGGGCTTGCCGACTTCGCTTTCGCCATGCAGGGCCTCGGTACGGGCGCAATCAGCCTGTTTGGCGACGCCGAGCAGAAGAAGTGGCTGGAGAAAACGCGGTCCGGCAACGCGATCTCGGCCTTTGCCTTGTCCGAGCCCCGATCCGGTTCCGATGTGGCAAACATGGAAATGACAGCCCGTCTCGATGGCGGCGATTACGTGCTGAATGGCGAGAAGACGTGGATTTCCAACGGCGGCATCGCCGACCTCTATGTCGTGTTCGCCCGCACCGGCGAAGCGCCCGGCGCCAAGGGCATCTCCGCATTCCTGGTCCCCGCGGAGACGCCGGGCCTTTCGGTTGCCGAACGTCTTGAGGTGATTGCGCCCCATCCGCTGGCGCGGCTGGCGTTCACGGACTGCCGCGTGCCGGCATCCGCCCTGATCGGCACCGCCGGCGAGGGCTTCAAAATCGCCATGTCGGTGCTCGATGTCTTCCGCGCCTCGGTCGGGGCGGCCGCGCTCGGCTTCGCGCGGCGGGCGCTCGACGAGAGTATCAACCGCGTGTCGCTCCGCGACCTGTTCGGCGCGCCGATGTTCAACCTGCAGATGGTTCAGGGCCATATCGCCGACATGGCGCTCGACGTCGATGCGGCGGCACTTCTCGTCTATCGCGCCGCTTGGGCCAAGGACATGGGCGCGGCGCGCGTTACCCGTGAGGCGGCCATGGCCAAACTCCATGCGACCGACCGAGCGCAGGCCGTCATCGACAAGGCGGTTCAATTGCACGGCGGCGACGGCGTGCGGCGCGGCCATGTCGTCGAGAGACTTTATCGTGAAATTCGCGCGCTCAGGATCTACGAGGGCGCGTCCGACGTCCAAAAGGTTGTAATCGCACGCCAGGTCATGGCGGGAGGGTAAGAATGCTGGGTCCTACGGCGCATGTAGACACATTTACGCGCGACAATCTTCCGCCCATCGAAGAGTGGCCGGAATTCGTGCTCGAGGGCTTCGACTACCCCGAGTATCTGAACGCCGCGGTGGAACTGACCGACCGCATGGTGGAGCGCGGCTTCGGCGGCAACACGGCGCTCATCGGCAATGGGCGGCGGCGCACATACAAGGAACTGTCCGACTGGACGAACCGGCTGGCGCACGCGCTGGTCGAAAATTACGGGGTTAGGCCGGGCAACCGGGTGCTGATCCGTTCCGCCAACAATCCCGCCATGGTCGCCTGCTGGCTCGCCGCCACCAAGGCGGGTGCGGTGGTGGTCAACACCATGCCCATGTTGCGGGCGGGCGAACTTGCCAAGATCGTCGACAAGGCAGAAATCGGCCTTGCGCTCTGCGATACGCGGATCAAGGACGAGCTTGTCGCATGCGCAAAGGAGAGCAGGTTTCTGAAGCGGGTGATCGGATTCGACGGAACCGCCAATCACGATGCCGAACTCGACCGCGCCGCGATAGACAAGCCGGCGCACTTCGAGGCGATCATGACCGGGCGCGATGACGTCGCCTTGCTGGGCTTCACATCCGGAACGACCGGAGTGCCGAAAGCGACCATGCACTTTCATCGCGACCTCCTTATCGTCGCCGATGGCTATGCCAAGGAAGTTCTGGACGTGCGGCCCAACGATGTATTCGTAGGCTCGCCGCCGCTTGCCTTCACTTTCGGCCTTGGCGGGCTTGCAATCTTCCCGCTCCGCTTTGGCGCCGCTGCGACGCTGCTTGAGAACGCTTCTCCTCCGAACATGGTCGAGATCATCGAGACCTACCGGGCCACAATCAGCTTTACGGCTCCAACGGCGTATCGCGCCATGTTGGAGGCGATGGACGAGGGCGCGGACCTCTCCTCGCTGCGCATAGCGGTTTCGGCAGGCGAAACGCTGCCTGCGCCCGTCTTCGAAGACTGGACGAAGAGAACCGGCAAGCCGATCCTCGATGGTATTGGGGCCACGGAGATGCTGCACATCTTCATCTCGAACCGGCTGGGCGATATGGCGCCGGCAAGCACCGGTCGCCCCGTGGCCGGCTATCAGGCCATCATCGTCGACCACGAGATGCGCGAGGTGCCTTGCGGCACCATTGGCAGACTTGCCGTGCGCGGTCCGACGGGCTGCCGCTATCTCGCGGACGAGCGGCAGCGGAACTACGTTCGCGACGGATGGAACCTGACCGGCGACTCCTTCGTCAAGGACGAGACCGGCCGCTTCCACTTCGGCGCGCGTTCGGATGACATGATCATCTCGGCCGGTTACAACATTGCCGGCCCGGAGGTCGAGGCAGCACTTCTGTCTCACTCCGACGTGAGCGAATGCGCGGTGGTTGGTGTCGCCGACGCCGCGCGGGGGCAGATCGTGGAGGCGCATATTGTTCTGGCGGAAGGCGTGGCGGCGGACGAGCACACAAGGAGGCGCCTTCAGGACCACGTGAAGGCGACGATTGCGCCCTACAAATATCCCAGGTCGGTGAAGTTCGTCGGCACCCTGCCGAAGACCCAGACCGGCAAGATACAACGTTTCCGTCTACGGGAAGAGAGCGAGCAATGAGCGACGTTTTCCAGCGCACGAGGCACCTGTTCGAGCTGCCGCCGGGTATCATCTACCTTGACGGCAACTCGCTCGGGCCGCTGCCGAAAGCGGCGCGCGAACGATTGGCGCGGGAAATCGACAGGGAATGGGGCGAAAAACTCATACGCGGCTGGAACGAATCCGGCTGGATCGACCTGCCGCTCAGTGCCGGCAATCGCATCGCGAAGCTGATCGGCGCGCCGGAAGGGTCGGTCGTCGCCGGCGACTCGACGTCGGTCAACCTTTACAAGGCCCTGACCGGCGCCCTCTCGCTTGCCGGAGACCGCAAGGTGGTGCTTTCGGACAGCGGAAATTTTCCGACCGATCTCTACGTCGCGCAAGTGGCGATCCGGACACTGGGCAAAGGACATGAACTGCGTATTGTCGAGCCCGAAGCCGTGGCGGACGCGATCGACGAGAGTATCGCCGTGCTGATGTTGACCGAAGTGGACTACAAGACCGGACGGCTGCACGACATGAAAGGGCTCACGGCGCGGGCGCACCGGGACGGCGTGGTGACGATTTGGGACCTCGCCCATTCGGCGGGGGCGTTCCCCGTCGACCTCACGGCCGCGAACGCGGATTTTGCTGTGGGCTGCGGCTACAAATACCTGAATGGCGGCCCCGGCGCCCCGGCATTCATCTATGTGAAGCCCGAAATCGGCAATACCGTCGACCCTGCACTTGCTGGCTGGATGGGGCATGAGGCGCCGTTCGTCTTTGACCCGGTGTATCGGCCCGGCGTGGGTATCCAGCGCATGCGGGTCGGCACCCCCCCCATTCTTTCCATGGCGGCGCTCGATGCGGCGCTTGGCGCCTGGGAAGGCATCGACATGGCAGCCGTTCGCGAGCGGTCCATCGAACTCACGGAGCGGTTCATCGCCGAGATCGAAGGGCGCTGCCCGATGCTCGAACTCGCCAGTCCGCGCGATCCCGAAAAGCGCGGATCGCAGGTTTCGTTCCGGTTTGCCGAGGGCTATGCGGCAATGCAGGCCTGCATCGCCAACGGCGTGGTCGGGGACTTCCGCGCTCCGGACATCATGCGCTTCGGTTTCACACCGCTCTACATAAGCCTCGAGGATGTGCTTACCGCGGCAAGCAGGATCGAAACGGTGATGGGCGAGAGACACTGGGAGCGGCCTGAATTCCGCAAGAGAGCGAAGGTTACATAATGAAACCCGTCCACCCGGAGGCTACCGGAGCCGAGACCGATTTCCGCAGCAAGATGTCCTATGGGGACTACCTTCGCCTCGAAAGGGTTCTCGATGCCCAGTCGCCTCTCTCCGATGCGCATGACGAATTGCTCTTTATCATTCAGCACCAAACTTCCGAACTCTGGATGAAGCTCGCCATCCACGAAATCCGTTCGGCAAAGCAGGCCATTCGCGAGAACCGCCTGCAGCCTGCGTTCAAGATGCTGACCCGTGTCGCGCGCATCTTCGAACAGTTGAACAGCGCCTGGGACGTGCTGCGGACCATGACCCCCAGCGAATACACCGAGTTCCGCGATTCGCTTGGCCAGACCTCCGGGTTCCAGTCATGGCAATATCGCGCGATCGAATTCCTGGCCGGCAACCGCAACGAGGCCATGCTGAAACCGCACGAGCATCGCGGCGAGATCGTCGCCGAGCTCGAAGGAATACTTGCCGAGCCGAGCCTCTATGACGAAGCGCTGCTGCTGCTCGCGCGCGAAGGGTATGATATCGGCCAAGACGCAAGGCGAACGAATTGGCGCCAAAGCCGCCAGCCAAACGCGGAAGTGCTCCTGGCCTGGAAGCAGATCTATGAAACGCCGGGAGAGCGCTGGGCGCTTTACGAACTGGCGGAAAAACTGGTCGACTTCGAAGACTATTTCCGTCGCTGGCGCTTCAACCATGTGACTACGGTCGAGCGCATCATCGGCCTCAAGCGCGGCACGGGCGGCACCGCAGGCGTGTCATATCTGCGAAAAATGCTCGAGGTGGAACTCTTCCCGGAGCTTTGGAAACTGCGCACTGAGCTGTGACGCGTTTCGACATCTCGCTTGAACCGTAAGTCAAATCTTACTGATGAGGCTGCGGCCATTCCGCATTCACTATTGGAGAAATTCATGACCAAGCCCGCGAACCAGGCACTTCATCCGGCCGGATGGAAGGCGGCAAAGGGGTACGCAAACGGTATCACTGCCGAAGGCCGTATGGTTTTTCTTGGCGGCCAGATCGGGTGGAACCGGGACCAGGTTTTCGAGGTTGACGACTTTGTCGGGCAGACCCGCCAGGCTTTGGAGAACATCCTCGAGCTCCTGCGCGTGGCCGGGGGGCAGCCTGAACACATCGTCCGGATGACCTGGTTCGTAACCAGCAAGGTCGAATATCTTGCCCGGCTCAGGGAGCTGGGCGAAGCCTACCGAAGCGTCATGGGAAGGCACTATCCTGCAATGAGTGTCGTGCAGGTCGTTGCCCTGATGGAAGACGCCGCCAAGGTCGAGATCGAGGCGACTGCGGTGCTTCCGGCCTAGAGCATCAGGCCTGAAAGTGGAAACCGGCTTCGGGGAAAATCCGATGTTCCAACACAGATAGCGCAGCAGCGTTTCCATTGGTGCCTCCGCTGCTCTAAAGCATCGGACCCGATCCAGGTCCGGACATCGCGGACCGACCCTCCCCACAAGGGTCCCACAAGGAGGAGGGTGAGCAGCGGCGAGGCCACGCCAATCGCCACCTTGCCCCCGATCTCCCGGCCAGGCCAGATTGTTTGAGACGAGGGTGTGGACATTTGTGATCAGATGATCATCATGAAGGAAAGTGACATCCTCGGAACGCGCCAGGCGTTTTCGATCGTTGATGTCTCAGAGGAATGGAAGCATGAGCATGGGGGTGGGCTTTGAGCCCGTTGGATCGCGCATCACCGTCCAGGACACGGTATACCAGCAGCTTCGCCACGCCCTGATGATCGGGCGTTTCGATCCGGGGCAAGCGCTCACTATCGCCTCGCTGGCCGAGGCTTTCGGCACCAGCAACATGCCCGTTCGCGAGGCGCTGCGACGGCTGGCGGCCGAGAGCGCCCTGGAGATAGCGCCAAACGGGTCGGCCCGCGTACCGATCGTGACACGCGCGCGGCTGGACGATCTTTGCCGGGCGCGAGTTGCGGTTGAAGGTCTCGCTGCCGAATTGGGTGCGCCACGTTTGACGCCGGCTGAAATCGCGACGCTGGAGCAGATCGTCGCGGACCAGCAGGCGATCGGCCGCAACGACAGCATCTACGAATTGATCAGCAAGAACCAGCAATTCCATTTCACGATCTACCGGGCATCTGGTTCCGAGGTGCTGTTCCAACTCATCGAGACGCTTTGGCTTCGCTTCGGTCCTTATATGCGCAGGCTCTCCACCCATGTTGCGCCGTCAATGAAGGCGGGCACGATGGAACCGTCCGGACGCCATCAGGCTATCATCGCCGCCGTCAAGGAGCGCGACTTCGCCCGCGTGCGCGATGAAATCGCAGCCGACATCCAAGCGACGCAAGAGACATTGCGGGGCATTTGCCCGGACGTGCCGGAGCCCCGGCCGGTAGAGTTTTCAGCGCTCGGCCGGCACGCCTGAGAGCACAAACTTGGTCGTGCGGTCGGCGTTTTTTCCTAACATGATGAAGATTTTCGCGAGCCGAGGTTGATTCTTCGCCCGTTTTGTGATCACATGATCACAAAACGGGAAGAGGCATGTCTGGCTACTTTCTTTACCATTCGATCGGAACCTTTCCGGACAAAGGCCGGCTCGTGGGAGAGGCCCTGTCGGCATTCTCGCAGTCCTGGTCCGCCGAAAACGACGGCCAGTGGCCGGCAGCGCTTGGGGCCAGGCAAGACTTCATCGACGCCTGGCGGCAACTCATCGACGCGCCCGCCGGCTCGCTGACGACATCGGAAAATGTCACCGCGGCGCTGTACAGTCTGGTTGGCGCCCTGCCGCAGTCCCGCTTGCGCGGCCGGCGTTTCCTGATTGGAGCGGACTGTTTTCCGAGCTTGCATTTCCTGCTTGCCAAGCTGGCAGAACGCTTTGGCTTTACGCTCGATACCGTACCGATCAGGCCAGGCGAAAAGTGGGTCCGCGACGAAGACTTCATCGCCCGCTGGCAAGACGATGTCGGCGTCGCTTTGCTGACATTCGTCACCTCCACTGCCTCGCATCAGTGCGACGTGAAAGCTCTGACTGAGCATGGCAAGCGGGTTGGCTCGATCGTCGGCGCCGATATCACGCAAGGTGTAGGCCTGTTGCCGTTCTCGATCGCCGATACCGGCGTTGATTTCGTCGTATCCACCTCGCTCAAATGGCTATGCGGAACTTCGGGTGCGGGCATCCTTCAGGTCGGACCGGAGCTGCTCGCCACATGCGAGCCCGAATTGCGCGGATGGTTCAGCCAGGAAGATCCGTTTTCGTGGGCCCTCGACAGTTTTGCTTACGCAGCGGATATTCGCCGTTTCGATCATGGCACGCCGGCGATATTGGCAAACGTGGCGTCGCTTCCAGGGCTGGCGTGGGTCGCCCGTACAGGCATGGACGCCATCCACAAGCACAATGCCGCACTCACGCGCCGCATTATCGATCAGGCGTCGGAAAACGGCTGGGAAATTGGCTCGCCAATCGAATGATAGCGAACGCGGCGGCAGCGTCATGCTGTCGATGCCGGCGGGTATCGATGCAAAGCAGGTCGTCGCTGAACTGCGGGCAAGGGAGCTATACTGCGATGCACGTGGCTCGACGCTGCGCATTTCGCCCGGCTTCGTGACCCGCGAAGCGGCAGTCGAGACGCTGCTTGGCGAACTCGAACGGATGCTCGGGCAAGGCAAACGGCTTTTGAAATTCAGGTAGCGCTCGCCTGCAACGCTTCACCAAAAAGAGGGCGTCAGAAAATGAGCGAAATTGAGAGCGGCCGGCTGATGGCCAAGACAAAGGGAAGAGACATGCTGAACCGAATGGGTTTCGTGGGAATGATCATCGCCGCGAGCGTCGCTTTCGCCGCCCCGGCCTTCGCTGACAAGATCGTCGTCGGCTCCTATCCGGCAAACCCGCCGTGGGAATACAAGACTGATGCGGGCGCCTTCGAGGGCTTCGAGGTCGACGTTGCCAACGAAGTGGGCAAGCGTCTGGGGATGGACGTCGAGTTCCAGGACATGGGCTTCCAGGCGTTGTTCGCTGCCACTGCTTCCAGCCGCATCGATTTCGCCATCTCGTCGATTTCGATCACCAATGAACGTCTGAAAAACCAGTCCTTCACCCAGCCCTACTACGACAGCGACGGCACTGTCGTCGGCAAGGCCGACTTTACGGTCAAGACACTGGAAGACCTGAAGGGCAAGACCATCGGGGTGGTCGCCGGGACCACGGGTGAAGCTTGGGCCAAGGAGAATGCCGAAAAGCTCGGCATCGCCGAAGTGAAGAGCTATGCTGCCCAGCAGGACCTTCTGCTCGAGGTGCAGAATGGGCGCATTGAAGGCGGCGCGGGTGAGCTGGCCGGCTTCCAATACGCGATGACAAAGATTCCGGGTTTGAAGATCCTTGTCCGCATTCCGACCGGAGAGCGTTTCGCCTTGATGGCCAAGAAAGACCACCCGCTGGTTGAGAAGGCCAACCAGGCGATCTCGGACATGAAGAAGGACGGCACCATGGCCGCGATCCACAAAAAGTGGTTTCAGGTCGATCCCGAGGCCGGCACCAGCACTGTCACGGAAATGCCGGTACCGACGGCGCAGTAACCTCCGGGCCCCCGCCCACAATCTTCTAGTCCTGAGACTTCGGCGCCGCGCAGCGCCGAAGTTCCTTCCAGAGCAGGCCGGCCGATGGAACTCATCAACACCTTTTTCAACTGGGAAATCCTGGTCAGATCGTTCCCGATTCTGCTACGCGGCCTCAGTAACACCATCGTTCTCGGCATCACCAGCATTGCCTTCGGTTCGGCGGCCGGCCTGCTGATCTGCCTGGGGCGGCTCTACGGTGCGCGTCCGTTGCAACGCGCGGCGGTCTTCTATGTCGACATATTCCGTGCGCTGCCAATACTGGTCGTGCTGATCCTTATCTACTACGCGCTGCCCTTCGTCGGTATCCGCTTTTCCTCGTTCACATCCGCCACGCTTGCGCTTTCCATGGTGCTTGCCGCCTTCACGGCTGAGGTCTGCCGTGCCGGCATCGAGAACATTCCCCGCGGGCAGTTCGAGGCGGCAGCCGCGCTCGGCCTGCCATTTTGGGTGGCAATGCGCAAAGTCATCCTTCCGCAGGCGTTGCGCGTCGTCGTTCCGCCGCTCACCAGCAACTGCGTTTCGGTCTTCAAGGATACCGCGCTCGCTTCGGTCGTCGCCATGCCGGACCTCCTCAAGCAGGCGACGGACGCGCAAGCGATGATGGCCAATCCGACCCCGCTTGTCGGTGCGGCGATCATTTATCTGGCCTTTCTGTGGCCGCTTGTCCGGCTCGTCGGCTACCTGGAGCAACGGGGCAAGCGCGAGCACGCAAAGAGTTGAGGTCGAATTCCACGCCGTCGTTGTTCAAACAGAGAAAGAAAGCACCTCCCACATGACTGAGCACCGTTCGATCAATCCAATTGACGCAAATGGTTCGAATTTCCCCGTGGCGGTTGCACGCACAATGTTTCCGGCATTGCGAAAAGCCGGCGACTTCATTTTCTTCGACAACGCTGCCGGCGCGCAAATCCCGCAAAGCGTGCTGGATGCCGTCCAGAGCCATCTCGTCGACCACAATGTGCAGCGTGGCGGCCGCTACAGCCGCAGTGTCAAGGTGGATCAGTCGATCGCCGAGGCACGCGAGAGCGTGGCACTTCTCATTAATGCGCGCGATCCGGCGGAAGTCTGCTTCGGCATGAACGCAACCTCGTTCATTCGGCTGGTGAGCCTGGGCATTGGCCAGACGCTCGGCGGGCGCGACGAAATCGTGGTGACCGACATGGACCACGACGCGAATATCGCGACTTGGGTGGCCCTCGAGGCGGTTGGTGCGAAACTCGTCTGGTGGCGCATGCGCGACGACGGCAATCTGCACGTCGACGATTTGCGGCCGCTGGTGTGCGACCGCACGCGCCTGGTTGCCTGTACGGTGACGGCGCATTCCATCGGTTCCATCGTCGATGTCGCCTCGGTTGCCGAGATCGCGCACGCCGTCGGGGCAGAAGTATTCCTCGATAGCGTGCATTATGGGCCGCATGGCCTGATCGACGTTCAGGCGTGGGACTGCGACTATATTGTCTGCTCCGGCTACAAAAATTTCTCCCCGCATATGGGCTTCCTTTGGGGTCGCTTCGAAACGTTGAAGCGTTTGCCGACGTTCCGCGAGGATTTCATTCCAGATGAGCCGCCGCACAAGGTCGAAGCTGGGACGTTCATCTACGAGAATGTCGCCGGGATGGATGCCGCGGTGAAGTATCTGGAGTCGATCGGCCGAAATTTCGCGCCGGCCAATAACCGACCGCGTCGCGACAACATCGTTGCCGGCATGGGCGCAATTCGCGCTTACGAGACGGTGCTCGCACGCGAAATGCTGCGCGTCCTGAAGGAGTGCGGTGCAACGATTTACGGGGTTTCAGACGAGGCGCGGATTGCTGAGCGCGTTCCGACCTTCTGCTTCAACATCGATGGACTATCCCCGCAAGAGGTGACCGAGGCGATGTCGGACATGCAGATCGGTATCCGCGACGGCCATATGTATGCGCCGCGACTCATGAACAGGCTTGGGCTCCGCATGGATAGCGGGGCAATCCGCGTATCGCTGGTTCACTACAATACCATTGAGGAAATCCACCGCTTCGAAAGGGCTCTGCGCGCAATCATTGCGGACCTTCGCGATCCTTGACGGCGGGCGGAATGATTTCTGCCGGAGTTTGAACGCGAGTCGTTGTCGAGCCTCTCGATCCAAGAGCAAGCTGCTGCACCAATCGAAAGCGCGCCTGCGCCGCTTGTCATGCAGCGCCGTTTCGTCCAGATATCGCGCATGAAATTGCCGGGCACCTGTGCTCCGGCAAGAACGCATGCGGTGCCGGGGTCGACCTGAACCCCGCCGCCACCGGAAAGACCTGAAATGTCGTCGATCGAAGCCGGCGTGGGGGCGCCGGAAAGCCTGTGGCGCGAGGAGATTCGCGCAATGCTGTCGCTGAGCTGGCCAATGGTTCTGACCAACCTTGCCCAGACGGCCATGACAGCGACCGACGTCATGATGATCGGCCGCCTCGGTCCCGCCACGCTGGCCGCGGGATCGCTCGGTATCAATCTCTACTTCGCACCGCTGATCCTGGGACTTGGCCTGATGTACGCGACGGCGCCGATGATGGCGAGCGAACGCGGCCGGCGCCGGAGTTCGGTTCGCGATATCAGAAGAACCGTCCGGCAGGGCCTGTGGCTTGCGGTCCTCATCGTTATTCCGATCTGGCTCATGCTGTGGAACGGCGAAGCCATCCTTGTCGCGATGGGACAGGAACCGGCTTTGGCGAAGGAGGCAGGGATTTACTTGCGCTGGCTGGAATGGGCGATCCTGCCATTCTACGGATATATCGTGTTGCGCTCCTTCATTTCGACGCTTGAGCGCCCCGGCTGGGCACTGGGGATCATGCTCGTCGCGGTGGCCTATGAACGCGTTGGCCAACTGGTGCCTTGTTTTCGGAAATTTCGGGTTTCCGGCCATGGGGATAGCCGGTTCGGGCCTGGCGACGACGCTTTCCAGCGCGTTCATGTTTTTCGGGCTGGCTCTGGTCGTGTCGGTGGAACGGAAGTTTCGCCGCTATCACCTTCTGGGGCGCTTCTGGCGCGCGGACTGGCCCCGGTTCAAAGCGTTGTTGCGTCTTGGAGCGCCCATCGCAGGCATCCTCGCCTTCGAAGTGTCGATCTTCAACGCGGCGGCATTCCTGATGGGGCTGATCGATGCCGCCTCGCTGGCGGCGCACGCGATCGCCATTCAGATCGCGTCAGTCACCTTCATGGTACCGCTGGGGCTGAACCAGGCGGTGACGGTCCGCGTCGGGCTCGCCCACGGCGCCGGCGATGCGGACGGCATCAGCCGCGCCGGTTGGACGGCCTATGCCCTAGGCGTCCCCTTCATGGCGCTGATGGCGCTGGCCATGATCCTTTGGCCGCGCGTGCTGATCAGCGCGTTCATCGATCTCGACGATCCCGCCAACACGGCGGTCATCGGATTGGCCGTCACCTTCCTTTCCTTTGCAGCGCTGTTCCAAGTCTTCGATGGTGCCCAAGCGGTGGCGTCGGGAATGCTTCGCGGGCTCCACGACACAAAGGTGCCGATGATCCTGGCGGCGATTGGCTATTGGGGTGTAGGACTGCCGCTCGGCGTGATGCTGGCTTTCCGCTTCGGCTTTGCCGGCAGCGGCATCTGGATCGGCCTTTCCAGCGGCCTGGCCGTCGTGGCCGTCCTCCTGCTGCTGCGCTGGCTGCGGCGCGACGAGATTGGTCTCACGGCGGGCAGGACGTAGAGGTGATGGCCATCTTGGCCGGAAAGCGTGCCTGAACTGTTCCCGCGGGATCAATTTCATGCGAAGCAGGGAGGCAGGCAAGGTCGATAATTCCACAGGGAGCAGTCGCATTGTTCGACGCGTCCGTCGTCTATCAACATCCGTGGGTATGCGGTCCCCACTCGTCGCCGCAGGTCCGATGATGCCGGCTCCTTCTGTCATTATCGATCTCGACGTCATTGCAGAAAACACCCGGCTGGTGACTGCGCACCTGGGACCGCAAGGTATCGGCGTCTTCGGTGTGACCAAGGCGGCCTGCGGCTCGCCGCTGGTCGCCAGGGCGATGCTGCGCGGAGGGGTGACCGGCATTGCCGATTCGCGCCTCGACAATGTGCGGCGGATGCGCCACAGCGGCATCACCGCCCCGATCATGATGCTGCGAATCCCGTCGGTTACCGAGGCGCCGGAGGTGGTGCGGCTTTGCGACGCGAGCCTGAACTCGGAAGCCGCGGTTCTCGACGCTCTGGCCGCCGCGGCGGAGGAGCAGGGCGTCGTCCATGACGTGATCCTTATGCTCGAAATGGGTGACCGCCGCGAGGGCGTGCCACCGGAGGGCTTGATGCCGCTTGCCAAGACGGCGATGGCCGAACCATCGCTCCGGCTGGCCGGCATCGGCGCCAACTTCATGTGCGCAAGCGGCGTGCTGCCCACCGTGGAGAAGCTTGAACGGCTCGTGCGGCTGGCGGAAGAGGTCGAGCAGCGCTTTGGCGTCAGGCTCGACACCGTTTCGGGCGGCAATTCCGCCAATCTTGCGCTCATGGAAGAAGAAGGCACGAGAATGCCGGAGCGGATCAACAATTTGCGCGTCGGTGCCGCGATCCTGCGCGGCGAGAACAGCTTCACCGGCGGCACGCTGCGCGGCTTCGACGACAGCGCATTCACGTTGGAGGCGGAGTTGGTCGAGATCAAGACCAAGCATTCCCTGCCGGATGGCGAGACCGGGCCGGATGCCTTCGGCAACCGGTTGGTTTTCGACGACCGGGGCGCACGGCTTCGCGGCATCGTCAATCTCGGCCGGGTGGATATCAGGCCGGAAGGACTGAAGGCGCGGCACCGCAATATCGGTATCGTGACGGCGTCGAGCGACCATCTAATCGTCGACATGACGGATGCAAGAAAATTCGCCGTCGGCGACACGATCCGCTTCGACATGGACTATGGAGCGCTCGTCCAGGCGATGCTGTCGCCCTACATCGGAAAACACCTCGCCGGCCGCGAGACCATCGCGCCGCGGCCGAGCGCAGTTCGCCTGATCGCCGCCCCTTCCATTCATGAGCGCGACGAAACGCGCAACTTCCTGGCGGGCGTCATTGCGCTGGGTCTTACGATCAAGCGGGACGGCACGCCAGAACCGGCCGACCTGCCGCTCTGGATCGTTCCCGGCCGCCAAGGAGTCCACGACCTTTTGGCGATGGCCGATGTCGAGGCGGTGGAGTCCGGGTTGCTGTGGATGGATTCCGATCCAGGTGACATCGGTTCCGTAACAACGCCAGAATCTGCAGCGCTGCTTGGCCTGCGGACAGCCACGACAGAGCAGGCGGCGATCATCGCCGAGCGCAAGATCCTTGCGTTGACAATGGAGGATGTCGATCTGATCGGAATTCGCGAGTCCACCCGCCGGGCCATCCAGCGCGTCACTGAAACGACCGACGGCTTCGCCCTGGTGCTCCACGCATCTGTGGCGCGAGGCATGGATGCCGACCCGCGCGAGGCGGGGTTGAGCTATCGCGAATGCTCTGCCGCGATGGAACGCATTGCGGCCAGCGAGGAACTCCGCGCGATCGTGTTGTCGGGCCTTGGAGCCGCGCCCGAGCCCGGCGCTCTCGATACTGCCTACGGATATCTGCTCAGCGCGCTCGGGAAGCGTATCCTGACATGAAATGTCCTGCCTGCACGGCGCCGCGTCCTTAGAGCGGCGGACCCGAGCCCGGTTCCCACTTTCGGGTCCGATGCTCTAGCAGCGGACGCATCGATGGAATCGCTGCTGCCGCTCTATCTCTTTGTTTGAGCATCGGATTTTTCCCGAAACCGGTACCCACTTTCGGGTCCGATGCTCTAGCCCTGGGGCTGGGGCTCCAGACCCCCTTCAGGCTCGCCGCCCTTCTTCTTGCCTTCCTTGCGGACGCCGGCCTTTGGCACGGCGGAGCCGCGCGAGGGCGGCGTGTCGTCGCCCATGTCGCGGGCAGGCTTGCGGCCTGCAAGAAGTTGCTTGATCTCCTCGCCGGACAAGGTCTCGTATTCCAGCAGACCCTCGGCAAGCGCGATCCATTCCTTCTTCTTTTTGGTCAGGATTTGCCGGGCGGTGGAATAGGCCTCTTCGATCAGCCGGCGCACTTCGGCATCGATGATCTGTGCCGTCTCCTCCGAAACGTTCTGCTGACGTGCCACGGAATGGCCAAGGAACACCTCTTCCTGGTTTTCGCCGTAGGCAACCTGACCGAGCTTGTCGGAGAAGCCCCAGCGCGTAACCATGGCGCGCGCGAGCTTGGTCGCCTGATCGATGTCGGAGGATGCGCCGGAGGTGATGTTCTCCTTGCCGAACTTGATCTCCTCCGCGACACGGCCGCCCATCATGATTGCCAGCCGCGAGATCATGTATTTGTAGCTCATGGAGTAGCGGTCGCCTTCCGGCAGCTGCATGACCATGCCAAGCGAGCGGCCGCGAGGGATGATCGTCGCCTTGTGCAGAGGGTCGGCCGACGGGACATTGAGAGCCAGGATCGCATGACCGGCCTCGTGAAAGGCGGTCAGCTCCTTTTCAGCCAGTGTCATGGCGGTGGAGCGCCGCTCCGCACCCATCATCACCTTGTCCTTGGCATCCTCGAATTCCTGCATGGTGACCAGACGCTTGTTGCGCCGCGCCGCCATCAGCGCCGCCTCATTTACGAGATTGGCGAGATCGGCGCCCGAAAAGCCCGGCGTGCCGCGCGCGATCACCTTGAGGTCCACATTCGGCGCCAGCGGTACATTTCGGATATGCACTTTAAGGATCTTTTCGCGCCCGTTGATGTCCGGGTTCGGCACCACGACCTGACGGTCGAACCGGCCGGGGCGCAATAGGGCGGGGTCGAGCACATCGGGCCGGTTGGTGGCGGCGATCAGGATAATTCCCTCGTTCGCTTCGAAACCGTCCATTTCGACCAGAAGCTGGTTCAGCGTTTGCTCGCGCTCGTCGTTGCCGCCGCCAAGGCCGGCGCCGCGATGGCGCCCTACTGCGTCGATCTCGTCGATAAAGATAATGCAGGGTGCGTTTTTCTTGGCCTGGTCGAACATGTCGCGAACGCGGGACGCGCCGACACCAACAAACATCTCGACGAAGTCCGAACCGGAAATGGTGAAGAACGGAACATTGGCTTCGCCCGCGACCGATCGCGCAAGCAGCGTCTTGCCCGTTCCGGGAGGTCCCACCAACAGCACGCCGCGCGGAATCTTTCCACCCAGCCGCTGGAATTTCTGCGGATCACGCAAGAACTCGACGATCTCTTCGAGGTCTTCCTTGGCCTCGTCGACACCGGCGACGTCCCCAAAGGTCACACGGCCATGCGCCTCGGTGAGCAGCTTGGCCTTCGATTTGCCGAAACCCATCGCCCGGCCGGAGCCGGATTGCATCTGCCGCATAAAGAAGATCCAGACGCCGAGAATCAGGATCATCGGCAGCCAGGAAAGCAGAATCGAAAAGATCGAGCCCGAGCCATCATTCTCGGGTCGCGCGTTGATGGTCACGCCCTTGTCTTCCAGCCGCTGCACGAGTGTCGCATCCCCCGGCGAATAGGTCTGGAAGCCGGTCGAATTGTCGATATAGGTGCCGGAAATGCGGCTGCCGGCGATCGTAACGGTTTTCACGCGGCCGCCGGAAAGTTCCTGCAGGAATTCCGAATAGGCGATCTCGCGGGTCGCGCCGCGCTGCTGCGGTGCCTGGAAAAGATTGAAAAGCGCGATCAGCAATACTGCGATAATCGCCCAGAGCGCGAGATTGCGATAGTTCGGATTCATCAAGTGTCCCGTTGATGTCTCAAAGGCGAGACCCGCCCGTGCAAGGTGCTGCCTCGTAACATAGGGAGGGTCCCGCCCCTTGCCAAGCTTAACCGGGTGTCGCGGTTAAAGCTTACCCTTCATTGTGTCCCCTGAATGGCAGGTCGGGAATGCTCGCACAACCCGTCAAATCGGTCATGGTGCGCGCCAGTGCGAGGTCGAAGGACGGCAGGAACAGAGCCCAGGGCGCCGCAACGGGCGTTGCTTCGAGGCCCCGGGCACGGTCACCCGGCCCAGCAGCGCGACCAAGGTACGTATCGCCCTGCCAAAGCGCCGGCTGGGCTGCAAGTGCAGTCCGAACAAGGCTTTGCGGCGCCCCGGCGGCTGCCGCTACTGCCATTGCAGCGTTTGCGGCGCCGAAAGGCGCGATCGTCAACGCCACAGCGCCGGTGGTGTATTTCAGGCGAAATCGCCCATCCCACACCATGCCGTCACGAGGGGTCTCCGGCTTCGGCAACCCGCGCAGCTCACGCCGGACAAAGATCGCCCGCGTTCGTGCATCGACCACGCTCCGCGACAATGTGGCGCGAAACGCGCGGTGCCCCAGGCGTTGAAAGAGACAGGCGGAGCGCTCCTCGTCGGGCAGGTGCGGCATCCCCCCTGACACAGCCAGCACGACGCGGAAAGCATAGATGGCGGCCTCGACAGCCGGCGCTTCCGCGAATTCGGGCGTAAGCCTGATAAGACCCGGCGCGACATTCGCGGCCTCGTTGCGCAAAAGAGCGGCGGCCTGCTCGCCAAGTGCGGTGCGGCGGCGCTGCGCGTCGGCACCCGCCGCCCATAGACCCGCTGTGTCAGTCGCCAGGCTTGCCCGAACACGTGCACGCTCGAAGTCGGGATTGGTGTTGGTCGGATCTTCGATCCAGCCGATCGCGTTCTGCCTCAGAAGCGCGCGCAGAACCTCCCGTCGCAAGGCAAGGAGCGGCCGTACGATCCAGATGCTTCCATCGAAAAGCGTGGCGGGCGCAATCCCGGCCAGCCCGCGCCCCTCGCCGCGCGCGCGCCGCATCGATACCGTCTCGATCTGGTCATCGAGCGTGTGACCGGTGAGCACGATGTCGGCGCCCGTGGACCGCGCTGCCTCCGCCAGCAGGCGATAGCGGGCCACGCGCGCCGCCGCGGGAAGTCCGCTTGCCGGCTTCACGTCATCCCAGGCGATCACGCGATGCGCGATCCCATGCTCGGCGCAAAAGCGCGCAACCTGTTTGGCTTCAGCTGCCGATTCGGGCCGCAGCCGGTGGTCGATCGTCACGGCGAGAAGCCTGATCGCCGGGGCGGCTCTGTCGAGCCAGGCTTTCGCGAGGAGAAGGAGGGCGGTCGAGTCACTGCCGCCGGAAATCGCCGCCACAATCGTACGCCGGCTTGTCAGGTCGATCTCGAAGAAGTGGCGGAGGAGGTCGGGATCGGTGAGGAAGAAATCACTGCGTCCGGCGGTCATGGTTGCCTGGCCGGCGTCAAAACCGGAGCGGAGTGTCGGCGCCTGAGCGCCGGAAGGAGAAAACATTCTCTGCGGCCAGCAATTGCAAATTTACAGTCAGGCTCTCAGCACGCCGCAAGCGCCTGCTCCTGCTTCACGCGTTCCTTGAGTGCCGCCGATGTCTGCGGATAGCGCTTGCCGACTTCGCTGAACGTGGCGCAGGCGACGTCGCGCTGGTTGAGGTTGACAAGCGACACGCCGAGCTTCAGCAGCATTTCGGGCGCCTTCCTGGATTTCGGATAGTCCTTGTTGGCCGCGAGGAACACCTCCGCCGCATCGCGGTATTTCTTTTGCCCAAGCAAAGCCTCGCCCAGCCAGAAATGAGCGTCCGCCGCTTTCGTGTCATCCGGGAAGCGGGCGATGTGGTCACGGAACCCGGCCTCCGCCGTGCCGTAGTCGCCGGAGAGGATGAACTGGTACGAATTGCGGTAGAGCTCTTCAGGGTCATTGGTTGCAGGCAGCGCCGCCACTGTCGCGGCGGTGGGGCTGCCCGCGGCTGCGGAATTGACCGCGACCTGCCCCGGCGCCGCGCCCGCGCTGCCGATTGTCGCCTGGTCGCCAACGCTTCCGCCGGTGACATTGCCGCTGGCGTCGAAGGTAATCGTGCCGAAGGTCTTCGGGGAAAGGGCCGGACCATTCTGGCCGGCTGTCGCAGGCGCCGCCGCCACGGTGCTCTGCTGACCTGCCTGCACCGACGCTGTTGCGCCGGTAACCGGAACAGCCGGTTCGCTATTTTCCGAGCGCGGCTTCCCGGCGGTCGCCTGACCGTCCTTGGTACCGCCTGAGTCGGAACGTTTGCCTTCGATCTCCTGGAAGCGGTATTCGTTGTCTTCCTGCATCTTCCGCATCTGTTCCTGCATCTGCAGGATCTGGAAGTTGAGTTCCTCGATCGTGCCGCTCAGTTGGCGTAGCTGTTCTTCAAGCGTGGTGACGCGCGGGTCGCCGGCCTGCGCCAGCCGCACCGGGGAGCCATCCACCGCCGAGCCGTCGCGCACTCCGGCGATGGGCAGCGGCACAAGAACGCCTGGCAACGCAGCGCGACCGCCAAGCGGCGGCGAGGCGCGGTCATTGGCCGTCGCAACCGCATAGAGGAAGGGCAGTGCAAAGATGCCACCCAGGATTGATCGGAATTTCATCAGTTTCTCGCTCTGGAAAACAAAAGGTCGAAAGACCGCGCGGCGCGCGGCTTCGGGCATTTATCAGGAGCGCAGACTTCGGCCAAATTTTGTTTTCCGGATGCCGCGACGAAAAAGGCGGCCGATGCGGCCGCCTTCGACAAGAGCGTGTGGCAGAAAAGCCTCAGCTTCCAGCCGCACCATCGATCACAGTCACCGCGCGGCGGTTCTGGCTCCAGCAGGAAATGTCGTCGCAGACGGCCACCGGGCGTTCCTTGCCGTAGGAAATCGTCTTCATGCGGCTGCCTGCCACACCGCGTGAAATCAGGTAGTCTCGGGTCGCGGCGGCGCGGCGGGCTCCCAGCGCCAGGTTGTACTCGCGCGTGCCGCGCTCGTCGGCATGACCTTCGACGGTGATCCGGTAGTTGCCGTATTTGCCCAGCCACTGCGCCTGCTTGGCGAGTGTCGCCTGGGCGTCAGCGCGAATGGCCGAGAAATCGGTGTCGAAGAAGATGCGGTCGCCGACATTGACCGTGAAGTCCTGCGACGACCCCGGTGTCGCTGCCCCGGCGCCAAGGCCGAGATCGGCTGCGCTGTTTAGCGACTTCTTGGAGGCGCAGCCTGCAATCGCCAACACTGCTACCAGTGCCACCACGACAGGGTTCGTTGTAAATCTAGCGATGCGGCGCATCATCCCCGCCCTCTCCTTCGCATTCGAGTGATTTCGTTGATCAGTCAGTAACCACGTTGCGGTTAACCGGTATTCAACAAACACGGTTAATATTTTGTTGTCGCGACATGGCGTATGCCCCAGCCCCTTGCCGCTGATGCATGTCGCCCAAAAGTGCGCAGCGGTTTTGGGATAACGACATGCACAGAAACAATAGCCTCAAGCGCGTCGCATGAATACGTTTCGCCGCGACGCGCGTTGGCGACCGTAGGCCGAAATAAGGCTGAAACGCGGCGCGGCTGTGGAAAAGGGGCTGAAAAGGCCCCTTTTGAGCATTTTAACAGCGTGCCGGTCGCTGTTCCGGCGAATCTCGAAACACCCTACTCAAGAAGCGGCGACCAAGCCGGATCGGACGCGAAATTCGAGGTCGGGATCGCTTGCTCGTTGCGGCCTGTCAGGTCGATCGAGTAGAGTCGTGGCCCGCCCGAGCCGGCGCCTTCGCGGAAGAACATCAGTACCCGGCCGTTCGGCGCCCATGTCGGGCCCTCCTGAGCGAAACCGGTGGAGAGGATGCGCTCGCCGGAGCCGTCCGTATGCATCACACCGATCTGGAACTCCCCGCCCGACTGCTTGGTGAAGGCGATCAGGTCACCGCGCGGCGACCACACCGGGGTCGAATAAACGCCGTCTCCAAAAGAGATGCGGGTCTGGCCGGAGCCGTCCGCGCCCATCACATAGATCTGCGCACGACCGCCGCGGTCTGATGTGAAGACGACCTGACTTCCGTCAGGCGAATAGGAGGGCGAGGTATCGATGGAGTTCGAATTGGTCAGGCGCGTCGTCGTGCGGCTCCTCAGATCCATCGCAAAGATGTTCGAATTGCCGTCATCCCTGAGCAGGCTCATGATAACGCGCTGGCCGTCGGGCGAGAAACGCGGCGCAAATGTCATGCCCGGGAAGTTTCCGACAAGTTCACGCTGGCCAGTCTCGATCTGCAGCAGATAGACCTGCGGCTGGCCGCTCTCATAGGACATGTAGGTGATTTCCTGGCGGCTCGGCGAGAACCGCGGAGTAAGGGCGATCGACGAACCGTCCGAAAGGAAGCGCAAATCGGCTCCGTCCTGATCCATGATCGCCAGCCGCTTCTTGCGCTTCGTCTTCGGACCGGACTCATCGACGAAGACTATACGCGTGTCGAAGTAGCCCTTTTCGCCCGTCAGCCGTTCGTAGATCGAGTCCGAGATGATATGCGCCACGCGCCGCCAGTTCGCCTTGTTGGCAAAGAACTGTTCGCCGGCCAGCTGCTGGCCGGCAAAGGTGTCCCACAGGCGGAACTCGGCGCGAAGCCTGCCATCGGCCTCCTGTGTCACGCGCCCGGTCACCAGCGCCTGGGCGTTGATGACCTTCCAGTCATCGAAGCGCGGCGCCACATCGGGATTCGAAATCTTCTCTATGAATGCGGCTTTGTCGACCGGGGAAAACAGCCCGGAGCGCCTGAGATCGGCTGCCACGACGGCCGAAATCTCGGTGCCCATCGCGTCGCCAGCGAGGAAATCGGTAATGGCGATCGGCAGGGGCTCGATGTTGCCCTTGTTTACGTCGATTTCCACCAGCGCGCGCGCCGGCAGCGTCACCGCCGCGCTCACGCCGGCGGCCATCGCGCCGATCAACATGATCGTCTTCAGGAATTTCATCATTCGGTTCAGCCTCTTCAGCACCAGTCCGGCGTGTCCTCAGAACATCTCGCTCGGATCGAAATTGACAATCACGTCGGCCCAGGCCTCGTATTTGTCAGCGGGAAGGTTGTAGGGCGCACAGCGTGACACCGCGCGGCGGGCGGCCTCCGCGGCGGCGCGCTCGACGCCGCTGCTGCCTCCGCCGGAGATGACTTCTGGCGTGCCCTCGAGGGCCCCGGACGGGTCGAGCTTGAATTGCACCGACACCCGCAGGTTTTCTGCGTCCACGGCGCCGGCCGGTATGTTCCAGCAGCGCTGCACCTGGCCCCGCAATGCGTCCATTTCGCTTTGCGACAACTTGGAGCCGCTGTTCGTCTTGTCGCCGCCGAGCGACGCCTGTTCGGTCGAACGCTTGGCCCCGCCGCCAGACGCCTTCTCCTTGTTCAGCAGCGCGGCGACCTCATCGGCGTCGAATTCCTTGTCCTCCGATTTCGGCTTGCTTGCCTGCTCTTGCGCCGGCTTTTCCGAATCCTTGCGATCCGGCGCCTTGGCCGTTTCGGCTTTCGGCGGCTGCGGCCGCGAATCCGGCGATGGCGCATTTTCGGGCAGTTTGACCGCTTCCGCCTCTGCACTCTCGGCGACGATCGGCTGTGCTGCCGGATCCGGCTTCACCTCCTGCTTCGGTTGCGGCTCAGGCGTCACCTCGGTAGCGGGAATGGGCTCCGGCTTCGGTTCCGGCTGCTTCACCGGCTCCGGCTTCGGCTCGTCGGCAAGCTTCGGCGTGGGCTCGGGCGACGGTTTGGGCACCGCGGCGGTCGTAACCTCCTTTGGCTTCGGTTCCGGCGTCGCCTGCTTGTCGATATCAACCTTGTTCTCGCCGACCTTTTGCACATCCGGCACGACATCCGCCTTGAGGGTAGGCTTCGGCGCCGGCTTCTCGCTCATCGGCGACTTTTTGTCGCCTTGCTGGATCTGCGTGATCGACTCGATCGGCACGATGTCGACCGGCAGTGCCTCGACGTCGGTCACATCGAAAGCCTTCGGTGCGGACAGTGAAAAAAGTCCGAAGCCGAGAAGCACGGCGTGCATGACAACCGATGTGGTGAGGCCGGCCTTCATCGGACGGTTACCGGCTTTCCTGTTCCTGAAGCGTGACGAGGCCGAGATTGCGGTAGCCTGCCGCTGAAATCCGCGCCATCACTTTCATCACCGTACCGTAGTCGGCCGTCTTGTCGCCCCGCACATAGATTCGTTCCTCGTATCCGGCCTGGGCGATTGCCTCGAGCTTCGGCACGACCTCGTCAATGGGGATTTCGGTTTCCTGGAGATAGACCTGCCCGCCCTCGTTGACCGAGACGGTGATCGGTTGCGTGTCCGAGTTAAGCGCCTTAGCCTGCGTTTCAGGCAGGTCGATCGGCACGCCGACGGTGAGAAGCGGTGCTGCGACCATGAAGATGATGAGCAGGACGAGCATCACGTCGACGAAAGGCGTGACGTTGATCTCGGATATCATCCCATGATGGCGACCGCGCCGCCTGTGGCCGCGCGAACCGCGTCCGCCCGTCTGGCCGGCTGACATTCCCATGATCTTCTACCTCAGGCCTTCTGGGCGACTTTTTCATCGATTTGGCGCGAGAGTATGGCGGAGAACTCGTCCGAGAATCCCTCCATACGCAAGGCGAGCTTGCCCGCGTCCGATGACAGTTTGTTGTAGGCGACGACCGCCGGGATTGCGGCGAGAAGGCCGATCGCGGTGGCAAGCAGTGCTTCCGCTATGCCAGGAGCGACGACAGCGAGATTGGTGGATTTCGAGCCCGCGATCGCCTGGAATGATGTCATGATGCCGACGACGGTGCCGAACAGGCCAATGAATGGGGCCGCGGAACCGACGGTCGCCAGGAAGCCCAGCTTGCCTTCGAGCCGCTCCATCTCGCGGGTCAGCGCGAGGTCCATTGCCTTGTCGATACGGGTCTGCAGCGCCAACGGCGATTTGGCGCCCTTTTCGAAACTCTTCTTCCACTCGCGCATCGCGGCGACGAAGATTGACCCCATGCCGCTCGTTTTGCGCTCGGACAGCGTTCGGTAAAGCTCTTCCAGCGACTGGCCGGACCAGAACACCTGCTCGAAGCGGCCGAGCGAGCCGCGCATACGGCGATAGGCAATCACTTTGTCGACGATGATCGCCCAGGTCCAGATCGACGCAGAGAAAAGGCCGAGCATGACAAGCTTGACGACCCAGCCCGCCTGCCAAAACAGGGTCCAGATGGATAGTTGTACGGCCGGCTCGGCGAGTGCGATGTTTTCCATTGAAACCGTCCCTCAAACATACGGGCATTGGCTGGCGGCTGGCCCGCGCGCATCGATACACCACTGTCCGTCACGCGAAGCCCCGCCGGACGTGCCCCGGAAATGCGCCTTTGGGCGGCCTTTTCGGAGCCAAATTTGGTCAAACGAAGGCGCACGGGATACGCGCAACTTTCACTGCTTTGTTCATGAGGCGTTAAGGTTAAGGATGCGTTACAGCGCTACGCGTCCTTTAGGATGGTGTGTCGAGATACAGGTCAGGCCGGCATCACGTGAAATATCAACACACCTCTGTTCGGATACGAGGAGCAACGTCGCAGGAAATGTCGACCATTTTCAAGACTTTGCGACACCGGAGCGCCGCGCGTTCATCGAGTGCGCAAAGGACGCTCCGGTACTTTGAGTGGCGCAAGTTTCCTTTCGCGCTGACATGCGTCAGCGCAGGACATGCGCTGTAGCCGGGCAGGTGGCCTACATCCGAAGGACGTCGAAACGGCTGCGACCCTGCTGCGTCGAACCGCTCGGCCGGGGAGTAGACACCGACCTTGTGATCCAGGAATGCTGGCAGGACAGAGGGGGGTGCGACGGGGTTCAGCCCTCGCCGTTCTTCTGGCCATTCTTTGGGAGCGGGCAATCTTGAACGCCGTTTGACATCACGGCGCTCATTCCATGAAAGTGAGTGGGCCTAACCGCGATGTCGATGCCCTACGTTGCCCCCCTCTGGCCTGCCGGCCATCTCCCCCGCAAGGGAGAGGGGGCGTCGAGCGCCGCCTCGAGAAAATCAGGAACCCGGTCCGCTCTAAAGCGCATTGCTTCGAAACGGATGCATGGGACGCGCTTTAGGCTATTGTTTTTGTGCATGTCGTTATCCCAAAACCGCTGCGCACTTTTGGGCGACATGCATTAGAGCAGCGGACGCATCGATGGAATCGCTGATGCGCTCTATCTCTTTGTTCGAGCATCGGATTTCCTTAACACCGGTTCCCACTTTCGGGTCCGATGCTCTCGCTCAGGCCGGAATGAGGGCCAAGGCGCGGACCGGCGAGCCCGTGCCATTGACAAACTTCAACGGCGCGGCGATCAGGATGGCGCCCTTGGGCGGCAACTTGTCGAGATTGACGAGCGAGGCGAGCCCGTAGCGATTGGCCTTGTGCATCAAATTGTGCGCGGGGAAAGGCGGCTGCATGCCGCCGGCCGAGCCGGCATCGGTGCCGACCGTCTCGGTGCCCCATCCGACCGCGCCCTGGCCGATGATGTACTCGATCGCCTCCGCCGTCGGTCCGGGCGAATGCGGGCCGTTGGCATCGGCATTGAGGAAAGTTTCGGTCGTGCCGTTGCGCTTGTGCCAATCGGAGCGCAGAAGAACCCAGCTTCCCGGCTCGATCCGGCCGTGCCTTGCTTCCCAGGCCTTCACGTGGTCGGGCGTGAGCAAGAAATCGGGGTTGACAGCCACTTCCGCGGAGATGTCGATGACATTGACGGGCGCAACGAAGTTCTTGACCGGGATTGTGTCGGTCGTGCCGTCCGCATATTCCTTACCCGTGATCCAGTGGACGGGCGCATCGAAATGGGTCCCGCTGTGCTCGCCGAGCTCCAGCCAGTTCCAGGACCAGAACGGGCCGTCCTCGTTGTAATGGGAGATGTTGTGAACCTTGATCGGCGGGGTGTTCTTGCCGATCTGCGGCGGCAGGTAGATCAGCGGCGTATCAGGGCCGAGTGGCGCCGACAGGTCGATGACGGTGACCTGTCCGGACAGCAGCGCTGAGGCCACGTTTGAAAGGACGGATGTGGCAGTCATTGTTCTTCCCCTTGTTGAAACGGCTTGTTGAAGCCACCGGTCGCCGATCCGCGGGCTTACGAATCCTTGGCAACCGCGCTCATTGACTGGAAGAAAGGTTGCAGCGGCCACGTCGGCTTGACGACATGCTGATCGAGCCTGCGGGTTCTCCCTTCCCCACTTCGAGCATAGCCGACGTCGAGCATCGAATGAACGATGTCTAGTTTGGGCTTAAATTAATGGCAAGTGCCTGCCGTGTGACGCGAACCGCCAGCAATAAAAAAATATTCGTCTGCATATAAATGCCCCTTGGCAAAGCGTCGATTATGGTGTGTCGCTCGATACGCTGGAGGCCCCTCAATACGCCGCATACGATCCATCGATCGTGGTCGGCTACGCCGAACAAGGCGATTGCGGCGGCGTGTTCGAGGCGCCGCGCTCCAGCTACACCCGCGCGCTTCTCGACGCCATCCCCCTGCCGGAGCCGATGCCAGGCTGGCGAGTCGTAGGCTGAGCCGGCTCATCGCTCCATCGTCTCCGACACTCCTGCAACTGTGGCGACTGGCGTTGACTTTCGCCAATCGCCATCGTTCTCCCCATTCCCCATTCACCATTCACCTGCCACTGGTCCTCATCTTGCTCTAAAAAAACAAAAGTCTGGAACAGGATCGCGATTCCATACGAGGCCGTCTCGCTTTAAAGGGGCAGGATGACTGACCGGAAATCTCCCACGACAGTACCCGGCCTTGCAGCCCGCACGGTTGCGGCTAAACTTCTGGCGGCGGTCATCGACGCCCGGACCCCGCTTGACGGCCTGACCGACCATGAGCACGGCCACCCGCAATTTCGTGCGCTTCCGATGCGCGATCGGGCGCTTGTACGCGCCATCCTCATCACCGCGTTGCGATTCCGGGTGACCATCGGCAGGTTGATCGCCCTCCGCCTCGAACGGCCGCTGCCCTCGAACGCGCATGCGTTGTCGCATCTGCTGCATGTCGCGGCCGCGCAGGTTCTGTTTCTTGACGTTCCCGACAGCGCAGCGGTCGACCTTGCCGTCACCCACGCCAAGTCCGATCCGCGGACGGCCCGCTTCGCCGGCCTCGTCAATGGCGTGTTGCGCGGGATCGCGCGCGGCAAGGACGCCGAGCTGCCGAAAATGCTGGCCGCAACCGATGACGCACCCGACTGGTTTCTCGAGCGCCTGGTCGCGGCATATGGCGCGGCGCGCACGCGCGCGATCCTGACTGCGCATCGCGCCGAAGCGCCAATCGATTTCACGGTCAAGGAAGATCCCCGGCATTGGGCGGAAAAACTGGGCGGCATCGTGCTGCCGACCGGTAGCGTGCGTGTCGAACGCCTGGCTGCCAATGTCGCCGATCTGCCCGGCTATGGCGAGGGTGCATGGTGGGTGCAGGATACGGCGGCGAGCCTGCCGGCTCGGCTGCTTGGCGATGTCGCCGGGCTTCGTGTTGCCGATCTTTGCGCCGCGCCCGGTGGCAAGACGGCTCAGCTTGCCGCCGCGGGCGCCCGCGTGACGGCCTTGGATGCGTCCAGGAACAGGCTGACGCGGCTCGCGGTCAATCTTGACCGCCTCGGCCTGACGGCTGAGATCGTGGAGGCGGACGTGCTGGAATACCAGCCACCAGCACCCTTCGATGCCGTCCTTCTGGACGCTCCCTGTTCGTCGACCGGCACGGTACGCCGCCATCCGGACGTGGCCTGGACGAAATCTCCGGCAGACATCGCCAAGCTCGCGAACCTTCAGCGCAGGTTATTCGACAAGGCGATCACGCTGGTGAAGCCCGGTGGCCGCATCGTATTTTCGAACTGTTCGCTCGATCCCGAGGAGGGCGAGGCGCTAGTGGAAGCACTGCTTGCGGAACCTTCGGGGGTAAAGGTCGAGCCAGTCAACCCGCACGAGATTGAAGGCATTGCGACCTTTGTGACGACTGCCGGTGCCTTGCGCACGACGCCCGCCGACCTCGATCTCGGCAGGCCGGGCATTTCCGGCCTGGACGGCTTCTTCGCTGCTCGCTTTCGGCGGACCGGCTAGCAGTGAAAGGTGACAGGCGGCAGCTTCTGCGACGCATCAGCGCCACTCACCTATCCCCTCGCATGCGGCTCTTGAGAAATCGAGATGCTTTTCCGGCGCCTCGACGACGACCTAGAGCGGTTCCCACTCAGATGGAATCGGTGAACCGCCCTGTCTTTTTGTTTTTACGCAATTCCGGACGGAAAACCGGGTCCACTTTTCCTGGTAGTGACTGATCACGAGTTATGTGATTGGTTTCGCATCGTTTTCTAAGAGCCAACAAAGGCAATCACACTATCAACCCAACTTTTTCGTTTCACAAAAATCGCATATAATCGACGCATGACAAACGATATTTGACGATCCGACAGCACCTAAGAAACGCAAGGCCTATAAAACTCGCAAGGCAAAGCCGGGTGCAACAGCTCTCAACATCACGCAGACGGCCGAGGAACTTAATCGTTCTCGTGAGTACGTTTCTAAGAATTATAAAAAATGGGGATTTGTTCGCGTCCCTTACTCAACCGATGACGATCCGCTGCTTGATATAGAGGATATTGAAGTATTCAAGAAAGGTGGGCCAGAGGCATTAAAAGCGAAATATGCGGAACAATCTGCACAGTCGCACGATGCGCCTGTGGCAACAGGATCAACGACAGCAGACCCATTGCCACAGCGGGCTAAGCCCGCAGCACCAGTTATTGTCGGCAGAAATCTAGCCGCAGGTGAAGAACCACCTTATGGAACGCCGGAATGGGCGTTATGGCGCGACAGATCGAGGCGGCTGGCAACAGAGTCTGCTGCTGCGGCCCCGCCCTCTGACTTACCGTTCGAATATCAACCTTACTCAGCATTAAAAGCTGGCTTGCCTATCTCGCCCGGTTTCGAGCATGTCTCGATAAAGGAATATGAACGTTCGGCAGAGGAAACGCGCCGAATAAGCAGAAACGAAATTGACTAGCTTCTAGCGGCGATCCGGATCATCGCCGTCCTCGCGTTGAGCATATCGACCACCTCTTTGATGGTCATCCCGCCTCGCTCGAAAAACTTGTCCAGCGGTCCGCTATCCGGCATCACATTCGGTTCATTGGGATCAGCGTCTTCCCGATAGCACCAGAACCCTGACCCTATCGCGTCTGGTCGCAATCGCGGCTTGTCGGGCTGTTCCAGTAGCGTCAGGCGATGGAAGATTCGGACCAATCGCTTTAGGTGATCCAGAATTTCATATCGGCAATTTCGACACCGAGCGTTTGCCAATCGGGTGCAATTGATGCCGGTGGCAACTCGATGCCGTCCTTTATCCTAGGCACGTATGGTTTCAAGACGCCATACTCAATGAGTGCACCCGACACACCACTAATCCCGCTTTTGATCAGTTCGCGCCCCGTCACGTAGATATCATCTGGTGTCAGCAGCCGGTCGCGTTCGGCAACTGCGACTGCGTACTGAGCAAGGGCAACCATCGCGCGTCGGACTTTGTATCGATATAGACCGCGCATATCACCAGCTCTAGCCGACTGGACAATCCGCGCCGCTTCCTCGAACCGTCTTTGCATCCGTTCGGTGTTGACGTTCGCATGGAGGTGAACATGGATCGTACCGTCTGCGTCAACCCCGATGACGCGAACGCTATTACCAAACTCCTGCGCTGCCTTTCGCCCGTATTGCATTTCAATCGAGTTACGCACGTCGAGATAAAACGGGATCGCTTCGTCCATACTGCCGATATTCGGAACGAAGATTTTGTAGGTCATATCCTCTACCCATTTAAATACTCACAACAATACATAAAGTTATCTATTGACAATCGTAACATATTGTTACATAATTATCAAGAACAACGTTCATTTTGTAATAAATCTCGACTATGTGCCAAACATTACCGATTTTAAAGGGAATAGACCCGGCACATTACTTGTCTGTGAACGGATTTGGTATGGCTCGCCGGGGTACTGCACTTGTGCCTGCGGCAACCAGACAATCGCGTACGGCGATACTCTTCGATGCGGCACCGCTGAACCGGGAACCGGAGACGACAAATGAGCAGTGACGAGCCCCAACCACTGACGGGATATGATGGATGGGACGCTACGAGCGACGCTCAGCTGACGATTGCAATGGCAAAACCATCATAGCCCTTGGCGCCGACGGTCTGGATCGCCGTGCCTTCGAGACGTTTGTCCTTGCCGATGAACGAGAAAGCTGCCGCGCGCCCTGCACGCTTTCGTCGCGGCTGTCCTTCCTAATGACATTCCCGTCGCGGATGACGTTGTCGCAGACGATTACCGTGCCCGGCCGCGACAGCTTCATCGCCCAGGAGAGATAATTCGGGTTGTTCGGCTTGTCGGCGTCGATGAAGATAAGGTCGAACGGCCCTGCGCCCTCGCCGCTCAGCATCGCCAGCAAGTCCAGCGCCGGGCCCACGCGCAGGTCCACCAGCTTGGAGAGCCCTGCCCGCTTGATATTCGCTCGCGCCACCTTGGCGTGATGCGTGTCGAGCTCCAGCGTCACGATCTTGCCGTCAGTCGGCAGCGCACGGGCCATCCAGATGGTGGAGTAGCCGCCAAGCGTACCGATTTCCAGGATTCGCTTTGCCTTGTTTATCCGGACCATCAGGTTGAGCAGCTTGCCTTGCGCCGGCGATACGTCAATCGCGGGAAGGCCATTGTCGCGATTGGCCTCGAGTGCAGCCTCGAGCGCCGGATCGGCAGGGATCAGTTCCTCGGCAATGTAGTCGTCGACGGCATTCCAGGTCTTTCGGGTCACGGGTATCCTCGGTCGAATTTGAACGATACGCGTTGGATCGGACGTATATCCGGGAGCGCAGGAATTTGCCGCATTACATCCGGGGCCGACAGCGGGGAGCCCAACATGTTGACCGAGAGGTAGGTCAAATTGTTGGGGAAGCACGGCAAATGCAAACTATCGCCGCCATCGAATCTCAATCCGGCAGTCCCGCCTTGTGCATGCCGTCAAACACATGCTCGGCGTCGGCTCGATTTTGTACGCCAGCTTCTCGGATGCCAGACGGAAATCGGGCTTCAGCTTCAACACTTCGGTGGCCTGCTGACGAGCCTCGTCCAGCCGTCCCAACTGGGCCAGGCATGCGGCTGCACGCGCCATGGGCCAGTATATCATGCGACCTTCGAATTTCCGGTTGGCATTCAAGGCCTCCTCGTAGCGTCGCGCAGCATAGAGCGCGATTGCAAAATCGTTCCAATACCAGTCGGGATGCAGAGGATTGAGCCGCATCGCCTGGCGGATCAGTTCAACGCCTTCCTCCGCGCGGCCGACGATGGCAAGCGCATAACCCATCTGTGTGATGGCGTTTGCATCGTTCGGGTTGAGCGCAATCGCCTGCTCGAAATGCGAGAGTGCCCGGTCGAAATTGCCGCGATAGCGATACGCTTGAGCAAGAAACTGATGACACCGGCCGTCACTTGGGTCCAGCTGAACAGCTCTCAACGCTATGCTGAGGGCCCGGCTCTTGATGTGATCGGGTGCGGCATCGAAACGGTGCTCCATCAGTAGGGACATAGCGAGAAGGGCATGGGCGGCCGCAAATTCCGGATCGAGAGTTACGGCCTGTTCGAACAGTTCGCGGGCGCGCTGATTGTCTACGGCGGCATAGCCCCGCATGCGTACGACGCCGCGGAGGAACATGTCATATGCCGTCAGGTTTCCGGTGCGCCTGCCTTCTGCGCCTTTGACTTCTGCAAACTCCAGCCGTCCGACGAGCGTCGCCACGATGGTGCGAGTTACTTCGTCCTGAACCTTAAACAGTTCGTCGATGCTTCGGTCGTAGCGTTCGCCCCACAGATGATTGCCTGTCTCAGCGTCGACCAGTTGCGCCGTGATCCGGACACGGCCATCCATTTTCCGCACGCTGCCCTCGACGACGTAGCGCACGCCGAGTTCTTGACCTACGCGTCGGACGTCGACAGCTCTGTCGCGATACTGGAACGAGGAATTTCGCGCGATCACGAACAGCGACCGAAAGCGCGACAATTCTGTGATAATATCTTCGGTCACGCCATCCGAGAAATATCGCTGCTCCGGATCGTCTGACATGTTGCTGAACGGCAGGACGGCGATCGAGGGCTTCAAGGGGACCGGCAAACTTTCGACGGCACTGGCTTCGCCGATGTCTCTGATGTGGAAAGCGCGGACAGGCGTCGCGATGTTTTTTAGCAGCTGTTCACCAAGATCATCGCAGACAAGTTCGAGCTTGTGCCTGATTTCATCATATACTTTCGCCGAGATGCAGATGCCTCCCGGTTCGGCTATGCTTTCCAGGCGGGCCGCAATATTGACCCCATCACCATAGAGATCGCTGCCCTCAACCATGACGTCGCCGAGGTTAACGCCGATGCGCAGGACAATACGTCGGTCCTGGGGCAGACCCGCATTGGCGGCAGTCATCCCGCGCTGCAATTCGACCGCGCAATGCACGGCATTCACGGCACTACTGAACTCCGCTAACACGCCATCGCCGGCGACCTTGAAAATGCGACCCTGATAGCGGGCAATCGCCGGCTCCAGTACCTCCTTTCGACGGCTCTTGAGAGCGGCAAGCGTGCCCGCTTCGTCCTGCTCCATTAGCCGGCCATAGCCGACCACATCGGCGGCCATGATGGCAGCAAGGCGGCGTTGGGCGAGTTTCTCGGCCATGTGGTGAAACCGCGTTGCAGAATGGTGCGTAGCAGAGATTGTATTGGCCTTTCTTCGACCTGTCCAACAGGTCGGAGGCCTAGATTGGGTCAGGTCTGCACCTCCGACGCGCGTCGAAGGAACATCCGTAAAGGGGTAAGAACGGTCGTTCCCGCCGACGCCGGGGAACGAGACAGTTGCGCAGGAGGAGGGGAGGGGGGGGGAGGGGAAGGGGGGGCGAAGGGGAGGGGGAGGGGGGGGGGGGGAGGGGGAAGGAGGGGAGAAGAGGGAGGGGAGGGGGAGAGGGAAGGAGAGGGGGGGGGTGGAGCCGACATTCCGAACAACGTCGAACATCACCTTTTCGGAATTCAAGGCGAACGCTCGTAGCCGATTTTGTAACGTACCTCATCGGAGAAGGACCGTTTGCCGCTAGCTCTCGTCGGCCGGTGTGTATGGTCTTGCCACTGGGCTTTCCTTATAATTCTGCCCAGTGGAACAGGCTCAACATCTGGAACGGAAGTTGGTCGCTATCCTCGCCGCCGACGTGGTGGGGTACAGCCGCCTGATGGGCCTGGACGAGACGGGCACACTTTCCCGGCTCAAGGCGCTTCGCCGCGAATTCATCGAACCGTTGATCGATGGGTACCACGGCCGCGTCGTCAAGCTCATAGGCGATGGGGCGCTAGTCGAATTCGCCAGCGTCGTCGATGCGGTGGCATGCGCGGTCGAAATTCAGCGGATCGTCGCACGGCAGAACCTCGACCTTCCCGAAGATACCCGGATCGTGTTCCGCATAGGGATCAACTTGGGTGACGTGATCATCGACAAGGATGACTTCTACGGCGACGGTGTCAACATCGCAGCCCGGCTGGAGGGGGTAACGATCCCGGCGGTATTGTCATCCCGGAACGGCCTACGATCAGGCACGCAACAAGCTCGGCCTGGCTTTCAAGTCGCTGGGCGAGCGGCATCTCAAGAATATTGCCGAGCCTGTGCGCGCCTATCGCGTGGTGTTGGAGCAGGCCCCAGGCACCGGCAAGTCGCGCTCTCGACGATGGCCTGTGATCGGCGCTGCGGCGCTATTCCTTGTTCTGGCTGCAGTGGTTGCGCTGACGGTTTGGCCGCAGGCAATTGCGCTTCTTCGGGGCGATGGTCCCGACACGGGCGATTTGGCGGCGGGCAAGCCTTCCATCGCTGTATTGCCGTTTGGCGATCTTAGTGACGAACCGGCGCAGGATTACTTCGCCGAAGGGCTCACAGACGATCTTATTACCGATCTCTCGAAGATCTCTGGGCTCCTCGTCATCGCCCGCAATTCCTCGTTCTCCTTCAAGGATCGATCCCTCGACATCAACGAGATCGCTGAGCAGTTGAATGTCCACTACGTGGTCGAAGGCAGCGTCCGCCGAGAGGGCAATTCAGTCCGCATCAATGTCCAGCTCATCGACGCCAAAACAGGAAGTAACATCTGGG
>CAWEYO010000023.1:0-162613 GCA_963813315.1 uncultured Alphaproteobacteria bacterium | reverse complement strand
AGTGGCCAAAATTTCACCAGTATCCTGGGCATCGTTTGAATTCGACGATCATTCGTTGTCGACCCCTTGCGACCTATCGCATGGTCTATCGTACGCCCGGAAAGGACCAAACGATCGCATTCGCCAAGAGCAGCGCCGTTCCCGAACTTGCACTGGACGCGGAGAGGGTCGCGAGCCAACACAAAGCCGCAGGCGCTGGACAGGCGAGCTTGGATCCGGCGGAGCGGGTACTATGGTGTGCCTGGCTATTACCTGCGGTTCGCGGCTCGGTATCGGGCGGACCATGATGCAGAAGGAGGGAACCTTCTATGATTAGTTTCGAATGGTTAGATGACCGAAAAATCCTGAACTGTAGACGGTCCTCTTGAGACAGCCGACTTCGCAAAATTCGCTGAACAGATCGGGCCATCCCACCACCATGTGTCCGTTACGGCGGACGACGGATCGTAGCTCACGAAGCGTTTGGGCGCCGATCATTCGACAGCATCAGGGCCCGGTGACACCGCATCAGCGCGCGAAGAGGGTGCAGGAAAAGGTGCAGGACGTAGAGGGGTCCTGTTCAGAGAAAGCCTTGCGCAAGTAACGCGCTAACGGAGATGCTGCGCAGCAATTTGCTCAGCGCAGCCATCTTCCTGTTGATGGTGGCGTTGCTGTTGCCGCGTTCACGTAGTTTGCCGATGAGGTCGTCGAGAGTGCCTTGGTCGAAGGCGCTGAAGCGCTCTCCAAGCACTATCTCGTTCAATTCTCCGATGAACGAGGTGACATTATATTTATGGTTTCCGTCTTCCCACAGTATGTTCTTGTATTTGTCAAACAACACAGTCACGGAATAGCTTTCAACTACGTTGAACATTCTTCCGGCAAAAGCAGAGCCGCCTCCATAACTCGTGGAGTAGGTAAGAGGTTGAAGACCAAACTCGCTTTGACCAGTGCTTACCATGTGCTGCTTTTATCCTGTGTCGTCCGTACAAGATTGACGAATTCCACCCGGATTTTCCTGAGGCCTCGCCTGTCGGAAGAGGGGGGACTAATACTTCCCGGAAATCCAGATAAACAATTGGCGCCGCCCGCCGATTGCTTGTGTCTACGTGCACTCGCGCCGTTTCCCTCCTCTCATCGGCCGCTCCGCTAACGCTGCCTGAAAAAAGGAAACAGCCCGGGATGAAGCGTCCCGGGCTGTCCAATCATGTCATGCGATCAAGCGCATTAGAAGTTGCGCTGGAAACGGAGGAAACCGCCGCACTGGTCGGTGTCGGCGACGTCGAAGTTGTCGAGATAGGCAACTTCAGGCGTGATCGTGAAGCCAGGAACGAGCTCATACGCTACGTTCGCGGCGACGGCGAAATCCTCGAATTCAGTATAGGAGAGCTGAAGGTTGATCGCAGCCTTGGGCGTAACCTGCCAAGTGCCACCACCCCAGATCGCCCAGTCGCCACCCCATGGGCCGTAGTAGTTCAGCCCGCTGACCACGACGGACGTGCCAGCGTTTGTACCAGTAGGAACGGTAACGGTGTAGTCGGTATCCGATTTCCAGCCAGCCATGACGAAGAGAGACAACGCTTCGGTCGCCTTCACGTCCAGACGGCCCTTGACCGCAACCTCTTCAAATACCGCTCGTAACCGACAACGGCCGAAACGCCGCCCCAGCCGCCGGTATAACCGATGCCGCCTACGACGTGCGGAAGGAAGCTGTCCAAGGTGTACAGGTCTTCGACGACATCCCTGGACACACCATCAATCGTGATCGTTGCGTCATCGTCTTTGCCGCCGCCCTCTTCAAGGGCGATCGCGGCAGAGAAGCCGTTGCCCGCATTGAAGGTGTAAGCAATCTGATGGGTGTCGAACGGACCGTAGGAGAGGCCGTCCGGCGCGTCATCGATAACATCGCCTCCATAACCGGTGAAGGTGGAGAACAGCGAGTCGGTCTTGCCGACGCGGAAGCCGCCGAGCTCGATGTAGGCGTCTGCGATTTCGTGCTCATGGGCGGCTGTAACGACAACCTCATCATCTTTACCGCCATCGGCGACATCGCCATTAAAATCGCCAGTCGCTTTGTTCGTGTCGTACTGGAAGTTGAAGGCGCCGTAAGCGCGCAGGGTGCCGAGCTCGGTTTCCGAGCGGGCATCGACACGGAGCTGGAAGCGGGCACGCTTGTAATAGGTGTCGTTTGTGCTTTCGTCGGCAAAGTTGCTCTCGATAAAGTCTTTCTTATCGATCGACTTCAGGCCGTTGATGTCGCCCGCACCGATGTCATAGCGCATGTAACCGCTGATCTTCAGGCAGGTTTCTGTGCCTGGCATGTAGTAGAAGCCGGCGCCGTATACGTCGCAGACGCGAACGTATTCGACCGGCTCCGGCTCGGCGACGACGACCGCATCGGCGGCGCGCGCACCGGAAACTGCGACGAGCGCCGCAGCGGAGCCGAGAAGAAGGCTCTTGATGTTCATTTTCTGACCTCCAGTCAGAATCGTGAACATCGGCATGGATTGCGTTCGTCAAAGCCGCTCGAAATTCGCCTGGGCTCGATGGAAAATTGCCGTGACTTGGCTGTGACGCGCGGCGGTATTCGGCGGGCAAGACCGCATTCTGTGATAAAAAAAATGCAGTAAAATCACGAAGGTGGCGGAGAGGATGGGATTCGAACCCACGAGGCCCTTTTGGGGCCTACTCCCTTAGCAGGGGAGCGCCTTCGACCACTCGGCCACCTCTCCACGGCGCGTGAAATGGCGGTTTTCCAAGGCTTCGTCAAGGCCTCGCCTTTTTTCGGCGCGCGGCCGGAACTGCCGCGCGCCCGCCGGCCGGCAAGGTTGCTACCGCATCTGCTCGAAAATTGGAAAGCACGATGGGGAGATTGAAAGCGTGACAGCGTCCTTTGCGGGTTCGAAAGGACGCGTGGTGCTGTAGAGCCGTCCACAATTCGCCGGCTCTCGCGGCCAATTCAGGTCAGGCAAGCACCGCCTTGCAGGCAAATGCCGCCCTGCGCGCCCCGGACGGTTAGCAGGGAGTAAACAAGCTGGGCGAAATCGTGTCATTTGTGCAACAGGCTTGCGGCATAGCGGATGGACCGCGACCGGAAATGCCCGATCCCTGTTGAACGGGCAAACAGCATCGGTAAAAGTCGGCAATGAAGAAGGAGCGCATTGCGCGTCTTTTTCGCCATTGGGGATGGGGCAGGGAACGCTGTCCTTCAGCAAAAAACCCAGACCCGTTTTTAACTTTGACTGGAGGTCAGAAAATGAACATCAAGAGCCTTCTTCTCGGCTCCGCTGCGGCCCTGGTCGCAGTCTCCGGGGCGCGCGCCGCCGATGCGGTCGTCGTCGCCGAGCCGGAGCCGGTCGAATACGTTCGCGTCTGCGACGTATACGGCGCCGGCTTCTACTACATGCCAGGCACAGAAACCTGCCTGAAAGTCAGCGGTTATATGCGCTACGATATCGGCATGGGTGACATCAACGGTCTGCAATCGATCGACAAGCTCGACTTCCTCGAGAGCGACAATGGTCGACCAGACCGTTCACCGATGATACTTGGAACAAGGTCGCCCGCTTCCAGCTCCGCGTCGATGCCCGTTCGGAAACCGAGCTCGGCACGCTGCGCGCCTACGTTGCGGCGAACTTCCAATGGGACACGAACCAAGGGGCACTTGCCGACTTTGATAACGACGGATTTTCTGATGGGCCCGTCGTTACTGAGGACCCCTTCTTCAATGTTGAGCATGCCTACCTCGAACTTGGCGGCTTCCGCGCTGGTAAGACCGACTCTTTGTTCTCGACCTTCACCGGCTATACGGGCAATATCATCAACGACGCGCCGACCGGCATTTCATACGGTCCGTTTGACACTCTCCAACTCGCCTACACCTGGGTCGGAGGCAATGGCTTTACGGCCGCGGTCGCCCTCGAAGAGGGTGGTGGCTCGGATGATGATGCAACAATCAACATTAATGGTGTGGCAGTCCCCCTCGAATCCGACCTCTACACTCTGGACAGCTATGTTCCGCACGTCGTAGTGGGCCTCGGTTGGACTGGCGGCTGGGGCGGGATCACGGCGGTCGCCGGCTACGACGCGGTCTTCGAACAGTTTGCCGGGAAGGCGCGCTTGGACGTCAAGGTGGCCGAAACATTGTCCCTTTGGGTCATGGGCGGCGTGAAATCGGATGACGAATTTGTCCTTACCGATGCTGTAACTGGTGACCCTTTCACGATCAGCGACCTGAACTATTACGGCCCGTGGAATGGCGAATGGGCAGTCTGGGGTGGCGGCGCCTGGCAGTTTCTGCCTCAGGCTTCGTTCAACCTTCAGATTTCTTACAGTGCGGAAGAGGACTTCGCTGTCGCTGCGAACATCGACTACGAAGTGGTTCCCGGCTTCAAGATCCAGCCGGAAATTGACTACATAGACAACTTCAGTGACGACGACGACGTTTTCGACGACGATGACGATCAATGGGGTGGATGGATCCGCCTGCAGCGTAACTTCTAATCAGCTTCAGGGCTGAATGACGAAGGGGGACTGGCTCGCGACCTTCGGGTCGCGGGCCGTTTCTTTTTTGTAACAGTGCCGCATCCAAGAGCGTGGATACCTGCGGGCGCCGCGTCCTGTCGGACGCGCAAGGGACGCTGTAGCTCATTGGCTCTGCGTATCTCCGCAAGAATTGCTGGACCAGGTGATTGGTATTTAGAGGACGCGGCAGTAGTAGCTACCACCATCACAGCAGTCTAAAATCAACACCGCCCACAATCGACGATGCCTGGTATGAGGACTCGCCGGTGATGAACCGTCGCACGGCCGCGGGGCCGGCAGCCACTTGCGTCGCACGACCTCGGCTTAGGCCGCGGCGTCAGCCGCGCGGCAATGCGGCCCGACGCGCGGTCATGGCAATTCGCCGAAATATTTGGCGTGTAGTTCTTCGATGAGACCGCGCTCATGTGCACCCAGAAGTTCGAGGGTCAGCCGCCTTGTCAACGGACTATTGCGCGGAAGCCCGAAGCCATATTTGGCTTGCTCGAAGATGCCCCCGATGACATCGATCCGTTGATCGGGGTGCGTGTGAGTATGGTATTCCAGCACGGGAGCATCGCCGACAATTGCCGCGATACCACCATCCGCCAAAGCGGCCACAGCTTCGTCCATGTTCGCAAACGTATGCAAGTCGAAGCCGGAGTCGCGCGCAAAATCCTCCGACACGCTGCCGATGAGGACACCGACAGGCTTGCCAGGAAGATCTGCAAGGCTGTTGATTTGGTTGGCCAGCGAAAGAGTGGTCATTACGCTGGTCACTGATGACGTAACAAATGCAACCACGGCAATTCCGCATACGAGCCAGAGGCCCTGCCATACCCGCCCGATCCAACCAAAAACATTCCTTCGACCGGATGGCTTGCCTGCGACCACCGACATGATGGAAAAGAAACTCTCAGCCACACCGTCACGCCATCGGCGCGGAAAGTTGGGGTCCAACCGTCTGTCGAAGATGGCCAGCAGTACGGTCGCTGCGCAGACGACAAAGGCAAGCCAGGCGTAGGCGCGTAGAAACCCTGCGTCCCTCAAGCCAGAGCAGCGGACGCACCGATGGAATCGACACTGCTGCCTATCTCTTTGTTTGAGCGTCGGATTTTCCCCGAAACCGGTTCCCGCTTTTGGGTCCGATGCTCCAAGAGGCGCTTGAACGTTCAGAACGGCCTCGCCCTTGAGTGCGTCAACAAAGTCTGGACTGAACAGCCGGAAAGGCTCAAGCTAAACTCAATTCATCACCCGGCGGGCCCGAACATCCAGGCTGGCAGGTCAGAATAGAGCGCGTTCCCGCGGCTGCGACGGAAGCTTGGATATTTCATGGAAGACAACGCAGTTAGTCATGTCACACAGCAGCAGCCTTCGTTGAGGAGAGTAAGTGTG
Organism: uncultured Alphaproteobacteria bacterium; assembly: GCA_963813315.1. Taxonomy (GTDB): domain Bacteria; phylum Pseudomonadota; class Alphaproteobacteria; order Rhizobiales; family Rhizobiaceae; genus CAWEYO01. The sequence continues at coordinate 156,718 of CAWEYO010000023.1, read as the reverse complement.
TCCCGGATTTCTTTCACATCGCTTACGCTCATTCTGGCGCTGTTGATCACCCCTATCGCTTTGCCAACGCCCGCTGAAGCCGTCAGCATAAACATCAGAATCGGCTCCAGTCTCAACAGCGGAAGGGCGATTAGCTGCGCGGAGGGCGCCCGACGCATACGCAATCGCGGATTTCGGGACGTTCGGAGGATGAACTGCAGCGGAAGGCATTTCGTTTACCGGGCGTGGCGCGGCCGCAATCGGTATGAGATAGCAGTGCGTCGGAGCAGTGGTCGTGTGGTGGATGTACGTCGGGTTGGCCGGTCAAGGTAACCAACCCAAACTTAGGCCAGGGTTGAGGCGCAATCTCGTCGGAGCATTGTTGCTCGGATAAAGTAGACCAGTCATTGCAGCAGAAGAAATTTTGGCGGCCAAAAGCGCTATACTCCGGGCCTGAACTATTTCTCAAGTGTCCGGGCCGTCTCGCCGTCGCCCGATTTTTCCGGCCTTGCCAGGTCGGGCGACGCGACAATGCCGACAACGCAAGCGACACATTTCCGGTTGAACATGATTCTATGGCACAACCCGAAGAACCACCACGCTGTGTGCTTGCATTCGTCGATGAAATATGACGGAGTTGCGCTGGAAAGTCGGCGGGAGGTTCGCGTGGGACGTCGTCTCACGCGAGGGGCGGGCTGAGCTGAACTGCCTTTCTCGAAGGGGCTGCTGCAAGATGCGCACAACCGATAGCGGGATCCTCCTGGAGTTGGCTCCCGTTCCCAATGGCCATTGGATATCCATGGCTGCCGCCTTCTTCGCAGCGGTTGGGATTCCGGACGTCCTGCTGGAGATCGGTCATTTCTCCCTCAGTCGCGGCTAGTTGGATTGTAGTGGATCGCAAGATGAGCAGTGGAGCAGGACCGTCGTCGTTCGCGCCACGGGGCATGTTCGGCCTATGGCTCGTGCTTTTTGTCGTCTGGATGGTCGCCAACGCCACGCTGGCCATAGAGGTGGCTTTGACCGGCGCGCTGATCACGCTCGGGCTCGCCTATGTCTTCTCGTCGAGCAGCGACGCCTGGAGACAGATCCGCTGGACGCCGAGCGGGCTTTATCACTTCCTGGCCTACAGCGGAACTTTCGTCGTCGAAATGGTGAAGGCAAACATCATCATGATGGGTTACGTCTATTCGCCGCGCATCGACATCAAGCCGGGGATCGTCAAGGTGCGCACGCGCCTCAAATCTCCGATCGGCCGGCTGGCGCTCGCCAATTCCATCGCGCTCACTCCCGGCTCTCTTGTTATCGACATCAAGGACGAGACGATGTTCATCCATTGGCTCGACGTTCAGTCGACCGATATCGACAAGGCGACGGAGACCTTGGTCCTGCCATTCGAAAAGCACCTGGAGAAAGTCTTTGGCTGAGACCATTCTCCAGATAGCCGCGGTGCTTGTCTTCTTCGCGATTCTGTTCACCATGATCAGGCTAATCATTGGCCGGACGCTGGTCGACCGCATCGTCGCCGTCGACATGCTCACCGTCATTTCGATTTCGCTGATTGCGCTCTATGCCCATGTTTCGGGACGATTCGTCTATATCGACGTGGCCCTTGTTTATGGGCTGCTGAGCTTTTTGGCCGTGCTGGCGATAGCGCGCTTCCTCGAAAGGGGGCTTTGATGCTCGAGTTGCTCATCCTGCTTGTATGTGTGGGCATTGTTGTCAGCGGCGTGCTGGCAGTGTCCCTACGGAATTTGATGGCCGCAATGGTAAGCTCCAGCCTTGCGAGCCTGTTTGCGGCGGTGTCGTTCCTGCTTCTAGCCGCGCCTGATGTGGCAATGGCGGAGGCCGCGATCGGCTCTGGCCTGGCAACCTTCATCTTCCTTTATGCCATTCGCAAGACCGGCAATGGGGGAGCCGAGGCGTGACCGAATTGATCGGCAGCCTCTTCATCCTGGCCGGCGCGGTGTTCCTGTTTTCCGCCGGCCTTGGCTTGTTGCGTATGCCGGATGCCTTTACCCGCATCCAGGCCGGCACGAAGGCGACTACACTCGGCAATGCTTTGGTGCTGACGGGGCTTGCGTTCTATCACCCTGGATGGAGCTTCAAGTTGGCCCTGGCCGTCTATTTTGTACTGATGACCAACCCTATATCCTCGCATGCCTTGTCACGGGCTGCCTATCTCATCCGTACGCCCATGACGCCCTCGACAAACCTCGACGCGCTGGCCGAAAACGAAGCACCACGGGAGAGCGCTCCATGACCCGGAGCGCCGTTGTGCTTCTGGTCGTCATCCTGTTCGCGCTGGTCTTCGCCCGCCTGGTCGGGGACTACACCGAGGCGCAGGCGCTTCGGCCGCTCGCCGAGCACTACGTCACGCAAGGGCCCATCGAACTCGGCGCCGCCAATATCGTCACGGCCATCCTGATCACCTATCGCGGCTTCGATACGCTGGGCGAGGTGGCGGTTCTGTTCATGGTTGCAGCGAGCGTCGGCCTGCTCTTGAAGCAGAGCGCCGATGAACCTGACGAAGCCCAGAGCGACGCCGTCGAGCGCCGGGATGCCAGTGAGATCGTAGCGACGGGTACGCAGGTCCTGCTGCCGCTGATATTCACATTCGGCGCCTATGTCATCGTGAACGGCCACCTTTCCGCCGGCGGCGGTTTCCAGGGCGGCGCGATCGTAGCCTCCGGGGTGATGCTATTGCTTCTGGCGCGGCCCGGCGCGACCCTCAACGTAGCCGCACTCAGCGTCGTCGAATCCCTCGCCGGCGTATTCTACGTCTCGATCGGCATCCTCGGGCTGATATTTGCAGGCGGGTTTCTCGACGGACGTTTTCTGCCGGCCGGCGAATTCGGCTCGTTCATCAGTGCTGGCGCCATCCCTCTGATTTCGGCCTTGCTTGGCATCAAGGTGGGCGCGGAACTCAGCGTGATCATTGACGGCTTCAGGAGCAGGAGATGACTACAGGTCTGCCCGTTTCCACCATTCTTCTGACCACCGGCTTCATCCTCACCCTGACGGGCCTCTGGGGCATGCTGACCCAGCGCAATATCATGCGCATCATCATCGGCTTTGTACTGATCGACACGGGATTGCATATCGTCATGGTCGCCATGGGCTATGTCACAGGCGGAACCGCACCGATCATCGATGCGGCCCTCAGCAAGGCCGAAGCCGGTCAGCGGGCAATCGACCCGATCCCATCAGCTCTCGTGGTTACGGCCATCGTCATCGGCCTTTCTGTGACGGCCATCATGCTCTCATACGCAATACGTCTCTATGCCGCGAAGAAGACGCTTTCGATTGACGCCTTCACGGAATCGAAATGGTAGAGAGCCTCTTTCATCCACTGAATATCTTCTTGCTCGGACTGGGCGGCGGGTTCCTCATCCCCCTCCTTTATCGGCTTGGCAAGGTTTGGCTCACCCTCGGTTTCGTGACGGCGCTGGCCGGAATGGCTGCAGTAAGCGGCGTGTCGCTCGCCGGCCTGATCGAGGGCAGACCGGCCATCGAGGTGCTTACGGCAGGCTCGCTCCCGCCGGTGTCGATCAATCTGCGGTTTGGGCTCTGGGAAGGCTTCATCACCTTCGGCGTCAATCTCGTCGCGCTCCTCGGCGCGCTGCAGATGTGGGATCGCCTGCGTGGAAACTACGTCCCGCAGTTGCTGTACCTGATCCTCGTCATGGGCATCAACGGCATGGTGATGACTCGCGACCTGTTCAATCTGTTCGTGTTCCTCGAGATCGTGTCGATCGCGACCTATGGCCTGCTTGGACTGGAGCGGTCGCCCGCCGCGATCGCGGCGGCTTTCAAATACATCATGGCGACGGTTGTTGCCTCCACCTTCATGCTCCTTGGCGCGATGCTGCTCTACAATGTCACCGGAACGCTGAATATCGATGAGCTGATTGCCGCGCGTAGCACGATTGCGGGACCCATTGGCGCCACGGCTCTGATGCTTGTCCTTTCCTGCCTGATCATCGAATTGAAGCCGTTTCCAGCGAATGGCTGGGCGCTCGATGTCTATGAGACGGCGCCGAGCGGTGTCGCCGCAATTCTCTCAGTCGGCGTGTCCGCCGGCGTGTTCTTCAATTTGCTGAAGCTCCTGCCGCTGTTCGAGAGCCAGTTGGGCATCATCGCACTCTCGGGCGGCTTGACGTTCTTGTTCTCCAACCTGATCGGCCTATCGCAAACCAGGATCCAGCGGCTGCTCGGCTATTCCTCGGTCGGCCAGATGGGGCTTCTCGTCATGGCGCTGGCCCTTCTGCGAGCCGTCGGTGCCGATGCATCGATCCCGCTCGTTGTTGGCGGACTCTTCGTCAACCATCTCTTTGCCAAAGCGGGCCTGTTCTGGTTTGCCCACATCATCAGGCGCGACAATGTAGACGCGCTCACCAGCATCGCGCAGCGTCCGCTTTTGATCGGCATGTTCGCCCTTTTCCTGGTTGCCATCGCTGGTTTGCCGCCTTTCCCGGGTTTCTGGGCAAAATGGGAACTGGTCATGCAACTGACCAGCGCTGGCAAACTGTATTGGGTCGCCGTGGTCCTGGCTGGTTCGTTGCTCGAGGCAGCCTACATGTTCCGGTGGTTTTCCAAAGTGTTGCGGCCTTGCGATGATGAAACGGTACCAGCGTCCGACGCCACAGCGCTTTTGCCTGTCATCTGCATGGCCGCTCTTCTGTCGGCGGCGGGCTACGCTGCGGCGCGGATGTCGGGCGCCGGCGAGGCGTGGTTGTTCGCATCGCTCGCTGTCGGTGCGGTCCTTTATGCCCTTGATCGCCTGCCGGGCCGGTTCAAGGGTATATTGATGCTGCTCGCCGTGCTGATGGTAGGCTCATGGTTGTCGCGAGAGGCCTACGGAATCGCCGGGCTCTTTGCCACCTTGCTTCTGGTTGGCGGTCTCGTGGTCGCCTCGGCGAGCCTTTACCGCGACGACATTCGGTCGGGCTATTATCCGCTGCTTGCGGTCCTTCTGCTTTCGATCATGGCGCTGCTGCGGTCCTCGACCAGCCTTCAGTTCTTTTTTAGCTGGGAGATCATCACCCTCTCATCCTGCTTCCTGATCGCCAAAGGCAGGGGCGGCGGTCAGCACGTCCTCACCTTCCTGCTCTTCTCGCTGCTCGCGGCTTTCTTCCTGCTGGCAGGATTTGCAAGCCTTGCCGCGATCAGCGGCACCACCGATCTGTCAGCGCTTGTTACACGCGGCCCGGAAGCGACCATTGCCTTTGTCCTGCTGGCGGCTGGTTTCCTGATAAAGGCCGGCGCCATCGGTGTGCATATCTGGCTTCCCGGCGCCTATGCCGAGGCCGATGACGACTTCACGGCGATGCTTTCGGCCGTTGTCAGCAAGGTTCCGATCTTCGGTCTCCTTATCGGAACCTATCTGGCGATCCGCTCGCAGGCGGGCCTGGAGCTCGCGCATGTCATGGCATGGGTGGGTATGCTCACCACTATCGCCGGCGCGCTGATCGCGATTACACAGAATGATTTCAAACGTCTGCTTGCCTTCTCCAGCATGAGCCAGCTCGGCTATATCGTCACGGCGGTCGCCTTGATGAGCCATCTTGGCTGGGTGACAGCGCTTTACCTTGTCGCAAATCACATGATGGTGAAGGGCATTCTCTTTCTGGCTGTCGCCGGGATCATCCTGCGCACCGGCACGCGAAGCTTCACCGAGACCGGCGGCCTTGCGCGCAACATGCCTATGAGCTTCATTACCGTGCTGATTGCCGTCGTTGCGATGTCGGGACTACCGCCGCTGATGGGTTTTGGCGGCAAATGGCTTCTGCTCAGCGCGATGACTGACAAGGGGTGGTATGTCCTTGCACTATGCGGGGCATTTGCCACGTTTCTTGGCTTCTTCTACATGATCCGCCTCGTCAGCGGCTTGTTCTTCGGCCAGCGCAAGACCGGTCAAGCGAATATCGATGATGCGCCGGTGCTGCTGCTCCTGCCGCAATTCGTTCTGATTGCGGGCATCTTTGTTCTATCCTTCTTCCCAAAACTCCTGATCGATCCAGTATCGGCCGCAATCGATCCGCAGTTTGCCTCCACGTTGGTGTGGCAAGGGATGTCCCTCGAGACAATCTACGGCTATTGGAATCCAGTGCCGGTCATGATGGTCGCCGTCATGGCAGCCGCAGCGCTGTTCGCGCTGTCCTGGGTCATGCTGCGAGGCGGCATGGTCGATAGAAGAAATCTCGCGCGATTTTTCATCGACAATCGCGCTCTTGCTGGCTGGAAATTGCCGCCCGTTGCGACGGTCCTGTGGCAGGGAGTCTCGAGCAGCACTCTTGCTGCAGCCGAGTGGGTGCGAAAAATCTATACAGGCAACGGCCAGACATACGCGCTCTATGTTCTATCCTATTTCCTTGCGATCTATCTGGCCAATGACGCGGCGGTTGCTTTCTGAACGTTGAGACTGGTGTCCTGAGCTTGAGATTGGCCGAACACCTCCCCGCATCGTCATCCTCGGGCTTGACCCGAGGATCCATGCCGGAACACTCATCGTGGGCGAGGCAGTTGGCACTCTGGACCGCCGCGAGCTGCCTTCATGTTCAGGCATGGATCCCAGGGCCTGCGCCTTCGCTACGCTTCGGCTCCGCCCTGGGATGACGAAGCGAGGGACGTTTCCGCTCTTCCAGGAGTTTCTCTAAGGCCTATGCTCCTCCAGGACCTTTTGCCGGCGATCATTCGGTATTCCGGCAGCGGCCGCGCTCGATCCTTTCCGGTCGAACCAGGTTACATAAAGCGTAGGCAGGAAGATCAGCGTGAGGACGGTGCCGACCAGCAACCCTCCCATGATCGAGAGAGCCATTGGGCCCCAGAAGACCGTAGGCGCAATCGGGATCATGCCAAGGACGGTTGACACTGCTGTCAGCAGGATCGGACGGAACCGGGTACTGCTTGCATCTATGACGGCCTGCCTGACATCCTTGCCTTGCGCTCGTTCGGATTCGATCTGGTCGATCAGGATGACTGCGTTCTTGGTAATCATGCCGATCAGCGCCAGTATGCCGAGAATGGCAACGAACCCCAGTGGCATACCCGATATCAGCAGTGCAGCTACGACGCCAATCAGGCCGAGCGGCGCCACGGTCAACACCATTATCAGGCGTTGGAAACTCCGCAACTGAACCATCAAGACCAGCAGCATGATCAGCAGCATGGCAGGAACCACCGCCATCACCGACGCCAGCGATTTGGCGCTTTCCTCGACCCCGCCGCCGACAACGATTTTGTAGGCGGGCGGCAAGGACGCCTCCAGTGCGTCGACCGATGGCGTCAGTTCGCTTATCACTGATTCCGGCAACATGCCGCGGGTGATGTCGGCCTGCACCGTCAGCGTGGGAACCCTGTCGCGCCTGACAATCTGCGGATAATCCTGCTCATACTCGAAGGACGCGAACTGACTGAGTGGAACCGTGCTGCCATTGGGCAGCGGAACCTGGACCGTCCGCAGCGTGTCCAGCGACACGCGCTGTTCGTCGGTCGCCCTGAGCACCACGTCGACCAGGTAAATGTCGTCGCGAACCTGGGTTACAGCCGAGCCCGTTATGACCGTGTTGAGTACGCCGGCGAGCGCCTGCGAGCTCAGACCCAGCAGGCGGGCCTCGTCCTGGTCGATCCGGATACGCACTTGCCGCGACGGCTCGATCCATTCGAAACTGACAAGCAGCACATTCGAATTGGCCGACAGGGTCTCGGCGAGCTTGAGGGCGGTTTCCCGAACCTTTTCCACATCCGGACCGCTCACCCGGTACTGTACCGGCCATCCGACCGGCGGTCCGAGCTCCAGCGGCGACACGCGGCCGACGACTTTGGGGAACTCTTCCGACAGAAGTTTTTCCAGCTTGGTCTGGATGCGGTCGCGCGCCTGAACATCCTTGGCGACTACAACCGCCTGGCTGAAGGAGTCGTCCGAACCCTGCACGTCGAGTGGCAGGTAGAAGCGGATTGCGCCGCTTCCCACATACGTGCTCCAGCCCTCGACGTCCGGGTCGCCCTTCAGGGCCGCGTCGAATTGCCGGGCAAGGCTTTCGCTCGCATAGATCGAAGCATTTTGGGGCAGGCTGAGATCAACAAGCAGCTCGGGCCGGTCTGACGACGGGAAGAACTGCCGCGGCACGAGGGGAAGCGCCAGCACCGAAGCGATGAAGAGCCCGATAGTGACCGCAATCGTCACCCACTTCGCCTGGATAGCAAAGGTGAGAAACCTCCGATACATCCGAAACACCGGGCCTGGCTCCGACGACTGCTTCGTGTCAGGCGCCTTGAGAATGGCCACCCCTAGAAGCGGCGCGAAGAGGACGGCGACGAACCATGACACGATGAGCGTCATGCCAATGACCGCGAAGAGCGTGAATGTGTATTCGCCGGCGGCGCTCGCCGCAAAGCCCACCGGTACGAATCCGGCGATGGTCACCATCGTGCCCGCCAGCATCGCGAACGCATAGGTGCGGAAGGCATATGTCGCGGCCGATACCTTGTCGTCGCCCGCCGCGAGCCGGGTGACCATGGCGTCGGTCGTGGTCATGGCGTCATCCACCAGCAGCGCAAGCGCGATGATCAATGCACCGAGCGAAATGCGCTGCATGTCGATGTTCGTCATGTCCATGAGCGAGAACACGACAACGAGCGTCAGAGGTATAGCCGTGGCGATAACGAGACCGGGGCGAACTCCGAGGCTGATGAAGCTGACGAACAGGATGATCGCAATCGCCTGCAAGAGCGACGTCATGAATTCCCCGATGGCGTTCTCGACCGTCACGGCCTGGTCCGCCACAAGCGTCGCAGTGATTCCGAGCGGCAGGCCGGCGGTGGCCGTTCTCATCGCGTTCTCGATGTTATTGCCGAGCGCGAGGATGTCGCCACCGTCGCGCATTGCTATGGCGAGGCCGATGGCGGGTTCACCGTTCACGCGAAACATCGGTTGAGGAGGCTCGGCGAAGCCGCGCCGGACCTGCGCAATGTCACTGAGGCGAAGCATTCGCCCGCCGACGACGAAGTTGATGTTCCGGATGTCGTCTTCGGTCTCGAACGCGCCGGAAACCCTGAGCGACAGCGTTTCATTGCCGGTCTGGATGGTGCCGGCAGGCTGCACCACGTTCTGCGCCGTCAAAGCCGCGACGAGCGCCGAGCGGTCAATGCCGAGAGTGGCGAGTTCCTGCATCGAGAACTCGACGAAGATCCTCTCATCCTGGGCGCCGAGAATATCGATCTTCGAGACGTCCGGTACGCTCAGCAGTGTCGAACGCACTTCCTCCACATAGTCGCGGAGTTCGCGATGGGTGAAACCGTCGGCCGTGAAGCCGTAGATGGTCCCGAATGTGTCTCCGAACTCGTCATTGAATCCCGGACCTACGACGCCAGCCGGCAAGGTGTGGCGCATGTCGCCGACACTCTTGCGCACATGGTACCAGATGTCGGGAACTTCCTGCGCGGTGGCGCTGCCCTTCAGATTGACGAAAATAGTCGATACGCCGGGACGCGTGATGCTTCGCAGAAAGTCCAGCTTCGGCGTTTCCTGCAGCTTGCGCTCGAGCCGCTCGGTAACCTGGTTGAGCATGTCGTCGACGGAAGCGCCGGGCCAGGACGCCTGAACGATCATCGTCTTGATGACGAAAGATGGGTCCTCTGCGCGGCCGAGCCTGAAATATGACAACGCGCCCGCGAGCACGGCCACGATCATCAGGAAGACGGTCAGGGACCGATTTTTGAGCGCCCACTCCGACAGGTTGAACCCACTCATCGCTCCGACCCCAGCAGGCGGACCTTCTGACCGGGATGGAGGGCCTGGACGCCGGCGGTGACCACGATCTCGCCCACGTCGAGCCCGCCTGAAAGGGCAACCGTCGACTGGTCGAAACGCAGTACATCGACATTTCGGGTTGCAACGGTCAGGTTAGCAGGGTCAACGACCCAAACGGCGGGCTGCTGGTTGATTCTCGTCAGCCCCGTGGCGGGAATTTCAATGAAAGGCGCGGCCTCCATTTCCATCCGACCGTTGACGGTGGCGCCAAGGCGCATCGCCTCCGGCGGACTGGTCAAGCCGACCTTGACTTCGAAAGTTCGCGTCACCGGGTCGGCCTGGGGCGATACTTCACGCAAGCGACCCTGCGCGGTCACGTTCGGATCGTCCGCCAGGCTGACTGTGAACTGCGGGTCGCTGGGCGCGGTGCGGATCAGGTTGGCCGGCATGCCGAAAACCGCGTCGCGCCCCTCGCGGCGCGCAAGTCTTACAATCATTTGCCCGGCTTGCACGACTTCGCCCGCCGACGGTCCGACCGCCGTCAGGACACCCGGCGCATCGGCCTTGAGCTCTGTAAAATCCACCATGTCATGAGCGGCCTTCAACTCTGCTTCGGAGGCATCGACTTGCGATTGGCTGGTCTGCAGTGCCTGCGTCGCCTGATCATGGTTCGCTCGCGTCGTCCAACCGTCCCTGAGAAGCCGGTCCTGGCGTTGAAAGTGATTTCGCGCTTCGGTCAATCGTCCTTGGGCGGCTGCCAGGTTGGCCTGTGCGGCTCGCAGCGCGTTCATCTCGTTCTGAGGTTCGAGGCGCGCAATCACCTGCCCGGGTTCCACCCGGGCCCCAAGCTCATTGTCGCTTTCGAGCAGGCGGCCTGAGATGCGAAACGCCAGCGCCACTTCGTCCTCGGCCTCGATGCGACCGGTAAGAGTTACCGGTGTTCCAGCTTCGCGCTTCTCGACCGTGACGGTTCGCACGGGACGCACCTCCGGGGCGGCGGCTTCAGATTTCGGCTGGCATGCCGCCAGCAGCGGGAGGGCCAATATTGTCAAGGCGATAGTCGTGCGACCACATGCGCTGATGCCTCTGGAGCCGGCTCGCGCGCCAAATCCGTTCCTGCTGTGCGATTCCGCGGCTCGTTCCACCAGTCTGCCTCCCAAAACAATTCAAAGGCCGTATTTGCAAAAGACTTCTAGAAAACTTCAGATCCGGCGAGGGCAAGTGGACGGCCATGTTTGCCCGTGATTGTTGGCCGCTCGCCGCTGTTTTGCCAAGCTGGCCAGCCGCTTGATGTGACGTTGAATTTTGTCATTCCGCATACGCGTCTCATCCACTGCGTGTAGCGTCAAAGGCATGTACGCGCAACCATTTGGTATCCGCCGCAAGGTTGACAGTGGGGGTTCATACGGGTCGGAAATGCCAAACCAGAGGGACATAAAAGACGGAGACAAAAAAGAACCAGATCAACAACGGCAGGCCGAGCTTCCAGTAGTCGCTGAATGCATAGCCGCCGGGGCCCATCACCATCAGGTTCGTCGGGGTTGCGATCGGGGTCAGGAACGCGGCGGCGGCCGCCACTGCCGTGCTCATCAGCACCGGGCGGGGCGAGATGCCCATGCTCGCCGCGGCCGCCACGCCGATCGGGATGACGATGAGCGCGGTCGCCGTGTTGCTGATGAGCTGTCCCATGATCGCAGTCAGCACGAACAGGCCGGCAAGCAGGGCATAGGGACCGGCGTCGCCGACGAAGTTGACCAAGGCGTCGGCCATCAGCTTCGCGGCCCCGGTTTCGCTCCATCGCGGTCGACAGCGGCATCATCGCACCGACGAGAATGACGGTCGTCCAGCCGATGGCGCGATAGGACTGCTCGACGCTCATGATCCCCGACAGGATGATGGCGCCGGCGGCCAGCAGCCCGGCGACGGCCGGCGGAACAATGCCGGTGGCGAGCAGCATCACCATCGCGACCAGATATGGCGACCGCCTGCGCGCGCCGGGCCCCATCGGCACCGCCTGACGCCGCACCAGTTCGGGCGAACTGACGACCAGAACATCCGGGTCGTCGAGATGGATGTCGAGCGCCTTCCAGGTTCCCTGCAACAGCATCGTGTCGCCGGCCTGCAGCACGATGCCCCGGCTGCCGGGTCGGCATTTGTCGGAAGTGATCTCGGCGCCCGCGCGCTGCACCGCCAGGATGATCAGGTCGCCGCTTTCGGTGACCATCCCTGGAAATACGCTCTTGCCGATGAGGCCGGAGCGCGGCGGGATCACCACCTCGGCCAGCCCGACTCGGCAGTTGAACAGCGTTTCCTCGCCGCTGACCGGCTCTAGACTCCTCGCGAAATGCAAGGTGCATCTGCGCCGCGAGGGCGGCGGCGTCGTTCGCATCGCCGCGCAGCAGCACATGATCGCCCTCGGCGATGACAGGCCGGCGCAGCGGCGCCGCCGTTTCACCGTCCTGAACGGCGACGAGCTGCAGCCCCGGAAAGGCGCGTCAGGTCGATCGCTGACGTTGCCATGCCCACACAGGGCGAGCTGGCGCGCACGCGCATCTGATAGACGCCGCTGGCAAGCCCGTATTGCTCGACCAGCGTCTTGGCGTGGCGGCTGAAATCGGCGGGCATGGTCGCGCCGTTGCGCTCGGGCAGGAGCCGCTTTCCGAACAGAACGATGATCGCCATCGTGCCGGCGAGCAGCGGCATGCCGACCAGCGCGAATTCGAAGAAGCCGAAGCTCGCCCACATCGGCGTCCATTGCCGCTTCGGAAACAAGAACGTTCACCGGCGTGCCGGTCAGGGCCAGCATCGAGCCGGCATGCGCGGAAAAGACCAGCGGCATCAGAAGCTGCGAGGAATTTCGCTTCAGCCGGACTGCGATGACGACCACCACCGGCAGCAGCGCGGCGACCGCGCCGTTGACGCTGATCAGCGCGGTCAGCAGCGCGACCAGGCTCATCGTCAGCAGAAGAAGCCGCGTGCGGCTCTCTTCGCCCGCGCCGCGGATCAGACAGCTGCCCGGCCCAGGCGGTGACGCCGGTCACCTCGAGCCCGGAGCTGACGACGAAGAGCGAGGCGATGAAGATGACCGCAGGATCGCCGAAGCCGCCAAGCGCCTGGCCGCAACGTCAGGACGCCGGTCGCCCACAGCGCCAACGCGGTCACCATGGCGACAATGACGACCGGCAGCCTGTTCCAGACGAACAGGACGACGGCGACAGCGATGATGGTGGCGGTGTAGGCTATCGGGCTCAATCGCTCAGCTCCTCACCCTGAGCGGCATGGCTTTTCTTGCCGTGCCGCCGATCTCTTCGTTGAATTCGTCGGATTCCCGAACCAGGCTCGCCTTCCGGGCTCGATGCGCTATTCCTCCAGTGTCGCCATGAGGACGCCGAGACGGCATCCCTTTTCGAATTCCGGCAGGTTCACATACTCCTTGATCGTATGGATCTCAGCCTGGCCGGCGCCGATGGTGATCGTCGGAATGCCGTGCTTGTCGAGCCAGTTGGCGTCCAGGCCGCCATTGGAGAAGAGAAGTTCGGCTCGATGCCCAGCATCTCAGCGCCTTGGCGGCGCGCTTCACGACGGGCGTGTTCTTCGTCGAGTTCGAAAGGCGGGTAGGCCGGCTTGTGGCTGAATTTCACCTCCGCCGTGTCGCCCTCGTGATCCTTGACCTCGCCCTGCGCCTTGGCGAACGCCTGCTCGTAGCCCTTGGCGATCTTGGTCGCGAAGGCCGCTTCCGGGCTGCGCGCCTCGCCCTTGATGAAGGCGTAGTCGGTGACGACGTTGGTCGCGTCGCCGGCCGGCTTGCCGTCCTTGCCGCCGAATATGCCGACATTGCTGGTGCCCCTGCCGTCGGGCTTTACGACCTTGCCGAACCAGCCGGCGCTGCTGCGCCTCGGCCAGGGCGATGCGCACCGACCAGCGTGGCCGAAATGCCCTTCTCGGGCGCCACGCCGGCATGGGAGGCGCGGCCCTTGATCTCGGCTTCCCAGTTCTCCTGGCCGACCGCGCCGATGATCAGATCCGAAGCGAGCTGGCCGTCGACGTTGATGCACATCACCGCGCCGCCGAGATCGGCCGGGTTGAGTTCGCGCGCGCCGTGCAGGCCGCTCTCCTCGCGAACGGTGAACAGCAGAGTGATCGGCGGATGGGGAAGCTTGTGCTTGATGCAGCGTCTCGGCGAGCACGACGAGAAGCGCGACAGCCGGTGCGGGCGTCGCCGCCGAGCGCCGTCGTGCCGTCCGAGACGATGCGATCGCCCTCGCGTCGAGGCTTGGCGCCGGCGCAGAGCGGCACGGTGTCGAGATGGGTGGAGAAGAGCAGGCGCGGTCCCGGCCGCGTCCCGGGCAAGCTCCACGATGAGATTGCCGGTCTCGGTCGGCAACGGGATGCGCTTGTTGGCGTCATCGAAGCGGATTGCCGAAGCCGGCACGCCGACCCTCTTCAGCGCGTCGCTGACCGCCGCCGCGATATTGGCCTCATGATCCGGTCACGCCCTCGACCGAAAGGAACCGCATCAGGTGCTCTTCGGCGGCGGCGACATCGAGGGGAACTGCGAATGCTGGTCATGATATCCATCCAGGCTGCTAGGAGTTGTTTACGCCGTTCCACGCGCTTCAGTTACAAGCTGGGTCTACAGTCCCCATGGCAGCCCGAGCATCTGCCAGATGGCGAAGAGCGCCGTCCACAGCACGAATATCCAAACGACATAGGGAAGCATCAGCGACACGATCGTGCCGACGCCGGCAGACTTGTCGTATTTCTGGGCGAAGCCGACGACGAGCGCGAAATAGGCATTGAGCGGAGTGATCGCGTTCATCGGCGAATCGCCGACGCGGTAGGCCGCCAGCACGGCCTCCGGCTCGACGCCGAGCTTCATCAGCAGCGGCACGAAGACCGGCGCGAAGATCGCCCATTTGGCGATCGCCCCAGTCAGCAGCAGATCGATGATCGCGACCACGACGATGAAGCCGATCAGCAAGGGCAGCGCGCCGATATTCGCCGCCTGCAGGACGCCCGACAGGCTGAGCGCCATGACCGTGCCGATGTTGGTGTAGGTGAAATAGGCGACGAACTGGCTGAGGACGAAGAACAGGAAGATCGTGCCGCCGAGGTTCTTGATCGACTTCTCGATCGCGGCGATCACCTCGGTCAGGGTGCGCAGCGTGCCGGCGCCGATGCCGTAAGCCCAGCCGGTCACCAGAAACATCAGCATGATCAGGGCGATCAGGCCGTTCATGAAAGGCGAGTTGCCGATCAGTTCGCCGGTGTCGGGGTTGCGCAAGGGCGCTCCCGCGGGCAGGGTCAAGCAGGCAGAAAACCACAATCAGGCCGATCAGCCCGAAAAGGGCGAAGCGCAGCCCGCGCGATCTCCTGCTCGGAGAGCTTGGCGCCCTGTCGGCTCCGCGGAACCATCGGCAGATCCCTCCGGCCCGATAGGCTCCAAGACGCGGCTCGATCATGCGATCGGTGATGAAGGCGATGATGACCGTCAGAAACAGCACCGACACAAAGGAAAACCAGACATTCGATGCCAGGCCGATCGATCTGTCCCGGATCGACCAGATGGGCCGCGTCGTTGGTGAACTCGACAAGAACCGCGTCGAGCGGCTTGATCAGCATGTTGACCGTGAATGCGCCGGCCACGGCGGCGAAGCCAAGCGCCAGGCCGGCAAGCGGATGCCGCCCGACGGCGAGATAGGCGATGCCGGCCAGAGGGATCAGGACAAGGTAACCGGCATCCGCCGCGATGCTCGCGAGAATGCCGACGAAGGCCAGGATGTAGGTAAGCGCCCAAGGCGGAGACACGATGACGAGCTTGCGGATGAGCGCGGTAACCAGGCCAGACTCCTCGGCGACGCCGGCGCCGATCATCGCGGCGATCATGAGCCCAACAGCCGTGAAGCTCATGAAGTTGGGAATGAGCGACGCATACATGAAGCGGATGCCGTCCGCATTCAGCAGACTGCGGATCTCGGTGGTCGCGGTCTCGATTTGATGCGTGTCCGCGTTGATGCGTTCGAATTTGACCGCCGCTCCGAACACGCTCAGCACAGCCGACAGGACAATGACGATGGCGATCAGGATCAGGAAGATGACGACCGGGTGGGGAACCATGTTCCCCACCCTCTCGACTCCATCGAGGAACCTCTGCATCCCGGTCTTGGACGTGTTGCTGACGTTTGTCATCCACCCCTCAAAAATTGAGGCCAAACCAACAGTTGCAGCGGGGAAGGCTCTACACTCGATGTTGTCAATTATCGAAGTGTAGTTCTAAACTGATGCCAAGGCGACCGAAAATCATCGGCAGGGTGTGCGTGTTGCCGACTGATCCTCACTGGCGGTGAGACGCTATTGGAGGGGAGGCGGCTTGTGCCCCGACTTGGTGGTCCTCATGATAAGGGCGCGTGATAGCGGATACCGATGGATGGAGTGAAATGACATGAGCAAGCACGCCGATATCGAAGACCGCCCTGGCGATGCATATGTGTCGACCGGCCAGTTGCCGCCTGCCGCGGATGTCAGAAGGCTGGTTGAAGAGGCCTACCAGCGCTACGAGTTGAATGCGGACGGCAAGAACGCACAAGTTTATCCGGCACTTGCCGAGGTCCCCGCAAGCCTGTTTGGCGTGTGCGTGGCAAGCACGAATGGCGAAATATACGCCGTCGGCGACGCGGACCACGAATTTTCAATCATGAGCGTATCCAAGCCTTTTGTATTTGCAATGGTTTGCCAGGCCATTGGCGCGGAGCAAGCGCGTCAGAAGCTCGGTGCGAATGCCACAGGCTTGCCCTTCAACTCGCTTGCGGCTGTCGAGCAAAGCCGCGATGGGCGCACGAACCCGATGGTCAATGCAGGCGCCATTGCGACAACAAGTCTTGTCCCGGGCGCTACAGCCGATGCGAAATGGAAATTGATCCATGAAGGACTGTCGCGATTTGCCGGCCGGCCTCTCTCGCTTAATGAAGATGTCTACAGGTCCGCGAGTGAGACCAACTCTCGCAACCAGAGCATCGCCCGTCTTCTCCAGAGTTTCGGGCGAATCTATTTTGATCCCGCCGAAGCGACCGATTTGTATACGAGGCAGTGTGCGCTGAACGTGAGCGCGAGAGATCTGGCAGTGATGGGAGCGACACTTGCGGACGGCGGCGTGAACCCGATCACGAAAGTGCGGGTCGTCGATCCGACGGTCTGCCACTACGCCCTTGCTGTCATGACGACGGCTGGACTGTACGAGACCTCGGGCGACTGGCTCTACGAAATAGGGCTTCCGGGAAAAAGCGGGATCGGCGGCGGGATCGTCACTGTTTCGCCGGGTAAAGGTGGACTTGGCACATTTGCTCCGCCGCTTGATGCCGAAGGCAACAGCGTCAAGGGGCAGCTTGTCGCAAAGTACCTCTCGCAACGGCTGGGCATGCACTTGTTCGTGTCGACACCGGAGGCGTGAGCAAGCCGCGCCGGGCGACCGGGCTTTGCCGGGCCCTTGGTCCTCGCTCTGGCGTGAATCTTTGAGCTTGGATAACCTTTCAGAAGCAATCAGGAGCCCGGCCCAAGATTTCTGACCCTGCGATTGTTCCAGTGCATTGCAGTCTCGGTGCCGGTCAAATTGTGACGATTCGACACGGAACATGAAATGAGCACGGAACTCGCGACTGTTCTCGTCCTGCTGGCTGCCGCGATCGTGATGTTTGCGATCAACAAGCCACGTTTGGACGCCGTAGCGCTCATCATGCTTGTCGCATTGCCCTTTACGGGGGTGCTGACGATGGGCGAGGCACTCGCAGGCTTTAGCGATTCGAATATCGTCCTCATCGCGGCGCTTTTTGTCATCGGCGACAGCCTGGTGCGAACCGGTGTCGCTCAGAAGCTCGGCGACTGGTTGATTGCGAAGGCGGGAAAAAATGAAGTCCGTCTCATCGTCCTGTTGATGCTGGTCGTCTGCTCGCTGGGCGCCACAATGAGCTCCACCGCTGTTACGGCGATCTTTATTCCGGTTGCACTGCGGATATCACAAAGCACCGGCATCGGTCCCAGCCGGCTCATGATGCCACTCAGCTTTGCTGCACTCATCAGCGGAATGACGACGCTCGTCGCCACCGCCCCCAATCTGGTGGTGAACAGCGAACTCGAGCGACACGGTCTGGAAGGATTTGCTTTCTTTAGCTTTGCGCCTTTCGGCCTTCCGGTTCTCGGCCTGGGAATAGCCTACATGATCTTTGCTCGGCGGTGGCTGCCGGCGGCAAGCGAACCCAAGACGTCTGAACGGACCAGCCTCGCCGTGTGGGTCGAGGAGTACAAGCTCGCGGAACGTGAACGCAGGCTGCAGGTAGCGGACAGTTCGCCGCTTGTCGGCAAGAATTTGGAGGAACTGGATCTGAGGGGGAGCGCCGGCGCCAACATTGTGGCGATCGAGCGCAATCATGGTTTCTCCCGGGAAAACCTCAGGCCGACCGCCAAAACGGAGTTGCGTGCGGGTGACATCCTGCTGATCGACATGTCGTCTGCCGGCAGCAATATCGCAGCTCTCCAGACGCAGTTTGCCTTGCAGGACTTGCCACTGACCGGCGGGTATTTCGCCGATCGTTCCCAGGAGATCGGCATGGCCGAGGCGATCGTGCCGCCGACGTCCGAGCTCATCGGAAAAACCGTGCTCGAAGCCAAATTCCGTACGCAGTTCGGGACAACGGTGCTCGGTTTGCGTCGTGGCGACGGCGCCCACACGCACGATCTGCTGGCGGAAAAACTCAGGATTGGCGACACATTGTTGCTGATCGGACCTTGGGACGAAATCGAGAAATATCGCGCCGACACCAAGGACCTCGCGATTATCAGGCTGCCCGCGGAAATCGATCAGCGGCTCCCGGCTCCCGGCAGGTCGCTGCAGGCGGTGATTTGTCTCGTATTCGTAATTGCGTTGATGGTCAGCGGCATCGTACCGAACGTGCAGGCGGCCCTGATCGGATGCCTTCTGATGGGCGTGCTCGGCTGTATCGACTTCGCCAGCGCCTATCGATCGATCGACTGGAAAACGATCGTTTTGATCGTTGGCATGTTGCCATTTTCCACTGCGCTGGAGCGAACAGGTGGGGTCGAACTGGCGGCGGAGGGATTGAAGAGCCTGACTGAAGGCGCCGGTCCCAGGGCTGTTCTCTCCACGCTCTTTGCAATTACAGCCATACTTGGAATGTTCATATCCAATACGGCAACGGCGGTACTGATGGCTCCTGTTGCCTTAGCGGTGTCGCAAGACATGGGCGTTTCGCCCTATCCGTTTGCCATGATCGTGGCGCTCGCGGCCTCGACGGCCTTCATGACGCCGGTTTCGTCCCCGGTGAATACCCTGGTGGTTGCACCGGGACGCTACACGTTCGGGGATTTTGTCCGCATTGGCGTTCCCTTTTCCGTCATAGTCCTGATCGTCAGCGTAATCCTGGTGCCTTGGCTCCTTCCATTGTGAAAATCGGCTGTCGGGCAAAAAATTGCAACCACAGGTCTTGACCAGCGTCGCGAACTCAACTCATCTGGGTCATCTTCCAAGACAGCGGCAAACAACCAACTTCAAACCGAGGATGACATGAAATTTTACATCATAGCATCGACTTCATCGTTTTTGGCCCTAGCTGTTGCCGGTTGCGCTACGAGCGAGCAGGATCGGCGAGCCGGCACCGGTGCATTGATCGGCGCGGGTGCAGGTGCGCTGGTGGGCCAGGCAATAGGTGGAAACACCGGCAGTACGGTGGCGGGCGCGGCTGGTGGTGCCATTCTTGGCGCTGTCGTCGGCAGCGCAACGACGCCTCGGCCGGCGAACGAGAACTATTGCCGCTATCGTCGCGCCGATGGGACGATCTATACGGCCAGCTGCTGATCAAGCAAGGTCGAGGCTTCAAGGCGGCAACTTTGTCCAGGCCGGCTTTGAGAAATTTGTCATTGTGATGAAATCGTAATTCAATCCCCTCCCGCATTCGGGTCATGTTGTGCATGGTGGCGGGGCTAGTTAAAGGAGCGCGTAATGTCGAACCTCGTTGTGATTGTTTATCCCTCCGAAGAAAAGGCCGAGGAGGTGCGCCAGCGCCTGTTCGAATTGCAGGGCGAATACCTCATCAAGATCGGCGACGCAGTCATTGCGACCAAGACCGAGGCGGGCCGTGTGAAACTGAACCAGATGATGAACATGACCGCAGCCGGTGCTGCAACAGGCAGCTTCTGGGGCCTCCTGATCGGCGTGCTGTTCCTCAACCCGCTGATCGGCGTTGCCGCGGGCGCCGCTTCCGGCGCGCTCGGCGGTGCGCTGACCGATGTCGGGATCAACGACCCGTTCATGAAAAAACTCGCGGAAAGCATCGACCCGGGCAGCGCGGCGCTGTTCGTGCTCGTGCGGGAAATGACGACCGACAAGGTGCTTGCGGCGATCAAGGGTTACGGCGGCGTCGTCCTCAAGACCTCGTTCGACGAGACGAAGGAACAGGCCCTTCGGGACGCCCTCAAAAGCGCTGCCGCCTCGTAGCCTGCCGCTTCTCTTGCGGGCAAGAGAAGCGAGGCCGGCGGCGTCGGCTCGCTATGCATGTCGCCCAAAAGTTCGCAGCGGTTTTGGGACAGCGACATGCACAAACACAATAGCCTAAAGCGGGTCGCATGAATCCGTTTCGAAGCAATGCGCTCTAGAGCATCGGGACCCGAAAGTGGGAGCCGGTTTCGGGGTAAATCCGATGCTCAAACAAAGATATAGAGCGGCAATACCGATTTCATCGGTGCGTCCGCCGCTATAAAGAGAGTCATGCGATGTTAGTTGCATAACTGATGGAGCGGAAAGATTCTGACGGGAGCCTGTTGGCCTCGCCAAACAAGCTCTATCAAGGAAAAGGGCGAATGGCCGGGAATAGCGAGCACCGATCGTTCGGATTTTTGCCGACGGGCATTCTTGTGCTTGCCCTGCTCTATTTTGCACAATCCATATTCGTCCCGCTCACCTTCGCCTTGTTTATCATTGCACTTGTCTGGCCTGTGCAAGTTGTCTTGCAGCGGCGGATGCCGCGGCTCCTTGCTTTGCTGATAACACTGGCCGCGACCATAGCCGTGGTAGTGGCGGTCGGATCTTCAATAATTTGGGGATTTGGCAAACTTGGGCAATGGCTTTTTCTAAATTCGGGACGCTTTCAGGCGATCTACGTCGACTGGACAAGCTGGCTCGACGGGCATGGAATTGCCGTCGTCGGCCCGTTGGCCGACCGCTTCGACGTGAGATGGCTCGTCGGCTTTACCCAGGGCGTCGCCGGGCGGCTAAACAGCTTCGCCGGATTTGCAGTACTGGTGTTCATCTTTGTCATGCTCGGTCTGCTCGAGGTAGGCGACTTCAACCAAAGACTTCGCGCTCCAGCCCTCCGTCCTTTCGGCGAAAAAGTCCTGCTAGCCAATCAGAAGATCGGCAAAAAGCTGCGGCGTTTCATGCTTGTTCGTACCTTCGCAAGCGTGCTGACGGGCCTGGTCGTCTGGGCGTTTGCATCCGTGGCCGGCCTCGAGCTCGCCGCGGCTTGGGGCGCGATTGCATTTGCGCTCAACTATATCCCTTTTCTTGGGCCACTGGTCGCGACCGCCTTTCCGACGCTGTTTGCGATAGCGCAGTTCGAATCGTGGCAAATGGCAGTCATCGTGTTCATCTGCCTCAACCTGATACAGTTTATTATTGGCAGCTATTTCGAACCGTTGCTCACCGGGGCTTCGCTGGCCGTTTCACCCTTCGCGGTCATTTTTTCGGTTTTCTTCTGGAGTTTCATTTGGGGCATTCCGGGCGCTTTCATCGGGGTACCCATGTTGATCGTATTCACCGTCTATTGTGAGGCGGTACCGTCATTCCAATGGATCGCAGCGCTGCTATCGAAGGAGCCCGCCGATGAAGCGCGCTTCGAATCATGAAATGGCCGGCGCAACGAGCCCGAATGAATTTTGGAAAAACATCCCCTTCCTTGTTATGCTCATTGTGGCTCTTCCCGGTGAGATCGTAGCGCCTACTGAAGGTCGTAGTCCTTCCCGGAGATGAACGATGAAACGCCCGGCTTCCGACCCCTCAGCAGAACCCGACACCGAAAGCCTTCTGGTGGATTTGGCGTTGCAGGGAGGCGGCGCGCATGGAGCGTTCACGTGGGGCGTGCTGGACCGGTTGCTCGAAGAGCCGCACCTGCGGATCGAGGGCATTTCCGGCACTTCGGCAGGCGCAATGAACGCCGCACTTGTGGCCGATGGTCACGCTGACGGCGGAGGACTCGATGGCGCACGCACGGCGCTCGAAGGGTTCTGGCGGCGCGTTTCAGAAGCGGCGCGCTTCAGTCCGCTCCGGCGCACTCCGCTCGACGTGCTGATGGGGCGGTGGACGATGGACACCTCACCCATGTTTATCGCCTTCGACATGGCGGCGCGCGTATTTTCCCCCTATGACCTGAACCCAACCGGTGCCAACCCGCTGCGTGACATCCTGGCTGACTGCCTCGATTTCGACCGTGTCGGCCAGGTCGCCGATACGGCTATTCGTGACGGCTACCAACGTCCATACCGGGCGCGGCCGCATCTTCCGCAACGCCGAACTCACACCGGATGTTCTGTTGGCGTCAGCGTGTTTGCCGACACTTTTTCAGGCCATCGAAATCGATGGCGAGCCGTATTGGGACGGTGGTTTCTCAGGTAATCCGACGATGTCGCCGCTCGTCCAGGAATGCTCCTCCCGCGATACCATTCTCGTTCAGGTAAATCCGGTAGAGCGCGCAGGCACGCCGCGCTCAGCCCGCGAAATCATCAATCGGATTAACGAGGTTTCGTTCAACGCGACTTTGCTCAAGGAGCTCCGCATGATCGCGGTTTTGAGGCAGGTGGCGAACCCCGGTGATAGCGAGGGAGCGCGATGGGCGGGAATGCGGATACATCGAATTTCCAGCGAGGCTATGACCGATCTCGGCTATTCCTCGAAACTCAATGCGGAATGGGAATTCCTGATCAAGCTGCGGGATGAGGGTCGCCGCTGCGCAGACACGTTTTTCAAGGAGCATGTGAAAGAGTTGGGCGTGCGATCTACCCTCGATATTGATGCTCTTCTTGGAACGGGCTGATGTGCGATGGGCGCAAACAGTTCTTTTCATTTCGGCACGATCTAGAGCGGTTCCCACTCTGACGGAATTGGTGAACCGCTCTATCTTTTTGGTTTACGCAATTCCGGACGGAAAACCGGGTCCACTTTTCCTGGAATTGCTCTAGATATTCGGTCCCGTCGAACGCGCATCCATAAAGTATCTGTCCATGGTGATTTTCCAGCTGTGGACAATATCAACGATGCGATCACACTTGACATCTAGCTGATTTGATTGCGACGCATGATCTTTCGTATCAATAAGGCGAACCCAACAGCGAGAAATATGATACCGGCTACGATATAAACAGACGATCCGTTTCTATAGCCGGCGGTTCCAACCAGGAATCCTAAGATGATAAGGATCAGTGCGCCAAGTTTATTGATTAAGTAGTTAGGAGTTTCTTTGCTAACACCCATAACTAACCTCCTCATTGATTGGGGATCTGCTACGAACTTGACCAGAGAATCAGAATACCACGATTGAGGCCTTCAATCGAGCGGATCGACACGCGTACGGCTTGCAAGCGAGATTCAGATTACAGCTTATAGCTGATATGCGCTTAGCAAATCTAGAGCGTCGGACCCGAATGTGGGTACCGGTTTCGGGGAAAATCCGGTGCTCGAACAAAAGATAGAGCGGCAGCGCGATGCCATCGGTCGATCTTCTCTAGCGGTCGAGCTTCTCAAGAAACCATTGGGTCAGCCTGATCCAGACTTCGTCCTTCTCGCCGGAATCTTCCCATCCATGGTCGAGATTCGGATTGTCATTGACTTCGATGACGTAGACCCCGTCGGATGTTTCCTTGAGATCGACGCCATAAAGCCCATCGCCGATGCAGCGCGCCGCCCGCACCGCTGTTTCGACTACGTGGCTGGGCGCTTCCTTCAGCGTGAATGTCTTGATGCCGCCCTGGTCCGGCTTGCCGGACGCTTTGTGGTTGACGATCTGCCAGTGCTTCTTGGCCATGAGATAGTGAAGGGCAAACAGCGGCTGGCCGCCCAGCACCCCTATTCGCCAATCGTAGTCGGTCGGAATGAATTTCTGTGCGATCAGGAGGTCGGAATCCTCCAGCCACTGGGTCGCCAAGGTCTTCAGTTCGTCCAGGTTCGAGGCTTTCTTCACGCCGCGGGAAAAGGCGCTGTCCGGGATTTTCAAGACCAGCGGAAAGCCGAGCGTCTCGGCGGCAACATCGAGATCGGCCGTGCCGGCGATCATCACCGTCGGCGGAACCGGCACCCTGTTGTAGGTCATCAACTCGTTCAGATAGACCTTGTTGGTACAGCGGATCATGGACAGCGGGTCGTCGATGACTGGCATGCCCTCCTGCTGCGCGCGTCTGGCAAACCGGTAGGTGTGGTTCGAAATCGACGTTTGCTCGCGGATGAAAAGAGCATCGTAGTTGGCGAGCTTGGCAAGGTCCCGCTTGGTGATCGGCTCGACCTCAACGCCCATTTTTTCCGCGATCCTGGCCCAGTATCGCAACGACGAGATTTCCGACGGCGGCAGTTCCTCATGCGGGTCGACCAGCGTAGCGAAAGTGTAGCGGGCAGGAGTTCTCGTCTTCGTGTCACGCCATTCACGGCTCGTATAGGTCTCCAGGCATTGAAGGAATCGCTTTTCGTCCTCGTCGCTCATGCGCGCAAGGGGCAGGAACCCGATCTTGCGAATGGTGGCCCATTCGGCGCTGTCCTTGATGCTTACTTCGAGCGCGGGAGCCCGGAACCAGTCGAACAGGAGTTTTGCGAAACGGTCCCAGGCCTTGGATGGACCTATGCCGAAAAAGATCGCAACGTTGGCCGGGAAAATGCCGCCCAGTTCCTTCCGGCATTTGTTGAGTGCCACCTCGAGCTCCGGCAGCGCATTTTCGTAGAGTTTGCGCTCCGAAAGGTCGATCATCGTCTCGACGGTCGGAATAACCTTGTGCCCGCGCGAGCTAGCCAGCAGCGAAGCGTAGTAACCGCGCGACTGATAGCTGTAGCGGCTGGAAAGGTTGATCACTTTCGGCCGCTGCCCGCGAAAGAGCGCTGGATGCGCCAGGTAGTCGCGATTGGTGATGATCTTGTGCGGCGTCGCGAACTGGTCGATATCGTTCTGCCGTCCGGTGAGAATGACCCAGGTCATCGTATCAAATGCTTTCCAGGGATTTCATGGCGCGACGGGGGATGGAGCGCACGAGACTACCGGTCCGATAGAAGATGAGTCGGCACGTTGCGTCGAGAGCCGTTTCGACGATCCACCGGAAACCGGCGTCATCCACTCCGACGCTCCCGTCCGGAGCGACTTCCAGCACGGGACTCCCCATCCTCCTCCTGAAGCTGCTTTACGAAGCGGAAGGCCGCAGTGCCGTCGGCATAGTAACCGGGCACATCGCCAATCCGTCGGTAGCCACTCCTCTCATAGAGAGCACGCGCCCGCTGATTGTCAGCCCTCACCTCAAGGCGGAGCGACCGGGAACCCCGGCCGCGAGCGGCCCCCTCGGCGGCGCCAAGCAGCGCACTGCCAAATCCGGCTCCTTCACGGCCGCTGCTGGTTGCGATGGAGTAGAGCCGCGCGGCGTCGCTTCCACGACGGAACAGGACAACACAGTAACCCATTAATCCGGTGGATGATTCGGCCACAAGTACGGCCGCCGTGCCCGCACTGACCAGGCGGTTGAACGAACGCCGGGAAATCCGGTCCGTCAGAAACACCGCGTCCTCGATCGCGACCAGATGGTCGATATCGGACGCGCGGGCGATGCGGATGTCGGTTTGCATTCGGACCACGGTACCTCGAACGAAAGGAGGAAGTCCTTTTTCGCAATGCCCGCAATGCTTCAGAACGCCGGCATCGAATTGGGCTTTCGCTCTTCGATTTGGCCGAATTGTGACTGTTCGGCGGTGGACAGCCGACCGGCCGGCGCGCCACACGGACGGAGACGCGGGTCTAACTCGTGCCCTGATCGAGCAACTGCCGGTAAGCCGCGTTGGCGATGTCGAGCAGCGACTTTTCCGGGATCGCACCGGTCACCGCATAGCAGAAACCGCCGTCGAGCCAATAGAAGGCTCGCGCGCCGTCCTCCTCGTAGAGCTGGAAGCCGCTTTCGGGTTTTGCCGCATCCGCCGACACATAGAGGGAGATGCGAACGCCGGCGCGATCCTGGTACATGAATTGGGCGGCCGCTTTGCCTTCGGCCGGCAGCAGGCGCCCGCCGACGAGCTGGTAACCTTCAGCCGACAGATCGGGCGCAACCAACGACGTGCCGACGCGCTTCGAAAGCCAGCCGACAAGGTGGTCCTTCTGGTCGGCGCCGACCTCCACGACATGCAGTTTCTCGGCAGCATACATGAGGTGCGCCTGAAGGGCGCGCTCGACCACCGCTGCGTCACTCCGATCGAGAGGCCGCTCGCCGGATGTGCCCGCATAGTAGCCGATGGCTGCGCTTGCAAGAACAAGCGCAGCCGCCGCGGCAGGCTTCCATGAAATCCGGCGAACGAGCCGTCTCATGGCTTTTTCCGCCGGTGGTTCTTCTGAAAGTATCCTGGCCAGCCGGTCGGGCACCGGCTCAATCATCGCCAGCGCGAAAACGCTCAGCAAGCGCCCGCGATCAGCTTCAAAGCGCAGGCTGATTGCCTTCATGTCGGGATTGGCGGCAAGCCACGTCTCGTAATCCTGAAGGTCTTCCGCAGGCAGCTCGCCGTCAAGCGCCATGTGGATATCACGGATGGTATAGTCGCGCTGTGTCATTTCTCGACGATCCTGAGCGTTCGCCGCCGCGCGGCATCATCGAGAAGGCCGCGCAGCTCCTCCCGGCCACGCGCGATTCGCGACATCAGGGTTCCTGCGGGGATGCCAAGGATGGTGGCAGCTTCGGCGTAAGAAAATCCTTCCAACGAAACCATGAGGATCGCGGCGCGCCGCTCCGGGCTGATTGCGTCCAGCGCGTCCAGAATATCGCGCACCGCAAAACCGTCATGCTGCGGGGCAGGGGTTGCTATTCCCTCGGCGGCCTCCGGCGGCAGCGTCGAGCCGCTGCCGCGGCGATTGAGCTTTCTCATCTGATCGACAAACAAATGGTGCATGATCGTAAAGAGCCAGCGGCGTGGATTCTCCCCGGTGCGCCAGTTGTCGAGCCGGGTGAGGGCCCGCTCCAGGCTGTCCTGAACGAGATCGTCAGCTGCATCCGTGTCGCGCAGCAAGGCGCGCGCATAGCGTCGCAGCCTGGGAATCTCCGCAAGGATGGCCGTCTTCTTTTCGTCCATTGGCTTCGCCGGCGCTCAATGGGATTGGCCGCGCCCGCTCGATTGAACTCCCGAATCCCGCCCCGCACAAGTATTGGCGCCGATGGCGCGGCCGCGCCATCGGCGACACACTGAACCATAACGATTCCGGGACGCATCCAATTCCCGCTTGGATCAACGGAATTTGAACGTCTCATCGGCGTGTTCGCCGCGATCGTGCACTGGCCCATTGCCGAGCGGCTCGTTCGCTCGCGGCCGCGCAGTAGTCATCGTTCGGCAGGCACCTTCGCCATCTTGTGCAGCGCGCCTATGAAGCCGGCGCGTGCCTCGGGCTCCGTCATCCCGCGCGGCTGATAGACGTGCCGTTGGAGAAAGTACCCGGTCAACCGGTATGCGTCTTCAATCTCGCCCGGCTCCGGGTGACGGTCCGTTCCGCGAAGCAGGAACGCCGGTAGCGCCAGCATCTTGTCGCGCCATGGCGTGCCTGCGGCGCGAGAGACCGCGCGCCCCGATTTCGGGGAGACGTAGCCGAGATCGTCGCGGACGCCCGTCGCGGCGCATGCGGAAAGGTCTAATCCGAAACCCAGTTCTTCCAGGATAAGGAGTTCGAAGCGGACCACCAGTTCAGCAGCCTCCACGGGATCGTTCAGATGGCCGATCATCAGCACGAGCGCGTCAAAAAGCCCGGCGTGTGGATCGCGCTCCGGCAACAGGCGCAAATGCGCGGCAAGTGTCTGCAGGCCGTAAACTGCTACCGCGCTATCGAAGAGGCGAGCGGCGTTCATGTCCAGCGGCTCGACATTGAAGGTCCCGAGGTGCTCGTCGAGACGCGCCCGCCAGACGAGCTCGACGCGATTGCCCGGCTGCAACACTGGCTGCAGTTTGCGCGAGCGGCCGCCACGCACAAGCCCGAGATGACGGCCGTGCCCCCGCGTCATCGCCTCGGCTATGGCGGCCGTTTCGCCATGCCGGCGGATGCCAAGGATTATTCCTTCGTCGCGCCATTCCATCGGCAGAGCCTTTCACTACCAGTGTGGCGAATCCGAAATTCGTATTGCCTTGGAGCGAGGCTCGGATCGAATTTCGGATTCAAAGCCACACTGGCAACTTATTGAATCTCGTGTGGTTTACGGATTTGAAGTTCCTGAACGCGGATGCCATGGAAATGACAGGAACTTCAAATCCACCACACGAGGGTCGAAAATTCAAGGAGGGCCGATCTTGTATTCAATAATTATCTGACTAAAGTCAGATAATGGAAAGTTCGCAAATCGAGCGGGTGCGCAGCTTCAACCGCCTGGTCACGCTCCGCACCGGCGCGCTCAATGGCAGCTACCTCGGTCGCGGCCGCCCGCTCGGCCAGGCGCGGCTCTTGTTCGAGATCGGCTCGAATGGAGGCGACATGAGCCGCCTACGCGAGCATCTTGGACTTGACTCGGGCTATCTGAGCCGCCTGTTGAAATCGCTCGCGGTGCAAGGCCTCGTGGTCATCGAGGCTGATCCCGTCGACCGTCGACGGCGCCAAGTCACCCTCACTGCGAAGGGCCGGGCCGAGCATGCAGCCTATGACGCGCTCTCCGACGCGCTCGCAAAATCGTTTCTCGAACCCTTGAATTTGGTGCAGCGCAATCGTTTGCTTGCAGCAATGGCGGAAGTCGAGACGCTGATGACCGCAGCGTCGATCAGCATCGACATCGAACCCGCTGACAGCCAGGATGCAGTCAAGTGCCTCGATGCCTATTTCAAAGAACTCGATGAACGGTTCGAGTCGGGTTTCGATCCCGCCAAGGGAGGCTCCGACACTGATGCGTCGACCGACGACGGCCCCGGCTGCTTCATGCTCGCTCAGCTCGAGGGCCGGCCGGTCGGCTGCGGCGTATTGAAGGCGCTCGACGCCTGTACGGGAGAGATAAAACGCATGTGGGTCGCTCCCCATGCAAGAGGGCTCGGTCTCTCGCGACGGCTGCTGGAAGCGCTGGAGGCTCATGCGCTTCAATCAGGCATGACGCGCGTGCGTCTTGATACGAACCGTGCGCTGGTTGAGGCGCAATCGCTCTATCGGAAGGCCGGCTATCGCGAGATCACGCGCTACAACGACAATCCCTACGCGCATCTTTGGTTCGAGAAACGACTCGACAGTTTGGCAGGCCACGGTCCCGAATCGTAATCGTCTTGCTACTCGTCGGGGACGCTTTTACGGAATCAGCGCGCCGCTCTATCTCTTTGTTTGAGCATCGGATTTTTCCGAAACCGATCCCATGCTCTAGGACGCGGCGGCTTATTCGGCTCGCTGTCTAAGCTGCTTTCGCACACGCCGCCATAGGCCCTGCTGGTAGGTGTGGCAGTAACGCCAGGCGCGGTCTTCCTCGATGAACGCGACTTCTTCGGCCCGCGACCCGTAGCGGGCAATCATGTCGTCGGCCATGCGGTCGATTTCGGCCTCGGGAACCCGCCAAGGCCGGATGCGGAATTCCCACAAACCCCACGCCCCAGCCGCGACTGCCATCAGCGCGAAGGTCACGACACCGGGATAGGAAACGAGGAATTGCAGCATATCCACATCTACACATAACGTGTATATTGATGCAACCATATTGTATATGGAAGCCACAATGTCAGTCGGGGACATGTTGTTCCCATGGACATATTCGCCAAGAATCTGAGGAACCGCGCGGAAGAGCTGCGCCTGCAGCATGCGGAGGTGGCTCGTCGTGCGGGCCTTACCGACCAACGCTATGGCAACTATGTCAGCGGGCGGCGCGAACCCGATCTGGCGACGCTCGTGCGAATCGCACGCGCGCTTGCAACCACGCCGAACGTGCTGCTGGGCGTCGACGGCGCTGCAACGAGCGATGACGACTTCCTTCACGACAAGATCAGTTCGGCTGTCGGTGCCTTGAACAAGGCCGATCGCGAGATCGTGGCGGCATGCGCCGAAGCCATCCTGCAGTTGCGGTCTGGGTGAACACGGCGCCTGTGTCTGCGCGCGATGCTGACCTCTAAAGGTCAATACCCGCGAAAAGCAAAACCCCGGCTCAAGGCCGGGGCAGGATTGTATCCAGGTATTTGCAACTGGTCGTATGCTCTCGCAAATTGGAAGCAGTTGCCAACCTCACAACCTTTGATTAGCAAATTACGCCGAGGATGTCAATTCCATAGGACGCTCCCAACATGCCCTTTACCGTAAAACTGCATCCTGATGTTATTCCAGTGAACATAACGCAAAGGAGGCTCGACAGCTACAAAAGTGTCTTCGACATTGCGTCCGAATTTGAGTTGGTCGGCGCGTACCTTTGGAATTTGCATGTCTGCTCAAGCCTATATCCGCTGGTGAATTTCGCAGAAATAACGGTTCGCAATTCGATTGATAAGGCTTTAGTCGGCGCAGCGGGCCGCTTTTGGTGGGACGGTTCGAAGCTAAGATATAAATCACACGGTACGGGCTGTAAGCCCGAAGTCATCGAGAAAATAGTCGACAATTTTTCCAGAGCGTACTCTTCAGTCCGCCGTGAGAAGCGTGAGCGGTATAAAGACTCGAACAATCCAACGCATGACGAAATAGTTGCCAAGACAGACTTCTCCACTTGGGAGTACATGTTCGATCATGAATTCCTGGGGAGAGACTTGATATGGCCCCAACTCCTAGGCGATGTGCTCAAAGGCACATGGCCCACGACAAAGGCGGGAACTACATTAGACGCAGTTCGAAACAACATCAAAGCTGTCAGGCAATTTCGCAACCGACTCTCCCATCACGAGCCGATTTGGAAGAAATTCCGTGTTCTAGATGAAAAAGACGCGGTCATTCATCTTAACGAAAAGATAGATTCCATCGGAAAGCTAATAGGACTGTTCTCTCCAGACGCGCTCAATCTGCTGCACAGAAATAATTTTCTATCAAATGCTAGAATGGCTTGCTCTCTGCAAGAAATAAGTCGATTTAAGTATCGGGCTACAGTTCACAACGTAAAGAGCTTTTCGAAAATCAAAAAGGTTGCAAGTATGGATTCTCTGCAAGAGAGTTCTATACACATAAGACTCTACTCAAACAGAAAGCGAAAGTACCTTATGGTGCCTATGAAGTTCTAACTTCAAGAAACACTTTGCCTGCCATCTACGCGGACTGGGTTTCCGCCTGGTTTAGGAATGCGGCGATGATTGCGGGCAGGTCGCCCGTTTCGAGCAGCGGCGCGTGGCCCTGGCCCTCCACGGTGACAGTCTGGCAGCGGGGATGCCGGCGAGCCATCTCGGCAAGCGTTGCGGCGGAGAGCAAGCCCGAATTCGCGCCACGTATCGCGAGCATGGGGACTGCCGAGAGTCCTTCGAATTGAGGCCATAATGCCGGTGGAGGCTCTTGGTTCCACTCCTTCACAACGTTCAGCAAGGCCGGATCGAAGTCGGCAACAGGGATGCCGTTCTCCTCGCGATAGATCGCCCGGACGAACCGCTCCCAATCCCTGTCGCTCAGCGCGGTGAAATTCTGCCCGTGTTGCGCGCGCTGGATCGCCAGCGCGTCCTCGAAGCTCTTCGGGCGGGGAGCGCGTTCGAGATAGGCGCGGATATGGGCAAGCCCCGCGCTCTCCAGCACGGGTCCAATATCGTTCAGCACGACCGCCTTCAAAGCGGCCGGCCGCATGGCGGCCAATATGTGGATGATAAGCCCGCCGCGCGAAGTACCGATGAAAGCGCCATGTTCGACGCCAAGCGCGGTCAGGCCGGCGACCACGTCGCCGGTCTCGACAACCGGGTCGTAGTTCTTCCAGTTCGGGTCATAGGCCGATTGCCCGCGTCCCCGGTAGTCGAACGCGATGACCTTTCTCGGCCTTTGCCTGTCCTGCGAGAGCAGCATCGCAAGTTCATGGAAATCCCGCGCATTTCGTGTAAGGCCGGGAAGGCAGACGACCGGCAGTCCGCTGCCGGCGTTGTCGCCATAGATTCGTGCGTGCAGCTTCAGCCCGTCCGGCGCCGAATAGAAAACGTCCGAAAAGCCGGTCGAAATGTCCATGAAAGCTCCTGCAAACAGCGCGGTGACGACGCCGGAAGATGTTGTCGTGTTCTAGCGTCCGCAGACCAGATCGGCGGCAATGTCGAACCGGCCTGAGAGCCGGGTCTTGTAGACCTGGTAGTTCTCCATCACCCGCTGCACATAGCTCCGGGTTTCGGAGAAGGGGATGCGCTCGATCCAGTCGACGACCGTGTCGATGTCCTTGCCGCGCGGATCGCCGTAGCGATTGATCCATTCCTGGGCCCGTCGCGGGCCGGCGTTGTATCCGGCAAAGGTCAGCACATAGGAGCCGTTGAAGCGGCCGAGCTGTTCGCCGAGGAACGCAGCGCCAAGCGTGGCATTGTATCCGGCATCCGACGTCAGCCGCGATTTCGAATAGGGAAGGCCGGATTTCCGGGCTACCTCCTTGGCTGTGCCGGGAAGCAATTGCAGCAGCCCCCGTGCGCCCGCGCCGGAGACCGCGGCGACATTGAATTCGCTCTCCTGCCGCGCGATGGCATAGGCGAGCGCAGTCCCGCTACGCGAAATCCTGGCGGAATTGGGAATGGCGCCGAGCGGGTGCGCGAGCGCGCCGATCTCGATGCCGTGGCCTGCAGCTATCTTGCCGATCCGAAGGGCAAGGAAGTGATCGCCGCGCTTCTCGGCCATGGTGGCGAGCAGCGCCAATTCTCCGGGACTGGTCAACTGCGCGGCAAGCCCTCGGTAGAACATACCGGCCCGCAATTCATCGCCGGCCTGCTCAAGCCTGCGGATCGCCTGGACGGTTTCACGCCTTGCAAAAGCCAGCCGGTCGGCATCGGAAGGCACGGGATAAGCAACAGGCAGCGCGGCACGCCCGATCTTTGCCGCTGCAAGCTGACCATAGAAGGTCGTGCCGTAGGACGCCGCGCGCGCATAGAGGACTCCGGCGTTGCCAGGCCCGCCGGCTTCCGCCGTCCTGCCAAGCCAATAGTAGGCGCGCGAAAGCGAAAGCGGGCTGTTCGCGATTTCGGCAATCCGCGCAAAATGCCTGGCGGCGGTTCGCGGATCGTTCAAGCCCCGAAACGCGTACCATCCGGCATGGAATTCGGCATCGGCCGCCTCCAGAGGCGCCTCCGCGGAATGCTGGGCCGCAATGCGGTAGGCGGTTTTCACGTCACCCGCATCCAGAAGCTCGCGCGACAACGCCCTGCGTTCGAGCCACCACGCGTCCGGGTCGACGAGCGAGGCCATGTCTTTCGGCGCCTTCAGCATAAGGGCGGCTGCCTTCGAGAATTTCTCGCTCCGTCGCAGAATTTTTGCCTGAGCGAACAGATAACCGGCGCTGCGTTGTGCGGCCGGCACCGCGTCCAGCAGCTTTTGCGCTTTCTTGTCGCCCTTGACGACGGCGGCCCATGCATCGGCAAGCGAGGTCGCCCCTGCGAGCCCCGCTACGCGCCGGGCAGAGCCCAGGCGCTCGGCATAGAGCATTCGCTCCATCCGGTACCGGTGATCGGTGGCCGGGATCAGCTTGCCGAATTCGCCAATGATCGCCGCTTCCTCCGCAGCGCCGAGTTCTTCCGTGCGCCAGAAAGGCGAAAGCACCATGCGCGCGCCGGAAGCGTTGCCAAGTGCGACGAGGGAGCGCGCCAGGACGATCGTGCCTTCGGTTGTCTGCGGCTTCGTTGCGCCGAACGCGTGCACCACTGCTTGCGGCGGCGGGCCCTCGCGCAACATCGCTCTTTCGCTATTGCGGCGCAGCGTGTCCATCCCCGGCCAGCCGGGCAGCGCGCGAGCGGCTGCCGCGATCTCGCCGCTTTGAACACCGGCGCCGCCCCGCAGCGCGATGGCCCACGAAAGTATGTGCCGGTCGAGGGCATTCTCGGGCAGGCTGTCGCGTACGGCGCGCGCGGGGGCAGGATCCCCCTCGGAAAGCGCGTCGAGGCCACTCTTCAGTCTTGCGATGGAGCCGCCTGTATGGTGGTCGATGAGAGCATCCGGGCCAGCCGGCAGCGATGCCGTCGTTCCAGCGTCCAGTTCGCCGCCGATCGCTGCCGCCGGCCGCGGCTTCGGCACCGGCGCGTACGACAACTGGCCGGATTGCGCCAGCGCCACGGCGGGCACCAACGAGAGAACGGCGCCCACGAGCGCAAGACAGGTCGGCCGTCTGGGTGGCATGACTTCCTTGATCCCCCTGTTCCGCTCACCATACGAACCGAGCGGTGTCTTGAACCGTATCCGCGCACGGTGAAGAGCGCGTAAACGATTGGTTATCGCCGCTGCATGGAATCCATGAAAATCCCTCTCTATGACTCCTATTGCCGCACAGATATGTCGGGACTATGGTGCGCCGCCTTGCTTTCGAGACATTCGAAATCGCAAGACTTCAATCCCAACCGTTCCGAGGAGTTTGGACGACATGCTGAGAGGCTCCATCACCGCGCTCGTGACCCCGTTCGCCAAGGATGGGAGTCTCGACGAGAAAGCCTTTCGCGCATTTGTCGATTGGCAGATCGGAGAAGGAACGAATGGTCTCGTTCCGGTCGGCACGACAGGCGAATCGCCGACGCTCTCGCATGAGGAGCACCGCCAGGTCGTCAAGGCCTGCGTCGAGGTGGCGAACGGCCGGGTGCCGGTTGTTGCGGGCGCCGGTTCCAACAATACCGAAGAGGCTGTCAGCCTTGCGCGGCATGCCGAACAAGTGGGCGCGGATGCTGTTCTTGTGGTGACGCCTTACTACAACAAGCCGAACCAGCGCGGGCTGTACGCGCACTTTGCGGCTGTCGCCAAGGCAACGAAGCTGCCCCTCATCATCTACAACATCCCTCCGCGCTCGATCATCGACCTGCTGCCGGAAACGATGGGCCGCCTCGCGCACGATTTCAGAAACATCGTTGGCGTCAAGGACGCGACCGGGAAAGTCGAGCGAGTGACTGAGCAGCGGCTGGCCTGCGGCAAGGAGTTCATTCAGCTTTCGGGAGAAGACGCCACTGCGCTGGGCTTCAACGCCCATGGAGGCGCCGGCTGCATTTCGGTGACGTCCAATGTCGCGCCGCGCCTTTGTGCCGAATTCCAGCAGGCGAGCCTGGACGGCGACAAGCAGAAGGCGATCGACCTGCAGGATCGCCTGATGCCGCTTCACAAGGCCCTGTTCCTCGAACCCAATCCGGCCGGTGCGAAATATGCCCTTTCTCAACTCGGCAGGCTGGAGAATGTTCTGCGCTCCCCATTGGTGGCGGTCGAGGAAGAGACGGCCGGGAAGATCGACGCGGCGCTCAAGCACGCCGGGCTCCTGAACTGACGCCCCGGCCTGGTTGACCGTCATGACGCAAGTCAAAAAGGATCCAAACAACCGGACGGCGGCGGAGAACCGCAAGGCGCGGTTTGCCTACGAGGTTCTTGATACTCTCGAGGCCGGCATCGCGCTGACCGGCACCGAGGTGAAGTCGCTGCGTCAGGGACACGCCAACATCCAGGAATCCTACGCCTCGGTCGAGGGTGGAGAGATCTGGCTCATCAATTCCTATCTGCCGGAATATCTGCAAGGCAACCGCTTCAACCACGAACCGCGCCGCCGCCGAAAACTGCTCCTGAACAAGCGAGAAATGGCGCGGCTGGCGCAAAGCGTCGAGCGCGAGGGCATGACCATGGTGCCGCTGAAGATCTACTTCAACGAGCGCGGCCGCGCCAAACTCCTGCTTGCGATTGCGCGGGGCAAGAAGCTCCATGACAAACGCGAGACCGAAAAGCAGCGCGACTGGGCGAGGGAAAAGGGACGGCTCCTGAAGGAACGCGGGTGAATGGTGAATAGTGAATAGTGAATAGTGAGTAGTGAGTAGTTAGTAGTTAGTAGTTAGTAAGTCAGCGTATTTACCATTCACCATTTACTACTCACTACCAACCATTCACCATTCACTATTCACTACGTCCAGACATTCCCTGACCTCACGAAAGACATCCGTGAACATCTGCTCCGTGAGCCTGCCCGTATTCGTGTTGTAGCGCGAACAATGGTAGCTGGAGAAAAGGCTCACCTTGCCGGCCTGCCGGCATGCGCCGTGGGAGAAGGGGAAGTCGGCGACCTTCAACCCGAGCGCGCGGACGACCGACTGATGCGCGACGGTGCCGAGTGTCAGTATCACTTCCAGGTTGGCGAAGCATGCGAGCGTCGGCTTCAGAAAGCCGCGACAGGTGTTGATTTCCTCACCAATGGGCTTGTTCTCGGGCGGAACGCAGCGAACGGCATTGGTGATCGCCGTACCCACCAGTTTCAAGCCATCGTCGGGCCGCGCTGCATACACGCCTTCGGCAAAGCCGAAGCGAATCAGGGTCCGGTAGAGAAGATCGCCGGCATAGTCGCCGGTGAAGGGGCGCCCGGTGCGATTGGCTCCCCTGAGGCCGGGCGCCAGGCCGACGATCAAAAAGCGGACCGATCGCTCCCCATCGGACGGCATGAAAGTCGGCACTGGCGCGTTGAACCAGTCCGGCTCGCGTCGGCGCCATGCGGCGACAAAATCGTGCAGCCGAGGACACAGCGGGCAATCGCGCGACGGCTCCGCAGGAAGCGACGGGTTGTCCGGCATTGCTTCAGAAATTTTCGTCGTCTTCAGCTTCGACCGGTTCAGGCCGACGGGCGGGACGCTCCGACGGGTCGCGCCCAACCTCGGACTTGAGTGTCATGAGGTCGATGAAATGATCTGATTGCCGGCGCAGGTCGTCGGATATCATCGGCGGTTGCGACGCCATTGTCGACACGATGCTGACCTTGCGGCCGCGGCGTTGCAGTGCTTCCACAAGCGTCCTGAAATCGCCGTCGCCGGAAAAAATCACATAGTGGTCGACGACCTCGGCAAGCTCGAGCGCGTCGACCGCGAGCTCGATGTCCATGTTTCCCTTGATCTTTCGGCGGCCGGTGGAATCGGTGAACTCCTTGGCCGGCTTCGTTACTACCTTGTAGCCATTGTAGTCGAGCCAGTCGATCAGCGGCCGGATCGACGAGTATTCCTGATCCTCGATCAAGGCCGTGTAGTAGTAGGCTCGCAGCAGATAGCCGCGCTTCTGGAAGCTTGAGAGCAGCTTTCGATAGTCGATATCGAAGCCGAGCGCGCGGGATGTGGCGTAGAGATTCGCCCCATCGATGAACAAGGCGATTTTCTCGCGGGGGTCGAACATGTCGCAAATTCCTTGTGCTTCAATAAACGATCAACAATCTTCGGGTCCCGGCGCTTGCAGCGGCACAATCATTGCCTGCTTGTTCGCAAATAACGCTCGGGACCGACTATTCCAAGAGGCTCGACCAGCAAAGCAAAAAAATGTGATGGAATCGCGCCCGCCTTGCCGCGCGTTACCGTGTCACGGCCATTCTGCTTGAATTCGCCGATCGTTCAGGCTATGGACCTCGTGAATTTCCATGACATCCAAAGCTTGAAAGGGGCAATCCATGGCCCGCGTAACCGTTGAAGACTGCATCGACAAGGTCGACAATCGCTTTGAACTCGTGCTGCTTGCCGGCCATCGCGCCCGCCAGATTTCCCAAGGTGCGCCGATCACCATCGAGCGCGACAATGACAAGAACCCGGTGGTGGCGCTGCGCGAAATCGCGGAAGAGACACTGTCGCCGGGCGATCTGAAGGAAGACCTCATTCACTCGCTCCAGAAGCACGTCGAGGTCGATGAACCTGAGGCGGACGGCCAGGAGATCACCGATCAGTCCGATACGGCGGTGGCTGCCGCGGACTCGGATCGCGAAGACGACACCGTCGCTTTCGACCGCATGACTGAGGAAGATTTGCTCGCCGGCATCGAAGGCCTTGTTCCACCAGAGAAAAGCGACGATTACTAAGCATTCTGACTGCTGCTGCCACTTCCGTGGCGGCGGTTTCGTGGCTATCTATGACATGCGCCGTATACCGATGCGGCGCATGATTCATTTTTAGCTACTGGAATTCGCCCATGATGCGTCAATACGAGCTTGTCGAGCGCGTTCAGCGCTACAAGCATGACGTGAACGAAGGGCTCCTCAACAAGGCCTATGTCTATGCAATGCAGAAGCATGGCCATCAGAGGCGCGCTTCGGGCGATCCCTATTTTTCGCATCCGCTCGAAGTGGCGGCGATCCTGACCGAGATGCATATGGACGAGGCGACGATTGCCGTCGCACTCCTGCACGACACGATCGAGGACACGACGGCTACGCGCCAGGAAATCGACGAACTCTTCGGTGCTGACCTTGGCAAGCTTGTCGAAGGTTTGACGAAGCTGAAGAAGCTCGACCTCGTTTCGAAGAAAGCCGAGCAGGCGGAAAACCTGCGCAAGCTGCTGCTGGCGATTTCCGAGGACGTGCGCGTGTTGCTCGTCAAACTCGCGGACAGGCTTCACAACATGCGCACGCTGGATCACGTGCCGGAGCACAAGCGGCTACGCATCGCTGAAGAGACGATGGATATCTATGCGCCGCTGGCCGGCCGCATGGGCATGCAGGGAATGCGCGAGGAACTGGAGGAACTTGCCTTCCGCTATATCAATCCGGAAGCCTACCGTACGGTGACAGCGCGTCTTGCCGACACGTCCGAGCGCAGCCGGGGAGTGATCGTTGAAATCGAACAGTCGCTCTCGGAGTTGTTCGCGAAACACAAGCTGACGGCCGAGGTCAAGAGCCGCCAGAAGAAACCGTGGTCGGTCTTCCGCAAGATGGAGGCGAAGGCGCTCTCCTTCGAGCAACTTTCCGACATTTTCGGCTTCCGTGTAGTCGTCGATACAGTCGAGGATTGCTATCGCGCCCTTGGCGCGATCCATAGCACATGGTCGATGGTCCCCGGCCGCTTCAAGGACTACATCTCGACACCGAAGCAAAACGACTACCGCTCGATACACACCACGATCGTCGGCCCCTCCCGGCAGCGCATTGAACTGCAGATCCGCACGCGCGAGATGAATAAGATCGCGGAATACGGGGTTGCGGCGCACACGATCTACAAGGACACCGGCGGCAAAATGAATGGCGGCAGCCACGCCGTCTCCAAGGACACGAACGCCTATGCCTGGCTGCGGCGCACGATCGAAGCGCTTTCGGAAGGCGACAATCCGGAGGATTTCCTCGAAAACACCAAGCTCGAGCTTTTTCAGGACCAGGTCTTCTGCTTCACCCCGAAGGGTCGCCTCATTGCGCTGCCGCGCGGCGCAACCCCGATCGACTTCGGTTATGCTGTTCACACCGACATCGGAGACACATGTGTCGGGGCCAAGGTCAATGGACGCATGATGCCGCTGATGACGGAACTGAAGAATGGGGACGAAGTTGAGATCATTCGCTCCAAGGCACAGGTTCCCCCGGCGGCCTGGGAATCGGTCGTGGTCACCGGCAAGGCGCGCTCGGCGATCAGGCGAGCAACCAAGAATGCCATCCGTAAGCAGTATTCCGGTCTCGGAGTCCGCATCCTGGAGCGCACGTTTGAGCGAGGCGGCAAGGCTTTCTCCAAGGAAAGCCTGAAGCCCGTGCTCCACCGTCTGGCGCGCAAGGATGTCGAGGATGTGTTGGCGGCGGTCGGGCGGGGGGAACTGGTATCGACCGACGTTATGAAGGCAGTCTATCCGGACTTCAAGGACGAGCGCATCACCCAAGCGCCGAAGGCGCGTGAGGAGGGCTGGTTCAATCTTCGCAATGCCGCTGGAATGCTGTTTCAGATTCCGGGCCGCACCACGTACCGAAAACGGCGGAATGACGCGAAGGACGGCCCTCTGGAAACTCGCGACGGCGCCGTTCCCATCAAGGGCGTGCGCGGCGACTTACCCGTGCATTTCGCACCCGAAGGCGCAGTCCCGGGCGACCGCATCGTGGGTATACTGCAGCCGGGCTCGGGCATCACTATCTATCCGATCCAGTCGCCGTCGCTCACGGCCTTCGACGACCAGCCTGAGCGCTGGATCGACGTTCGCTGGGACATCGACGAGGACACCAAGGAGCGGTTTCCGGCGCGAATTTCGGTGACGGCGATCAACGCGCCCGGATCGCTTGCCGAAATAGCGCAGGTCATCGCATCCAACGACGCGAACATTCACACATTGTCGATGGTGCGCACCGCGCCTGATTTTACCGAGATGCTGATCGACCTCGAAGTGTGGGACCTGAAGCACCTGAACCGGCTGCTGTCGCAGCTGAAGGACAATTCCAGCGTCGGTGAAGCGCGCCGGGTAAACGGTTGATTTTGAAGGAATGAGTATGGCGGTCTTTCGATGAACACAGAGGAAGTGCTGGAAATTTTTCGCCAATCCGGCGCCATACTGGAAGGACATTTCATTCTGACTTCCGGGCTGCGCAGCCCGATTTTTCTTCAGAAGGCGCGCGTCTTCATGCATGCCGACAAGACGGAGATTCTCTGCCGTGCGCTGGCCGCGAAAATTCGGGAAGAAGTAGGCGGTCCCATCGACTACGTGGTTGGACCGGCAATCGGAGGGTTGATCCCTGCCTACGAGACCTCGCGCCATCTCGGCGTTCCGGCGATCTGGGTCGAGCGGGAGGGGGGCGTTTTCCGGCTGCGGCGTTTCGAGGTTGCGAAGGGCGCCCGTGTCGTCATCGTCGAAGACATCGTCACGACCGGGCTGTCTATCCGCGAGACGGTGGATTGCATGAGGGGAATCGGCGCCGAGGTGGCGGCCGCCGCTTGCATCATCGATCGCTCGGCCGGCAGGAGCGATGTTGGCGTACCGCTGATCGCGCTCGCCGACTATGAGGTGCCGGCCTATCCACCGGATCTGCTGCCGCCGGAACTGGCAGCGATTCCGCCCGTGAAGCCGGGCAGCCGCAACATATGACGCGCACATGATCATCGGCATCGGCAGCGACCTGATAGACATAAGGCGCATCGAGAAGTCGCTCGAACGCCACGGCGAGCGCTTCATCGCCAGGATCTACACGGACATCGAAAGGGCCAGGTCGGAGCGCCGCAAGGACCGCGCTGCGTCATATGCCAAGCGGTTCGCCGCCAAGGAAGCCTGTGCCAAGGCGCTTGGCAGCGGGATATCGGACGGGGTCTACTGGCGCGACATGGGGGTGGTGAACCTGCCCACAGGCAAGCCGACCATGCACCTTGCCAATGGCGCCGCCGCACGCCTCGAACGGTTGCTGCCACCCGGCCACCGCGCAGTGATCCACCTCACGATCACCGACGATTTCCCCCTTGCCCAGGCGTTCGTCATCATCGAGGCCGTTGCCGTCGAATAACGGCCACACTTGTGCGCTCTCCCGGAGCCGCGGCCGACAAGTGGCGTTGCTCCATGCTCCGCAAGTGGATAAGACGAACCCGGCCCACAATTGAGGACGACATGAGCGTGGTAGAAAAAACGGAAAAGAAGTCCGGCGGGCTTGGCGAGACCGTCAGCGTCATCGTTCAGGCCCTGCTGCTGGCGCTCGTCATCCGAACCTTGCTGTTCCAGCCGTTCTCGATTCCGTCCGGTTCGATGCGGCCGACCTTGCTGGAGGGCGACTATCTCTTCGTCACCAAGTGGGCCTACGGCTATTCCCGTCATTCGCTGCCGTTCTCGCCGCCAATTTTTTCCGGCCGCATCTGGGGCAGCGATCCCGAGCGCGGCGACGTCGTGGTCTTCAAGTTTCCGCCCAAGCCCTCGCTGGACTATATCAAGCGCGTCATCGGCCTGCCGGGAGACCGCATTCAGATGAAAGCCGGCCAGCTTTTCATCAACGACGAGGCCGTCCCACGCGAAAAGGTCGGACAAATAGACAATCCGGACATTACCGGCGAGCCCGGCCGCGACCGCCCGGTGGATGTCTATCGCGAGACGCTGCCCAACGGCGTGCAGTATGACACGCTCGATCTGTCGCCCAATTCCATCGGCGACGACACCAGGGAGTTCGTGGTTCCCGAGGGCCACTATTTCATGATGGGCGACAATCGCGACAATTCCACTGACAGCCGCTTTACCGTCGGATTCGTGCCGGCCGAAAATCTGGTGGGGCGCGCAAATATCGTCTTTTTCTCCATAGCAGACGGCGCGAGCCCGCTCGAGATCTGGAAATGGCCCACGTCGATCCGTCTGTCGCGCTTTTTCAATGCCGTCCACTAGAACCTCTCAGGCGGCGACATGTCCCCGCAAAAGCTGACCGGCGAGGCGCTGGCAATCGCGCTCAGGGAACCGACGGGCCACCTGTTCCGCGACCACGCTCGTTTGCGCCGCGCGCTCA
Source organism: uncultured Alphaproteobacteria bacterium (assembly GCA_963813315.1). GTDB lineage: Bacteria > Pseudomonadota > Alphaproteobacteria > Rhizobiales > Rhizobiaceae > CAWEYO01. The sequence goes on along the minus strand of CAWEYO010000023.1, from coordinate 114,492 downwards.
CCCATGCCAGTGCGAGGCGGGGCACCGGAGCAGACTACGAGAGGCTCGAGTTCCTCGGTGACCGCGTGCTGGGTGTCGTCGTGGCCGACCTTGTTTTCAATGCCTTCCCGGCGGCAACCGAAGGCGAGCTTTCGCTTCGGTTGAACGCCTTGGTGAATACCGAAACCTTGTCCGAAATAGCCGAAGAAATCGGCCTTCCGAATCTCATCCACGCCGGCAGCGAGATCAGGTCACTTGAAGGGCGCAAGCGCGTCAACCTTCGCGCCGACGCTCTGGAATCGCTCATCGCCGCGCTCTACCTCGAAGGCGGGCTCGAACTCGCGAGACGGTTCATATTGCGCTACTGGGAGCCCCGGTCGAGGGCGTCAGGCGCGGCGCGGCGCGATCCCAAGACCGAGTTGCAGGAATGGGCACATCAAGCCGCCGGCGTTGCGCCTGTCTACACGCTCGAAGGCCGGGAAGGCCCGGACCATGATCCTCTCTTCACGGTGAAAGTCAGGGTCGGCGACTACGGGCCGGGTTCCGGGGTCGGGCGGTCGAAGCGGGAAGCGGAACAGGCTGCCGCGACGGCGCTGCTGGTGTGTGAAGGCGTCTGGAAAGGCGAGGAAGAGGGCCGACATGATTGAAGCTGAAAGCACGGCTCCCACCACACGGTCAGGATTCGTAGCGCTGATCGGCGCGCCGAATGCCGGCAAATCCACGCTGGTCAACCAGCTTGTCGGCGCCAAGGTTTCCATCGTTACCCACAAGGTGCAGACCACCCGGGCAATCGTGCGCGGCATTGCGACGCACAACAATGCGCAGATCGTATTCGTCGACACGCCAGGCATATTCCGCCCGCGCCGCAGGCTGGACAAGGCGATGGTGACCACTGCCTGGGGTGGCGCCAAGGATGCGGACTTTGTGCTGGTGCTGATCGATGCCGAGCGTGGCATCAAGGGTGACGCCGAGGTCCTGCTGGAAAACGTCGTCGGCGTGCGCCAGCCGAGAGTCCTCATTCTGAACAAGGTCGATCGCGTAAGGCCGGAACATCTGCTGGCGCTGTCGGCCGAGGCCAACAAGCGGGTCGAGTTCACGCGAACTTTCATGATTTCGGCCCTTACCGGATCGGGCTGCAGCGATCTCCTGGACTATCTCGCAGGGGCACTGCCCGAAGGGCCGTGGTACTATCCCGAGGACCAGATTTCCGATTTGCCCATGCGCCAGCTTGCGGCAGAGATCACACGCGAGAAGCTCTATCTAAGACTGCACCAGGAACTGCCCTATTCCTCCCACATCGAAACCGAGAAATGGGAAGAGAAAAAGGACGGATCGGTGCGCATCCAGCAGGTTATCTATGTCGAGCGCGACAGCCAGAAGAAGATCGTTCTCGGCCACAAGGGCGAGACGATCCGCGCGATAGGGCAGGCCGCGCGCAAGGAAATCGGCGAAATCCTCGAGCACCCGGTCCATCTCTTCCTGTTTGTGAAAGTGCGCGAAAACTGGGGCGACGACCCCGAGCGCTACCGCGAGATGGGGCTTGAGTTCCCGCATTGACAGAATTAACACTTTAATTAATTAATCAATGTGTTAATTTCGATTTGGCAGCCGGGGGACAGCAGCATGACGACCGAGCTTTGGTACCTTTTCCTGACATCGATCCTCTTGGCCGTGATGTGGATTCCGACAATCGTTGGCCAGGCAATGACCGCTGGCCCTCTGACCGCCGAGGAATACAAAGCGGGACGCAAGATCGATAATTTTCCTCACTGGGTTAAGCGGGCGAATCGAGCCCATCTAAATCTGGTGGAACAGTTTGGGGCCTTCGCGGGGCTGGTTGTTGTCGCGAATGCGGCGGGGATTTCAAACGGCATTACGGGTGCCTGCGCTGCGATTTTCTTTTGGGCTCGCATCGCACATGCGGCGACCTATTTCTCCGGAACTGCTCTGCTTAGGGTGCGCACAGTGGTTTTCACTGTCGCCTTCCTGGCGTTGCTCGTTTTCGCCTGGCAGATTTTTGCCAATCTCCCGATGGCCGCCGCCTAAGCATCGGACCCGAAAGTGGGACCGGTTTCGGGACAATCCGACGCTCCAACAAGGAGATAGCGCGGCAGCAGCGCTGATTCCGTCAAAGCGTCTGCCGCTCTAAGGCAAGCTTCGAATCAGTGCGCTTTTTGCTCGGTCTGCTTCAATCGCCTCGAATCTCTTCATGAAGTCCCTTTGCACGGCTTTCGGGGGCCGTGGGGCAAGGTCGAAGCGGTCGGCGCTGAAGGCGCGTGGACGGCCGAAATAGCGGGTCGCTTCCGCCACCGAGAAGCCGGCGAGCAGCGTCGCCTCGAAATATGCAGCGATCTGATCGGCCCGCTTGATAGCAGCGCGCTGTGTTTCCGGGCAATCCGCCGGCAGCGAAAAGCGCAGGTGGATTGCTCGCTGCAACCGCTGCTCCACACTCCTGTAACCGCCGCCGAGAACCGATTTGAATGGCGAGATCATGTCGCCGATCACGTATTCCGGGGCGTCGTGGAGCAGGGCGGTAAGCTTGGCATCAGGCAAGGCTTCGGGCACGATCTCGCAAAAGATCGTCTCCACAAGAAGCGAATGCTGCGCGACGGAGAAGGCGTGATCGCCGCGCGTCTGGCCGTTCCAGCGAGCGACGCGGGCCAATCCGTGCGCAATGTCGGCAATCTCGACGTCGAGCGGGGACGGATCGAGTAGATCAAGCCGGCGTCCTGACAGCATGCGCTGCCAGGCGCGCGGTGGCGCTGTCGGCCTGTCCGCCATCAGGTCTCCTCCGCGCCGGCGGCATTCAGGGGAAAGATGAATTTGGCCCAGCCCGGAATAGACAGCTCCACCGGCAGCTGGCCGGCGAGGAGCGGCGTGCCGCTGGCAAGGGCTTCCGTCACTCGATCGATGCGCGCAATGGCAAGGCCGTGCTTTCCCGCCACGGTTCCGAGCGACCCCACGGCGCGCCCGTTTGCCACTATTTCGGTTCCCGGTTCAGGCAGCGGCAGGAGGCAGGAAACGAGCAGGACACGCCGCCGCGCTGTGCCGCGATGCTGCATCCGCGAAACGACTTCCTGGCCAACATAGCACCCCTTCTTGAAGCCGACGCCGCCGAGTTCGTCGAGAAGCACGTCGTGGGGGAATGCCTCGCCAAGCGCGTAGTCGGCGCCGCTCTCGGCGATCCCGTGAGCGACCCGCAGGGCGTTCCAGTCGCCCGCCGCGCCGGAGACCTTCATGCCGGCTGCATAGGTCCGTCGGACTGCCTCCTGGTCCGGAAAGCGCAGGTCCAGAACGGTGCTTGAATCACTTTGCGAGGTAGTTGAATCAACGCTGGAAGCCCCGGATTCATTTCCCCAGGAAACAGAAACAAACATTTGATCCTGCTTCGTTATTTCTACCTTTGCCCGAAGCCGGTAGAGCATTAGCCGGCGGATGAAATTGTCGGCAATGTCCGATCGGCAGTCGAGCAGGAATGCATCAGCGCCAGCGCGTGATACCAGAAAGTCGAAGAGGATCTTGCCTTGCGGGAGAAGCAGGGCTCCTGGCCTCGCCACACCGTGGTGCAACGTATCGAGGTCAGTCGTGATGATGTTCTGAAGAAAATGCTCCGCATCAGGGCCGGAGACGGCGACGAGGGTGCGATCGGGAAGTTGAGCGACGGTCATGGGCGTGCGGAAAGCTTGCTTTTCGGAAGGTCATTACGTAAGCCGCCCGCAAGAGAGCGGCAAGACCCGAAGGAAGCGATGGCACGGACCTTCGACGTGATCCTCAAAGGCGGCATTCTCGTCAATCATGACGGGCAAGGTCAGCGTGACATTGGCGTTGTGGCCGGGCGCGTCGCTGCGATCGGCGATCTTGGCGCCGCCGAAGCTCAACAGACGATCGACTGCGGCGGGCTGCACATCCTTCCGGGCGTCGTCGACAGCCAGGTGCATTTTCGCGAGCCCGGACTGGAACACAAGGAAGACCTCGAGACCGGTTCTCGGGCGGCTGTGCTCGGCGGGGTGACCGCCGTTTTTGAAATGCCGAACACCAAACCGCTGACCACGAGCGAGGAAGCGCTTGCCGACAAGGTGCGCCGCGCGACCGGGCGGATGCACTGCGACTTCGCCTTCTGGGTCGGCGGCACGCGCGACAACGCGAAACATGCGGGTGAACTCGAACGTCTGCCGGGGGCGGCCGGCATCAAGGTCTTCATGGGTTCGTCCACTGGCGACCTTCTGGTTGAGGACGACGAAAGCGTCCTGTCGATCCTCAGAAATACGCGCCGCCGTGTCGCATTTCATTCCGAGGACGAATTCAGGTTGCGCGAACGCCTTGGCGAGCGCATCGAGGGTGACCCGTCGTCGCATCCGGTTTGGCGCGACGAGATTGCTGCCTTGAGCTGCACGAAACGGCTGGTGAGCATCGCTCGCGCCGCGTGCGCCCGCATCCACGTCCTGCACATCTCGACCGCCGAGGAGATCGAATTCCTTGAGCAACACAAGGATGTCGCGAGTTGCGAGGCGACGCCGCATCACCTCACCTTGACCGCCGGCGACTACGCCAGGCTGGGCAGCCTGATCCAGATGAACCCGCCGGTGCGTGACGCCCGCCATCGCGATGGCATTTGGCGCGGAATCTCGCAAGGCGTTGTCGATGTGCTTGGCTCCGACCATGCGCCGCATACGCTCGAGGAAAAGGCGAAGCCTTATCCGCAATCGCCATCGGGAATGCCGGGAGTGCAGACATTGGTGCCCGTCATGCTCGATCATGTGAACGCTGGGCGATTGTCGCTGGAGCGCTTCGTCGACCTTACAAGCCATGGTCCGCAGCGGCTGTTCGGCATGGCGCGGAAGGGCCGTATTGCCGCCGGCTACGACGCCGATTTCACGGTTGTCGACATGAAGCGGCGCGAAACGATAACCAACACCCAGTCCGGATCCAGGTCCGCGTGGACACCTTACCATGGCAGGCAAGTCACCGGCTGGCCGGTGGGGACTTTCGTGCGCGGCAGCCGCGTGATGTGGGAAGGCGAGATTGTTACTCCGGGGCAGGGGGAGCCGGTGCTATTCGCTGAGGCGCTGCCGCCTGCCTAAGAGCATGGGGAGGGCAGGCGCGGTCAATCCCCCGCCACGAAGAACGACCAGCGGCCCTCGGGCGTTATGCCGACACGGTAGAAAACATAGGACCCGTAGGTCTTCATTTCCTCGTAGTCTCCTGCCGTTACGATCTTGAAGAGCTCCACGCGCTGGCGAGCGTCGAGTTTCTCAAGCGGAATCGCGAAGAAATAGGGCCAGACATAGAGTTCGTTCGGCGTCCCGGCATCGAGGTGCACATAGCCGGCGCTCAGGACTTCCTCCAGAATCGCCAGAATTTCCTGGCCCTCCTTGTCGCCTGACAGCTCACGCAGGAAGGCGATCGGATCGCCTTCGATACCCCCAAGCGAGAGCTGCGTGGTGTCTTCGCCGACGCCGATCAGCGGCCGGAGCCCATCGAGGTTGCCGCTCTTGGCGGCATCCACGATCAGCTGCCTCATCCGCCTGACCGGCTCGGGCAGCTTCTTGAGATCGTAGACGATTTCGGGAAGGGGTGCATCCGGATCGACTGCCGGCCGGGCTGGGCCGCCTTCGGCGGGAGTTCCCTCGTCGGGTTCGTCATCCTCGGGTACGGCCTCTTCGCCTGTGGGCGGCGGCGTGGCCGCGCCGGGCAGCGGAACCGAATTGATGGGTGGAAGCGGCTCCTCCCGGATCTCATCGTCAGCGGGCGGCGACGGCGTTTCGTCCCGCTTGATTTCGCTTAGAGCGAGCCGGCTGTTTCCTGCATCCGGATCCAGGTACTTGTCCGGTAAGCTCATTGGCTTTGCGGGATCCTGCGGTAGCGACCAGGCTGGCGTGGCGGGAACCGATAGCCCCAGGACAAACGCCGCGAACATCAACTGGAGCCAGCCGGCCGAATACGATTTCCGGGCGACCGGTGCCCTTGGCCTCCCAGGCCTTGTCAAGATCATGTCGTGCTCTCTCACGCAAGCCGTGGCCGGCTTGGTCATCTGCCGCGATCATACACATTAAAACCGGCTTGGGGATGCGCCAGAGCAACACCTTCGAGAATGATGACGCCGGGCAAGAATGATGACGCCGGGCAAGAATGATGACGTCGGGAGCTGCGTCAGTGGCAGCGCCTGTCTTCCTCGAAGTCACCGGCGATCACCCGGTCGCGCATTCGGTCGAGCAGGGCCAGTGCGGCATCTTCGCCGCTCGAACGCAGAAGTTCGGCAAATGCGGTCGCCAGCGCCGCCTCGGCGATGATCTCGGGTTCAATGCCGGCGGAAAGTCCTTCCGCCCAGGCTTCGTTGTGGCTTTCGATGGCGGTCAGCCGTTTTTCTTCCCTGACAAGGGCGTCGATGTCGCCGACAGTATGTACCATGCTCGATTTCCACTTCTTCAAGTTCCATCCGTTCACGTCCGGATCGACTTGAGCCGTCGCTTGATATCCGTTAACCCAGGTTCCACTAACTGCTTGCCATGACGACGTTTTTCGACGGCATTCCACAATGCCGGTTCGGAATCTGAATTGTCTGGTCGCCATTCTAGCCGACTGAATGGGGACCCGACAGCGATACCTAAAGGTTAAGTTAATTCGAATTGTGGCGCTTAATCTTTGGTTTAGACGTGTGGCGCGTTTGCCACAATCCACCAGCCGGCCAACCCGCGTTCGCGCGTTTCTAAGTATAGAAACCATTGAAACAAAACCGTAACCGAATTCCCTCTTTCTGAAATCAGAGCGAAACCGAAGTTCGCGAAACTCCTGCCAGGCATAGCGCATCGGACAGGGTGTCCGTTGATTGCCAGGAGGATGACATGAGCGAGTTCGAAAACTGGTTCAGGAAAACGCACCGCAACCGGCCGGCCCGGGATCAGGGTGACGTGGGGCACCGAATTCGAGCGGATTTTTGTTCTTGGGGCAGCCAGAATTCGCGGCGGGAAACCATTGGAGATGGATCCTCGACCCTACCGCAAAACGGCCTAAACGCGTTAGACCCAAAAGTGGAAACCGGTTTCGGGAAATATCCGGATGCTCAAACAATACGCTGAGATAACTGAGGTAAGGAGATAGAGCGGCAGCACCGATTCCATCGGTGCTGCCGCTGCTCTAGCATCTTGCCCGCTGCAGGGAATAAGTCGACCGGTCGTCAATTGCCATATCGACCGGCTATTTCGCGGCTCAGTGCCTCGCCTTCCTTCATGTAGCGGTTGATTGCCTCGGCGGCCGACTTTGTGCAACTGACGTAAATCTCGTCGAAAGAGCGATAACCGCGATTGAAGTTGGCGATGAATCTTGCGCGCCGCGTGGCATCGGGCCTTTCGGCTTCGAGCAGTTTTTCCATCTGGCCGCGCCACTGATCGCCGCTCTCGCCGCAAAGGTTGCGGAGGTAATGCAGCGACCCCAACACCTCGGCCAGGCGCATAAGGCGGGGTTCGAAGGGCGCCTCAGCGGCCCTGGTGCCGCTGGCACTGGCAATCGCCAAGGCGAAGACGAAACATAGGGCGAGTGGGACTGAGCGGAAGACCATAGGCCAGTGGTGGATAACGATTTTGTCAACCGCAAGGCGCAGTCAGTCTTCTGCTCAGATGCCGATCATTTCCATTTTCCCGAACAGAGCAACTCCTGCGCCACATCCCGCACCGACTGGATTACCGGCAGGTTTTCCATGTCGGCGAGTGTGTACCAGCCTGCTTCGTCCGCGTCGTCGCCGGCCCGCGGTTCGCCTCCCTCATGCTCGCCCGTGAAAACCTGCAAACGGAACACGCTTGGATTGGTATGCGGCTCCCGCCCGATCAGCAATTCGCGATAAAGCGCCAGTTTTCCGGCGACGAGGCCCGTTTCTTCAAAGAGCTCGCGCCGCGCCGCTTGTTCCGCCGATTCGCCCGCCTCCATCCGCCCTCCCGGAAAGGCATAGAGCCTCAGCGAGGGCGGGCGCCCGCGCCGAACCAGCAGAACACGGTCTCCGTTCACCAGCGCCACCGAAACGGCGGGTATCTCCTGCCTGTCCATGCCTGCGCTCGTTGCCCGTGGAAGAACCCTCCACCCGCGTTTTCATCGCACAGCCATAATGCAACGCGCGGACGGACGCTGGCAATCACACGCGCGAAAGCTGGCGTAAGTCGTTTGGTTTTTCGGGTTGGGGTATAGCGCTCGGCTGCTTCAGCCGGTCTTTGCCAGACCGGCGGCTTGGCGCCTGCTCGACATCCTCATCGGTGTCGTCATAGCCGTGATCGGCCTTGGCCTGTTGCCCGCCTCGCGTGACTGTTCAGGCGGCCTTGGCCGGCGTAGCGACGGTGAGCGTCTTTTTGGATGCGCAGATAAGTGCTGCCTGCAGGTCAGCGGGGCCGATGGCGCGATAGTAGTTCGCCAATTCCGCATTTTGGGATCGGGCGCGTTCGGTTTCGGTCTTGGTTCGTTGCATGGTCTCTTCCCTAGCGTCAGGTTTCAGTGGGTCTGCACATGGGGATTGAATAGGTCCAAATCGTGACATGGAACCGTAAAACTTTCATTAATGTATAGATATATTCGTCTAAAGTACCCATTTTTCAATGGGTTAAACCGCGCAGAAATTCGCGTGAAACATTTTGACGCATCGACCCAGCAAATCATGCCGCACGACACGGCGATCGCAGATCCGAATCGCTGCGGTCCATTGAATTGCGGCTTGACGGCAGCAGGCGGCAGGGGCGATAAGGCCTTTGATGAAAACGTCTTCCGCCATCTGCGGCATTTGCATTATTGGCTAGCGCACGCGCTGGTCCGGACGTTTTCGCCTTTTCTCTTGTCAGACAAGCAAACGCACCGGCCAGCAGGCCAGAGGTTTATGTATGTCTGAAGGGTTCAAGAATTTACAGCTCTACAACACGCTGACGCGCACGAAGGAGAACTTCGTCCCGATCGATCCGGATCATGTGCGCATGTATGCGTGCGGCCCGACGGTCTACGACCACGCTCATATCGGCAATGCACGACCGGTCATTGTCTTCGATGTGCTCTACCGTCTGTTGCGCCATCTCTATGGGCCTGAGCACGTCAACTACGTCCGCAACATTACCGACGTGGATGACAAGATCAATGCGCGCGCAGCCAGGGACTATCCCGACCTGCCGTTGAACGAAGCGATCCGGCGCGTCACCGAGGCGACGAACACTCAGTTTCAGGCGGATGTGAAGGCGCTCGGCTGCCTTGAGCCGACCAGCCAGCCCCGCGCGACCGAACACATCGACGAGATGCGCACGATGATCGAGCGGCTCGTCGATCGCGGCGTTGCCTATGTGGCCGAAGACCATGTGCTGTTCTCGCCTGTTGAGATGAACAAGCTAAAGGGACCGCGCTACGGCGCGCTCGCACGCAGGTCGCTTGACGAGATGCTTGCCGGCGCGCGCGTCGACGTTGCCTCCTACAAGCGCGACGAGATGGATTTTGTCCTGTGGAAGCCTTCAAAGCTGGGCGAGCCCGGCTGGCCTTCGCCCGCCGGCATTGCTGTGCTCGGCCGGCCCGGCTGGCACATCGAATGCTCGGCAATGTCGATGGCGAAGCTGCTGGAGCCGTTTGGTGGCGGGCTCACATGCGACGATCCGGAGAAGAACGTCTTCGACATCCACGCCGGCGGCATCGACCTTGTCTTCCCGCATCACGAGAACGAGATCGCGCAGTCCTGCTGTGCCTTCGGCACCGAACGCATGGCCAATATCTGGATGCACAACGGCTTTCTGCAAGTCGAAGGCAAGAAAATGGCCAAGAGCGAGGGAAACTTCGTCACGATCAATGAGCTGCTGAATACGGACAAGTTCGGCGGCCGGAAATGGCCGGGCGAAGTACTGAGGCTCGCCATGCTGATGACGAACTACAAAGAGCCGATCGACTTCAGCGTCAGGAAGCTTGAAGAAGCGAATACAATTCTCGGGCGCTGGGCCGATGCAGTCCAAGATCGCGACCCGGCAATCGACGGCGTTCCGGCGGCAGCGTTCGAAGTGGGGCTGAGCGAGCGCAATCCGTTGCTCGACGACCTCAACACCCCCGCGCTGATTCAGGAACTTCACCGGCTGGCAAAACAGGCGGCGGAAGGTGAGCGGCCCGCGAAGCAGGAATTGCGGCTGGGTCTCGCATTGCTGGGATTTGAAGCAATTGACGCCTTTTCCAGTGCGGCGCTGGCCTCGGCGGTTATGGTTGACGGCGCCTCGGCGGAGGCAATCGAAAGGACGATCGAAAAACGCCTCGCCTTCATCCTCGAGAAGAATTGGACCGAGGCGGACCGCATCCGCGAGGAATTGCTTGCGCACGGCATACAATTGAAAGACGGCAAGGACCCGGCTACCGGCAGACGGATGACGACATGGGAGCTGAAGCGATGAAACCTGGACGAAACGCGATAAGCATTCTGGCGACGTCCGCCGCTCCGGTGTTGGGATCTCTGGCGGAAATGTTGGCGGGACAGCGCCCCCCTCTGTCCTGCCGGACATCTCCCCCGCAAGGGGGGAGATTGGCTGTCAGCTATGCCTCGCTAGTCCTGCAACGTTGGCAACCGGCAAAACCCCAGCGGCCGTCTGACCTCAACGGCAGACGGTTGGCGAAGTCGGTGCGGCCGTCTGATCTCCCCCCTTGCGGGGGAGATGTCCGGCAGGACAGAGGGGGGCAACGTAGGGCGCATTCTTTGACGAAGCGCCGCACCGAGGTGCGCCGTGCCGCATGATGTCGTTCCTGAACGCCAGCGCAGGAATGCAAAATCCATGCGCCGTGCGATGACAGAGGCCGAACTGAAGCTGTGGAATGCGCTTCGTGCCAACCGTCTCATGGGCATGGGCTTTCGCCGGCAAGTGCCAATCGGCCCATACATCGCAGATTTCGTCTGCTCCAGTTACAGTCTGATTGTCGAGGTTGATGGAAGCCAACATGGTGCCGCTGAAGGCGCAGCTTACGACCAGACCAGGACGTCCTATCTCGCTCGTTGCGGCTGGATCGTCCTGCGTTTCTGGAACGATGATGTCATGCACGATATCGACAATGTGTGCCAACATATTGTTATTGTTTCTGGAATGGACAACCCCGACATCCCGGCAACGACCGTTGCTCAGCCAAGGGAGGCACACCTATGATCGACCACACCGGCATTGCCGTTTCCGATTTCGACAAGTCAAAGACCTTCTACGACGCCGCGTTGGCGCCGCTTGGCGCGAGCGTGCTCCTGACCGTTCCCAAGGAGTATACTGGCGGCGTCAATGTCGTCGGCTACGGCCGCGATCGGCCGGTTTACTGGCTGCGCGAGGGCGACGAGCCGGGACCGGGAAGGCACGTCGCCTTCACCGCGCGCTCGCGCGTGGAAGTGGACGCCTTCTACAACGCAGCGCTTGCCGCCGGCGGCCGCGACAATGGCGGGCCGGGGCTGCGGCCGCATTACCATCAGGACTACTACGGCGCCTTCGTCTTCGATCCCGACGGCAACAATATCGAAGCCGTCTGCCACGCGCGCGAGTGAGATATGATGAGCCTCGACAACAAACCTTTTTATGCCGGCGGTTGCCAGTGCGGTGCGGTACGCTTTCGCGTGGAAGGAGCTTTGGGCGATGCTTCGGTCTGCCACTGCCGCATGTGCCAGAAGGCAAGCGGCAATTTCTACCTGCCCCTGGTATCCGTTCGTAACGCAAGGCTGACCTGGACGCGCGGCGAGCCGAAGCGGTTCCAGTCGTCGAACCATGTCCGGCGTGGCTTCTGCGACAGTTGCGGCACGCCGCTTACTTTCGAAGCGCCGGACGGCGTGGCACTCGCGATCGCGGCTTTCGACGACCCGGCGGGTATTGCGCCCGCGATCCAGTGGGGAATCGAAGCGAAGCTGCCCTACGTCGATGCGATAGCCGGCTTGCCTGGCGAAGAGACGATGGGCGATCAGGACGCGGCTTCCTTCCTCGCCACGCTCGTCTCGTACCAGCATCCCGATTACGATACTGACACCTGGCCGCCGGAGGAGCGAAAGTGAACGCGGCGGGAAGAGAGCATCAAATGACAACGGAACCCCGCACCCTTTACCCGGAAATCGAGCCTTTCGAGACCGGCATGCTGGACGTTGGCGACGGTCACCGCATCTATTGGGAGCGGTCCGGCACGCGCGGCGCCAAGCCTGCGGTTTTCTTGCATGGCGGGCCGGGCGGCGGCATTTCGCCGAAGCACCGGCGTCTGTTCGACCCTGGCCTTTATGACGTCATTCTGTTTGACCAGCGCGGCTGCGGGGGTTCTGTTCCGCATGCGGAACTGGAGGCCGAATACGACTTGGCATCTCGTCGCCGACATCGAGCGGCTTCGCGAAATGGCCGGCTTCGACAAGTGGCTGGTGTTCGGCGGCTCCTGGGGTTCGACATTGGCGCTGGCCTATGCCGAAACTCACCCCGGCAGGGTGAGCGAACTCGTCCTTCGCGGGATTTTCACGCTGCGCCGATCCGAGCTGGAATGGTACTACCAGCGTGGGGCCTCGGAAGTGTATCCAGACAAATGGGAGCGCTTCATCGCACAGATCCCGCAGGCCGAGCGCGGCGATCTCATGAAAGCCTACCGCGGACGTCTCACCAGCAGTGACCGCGATGTGCGCCTAGCGGCGGCGAGGGCGTGGAGCGTCTGGGAGGGCGAGACGATCACGTTGCTTCCCGACCCCACGACCAGCGAACGGTTTGGAGAGGACGACTTCGCACTCGCCTTCGCGCGTATAGAGAACCACTACTTCGTCCATGGCGGCTGGATCGAAGAAGGGCAACTGATCCGCGACGCGGGCAGGCTCGCCCGCATTCCGGGCGTCATCGTGCAGGGCCGCTATGACATCGTTTGTCCGGCGGTCACGGCATGGGAACTGCACAAGGCTTGGCCGGAAGCGGAATTCCATCTCGTCGAAAACGCCGGCCATGCCTATTCCGAGCCTGGGATACTCGATCGACTCATCAAGGCGACGGATAAGTTCGCGGGGAAGCAATGACAACGCGATTTACCCCAGAGGGGGGTGCATTTGCCCATGCCTAGAGAACGCATTTATCTTTTCGACACCACACTGCGCGACGGGCAGCAGACGCCCGGCATTGACTTCTCCGTCGAAGACAAGATCGCGATCGCAAAGATGCTGGATGATTTCGGCCTCGACTATGTCGAAGGCGGCTATCCCGGCGCCAACCCCACCGATACCGCATTCTTTTCCGAGAAGCGCACGCAGCAATCGCGCTTCGTGGCGTTCGGCATGACCAAGCGGGCAGGGGTGTCCGCCTCCAACGATCCGGGCATCGCCGCGCTTGTCCAGTCGAAGTCGGACGCGGTCTGCCTTGTCGCCAAAAGCTGGGACTACCATGTGCGCGTGGCGCTGGGATCGACCAACGAGGAGAACCTCGAAGCGATCCGCGCTTCGGTGGAAGCAGTGCGCGCCGCAGGCAAGGAGGCCATCGTCGACTGTGAACACTTCTTCGACGGCTACAAGGCCAATCCCGACTATGCCCTCGGCTGCGCCAGCAGCGCCTACGACGCCGGAGCGCGCTGGGTAGTCCTTTGTGATACCAACGGGGGGACGCAGCCGTCCGAGGTGCACGCGATCGTCGGAGCGGTTATCTCGGCCAGGATCCCCGGCGCGTGCCTCGGCATTCACGCGCATGACGATACCGGCCAGGCGGTCGCCAATTCACTGGCCGCGGTGGAGGCCGGCGTGCGCCAGATCCAGGGCACGCTGAACGGCATCGGCGAGCGCTGTGGCAATGCCAACCTGGTTTCGATCATCCCCACGCTGGCGCTGAAGCCCGCATTCGCCGAGCGCTTCGAGACCGGCATCGCGGCTGAAGCGCTGGCCGGCATCTCACGCCTGTCGCGCAATTTCGACGAGCTTCTGAACCGCGCGCCCGCGGCGCAGGCGCCCTATGTCGGCCTGTCCGCATTTGCCACCAAGGCAGGCATCCATGCCTCGGCGCTCGCCAAGGATCCGAAGACATACGAACACGTGCCGCCCGAAGCGGTTGGCAACCGCCGCAAGGTCATGGTGTCCGACCAGGGAGGGAAGGCGAATTTCCTCGCCGAGTTGAAGCGTCGCGGCATCGAGGTGCCTAAGGACGATCACCGCCTCGACATGCTCATCTCGGCGGTGAAGGAACGCGAGGCCGAGGGCTACGCTTATGAGGGCGCCGATGCGAGCTTCGAGCTGCTTGCGCGCAGGATGCTTCACACGGTGCCGGAATTCTTCCGGGTCACCAGCTTCCGCTGTATGATCGAGCGCCGCTTCGACGCCATCGGCAATCTGAAGACTGTATCGGAAGCTATTGTGAAGGTCCTGGTCGATGGCGAGGAAAAGATGTCGGTCGCCGAAGGCCATGGTCCGGTCAACGCGCTCGATATTGCGCTGCGCAAGGACCTCGGCAAGTTCCAGGGCGAGATCGCCGACCTTCAACTGGTGGATTACAAGGTACGCATCCTGAACGGGGGCACGGAGGCTATCACACGGGTGCTGATCGAATCGCACGACGCGACCGGCGCCCGCTGGTGGACGGTCGGCGTCTCCGACAACATTATCGATGCGTCATTCCAGGCCCTGATGGATTCGATCGTCTACAAGCTTATGAAGAACCGCGAGATGGCCGGGCTGGTGGCGGCGGAGTAACCTCGCGCGATTGATCCACCGGAAGAATCCCATCGTGCCATCAGAAGTTTGGCGTGGTCCTTTCGCTCGGTGCTGGTCATAAGGGCGGCCATGACGGTCATGGCATCATCCTCTGACAACCAGGCAACGCGCGGATTCCTGTTCGCACTGTCGTCATATCTGCTTTGGGGCTTCCTTCCCTTCTACATGAAAGCCGTCGCCCATATTCCGTCCATTGAAGTGGTCGCCCATCGCATCGTCTGGTCCGTCCCGATAGCAGCCGCCCTGCTGATCTGGCTTGGGCGGACCGCCGACATCAGGCTAGCGTTGCGCACGCCGAGAACGCTCGCAATGGGCGCGCTGACGGCGACGATCATCACAGTGAACTGGGGCGTCTATGTCTGGGCAATCGGCGCGGGCCGCGCCCTCGAGACGGCGCTCGGCTACTACATCAATCCGCTTCTCAGCGTCTTCCTCGGCGCGGCCATCCTCGGCGAAAGGCTGACCCGCGCACAGATCGTAGCGATCGGCCTTGCGGTGCTTGCCGTCGGCATCCTCACCTGGGAGAGCGGAGGCCTCCCCTGGGTGTCGATCGTGCTTGCTGTTTCCTGGGGCCTCTACGCGCTCTTCAAGAAGACGCTTCCGATTGGTCCTGCCCAAGGGTTTTTCCTCGAAGTGCTTATCCTGAGCGTCCCCGCTCTCGGCTATATCTTCTGGCTGGAAAGCAACGGCGCCGGGCATTTCGGGGGCACGGGCGCAGCTGATCTGTGGCTGCTGCTCGGTTGCGGCGTGGTTACGGCCCTGCCGTTGATCCTTTTTGCGAACGGCGCCAAGCTGCTCAAGCTCTCCACGATCGGCATCATGCAATACATTGCCCCAACGATGATCTTCGTCATCGCGGTGTTCGCTTTCCACGAGCCGTTCAACAGCGAACGCGCCGTCGCCTTCGCCCTTATCTGGACCGCGCTTGCTATCTACTCGTGGTCACTGTTTTGGTCGCGCGGGCAGAATTCAGCCGAACAATTGAAAGCGCCGCGTCTTTTGGACGCTCGAGGCACGCTGATCGCCAACGTTGCAGGACAAGCGTCGCAACGACGCGCCTGATCTCCCCCCTTGAGGGCTCTTGTGGGGGGAGATCAGCCGGCGCGGCGGCCTCTGCCAATCGCAGACGTTGCAGGGCTAGTATTACATCCTGTCGATGACAGCGGCGTCTCCGGCGGAGGGAGGATGGGCGCCCGCCCATGCGTCCAGGATGGCGGCGACCGCGCCTTCCGAACTGTCGACGACCAACGGTTTCACCAGATGCGCGGTGTGAATGAAGCCCTCGGTTCTCATGTGGTCAAGCAGCGCGATCATGGGATTCCAGAACCCGCTGACGTTGCAGAAAACGACGGGCTTCCGGTGATGCCCAAGCTGGGCCCAGGTCATGATCTCGACAATCTCCTCGACCGTGCCAATGCCGCCCGGCAGAGCAACGAAGGCGTCGGATTTCTCGAACATGGTATGCTTGCGCTGGTGCATGTTGTCGGTGACGATGAGTTCGTCCAGCCGGACGAGAGCTTGCTCGGTCGCTTCCCTGTTCATGAGGAAGCGCGGAATGATGCCGGTAACCTTGCCGCTCGCCTCTATCGCTCCCGCCGCGACCGCGCCCATGATGCCCTTGGTGCCGCCACCATAGACAAGTCGAAGACCCGCGATGCCGATGGCGCGGCCGAGGTCATGGCCTGCGGCCATATAAGTATTGCCGCGACCCGAAGATGAGCCACAATAGACGCAGACAGACCGAATCATGTTCATGCGGCTGATTGGTGGAAGCGCGTGTAGTCAGGTCAAGGCCAAGGACGGCGTTTTTCTTGTCGGTATCCTGAAAACAGGATAGACCCTCTTCTTGGCGGTTGGGAACTGAGAATCATGGCAATCAATTCGTTCAGGGCGTTTCTTTTCATCGCCGCGGGCTCGACCGCGGCAGTGGCCACAGCCTATGTTTCCGGGGCGCTCGATCCCTATCTCATGGTCGGGAGGGCGGCGGTCGCGACCCCGCCCGGGCAAGCTTCGACGAAGGGCGAACGGCTGGGCGAGCAACAGGCAGCGATAGAGCCGGGCAAGACGGCTCAGCCGGAGGCAGCGATAGAGCCGGGCAAGACAGCTCAGCCGGAGGCAACCGGGGAACCGGGCAAGACGGCTCAGCCGGAGGCAGAGGCAGAACCGGGCAGGGTGTCGCAGCCGGAAGGCTCGGCGGAGCCGGGCGAGGCGCCAAAGGCCGCGCCGCCCGAGCCAAAGCCGGCCGTGGAAGCCGCGTTGCCGGCTGTCGTTGCTCCCTCCTTTGATATCGTCAGGGCCGAGCCGGACGGATCGATCGTGGTGGCGGGCAAGGCGGCGCCGGAGGCGATGGTGGAAATCGTCGCCGGTGCAACGGTGCTTGGGAAGACGAAGGCCGGCACGGATGGCGATTTCGCGATCGTCCTGGACGAGCCGTTGAAGCCGGGTGGTCACGAACTTGTCCTGCGCTCGACGGCTGAGCACAATGTCGTCGCGACATCGCCCGAAACGGCAGTCGTTTCGATCCCCGAGCAGGAAGACGGTCAGGTCTTGGCGCTTGTCGAGAAACCGGGTGAGCCGAGCAAGCTGATCACCGTGCCAAAGCCTGCATCGGTTGAGCCGCGCTCTCAGGGCGAGGCGTCGGGCGCTTCGAGTGAAACGGCACAGGCAAAACAGCAGACTGCGCAGGAGCAACCGGCAGCAGTGAGCGCTGCGCCACCAGCGGCAGGACAGGCTACCGGCGCCGGCGAACCTGCCGTCGCGGAGCAACCGGAAACGGCCAGCGCGCCGAAAATAGCAGTAGATGCAGTCGAAATTGAAGGTCGCAAGGTGTTTGTTGCCGGAGCCGCCGAGCCGGGCCGCAAGGTGCGGGTCTACGCCAACGACATTCTGCTCGGCGAGGCGCCTGCCTCGCCTGGCGGCCGATTCCTGATCGAGACGGACCGCGAGCTGCCGGTTGGCGACTACATCATCCGTGCTGACGCGCTGGAGGCGGACGGCGACAAGGTAGTCGCACGCGCTGCAGTGCCGTTCGAGCGCGAGCCAGGCGAAGCGGTGGCTGCAGTGGCGCCCGAAGCATCGCCCAAGCCAAGTCCCGCTACGCCAGGCGAGCCGGCCTCGCCAGCCAGCCCGACCGCGGCTGAGTCCCCCAAGCCTGCCGCACCGGCATCCCCTTCGGTTTCCGCCGCGTCGCCGGAAGCCGCCGGGACGCCCCCTGCCGCAGGCGCGACCGGACAGGGTCAAGTGTCCGCGCCCTCTGATGAAACCACGCCGGCGCCCGAAGGAAAGGTTGCCGCCGCCGTGCCGGAGACCGCAAAGCTCGAAAGCGCGGAAGGCGCTGTGATCATCCGCCGCGGCGACACGCTGTGGAAGATTTCGCGCAGGGTCTATGGCCGGGGCGTCCGCTATTCCACCATCTATCTGGCCAATCAGGACCAGATCAACAATCCGGACCTTATCTGGCCTGGTCAGGTTTTCAGCGTCCCGCAGAAGACCGAGGAAGGTGAGCCCGCCGACATGTCGACGGTCAAGGATCAGGCCACCACGATGCCGTCCGGGAAAACACAATAGCGTCGCCAGTGTGGCGAATCCGAAATTCGTATTACCTTGGAGCGAGGCTCGAATCGAATTTCGGATTCAAAGCCACACTAGCAACTTATTGAATCTCGTGTGGTTTACGGATTTGAAGTTCTGAGAACGCGGATGCCATGGAAATAACAGGAACTCCAAATCCACCACACTAGGCTGTTGCATTCGTTGCTTTCATCGTCTATCGACGATAGACGATGAAATTGGATGAACACCAGCAATCGGACTGTCGCAAAGGGCAGCCGGCCACAAGCCTGGCTCCGAAGCTGGCCGCGCTTGCGCATCCTGCGCGTATCGAGATTCTGCGCTACCTGGCGGGAAGCACATGCTGTTGCTGCAAGGACGTGGTCGGCCATCTCGATCTTGCGCAGTCGACCGTTTCGCAGCATCTGAAAATTCTGGTTGAAGCCGGTCTTGTGCGCTTTGCCCCGGAAAGACAGCGCTCACGCTACGAACTGGACAGACAGGCTCTGGCGGGCCTCTCCGTTTCCGTCACGGCACTTCTGGATTCCTGTTGCGGAACCTCTTGAGGTCCGAACGGAACGTCATATTAGAGCATCGGACCCGATATCTTGACCAAAAAAACCGTCACTGCCGAATCCGGCTCGACACTGACAACCCTGCGCAATCTCTGGCCGTATATGTGGCCGGCCGACCGCGCCGATCTCAAGCTCCGCGTCGTTTGGGCGACGATCTTCCTTGTGGTCGCGAAACTGACGCTGGTGGGCGTGCCCTATTTCTTCAAATGGGCGACCGACGCGCTGGCGAACGATTTCAGGTCGCCGCCGCCGCTGCCGGCCTTCCTGCTCGCGCCCGTCATGCTGGTGGTCGCCTACAACGTGCTGCGCATCGTCCAGTGGGGGTTCAACCAGCTGCGCGACGCGCTTTTTGCGCGGGTCGGCCAGCATGCGGTTCGCCAGCTTGCATACAAGACCTTCGTGCACATGCACAATCTGTCGCTGCGTTTCCACCTGGAGCGGCGGACCGGTGGGCTCTCACGCATCATCGAGCGCGGCACGAAAGGCATCGAGACCATCGTCCGCTTCACGATCCTGAACACCGCGCCGACGGTACTGGAATTCGCGCTGACAGCGGTCATTTTTGCCGTCGCTTATGGCTGGCTCTACGTTGTAGTCGTCGCTGCGACGGTGTGGCTCTATACGTGGTTCACCGTCCGGGCGAGCAACTGGCGAATTTCCATTCGCCGCGAGATGAACAGTTCCGACACCGACGCCAACACCAAGGCGATCAACTCGCTTCTGAATTTCGAAACCGTCAAATATTTCAACAATGAGCGGATGGAGGCCCAGCGCTTCGACCGTTCCATGGCGCGTTACGAGATCGCCGCGACGAAAACGTGGACCTCGCTCGGCTGGCTGAACTTCGGGCAGGGGCTGATCTTCGGCGTCGGCATGACCATCACGATGTGGATGTCGGCTCGCGAGGTTATGGCCGGCACCCAATCGATCGGCGACTTCGTCTTCATCAATGCCATGTTGATGCAACTTTCAGTGCCGCTCAATTTCATCGGCTTCATCTACCGCGAAATCCGCCAGGGCCTCACCGATATCGAACAGATGTTCGACCTCCTGGACGTACCGCCGGAGGTCGTAGACCGTCCCGACGCGAAACCGCTTGAGGTCCGCGACGGAACGGTCGAGTTCCGCGACGTGCATTTTGCCTATGATGCGGACCGGCCGATCCTGAAGGGGGTGAGCTTCAAGGTGCCAGCCGGCCGGACGGTCGCCATCGTGGGACCCTCGGGCGCAGGCAAGTCGACGGTCTCGCGGCTGTTGTTCCGCTTTTACGAAATCCAGGAGGGCTCCATCCTGATAGACGGGCAGGACGTTCGCGATGTCACGCAGGAAAGCCTGCGCGCGGCGATCGGGATGGTTCCGCAGGACACGGTTCTCTTCAACGACACGATTGCCTACAACATCCGCTATGGCCGCCCCGATGCGACCGACGACGAAGTCTGCAGAGCAGCCGAACTTGCGCAGATCGCCGGCTTCATCCAGAGCTTGCCGGCCGGCTACAAGTCCATGGTCGGAGAACGGGGGCTGAAGCTTTCGGGGGGCGAGAAGCAGCGGGTCGCGATCGCGCGCACGATACTCAAGGCGCCGCCGATTCTTATGCTGGATGAGGCGACGTCAGCACTCGACACGCAGACCGAGCAGGAAATCCAGGCCGCGCTCGATCTGGTGAGCCGGGGCCGGACGACCATTGTGATTGCCCACCGCTTGTCGACTGTTATCTCGGCCGACGAGATCATCGTCGTGAAGGACGGGCAGATTGCGGAGCGAGGGACGCATATTCATCTCCTGCGCATGCACGGCCTCTACGCAGCCATGTGGGATCGCCAGCGCGAAGCGACCGAGGCCGAGGAGCGGCTGCGCATCGCCCGCGAGGCAGAAGATCTGGACGTGCTTGTCCCCCTCCGGACAGAGAGGGCTTAGATGTCGCTCAATGGCGGCGCCGTTGCTTAGGCGCGTAGGTGCCGTCGGGTGCCTTGTCGAACATTTCGCGAAGTTGCGGGTGTCTAACCGGCTCGCCCGACAAATCCTCAAGCAGGTTCTGCTCCGACACGTAGGCGATATATTCCGTCTCCCCGTTTTCCGCCAGCAGGTGATAGAAAGGCTGGTCCTTCCGTGGTCGGACCTGAACCGGGATCGACTGATACCATTCCTCGGTGTTGTTGAACTGCGGGTCGACGTCGAAAATGACGCCCCGGAACGGGAACAGCCTATGGCGGACAACTTGGCCGATCCGAAATTTCGCGGTCTTCATGTCGTTCATTTCCAACCTCTTGCGATATTTGGACCAGCCGGCCTATCAATTCAATCCCGTGCGTTCGTGATCAGGGCTCCGAATCCGGTTAACGATTTGGCGGCAGCGTTTGCCTTGTCCCACTCTCTTCGTCATCCCAGGGCGGAGCAGAAGCGCAGCGAAGGCGCAGACCCTGGGATCCATGCCTGGCGTGGCAGCGGTGCGCGGCGAGCCATACTCTCGACCGCGTCGCCCAAGATGAGTGTTCCGGCATGGGTCCTAGGGGCTCAAGCCCGAGGACGACGATGCGGGGAGGGCTTCGGCAATCACAAGCGACAGCGGTTGGCGGCGGCGTCCGTCTCTTCGTCACCCCTGAGCGGAACACCCCTCTCTGGTTCAGGACCTAGGCCGCCATCGCCTTTTGCAGGTTCTCGTCGATCTTATCGAGGAAGCCGGTGGTAGACAGCCAGGGTTGATCGGCACCGATGAGCAGCGCCAGATCCTTGGTCATGTAGCCTGACTCGACCGTGTGGACGCAGACCCGCTCCAGCGTGTCGGCGAATTTCTTCAATTCGGCGTTGCCGTCAAGCTTGGCCCGGTGCGCCAGGCCGCGAGTCCAGGCGAAGATCGAGGCGATCGAATTGGTCGAGGTTTCCTCGCCCATCTGGTGCTGCCGGTAGTGGCGGGTCACGGTGCCGTGCGCAGCCTCGGCTTCCACTGTCTGCCCATCCGGCGTCATCAGCACCGAAGTCATCAGGCCGAGCGAACCGAACCCCTGCGCCACCGTGTCGGACTGCACGTCGCCGTCATAGTTCTTGCAGGCCCACACATAACCGCCCGACCACTTCAGGCTGGAGGCCACCATGTCGTCAATCAAGCGGTGCTCGTACCAGAGCTTCCTTTCCTTGAAACTTGCCTCGAACTCACCTTCGTAGACTTCCTGAAATAAGTCCTTGAAGCGGCCGTCATAGGCCTTGAGAATGGTATTCTTGGTGGAAAGATAAACCGGATAGCCACGCTGCAGGCCGTAGTTGAGGGAAGCGCGCGCGAAATCCCGGATCGAGTCATCCAAATTGTACATGGCCATCGCGACGCCGGAGGAGGGCGCGTCGAACACTTCGTGCTCGATCACCTGGCCATCCTCGCCGACGAACTTGATCGTAAGCTTACCCTTGCCCGGAAACTTGAAGTCTGTTGCGCGATACTGATCGCCGAAGGCATGGCGACCGACGATGATCGGTTTCGTCCAACCGGGCACGAGGCGCGGCACGTTCTTGCAGATGATCGGCTCGCGGAAAATGACGCCGCCCAGAATATTGCGGATCGTGCCGTTGGGCGACTTCCACATCTTCTTCAGCGAGAATTCCTCTACCCGCTGCTCGTCCGGCGTGATTGTCGCGCACTTTACGCCGACACCGTATGTCTTGATCGCGTTGGCCGCGTCGACCGTGACCTGGTCATTGGTTTGGTCGCGATGTTCGATGCCGAGGTCGAAATATCTGAGGTCGATGTCGAGATAGGGGTGGACGAGCTTTTCCTTGATGAACCGCCAGATAATCCTGGTCATCTCGTCGCCATCGAGTTCGACGACCGGATTTTCCACCTTGATCTTCGCCATCAGAAATGCCTCGTTTCCCGGATGCGGGACAAATCGTCCCTGAAGAGTTCGTATCAGGAGTTGCGGCCCCTATAGCACCGGGCGCCGTAGAGGCAAAGCCTAGCCGGGCCGGCATTCGGAGGCTGTAGGAAAGCCTCACAATACCTGTCCCGACCCGCACCTTGCCTATTTCTTTTTCTTTGGCGGCATTGGGCCGACAAAGGCGGATGCCATGGCGATCCAGTTCTTCAGGGCCCGGTCGTCAACGCCGTCGGCGGAGACGATAACGTAGCCCTTCATCTCACGTCCGGTGAAATTCATGCGTGATGCGCCGGGCTGGGCAAGCGCAGCCGCGTCCTGATCTTCGCCTACGCGAACCAGCAGATCGCCGCCTTTCATCGTGCCGCAGAGCATGTTTCCATTCAGGGTGAAGCAGGTGCCGCCAAACATGCGGATTTCCCCAATATTCGGGTCGTCGCCGATCTCGGCGCGAATCCGGTCAGCCAGGTCGCTTGCCATCATCCATTCTTTGCCAAAGCTTCATTTTCCGCGACGAATATGTCAGGGACACGCGAAAGGCGCAATCGAAGGCCGGACCGAATGGCAGACAAGGCGAGCGGGGAAGTCCGCACTGGCGAGGGACCCGTTGTCATCCTCGTGGAGCCACAGCTCGGCGAAAATATCGGCATGGTGGCGCGGGCAATGGCGAATTTCGGCCTGTCGCGGCTGCGGCTCGTCAGCCCGAGGGACGGATGGCCGAACGAGAAGGCGCGCGCGGCGGCGAGCAAGGCCGATCACGTCATCGACGGCGCGGCGGTGTTCGACACGCTTGATGTGGCCATTGCCGATCTGAACTTCGTCTTCGCAACGACGGCACGGGAACGCGATGGTTTCAAGCCGGTGCGCGGGCCGGTCGAGGCGGCGAGAAGCTTGCGGAGCCGCGCCTTGGCGGGCGAGGCAACGGGCATCCTGTTCGGCCGCGAGCGATTCGGGCTCAGCAACGACGAGGTGAGCCTTGCGGACGAGATCGTCACATTTCCCGTGAACCCGGCTTTCGCTTCTCTCAACATTGCCCAGGCCGTCCTTCTGATGTCGTACGAATGGATGAAGTCAGGACTGGAAGCCGAAACAGATACCGCTTTCTCCGGGCCGGACCTGAAGCCGGCGCCGAAGGAACAGCTTTTCGGCCTGTTATCGCACCTGGAGGCGGCGCTCGATGCCCGCGGCTATTTCAGGCCGGTTACGAAGAAGCCCAGAATGGTGGATAATTTGCGCGCGGTGCTGACGCGTGCGGGCTTTGCCGAAGCCGAGATCAAGGTGCTGCGGGGGGTGGTGGCGTCGCTCGACTATTTTTCGCCTAAACAGCCGCGCGGCTCTGGCTATCCGGAGCGGAAAGCCGAGGTCGATCGGGCCATGAAAACGGAAAAGCAGACTGCAAGGGGCAGGGATGGCGATCGTGACTGAGCGCCCCATCCTGATGTTCGATTCCGGCATCGGGGGCCTGACGGTTCTGCGGGAGGCGCGCGTGCTGATGCCGGACCGCCGTTTCGTATACGTCGCGGATGATGCCGGATTTCCCTATGGCGATTGGGAAGAGGAGGCGCTGAAGCTCCGTATCATCGATCTTTTCGACAGACTGCTTCGCTCCTACAGGCCCGAAATCGCGGTTATTCCCTGCAATACAGCCTCGACCCTTGCGCTAGGCGATCTTCGCGTGGCATTTCCGCAGGTGCCTTTCGTGGGGACGGTGCCCGCCATCAAGCCTGCCGCCGAGCGTACGCGTTCCGGGCTTGTTTCGGTCCTGGCAACCCCCGGAACAGTCAAGCGCGCCTATACCCGCGACCTTATCCAGTCCTTCGCCAACGAGTGCCACGTGCGCCTTGTCGGCAGCCGCAATCTGGCGCGCATGGCTGAACAACACATCCGGGGCGAGGTGCTGGATGACTCGGCGGTGGAAACTGAAATTGCTCCCTGCTTCGTCGAGTTGGGCAGCAAACGCACCGATATCGTCGTGCTTGCCTGCACGCATTACCCGTTTCTCGCCAACATCTTCCGGCGGCTGGCGCCTTGGCCCGTGGATTGGCTGGATCCCGCCGAAGCGATCGCGAGGCGGGTACTGTCTCTGCTGAAAAGTGACGGCCGCATCTCCGGGGAAGCAGAGTCCTACTACGGCAGGGATATCGCAATCTTCACTTCCGGAAAGCCGGATTTCGCGAGTGCCCGGCTGATGCAGGGCTTCGGCTTGAAAGTAGCGTGAAATGCCAGCAGGAACCGCTTCGCGCGCTCCGCGTTTGACCCGAGCATCAAACAAGGAGACATCCATGCCGGCCAAATCCAAAGCACAGCAGAAAGCCGCGGGAGCGGCCCTCTCGGCCAAGCGCGGCGACACCAAAAAGAGCGAGCTCAAGGGCGCGGCGAAGGGAATGTACGAGTCCATGAGCGAGAAGCAGTTGGACGAGATGGCTTCCACCAAGCGCAAGGGCAAGCCGGAGCACGTATCGAAAGGGTAAATACCGGCAGGAAACCGCCGCCGTCTTCAAGACAGGGCGCGACGCGAGGGCGGTCCGCTTCCGGAAATTCTTGACATGCCGTCATCCTTCCTCTAGAGCCCACGCCAGCACCGGGCCGAAACGCCCGGTGTTGCCTTTATATGCCGCAAGGCCAGGAAGGCTGCTTTGGCACTCCCCTGGTTCTGCAAATTTTGACGTGTCCCGTGGGTTTTTCCGCAAAGCGTGCGTGGAAAATCCTGTCAGGTCTCGAAAACGGAGGCCA
Organism: uncultured Alphaproteobacteria bacterium; assembly: GCA_963813315.1. GTDB lineage: Bacteria > Pseudomonadota > Alphaproteobacteria > Rhizobiales > Rhizobiaceae > CAWEYO01. Next base: position 89,134 of record CAWEYO010000023.1, on the reverse strand, counting down.
GAGGAGGGCGCGTTTCCTTCACTTGGAACATGAGGTTCCGGGTGTATCTGTTTGAAAGGGAATGCGATGAGCAAGCGCGAAGCAGCGAAATACAAAATCGACCGTCGTCTCGGTGAAAACATCTGGGGCCGTCCGAAGTCGCCGGTCAACCGGCGCGAATATGGCCCGGGCCAGCATGGCCAGCGCCGCAAAGGCAAGCTGTCCGACTTCGGCCTGCAGCTGCGCGCCAAGCAGAAGCTGAAGGGACACTATGGCGACGTGTCCGAAAAGCAGTTCCGCAAGACCTATGAAGAGGCGAACCGCCGCAAGGGCGACACCTCGGAGAACCTGATCGCACTGCTGGAATCGCGCCTCGACGCGATCGTCTACCGCGCCAAATTCGTGCCGACGATTTTCGCGGCCCGGCAGTTTGTCAATCACGGCCACGTCAATGTGAACGGCCGCCGCGTCAATATCGGCTCCTACCGTTGCAAGCCGGGCGACCTCGTCGAGGTTCGCGAGAAGTCGAAGCAGCTCGTGAGCGTGCTTGAAGCCGTTCAACTCGCCGAGCGCGACGTACCGGATTACATCGAAGCCGACCATAATAAGATGACCGCGACCTTTGCCCGTGTTCCCGGCCTTTCCGATGTTCCGTTCGCTGTGCAGATGGAGCCGAACCTGGTCGTCGAGTTCTACTCGCGCTAAGACATCGCTCATAGCGCACTGGCTTGCGGCTTCCTCTCCCCGCTGGGAGAGGGCAATCGCATAGGGTAACTACCCCCTCATCCGGCCCCGCTCTGCTCGGTCACCTTCTCCCCGCTGGGGAGAAGAGCGTGCGGCGGAGCCCGAGCCGGGTGAGGGGGACACGGATCCTGATAAAACCCACATGCGATTGCCCTGGCCGACGGGGAGAGGGGCACGCAGGCCGGCAATGCTCGCTTGGCGGTCTTGCCAAGGTCCGGAGCATCCGCTACGCCCGGCCGACATGACCATTACCGTCCGTTTCGCTCCGTCACCCACAGGCCATATTCATATCGGCAATGCGCGCACCGCGCTCTTCAACTGGCTGTTCGCTCTGAAAGGCGGAGGCCGCTTCATCCAGCGTTTTGACGATACCGACGTCGCGCGTTCCAAGCAGGAATACGCCGACGCGATCCTCCGCGATCTGCAATGGCTGGGTATTTCCCCCCATGCGGTCGAATATCAGTCGAGGCGCTTCGCCGCTTACGACGCGGCAGTCGAACGGCTAAGGGCGTCAGGCCGTCTTTATGCCTGCTACGAAACCGCCGAGGAGCTCGACCTCAAGCGCAAGATCCGGCTGTCGCGGCGCCTGCCGCCGGTCTACGGCCGCGAGGCGTTGAGACTGAAAGACGCCGAAAAGGCCGGGCTAGTGGCGGAAGGCCGCAAGCCGCACTGGCGCTTCATCCTTCCGAATTTCCGCTCAGATCCTTTCGAGCCAGAACGCACGGAAGTCCACTGGACCGATCTTGTGCGCGGTCAGGAGACCGTCGATCTTGCTTCGCTTTCCGACCCCGTTCTGGTCAGGGCGGACGGGACCTACCTCTACACGCTCCCGTCGGTGGTCGACGACATCGACATGGGCGTCAGCCATGTCATTCGTGGCGACGACCACGTCACGAACACCGGAGTGCAGATTTCGCTGTTTCGCGCGCTGGGTGCCGAGCCGCCCGCTTTCGGTCACCACAACCTGTTGACCACGGCATCGGGCGAGGGTCTTTCCAAGCGTACGGGCGCGTTGTCGCTCTCAGGCCTCCGCGAGGCCGGGATCGAGCCGATGGCGGTCGCATCGCTCGCAGTGCTGATCGGCACGTCCGTAGATGTCACGGCAGTACGCACCATGCAGGAACTCGCGGAGAAGTTCGACCCGGCGGCAACGTCGAAATCCGCCTCGAAGTTCGATCCCGGCGAACTACTGGTGCTCAACAGGGTGCTGTTGCACACGATGCCGTTCGACGAAGCCCGTGCCCGTTTGCAGGCGCTTGGCATCGACGGCGATCGCGGTGAAGCGTTCTGGCTTGCAGTGCGCGGCAATCTCGACACGCTGGACGACGCCGCACAATGGTGGCGCATCGTCAACGACGGCCCGGAAAAAGTGGAACAACTTCCACCGGAAGATCGCGATTTCGTGCGACAGGCTTTCGACCTTCTGCCTGAAGGGCCTTGGGACCGCGCGACGTGGAAAGTTTGGACCGATCAGGTCAAGGAGAAGACCGGACGCAAGGGCAGGGCATTGTTCATGCCGTTAAGGGTTGCCCTTACCGGGCTTTCTTCGGGCCCGGAGCTCGCGGATCTATTGCCCCTTCTCGGTCGGGAAGGAACACTGGCCCGACGACCCTGACCTTGCGCTCGCCGGGCGGAGGCAGCTTCGTCGGGGCTGACGTCGAGGCGGCGCCCAGCGTGGTGATGCTGCCTGGGTAGGGCCGGGCGGAGGGCTCCTGATCGCCGCCGGACGTGCCGGGTTCTTTCGATCGGCCGGGAACGGTCACACGCCGCGGGTCGCGCAAGATATGCTCTTCCGGGATGTCTTGCTGCTCCGTGCCATCGTCGAGCATCTGCTCCAGCGGTGAGGGGTTTAGGCCGGCGTCCTCCATGGGAGGCAGAACCTGCAGCGGGGGCTCCGTGCCGTCGCGGCAGCCATTGCCCTCGAGCGATGCGAGCAGACGGGCACGAACGGTCGGCGCGTTGCTGGTTTCAGCCAGTTCAGTCCGCTTGCTCCACAGCGCCTCAAGGTTTCGCTCCATCCGCTGGATCATGACATTGAGCGAGCCGCAACGGCCACGGCCGGATTTCGACCGCGAAGACCCACAGCCGGCATCGCGGGCCTGCTGATGCGCCTTCCGCAACTCCGAGTGTTGGATGGCCATTGCCTTGTCGTATTCTCCATAGGGCGGGGCATCGCCGGCGGACGAAGCTGCGGCAAGCTCAGCTTCGAGCTGACGGCAAAGCTGTTCGCCGGTAGCCGCAACACCGGTTCCGGCGGCGAGGAAGCAGGCGAAGAATGCCGCAATCACCGTGCCGAGCCTTGTCAACCTTTCCATTCTGCACCCATTCCCCTCTGAAAGGTCACGCCCAATGCATGTCGCCCAAAAGTGCGCAGCGGTTTTGGGATAACGACATGCACAGAAATGCATGTCGCCCAAAAGTGCGCAGCGGTTTTGGGATAACGACATGCACAAAACAATAGCCTAAAGCGCGTCGCATGATCCGTTTCGCCGCGACGTTTAGGCAACTCGGTTACTCCTGCCTCGCCGCTTGCTGTGCTTGTTGCGCCGCCTCCACGACCGCCAGCGCTGTCATGTTGACCACGCCGCGCGAAGTAACCGACGGCGTCAGAATGTGTGCCGGTTTGGCGGCGCCGAGCAAGATCGGCCCGACATGCAATGCATCCGTCAACTGTTTGACCGTCGTCAGCGCGATGTTGGCGGAATCGAGATTGGGAAAAACCAGCAAATTCGCTTCTCCCTTCAGCGTCGAATGGGGATAGACGCGCTGCCGCAACTGCTCCGAAAGTGCTAAATCGCCGTGCATTTCGCCGTCGGCCTGTAGGCCTGGCGCGATGCGCCGGAGGATCTTGGCCGCCGCGCGCATCTTGAGGGCGCTGGGCGAATCCCGGGAGCCGAAATTCGAATGCGAAAGCAGAGCCGCTTTGGGCTCGATGCCGAAGCGGCTGATTTCTTCCGCGGCGAGCATTGTCATTTCAGCGATTTCTTCGGCGCTCGGGTCGACGGTCACGTAGGTGTCGGTGAAGAACACGACACCGCGCTGCGTGATAAGCATCGAGAGCGTCGACAGGTCCTTGTCGCGCACGCCGTCCCGCGGCCCGATAATCAGTTGCACATTGTGCAGATGCCGCTCGAACCGGCCTTCCAACCCGCAGATCATTGCGTCGGCGTCGCCCCGTCGCAGCGCAAGCGCGGCAATCACCGTGGAGTTGGTGCGCGCCATGGTGCGGGCGGCTTCGGGCGTCATGCCCCGGCGTCCAGCGAGCTGGATCAGCAGTTCCACATAGTCGCGATAGCGAGGATCATCGTCCGGATTGACCAACTCGAAGTCGACGCCGGGCCGGACCTTCAGTCCATAGCGCCTGAGCCTTACATCCACGACATGCGGGCGGCCGATAAGGATCGGCTGCGCGATGCCTTCCTCCAGCACCACCTGCGCCGCGCGCAGAACACGTTCGTCCTCACCGTCCGCATAAATAACCCGCTTGGCGGTGGCGTTCTTCGCGGCGGTGAACACCGGCTTCATGACCAGACCGGAGCGGAACACGAAGCGGCTCAACCGGTCCAGATAGGCCGGCATATCTTCGATCGGGCGCGTGGCGACCCCACTGTCGCGGGCCGCCTTCGCGACGGCCGGTGCGATCCGCAGGATCAGCCGGGGATCAAACGGCGAGGGGATCAGGAAATCCGGGCCGAAAGTCGGCGTCTCGCCGGAATAGGCGCGCGCTGCGATGTCCGAAGGCTCCTCGCGCGCCAGCGCCGCGATCGCGCGCACCGCTGCCATCTTCATCTCTTCGTTGATGGCGGTAGCACCGCAGTCCAGCGCTCCACGGAAGATGTAGGGAAAGCAGAGAACATTGTTGACCTGGTTGGGAAAATCCGATCGGCCGGTGCAGATCATCGCGTCCGGCCGCGCCGCCCGAGCAATCTCCGGCATGATTTCAGGGGTAGGGTTGGCAAGCGCCAGAACAAGCGGCTTTTCCGCCATATGCTCAAGAAGCTCCGGCTTCAGCACGCCCGCAGCCGAGAGCCCGAGGAAAACATCGGCTCCCTCTATCACGTCGGCCAGCGTGCGCGCGGCTGTTTCCTTGACGTAGGGGTCCTTCCACCGGTCCATCTCTTCCAGCCGGCCCTTGTAGGCGACACCGTGGCGGTCGGTGACCCAGATGTTCTCGTGTTTCGCGCCGAGGGAAACCAGCAGGTTGAGACAGGCAAGCGCTGCCGCACCTGCGCCGGAAGTGACGATCTTGATGTTTTCGATTTGCTTGCCGGCAAATTCGAGCCCATTCAGTACGGCAGCCGCCACGATGATCGCAGTGCCGTGCTGGTCGTCGTGGAAGACCGGAACGCCCATCCGCGCCTTCAACTGCTCCTCGACTTCGAAACACTCCGGCGCTTTGATGTCCTCGAGATTGATGCCGCCGAACGTCGGCTCGAGCGCCGCCACTGTTTCGACCATGCGGTCGATCCCTGGCGCATCGATCTCTATGTCAAAGACGTCGATGCCGGCGAATTTCTTGAAGAGCACTGCCTTTCCCTCCATCACCGGCTTGGAGGCAAGGGGACCGATATTGCCGAGCCCGAGCACGGCCGAACCGTTGGAGATCACCGCGACCAGGTTGCCGCGGGCGGTGTAGTCGGCGGCAGCGGCAGGATTGTCCTTGATTGCAAGGCAAGGCGCGGCGACGCCCGGCGAATAGGCGAGCGCCAGGTCGCGCTGGTTGCCCAGCGGCTTCGTCGCCTGGATTTCCAGCTTTCCCGGGGTTGGATGCCGGTGGAAGTAGAGGGCGGCCTCATCAAGGTCGGAGCGCTCGGCCTTATTCGTTTCTATGTTCATCCTGGCGCTCCCTGCGGTTTCTTGCATTCTTGGGTTTAGCATATGGATGTGAAATCGCGAGATACCTTCACGCCGGAACATGAGTGTTGGCAACAGCAATCCGGCGCAGTTTCAGTGGTTTACCACTATCCTCTCGCAAACCGGTTGTCGCGGCCGAGGCCGCTCAAAAAGCGCTGACATAGCTGCCGCCATCCACCGGAATGTTCTGCCCTGTCAGATAGCCGGCGTGCACCGAGCAAAAGAAGGCACATATCTGGCCAAACTCTTCCGGAGTTCCCAACCGCCTTGCCGGAATATCGGCGATCAACCGTTCCCGCTTCTCTTCCTCGGAAAGGTCCGAGCCGGCGCGATTCGCGCCGCGCAGCCGATCCGTATCGTGTTTGCCCGGCAGCAGATTGTTGATGGTCACGTTGCGGTGGGCGACCGTGCGTGCGACCCCCGCCAGAAACGCGGTGAGGCCGGCCCGTGCCCCGGAGGAAACGTCGAGACCGGGGATCGGCACATAGACTGAAAGCGAAGTGATGTTGACGATTCGGCCAAAGCCGCGCTCCGTCATGCCGCCGATCACCGTCTGGATGAGCTCCAGCGGGGTCACCATGTTGTTGATCACGCCTTCCAGTATCTGATCCCGGTTGAGTTCTGAAAATTCACGGCGAGGCGGTCCGCCATTGTTGTTCACAAGAATGTCCGGATGGGGACTGGCGGCTAGCAATGCCCTCTGGATCCCGGGTTTCGATACGTCGCCCGCGACTTCCGTCACCGTCACGCCAAACCGGTCGCGGATTTCGGAGGCGGTGGCAGCGAGTGATTTTTCATCCCGCCCGTTGACGACGAGATTGCAGCCGGCTTCCGCCAGCGCAAGCGCGCACCCGCGGCCGAGCCCACGGCTCGATGCGCAGACTATTGCCGTTTTTCCTGTGATCCCCAGATCCATGAGAGCTCTCCTCTTTCAACCTGCCAAGCTATCGCGCTGGTTGCTTCAACTGCAACCGTCATACGGCTGTTGCACGATTCACTGCATAGCAATCGCGCTGCAACCGATTGGAACTGTTCCATGGCTGGCGAAAGGCCACGCAATTTCCGTACGCTGTTCATATCCGATGTCCATCTCGGCTCGAAACCTGCCAAAGCGGAGTTTCTGATCGATTTCCTGCGCCATCATGAAGCCGAGATGATCTATCTGGTCGGTGACATCGTGGACGGCTGGCGCCTGCGCAGGTCCTGGCATTGGCCCCAATCGCACAACGACGTGGTGCAAAAGCTGTTGCGCAAGGCGCGCAAGGGCACGCGAATAACCTACATAGCGGGAAACCATGATGAGTTTCTGCGCATGTTCCAGGGCACGCACTTCGGCGGCATAGTAGTCGCCGACCGTGCGATCCACCAGACCGCGGACGGCCGGCGCTTCCTCGTCATCCATGGCGACCAGTTCGATGCAGTCGTTCATAGCGTGCGGTGGCTGGCCTATCTGGGCGACAGGGCCTATGACTTCGCCATTGTGGTCAACCGAGTGGTTGCCCGCCTCCGCCGCATTTTCGGTATGCCATACTGGTCGTTTTCATCCTGGGCCAAGGTGAGGGTCAAGAGGGCGGTGAATTTCATCAGCCATTTCCAGCGGATCGTTGTCGAGGAGGCGCGCCGCGCCAATGTCGACGGCGTCATTTGCGGCCACATTCACCATGCCGCAATCGAAGCCATTGAGGGCTTGGACTACATCAATACCGGCGATTGGGTCGAAAGCTGTACGGCCGTTGTCGAACATTTCGACGGGTCGATGGAGATTATCCATTGGGCGGACGTCGTAGCCAACCCGCTTCGACCCGACAGCAGCTTTGCCCCCGTGATCATCGACGGCGAGGCAGCGGCAGCAGCCTGACAGGACATTCCACGCTTGCCGCCGTCATGGTAAGGGCTTGCAATCCGACATAGATTCGCCCCTCCCGCCCGCTGCCTTCCGGCCATGCAATGTCGCTTCCCCCGCTTACGCCTGAACAGCTTGTAAAGCCGCGTCGTTTCGAACTGCGCCTCTCCGTCATCTTCGGGGCGATTTTCGTGTCGATGGGTGTCCATCTGCCCTATTTCCCGCTTTGGCTGGAAAAGAGCGGCTTCAGCGCCGAACAAATCGCCGTGATTCTTTCGGCGCCGATGTTCCTGCGCGTGGTCACCACGCCGATCATCTCGACGCTTGCCGACCGGGCGGGCGACCGGGCGGACGTCTTCGTTGGGTTGTGCGGCGCTGCCCTTGCGTTCTCGACAGGATACTTCCTGCCGCCGACCTACGGCATCGTCCTAGGCATATCGCTCCTGCTGGCCATTGTCTGGACACCGCATTCGCCGCTTGCCGATTCGCTGGCGCTTTCCGGGGTCCGCCGTTTCGGCTCGGACTATTCGCGCATGCGCATCTGGGGTTCGATCTCCTTCCTTATGTCGAATTTAGTCGGCGGTGCGATCCTGGCGTATACCAGCGAGGCCATCGTCCCGCTCCTGATCTCACTCGGACTTGCCTGCGCCCTCGCGGCATCGCTCCTGGCGCCGCGTCTCGGACGACCGCGCCGGGCATCGCCTCTGTCGACGGCCGAACTTCCGGAAGCGGCGCCGTCGTTGATGAGGCCCTATTTCCTGTTCTTCGTTTCGAGTGCGGGCGTTACGGTCGCCAGCCACGCCTTTCTCTACACGTTCGTCTCCATCTACTGGAAATCGCTTGGTCTGTCCGACGCGCTGGTCGGCGTTCTCTGGGCTTTCGGTGTCGTCGCCGAAGTGGGCCTGTTCATGGTGTTCACACGGCTCTTCGGAACGGTCTCGGCGACGGCGATGCTGGCAATCGCGGCGGTATCCGCTATCGTGCGATGGATTGCCTTTCCGTTGATTTGGCCGAGCGGCCTTGGCGTCGCGGGGTTCTTCTTCGTGCAGGCGTTGCACGCGCTCTCGACCGGGCTGATCCTTCTCGCCCTGCAGAAGATGATCGCGGAAACCGTGGGAGAGGAACGGACGGGCGCCGCGCAGGGAGTGGCCTTTTTCGCCAGCGGCTTCGGCCTTGCGGTGATGACGCTGCTTTCCGGTCCGCTATATGAGGCGATCGGCGCCCGTGGCTTCCATGCAATGGCGGTCGTGGCGCTCTTCGGGCTCGGTCTGGCGTGGCTCGCGTGGCGCTCAGCCCCAGAGGGCCGCGTCGGGCGCTGACACGAACGAACCTTCGTAGTGAAGGCCGGGCGAGCGGTCGCGGGCAAGCAGGAGCGGCCCGTCGAGATCGACGAAATCGGCGTCCTGTGCCAAGAGAACCGCAGGCGCCATGGCAAGCGACGTGCCTACCATGCAGCCGACCATCACGTCGAAACCGAGTTTGCGCGCGCGCTCCCTGAGCGCGATTGCCGCAGTCAAGCCGCCCGCCTTGTCGAGCTTGATGTTGACCGCGTCGTAGACGCCCACAAGCGCGGAGAGATCGCCGGCGGTGTGAACGCTCTCGTCGGCGCAGATCGGCACCGGATGGCGGATGCGGCGCAGCATCTCGTCCTTGCCCGCCGGCAGCGGTTGTTCAACCAGCGCAATCCCGAGTTCCGACGCCAGGACAAGGTTTTCGACGATGTTGTCGCTGGTCCACCCTTCATTGACGTCGAGGATGATCCGGCTCGTCGGGGCTGCCTCGACGACCGCGCGAATCCGGGCGATGTCGCCATTGCCGCCGATCTTCACCTTGAGCAGCGGCCGGGCAGCGTTTGCGCGCGCCTGAGCCGCCATCGCCGCCGGTTCGCCGAGCGACAGGGTAAAGGCGGTTTCAAGTGGCCGCGGCGGGCGACAGCAAACGATCTCATGGACCCTGCGCCCCGCTATGCTCGCCTCCAGATCCCATAATGCGCAATCGACCGCGTTGCGCGCGGCACCCGCCGGCATAATGTCGAGTAAGGCTTCGCGGGTTATTCCGCTTGCAATCTCCAGGCGGACGGATTCGATCGCGCCGCGCACAGTTTCGACAGTCTCGCCATAACGCTTGTAGGGCACACATTCTCCGCGCCCCACATGTCCTGCTTCGCTGATCGTACAGGTAAGAACCTCGGCTTCAGTCTTCGAACCGCGCGAAATCGTAAAGGCGCCCGCGATCGGAAAACGCTCGACCTCGACGGAAATGTCACGCGCCATATTTTTCTTCCTTGGAATCAGCAGGGTAGGCTGCTGCAAAGTGACAGACCAGAGGCGACGGGTTAAGACTCCACACCATGTTGACCGATGCTCCGCTGGAAGCAAGCCGGACCCCGGATGCGTTGAACCAACCCGCCGTGGAAGCGCGGGAACAGGGAGGTGTGCTCCAATGCCACTTCTCCGGCAACTGGACGACACGCCGCGTACACTGGGTGGACAGCCAAGTGCGTGCGCTGGAAACGCGCGAGAACGTCCGCTCTGTCGTGGTGGACGTCTCGGAGATCCAGCGGATCGATACCGCAGGCGCCTGGCTGATCGAGCGTCTGATCGCCGCCTTTGATGCGCGCGGCATAGAAGTCGCGGTGTCCGGAGAGAGCGAAGCCGCGGCAATTCTCCTGAACGCGGTCGGCGAGGCGACGCGCAACAAGGAAACACCGCCGCTGCCGGCCCGCCCCAACATTGTGTACCGCTTCCTGGAAGCAATTGGACGCGCCGTCTATGCGGGCCGCGACGATTTCATCGCGGCCATGTACATTCTGGGGTCGACCATTCGCGGCGCCCAGATGAAGCTCGGCCGCGGTCACGCCGTCAATCCGGCGGCAATCGTCAGCCAGATCGACCGCATGGGCGTCGGCGCCATTCCCGTGGTGCTGATGATGGCGGCAATGGTCGGCGCGATCATCGCCCAGCAGGGCGCCTTTCAGTTGCGCTACTTCGGGGCCGAGATTTTCGTCGTCGACCTGGTCGGCATTCTCGTGCTGCGCGAGTTGGGCGTGCTTTTGACCGCAATCATGATCGCGGGCCGCTCCGGCAGCGCGATCACCGCCGAGATCGGCTCGATGAAGATGCGCGAGGAGGTCGACGCCTTGACCGTCATCGGCCTCAATCCGGTGGGCGTCCTCGTTTTCCCGCGCCTCGTGGCGCTGGTTATCGCCGTCCCGTGCCTGACGATCGCAGCGAATTTCGCCGCGCTCGGCGGCGCCATCGTCACGGCGTGGGCCTATTCAGGCATTCCGCCCGAGGCCTTCATCGACCGTCTGCGCCTGAGCATCGACGTTTCGACCATCCTTGCCGGGCTCATCAAAGCGCCGTTCATGGCGATGATCATCGGCATTATCGGGTCCGTCGAGGGCATGAAGGTCGGCGGCAGCGCCGAATCGCTTGGGCTCCATGTCACCTCGTCGGTGGTGAAGTCGATCTTTGTGGTGATAGCCGTCGACGGACTTTTCGCTGTGTTTTACGCGGCAATCGATTTCTAGAGCCCTGCAATGATCGAGAACCCGGTATTCGACGAAGCGCCACCCTTGAACGGTTCGCAGGAGGTTGTCCTGTCGGTGCGCAACGTCACGGTCGCATTCAGCGACAATGTCGTGCTCGACAACCTTTCGCTGGACATCTACCGCGGAGAAATTCTGGGTTTCGTGGGTGCTTCGGGGGCCGGCAAATCGGTGCTTCTGCGGACCATCCTTGGCCTCAATCGCAAGACTTCGGGAACGATCGAGCTGTTCGGTATCGATGTAGACAAGGCAAGCGAACTCGACCGAATGCGGCTCGACATGCGTCTTGGCGTTCTCTTCCAGCACGGCGCGCTGTTCTCGGCGCTGACGGTCAAGGAGAACGTGCAGGTGCCGATGAGGGAATATCTCGACATGCCGAAGAAGTTGATGGACGAGCTTGCGCTGCTCAAGATCGAACTTGTCGGCCTGCCGCGCGATGCGGCCGTCAAGTTCCCTTCCCAATTGTCCGGCGGCATGATCAAGCGCGCGGCGCTGGCGAGAGCGCTCGCGCTTGATCCGGACATTGTCTTTCTCGATGAACCGACGTCGGGCCTCGATCCAATCAGCGCGGCCGAATTCGACGAACTCGTCGCCAAGCTGCGGGACACCATGGGCCTCACGGTCTATATGGTCACCCACGACCTCGACAGCCTGTTTTCGGTATGCGACCGGGTGGCCGTGCTTGGCGACAGGAAGGTTCTTGTCGAGGGTACGATCGATGACATGCTGGTCAGCGAGGAGCCCTGGGTGAAATCCTATTTCCGCGGCAAAAGGGCACGCCAGCTCGACCTCGCAGCGAGGAACTGAGACGCATGGAAACCAAAGCCAACTACGTCATCGTCGGTATCTTTACCTTGGCCGCCATTCTGGCCGCATTCGGCTTTGTCTATTGGACGGCCGCCATCGGCGACCGCGGCGAAACGGTGCAGCTGCGCGTGCGCATCCCGGGTTCCGCATCGGGCCTCACCCGCGGCAGCGCGGTGCTTTTCAATGGTGTGAAGGTCGGCGACGTCCGGCGCGTCTTCATCGACATTGACAATCCCGCCGTGGCTGTTGCCGACACTCTGGTTGACCGAAACACGCCCATCACCCGCGCGACCCAGGCGGATATTGGACTGGCCGGGCTTACCGGGCAGGCAAATGTCGAGCTGAAGGGGTCCGACGAGAAGGAGCCAAGCCTGCTCGATGAGGCGGAGGCCAAAGGCACGGTCGCCGAAATCACCGCCAACCCTTCCGCTGTCACCAATCTGCTGCAAACGGCCCAGAACATCTTCAAGCGTACAGATGCCGTGCTGTCGCAGGTGGAGGGGTTCATGGCCGACGTGCGCGAGCCGCTGACGCAAACAGTCACCAACGCCCGGAAATTCTCCGACGGACTGGCGCGCAATGCGGACGGCATCGACAAGTTCCTGTCGAGTGTCAGCGCGCTCTCGGACGAGCTGGAAGGCGTTTCGGGCAAGCTGGATGGCACGCTGGATGCGGCCGAGAAGCTGCTGAAATCGGTCGACCGCGACAAGGTCGCTTCAATTGTCGACAACGTCGAGACCTTCAGCAAGAGCCTTGGCGAGAGCAGCGACGACCTCGAAAAGATCATCGCTGCAGTGGAGACCACCGTCAAATCGGTGAACGATTTCTCCCAGAAAGCCGGCGCTACCCTCGGCAAGGTGGACCGCGTGGTGGAGGCGGTCGATCCCTCAGTCGTCCGCAGCGCCCTCGACAACATCGGTAGGGCCAGCGAAACGGCAAATCGTGCCGCCGGCGATGTGTCGAAGGTGACCGAGAAATTCGGCAAGCGGGCAGAGGACATTGACCAGATCATCGTCGACACCAAAGAACTCGCACAACGGCTGAACCAGGCCTCCGTGAGGGTTGACGGAGTTCTGGCAAAGGTCGACAGCCTGCTCGGTTCCGGCGAGGCGGAGGGCGTGATGACCGAAGCAACCGCGACGCTGAAATCCTTCCGCAAGGTCGCCGACACGCTGAATGCGCGTCTCGGGACGATAACCGACGGCTTTGCCCGGTTCTCCAATCAAGGCCTTCGTGAGGTGGAAGCGTTGGCGCGCGACGGCCGCCGCTCGATCGGCCGTATCGAGGAGGCGATCAGCGATTTTGAACGCAATCCCCAGCGGATATTGAGCGGTGGAGCGGGCGAGGTGCGTCAGTTTGATGGCCGCGCCCGGCGTTGACATTGGTGGCGGCGCGCCCCAAGACAAGGCGGTGGCGACGCCGAAGAGTGGAATCACTTTCCGGAATATACGCAGAATCAACGTTTTGGAGCGTCCTGGCTGGTCTGAGGGGATGGCGGTGCTCCGATGAGGGTGGGACGGTACGTCCAGTGTCTCCGGGGATCGGCACGTGAGATTTGGTGAGCTTTCGTCCAGTGCAGCACTTCTGGGCCTCATCCTCTCCGGCTGCGCGGCCTTGACTGGCGGGCGTCCGCAACCGCTTGACACCTATGAATTGTCGGCGCCCTCGCCGCACGGGGCGCGAAACCGGCGCGGAACGCAGATCCTCATCGCCGAGCCTTCCGCGCTAAAAGCTCTCGACGGCGTAAGTATCGTCATCGAGCCGGCACCGGGGGTCATCCAGTTCCTCAAGGGCGCGCAATGGGCGGACCGTCTTCCGAAGATCGTGCAGGCCCGCCTGGCTGAAGCCTTCCAGCGTTCCGGCAGCTTCGGCGGTGTCGGCAAGCCAGGCGAGGGCCTCGCCATCGACTATCAGGTGATCGCCGAAATCCGAACTTTCGAGGTGCGGGTGGACCAGATTGACAGCGCGGACGTCGAGATTTTCGTGAAGCTTCTGAATGACCGCAACGGCGTCGTCGCGGCCTCTCGCACGTTCGAGGCCAGCGTGCCGGTGGCCGGCGGCGGCAATGACAGCTATATCAGGGCGCTCGATGTTGCCTTCGGCGACGTCGCGAAAGAGATCGTCCGCTGGACGACGTCGGCGATTTAGTGCAATTCCAGGAAAAGTGGGCAGCGGTTTTCTGTCCGGAATTGCGCGGAAACAAGAGCAATTCCAGGAAAAAGTGGGCAGCGGTTTTCCGTCCGGAATTGCGCGGAACCAGAGACGCCTGGGGTTGGCAGCAGCGCTTTCACTTCGTCATCCTCGGGCTTGAGCCCCAAGGACCCATGCCGGAACGCTCATCGCGGCGGGGCGTGGCATTCTGGAACGCCGCGCGCTGCCTTTATGTTCAGGCATGGATCCCAGGGTCTGCACCTTCGCTGCGCTTCGGCTCCGCCCTGGGATGACGAAGAGAGGAGGCGTTTGGCACGACGAAGAGGCGAACGCTGCCGCCAATCGCTGGCGATGGAGGTTCGCCGCGGTTGACGAATGCGGAGAGGGATTCGGCTTGCTCAAGGTCTGGGAGCGTTAACCTTAACGCATGGTTTACGTTGCGAGGCACGGCTTTCCGTGGCACTGGATAGCTCCTCCAAAACTTCAGTCAAAGATCTCAGGGGAACAGGGGACTAGGGGCAGGCCGTTCAAGGAGACCTTGAGCGGCCTTTCCTTTTGGCGGATTCAGCCGCTCTATGCGGGTTAAACTCCAGATCAGCTGTCACACGATGGATTTGCCGCGCATGAGAGAGCCAACGACAAAGGCTGACGACCAGCCGCCTGAGACGTTCGAGCCCCGTAGCGAACCCGTGTTCAACCTGCCCGCGGTGGTCATTGCGCTCATTGCGCTCTGCACGCTTGTTCATCTGCTCGGCGCCTATGTGCTGAGCGATGAGCAGGATTTCGGCCTGTTGTTGCGCGCAGCATTCATTCCAGTTCGCTATACGCTCGCTCTCGACCTTGGCGGGCTGGTGAGCCCTGTCTATGCCTTTACGAGTCCGGTGACCTACAGCTTGCTGCACGGGTCGTTCGTTCATCTGGCGATCAACATGGTCTGGCTTGCTGCCTTCGGTTCGCCGCTCGCAAATCGGCTGGGAGCGCCGCGTTTTCTGCTGTTCTGGATGTTCACGGCGGCGTGCGCCGCATTCCTGCACTATCTCCTGCACATGATGGATCAGGCGCCACTGGTAGGGGCCTCCGGTGCGATATCGGGGATGATGGGCGCAGCGGCCCGATTCGGCTTCCACGTCGACCGGCATTCCGGCAAGCCCGCTTTCCTCGGCGCACCAATGCCGGTGATGGCGGTGTTCGCGTCGCGGGCGGCAGTGACGTTCCTTGCGGTCTGGATGGTTGTCAATCTGGTGACCGGCATGATCGGCTTTGCGCCAGGTAGCGAAAATGCGATTGCCTGGGAGGCTCACATAGGCGGATTTCTTGCCGGGTTCCTATGCATAGGTTGGTTCGGCGGCAGCACAAATACAACCGCCCTCGACACCTAAAGCGCGTCGCGGCAAAACGGATGCATGCGACGCGCTTTAGGCTATTGTTTTTGTGCATGTCGTTATCCCAAAACCGCTGCGCACTTTTGGGCGACATGCATTATTGACGGACGGGGTGCTCGAACGTTCTCAGACTTGAAAACCGAAGCGCCTGGGAGCACCATGGCGCCGAGGGGGAGAATGCCGGCTTCGAGGCGCCGGTCGCATTGGATGGAGGCCACTATGACGGTAAAGGCAATTCTGGAACTAAAGGGCCACGACGTGGTCACGCTCGGGCCAAACGAAAGGCTGTGCGATGCGGTCCGGATCCTTACCGAAAAACACATCGGCGCCCTTGTGATCACGAACGGCGACCGCAAGATCATCGGCATCCTCTCGGAGCGGGACGTCGTGCGGGCACTTGCAAGGGAAGGCGCGGCTGCACTTGACCATCCGGTTCGCCAGGCCATGACGGCCAAAGTCAAGATCTGCAACGATCACCACACGGTGAACGAGGTCATGGAGATCATGACTGTTGGCCGCTTCCGGCACCTGCCGGTAGAGAAAGACGGCATGCTCAATGGGATCATCTCGATCGGCGACGTGGTGAAAAGGCGGATCGAGGATGTCGAGCGCGAGGCCGAAGATATCCGCGCCTATATCGCGACCGCCTAAGTTGAGCGAGATTCAGGTGATGCCGACCTGAATCTCAACATGCTAGGCGCAAGCGGTTTTCGGAAAAGATTACACGGACGCACTGAAGGGAACCTGTGCTTCAGGCGGAGGCCTCGCGCGCCTCTTTCGAAGCCTTGCCACCGGCGGCCGATTGAACTAGCGAACTGTCGGACGAAAAAAGCACGACAGACCGGACCGCCCATGACCATTATCGACACGCGTACGCCCGATTCGAAACGACTGGTTCCCGGCGCCACCGGCGACTGGGAAGTAGTTATTGGCATGGAAGTGCATGCGCAGGTGACCTCTGAGGCGAAGCTCTTTTCCGGCGCCTCCACATCATTCGGCGCCGCTCCCAACGCCAATGTCAGCGTGGTGGATGCGGCGATGCCCGGCATGCTGCCGGTCATCAACGAGGAATGCGTGCGCCAGGCGATCCGCACCGGATTGGGATTGAGGGCTGTGGTCAATCACAAGTCGGTGTTTGACCGAAAGAATTATTTCTACCCGGACCTGCCGCAGGGCTACCAGATCTCGCAGTACAAACAGCCGATCGTCGGCGAGGGGATAGTAACCGTTTCGGTCGGGCCGGACAGCAAGGGCGAGTTCGAAGATATTGCAGTGGGAATCGAGCGCCTGCATCTCGAGCAGGATGCGGGCAAGTCGATCCATGATCAGCATCCGACCATGTCCTTCGTCGACCTCAACCGCTCCGGCGTGGCTCTGATGGAAATCGTCTCCAAACCCGACATGCGCTCGTCCGATGAGGCGAAGGCATACCTGGGCAAGCTTCGAACGATCTTACGCTACCTCGGCACCTGCGACGGCAATATGGACGAAGGCTCGATGCGCGCTGACGTCAACGTATCGGTGCGCCGGCCCGGCGCTGCCTTCGGCACGCGCTGCGAGATAAAGAATGTCAACTCGATCCGTTTCGTCGGCCAGGCGATTGAATATGAAGCGCGGCGCCAGATCGCCATTCTGGAGGACGGCGGGAAAATCGACCAGGAGACGCGGCTGTTCGATCCCAACAAGGGGGAGACACGATCGATGCGCTCGAAGGAAGAGGCGCATGACTACCGCTATTTTCCCGATCCGGACCTTTTGCCCCTTGAATTCGACCAGGCCTATGTCGATGCACTTGCGCGCGATCTGCCCGAACTGCCCGACGACAAGAAGGAGCGGCTGATCGGCAAACTGGGCCTGTCGGCATACGATGCCTCGATACTGGTGTCGGAAAAGGCGATTGCCGACTATTTCGAGATGGTAGCAGAAGGTCGCGACGGGAAGACTGCCGCCAACTGGGTAATCAACGATCTCCTGGGGGCGTTGAACAAAGCCGGCAAGAGCGTGGAAGATGCTCCGGTTTCTCCCGATCAGCTCGGCGCCATTATCGACCTGATCCGTGAAGGGACGATCTCCGGCAAGATCGCCAAGGACCTGTTCGAGATCGTGTGGAAAGAAGGGGGCGATCCGCGCGAACTGGTCGAGAGCCGGGGCATGAAGCAGGTCACCGACAGCGGCGCCATCGAAAAGGCGGTTGACGAGGTGATCGCAGCCAACCCGGACAAGGCCGAGCAGGCGCGCGCCAAGCCGACCATGGCCGGCTGGTTCGTTGGCCAGGTCATGAAGGCGACAGGCGGCAAGGCCAACCCGCAAGCGGTAAACGCGCTTGTGCGGGAGAAGCTGGGCATAGAGGAATAAGCGTCCTCGAAATGCTGCCGCTTCGAGGATCGGCGGCCACCACGACACCCCTTGCCATGCCGCGCCGCGGAAGCCATAAGGCGGAAAGCTTGGAACCCGCGCCGATGCGAGGAACGCGAAATGAAATTCCTGACCCAGTTCTTCACATGGTGGAACGGCCAGACACTTGGAACCCGCTTTCATACATGGCGGCACGGCTCGGAAGTGGGCCAGGATGAGTTCGGGAACGTCTATTACGAAGGCGGCAAGGATTCGGAAGGCCGCACGCGTCGATGGGTGATCTACAACGGCTACGCCGAGGCTTCGATCATCCCTCCCGGCTGGCATGGCTGGATGCATCACCGCGTCGACACGCCGCCAGTGAAAGAAGATTACAAACCCCGGGAGTGGCAGAAGCCGCATCAGCCAAATTTTACGGGATCGGGGGCCGCCTATCGGCCGAAAGGTTCTGTTCTGACCAACGAAAAGCGGCCGCGCGTAACCGGCGACTACGACGCCTGGACGCCAGGCAATTGAAAGCAGAGGCTGCCCCGGCCGCCAAGGCTGGTCTTTTGTTGCCACAATTCCCGGCTAACCGATCCGGGTTAGGGTGTGTTGAAATTCAGGTCAGGCCGGCATCACCTGAATACCAACGCACTAGAGCAGAGTATGGCGACAAAGCCTGGCGGGCTAAGCCTGATTTGGGCGCAATTCCGGAATCGTCTTATGGCATGTGACTGGCGCCTTCGCCCGAGCCAATCCGTTCATGCAGCTTCGGCGGCATTAGCGATGATGCTCCTTTTTGGCCTTTCGGCGGCACATGCGGAGCGAATCAAGAATCCTGTCGCCGAATTTGCGGGCATCGACAAGATTACGGGTCGCATCACCACTTTCGACGTCTATATCGATGAAACGGTGCAGTTTGGAGCATTGCAGGTAACGCCCCGTGTCTGCTATTCGCGGCCAAAGGAGGAGGAGCCAAAAACGGACTCTTTCGTCGAGGTCGACGAAATCACGCTCGACCGCAAAATTCAACAAATCTTCACGGGTTGGATGTTCGCCGAAAGTCCCGGCCTGAATGCCGTCGAGCACGCGGTCTATGACGTCTGGCTGAAAGGCTGCAAGCTAAAGTCGGAAGTGCCGCCTCCTGAAAAGCCAAAGGCGAATTAGGGCACCGGTTTTCCGTCCCGGAGTTGCGGTCCGTCTCTCTTCGTCATCCCAGGGCGGAGCCGAAGCGAAGCGAAGGTGCAGACCCTGGGATCCATGCCTGAGCATGAAGGCAGCGCGCGGCGGTTCAGATTTCTCGACCGCCTCGTCCACGATGAGCGTTCCGGCATGGATCCTTGGGGCTCAAGCCCGAGGATGACGAAGCAGAGAGGTATTCGACCGATTGCAAACGCCTGAAGAACAAAGAGTTAGAGCGGGTCATTCCCTCACGTTCGGAACCGCTCTATGGCAAAAACCGCGCCTCTCCCCGCAATGCATCTTCAAGGAGTTTCTCGTATTTCCGTCTCGGCACATCGACCGCGCCAAAGCGCTTGAGGTGGTCCGTCGTGAACTGGGTGTCGAGCAGCACGAAGCCGCGCTCCTTGAGATGCTCCACCAGCCTCACCAGACAGACTTTCGAAGCGTCTTGCTCGCGTGAGAACATGCTCTCTCCGAAAAACGCGCGGCCGAGCGTGACGCCGTAGAGTCCGCCAGCCAGGTTCCCATCATGCCAGGCCTCCACCGAGTGGCAATGGCCGCGCTGGTAAAGTCCGACATAGGCTTCGCGAATCGGAGTGTTGATCCATGTACTCCTGCGCTCCTCGCGCGCCTCCGCGCAGCCGTCGATGACGGCCTCGAAGTCATGGTCGAACCGGACCTCGAAGCGCTGCTGGCGGATCGTCTTCCTGAGGCTCCTGGGCACATGGAGCCTGTCCAACGGGATGATGCCGCGCGTTTCGGGCCTTACCCAGAACACTTCCGGATCGCCGGCGCTTTCCGCCATTGGGAACACGCCGGAAGCGTAGGCCTTCAAGAGCAGGTCTGGCGGGATACGATAACCTGGAGCGTAAGGGCGGGTCATGGGCACCTAAGGGCCTAACTGAAAACTCGCCACTGGCCGCTGCAGTGGCAAATATCTTCGCGTCCAGTGCTCATGTACCCGCAGGTACATTCCGCTCCGGCTCTCAATATCACCTCCGCGCCCTGATCCCAACACACCCTAAGATAGGCTGTTACGTCGTCTCCGCCAGATGCTTTTCGAGCCAGTGAATGTCGTAGTCGCCATTGGCGATATCAGAATTGCCAACGAGTTCCCGATACAGCGGCAACGTCGTCTTTATGCCGTCGACAACGAACTCATCGAGCGCTCGACGCAAACGCATCATGGCCTCGACGCGATTGCGCCCATGCACGATCAGCTTGCCGATCAAGCTGTCATAGTATGGCGGAATGCGGTAGCCGGAATAGACGCCGGAATCGACGCGCACGCCGAGCCCTCCCGGCGTGTGGAAATGCGTGATTGTGCCGGGTGAAGGCGCGAAGGTGCGAGGGTCCTCCGCGTTGATGCGGCACTCGATGGCATGGCCGTGAAAGCGGATGTCCTGCTGGCGCACGGACAGCCCGCCACCGGATGCGACCCGTATCTGCTCATGCACGAGGTCAATGCCGGTGATCGCCTCGGTAACCGGGTGTTCGACCTGCAGGCGCGTATTCATCTCGATGAAATAGAACTCGCCGTCCTCGTAGAGGAATTCGATCGTGCCGGCGCCGGAATAGCCGAGATCGGCGATCGCCCTGGAGCAAATCTCGCCGATACGGGACCGCTCCCCCGCGTTAAGGGCGGGCGAGTGGGCCTCTTCCCACACCTTTTGGTGGCGGCGCTGCAAGGAACAATCGCGTTCGCCGAGATGCACGGCCTTGTGGGCGCCGTCGCCGAGAATCTGCACTTCGATGTGGCGCGGCTTCGCAAGATACTTTTCGATATAGACAGCATCGTCGCCGAAGGCGGCGCCAGCCTCGGAGCGTGCGGTGGCAAGTGCGACTTCGAGATCGCTTTCACTACGCGCGACCTTCATCCCACGACCGCCACCGCCGGCAGACGCCTTGATGATGACGGGATAGCCGATTTCGGCTGCTACCCGCTTCGCTTCCCTGTCTTCGGAGATAGCGCCGTCCGAGCCGGGCACGACCGGAATGCCGAGACGCTTGGCGGTGCGCTTGGCCTCGATCTTGTCCCCCATGATCCGAATATGGTCGGCCGTAGGGCCGATGAACGTAATGTGATGGGCCGCCAGAATGTCGGCGAATTTCGCGTTTTCCGAGAGGAAGCCGTAGCCCGGGTGAACGGCATCCGCGCCAGTGATTTCGCAGGCGGCGACAATCTGGTGAATGTTGAGATAGGATTCGCGCGAAGGCGGCGGGCCGATGCAGACGCTTTCGTCGGCAAGCCGGACATGCATGGCGTCGGCGTCGGCAGTCGAATGGACGACAACCGTTCGGATGCCGAGCTCCTTGGCGGCGCGCAGCACCCGGAGAGCGATTTCGCCGCGGTTGGCGATCAGGATTTTCTGGAACATGCCGTGGGCATCCTATTCGATGACGACCAACGGCTCGCCATATTCGACGGGCTGACCATCCTCGAACAGGATCGCCGTGACCGTGCCGGCGCGAGGCGACGGGATCTGGTTCATCGTCTTCATGGCTTCGATGATGAGAAGTGTCTGGCCTTCGCGCACCTGCTCGCCGACCTCGACGAACGGCTTGGCGTCGGGCGAGGCGGCAGCATAGGCCGTTCCCACCATGGGCGAGGGCACTGCATTCTTGGAGAGATCGACGGGCACTGCGGGTGCTGGCTGCGGGGTCGCCGGCTGGGCGGGCGTTGCCTGTTGAGGAGCGGGCGCGAACCCGTAAACGGCCGGGGACTGGCGCGAAACACGGACACGCAGGTCGCCCTGCTCGACCTCGATCTCCGTCAGATTGGTATCGTTCAGGATGCCAGCCAGTTCGCGGATAAGCTGCTGGTCAACACCGTTCTTCTTTATCGACATTCGAGGCATGTCCTTGTGTTGAATTTCCGGTCAAAGCCGGGCGGCGAGACCCTTGAGCGCCAGAATATATCCGAGTGGGCCGAAGCCGCAGATCATGCCGGTGGCGACCGGAGCGACCATGGAAACCTGGCGAAAGGGCTCTCGTGCATGAATGTTTGAAAGGTGCACCTCGGCGACCGGGAGCGGCGAAACCGAGCGCAGCGCGTCATGGATTGCAATTGATGTATGTGTGTAAGCGCCCGCGTTGATGACGATGCCGGCCGCCTTCTCCCCAGCCTCCTGAATCCAGTCGACAAGATCGCCCTCGTGGTTGGACTGCCGGAAATCGATTTCCACGCCTAGTTCCGCGGCGGCGGCCCTGCAGTCCTCTTCGATTGCGGCCAGTGTCCTGCCGCCATAGATGCCCGGTTCGCGCTTGCCGAGCGCGTTGAGGTTAGGACCGTTGATGACGAAGACCGTTTTCAAATACCGACCTTTCGACGCCGGGTCGCCCGGCGCGGCGAAACTTCTATAGTCGGCATAAGGCGCGGCGGAAAGAGCGCAAGAGACTTCTTTTGCTGTCCACAGCCGTGGTCGACCAGCGTGTAGAGCAGCGGACGCATCGATGGAATCGTTGCTGCTGCTCTATCTCTTTGTTTGAGCATCGGATTTTTCCCGAAACCGGTACCCCCTTTCGGGTCCGATGCTCTAGGCTGCGAAATCAGCAGGTTGTGTCCCCACAGGCCTTCGCCGCGGCAATCTTCTCTGCCAGAATGTCCTGTCCGAGCGCGCCGAACACGACCTCGTTGCCGACGACGTAGGACGGGGTGCCGGTGATCGAAAGCCGGTTGGCAAGATCGTAGGTCTCGGCGAATGTCGTCGAGATCGCAGGATCTTGCATCGCTTCTCGAAGCTTTGCTTCATCGGCCCCCAGCGAAAGAGCGACCTTGATGGCCACCGCCTCGTTGGCGCGACCTTGGCCACCGAGGAGCCGGTTGTGAAACTCGCCGTACTTCTCCGGTATCAGCTTGTGGAAGGCCATTGAGACCACATGGGCCTTTTGCGAATTCCGGGCCGAGGATCGGAAATTCCTTGAGCACGAAGCGCAGGTCCGAATCGGCACTGGTGAGGGCGCGCATGTCCTCGATGGCCCGTTTGCAGTAGCCGCAATTGTAGTCGTAGAACTCGACGATTGTGACCTTGCCTGCCGGATTTCCGACAACGCCGTCGAAAGGCGAATTGAATATGTCGGCCTTGGCGTCCCTGATGACGCCGAGATTTGCGATACGCTGCTCCTCCTTCTGCTTGGCGTCGAGCGCCACCTGCACTTCGACGAGTAATTCAGGATTGGTGAGCAGATAGTCCCGCACGATCAATTCGACGGCCTTTTGATCGAGGGTTGCATTGGGGGATTCCGACACGGCTACTGCGGCTCTGTCATCTGTGGTCACGGCCGTCCGGGTACCTGCCAAAAAGCCGAACGCAACCATGGCGCATGCGACGATGGCGGCGGCGGCGCCCAACAGGATTGCCTTCTTCATTGTATCGATCCTCTGGCCTTGCTGGTCGGTCGCAGGCTGCTGTCCTGGTTATTTCTTGCGCTTGCCGGGCTGCCGGTAGTTGATGATGTCCTGCGCGCGGACCCAGGCCGGCGTACCACGCTTCAGTTTTTGCTGCGCGCGCAAGGCAAATATTTTCGCGTCCTTGTAGTTTCCACGGTAGTAGTGACCCTCGGCCACAGCAAGTTCAGCTTCCGCGACTTGACCAAGCTGTCCGTAGGCACGGGCAAGATACTCGTATCCCACGATGTTTTGGCGATCGCGGTCAAGACCCTTCTGCAACTCGCCAACCGCCTTGTGGACAAGATCGGGCTTGCCGGTGGCAAGAAGTGCCTGACCGTAGCCGACCTGCAGGATTCCCGACCTTGCGGGGTCGAGCCGTACCGCCTTCGCATAGGCTTCAGCCGCTTCTGTGGGACGGCCGGCCTTCATGAGGGAATCGCCGCGCAATTCATAAAAATACGGGTTCGTCGGCTGTGCCTTGATCAGGACGTCAGCCTTGGCGACCGCCGTGCGCGGATTGCCGTGGAGGTAGGCCGATATTGCTTCGCCATAGGTCGCGGCGAGCCCGCCGGGCTGGTTGCGGAACAGCTTGGCGGAGGCCCCCTGATCCTGCGTGAAGGCGGAAATTTTTGCCCGCATCATGTCGTGGCGCTGTTGCAGGGCTGGCGAGTCTTTGGTGTCGAAACTGGGACTGGCCTGTGCCAGTGTCTGCAGGTTCTGAATGCGCTCGCGCGGCACAGGGTGGCTGACCAGGTAGGGATCGACTTTGGTTCCTGAGAGCGAGAGCGCGCTTTGGAAGCGCTGGAACGTCGTCAACATGCCCTTGGCAGTCTGGCCGGTCGCATTAAGATATGTGATGGCCGAGCGGTCCGCGGTGATCTCCTCGGTGCGTTGGTAGCTGAGCAGCCCGCGACGGGCCAGTTCACCGCCGCCCGCCGCAATGCCTGCGCCGGCCTGGGCCAGTTCGCCGGAATTGGCGGCGGCGCCCGCCGCAACCGCCCCGACGCCGAGCAGGCTCGACACGATTGCAATGGTCTGCGCGCGTTCCAGTTGCTGGCGTAGACGCCCCTGATGGCCGCCGGCGATGTGGCCGGCTTCGTGAGCCAGGACGCCGATGATTTCGTTCGGCGTTTCAGCCTGGAGTAGCGCACCGGTGTTGATGAAGATACGGCGGCCCGCGACGAAAGCGTTGAATCTCCGGTCGTTGACCAGGACGATCTCGATATTGGACCTTTCCAGCCCGGCAGCCTTAAGGATCGGCCGCGCATAGTCGCGCACCAGCGCCTCGATTTCGGCGTCGCGCACGATCGGCACACTCCCCTGCGCTGCGGCAACGGATGCTGCCGAGGCGACCACTGGCAGCGCAACTGCGAGGGCCATCGCTGACCGGACAGCGACGGCGCTTATAGTGGAAAGGGTCGATCTGATCGGCATGGCGAGAACCACTGTTGACGGGCATGACGGCCGCGAAGAGCAGGCATGCGATGGATCATAGCTTGTGATCCCCACATCATTCGGGCATTTGTGCGGCGCTGTGTGCCGCAGGCACGCGGACCAATCCCGTTCAGACAGCAACGGAGGAACCGACATGGTTGTTTCGCTCTCCCGCCGCGGCGCCGTCGAACCGTTTCACGCGATGGATGTACTTGCAGAAGCTAACCGGCTGAAAAGTCTTGGATATCCGGTCATTTCAATGGCGGTAGGGCAGCCGTCCGACCCAGCCCCACAGGTTGCCCGTGAGGCTGCTGCCCGGGCGCTCCGTGACGGCCGAATCGGCTACACCGATGCGCTTGGTCTCGTGGGGCTGCGCCATGCGATCGCCGCGCACTATGCGGACCACTATGGAATCGAGGTGCCGGCGGGAAAAATCGCGGTGACGACCGGTTCGTCCGCTGCGTTCAACCTGGCATTCCTGACGATGTTCGACGCCGGAGATCGCGTCGCGATCGCTGCGCCGGGCTATCCGGCCTATCGCAACATTCTGGGCGCGCTGGGCCTCGAGGTGGTGGAAATCGAGATCGAGGGCGCCGGCCACATCACGGCCGCGCATGTCGCGGACGCCCACAGCCGCAAACCGCTAAAGGGAGTTCTTTTCGCAAGCCCGGCGAATCCGACCGGGGCAATCATTCCGGCCGATGAGCTGCGTCGGCTCGTCGAGCTTTCTGCCGGGTTCGGAATTTCGGTGATTTCCGACGAGATCTATCATCGCCTTGCCTATGCGCAGCCGGACACCACGGCGCTCTCGTTCGGAAACGAAGTGACAGTCATCAATTCCTTTTCGAAGTACTATTGCATGACCGGCTGGAGAATTGGCTGGATGGTGCTGCCGGAAACGCTCGTGCGGCCAGTCGAAAGGGTGCAGCAGAGCCTGTACATTTCCGCGCCCGAGCTTTCCCAGATCGCCGCAATCGAGGCATTCAAGGGAACCGGGGAACTGGAAATCGTGAAAGGGCGCTATGCCCGGAACCGGGAATTGCTCATGCGCAGGCTGCCGGAGCTCGGACTTGTCATCGCCGCGCCCATGGATGGCGCGTTCTACGCGTTCTGCGACGTCTCACGGCTGACCAATGACAGCATGGAATTTGCCCGGCGAATGCTCGAGGAGGCTCATGTCGCGGCAACGCCCGGTCTCGATTTCGATCCGCTCGCCGGTCACCGCTACATGCGTTTCTCCTACGCTGGCAGCCCCGAGGACATGAACGAGGCGGCCGACCGCCTGGCGCACTGGCTACGTTAAGCGAGTGGAAGATGGAGGTTGTCATCCTCGGCTTGACCCGAGGTTCCGCTCTGGCATGACGAAGAGACGGACGCTGCCGCCAATCGCTGTCGCTTGTGATTGCCGAAGCCCTCCCGCATCGCCATCCTCGGGCTTGACCCGAGGCCCCATGCCCGGAACGCCCATCATGGGCGAGGCAGTTGGCCCGCGCTCCCTTCATGTTCAGGCATGGATCCCAGGGTCTACGCCTCCGCTGCGCTTCGGCTCCGCCCTGGGATGACGAAGAGAGTGGGACGGGAAGGCGAAGAGACGGACGCTGCCACCAATCTCAGGCGCTTGTGATTGGCCGAATACGTCTCTGCATCGTCATCCTCGGGCTTGACCCGAGGACCCATAACGGACACGAAAAACGGAGTGCGAGGGGCAAGGGACGGAAGGCCAGCAACGATGGCGACCTTGCTACAAATTCCTCAGGCTTCATGTTGCCCTAGAAAAAGCTCTTGCGCTGCCACCAGCCCGCCTTCTTGGGTTTCTTGTCATCGTCAAGCGCGGCGTCGTTCGCCTGAGTCGACGAAACGACCGGTTCTGGGGGCGTTTCGCTCGGCTTGGTCTTGCGGCGGGCGGCGCGCACCTCAATCGGGCGTTCCGGGGCACGTTCGACTGGTATCTGCATTTCCGCGGGCTGGATCGTGCCCGCTGACGCAACGGACGTTTCGCTTGCCACAGGCTCCGCCTTGGCTTTTTTCGGCCTGGCGGCACGGCGCGGCTTCTTCGGCGGTTCGACCGGAGCCTCTTCGGCGACAGCTGCCGGCCGATCCTCGACAGCTACAGCTTCGACACTGCCAGCCATTGCGGGGAGCTCCGCTGCATCGGCGACCGCATCTGCGGAATCGGCGCCATCACCGTCCTTGTGACCGCGTTTGCCGCCACGCTTGCCGCGACGGCGCTTCTTCTGCTCGCCGGCAGCCTCTTCCTGCGTGGCCGTGGACCCCATGGTCTCGGGCTTGACAGCTTCATCCCCCGCGGATTGCATGCCGGCTTCGCCGTCGTTGGCGGCGTGATCGGCCTCGGCGGAAGTTGCAGCATGGGCACTTTCGCCCGGCGCGCCGCGGTCGCGTCCGCCGCGCCGTCTGCGCTTGCGCCTGCGCTTCCGATCGTGGTGCCGCTCACCTTCCCCGACATGTTCCGTGCGAACCGGATGCTCGATCGTCTCGGCCTCTTCGGCGGCCGGCTCCATGATCTCGATTTCTTCCGGTTCTTCGGGTTCGACATATGCGATCTCGGGCGCCAGAGCAGCTTCGGTCCAGCCTGCCGGCTTGTCCGCGACGGCTCCCCGGAAGATTGCATAGTGTTGCGCGCCGACCGTCTCGTCGGTCTCCAGCGTGATTGCAATCGCAAATCGGTTCTCCAGTTCCACCAGCTTGCTGCGCTTGTGATTTAGGACATAGAGCGCCGTGGCGGCCGGCGTCCGCACGGTGATGTGGCTGCGGGAATCCTTCAGCAGGAATTCTTCGATGGCGCGCACGACAAGGAGGGCAACCGACGAATCCGAGCGCAAATGCCCGGTGCCGCCGCAATGCGGGCAAGGCTTCATGGTCAATTCGAGGACACTGGAGCGGATGCGCTGGCGGGACATTTCAAGCAGGCCGAAATGTGAAATTCGGCCAACCTGGATTCGGGCGCGGTCGTTCTTCAGGCAGTCCTTCAGCTTCTTCTCGACGGAGCGGTTGTTGCGGTTCTCCTCCATGTCGATGAAGTCGATAACGATGAGGCCGGCAAGGTCGCGCAGGCGCAACTGCCGGGCGACTTCCTCGGCGGCCTCCAGATTGGTTTGCAGCGCTGTGTCCTCGATCGAATGCTCTTTCGTCGAGCGGCCTGAGTTGACGTCGATCGAAACCAGCGCCTCTGTCTGGTTGATGATGATGTATCCGCCGGATTTCAGCGTAACCTGCGGCTGCAACATGCGGTCAAGTTGCGCATCGATGCCGTTGCGCGAGAAGATCGGGACGCTGTCCCGATATGGCTGAACCACCTTGGCGTGGCTTGGCATGAGCATTCGCATGAAGTCCTTGGCCTCGCGATAGCCATCCTCGCCGGCGACCAGGATCTCATCGATTTCCTTGTTATAGAGGTCGCGCACGGAGCGCTTGATCAGGCTGCCTTCCTCGTAGACCAGTGCGGGGGCGGTGAACTCAAGCGTCAGGTTCCGCACATTTTCCCAAAGCCGCATCAAATATTCGTAGTCCCGCTTGATTTCCGCCTTCGTGCGGCTTTCACCGGCGGTGCGCAGGATGACGCCCATGCCTTCCGGCACGCCGAGGTCCTGAACCACTTCCTTGAGGCGCTTGCGATCCTGCGCGTTGGTGATTTTGCGGGATATGCCGCCGCCGCGCGCCGTATTGGGCATCAGCACCGAATAGCGGCCGGCAAGCGAGAGGTAAGTCGTGAGCGCAGCCCCCTTGTTGCCGCGCTCTTCCTTGACGACCTGCACCAGCAGGATCTGCCGGCGCTTGATGACTTCCTGGATCTTGTAGCTGCGGCGTATCGGCTTGCGCCGATTGCGGAGTTCCTCGAGCGCATCCTCGGCGCCAACGGACTCGACCTCGTTCTCTTCACCGCCCGCACCGTGGACTTCCTCGACGATGCCGCGCGCCTCGACCTCGCGGAGATCCGTCTCCGGGTCTGCCGCCGAAACCTCCTCCGAGACCACATCCGCATCGATTGCCGCGGCAATAGCGGACGTATCGCCGTCACGGTTGCCCGGATTGTCGTCATCGCCGCCGCCGGAAGGCTCCGCCGCCTCGAGCGGCACCTCGCCCTCATGCGTTTCGTCTTCAGGCTCGCTGCCGCCGACATTGGCATCAGCGCCGGCATCTTCGGCGGCGATCCCGTCAGTCACTTCCCCGGCGCGGCGCTCATCGCCACGGCCGCGATTCTTGCTGCCACGGCGCCGCCGGCGATTGCCGCGCCCGCGATCCGAACGCTCGTCGCCCAAATCATTCTCGTCATCCTCCTCGGCTTGCGCCTCTTCAGCCTCTGCCCGCAGCAGCGCCTGACGATCGGCAACCGGGATCTGGTAATAGTCGGGATGGATTTCGCTAAAGGCCAGAAACCCGTGCCGGTTTCCGCCATATTCGACGAACGCCGCCTGAAGCGACGGTTCGACCCGCGTCACGCGGGCGAGATAGATGTTTCCCTTGAGCTGTTTCTTGTCCTGCAATTCAAAATCAAATTCTTCGATGCGGTTACCGCGAACGACTACAACCCGTGTCTCCTCCGGGTGGGAGGAATCTATGAGCATCTTGTTGGGCATTATTTCTTATCTCCCCGGCAGCCGCCAACACGGGCAACCGGGCGAACGCGCCCTGCCTTGCACCTGTGAAAGACCGCTTGCCGGACAATTGAGGGTTCGCCGTTCGCCGCCGCAACCCAATCGACAGACCGCCCGCCGCCGGGATGGCTCGGGAATATACGGTCTTGTCCATGATTGGCGTTGAAGCCATTGCGCAACCTTGCGGAACCGTTACATCAAAGCCCGAAAAGTTATTCGGACCAGCTATTTTGCTCTTGCCGAGCCGGCGCGGGAGAACCCGTCCCGGCCGTTTTTCCTTCACGCTAAGGGTTTCCGCTTTATGGGAAACACCTTGAAGAAATCCTTCGGAAACACCTGTGCGGATCGCAGGCTGCGATTGGAACCGTGTTTCGTCGCCAGATAAGGCGGAGCGGACCGGTTCCGAGCATTGTGGTGATCCAACGTCGCTTTTAAGATTTGCCGGCGTCGAAGGCAACCCCGTTTCGATGCTTGCAAAAAAACGGTTTCCGCAGAGTGAGGGGTGACGAAACCGCCGGTTAACCATAAGAAGCTACGAAGTGTTAATCGCCGCCGTGCCCGTTCTCGCGTAAACTTGGCGAGTCGGACTCGGACAGGTAAGGGTTCGGGTGTGCGGGACAGCGTTATGAACGATTTCGATTCGGCCGGGCGGGCCAAGCGCTTTTCGGCCGTTTGCTCTGCCTTTCTGGCGCTTCTGGCGGTTTTGTGCCTGTCGCTGACCTCGGCAGGTGCGGCACCCCTTGAGGCCAGGGCTTACAAGATGGCTGGCGATGCGACCCGCATGCGGGTGGTCATACAGCTCGACCGCAAAGCGGACCCGAGGTGGTTTCTGCTGCGAGGGCCGCATCGGCTGGTGATCGACCTGCCCGAGACGAATTTCTCCGTCGACCCGAGGGAACTAAAGGCGCGCGGCCTGATTGCCAGCGTGCGCTTCGGCAATATGGGAGAGGGGCATTCAAGGCTGATACTGGCGGCCAAAGGGCCTTTTGCTGTCGAGAGGATAGACATCCTCAAGAACGAAGGATCATCCGGCTATCGGCTTATTGCCGACATCTTGGCTTCCTCCGACAAGGCGTTCGACGAAGCGCTTGCAAACCAGACGCTGACAACGGGATCGACGGAGGCGGCGAACAGGGCCGAGCGGCCCGGCCCGGCGGCTCCGCGCGGCGACAAGCCGTTCACGATCGTGATCGATCCCGGCCATGGCGGGATTGACGGCGGCGCGGAAGGCGTAAACGGCACGGTCGAAAAATCGATCACGCTGGCATTCGCTCTCGAACTCAGGAAAAAGCTCGCGGAAAAGGGCGCTTACGATATTTTCCTGACACGCGAGAAGGACGACTTCCTGCGGCTTGACGATCGGGTGCGAATCGCGCGCCAGCACGAAGCCGACCTGTTCATATCGATCCATGCCGACACGATCCGGCTGAAGGGCATTCGGGGCGCGACGGTGTATACCGTCTCCGACAAGGCGTCGGATGCGGAGGCGGCCGCGCTGGCGGTCCGCGAGAACCTTTCCGATCAACTAGCGGGTATCGACTCCAAAGAAGAAAACAACGAGGTGGCCGACATTCTGGTGGACCTGATCCGCCGCGAGACACATTCGTTCTCCATGCGCTTCGCGCGCTCGCTTGTGGGCGAATTGTCGACCGAGGTCGAACTAATCAACAATCCGCATCGATCGGCCGGTTTCAAGGTGTTGAGAGCGCCGGACGTGCCTTCGGTGCTCCTGGAACTGGGCTATTTGTCGAACCCGAAGGACGAGGCGCAGCTCCGCGATCCGGGCTGGCGCGGCAAGGCGGTAGAGCGTATATCGGCTGCAATCTCTGTTTTTGCCGATGAAAGGGTCGGCGCCGGGGGATGATAAAAGGACCAGACGCAACGGCACAACCGTTGCTCTGGCGCAACGATTCGTGATTTATACGGCTTGAACGAACGGGCTTCTCGGCGCTGCCGCATTTTGCCCACATCGGCGCGACAAGAGTTGTCCATGACGGATCGGGCTGGTTCCGGCAGCACGTAGCTGCAGCCTTGTTCGGCAAAATCGCGATCCCTGCACTGGAGCGGGCATGATACGGCTGATAGGCTATTTTTTCGGCATCGGGGTGATGCTGGCGCTGCTCGTCGCGGCTGCGGCGGGCGTTTACGTAAGCCGCGTCACCAAGGATTTGCCCGACTACGAGGTGCTTGCCAAATACGAGCCTCCTGTCACGACGCGTGTGCATGCTTCGGACGGCTCGTTGATGGGCGAGTTCGCGCGCGAGCGGCGTCTCTATCTGCCGGTTCAGGCCGTGCCCGACCGCGTAAAGGCGGCGTTCCTTTCAGCCGAGGACAAGAATTTCTACAATCACCCCGGCATCGACGTCGTCGGGCTTTTCAGAGCTGTCGTCACAAATTTCCAGAATATGGGATCGGGAAAGCGCCCCGTGGGCGCCTCGACCATTACGCAGCAGGTCGCGAAAAACTTCCTGTTGAATTCCAGCCAGACCATCGACCGCAAGATTCGGGAGATGATCCTCGCATTCCGCATCGAGCAGGCATACTCCAAAGACCGCATTCTCGAACTCTACATGAACGAGATATTCTTTGGCCTTGGCTCCTACGGGGTGGCCGGGGCGGCACTGACCTACTATGACAAATCGGTCAACGAGTTGACCATTGCCGAAGCCGCATACCTAGCGGCGCTGCCAAAAGGCCCTTCCAACTACCACCCGTTCAAATACACCGATCGCGCCATCGAGCGCCGTAACTGGGTGATAGACCAGATGGTCGTGAACGGCTATGCGACGCGCGAGGAAGGCGAGAAGGCGAAAGCCGAGCCGCTGGGCATCTCGCCGCGCCGCAACGGCACATACCTGTTCGCCGGCGAATACTTCACTGAAGAAGTCCGCCGGGAGATCATTTCGCGCTACGGCGAGGATGCGCTCTATGAGGGGGGCCTCTCGGTGCGCGCGACGCTCGATCCGAAGTTGCAGCTGATCGCGCGCAAATCGTTGCAGAACGGATTGCTGAAATTCGACCGCCTGCGCGGCTATCGCGGCCCCAAGGAAAACATCGACATATCCGGCGACTGGGGAGTGGCGCTTGGCAAGGTCAAGGGGTTGAACGATGTGCCGGAATGGCAGCTTGCCGTGGTGCTCGACAGCTCGGCTGAGGGCCTGTCGATCGGCCTCCAGCCCGGTTTCGAAGTATCCGGCGCGCTGAAACCTGACCGCGAGCGCGGTACCGTGTCACTGGAGGACATGAGCTTTGCGATGCGTCATGTCGTCAAGGGCGTGCGGGTGAAGGCAAAGTCGCCTGCCGAAGTGCTGAAGCCGGGCGATGTCATCTTCGTGGAGAGGAAGGAAGGCAACGCCTATATGTTGCGCCAGCCACCGGAGGTTTCGGGCGGCCTGGTGGCGATGGACCCGCATACCGGACGCGTCCTTGCGATGGTTGGCGGGTTCTCCTATTCGGAGTCCGAATTCAACCGTGCGACCCAAGCCTACCGCCAGCCGGGCTCCTCGTTCAAGCCGTTCGTCTACGCGGCGGCGCTCGACAACGGGTATACACCGGCGTCGGTCGTCATGGATGCGCCGATCAGCATTAGGGTCGGCAACGAAGTTTGGAGCCCGAAGAACTATGACGGAAAGTCGGCTGGCCCCTCGACGCTTCGAATGGGCATCGAAAGGTCTCGCAATTTGATGACGGTTCGGCTGGCCAACGACATGGGCATGCCATTGGTCGCCGAATATGCCGAGCGGTTCGGCGTTTACGACAAGATGAGTCCGATATTGGCGATGTCGCTCGGGTCGGGCGAAACGACTGTGATGCGGATGGTCTCTGCATATGCGGTGATGGCCAATGGCGGCAAGCAGATCAAGCCGTCGCTTATCGACCGCATCCAGGACCGCTACGGCAAGACCGTGTTCAAGCATGACGAGCGCGCTTGCAATGAATGCAACGCCGGCGACTGGAGCGACCAGCAGGAACCGGAACTTGTCGACAATACCGAGCAGGTGCTCGATCCGATGACCGCCTATCAGATTACTTCGATGATGGAAGGCGTCGTTACGCGCGGGACGGCCATGACCGTGTCCGAACTTGGCCGCCCGATCGCAGGCAAGACCGGCACGACCAATGACGAGAAGGACGCCTGGTTCATCGGCTTCACCCCGAACCTCGTCGTCGGGCTTTACATGGGCTACGACAAGCCGCAGACGCTGGGCAAGGGCTCGACCGGTGGCGGACTTGCGGCGCCGATTTTCAAGGAATTCATGGGGCAGGCACTGAAGGATACGCCGATCGTGGACTTCCAGGTTCCGGAGGGCATGAAGCTGATCGCCATCAACCGCAAGACCGGAATGGGCGCCAACGAAGGCGAGCCCAACGTCATCATCGAGGCCTTCAAGCCGGGCACCGGGCCGGCCGATACATATTGGGTCATCGGCGGCGAGGAGATGACGAGCGAGTCCCGCGATGCAATCTCGCCGCAAGCGAACAAGGCGTTGCAAACCGGCGGCGGCGGACTCTACTCAGGGTGTGTTGAGATTCAGGTCAGGCCGAGCCGAAAATGGCGGTTTTCGAGAACCGGCACAAGAGCGTACGTTTGGGTACGTGAGTACCGGAAGCGCAGAAGACAGCCATTTGCAGGCCGGCATCACCTGAATATCAACACACCCTAGAGCAGCGGACGCATCGATGGAATCGCTGCCGCTCTATCTCTTTGTTTGAGCATCGGATTTTTCCCGAAACCGGTAGCCACTTTCGGGTCCGATGCTCTAAGAACCCCGACCGGCCGGGCCGGCGGGCTTCACCCGGTGCCTTTACACCGCGGAGCTGCATCCCTATGTTCCGCGCCGAACTGAAACCCCAGCTTTCAAGATCAGGAAGAACAGCCTGCCATGCGCACGGAAACCGAAAATTTGGTCGACGAGATCAAGCAGGCGATCAGCCTGCTGAGGAGGCATCTTTGACTGGGATCAGGCGGTAAAGCGGCTTGAATATCTCAACGTGCGCGCCGAGGATTCCAGTCTCTGGAACGATCCCCAGGAGGCGCAGAAGCTCATGCGCGAGCGTCAGGGCCTCGATGACAGCATCAGCGCTATTAGGGGACTCTCCCAGGCGCTCCAAGACAATGTCGGCTTGATAGAACTTGGCGAAGAGGAGGGCGACGAAAGTATCGTCGCGGAAGCCGAAGCGGCAATCCGGGCGCTCTCGGGCGAGGTCAAGGCGCGCCAGATCGAAGCGATTCTTTCGGGCGAGGCCGACGCCAACGACACCTATGTCGAAGTCCATGCCGGCGCTGGAGGAACGGAGAGCCAGGACTGGGCGTCGATGCTCCTGCGCATGTATACGCGTTGGGCGGAACGCCGCCGTTTCAAGGTCGAGGTGCTTGAAATCCATGACGGCGAGGAGGCAGGCATCAAGTCGGCCACGCTCCTTATCAAGGGGCACAACGCGTATGGCTGGCTGAAGACGGAGTCGGGCGTGCACCGGCTGGTGCGCATTTCGCCGTACGACAGCAATGCGCGGCGCCACACGTCCTTTGCGTCGGTCTGGGTCTACCCGGTGATCGACGACACGATCGATATCGACGTCAATGAATCGGACGTGCGCATAGACACCTATCGTTCATCGGGCGCGGGCGGCCAGCACGTTAACACGACCGATTCTGCGGTGCGCATTACGCACATTGCCACGGGCATTGCCGTGGCCTGCCAGGCGGAGCGTTCGCAGCACAAGAACCGCGCGAAGGCTTGGGAGATGCTGCGCTCGCGCCTCTATGAGGAAGAGTTGAAGAAGCGTGAGGCCGCGGCCAATGCCACCGAGGCTGCCAAGACCGACATCGGGTGGGGTCACCAGATCCGATCCTACGTGCTGCAGCCGTATCAATTGGTAAAGGATCTCCGCACGGGCGTCGAAAGCACGAGCCCACAGGACGTTCTCGACGGGGACCTCGACGACTTCATGGAAGCGTCGCTTTCGCAAAGGATCGAAGGCGGCGCGGGGCAGGCGGTAGCCGACCTGGATTAGAGCATCGAACCCGAAAGTGGGAACCGGTTTCGGGGTAAATCCGATGCTCAAGCAAAGAAATAGAACAGCAGCACTGATTCCATGATTCCATCAGTGCGTCCGCCGCTCGGGTGTGTTGGTATTCAGGTGAGGCGGCCTGCAAATGGCAGTCTTCTGCGCTTCCAAAAATGGTGTGGGAGATTGGCCGCGGCCTCGCCGCTGCTCACCCTCCCCTTGTGGGGAGGGTACGCCGGCCGCCATGTCCGGTTCCCACTTTCGGTTCCGATGCACTAGGATTCGTCAAAAGTCACAATGGAAACCTCGCCTTCCAGCGCGCCCTGGTAGGCGGACAGCTGAGGCTCGTCATCGGGCTCGCCTTCCATGTCGCCGATCTGGTCCAGCTCGGCCTCGGCATAGCCTTTGCTCGCAAGCGATTCGAGTGCCGTACGGACTGCCGAATCGTCGTCCGGAGCGACCAGCATTACATGCACGCCGAGCGGTGTGCCGCCCTTCTTCTTCCAGACACGCCCCACGATGATAGTTACCGGGCGCAGTTCGTTGTCGTTCATGCGTTGATTCCTCAAAGCTGGCCACGCTCTTCCCAATTTTTTCCATCTTTGCAGGCCTTTTTGCATATAAGGAAGGCGGGCGCAGCGGAAAGCCGGTCACTTTCTGCATTGCGGCCGCTTGCCGGCGCAACAAAGTTGCGTGGATGCTGGCGATCCAGGCCAACCCGCGGTTTTATCTACTTTGTTGGCGGTGCGGGGTTGACGGTTTTCGGTGTTGCGCGTAATACCCGCGGCGTCTGAGCCGATGTGAGGTTTTTCTTTTCGGAACGTCTCGTTCTGGAGTTTGCCTCAAACAGGGTTCGTTTTACGAGCGAGAGACATTTCCGGCATGCATGAAGCGCCCTGCGCTTCCTCTGCTTTTGTTCGGGCAGACCGCGAAGCGCGGTTGGTGGCCCGAATTTGTGCATGGAAATAAGCCCGAGACGGCCCGCAAAGGCTTGAGACACGAGATTGAGAGACAAGAGGAAGGTTTAATGCCTACCGTAAACCAGCTGATCCGCAAGCCGCGCGTTGCGCCGGTGAAGCGCAATAAGGTTCCGGCCATGCAGGCCAATCCGCAGAAGCGGGGCGTTTGCACGCGCGTCTATACGACGACTCCGAAAAAGCCGAACTCCGCGCTCCGCAAGGTCGCGAAAATCCGCCTGACCAACGGCTTCGAGGTGATTGGCTACATCCCGGGTGAAGGCCATAATCTTCAGGAGCACTCGGTGGTGATGATCCGCGGCGGCCGCGTGAAGGATCTTCCAGGCGTCCGCTATCACATCATCCGGGGCGTGCTGGACACGCAGGGTGTAAAAAATCGCAAGCAGCGCCGTTCGAAATACGGTGCCAAGCGTCCGAAGTAAGGGTTTCCCGGCTTTGGCGCCCTTTTCTCCCGCGCCGGGCCTCGAAAGTTGAGAGACGAAAACCATGTCCCGACGTCACAGTGCAGAAAAGCGCGAAATCAACCCGGATCCGAAGTTCGGCGATCTGGTGGTTACCAAATTCATGAATGCCGTCATGCATGACGGCAAGAAGTCGGTTGCGGAGACCATTGTCTACGGCGCACTTGACCAGGTGCAGGCTAAGACCAAGCAGGAACCGGTATCGGTCTTCCACCAGGCGCTCGACAACGTGGCGCCGCATGTGGAAGTGCGGTCACGCCGCGTTGGCGGCGCAACCTATCAGGTTCCCGTGGACGTGCGCCCGGAGCGCCGGCAGGCGCTGGCCATCCGCTGGCTGATCACGGCTGCCCGCAACCGCAACGAGACGACGATGGTTGATCGCCTTTCGGGCGAGCTGATGGACGCGGCAAACAACCGCGGCACAGCCGTGAAGAAGCGCGAAGACACCCACAAGATGGCGGAAGCCAACCGCGCGTTTGCGCACTACCGCTGGTAACAGCGCGAAAGCAGCAGAGCAAAAGGCACCTTCCATGGCCCGCGAATACAAGATCGAAGATTACCGCAATTTCGGCATCATGGCGCATATCGACGCCGGCAAGACGACGACGACCGAGCGCGTCCTGTATTACACGGGCAAGTCGCACAAGATCGGCGAAGTGCATGACGGCGCTGCGACCATGGACTGGATGGAGCAGGAGCAAGAGCGCGGCATCACCATCACATCGGCCGCGACCACGACCTACTGGAAGGCCCGTGACGGCCAGATGCGCCGCTTCAACATCATCGACACGCCCGGCCACGTTGACTTCACCATCGAGGTCGAGCGCTCGCTGCGTGTGCTGGATGGTGCCATCGCCCTGCTCGATGCCAATGCCGGCGTCGAGCCGCAGACGGAAACGGTCTGGCGGCAAGCGGACAAGTACCGCGTCCCGCGGATGATTTTCTGCAACAAGATGGACAAGATCGGCGCCGACTTCTACCGCTCGGAAGAGATGGTCAAGACCCGCCTCGGAGCGCAGCCTGTCGTCATGCAGCTGCCGATCGGCGCCGAGAACGATTTCAAGGGCGTGGTCGACCTCGTCGAAATGAATGCGCTCGTCTGGCGCGACGAGACGCTGGGCGCCGCCTGGGACGTCGTCGAGATCCCGGCCGACCTCAAGGCAAAAGCCGAGGAATACCGCGAGAAGATGATCGAGGCGGCGGTTGAAATGGACGAGACCGCGCTCGAAAATTACCTCGAAGGCAACATGCCCTCGAATGACGAACTTCGCGCGCTGGTCCGTAAGGGCACGATTGCGGTGAAGTTCTTCCCGATGTTCTGCGGTTCGGCCTTCAAGAACAAGGGCGTACAGCCGCTGCTCGATGCAGTCGTTGAGTACCTGCCTTCGCCGATCGACGTGCCGGCGATCAAAGGCATCGATGCCAAGACCGAGGCCGAGATCGTTCGCAACGCGGACGACAACGAGCCTGTGTCGATGCTGGCATTCAAGATCATGAACGACCCGTTCGTCGGTTCGCTGACGTTCTGCCGCATCTATTCGGGCAAGCTCGCGAAGGGTGTCTCGCTTGAGAACACCGTCAAGGGAAAGCGCGAGCGCATTGGCCGCATGCTGCAGATGCACGCAAATTCCCGCCAGGACATCGAAGAGGCCTTCGCCGGCGACATCGTCGCCCTTGCCGGCCTCAAGGAAGTGACGACCGGCGATACGCTTTGCGATCCGCTGAAGCCCGTGATCCTGGAGCGCATGGAGTTCCCGGAGCCGGTCATCCAGATCGCGATCGAGCCGAAGACCAAGGGCGACCAGGAGAAAATGGGCCTCGCGCTCAACCGTCTTGCCGCGGAGGATCCGTCCTTCCGCGTCAAGTCCGACGAGGAATCCGGGCAGACGATCATCGCTGGCATGGGCGAACTGCATCTCGACATCATCGTCGACCGCATGCGTCGCGAGTTCAAGGTCGAGGCGAATGTCGGTGCGCCGCAGGTTGCCTATCGCGAGACGATCACGCGCCAGCACACGGAAGACTATACGCACAAGAAGCAGTCCGGCGGTTCGGGGCAGTTCGCCCGCGTCAAGATCCAGTTCGAGCCGAATGCCGAAGGCGACGAATTTGTGTTCGAGTCCAAGGTCGTCGGCGGTTCGGTTCCGAAGGAATATGTTCCGGGCGTCGAGAAGGGTATCGCAAGCGTGCTGTCTTCCGGTCCGTTCGCCGGCTTCCCGATGATCGGCGTGAAAGCGACGCTCATCGACGGCGCATATCACGACGTCGACTCGTCTGCTCTGGCCTTCGAGATCGCCGGACGTGCCTGCTTCCGCGAGGCGGCTTCCAAGCTTGGCGTTCAGCTGCTTGAGCCGATCATGAAGGTGGAGGTGGTGACGCCTGAAGACTATGTCGGTGATGTTATCGGCGACCTGAATTCGCGCCGCGGCCAGATCCAGGGCACTGAAGCGCGCGGAGTTGCCACCGTGGTCAACGCAATGGTGCCGCTCGCGAACATGTTCAAATACGTCGACAATTTGCGTTCGATGTCGCAGGGCCGCGCCCAGTACACGATGCAGTTTGATCACTACGAGCCGGTTCCGAACGCGGTTGCCCAGGAAGTTCAGAAGAAATACGCGTAATTCCAAGGAATTGCGTTTGTACCTTAATTCAACGCCCGAATGGGCAGCAGGAATGGAGACCTCACATGGCAAAAGGTAAATTCGAGCGTACGAAGCCTCATGTGAACATTGGCACGATTGGTCACGTTGACCATGGCAAGACGTCGTTGACGGCGGCGATCACGAAGTATTTTGGCGAATACAAGCCGTATGATCAGATTGACGCGGCGCCGGAGGAGAAGGCGCGCGGCATCACGATTTCGACGGCGCATGTGGAATATGAGACGCCGGCCCGCCATTACGCGCATGTCGACTGCCCCGGGCATGCCGACTATGTGAAGAACATGATCACGGGGGCGGCGCAGATGGACGGCGCGATCCTGGTGGTGTCGGCGGCCGACGGCCCGATGCCGCAGACGCGCGAGCACATTTTGCTGGCCCGTCAGGTTGGCGTTCCGGCGCTGGTAGTGTTCCTGAACAAGGTCGACCTGGTCGACGATGCCGAGCTTCTGGAGCTGGTTGAGCTCGAGGTTCGCGAGCTTTTGTCGAAATACGAATATCCGGGCGACGACATCCCGATGATCAAGGGTTCGGCGGTGGCCGCGCTTGAAGACAAGGACAAGAAGATCGGCGAGGACGCCATCCGCGAACTGATGGCGGCGGTCGACGCCTACATCCCGACGCCGGAGCGTCCGATCGACAAGCCGTTCCTGATGCCGATCGAGGACGTGTTCTCGATCTCGGGGCGCGGCACGGTGGTGACGGGGCGTGTCGAGCGCGGCGTGGTCAAGGTGGGCGAGGAGCTGGAGATCGTCGGCATCCGTCCGACCGTCAAGACGACCTGCACGGGCGTCGAGATGTTCCGCAAGCTCCTGGACCAGGGCCAGGCGGGCGACAACATCGGCGCGCTGTTGCGCGGCATCGACCGCGACGGCGTCGAGCGCGGCCAGGTTCTGGCCAAGCCGGGCACGGTGAAGCCGCACAAGAAGTTCAAGGCCGAGGCCTACATCCTGACCAAGGAGGAGGGTGGCCGCCACACGCCGTTCTTCACCAACTACCGTCCGCAGTTCTATTTCCGCACCACCGACGTGACCGGCATCGTGCAGCTGCCGGAGGGTACCGAAATGGTGATGCCGGGCGACAATGTGACGGTCGATGTCGAGCTGATCGTGCCGATCGCCATGGAAGAGAAGCTGCGCTTCGCCATCCGCGAAGGCGGCCGCACCGTCGGCGCAGGCATCGTCGCATCGATCGTCGAGTAACGAATTAACGGATCTGTCGCGGGCGCGGGGAAATGCCCGCGCCGCGCCAGAACAAGGAAGTGACGCATGAACGGACAGAACATCCGCATCCGCCTGAAAGCGTTTGATCACCGTGTGCTCGACGCTTCGACGCGTGAAATCGTGTCGACTGCCAAGCGCACAGGAGCGAACGTCCGCGGCCCGATTCCGCTGCCGACGCGGATCGAAAAATTCACTGTCAACCGCTCGCCGCATATCGACAAGAAGAGCCGCGAGCAATTCGAAATGCGCACGCACAAGCGGCTGCTCGATATCGTGGACCCGACCCCGCAGACGGTCGACGCTCTGATGAAGCTCGATCTTGCCGCCGGCGTGGATGTCGAGATCAAGCTTTGAGGCTTGGAACAAGAGGCGTGGAGGGGCACCAGCCCCGACAGGGAACTCTAAAGGAAATTGAACCGATGCGTTCAGGTGTTATCGCACAGAAAGTAGGGATGACTCGCGTCTACAATGACGCCGGGGAACATGTCCCGGTCACCGTTCTCCGGATGGAGAACTGCCAGGTGGTGGCTCAGCGCACCCGGGAAAAGAACGGCTACACGGCTGTTCAACTGGGTGTCGGGCTCGCCAAGGTGAAGAACACGCCGAAGGCAATGCGCGGCCATTTCGCCGCCGCCTCGGTGGAGCCCAAGGCGAAGCTCGCTGAGTTCCGCGTTTCGCCTGACAACATGCTCGATGTCGGCGCCGAGATCACGGTGGAGCATTTCGTTGCCGGCCAGAAGGTGGACGTCACGGGCACGACGATCGGCAAGGGCTTCCAGGGTGTCATGAAGCGCCACAATTTCGCTGGTGGCCGCGCCACCCACGGTAATTCCGTGTCGCACCGCACGCACGGGTCGACGGGCCAACGCCAGGATCCCGGCAAGGTGTTCAAAGGCAAGAAGATGGCCGGTCATATGGGTGATACCCGCGTGACGACACAAAATGTCGAGGTGGTTTCGACCGATGCGGATCGCGGCCTTATCTTGATCCGCGGCGCGGTTCCGGGCTCCAAGGGAGCGTGGATTCTGGTGCGTGATGCCGTCAAGGTAGCGTTGCCCGACAATGCTCCGAAGCCGGCCGCCGTCCGCGCTCCGCAGAGTAATGAAACCGCTCCGGCCAACCAAGGGGCAGAATGATGGACCTCAAGATTACAACCCTCGCTGGAGAAGACGCCGGCAAGGTGAAGGTTTCGCAGGAGATCTTCGACCTTGACCCGCGCGACGATATCCTGCAGCGCGTCGTCCGCTGGCAGCTCGCCAAGAAGCAGCAGGGCACGCACAAAGCAAAGGGCCGCGCCGAGATCGCGCGCACCGGCGCCAAGATGTATAAGCAGAAGGGTACGGGCCGCGCCCGTCACCATTCGGCCCGCGCACCCCAGTTCCGGGGCGGCGGCAAGGCCCATGGTCCGGTGGTCCGTAGCCATGAGCACGACCTCCCCAAGAAGGTTCGCGCGCTCGGCCTCAGGCACGCATTGTCGGCGAAAGCCAAGGCATCGAGCCTGATCGTCATTGACGATCTGAAGCTGACCGAGGCCAAGACGAAGGCTTTGGTCGCGAACTTCGCGAAGCTCGGCCTGACCAATGCATTGATGATCGGCGGCGCCGAGCTTGACCAGAATTTCAAGCGTGCCGCGTCGAACATCCCGAACATCGACGTGCTGCCGATCCAGGGCATCAACGTCTACGACATTCTGCGCCGCGGCACGCTGGTCCTTTCGAAGGCAGCCGTCGAGGCTCTCGAGGAGCGCTTCAAATGACGGACCTGCGGCACTATGACGTGATCGTCAGCCCGGCAATCACTGAAAAGTCGACTATGGCATCTGAACACAACCAGGTCGTCTTCAATGTCGCCAAGAAGGCGACCAAGCCGGAGATCAAGGCTGCCGTCGAAGCGCTGTTCGGCGTGAAGGTGACAGCGGTGAACACACTCCTCCGCAAGGGCAAGGTGAAGCGTTTTCGCGGCACCGTCGGCCGGCAGAGCGACGTGAAGAAAGCAGTCGTGACGCTGGCCGAGGGCCAGTCGATCGACGTCGCGACTGGTCTTTGAGAGGCCGTGAGGAAAGAGCAATGGCACTCAAGAAATTCAAGCCGGTAACGCCGAGCACCCGCCAGCTGGTCATCGTCGACCGCTCGGGTCTCTACAAGGGCAAACCTGTGAAGGGCCTCACCGAGGGCCTTACGTCTTCGGGCGGCCGCAACAATCATGGGCGCGTCACGGCGCGCTTCATCGGCGGCGGACACAAGCGTTCGTACCGTATAGTTGACTTCAAGCGCCGCAAGTTCGATATGCCGGCTACGGTCGAACGTCTCGAATACGATCCGAACCGGACGGCCTTCATCGCACTTATTAAGTACGAGGACGGCGAGCTTTCCTATATTTTGGCGCCGCAGCGTCTCGCTCCGGGCGACAAAGTAGTGGCCGGCGAGGCTGTGGACGTGAAGCCGGGCAACGCCATGCCGCTTGCTGCGATGCCGGTCGGCACGATCATCCACAATATTGAACTCAAGCCGGGCAAGGGTGGCCAGATTGCACGCTCAGCCGGAGCCTACGCACAGCTTGTCGGCCGCGACCAGGGCATGGCGATCTTGCGGCTGAATTCGGGCGAGCAGCGCGTCGTGCACGGTTCGTGCATCGCCACGGTGGGCGCCGTATCGAACCCGGACCACGGCAACATCAACGACGGCAAGGCCGGACGCAGCCGCTGGCGCGGCAGACGTCCGCACAACCGAGGCGTTTCCATGAACCCGGTCGACCATCCGCACGGCGGCGGCGAAGGCCGCACCTCGGGCGGCCGTCACCCGGTCACGCCGTGGGGCAAGCCGACCAAAGGCAAGAAGACCCGGTCCAACAAGTCGACCGACAAGTTCATCCTGCGCTCGCGCCATCAGCGCAAGAGCTAAGAGAGGTAGTCAGACGTGACCCGTTCAGTTTGGAAAGGCCCGTTCATCGACGGCTTCCTGCTCAAGAAGGCAGATAAGGTTCGTGAGGGTGGACGTAACGAGGTGATCAAGATGTGGAGCCGCCGCTCTACGATCCTGCCGCAGTTCGTCGGCCTCACTTTCGGTGTGTACAACGGCCAGAAGCATATCCCGGTCTCAGTGAACGAGGACATGGTCGGTCACAAGTTTGGTGAATTCGCTCCGACCAGAACCTACTACGGTCACGGCGCGGACAAGAAGGCGAAGAGGAAGTAACAATGGGCAAGGCCAAAGCTCCGCGAAGGCTTGCTGATAACGAGGCGCGTGCGGTACTCCGCACGATCCGAGTCAGCCCGCAGAAGCTTAACCTCGTTGCCGCGCTCATTCGCGGCAAGAAGGTAGCGATTGCGCTCGCCGATCTTGAATTCTCCCGCAAGCGCATTGCCGGCACCGTCCGCAAGACGCTGGAATTGGCGATCGCCAATGCGGAAAACAATCACGACCTTGACGTCGATGCTCTCGTGGTCTCGGAAGCCTTTGTCGGCAAGTCGCTTGTCATGAAGCGTTTCCACGCCCGTGGCCGCGGACGTGCGAGCCGAATCGAGAAGCCGTTTGCGAACTTGACGATCGTCGTTCGCGAGGTTGAAGAGAAAGGGGAGGCCGCATAATGGGCCAGAAAGTCAATCCGATCGGTCTCCGTCTCGGCATCAACCGCACCTGGGATTCGCGCTGGTATGCCAACACCGGCGAATACGGCAAGCTGCTGCACGAGGACATCA
Source organism: uncultured Alphaproteobacteria bacterium (assembly GCA_963813315.1). Lineage (GTDB taxonomy): Bacteria > Pseudomonadota > Alphaproteobacteria > Rhizobiales > Rhizobiaceae > CAWEYO01. The sequence goes on along the minus strand of CAWEYO010000023.1, from coordinate 44,841 downwards.
CGATCCGCAAGTACCTGCACGGCGAGCTCAAGCAGGCGGCGGTGTCGAAGATCGTCATCGAGCGCCCGCACAAGAAATGCCGCGTCACGATCCATGCAGCCCGTCCGGGCCTGATCATTGGCAAGAAGGGCGCCGACATCGAGAAGCTTCGCAAGAAGCTCACCGAGATGACGAAGTCGGAGACCCATCTGAACATCGTCGAAGTGCGCAAGCCGGAAGTGGATGCCACTCTTGTGGCCCAGTCGATCGCCCAGCAGCTCGAGCGCCGCGTCGCTTTCCGCCGTGCGATGAAGCGCGCCGTTCAGTCGGCGATGCGTCTTGGCGCTGAAGGCATCCGCATCAACTGCTCGGGCCGTCTCGGCGGCGCGGAGATCGCTCGCATGGAATGGTACCGCGAGGGCAGAGTTCCGCTGCACACACTGCGCGCCGACGTTGACTACGGCACGGCCGAGGCCAAGACCGCCTATGGCATCTGTGGTGTCAAGGTCTGGGTGTTCAAGGGCGAAATCCTCGAACACGACCCGATGGCATCCGAGCGCCGCGCGAGTGAGGGCGATCATTCGCACGCCGGCGAGCGCAGCGAGCGCAGCCGCCGCCGCGAGAACGCCTGAGCGCATTGAGAATTTGGAGTAGAGAACAATGCTGCAGCCAAAGCGCACAAAGTTCCGCAAGCAGTTCAAGGGCCGCATCCACGGCGCCGCCAAGGGCGGCACCAACCTGGACTTCGGCGGTTTCGGACTGAAGGCGATGGAGCCGAACCGCGTTACCGCACGCGAGATCGAGGCGGCCCGCCGCGCGATCACGCGTGAGATGAAGCGCCAGGGCCGTGTCTGGATCCGCGTGTTTCCGGATGTGCCGGTGACGTCGAAGCCGACCGAAGTCCGCATGGGCAAGGGCAAGGGCGCCGTCGACTTCTGGGCATGCCGCGTCAAGCCGGGCCGCGTCATGTTCGAGATCGATGGCGTCTCGGAGGATACCGCGCGCGAAGCGCTTCGCCTCGGTGCCGCCAAGCTCTCGGTCAAGACGCGCTTCATCCAGCGCATTGCAGAATAAGGAAAGGTCGAGAGATGAGAGCCTCTGATGTACGGGCAAAGAGCCCCGACCAGCTTAACGACGAATTGGCCGCGTTGAAGAAAGAGCAGTTCAATCTGCGCTTCCAGAAGGCGACCGGCCAGCTCGAAAAGACCGCACGCGTGAAAGAGGTCCGCAGGGACATCGCTCGCATCAAGACGATCGCCGCCGAAAAGTCGGCCGGCAAGAAGTAAGGACCACGAATATGCCAAAGCGCATCCTGCAAGGCACCGTCGTCAGCGACAAGAACGAGAAGACGGTCGTCGTCAAGGTCGAACGGCGCTTCACGCATCCGGTCATGAAGAAGACCGTGCGCATGACGAAGAAGTACAAGGCGCATGACGAGAACAATGCCTGCAAGGTGGGCGACACAGTGTTCATCCAGGAGTTGAAGCCGATCTCCAAGGACAAGCGCTGGATAGTCGTGACCGAAGCGCAGGCTCAATAACGAATTTGGATCAGCCGGGGAGGGCGCTACGCCCGTCCCGATAGGAAAGAAGGCCAGTCATGATTCAGATGCAAACAAACCTCGACGTCGCGGACAATTCCGGTGCCCGTCGTGTCATGTGCATCAAGGTGCTGGGCGGCTCGAAGCGGAAATACGCTTCTGTGGGGGACATCATCGTGGTGTCGATCAAGGAAGCCATTCCGCGCGGCCGCGTCAAGAAGGGCGATGTGATGAAGGCGGTCGTGGTTCGCACGGCCAAGGACATCCGCCGCCCGGACGGCAGCGTGATCCGCTTTGACAAGAACGCGGCCGTTCTCGTCGACAACAAGAAAGAGCCGATCGGCACGCGTATCTTTGGGCCGGTTCCGCGCGAACTTCGCGCCAAGAACCACATGAAGATCATCTCGCTCGCGCCTGAAGTGCTGTAAGGAGCCGGAAAAATGCAGAAGATCCGCAAAGGCGACAAGGTCGTCGTCCTGGCCGGCAAGGACAAGGGCCGTACCGGCGAAGTGGTGCGCATGATGCCGAAGGACGACAAGGCCGTCGTTCGGGGCGTGAACCTTGTGCGCCGTCACCAGAAGCAGACCCAGGCCCAGGAGGGCGGGATCATCACCAAGGAAGCGCCGATTCACCTGTCGAACATTGCGCTGGCCGACCCGAAGGATGGCAAGCCGACCCGCGTCGGCTTCCAGATCCAGAAGGATGGCAAGAAGGTGCGCGTGGCGAAGCGCTCGGGAGAAGTCATCAATGGCTAAGGCACAGTACGAGCCTCGCTTGAAGAAGCAATATAACGAGCAGATCCGAAAGGCGCTGCTCGAGCAGTTCAACTACGACAACGAGATGCAGGTACCGCGCCTCGACAAGATCGTCATCAACATGGGTATCGGCGAAGCCACGGCGGATTCCAAGAAACCGTCCGTCGCCGCCGAGGACCTTGCCCTCATCGCGGGCCAGAAACCTGTGGTCACGCGCGCCCGCAAGTCGATTGCCGGCTTCAAGGTGCGCGAACAGATGCCGATCGGTGCCAAGGTAACGCTCCGCAAGGAGCGCATGTACGAGTTCCTGGACCGCCTTGTCACGATCGCGCTGCCGCGCGTCCGAGACTTCCGTGGTCTGAACCCGAAGAGCTTTGACGGCTGGGGCAACTATGCCATGGGCATCAAGGAACACATCGTTTTCCCCGAGATCAACTACGACAAGGTCGACCAGATCTGGGGAATGGACATCATCGTTTGTACGACTGCCAAGACGGACGACGAGGCACGGGCACTGCTCAAAGCCTTCAACTTCCCCTTCCGGCAGTAACGGCAGCGAGAAAAGGAAAAAATCTGAAATGGCAAAGACCAGCTCAGTCGAAAAGAACAACAGGCGCCGCAAGCTTGTGGACCGTTACGCTGCAAAGCGTAAGGCCCTCAAGGATGCGGTCATGGACCAGAAGCTCCCGATCGAGGAGCGCTTCCGCGCGCAGCTCAAGCTCGCCGCGCTGCCGCGCAATTCGGCCAAGACCCGCATCCGCAACCGTTGCGAGGTGACAGGGCGTCCGCGTGCCTATTATCGCAAGCTGAAGATGTCGCGCATTGCGCTTCGTGACCTGGGCAATAGTGGCCTGGTCCCGGGCCTTGTGAAGTCGAGCTGGTAAGGAGGGCGACACATGTCCATGAATGATCCCCTCGGCGATATGCTGACCCGCATCCGCAACGCCTACGGCCGCAAGAAGCCGAAGGTGTCGACGCCGGCCTCGCGCCTGCGCGCCCGTGTCCTCGACGTGCTCAAGTCGGAAGGCTATATCCGCGACTACAGCCAGGTCGATTTCGAGAACGGCAAGTCGGAGATCGAGATCGAGTTGAAGTACTTCGATGGCCAGCCGGTGATCCGTGAGATCGCCCGCGTTTCGAAGCCTGGCCGTCGTGTATACGTGTCGGTCAAGTCGATCCCGCAGGTCGCTAATGGCCTCGGAATCTCGATCCTCTCCACGCCCAAGGGGGTGATGGCGGATCACGAAGCGCGCGAACAGAATGTCGGCGGAGAGATCCTCTGCCAGATTTTCTGATCTGGCCGGCAGAAAAAGAACAGGAACGAGGACAAGACAATGTCTCGTATTGGCAAGAAACCGGTTCAGCTGCCGCAAGGCGTGACGGCAACCGTCTCCGGACAGACCGTGACGGCTAATGGCCCAAAGGGCGAGCTGAAATTCGTCGTCAATGACGAAGTGCTGGTGAAGTTGGACAACGGCGAGATCGCCGTTGAGCCAAAGGACCAGACAAAGGACGCGCGCGCCAAGTGGGGCATGTCGCGCACCCAAATCGTCAACATCCTGCAGGGTGTGAAGGACGGCTTCGAAAGGAAGCTCGAAATCACTGGCGTCGGCTATCGTGCGACCATGCAGGGCAAGAACCTTCAGCTTGCGCTTGGGTTCAGTCACGACGTGGTCTACGAAACGCCGCAGGGCATCACGATCACGGTGTCGAAGCCTACCGAAATCACGGTTACGGGTATCGACAAGCAGCAAGTTGGTCAGGTTGCCGCGGAAATCCGCAAATATCGCGGTCCCGAGCCGTACAAGGGCAAGGGCGTGCGGTATGCGGGCGAGAAGATCGTCCGCAAAGAAGGCAAGAAGAAGTAGGGCCGGTATCGGCAAGGAATCAAAGCCATGGCTTCGAAGGAATCCACCCAGCGCCGCGCCGCACGCGTTCGCCGCCAGCTCAAGAAGGTCTCCGGCGACCGTCTGCGCCTTTCGGTCTACCGTTCGTCGAAAAACATCTATGCGCAGATCATCGACGACACCAAGGGCCATACGCTCGTCGCCGCCTCCACCATGGAGAAAGACGTCAAGGGTGCGCTCAAAACCGGCGCCGACGCGGCTGCCGCAGCGGCAGTCGGCAAGCTGATCGCCGAGCGTGCATCAAAGGCCGGCGTCAAGGAGGTCGTCTTCGACCGCGGGCCGTACATCTATCACGGCCGCGTCAAGGCTCTTGCAGAAGCGGCCCGCGAGGGCGGTCTGAGCTTCTGATACACCGGTCCGGCGAGAAAGATCGCCTGATCATCATCTCAACTGTGCTTCCGGAAAAGAACAAGGAACAGGATAATGGCACAAGAACGCAGGGACGGAGGTCGCGGCCGCGACCGCGAAGAGCGCGACAGTGAATTCGTCGACAAGCTCGTCCACATCAACCGCGTCGCCAAAGTCGTAAAAGGCGGCCGGCGGTTCGGTTTTGCCGCACTCGTTGTCGTCGGCGACCAGAAGGGCCGCGTTGGCTTCGGTCACGGCAAGGCACGCGAGGTGCCGGAAGCCATACGCAAGGCAACCGAATCGGCGAAGCGCGAGTTGATCTTCGTGCCGCTTCGTTCGGGCCGCACTCTGCATCACGACGTTGAGGGCCGCTGGGGCGCTGGCCGCGTCCTTCTGCGCGCAGCGAAGCCGGGTACCGGCATTATTGCCGGCGGCCCGATGCGCGCCGTTTTCGAAACGCTCGGCATGCACGACGTGGTTGCCAAGTCGATGGGCTCGTCGAACCCATACAACATGGTCCGCGCCACGTTCGATGCTCTGAAGAGCCAGTTGCACCCGAAGGATGTGGCTGCACAACGAGGCATCAAGTATTCGACGCTCCAGGCTCGCCGCGGAACCGCGGTTGCCGCGGACGAATAGTCCGCAGCGTCTGACCAAGGATTAGGACCATGTCCAAGAAAGCAACCATGACGATTACCGTCGAGCAGATCGGTAGCCCGATCCGCCGGCCGAAGGAGCAGCGAGCGACGCTGGTCGGGCTCGGCCTGAACAAGCTGCATCGCCGCAGCACCCTTGAGGACAGCGCCTCGGTGCGCGGCATGATCGCTTCGGTGAAGCATCTCGTCCGCGTCGTGGACGAGCCCTAAGCCCAAGCGCAGGAGAACAACCATGAAACTCAACGATCTGCGCGACAACGAAGGCGCGACGCACTCCAAGAAGCGTCTTGGCCGCGGTATTGGCTCAGGCTCGGGCAAGACCGCCGGCCGCGGCGTGAAGGGCCAGAAGGCCCGTTCCGGCGTGGCGATCAACGGCTTCGAGGGCGGCCAGATGCCGCTCTACCGCCGCCTGCCGAAGCGCGGCTTCAAGAACATCTTCGCCAAGGACTTCAATATCGTTTCGCTGGCGCGCATCCAGGCAGCCGTGGAAGCCAAGAAGCTCGATGCCAAGGCGACCGTAACGGTTGCGGCCCTCGTTGAGGCAGGCGTGATTCGCCGTGCCAAGGACGGTGTGCGACTGCTGAGCGACGGCGAACTGAAGGCGAAGCTTGCATTCGAGATCGAGGGCGCCTCGAAGGCTGCGATCGAAAAGGTCGAGAAAGCCGGGGGGACGGTGAAGCTACCGGACCAGGCAACCGCCGAGTAAGGCGACTTGACAAACCGGCGGCCTTTGGCCGCCGCTTGCATCTTTGCCGGCCGCAGCCTATCTCGTGGCTTCGGCGACACGCGCGCCCACCGGGCGGCTTACCTGCGTGACGGGAGAATTCTTCATGGCATCGGCAGCGGAACAGCTTGCTTCCAATCTCAATTTTGCGGCTTTCGCCAAGGCGGAAGACCTGAAGAAGCGCATCTGGTTCACGCTCGGCGCGCTTCTCGTTTACCGAACTCGGTACCTACATCCCGCTGCCGGGTATCAATCCCGAGGCTTTCGCTCACGCGTTCCAGCAACAGAGCGGCGGCGTGCTTGGCATGTTCAACATGTTTTCGGGCGGCGCGGTGGAGCGCATGGCAATCTTCGCGCTTGGCATCATGCCGTACATCTCCGCATCCATCATCATGCAGCTCATGACGTCGGTCATCCCGACGCTTGAAGCGCTCAAGAAGGAAGGCGAGCAGGGCCGCAAGGTCATCAACCAGTACACGCGATACGGCACCGTGCTTTTGGCGATGGTTCAGGCCTACGGCATTTCCGTCGGTCTGGAGGGTGGCAGCGGGATCGTGACCGATCCGGGCTGGTTCTTCCGCCTGTCGGCCGTCGTCACGCTGGTCGGCGGCACGATGTTCCTGATGTGGCTCGGCGAGCAGATAACCGCGCGCGGCATCGGCAACGGCATTTCGCTGATTATTTTCTCGGGCATCGTGGCCGGCCTGCCGCACGCCATCAGCGGAACACTGGAACTCGGCCGCACGGGCGCACTCTCGACCGGTCTGATTCTGGCGATCATCGTGCTGGCTATCGTCGTGATCGGCGTGATCGTGTTCTTCGAACGCGCGCAGCGCCGTCTGCTCATCCAGTATCCGAAGCGGCAGGTGGGCAACCGCATGTTTCAGGGCGATACGTCGCACTTGCCCCTGAAGCTCAATACGTCGGGCGTCATCCCGCCGATCTTTGCCTCCTCGCTGCTGCTCCTGCCGGCGACGCTGGCGGGCTTCTCCAATTTGACGACGTTGCCGGGCTGGGCAAGCATGGTGCTCGCCTCGCTTGGACATGGCCAGCCGCTGTACATGGCGCTCTATGCCGCAATGATCGTCTTCTTCGCGTTCTTCTATACGGCGATCGTCTTTAACCCCAAGGACACCGCTGACCAGCTGAAGAAACATTCCGGTTTCATCCCCGGATATCGGCCGGGCGAGCGCACCGCGCAATATATCGACTACGTGCTTACCCGCATTACGGTGATCGGCGCGATCTACCTTGTGCTGGTCTGCTTGCTGCCCGAATTTTTGATATCCGCGACTGGCGTTCCGTTCTATCTGGGCGGCACATCTCTGCTGATCGTGGTGAGCGTCACGCTCGATACGGTTGCGCAAATTCAAGGTCACCTGATTGCCCACCAATATGAAGGGCTTATCAAGAAGTCGAAGCTCCGTGGGGGCAAGAGAGGACGATGAGACTAATTTTGCTTGGGCCGCCGGGAGCAGGCAAAGGGACGCAAGCACAAAGGCTGGTAGAAAGACACGCCATCCCGCAGCTCTCCACAGGTGACATGCTGCGTGCCGCCGTGAAAGCCGAAACCCAGGTTGGCAAGCGCGCCAAGGCCGTGATGGAAGCCGGCAAGCTCGTTTCCGACGAGATCGTCAACGACATAGTTGCGGAGCGGATCGACGCGTCGGACTGCGTCAACGGCTTCATCCTCGATGGCTATCCGCGCACGCTGGCACAAGCGGACGCGCTGGAGGCCATCCTTGGCGCCAAGGATCAGCACCTCGACGTGGTAATCGAAATCAAGGTCGACGACGACGTTCTTGTCGACCGCATTGCCGGCCGCTACACCTGCGCAAGATGCGGTACCGGGTATCACGACACCAACCGGGTGCCGAAGGTCATCGGCGTTTGCGACAAATGCGGTTCAACCGAGTTCAAACGACGGCCCGATGACAATGCCGAGACGCTAAGGACGCGCCTGCAAGCATACTACAAGGATACTTCGCCGCTGATCGGCTACTACTATGCCAAGCACAAGCTGCGCAGTGTTGACGGCATGGCAGACATGGATTCGGTCACCGCTGAAATAGAAGCGGTACTGAAACGGGCCGGTCGGAAAAAATAGATGGAGACGGTTGACTACTTCGGTCTGCTGGACTATAGCGGCCCGTCTCCCAATCAGGTATGAGGCTTGCCGGTCCGCGAGGACTTCAAGAGCTTGTACCGAGAAGAGAACCCGCAAGGGCCGGCCTCCACCGGACGCGGGGCAACGCAATCGCCGGCTTGCCGGCTCAGATGGAGAAGAAGATGGCCCGTATTGCCGGCGTCAACATTCCTACAAACAAGCGCGTCGTCATTGCGCTGCAGTATATTCACGGCATCGGGCCGAAGTTCGCTTCGGAGATCGTGGAGAAGGTCGGCATTCCGGCTGAACGCCGCGTCAACCAGCTCACCGACGCCGAAGTGCTGCAGATCCGCGAAGCCATCGATCGCGATTATCGGGTCGAAGGCGACCTGCGCCGCGAAGTTTCGATGAACATCAAGCGCCTGATGGACCTTGGCTGCTACCGCGGCCTGCGCCATCGCCGTTCGCTGCCGGTCCGCGGCCAACGCACGCACACAAATGCGCGCACCCGCAAGGGCCCGGCCAAAGCGATCGCCGGGAAGAAGAAGTAAGTCGGTGGAATAGTGAATGGTGACTAGTGAATGGTAGGCGCTGAAGTCGCTTTTTTCCATTCACCATTTCGCCATTGACCATTCACCAAGGTGGAGCCGCTGGCATTACGGCGGTGTCGAGATCAACTGGAAGGACTATCATGGCCAAGGAAGCCACGCGTGTTCGCCGCCGCGAGCGCAAAAACATTTCGTCCGGCGTCGCGCACGTCAATTCGACTTTCAACAACACGATGATCACCATTACCGACGCGCAGGGCAATACGATTGCCTGGTCATCGGCCGGTGCGCAGGGCTTCAAGGGTTCGCGCAAGTCCACCCCGTTCGCCGCACAGGTTGCCGCCGAGGATTGCGCCAAGAAAGCGCAGGAACACGGCATGCGCTTGCTTGAGGTCGAAGTCTGCGGTCCGGGCTCCGGCCGCGAATCGGCGCTCCGTGCGTTGCAGGCCGCGGGCTTCACCATTACGTCGATCCGCGACGTGACGCCGATCCCGCACAATGGCTGCCGCCCGCGCAAGAAGCGCCGCGTCTAGAGCATCGGACTCGTGCGTCCGTCGCTCTAAAGAGCGTTTTCAACCACTGCACGAGCGCGCGATCGCTCCTCTGCGGTTTCCAGATTGGCTGTCACGATTGGATAGTGGCAGGCCGCCGGAAGGAAGAAAGAATGATCCAGAAAAATTGGCAAGAGCTGATCAAGCCGAACAAAATAGAGTTTCAGTCGAAGAGGAAGACGCTGACGACCCTCGTCGCCGAGCCGCTGGAGCGTGGCTTCGGCCTCACTCTCGGCAACGCGCTGCGCCGCGTTCTTCTGTCCTCGCTGCGCGGCGCTGCCGTGACGGCGGTGCAGATCGACGGCGTTCTGCATGAATTCTCTTCGATCGCGGGCGTCCGCGAGGATGTGACCGACATCGTGCTGAACATCAAGGAAATCGCCATCAAGATGGAGGGCGACGGTCCCAAGCGCATGGTTGTGCGCAAGCAGGGTCCGGGTACCGTGACGGCCGGTGACATTCAGACTGTCGGCGATGTCGAGATCCTCAATCCCGACCATGTCGTCTGCACGCTCGATGAGGGCGCTGAAATCCGCATGGAGTTCACGGTCGACACCGGCAAGGGTTATGTACCAGCCGACCGCAATCGCGCCGAGGATGCGCCGATTGGCCTGATCCCGGTCGACAGCCTCTACTCCCCGGTCAAGAAGGTGTCGTACAAGGTCGAGAACACCCGCGAAGGCCAGGTTCTCGACTATGACAAGCTGAGCATGACGATCGAGACAGACGGTTCGATCACAGGCGAGGACGCAGTCGCTTTTGCAGCCCGCATCCTACAGGACCAGCTTGGCCTGTTCGTCAATTTCGAGGAGCCGACCAAGGAGCTGCCTGCCGAGCAGGTGACCGAACTGGCATTCAATCCGGCGCTGCTCAAGAAGGTCGACGAACTCGAGCTTTCGGTGCGTTCGGCAAACTGCCTGAAGAACGACAATATCGTCTATATCGGCGACCTGATCCAGAAGACCGAAGCTGAGATGTTGCGCACGCCGAACTTCGGGCGCAAGTCGCTGAACGAGATCAAGGAAGTGCTCGCGGCGATGGGCCTGCATCTCGGCATGGAAGTGCCGGACTGGCCGCCGGAGAACATCGAAGATCTGGCCAAGCGCTACGAAGACCAATATTGAGCAGATCCCGAAAGGCCGTGCTGCCTTTCGGGCGATCCTGCTCCTGAAAAAACGAGGCTGCTGCCTCTCGAACCAGGAATTGAAGGAGAATCGCCATGCGCCACGGTAAGACCGGCCGCCGGCTTGGCCGCAGCGTCAGTCACCGCAAGGCCCTTTTCGCAAATCTCTCGGGCTCGCTGATCGAGCACGAGCAGATCGTCACTACGCTGCAGAAGGCGAAGGACCTGCGCCCCATCGTCGAGAAACTTGTCACGCTCGGCAAGCGCGGCGATCTGCATGCCCGCCGTCAGGCGATCGCGCAGATTCGCAACGAAGCTCTTGTGAAGCGTCTCTTTGAGACGATTGCGCCGCGTTATGCACAGCGCAACGGCGGCTACCTGCGGATCATGAAAGCCGGCTTCCGCCATGGCGACAATGCGGCAATGGCGGTCATCGAATTCGTCGATCGCGACGTATCGGCCAAGGGCGCGGCCGACCGTGCGCGCTCAGAAGCCGAAGGCGTCGGCGCCGAAGCCGAAGCCGCATAGGCTCGATCGAACTACAGCGATTTTCAAGGGCCCGATTGAGGGCCCTTCTCTCTTCGGATGAAACGAGATCAGGGCGTCGTTGCGTTTGGGGTGCAGCCAGCCTTTCAAATTGCACAATCTTCGCGAGAATAGGCCGCCAGCCATCCTGGAGGATTTGCGATGTGCCTGAAGGCATCGAGATACGTCCTTGCGCCATTCCTGATCGCTCTGGCGCTGCTGTTGCCGCTCGGGCTCGCGACCGCTCAGGAGAGCAACGAACTCGGCGACCTGTTCAAGGACTTCTTGCGCGGCGGCGTCGAGAAAACCACGCCGCCCGCCACCAGCCCTACGCGGCCCGCCGACGACAATGCGGCGGCGACCACTGCCGGCGAAGCGACTGATCCGGGCAAGCGCGTGCCGTTCGGCCGCGAGGAGATGCAACTTTCCTTCGCCCCACTGGTCGAGAAGACCGCGCCGGCCGTCGTGAACGTTTACGCTTCTCAACAGGTGCGGGTTCGCTCTCCTTTTGCCGGCGACCCTTTCTTCGAACGTTTCTTTGGCGACCAGATGCCGCCGCGCGTGAAATCGTCACTCGGCTCCGGCGTGCTTGTCGATCCGAGCGGCTTGGTCGTCACCAACTATCACGTGATCCGCGATGCCGATGAAATGAAGGTCGCGACGCCGGACGGCCGCGAGTTCGAGAGCAAACTGCTGCTGAAGGACAAATCGCTCGATCTTGCGGTGCTCAAAATCGAGTCGAAGGATCCGTTTCCGGCGGTGACAATTGGCGATTCCGACGCGCTTGAAGTGGGCGACCTCGTGCTGGCGATCGGCAATCCGTTCGGTGTCGGGCAGACGACGACAAGCGGCATCGTGTCGGCGCTTGCGCGCTCGCATATCGGCATTTCGGATTTTGGCTTCTTCATCCAGACGGACGCGGCGATCAATCCCGGCAATTCGGGTGGCCCGCTCGTCAACATGTCCGGGCAGCTCATCGGCATCAACACGGCAATATTCAGCCGGAGCGGCGGCTCGATCGGCATTGGTTTCGCAATTCCGGCAAACATCGTGCGCGCCGTGGCACAGGCGGCGAAGAGCGGAAGCGATTATTTTGAGCGGCCCTTCATTGGCGCGACGTTCGAGCCGGTGACACCACAGATCGCAGAAGCCCTTGGCATGGCGCGGCCGCAAGGCGCGCTGATTTCTTCTGTCATCCCCGATGGTCCTGCCGCGCAAGCCGGCCTGAAGGCAGGCGATGTGGTGCTGGCCATGAACAATGTTGCGATCGAGCACGTTGATGCGCTCGGCTACCGGCTCGCAACCCAGGCAATCGGCAGCACGGCGAGCTTTTCCGTATTGAGCGGAGGAGGTGACAAGACCGTCCAGGTCAAGCTCGGGCGAGCGCCTGAAGGCAATTCCACAACGCAGGTTTCGATCGGCGGGCGCAGTCCCTTCGCAGGCACCAAGGTCGCTGCCTTGTCGCCCAGGCTGGCCCAGCGGCTCGGAATGCCGGTGGAATCGTCAGGCGTCGCCGTGATCGACATTGTGCCAAATTCTCCTGCCGAAGGTTTCGGCGTCCAGCCGCGCGACATCGTGCGCGAGGTGAATGGCGAACAGATCACGTCGGTGGAAAAGCTGAAGGAAATCGCATCGCAGCAGACCCGCTGGTGGCGTTTCACCATCGAACGCGACGGGCAGTTGTTGCGCCAGACGTTGCGCTATTAGTGGAACGAATTTGACATTCGCATCCGAGTCGACATCGCGCGTCCATAGCGAATGTCAAATTCAAAGTTCCACTAAAATCGTATGTTTGCTAGCGGTCCTTTGATTCTAACATTCGCCTGAATGGCCTGTATCAATGGGATGCGAATGTTAATCGGACCACTAGCCCATGGCTGACCTTTTCTCCAGAGATGAGCCCCAGGGAGAGCCGCCCGGCCGGCCGCTGGCCGATCGGCTGCGGCCGAAGACGCTTGAGGAAGTGGTTGGTCAGGAGCACCTGACGGGCGCTGACGGTGCGCTGACGCGCATGATCCGCTCCGGGTCGCTCGGCTCAATGGTCTTCTGGGGACCGCCAGGCACAGGCAAGACCACGGTCGCGCGATTGCTGGCAGGCGAAACCGGTCTCGCCTTCGAGCAGATATCGGCGATCTTTTCAGGCGTCGCCGACCTGAAGAAGGTGTTTGAAACTGCCCGGCTGCGGCGCTCAAAAGGCCGCCAGACGCTGCTTTTCGTCGACGAGATACACCGCTTCAACCGCGCCCAGCAGGATTCGTTTCTTCCCGTCATGGAAGACGGAACCGTGATACTCGTTGGGGCCACCACGGAGAACCCGTCGTTCGAGCTCAACGCGGCGCTCTTGTCGCGCGCGCGTGTGCTCGTTTTCCACACGCTGTCCGAGGCGACGCTGGAAAAGCTGCTGGCACGAGCCGAAGCCGCGGAAGGCAAGGAACTGCCGCTTGGCGAGGAGGCGCGTGCGGTGCTGTTGCGCATGAGCGACGGCGACGGTCGCGCCGCGCTCACGCTTGCCGAAGAAGTATGGCGCGCGGCAAAGCCGGGCGAGGTGTTTGATGCCGACGCACTTCAGCGGATCGTGCAGCGCCGGGCTCCGGTCTATGACAAGGGCCAGGACGGCCACTACAACCTTATCTCCGCGCTGCACAAATCCGTGCGGGGCTCCGACCCGGATGCGGCACTCTATTACCTTGCGCGCATGTTCGACGCCGGTGAGGATCCGCTTTACCTCGGCCGCCGGCTGGTGCGAATGGCTCTCGAGGACATCGGACTTGCCGATCCGCAGGCACTGGTGATCGCCAATGCGGCCAAGGATGCCTATGATTATCTCGGGTCTCCGGAAGGCGAGCTCGCCTTCGCCGAAGCCTGTGTCTATCTGGCGACGGCCCCGAAATCGAACGCAACCTACACAGCCTTCAAGAATGCGACGCAGGCGGCCAAGGAGCATGGCTCGCTGCTGCCGCCGAAGCATATTCTCAACGCGCCGACCCGGCTGATGAAGGATGAAGGCTACGGCAGCGGCTACCAATACGATCACGACGCGCCCGAAGCTTTTTCCGGACAGGATTACTTCCCGGAAAAGATGGGGCGGCGCACCTTTTATGATCCGCCGGATCGAGGCTTCGAGCGGGAAATACGAAAGCGGCTCGAGTTCTGGGCAAAGCTCAGGCGGGAGCGCGGCGGCGCCTGAGACAGAGGTTTGGCCGCTGTGGCCAAAACACGTATATGTATCATTTCGTTCTGGTCGCCCTCGGCGGCGGCGTCGGCGCAGGGCTGCGGCATCTGGTCAATCTTGGCGCCTTGCGACTTCTCGGCCCCGGTTTTCCCTGGGGCACAATGGCGATCAACGTCGCCGGATCTTTTGCAATGGGCGTGTTCATCGAAATCCTGGCGCGTCGCTTCGGCGGCGCCTCCAACGAGCTGCGCCTGTTCGTGGCGACCGGTATACTGGGCGGCTTCACGACATTCTCGGCCTTCTCGCTCGATTTCGCGGTCCTCTGGACGCGCGGCGCGGTTGGTTCGGCCTTGGGCTACGTCTTGGCCAGCGTTGGCGCGTCGATTGTGGCGCTCTTTGTGGGAATGTGGCTCGCAAGGAGCTTCGCCTGATGCTATTTCGCCTGCTCGCAACGGAAGGGCGTTGAAATGGCAGGCGTGGAGCAGATCGCGGTGGAAGCCGGCGAAGCAGGAATGCGGCTCGACCGCTGGTTCAAGGTGCATTACCCGGGGCTCGGTTTCGTGCAGTTGCAGAAGCTTCTGCGGTCGGGCCAGGTCCGCGTGGATGGGGGTCGCGCGAAGACCGACACGCGGATCGATCCGGGGCAGGTTATCCGGGTGCCGCCGCTCGACGTCGACAAGAAGGGCAAAGGTCAATTGACCGCGCGCACCATACGCAATCAGGGCGATGGCGATGTGCTGGCGCAGATGCTGCTTTATGAGGACCCGAAAGTATTCGTTTTCAACAAGCCGGCGGGGCTTGCGGTGCAGGGGGGCTCAGGAGTCTCGCGCCATGTCGATGACATGCTGGAAGCTTGGCGCAGTCAGAAAGGCGAGAAGCCTCGCCTGGTCCATCGGCTCGACCGGGATACCTCAGGCGTCCTTGTTGTCGCACGGACCCGGCTGGCCGCGATGAAGCTTGCTGAAGCCTTCAGGCAGCGCGAGACGAAGAAAACGTATTGGGCGCTGGTCAAGGGCGTGCCGAAGAAGCGCGAGGACCGAATTTCGAGCTGGCTCGTAAAGGAGCAGACGCCGGACGGCGACCGCGTCCGCGTTGCAAGGCACGGCGAGGAAGGGGCTGACCACGCCGTCTCCTTCTATCGTGTTGTCGATCAGGCCGGCCAGACCCTGTCCTGGCTGGAGATGGAGCCCTATACCGGCCGCACGCACCAGCTTCGTGTCCACGCGGCGCAGATCGGCTGTCCCATCATCGGCGATCCGAAGTATTTCGAGGCGGACACCAATTGGGATTTTCCCGGCGGCGTCCAGAACCGGCTCCATCTCCACGCGCGGCGCATTGTCGTTCCGCACCCGGATAGGGGAACGATCGATGTTACCGCACCGATGCCGCCTCATATGAAACAGAGCTGGAACCTGATCGGTTTCGATGAAGCGACCGCCCGAGACGAATGATCCGTGCCGACGGAGGGGACGACGGTCCCGGATTGGAGCGACCATGCGCGAAATTCTGAACGATCTCGAGGCGGGCAAGCAGCTATCCGATGCGGATCCGGTGCGCCGCGCCCAGAACCAGATGAGGACGCCCCTCCCGAAGCGGTTCTATACCGATGTGACCGTCGCGGCTGCCGCTGAAGGCTTCGACGTCCACCTCGACGGGAAACCTGTGCGCACCCCGGCCAAAGCGATTTTAACGCTGCCCACTGAAGCTGCTGCCCGGCTCGTTGCCGCGGAATTCTCTGCCCAGCAGGAGAATATTGATCCTGTGTCCATGCCTGTGACCCGCCTCGTCAACACGGCGATTGACGGGGTGGCGCAGGACACGCAGGCGGTCCTTGAGGATATTTTGCGCTTTTCGTCGTCCGATCTCCTTTGCTACCGCGCGGATGCACCAGAGAAACTGGTCGAAAGGCAGGCTGAAGCCTGGGACCCGGTGATCGATTGGGCAAGATCCGCGCTCGGTGCGCACTTCGTGCTTGCCGAAGGCGTCGTTCATGTGGAGCAACCGCGTGAAGCCATCGGCGCGATCGGCATCCATCTCAAGATGCGCGGCGACCCCTTGAGGCTGGCAGCGCTTCATCTGATGACCAGTTTAACCGGATCCGCGCTTCTGGCGCTTGCGGTCGAGGCTGGCGAACTCGATGCCGAGACCGCCTGGGCGGCCGCCCACGTCGACGAAGACTGGAATACGGAACATTGGGGCGAGGATTCCGAGGCCGCCCAGCGTCGGAAGTCACGAAAAAACGACATGCTTGCGGCAGCCAATCTGCTGAAGTCTCTCGCGGGCTGAACATTGGAAGGGCGAGGTGCCTCTCGCAACTGCCGCGTCCAAGTGAAAATCTCGTGGCAGGACACGGCATTAGACGATACTTCTATGTTGCTTGATTTCATTGGCTTTTTTGCCGCTGAAACCCGTGTTTCAGAAACTAAAACCCGCAGTCAAAAACCCGGCTTTTTCGGGCCGGGCTTTTGGGTCCCTTGGGAGGAGGGGTCTTACGCTTTTTTCTTGGCGGGAAAGGCGACCACTGTCTGGTCACGCTCGGCAAACTGCTGTGCGATCTTCAATCCGGCCTGCTTGCGGCTGAAGTCATTGGTGTAGATCAGTGGCGTCCTGAGATCGACCCAGCCAAATATCGCCATCAGTTCGTGGGGTGTCGCCCCGGCCTCGGCGGCGGCGGTGGCGGTGGCCTTGCGGATGCCGTGCGCCGCCAGGCCGACCGGCAGCCCAGCCTTGCGGCAATAGCCGATGAAGGCGGAACTGAGCGAGGCGGCAGAGGCGAACGGTTGCCCGGTGCGGGTGAGCAAGAAGGCGTCCTCATGCGGTCGGTTGAAGGCTTGGATTTAACGCGCCAGGCCAGGCAGCCAAAGAATTTGGCATCGGCCTACACACCCCTGAAACGCGTTGAGGCGCACCTTGGCGCGCCTCAAAAACAAAAGGCCACCGGCAAAACGCGATGGCCAGGGAATTCTGAAAACACGTTCGAATATAGTTCCCTGACCGAACAAGCGCAATCGGCGGCGGCCTCTCCGAAACTGGGACCGCCATGCGTGCACCCGATCGAAACCAGACCAAGTTCCTCGGCGAACTGATCAAGAGCGCCGAAGCCCGCAACGTCGTCCCGATTACCTGTGCGGGCTGCGGGGAGACTTTCGAGCCGCGCCGCCCGACGTGAAATCTGTAGCGTACCTCCGTACCTCGTCTGCGGCCAATGTTGGTGCCGACAAGGACTCGGAAAAGCGGCAACAGGTTGCCGTTGAGAAGTTCGCACGCTCCAACGGGTACAGGGTTGTTGAAACTTACTATGACGAGGCGGTCTCGGGCGCCGATCCGATCGACATGCGTCCCGGCTTCAAGAGGATGCTCGACCTGCTGCTCGGCAATGGCATCAGAACAATTTGGTGGAGACGGCTCGGCTACGGGAGGTATCCCGGGAACTGGCCAAGGCAGGGCATGTGACGTCGAATGGGACACCGTTTACTGCTACGGCGATTGCGCGGATGCTGGAGGCGATAACACCATGACCGACCTCGATCGGATTTTTGCCGATATCGCCGTGCTCGAGGCCGTCATCAACGATGCCAGGGAGGCAGGCGACGAAGAGGCTGCAGAGAAAGCCATGCGACTGCTGGGCAGGCTGTGGCAGCGGATCGCCGAGACGCCAAAACTGCTACGGCAACTAACGGAACCGCTGTCGGAGGCAGGAATGGCTGCGGCGATACGCCCCGAAAACGGAGGCGGAAAGGGGCGAAGCAAAAGCGGTTGCGATGGACTGGCAGGCGCCCGACCATGAGCCGGGTCACGGGTAAAGGGGTAGGCGTTCGTCGCAGGGTTGCCGCTCCCACGAGGCCGGAGCGGCTTTGTCTGAAACCGCGACTATCTGATTCGCATCCCCGCCTTCTCGTCGAAATGCAGTGGCTTGTCGGATTTGGGAAGGGGCGCCTCCGCGACTTCGCCGACCGACACGCCGAATTTCCAATCCGGCGGGCAGATCGCGATGTAACGCGCATAACCGCCGAGGCCGCCAGCGAACTTCGGAAACCCAATCGCCACCAGGGCGCCAGTTTCTGGAACCTGATCGAGATTGGCGACGCCTTCGGCTTGCGCAAAACCATTGTGCATGAGCCAAACTTCGCCTTCGAGCGTCGGGGTCGCGTCCGTATCCAGAGGCTCGTGTCCGTGAAAGAGAATCTTCGATCGAGATGGAGGAACTTCAGCGCATCAAGACTTCACACCTGGAAAAGGTGCCTTCTTGGCCAGAGCCGGATCAGGCCATTCCTTCGACCAGCCCGAGCGAACGAACACGACGGAGCCCTCGGGGATCGTTCCGTTTTTTGCTTCGAACTCCTTGATATCGTCGACCTGAAGCGCATAGCCGAAGTCCTTTTTGACCTTTTCTTCAATCGATATCACGACCAGAGGGCGGATCGTGTAGGTCGCCGGCAGTTCGTCGATTGCCGGATATTCGGGTGCCCAGTGCGCCGGTGGGTCGAGTTGCGTGCCGAGCTGGTCGGTTGTCAGCACGTAGTTGGTCGCCTCGAAGCCGTGCTTGTCGTAGGTGAAAACGTCGCCTGTCTTGGCAAACCCCTCCATGTCGGCGCCTGCTTTCGCAGGGGAAAATGTCGAATTGCCAAATCCGATCCAGACCGGAATGGTTGGCGTGATCGTGTGGGTCAGATCGACATATTTAGCGCCCTTGAGGCTCTCGTTGTAGACCTTCCAGAGACCCTGATCTTGAGCCGCGCTCGGCGAGATTAGGGCCGCAAAAGCAACCGCCATATACGCTGCAGCAATCGAGTTGTTCCTTCGCATTTGCATTCCCCTTTCAATTGACTTGTGGCTTGTTCAAAGGTCGATCGTGCAAGCGGGTCAATGGCGAAGACCTCGGCCGGCTTGATTTCCACGGTTCGGGCTTACCGCCTATTCTCCCTCAGAGGCAGGGCGCAAACACAGAAACTATCGGATACCAGAGTGAGATAGTCGAGCAGTCTGCAAAGCCTGGAGGCGCAACTTTTGGAGAACGGTGATAACGAAGACTGACGCGTTTGCTGAGGCGAGCGGGATCAAGCGGTTAACGGCAATGCGTCCGATGTGTCCGACGCATCGACGAAGCCGAGTCCACGTTCAACGTCCCTCGCCGACACCGTGCGGAAACCGTTCGTGGAACTTTCGCGTCAGCAGTTCCGGCTTTAGACCGTAGGCGGCGGCAATCTCCACGAAGAGTTCCACGTTCGCCTCGCGCCCTTCCCGAACGATTTCGGCGACTTCCTCGATCGCCTCGCGGAGCTTCTTAACGTCGACGATCATTTCCGCTCAAACCGATCAGGTCCTCCTCAGCCTCCAGTGCGTGCTGAAGCCCCGGCTGGGTGCCGGGGCCTGTTCTTGAACGGGACGTACACAGTCACGCACCTGGCGGGCTGTATGTTACTGACTTCGCCTTCTGGAGGGCCTCCACCATTTCCTTCGTGCTGATTAGCACGGTGGTGCTGGTCGAACTGACCGCACCGGCGGCACCGAAAGCCGCGAGGGCCGCCGCTACCGATACGTTGTCTGGGGCCTCTGACAGCACGAAACCGTCCTGCTCACCAAAAGCGTACCAGAGACCGTGCAATTTACCGCCGGCCGACTTGATGCCGGCACTGACGGCTTTAGTTCTGTCTACCGGGTTTTCAATCAACTTTGCCCACGCCGCTGGCGTGTAGCTGAAACGAGTGAGATACATTGGCATAAAGTTTCTCCTCTCCGGTCAAAGTCATCAACAACCATATACTATAGCCCTCCCTTGACAGGATGGAAGAAAGCACCGGCGCAACCGCTTGGCAATTGGTCCAAAGGGGCCGGCGTCTCCCCTCCGGCATTGCCCGGTCGGCCCTAGTGGTGGATTGAGGGCCTACTTGAACACCGGCTCCTATCTTAGCTGGCCTTCACCTTCGTCCTATCGTTGGCTCGACCGGACAGAGGCGCACTGATCAGGCCAATCCTTGGCAGCAATGGCCGCCGGGCGGGTGTCGTCTGCCACAAATGGAGCATGCCGATGTGGATCCTCATGTACGTCTTCTCCTACTCAGTCAGTCCGGCCGCTACAAACGACAGGGCGGAATGGAGGCTCCTGCCAACCGTGGTGTCCAGGAATTCTCAAATGAAGAAAGATGCGGCGGCCAAGTCGAAACTTGAGGACAGCTTAAAGGAGGCGGGAGACAAGCTAAAAAGTGATTTAGAAGACTTGAAGATTATAGGTAAGGCTGACCCAGCGCAGATCATCATTGCCTTTAACGTGGAATGCCTTCCGAAAAAAGGTCGGATTGGATGCCCCGCCTTGGTTGTTGGCCATTCCTGACGCTCGTTGCTTTTTCAGCCGGGGGTTGGCGCGTCCGTCTCCAATGGCCGCTGGGAATGTCTCATTCTTGGTTCATAGCCGACCGGCAATTGTTGCGGCACCGCAACGGTTTTCGTCATGCAGATGGCTGTAATGTTGTCTAACTGCGGTCATCGAGCAGGCGATCCGGCGGGCGATGGCGAGATTGTGGGCAGTCTCAGGCCGGGGCCTCGACGAAATACCCGCGCTCGGGTTTTTCCTTCAGGGGCTCCGGGATCGGCTCGCCATGTGCGATTCGGCGGGTGATCGCCTCGCCGATGGCGTCGTGGCCATGCTGCAGGGCGTCCTCGACATCGTCGGCGAACGAAATGACTTCAGGAAAAGCTGGCGCCGTCACCAGAAGGATGCCGTCGTTGTCCAGTTCAAGTCTGATCTCATACCACATCAGCTGGCACCGTCGCGTTAATCGCATCCTGCGATGGGTGCTGGGCTGGCGTTGCGGCACCGGCCCGGTGCGCAACATAGCACGGAGGTCTCCTGCCAGAATGCCCTTCCTGTCCCCCGGCGGCGTGATGGAGCACGTTTTCGGTCGTAGGAGTGGATCCGTAGCGCGGCTGTGGGGCGATAGATCTTGGGAAGCGGGCGATCTCGGTTCATTTCGCCACGGCGCTCGGCGACGGCGGACTGCGGCCTCGTCCCAAACCTTGGTCCGCGCCGCGGTTGCCCATCCGTCGAGAGTTGATTTGATCCAGCGCCCCCAAGGCGCAATGGATAGGCCGTCGCCTGCCGGGCCAACCATCCGCCGCTGGCGGCTCCCGCTTCACGCATAACCATGATGCAGTTGCTCATCTCCGACGAGATCATCATGACGGCTCCGTCGCGCGCGAGAAGCGTGATCAGCCGGTGGATTTCCGCTTATGCGCCGGCATCGGTTCCGCGCCTCGGCTCGTCGAGAATGAGGATTTTCGTAAGCAGTCAGCGTCCGATAAGCACCTTCTACGGCGTTGGCGCTGCATGAGAACTCGATCGCGGGCACCCTGTAAAATAGAAACTGCTTCGTCGGCTGCGGGGGACGTGCTTAGATGAATGAAGGGAACTGGGGCAGGAGGAAAGCCAACAGAAAAAGCATGTCGAAGCGCCGCCTTTGCAGGCGGCCGCAGCGAATTGAAATGAACAGGAAAGTGGTCAGAATTTCGCCGCTTGCGCTCCGCTCTTTTTGATTTTCATCTGACTGTCATTTGACAGCGGCAACGGCAACGCAGGCGTCGATCGGCGTCAGTTCAACGGAGAGAACACATGTTGAAATTTGTGGGAAAGGTACTTTCCCTTACGGCTTCGGCACTTGTAGCGACCTCGGCTATTTCGTCGGCTCAGTCCATGGACGAACTCATTGCAGCAGCGAAGGCCGAGGGGCAGCTCACCACAATTGCACTACCGCACGATTGGTGCGGTTACGGCGCAGTATTCGATGGCTTCAAGGCAAAGTATCCGGAAATCACTGTCAACGAACTCAATCCGGACGCCGGTTCAAGCGACGAAATCGAAGCCGTCAAGGCGAACAAGGACAACAAGGGCCCGCAGGCTCCCGACGTCATCGACGTCGGACTTTCCTATGGCCCGCAGGCCAAGACAGACGGACTGATCCAACCCTACAAAGTGTCGACCTGGGATTCGATTCCGGCCGAGGCCAAGGACGCCGATGGCTATTGGTATGGCGACTACTATGGCGTTCTCTCCTTCATGGTGAACAAGGACCTGGTCAAGACGACGCCTACCGACTGGGCTGACCTGCTCAAGCCCGAATACGCGAACAGCGTTTCGCTTTCGGGAGACCCGCGCGCATCGAACCAGGCGACGCAGGGCGTGTACGCTGCCGGCCTGGCAAGCGGCGGGACCGACGCCAAATCGGCCGGGGAAAAGGGACTGGAGTTCTTCAAGCAATTGAACAGCAGCGGCAATTTCGTGCCGGTCACCGGAAAGGCGGCGACGCTGGCGCAGGGCCAGACGCCGATTATCATCTACTGGGACTACAACGCACTCGCCGGGCGCGACACGCTGAACGGCAATCCGCCCGTGGATGTCGTCGTTCCGAAGACTGGCATCGTCGCGGGCGTTTACGTGCAGGCGATCAGCGCCTATGCGCCGCATCCGAACGCCGCGAAGCTATGGATGGAATACCTTTATTCCGACGAAGGCCAGCTCGCCTGGCTGAAGGGCTACTGCCATCCGATCCGCTTCAACGACCTCGCCAAAAATGGCAAGATCCCGCAGGAACTTCTCGACAAGCTGCCGCCGGCCGATTCTTACGCGGCGGCGAAATTCCCAACTCTTGAGGAGCAGGCCACTGCCAAGGAAATCATAACGAAGCAATGGGACGCCATTGTTGGTGCGGAAGTCGCCAAATAACGAAGCAGCGATTGGGTGGTCCTTCGGGACCGCCCATCTCCTCGTCCTAGATCAATCATCACGCGACGAGCATTGTTCGGGAGGCATATGACCGATCTTACTCTTTCCGATCCGGCGGTCGCCGGCAGGTCGCGGCCTCCGGCGACAGGCCGCGACCTGCGTCTGCCGACGCAATGGTTGGGCATCGCGCCGTTCTTTATCTTTGCCTTGCTGTTTCTCATCCTGCCGACATTCTATCTCGTTGTCGGCGCCTTTCAGAACGAACAGGGCAACTTCACGCTGGCCAACGTCGCCGCGCTGAGCCAACCCTCGATCGTCGCCGCATATTGGATTTCGATCCGTGTCAGTTTCGTTTCGGCGATCATTGGCGCGCTTTTCGGCCTGGCGCTGTCAATTGCCATAGTCCGAGGCGGTTTGCCGGGTTGGGTTCGCTCGACGACGCTGACCTTTTCCGGGGTTGCGTCCAATTTCGCGGGGGTGCCGCTGGCCTTCGCCTTTCTCGCGACGCTAGGCCGGCTTGGGCTCGTCACAGTGCTTCTCAACGCCTGGTTCGGCATCAACATCTACGCGCTCGGCTTCAATATTCTGTCCTTTTGGGGTCTCACGCTTGCCTATCTGTTTTTCCAGATACCGCTGATGGTGGTGATCATCACACCAGCAATCGACGGTCTGAAACGGGAATGGGGGGAGGCAGCGGCGACGCTTGGCGCATCGCAGCTCCAATATTGGCGGATGGTCGTGCTGCCCGTGCTTTGGCCGAGCTTCTTGGGTACCGTAGTCCTGCTCTTCGCTAACGCCTTCGGCGCCATAGCGACGGCGTACGCGCTGACCGGCTCATCGCTGAACATCGTGCCGATCCTGCTGTACGCACAGATCCGGGGCGATGTCCTGCACAATCCGAACCTCGGCTATGCGCTGGCATTCGGAATGATTGTCATTACCGGCGTGGCGAACGCTCTCTACATCTGGTTCCGCACACGCAGCGAAAGGTGGCTGAAATGAAGACCAGCCGCTTCTGGGCTTGGGTGACGTTTGCCGTTGGCGTCACGTATTTCTTCCTGCCATTGATCGCAACCCTGGAGTTTTCGCTGCGCATGCGCCGCGGCGCGTACTCGTTCGATGCCTATCGGATCGTGCTTGGCGATATCCGTTTCCAGCAGACATTCACCTATTCGGTGGTTGTTGCTTGCCTCACGATCCTGCTCGGCGTTCTGATCGTGGTTCCAACGGCCTACTGGATCAGGCTGAAGATGCCGCAAATCAGGCCGGTCGTGGAATTCATCACGCTGTTGCCGCTGATCATCCCGGCCATCATCATCGTTTTCGGCTATATCCGCATGTACGGCTCTTCGTCTCCGCTGCCATTCCTGGCAACGAACCGCGGCGCTGACGTTCTGCTGATCATCGGCTATACAATGCTTGCGCTTCCCTACATGTATCGCGCGGTGGACACGGGATTGCGCACGATCGATGTCCGCACGCTGACTGAAGCCGCCCAAATACTCGGCGCCGGGTGGGCGACGATCATCGCTCGGATCATTCTGCCAAACGTGCTGATTGCGGTGCTTTCCGGCGCGTTCCTGACATTTGCGATCGTCATTGGCGAATTTACCATGGCCAGCCTGCTCAATCGGCCCGCCTTTGGTCCTTATCTTCAGAATATCGGGGCCAATCGGGCCTATGAGCCGGCAGCCCTTGCGGTGATCGCCTTCGCCATCACCTGGGGCTGCATGTCGATTATCCAACTACTCTCCAGGTTTGCGCCGAAGTCGGCAAACCGCCCCAATTGAACCAGAGACCAGAGCCAATGACGGAACCCTTTCTCAGCATTCAGAACGTCCGCAAAGCTTTCGGGGCGATCACCGTTGTGCAGGACTTCAATCTCGACGTTGGCGGTGGAGAGTTTGTCTCATTCCTCGGTCCGTCGGGCTGCGGCAAGACGACGATGCTGCGCGTTGTGGCTGGATTCGAAGAGCCGAGCGCGGGGCGCATCCTCATCGGTGGCAAGGATGTCACCAACCTGAAGCCGAACCAGCGCAATATCGGCATGGTCTTCCAGGCCTATGCACTCTTTCCGAACCTGACCGTGGCGCAGAACATCGCGTTCGGGCTGAAAGTCGCGGGTGTCGCCAAGGCGGAATCCGACCGTCGTGTCGCCGAAATGCTGTCGATCATCAAGCTGCCGGATTTCGGCAACCGCTATCCCTACGAGCTTTCGGGCGGCCAGCAGCAGCGTGTTGCGCTTGCACGTGCTTTGGCTCCGAAGCCCAAGCTGCTTCTTCTCGACGAGCCGCTTTCCGCGCTTGACGCGAAGGTTCGCATCTCGCTGCGCGAAGAAATCCGTACGATCCAGCGGGCGCTGGGCATCACCACCATCTTCGTTACACATGATCAGGAAGAGGCGCTGTCAATGTCCGACCGGATCGTCGTCATGTACGATGGCAAGGTCGAACAGGTTGGTACGCCCTTCGAAATCTATAACCGACCAGCGACCCGCTTTGTCGCCAATTTCGTCGGCACGCTGAACGTGCTCGAGGGCACAGTCACCGATCCCATTAGGGGCATCGTCCGCGTCGATGCCGGCGAAGTGTCAGTCAAGGGATCGCTGAACGGTTCGAGGGCGGGAGAGGCCGTATCGCTTGCGTTGCGGCCCGAGGCGATCTCGCTTGGAAAGCAACCCGGTCGGGACACAAGCCTCGGCGGTCAGATCGCGGATGTCAGCTTCCTGGGCTCGGTCATCCGGGTTCGAGTAGGCCTCGGCAAGAACTCGGTTTCGCTGGATACTTTCAACAATCCGGCGTCTCCGCCGCCCGCCGTGGGCGACAGGGCCGACATTAGTTTCTCTTCGAGCGATCTTCTCGTGCTCCATTGATCTGGATCAGGTAGCGCGATACCAACTATTGTCAGCGGCGGGCCCGGGTGCGGTGGCCACCAGTCGCGCGGTCCTTCGGCCGGTGCTGCGCCGTCCAAGCCTCGCCGATACCCTGCGCGACCTGATAAGCACGTCCGGCTGCCACGTCATGGTTCAGCCCCTCGTCAGTCAATCGGCGTTCAATGCGGTTCTGCATGGCGGATATGCGTGCCCGTGCCTCCGGTTCGTCCGGCTCGGCCATTATCGTCACCAGTTCGGGCAGGGTATCGCCGTCGATCAGATCACCGAGCAACTCAATCAGGCCGGGGTAAGGGCTTCTTTTGTTGCTCACGAGAACAAATTTTCGCGCAGACGGTCGTAGAAAGGGCTTTCCTTGACCCGCATTGCGCGCCAGTTGCTCGATCCCTGACCCAGGCGCCGATGTCACCGACGAGGATGATCGGAGATCCGCAAGCGCGTTGACCGCGGGGCGCGGCACGCCATTGTCTGTAGGGATGGCTTTCGCATGGGTTGTGGATGATACGAGGTCCGGAGGCGACTTGTTGACGGACCTTAGCAACGTGAAATGCACCATGTGGCTCACGTCCTTGATCATGTCTTTGAGTGTCCGGCCGGTTGCTATCCGCATCGACAACCCTCCCCATGCTTGTTGGCATCGGCGCTCGCTCAGCGCCCGGGACGTGGATTTTGAATTTGGATGGCGCACGGGCGCCGGGGCGCGGGCAACGGGTAAGAACAGACGTCCTGCCTACAAAAATGATCCGTTTCGCTTAACGAAGGGTTCACAGTTCAGCAGTGGACCTGATCCTTTGTGCAGTCCCCGGGAGCCTTGTCGGTGCGCCAGAACGCTTTCTGCACACTGCCGCAGACTGCCGCCAAGTAACACAACCCCTTGCATTAAAAAGGCTTTCTAGCCATTTATGCGGATGACCGCACTCGCCGTCTAACACAGACAAACTAACTCGGGTTACGTACACGGGTTATGGAGAGAGGGGGAGAAACCAATGCGACTGACCACCCAAAGACAGGTCGATGCAGCCCCGAAGGGCATGCACGGCCTCGGCGACAATCTCTGGCTCGACGTCCGGAGCGAAACCTCGAAGGCCTGGCTGTTCATCCGGAAGGTGAACGGCAAGAACCAGTCGATGGGCCTCGGCTCGGCTGTCGGGTCGAAAGGCGCCAAGGTGAGCCTCGTGGACGCACGCGCCAAAGCCGGTCGCACCCGTGAGCTGCTGCGTCTCGGCAAGGATCCGCGCGCCGAGAAGGCCAGGGACGAACTGACACTCCGCTCTGCCATCAAGGCCTATGTCGATCGCCACAACAGCCAGTGGCGCTCCGCGGAGACGGCGATCAAGTGGCACCTCTCGATCGAGGTCCATGCCGCGGTGATTGCCGATCGTCCGATGGCTTCGCTCGTGGCCGCCGATCCTCAGACCGGTGATCGATCGCTACTGGCACCGCGACTGCGGCCGTGAACTCCGCTTCCGGCTGGAGACGCTGTTCCGCGACAACCGCAGCATTCTCGGCGACGACTTCCGCAATCCGGCCAGCCGCGAGGCACTGGGTATCGGCCGCCGCCATAAGGGCAAGGTGAAGAACCACGCCGCCATGCCCTACGAGAGCGTGCCGGGCTTCGTCGCTTCCCTCGATCCGGCGATCAATGGGCAACTGCCGCTGAAGCTTCTGGTCCTGACGGCGACACGCACCAGCGAAGTGGTCGGAGCGCGCTGGACGGAATTCGATCTTAAACAGCGGCTGTGGACGATCCCGGCCGCGCGGGTGAAGAACGGCGCCGACCACCATGTCCCGCTCACCGACGAGATATTGGCCGTGCTGGCCTCTATCGACCGCAAGGACGGCGAGGATCGGCTGTTCCCGTCCTGTCAGCCCTACACCATGCTCGACATGCTGAAGCGTAAGATTCCGGGCTGCAGCCGCTATACCGTGCACGGCTTCCGCTCGGCGTTCCGCGACTGGTGCGGCAATGAGACCAATTTCCCCCGCGATGTTGTCGAGGAAACCTACGGCCACGAAGTCGGCAACGAGGTCGAGCGGGCTTACCGGCGGCACAAGGGACTGACGAAGCGGCGGCAGGTGCTGGAAGCCTGGAACGGCTACGTCATGGGCACCGGTAAGGTTATCCGGCTGCGCCGGGCGTCCTGATCTTTCCTATCTCCGGGCATGGTGGCATTCTCCGCCCCATGCCCGACCGCCGTCATGCCGATCCGATCCGCGACCGGCACCTCGCCAAGCTCCGCGAAAGCGGACTGTCGGTTGACGCCATTGCCGAACGCACCGGGCTGGCGAAACGCACCGTGCTGCAGCGGCTTGCCCAAGTCATGAAGAAAAGCGGCACCATCTCGCGCTCGGGGATCCAGGTGCGATGAAACCGGCGGCCGAGCGCAAGGCCGAACTGGCCGATGAGCTGTCGAAAGCCAGAACAGCGGACGAGATCGCTTCCGCGATCGTCAACTCGATTGACCAGTCGCTGCGGGAACGCGGCCGGCCGGGAAGGCGCGACAGGTCAGACGCTGAGCCGCAGGACGAGCGATGATCCGCTCGATGCGCACCGTGCTCTGCCGCACCCTTCTCGGCGTGCTGGACGATCGGCGTATCAACGTCTTCAGTGCCGCCGAGTTGTGCCGGATTCCGTAACGGATCTTTGCCGACTGCTCGAGTTCGGCTCGCCGCTCGATGCCGAGGCGGCCGAGCGGCTGGTCGCATGGGGCACGCGGATGATCGGAATATCTAAGCTGAACCGTGTCGGCGACGAGCCGAGGTCCTTCAGCACAACGGACAGCGTCGCCGCCTCCTATATCAAACGCAAAAACGCGCCCAGCCATCCGCCGTGTCCGAATGAGGGCCATTGAAGCGAATGTCGAGGCGCCGGCGGCTACAGCCTGATCGAGGCTCTGCGTGAAAATGGCGGAGGGACGCCAGCCGTCACCGGTACTCATCGGCCGACCTGACAGACTGGCTTGCTTCATCGGCCGTTCGACGCTCAGTGCGTCTTGACAGGCAGACAGGACAAAAACGCCGGATCCGTACTCAAGAACCCGGCGTTCAGGAGGGAAAGCGCCCCACCGCTCAACTTCCTTGAAGCTTCTAGCAGTTTCGAGGCGAGGCAACTTGCTCTGCGCCGCCAATAGATTGCGCTTGGCCGCCAAGGGCGCGCCGGAGCACCCACTGTGGCCGAATGCGAGTCATTGAATGGCTTGACTTAACTTTCACCAGAACCGACCGCCTTCCGGCCCCGCCATTTCTATGGTTATGTCCTACCCGGGCAAGGGGGACTTCCGTTGACAGAACTCGAACGCTACGACACTAGCCGTGCGCTGTTTCTGGTGCTTGGCGAATGTTGCAGGATCATCGTTGACCTGGGCGAGGCAGATGCCGCAGCCACGGTCGCGCGCAATATCAAATCCTCAGGCAAGTCAGCGATGGCCAACCGGGAAATTGCCGATTGTGCTTACCGGCTTGCCGCCCAGCTCCGTTATTCCAAACATCCGCACGCTGCGATCGTCAGGCGCATCCTGATGCAACTCGTATCGGCCAATTGCTGGCAAGAGAATCTAAGCGCGGCGACAGACAGCAGTCCTTTTGGGGTTCGTGGCGGCCGCTGATGGGCAACGAAGACTATCAAGCTAACTGGCGCGGCGCACGGCGGTACCAGTTCGACGAGGAGACGCGGCGAAAACAGGCGGCGCTCGATCGAAGGCTGTCTTATGAATTGCCGCAGCCTACCATAGACGCTGAAGCCCTACCCGAGCGCGGGCCTTGGAGTGTCGCCGATCAACAGCCCGGGCCCGCGAGTGTCGCTAATCAAGAGCCGTCCGGGACCCGCGAGTGTCGCCGATCAACAGCCCGGGCCCGCGAGTGTCACTCATCAAGAGCCGCCCGGGCCCGCGAGTGTCGCTCATCAACCAAAGCCTCGACACAAGACGAAAACGAAATCCTGGCTTCCTTTCTTGCTGGTCTTTGTGGCGACTTCATTCGTAACAGCCCTGGCCTATTGGAAGTTCGGCCTCGTCCTTGAAGCGATCGAGGAATCCGCTCAGGTGCTAATGTCTCGGCCTTTCGGAGGGGCGGTTATGATCGACGAGACGACGTTGGTACTGCTTGCATTTGGTGCAATGGGGTTGCTCGGCATCTTCCTTCTGGCCCAACGCATCAGGCGGGCGGTAAGGGTCAACAGAATTTTGAAGGGTGGAAACAGAATACTGAAGGCCGGAGGTCCCTGGGAACCTAGCAGGCAAGCAGCAAAAGGTTGGACTGTCGGGCTTGAAGGTGGTCCAAAGGATAAGGTCATCGAGCAAACATTTAGGAATATGTTTTTTACTGCCGCCGGCAAGGGTGAGGGTTTGATTGAATACTATATGATCAAACACAAGTGCGGACGGACAGAGGCGATGAGGCGCGCCATTGAAGAACGAGAAAGGGAAGGAAGAATGTTTGGCTGACCAGCCGCCTGTCCATCCAAGGTGCTAGTCCTGGCGGCTTGGCGAACTTCTCCACTCTATCGCCCGCTGCCGAGCGGTGAAAGGCAATGAACTACTACTGGGCACGGGACCTGCTCGATATTTCATACTCGGAATGCCGGTGGGTCCACTGGCATACAGGTCTTCTGGAGTGCACCTTCCTGTGATGCCAGCGGACTCGGCTGCGTTGTCTGTCACTTCGGCTGGCGCTCTTTTACATTTGCGTGCAGGTTCGCAGCATCCGTGTCGGTCGCTGGCGTCTTGGTATCGTTGCCGGCGAACGGGCTGCCTTGCCCGGGTGCGAAGTCGCCGCCGTTGCCGGCCTTGTTTGCCTGGAAGGGCTGACTATCCGTGCTTAGACCATGCTGCGTCGCATTGAACAAATGATCGTCCGCCCGCGCGATGCCAGCGAGAGCGATCAGCGATGCGCCTGTGATGATAAGTGCGTGCATTCTCATGACGAGAACTCCTTTTAGTTCAGGCGGTTCACCTCCCTTTCGGCCGGCTGAGATTAAGCCTGGCGATTCCAACCCGGTCAGTAACGAACCTCTCGCTCAACTTATTCCGGGGACTTGGATCACGATTGGCAGCCTACTGGCATCGCGCCGGCAAACTCCTGGTATTGGCAGCTACCAGCGCGCCTTCTCCATGCGCTCAGTAGCAAGCGCTGGTCTTCTGCAATTGCGATCAGCATGACAGGGACAGCCCCTCCCGCCTTTGGGTCTTCCGACGTAATTAAAACTTATACGGGGCGGCGGCAGCTAGGAATTCAAAGTGAGGCGGTCGATGCGACCGGCGCGCCGTTTGCCATTGATCTTTGGATCGAGTTGAGCGCCTTTAAGGTCGGTCGGTTACAGGAGCGTCGCGATTGAAATCGGAAAAACTCGTCGGGGCATTCGTGTTTCCGGAAGTCTGGAGCGATCTCTTGTTTTTCCGAACGCTACTGGCCGCCCTTCGGAACTATGGCGTCAATGCCCTTCTGACTGAGAGCAACAGTTATCATGAGGCTGTTATCAGCGCCGCCCATGAAGTTGGTTTTCGCTTCTATGCCGGCATTGCCTGTTTCTCTGATCATGCAACAAACTTCCGCAAAGTTGTCGAGCGGCCGGATCTGTGGCCAGTTCTCGAGACCGGCGAGCGACGGCCGCAAATGGAGTGGTATGTCGGTATTACTCCGACAGATCGAGGGTATCAGCGCGAGATTCTTTCGACGATTCACTCAGTCGCGGCAACTTATCCGATTGATGGCCTCTTCCTGGATTTCGTGCGTTGGCCGTTGCACTGGGAGATCGAGCTTCGCCCCAACCATCCACAACCGCCTGATTCGAGTTTCGACACCGGTACCCTGGCCATTTTTGAGCATGCGACGGGTGTTCGGCTGCCACCTGATACGGTTCCCACTCGGGTTCGCGCGGATTGGGTTCGGGAGCGGCATCCTCGGGAATGGGTGGAGTTCAAATGCAAGGTTGTGAGCGAATTTGTTGCCGAGGCGCGTGCGATCTTGAAGGCCGCAAGGCAGAACGCGCAGTTGGGCCTTTTCATCGTTCCCGACGTCGATGGTCGGACGGAGGCGCTGACCGGCCAGCGCCTGGGCGATCTCACACCCCTGGCAGATTTTGTCGCTCCGATGCTCTACCACAACATCCTTCTCAGATCCTCGAGTTGGATCAGCGAAGCACTTGCTCCGATCGTGCGGGTGGC
Source organism: uncultured Alphaproteobacteria bacterium (assembly GCA_963813315.1). GTDB lineage: Bacteria > Pseudomonadota > Alphaproteobacteria > Rhizobiales > Rhizobiaceae > CAWEYO01. The sequence goes on along the minus strand of CAWEYO010000023.1, from coordinate 13,139 downwards.
AGGCCAGAAGACGCTGCCGGTTTTGCAGGTCGAACTCTAACCGCGATCCCGGTCTCGCGGCCGATTGGGGTCCTCCAATGTCGGTCGAAGATTGGAGGGCAACACTTGCGGAAGTGGGAGGCCGTAGAGATCTGGCTGGATTGGTCGCTTTCCCAGGAGCTAGCCTTATAGGCAATGGCCGAGGCGAGTTGCTGAGGGAAGTTGTCGGATAGCGCGACAACAGTAGTCAAGGAGGCACAAGAATGCCGGACGCTGTGCTCCGCGCGCAAGCCATCAATAAGAGCTTTGGCCCTGTTGTCGCGCTGCAGGACGTCTCGATCGACCTTGCCCGTGGCGAGATCACGGGGCTCGTCGGCGACAACGGCGCCGGAAAGTCTACTCTGGTAAGGATCATCAGCGGCGTACTCCGTGCCGATGCCGGCGCAATCGAGTTCGACGGAGCGCCTGTCGATTTCGCGTCGCCGGCGGAGGCGCGCGCGCGCGGCATCGAGACTGTGTATCAAGACCTTGCGCTCGTCGGTAACCTCACGGTCTGGGCCAACGTCTATCTCGGCCGCGAATTGATCTGTGGCCCTAAGTTCATGCACGTGCTCGACAAGCGCACCATGTTGTCGAACACGCGAGAAATGCTGAAGCAGTTCGTAACGAACGTGCCGCCGATCAACGAATCCGTTGAAGCGCTCTCCGGCGGTCAACGACAGATCGTCGCAATCGCTCGCGCGGGCACCTGGGGGTCAAAACTCATTGTCATGGACGAACCCACCGCCGCGCTGGGTGTGGCGGAAACCAAGGCCGTGGAAGAAGTCATCCTGGGGCTGCGGCGACGGGGTCTCAGCGTACTGGTGATCAGCCACAACCTCGACCAGATATTCCGGATTACCGACCGGATATGGGTGTTGCGCCGGGGGCGCATAATTGGTCAGCGCGAGACCCGTCAAACGCAACCCGACGAGATCGTCAGCATGATCACCGGCGCTGCTGCGCTTAGTCGGAGCGCCTGATGATCGGGTCCATGCAGGTCGTCGGAACCGTCGTCAGGCATATCGCGCAGCGTCACGGCATGCTCCTCGTGTTTCTGGCTCTCGTGGCTTTCCTGCTCGTAGCTAAATCGACGTTCGGGACCTACCAGAACATCATCAACGTACTCCAACAGAACTCGGTGATCGGCATTATTGCCTGCGGGATGACGTTCGCGATCATTCTTGGTGGCTTCGATCTGTCCGTGGGCGCTGTGGCAGCACTGTCCAGTGTCGTTGGCGCGACGCTGATGATCGACGCCGGGGCGGTTGGCATCCCGTTTGGGATCGTCGGCGCACTACTCGCCTGCCTTGCCGTCGGAGCGACGAACGGCTGGCTGATTGCCTATCTGGGGGTCAACCCGTTTGTCGCCACGCTCGGTACGATGACCGTCGTGCGCGGTCTGATTTATGTCGCCACCAATGCCACGCCGCGCTTTGGTGTACCCTATTCCTTCACCACTGTTGGTCTGGGTTACATCCTGAGCATCCCGATACCAGCAATCATTTTCGCGACCGTTGCGCTTCTGCTTGGCTTCGTGCTGCACCGGACCCGCTTCGGGCACTACGTCTATGCCGTAGGCGGGAATGTGGTTGCCGCCTCAGAGATGGGGGTCAACGCTCGCCGCGTGCGTTTCGCGGTGTACGTACTTGCTTCGGCGTGCGCTGCGCTGTCCGGCATCATCCTGATTGGTCAGACGGCAAGCGCTACGCCCCAGGCTGCTCTCGGATATGAGCTCACCGCAATTGCGGCCGTAGTTGTGGGCGGCGCGTCGCTCGGAGGGGGGCGTGGCCGGATGTCAGGAACGATCCTCGGGGTGTTTCTCCTGGGGGTAGTTGCCAACGCGCTAAACCTCTTCGGGGTCTCCCCCTTCTGGCAGCCAGTCGCAACCGGGCTGATCCTTGTCTTTGCTGTGGCGGTCGATGGTTATTCGAGGCGCAATGTGTTTGCGTCCGGCAAGTGAGGACAATGCTGACAGCTTCGGAAAAGTTCAGTCCCGCCGGGAATTGCGTTAGGATCGCTTGGCAAGAAGGGACGGGCATCAGCTGACCGCTCCGTCCGAAACGAAGAAAGAAACGATCCGCGGAGGAGGCAATCATGGCTCGCAGCAATACGCAGAAAGGTAAAGAAAAATCGAGCACAGGGGTGAATCGTCGCGGCGTTGTCCGAGGGCTGGGAGCGCTCGGCCTTGTGGTATTCGCGCGCCCCGACTTGCTTCTGAACGCGGCCAGGGCCGATCCCCTCGACTGTCTTCCCGTCAAAAGGATGGCGGCACCTCCAGACACGCCGCCCGCCAACAAAAGGATCGGCGTGAGCGTGGCTTACTTGAAGGTCCCGTTCTACGCGAACTTCAAGTCCGGCCTGGAGGATGGTGCCAAGCACTTCGGTTTCACATACGACCTCGTCGATGGGAACAGTGGGGACGTGGCAACCGAGCTCGCGAATTTGCAGAATTTCATCGCTCAGAAATATGATCTCATAATCCTGGTGCCCTCGGGCGAGGGGATCATTCCGGGGATCAAGCTGGTCAACGATGCCGGAATTCCGATCCTCGAGGCAAACAACAAGGCGGGTTTTGGGCGGAGCGAGGTTAATGTCCTCACCTATGTCGGCGCGGACGACGTCGATTTCGGACGCCTACAAGGGAAGCTACTCGACCAGGCGTTCAAAGGTCAAAAGGCAAAGGTCGCTTACGTTATGGGTTTCGGAGGCAGCCCCGCGCAGGTCTTGCGGGCCAAGGGATGGGATGAGTTCCGCGCGAAGAATCCCCAGTATGAAGAAGTCGCCAGGGTCACCGACGACTTCGATGACGCCAAGGCTCTCGCGGTCGTTCAGGATCTCCTCAGCCGGTTCCCGAAAGGACAGCTCGATGCGATCGTGTTGCAGGGGCCCGAGGGCTCCGGCGCCGATTTCGCCACCCGAAACGGTCGCGAAGAGATCAAGTTCATCACTGGCGACTACCCTGCGAATATCCGCCAGCTCATCCACGACGGAAAGATTTTCGGCACCGTCAACCAGGATCCCTATCCGCAAGCCTACCAGGCGATGCACATGGCGTATCTCCATTTTACCGAAAAGGACGCCGAGATCCCGAAGCCATATTTCTTGGAACTGCCGCTGGTCACGAAGGATAACGCCGAGGTGACCCCGCCCGCCTGGGGCTGTTGAATCGGTGATTGAGCGGCCTGTCCCCGGAGAACGCATTGGAGGCAAGGCTGACGGAGCAATAGTTCAAACCGCCGCCGCCAACGCTTCCAATCCGTTCACGGGCGCATGCATGAGATCCCAGGAAATGATTGTCCCGGCGGCCCGGGCTTTGCGGCCGGCGCGGACCATGTCGTTCACCAAAGCCGGGGTGATTTCAACCACGCCTGGGTGGCTAATGAGCTCGAGGCCGAAATAAACCGGAACTGGATGCATCAAACGCACCGCTTCGGCTATTTCCGACGTGATAATGGAGAGAGGAACCGCGGCCTCTCGGGTGACCCGGAGCGTGTCCGTCTTGAAGCCCGGCACATGGACCGTGGCCCAGTCGGAGATGCTGGACTTGCTGAGATCAAACATCGCCTCGACGCCTTGCACGAGCGCAGGAATTTCCAATCGCAGCCCGGCGGGACCCATGGCGACACGATAGGTCATTGGCTTAGCCCAAACGGCATACCGCGACAATGCGGGGTAGTCCTGGCCAACCAGGGGTGCCAGGCCGGGCGAAAACAAGTCGAGGGAAACCTTCCGGCCACGATGAGATGCCTCGTTGTGCGCCTCGGCAATCAGCTTGGTGATGCTATCCCTCCGGAAACGGAGAAACGCGGAAAGAGATGGGTTCGCTGCGACGAGCTCATCGAGCCAGGATTTCGCCCCGGCGTGTCCGCAAGTCGCCGGCGAGGCCTCTGGAACGAAGCGTTCTTTCAAGCTCCGCGCGACGGAAGCGAGATCGAGGCCGATCGCCGCCGCTGCTCGACGGCAGTGATCGCAAAAACAGGATAGAACCTCGTTCAGGCCGTTGGCCGGTGACGGAAAGCGTATCTTGTCGAGAAAAACGCCGTCAAAGGGATATTGGTCGAGCAACTCTCGAAGCCGGCGGAGCGTTTTCTCCTTCGCTGCGGGGTTGTTTGGGCAGACGAACCGGAACGTCTCGTGGACCTCTGCTTCTTTTTCCGCCCAGCCACCCCATCCACGGCTTCGCTCCCCGCGCCAATTCACAACAAGGTCAGGTTCCTGCATCCCTTCGATGTCGGAGAGGAGGTTGTACCAAAGGAACACCTCCTTCGCCGGGCGACGCCCCGGGTTGCTCATGGCCCGGAATATCGCGGGGTTCTCTCGCGCGCCGACGATCAGGATGTCGAGGTCGATGATCGAACGAGCACGGTCGACGACCTCCATCACGCGGTCCAGACCCAATACGCTGGACAATGAATGGGAGGTTGATAACTGCGCCCCAATTCTCCAGGGCTGTCCCATGGTCACCTCGCACCGAAACTATTTTCGCGGTCGGACGTGTCGACGCCTACTAAACTATGAGTACGCCGCTGGCGTCGAGTGCCTCCTGAAGGGGGCGACTGATCCGGGATTGCGGCATTACCTTTGCGCCCTAGAAATCGACGCCATGGTGCTCTTCCGCGTCATCCCGCTGCGCGAGGTCTATGCCGCGATCGATGGGCCGATCCTGGTCATGCTCGCAGCTATTATCCCAGTCAGCGATTCGCTTCGCCGAACTGGTGCTACCGAGTCATCACCGGATGGCTCGCCGAAATCAGCACCACTTTGCCGCCGGTCGGCGCGCTGACGCTGATCCTGATCGTCGCCATGACGGTGAGACGCCGTTCCTCAACAACGCCGCCACCGTGCTGGTCGTGGCGCCGATTGCGGCCGGTTTCGCTGAATTGCTAAGCTACCGTCCCGAAGCCTTCCTGATGGCGGTCGCAATCGGCGCCGGCTGCGATTCCTCACTCCGATTGGCCACCAGTGCAACACACTTGTCATGGGCCCCGGCGGCTGTCGTTTCAGCGACTACCCACGGCTCGGCCTGCCGCTATCGATGCTGGTGATCCTAGTCGCCGTTCCGATGCTGATGCCGGTCTGGCCGTTGCGCTAGTTTTTTAGCCGACTTCCGCGCTTGGTCGCGCCTAGGTCCGATTGATCCACCAGTGCCACCATCCTCCTTCATAATGATCTCGCGGTGCGGATAGGGGATGCTTATGCCGTTTTCCTTGAATGTGTCCCACAGCGCGAGCAGAACCTTGCCGCGTACATTGGTCAGACCTTGTTGCGGGTCGTGGATCCAGAAGCGCAGGACGAAGTTCAGGGAGGATTCACCGAAGTCCGTCAGCCAGCAGGCCGGGCGCCGATCCGCTTCGACACGCGCCACATTCATGGCGGCCTCTATCGCCAGCCGGCTGACCTTGTGCGGGTCTGCGTCGTAGGAGACACCGAAATTCACGTCGAGCCGCACAAGCTTGTCGCTGAACGACCAATTGATGACCCTTTGGGTAATGAAATCCTCGTTCGGGATCAGGTATTCGCGACCGTCACGCGTCACCACCGAGACAAACCGCGCCCGCAACTCGCGAACCCAGCCGAACGTGCCTTCAAGCGAGATGGTGTCGCCCGGCTTGATCGACTTGTCGACAAGGATAATGATGCCGGAGACGAAGTTCGAGATGACCTTCTGCAGCCCAAAACCTAGTCCGACGCCTATTGCACCGGAAAACACGGTCAGCGCCGTCAGGTCTATACCGACGGAGGATAGGGCGAAAGCGCCGGCCACCAGCACCAGCCCGATCTTTGCGACCTTGCCAATGAGGACGCGGATCGAGGGCGTCAGCTCCTCGGAATTCCGAACGCGCTCATCAAGATAACTTCCGGCGACGATCGCCAGCCAGGCGGTCGCAATAAGCAGCGCTGCCGCTTTCAGCACTGTCAGAGCCGAAAGGCGAAGGTCGCCCAGAGGCAATGCAAGACTGTCCAGGAAAGCCTGAAGGGACGGTTCTTCGGGCTAGTCTAGAGTGTCCGAGAATTGGAAATCGCTGAGGCTGCGAAAAACATGGTTCTCATCGGTGGCCTAGTTGATGGCAAACTGGGAATATTGACACCAAAGCGCAGATCTCTCGGAATGATATTCACTGTAGGTGGCTGTCACGAATTCTCGGACAGGCTCCTAGACTGGGCCGAATGGGGAGGAGACGGCATGTGCGAGTACCGAAAGCTTGCCGCAATCCTTGCTGCTGACGTGGTCGGCTACAGCCGGCTCGCCGGCGCGGACGAGGATCGCATCCTGACGCGGCTGCGGGCACTGCGCAGCGATCTGATCGATCCCACGATCGCCGTGCATCATGGTCGAGTGGTCAAGCGCACCGGGGACCGACCTTTCCAGGATTGCTGGTCTTATGGTGGTCGCGCGCAACTCGAGCTTCGCTTACAAGAACAAGAGTTGCGACGTCCGCACAGTTGGGCGCGAACTCGGTGTTGCATCGGTACTCGAAGGGTCGATCCGCCGCGCCGGCAACCGCGTCCGCATCACCGCCCAGCTCATTGACGCCACAACCGGCGGGCATCTTTGGGCGGAGCGCTATGACCGGGATCTGACGTCGATAGGATCAGCAAAGGTCTAGCAATGGCGGGACTAGTTGACTGAACGCGACTTGCCGCCTAGCCGGTGCCACCTTTAGGGCTACTTGCTCGTTCCGCGATCCGGCTCGAAGTGCAAAGTTCCTCCCATCCCCCTGGACCAGCAGCGCTCGATCCGAAAAGGTCGCATTTGCAACCGGAACTTTGCCGTTCGTCCTATCCGTCGGAACGAGCAGGGAGCGCCACGAGCGGTCATCGCCGAACCGCTACTCAGACGTCGCGATTGGGGCCGATAGCGGACTGGCAGCTTCACGGTGCGGACCGTCAAAACCGGACATTTAGGTGGACGTGGGCATCGTCGTTATCTGACCGAGGTCGTGTGGAAACGCGATTGCATGATTGCCGATGACGGCCGCTGGTTTGCGCGTGCAGCGATGGCGCGCGGCGGCAGGTGAGCGTGGTCAGGTGGTGATGGCCTTCATCAGCGATTTGACGCCGAAAATGTTGATCATGCGCTTCAAATTGTAGGCGAGCACCTGCAAGCTCATTTCCGTATTGACCTTTTCGAGCGTCTTGGTCAGGAAATGGGTACTGCCCATCCATGCCTTGAGGGTTCCGAAAGGATGCTCGACGGTCTGCCGGCGGATGGTCATGGCATCCGGCATGCGATCGAGCCTGGCCTGCATCTTGTCGAGGACGCCTTCGTGCTCCCAGCGCTTCAGGCGCTTGTGTTTGTCGGGAGTGCACCTGGGCTTGAGCGCGCAGGTCGAACAGACCGTGAGATTGCGATAGTGATCGATATTGTCCTGCCGGTCCGAGCGCACCTTCCCCCTGGTTAGGTGGTTGCCGGCCGGGCAGGTGTAGCGGTCCTTCTCGGCGTCGTAGATGAAGTCCGCCACGGTGAAGAGGCCGCGCTTTGCGTTGCCGGATGTCTGTGTCTTGGGAATGCAGGGCAGAACGCCGGTGCCCTCACAGGCCAGCACCTCGTCGCCATTGTAATAGCCGCGGTCGGCCAGCACCGCGAGTTGCTCGCATCCGGTCGCATCCAACGCCTTTTGTCCCATCGAGGTCAGTTGCGCCCGGTCGCTGCCGATGTTGGTGACCTCGTGTGCGACGATCAGATGGTGCTCGGCATCGACAGCCATCTGGACATTGTAGCCGACGATACCGGTGCCCTTGCCGCTGGTCGCCATTGATCGGGCGTCGGGATCGGTCAGGGAGACCTGTTTGTCGGGCGCGGCTTCAACCTCCTTGCCCATCTCCTTGAGGGACTGCATCTGTCGGCGTAGACCCTCGATCTTCTCCTTGAGGCGCACCGTCTTGGCCTCGGCGACGTCATCGTCCTGCCGGTCGGCGCGGTCGAGTGCCGCCAGGTAGCGCGCGATGCTGGCCTCCACCTGCTCGATGCGCTTGGCGACCTTGGCCACCGTGAAGTTCTTGTCGCGGTTGTTGACGGCCTTGAACCGGCTCCCGTCGATGGCGACGACAGCCCGGGTGAACAAATTGAACTGGCGACACAGCACGACAAACTGCGCGCAGGCCGCGCGGATCGCCGGCCCGTTATCGCGACGAAAGTCGGCGATCGTCTTGAAGTCCGGCATCAGCCGGCCGGTCAGCCACATCAGCTCGATGTTGCGCTGGGTCTCCCGTTCGAGGCGCCGGCTCGACTGGATGCGATTGAGATAGCCGTAGAGATAGATCTTCAGCAGTGTCACGGGATGATAGGCAGGTCGCCCGGTCGCCTCCGGCACAACCCCGGCAAAGCCCAAGGCGCTGAGCTCGAGTTCGTCGATGAAAACTTCGATAACGCGGACCGGATTGTCATCCGTCACGTAGTCGTCCAAGCAGTCGGGAAGTAGTGTCGCTTGCCGGCGGTCCTCGCCCTCCACAAAACGCTTCATCCCGATCCCTCGCTGATCGGGAATCACTTTATCAAATCAATGCGTTTCCACACAGTCTGGACCCGATGCGGTCATTGCAGAGCCTGCCTGCGAACGCCTCGAAGGACCGCAACTTTGCCGTTCGCAAATGCAAGGGTTAACCCCCCAAGGGGACATTAAGTTCCGAACACGGCCCGATGGACTCCTGTCAGAAAGGCGGACAGCGCGTCGAGCAAATCATCCGGACAAGCAAAGCGAGAAGAAAATTCATCGTTTCAACGCCGGCATGAAACAAATGAAACGTTTGCTCGGGACAACAGAAAAAAAGCTGAAATGGAGATGGCTTATATCTAAGGCGCAGTCGGACGAAGTCGCCTCAATTGTTGGCATTATAAATGTATGCCCGACATCGAGGTAACTTTGGCTGATTTTCTTCAGCTTCTGAAAGTATTCATCGCGGCCAATCCGCGTCCTCCAGACATGGAAAGAACAGGGCAATGGCAATTACGGGCACCTTCTCCCCCGGCTCAGGCATTCTCGGTCTATTCGGAGATGCCAACGACAACACCGTTGCGGTCAGCCGCAATGCCGCTGGAACGATTCTCGCCAACGGGGGCGCCGTCGCGATCTCGGGCGGCACGCCGACGGTCGCCAACACAAGCCTGATTCAGGTCTTCGGCCAAGGCGGCGACGACACCATCACGCTCGATGAATCGAATGGCGAGCTGCCCAGGGCCAACCTGTTCGGCGGCGCCGGCAACGACACCATGACCGGCGGCTCGGGGGCCGATATGCTCTTCGGCCAGAGCGGCGATGACACGCTCCTCGGCAAGGGCGGCGCCGATTTTCTGTTCGGCGGCGCCGGCAATGACGTGCTCACCGGCGGCGACGGCGACGATCAGATGTTCGGCGAAGCCGGAAATGACCGCATGATCTGGAATCCGGGTGACGACAGCGACCTGATGGAAGGCGGTGCCGGCGAGGACACCGCTGAGATCAACGGCGGCAACGGCGGGGAGATCTTCACGATCGCGGCCAACGGTACGAGGGTGCTCTTCGACCGCGTGAATCCCCTGCCATTCACGGTTGACATCGGCACGACGGAAAATCTGGTTCTCAATGCCAATGGCGGCGACGATATGATTTCGGCCACCGGCAACCTCGCCGCGCTCATCAAGCTCACCATCGATGGCGGCGCGGGCAATGACACGATCCTTGGCGGCAACGGCAACGACACGCTGCTCGGCGGTGACGGCAACGATTTTATCGATGGCAATCAGGGCAATGATTCCGCTTTTCTGGGCGCCGGCGACGATACGTTTCAGTGGGATCCGGGCGACGGCAACGACATCGTCGACGGCCAGGACGGTGTCGACAGGATGCTGTTCAACGGCGCGAATATAGATGAAAGCATCGACATCACGGCCAATGGCGAGCGCGCGCGTCTCGTCCGCAACGTCGGCACCATCACTATGGATTTGAACGGCGTCGAGCGCATCGACCTCAACGCGCTCGGCGGTGCCGATACGATCAATGTCGGCGACATGAGCGGAACCGACGTCACCACGATCAATGTCAATCTCGCCGGAACGCTCGGCGGCACGACCGGCGACGGTCAGGCGGACATTGTGACTGTCGGCGGCACGAACGGCGGTGACACTATCGAGGTGCTGGGCCAGAACGGCTCGGTCGCGGTCGCAGGCCTGTCGGCGCTCGTGCAACTGACGGGCACCGAAGGGGCGAACGACCAGCTTATCGTCAGAGGCGGCGGCGGCGATGACACAATCTCCGCTTCAACGCTCCTGGCTGGAAACATCAAGCTCACCATCGACGGCGGCGCCGGCGACGACACGATTTTCGGCAGCCGGGGCGCTGACATGCTCGTTGGCGGCGCTGGCAATGACTTTATCGACGGCCAGCAAGGCGACGATGTCGCTAAGCTCGGCGCTGGCGACGATACGTTCCGGTGGGATCCGGGCGATGGCAGCGACATCGTCGAAGGGCAGGACGGCTTTGACACGCTTCTATTCAACGGCGCGGGTATCAGCGAAAACGTCGATATCTCGGCCAACGGCCCGCGTGCCCTGTTCACCCGCGACATCGCATCAATAACCATGGACCTGAACGAGATCGAGCGGATCGACTTCAACGCGCTCGGTGGCGCCGACAAAATCGTCGTCAACGACATGACCGGCACCGACGTCACACTGATAAACCTCAACCTTGCGTCGACGGTAGGCGGCAGCACCGGCGACGGTGCGGTCGACACGGTTACGGTCAAGGGAACGGCCGGCAAAGATACCATCACGGTGGCTTCCGTCGGTTCCGAAATCGTGGTTTCCGGGCTTCCCGCCGAAACGCACATCCAAAACGCCGAGGGCGCACTCGACAAGCTTGTGTTGATGGGCGACGGCGGCGCCGACGTGATCGACGCGAGCGGACTTCTGGCCGGGAAGATCGGGCTGGAGCTCCAGGGCGGGGCCGGCGCCGACGAGTTCATCGGCAGCCACGGCGCCGACCTCATGGTCGGTGGCGATGGTGACGATGTCGCCTTTATGGGTGACGGCAACGACGTGTTCGTCTGGAATCCGGGTGACGACGACGACACCGTCGACGGCCAGGACGGCTTTGACACGCTTCTGTTCAACGGCGCGATCATAAGCGAAAAAATCGAAATCTCGGCCAATGGCAGCCACGCCCGTTTCTCCCGCGACATCGCCAACGTCACCATGGACCTGACTGACGTCGAGGCAATTCAATTCAATGCGTTCGGCGGAGAGGATAACATCGAGGTCAACGATCTGTCTGGCACGGACGTCACCGAGGTCAGGGTCAACCTTGCGGCAACGATCGACGGCACCAGCGGCGACGGCAAGGTCGACACGATTACCATCAACGCCACCGATGGCGACGACGTCATCGGTGTGACGAAAGAAGCAAACGGGGACGTCAGGGTGTTGGGCCTCGCGTCGGAGGTGGTCATCTCAAATTTCGACGCAAACGATCGCATCGTCATCCGCGGCCTGGGCGGGGACGACGTGATCGAGGCCTCAGGGCTCGGCACCGCGATGGCGTTGACGGCCGATGGCGGCGAAGGTGACGATATTCTGGTTGGCAGCGACGGCGCAGACGTCCTCAGCGGCGGTGCGGGAGACGATGTCCTGCTCGGCGGAGCGGGGCTCGACGTGTTGGACGGCGGACCTGGCGACAACACCGTGATCCAGGGATTCGCACCATTGCAGCCTGAGCAGGTGATTTAAACGCGCTGCCTTCGCGGTCGAACGCGCCAAATCAGAGCGTTCGGCCGCAACATCCTTGAAGTGCCGCGACCATGATTTCAGTGCAAAGGGCCAGTGTCGCGTCGAGGCAGAGCGAATGCTCCGCGAGGGAGAAGTTTTGTGACACACGCCAAGTTGTCAAATCCGCAGCGTAATCCTCTCAGCGTCGCGCTGGGTCGTTCGCGAGCCGCCCTACTGTGTGTCGGTCTCTATTCCGGCGCCATCAATGTGCTGACGCTGACCGGCTCGCTCTTCATGCTCCAGGTCTATGACCGGGTATTGCCTAGCCGAAGCCCTCAAACGCTCGCGGCACTGCTCGCGATTGTGGCATTCCCGTTCGGCATTCAGGCGGTTCTGGAGGCAATCCGCGCGCGCATGTTCGCCCGCGTCGGCCGAAGGGTGGATGAAGACCTTTCGCGCCCGGCTTTCCGATCGGCGGTTTCACTGCCGGTCGTGATGGGAAATGGGCATGAACGCATCGATCCCATCCGCGACCTGGATCACATCCGCCAGTTCGTCGCTTCGCCCGGCCCGGCTGCCTTGTTCGACTGCCTTGGACGCCTCTCTACCTGCTCATCTGTTTCCTGTTCCATCCCTGGCTCGGCTGGCTGACCGCGGCCGGTGCGCTGACTGTGTCTGCGCTGGCGATTTGGGCCGAGCTGCGTAGCCGCGCCTCGGCGCCCCGAAGCGTACAGATTGCTGCTCAGCGTCAAAGCGTGGTCGAAGGTGGGCGCCGAAATGCCGAAGTGTTGGCGACGATGAACCTTGCGGCCCGTCTGGAGCAGCGCTTCGAGACCTCCACCAGCGAGTTTCTCTCCGTCATTCAAAAGGGGAGTGACCGCGGGACAGGTATTAGCGCTGCAGTGCGCGCCCTGCGGACGCTGCTGCAATCGCTTGTGTTGGCGCTCGCGGCCTATCTTGCGATCCGACAGGAAATCTCCACCGGCACGATCATCGCAACTTCGATCCTTGCTTCGCGCACGCTCGCACCGGTCGATGTCGCGGTGGCGCAATGGCGACTGTTCGTTAGCGCCCGCCTGGCGATAACGCGCCTCAAGCGGGCGCTCGCGGCAAATGAGGTCGTCGTGCCTGAGATGCACCTGCCGAAACCGCGCCTGGCAACTTAAGATCGAAGGCGGGCATATCGCGCCACCCGGCGGCCGCACAATGACGGGTTCTGGGCGCCCATTTCACCATAGAGGCCGGTGACGGGCTCGGAATTATCGGACCGTCGGGCTCCGGCAAGACAACGCTGGCGCGGGCCGTGACCGGCGTTTGGCCGCTGGCGCGGGGGCGGATCACGCTCGATGGCGCCCCGCTCGATCAGTACATCGAGGAGGATCGCGGCGCGGCCATTGGCTATCTGCCGCAGGACGTCGAGCTGTTCGACGGCGCG
>CAWEYO010000022.1:0-194355 GCA_963813315.1 uncultured Alphaproteobacteria bacterium | reverse complement strand
AGGCCGAGGTCGGCGCGGCGCGCACCATGATCGAACGAGCCCAAGACCGCTTCGGCCTCTACCCGGAGCGGCTGGCCGCCGACAGCGCCTACGGTTCGGCCGAGATGCTGGCCTGGCTGGTGCATGAACGCGGGATCGAGCCGCACATCCCGGTCTTCGACAAGTCGCAGCGCCAGGACGGGACCTTCGAACGGGCCGACTTCACCTATGACCACAGGCGCGATCTCTACATTTGTCCCGGAGGCAAGGAACTCAGGCAGCGTCAGAAGGCTTTTCGGATGCCTCGCCCGCTCGTCGATGAGAACGGCATGATGCGCTATCGCGCCAGCAAGCTCGACTGCGAAAGCTGTTGGTTGAAGCCAAGGTGCTGTCCGAACGCGCCTGCCCGCAAGATCCTGCGCTCCATCCATGAAGGCGCTCGCGACATGGCGCGCGACATCGCCGCTACCGACGCCTATGTCACCTCGCGCCGTGAGCGGAAGAAGGTCGAGATGCTGTTCGCCCACCTCAAACGCATCCTGAAGCTCGATCGGCTGCGACTACGAGGACCTAACGGCGCCCGCGACGAGTTCCACCTCGCAGCCGCCACCCAGAACCTCCGGAAACTCGCAAAGCTCATCCCGATACCGGAACCGAAACCGGCATGAGCGGCAATCGCCCCATGCATCCGCTCGCAATCGTCAACGCAGCGCTCAATCCGCAGCCGACTTCTTCAACGATATCGGCGCGATCGCGTCGTTGCTCAACGCGAAATCATGACCCAAGACGGTCATTGCCGACCCTGCCCGCGAATGTCTCGAAGTGACCCCGTTCGAGACATTCGAAGTTAGAACACCGAATATCCGCCCGGGTGGAACGCCCCCATTCCGCATGGTTTCCGGAACGGCCCGGGTCGCAAAGGCTGACGATGCCCCCCAATCCCTCATGGAACTTCGCTGGTCGGTAAGCTATCTTCGGGGACCTGAGGTTATGGATGGAACGCCGCCTCGCCGCGATCCTGGCCGCCGATGTGGTCGGCTACAGCCGGCTGATTGAGGCCGATGAGGCCGCGACACTGGCGGCGCTCAAGGAGCGGCGTAAACGTGGGACGCCGGAAGGCGAAATGCTGGCAGAATATCCTTATCCTCTCCTCATCGTGACGCCGAAAATCATGCTGGCTATCGGGGACTGTGCGGGGCCACTGGAGTACCGTTTATCGAGGCATTGACCATGGCCAGATTGCTGATCCGGTTATTTGGAGTTGTTGCCCTAATAACACTCAACTCGATGGCCGTTCGGGCGGAGATCTTGATTGCGGTCGCCGGCCCGATGACTGGGCAAAACATCTTTAGGGGCGAGCAGATACAGCAGGGAGCCCAAATGGCTGTGGCGGAGCTCAATGCCAAGGGTGGCGTACTCGGCCAGCGTGTCCAGCTGCTGGTCGGCGATGACGCCTGCGACCCCGAGCAGGCTGTGGCAGTGGCGCGAAAGCTCGCGACTGACGGTGTTGTCTTCGTCGCGGGGCACGTTTGCTCTCATTCCTCAATCCCGGCATCGAAAGTATACGAGGAAGAGGGTATTCTCATGATCTCGCCGGCCTCGACCAATCCGAAACTGACAGACGAGGGTGGCGCCAATGTTTTTCGCGTGTGCGGCCGCGACGATCAGCAAGGTCTTGTGGCCGGCAATTACCTGGCGGATGTGTGGGCAGACAAGAGCATCGCCATCCTGCACGACAACTCAGTCTACGGTAAGGGCCTTGCTGGCGAAACCCGGAAGCAATTGCACAAGCGCGGTGTCAAAGAGGCCATGTACGCAAGCTATATGCCGGGCAAAAGTGACTACTCGGAGTTGGTGTCCGCCATGCGAGCGGCGGCCATCGACGTCATCTATTTGGGCGGTTATGGCGCCGATGCGGGACTAATACTGCGTGAGGCCGACAATCAAGATTTCGAGGTTCAGCTTGTTGGAGGCGATAGCTTGACCACCGAGGAGTTCTGGATGGTTGCGGGTCCAGCGGGCGAAGGCACGCTGATGACATTTGGCGCTGATCCCCGAATGAATCCAGAGGCGGCTGAGGTCGTCGATCAGTTTCGTGCGCAGAATTTCGAACCCGGGGGATACACGCTTCACACATATGCGGCGATACAAGCTTGGACGCAAGCAGCCGAAATGGCTCGCTCATTCGACCTCATGGCTGTAATCAAGGCTTTGCGAACCCACCGATTCCACACAGTTTTGGGGGAGATCAGCTTTGATCAAAATGGTGACGTAACGGCTCCCGGCTACGTCTGGTATCGCTGGACGAAGGGGGAATACGTGCGAGCAGAATAAGCCGTCAGAAGTCACGGAACCTCGATCACCGCCCGTCAATCCAAGGGAGGCGGCAACTATTGCAACAGATTGGGGTTCGTGGTCGTTTATTCCTGGCCTTCTTGGGCATCAGCGCCTTTGCCGTATTCGCCGCGGCGGCCGCCATGTATGCATTTCTCCAGGTCGGTGTAGTGCTCGACCAAATCACTCAGAAACGCGTCCCGGCCGCCTTAACGTCTCAGCAATTGTCTCGTCAGGCCGAGCGGGTCGTCTCGATGGCCCCGGCTTATCTTTCGGTCGCAACATCTATAGAGCATGAGCAATTGTCGAGCAGGATCGCCGCAGAGGTCGAGCGGCTCAAGGATCTACTGTCCGAAGTCAAGCTCAGCGGCGTTAGTGCTAAATATCTCAATCTAATAGAGCCATCAGTAGAGCACCTAGTTACAAATCTAGATTCTTTAGGCGCCGAGATTTCTCAGCAACTTGAGGCCAGCGACCACAAAGCTGAGCTGCTTCGCCAGCTGTCCAATACACACATTGCTACCCAGCGTTTACTCGCACCCGGCCTCCGGGTGCTGGAGGCAGAGCTGTCGCGCTTACGTAAGTCGAACGAAGATGGCGACGTCACGTCTGACCAAAAATCGCGGACCATGGCTAAGGTGGCCCAATCAATTGCCACGTTACAGCCCCTGCAGAAGGCGCAGTTTGAGGAATCGACTATCTACGACACATTGCTTCGTGCCTCCGTTTCTCAATTGGCGGATCTGCCGATTCTGAGCTTTCCGCTGGAGCGTTCGGTAAGTTCGTTGGAACGCCTCGCTGCCGACATGGATCAAATGCTGCGATCACGCATGTCGGATCGAACTAAGGAATTGCGAAGCTTGATAGACGGTCCGAATAGTATCCTTCGTGCCCGCGAGCACGAGCACGAAATAATGAACAACGCGAGACTGCGGCTAGATGGAAACGTCGATTTATCTCGCCAATTGACCGACGTGGTGGATCGATTGGTCGCAGGGACAAATGAAGACATAAACATAGCAAACCGTAATGCAATTTCCGTGCAGCAATGGAGCACTGGGGTTTTGCTGGCAGTGGTCGGGTTGAGCCTAATAAGTTCAATTCTCATCGTCTGGCTATACGTCGGACGCAACCTGATTGCCCGATTAACCGCGCTCAGCGACAGCATGCTGGCGATCGCCGATGGTAATTTGGAAGCGACCATTCCGGGCGGCGGCGATGACGAGATCGGCGGCATGGCTAAGGCACTCAATGTGTTCAGGGACACTGCGGTCGAGGTCAGAGAGAGCAACTTAAGGGAAATCAATGAGGCACGCCGACGCTTGATTGACGCCATCGAGAGCATTTTCGAGGGTTTTTCGCTCTACGACGCCGAAGACCGGCTGGTGATTTGCAACAGCAGGTACAGGAAGCTTTTGTATCCTTGGATAGAGGATGTCGTGGCGCCGGGAACATCCTTCGAATCGATCATTCGCTCAGCTGCTGAGCGCGGGCTTATCCGCGATGCTGAGGGGCGCATCGAAGAGTGGGTTGCCGAACGTCTAGCGCTTCATCGCAACCCTGGTCAGCCTCACCTTCAGCGAAGAAGCGAAGATCAATGGATTCTGATCAGCGAGCGAAAGACCGAAGATGGGGGCACCGTCGCGGTATACGCGGACATCACTGAGCTCAAGAACCGAGAGCAGGAACTTTCCGAAAAGTCTGAAGCGTTGGAGCAAAAAACTAAGGCCTTAGAGCAGCTGTCTAACCAGCTAGCGAAATATCTTTCCCCTCAGCTCTATGAGTCGATTTTCAGCGGCAAGCAAGAGGTCAAGGTTGCCAGCAGCCGCAAGAAGTTGACGGTCTTCTTTTCGGACATCGCCGGCTTTACCGAGACCACTGACAAAATGGAGTCCGAGGATCTCACCCAGCTCCTCAATCACTACCTAACGGAAATGTCGAAAATTGCATTGGATCATGGCGCGACGATCGACAAATATGTCGGCGACGCGATCCTGATGTTTTTCGGCGATCCGGAGACTTCGCGGTGTCAAGGAGGACGCGCTCGCCTGTGTGCAGATGGCTCTCTCCATGCAGAAGCGGATGAACGAACTTGCCGAAATCTGGCGCGACATTGGAATTGAAACACCGCTGCGCTGCCGCATCGGCATCCACACCGACTACTGCACAGTAGGCAATTTTGGCAGCGAGGACCGGATGGACTACACGATAATCGGCGGCGCTGTGAATCTCGCGGCGCGCCTCGAGCAGGAGGCACCGCCAGGGACCGTGCTCATTTCCTATGAGACATTTGCGCAAGTGAAGGACACGATCGAGTGCGAGGAGCTGGGGCACGTCCACGTTAAGGGAATTGCCTATCCGGTCGCCACCTATCGCGTCATCGATCTGAAAGCCAATTTAGTCGCCACCCATCGCACCGTTCGAACCGAGTTGCCGCATCTCAGATTGGAAGCTGAACCCGAGCTAATGTCTGCTGACGAGCGTGACCAGGCCGCCACTGCGCTTCGCGACATGCTCGATCAACTTTGCCACAAGCCTCAGTAGTAAGGCTTCCACAACACCGCTGCCAATGGAACTGCGTCAGCCTCTCCCGCGTCGGCTGCTGGCGTTTTTTCCGCCCGCCGTCATGATCGACGCGAACGCCTCTCGTACAGCCGCTATAGCCGTAGCATACATATCCAGTACAATGTCCGGTATTGGCACGCTCAGCCGACGTTCTAGATTTACCCGCTTAACGTCTCCAGTTGGCGCTAATTGCCCGTTCCGGCATCCGGCATAAACGGCAAAGTTTGGACCCTTGCCGACCTTCCCAGGCCGATTTTTCCCTTCCCAAAGCCCGACACTGAGTGGGACCCCGATGCTGCCATTCCAGATCGATGCTCAGATGGCCCTGAAATGCGCGCAAAGCCGCGTTGTCGCCGCATGAAGAGTCCGTTGCTGCCCCTTGTGAAGGAGTGGCGGCCAATCCTCGCGGTTGGCATTGCCAGTCGATCTTGAATATCCTCCTGCGCAGTGCGCCAGTCGAGTGTTCAGCCAACTACCAGAGGCAGTGATCGCGGAACGGGGTTGTCGGCAATCAGCCATGAGCACATATGCCAAAGCGGAAACGGCAGTGCCGCGAACCAACTGGGCGGGAAATCTCACCTATAGCGCTGACCGTCTTCTTTTCCCAAACACGGTTGAGGAAGCGCGGGAGGCTGTGAGGGCCGCAGACAAGGTGGCTGTTGTCGGCTCGCGCCACTGTTTCAACGACATCGCCGACACAACTGGAACCCACATTTCGCTCGCACGCCTCAATCGGGTGCTCCTCCTCGACAAGACTAAGAGCCAGGTCGGTCGGGGGCAGCATCCTCTGCGGCGAGATCGGGCTATCTCTGCATGAACAGGGATACGCGCTTTATGGCGTAGTGGAGGCCGGGCCACTTGCCCGGCGGCGTATCGTCGTCGGCGACGCATTTCTCGGTCAGTGCCCCGATCGTGGCGTTGCGCTTTGCACTCATCCGTCGCTTGCGACCGGGACGCTGGAAACGCTCGATGCACAGACCGAGCGAGATAACTGGCTTGCCGCAGTCGGGCGCTAGACAGATCGTCAAGGAACCGCCCCAAGGATTGCAAACACCGCATCTGGAGGGATTGGCGACGTACTGTTGCTCCCCAAGGACCACATCGTCGTTACCACCATTGCCGGTCAAGGCTGGTTGGCAGGGCGGGACGCGGATCGGACCTACCAGCCGGAGTTCCTGTCGAGGCTCGTGCGGCGGCGCGCAGCCTCGAGCCTTCCATGCTGGACCTCGATCTCTCGATCGCGTTTCCGCTCGGCAAGCTCCATCCGGAAGACGCGCCAGCGGGCACCGCCCCAGTGGAAGGCGACACGCGCGAGTTCTTCCTCTTCCTCGCTCAGGAACAGGCCGTCATAAGCGGCGCACACGTACCGCCACCCGGCGGCTAATTCGCGCCATGGCGGCAGCGGTTCGGGCACCGCACCCCGGCCATCACCCGAGGCGGGGGTCGGCAGGCCGCCGCGGCGCTCAGCCTTCGCTACGACCTCCAGTCGACGTCGGAGCCTGCCCGTTCTGGACCGGTTCCAACGTTCGGTGCGCGCCGCGGCCTCGGCTGGCGTGCAGGAGCGGATGCGAAGGACGGGGACTTCGACGGTGAAGAAGACTTCGTTGTCGCGGATTCTCACGGGATGGGCTGCCACTCTGCGCCGTCCGGATCGCTGTCCCACGCCGGCAGCCTGGCCTCGAGGGTGTCCTTCTCGGCAAACCATTTGACATCCCGTCGGATGGCGGACCGGACCGATCTCATCGCCAGGGACGCGGTCAACCGCCCGGAAAGGTGGAGGGCGACACGGAGGTGGACGAACCCGCGACGGCATGGTGTCATCGGACGGCCTGTTTCGGGCAGCCGGTCGAGGTCGAAGCCGCGCTCGGCGAGCCAATTGTCGACGCGCTTTTGGTCACAGCGCGACAGCGCGAACATGTTGGCTTCGATCTCGGGATCGATCTTCCAACGGTTCAGCTGCTCGCGGATTTCGATCTGCCTCAGAATTGCCTGGCCCTTGGCCCGAAGAAGCGAGTTCGACGACCGGGAGAGCATTCGGCCGCGATCGCGGCGAAGGTAGTCTATCTTGCTCCAGATATCGCGTGGCATGTGGAGACGACACCGGTGGACCGGCGGCTGGAGGTTGCCAGCCTCGCGAATTGAGGGGTTTCGACACTGCCGTCCACTTCGTAGCATGCAGTCGCACTTCGGGGCCTGCTGCTGACCTTTTGCCAGGGCCGCATGCCAGCGGGGAATGCCTGCTCGGACGGCATCAATACCGAGGTATTCGACGGGATTGAGATGATGCATGAGACAAGATCGACCCGGGGTTGGAGTATGTGGTAACATTATACCACAGTAGCCTGTTTCATCGCTCGGAATTCTCCAGCCGCGTCCTCCACTGGACTCGTCGATGCACCGGCTTTCTCTTGCCTTCACAGCTGACGGTACAGTCGAATGCCGCTGCGGACCGTCAGCGACGGATTAGTTTTGGCATGGGATACGTCCGCTGCATTCGATACAGAGCAGGTATTGATTTCTCTATGCTTTTTGCCTTTGTATCGGGTGTACCGGATGTAGCGAAGTTGTTTATCCCCCTTTGCGCGCAGATTACCCCTCTTTCCGCGGGCTCCTCGATCGCCCGATGCCTCCGATGATATGCGATCAGAAGCGCTCATCATGGAAACACAGTGGAAAGTGAGGCTTTTCCAATCCAAGAACGATTCTGCTCAGACGATTGCCCAGACGGCGAATGTCGAAGCAGATTGGTAGCTTAGAGTCTTTCGCCTTTAGGTTGATTTAATTCGGCGTTTTTCGAGGCAATCGCCGACAACCTGCGGGGGTAGTTCTTGGCGGATACTCCAACCAGCCCCCGGCCCGCCCCGCCGTAAGGAACAGAAATGTGGGCGTTGCCCCCTCGTGAAAATTTCTGGAATTTTACCTTTGGGCCCGCCTAATGCAGTTACCATTCTTCGACAACTGCACTGCAATGGCGCCGGTGGTAGTCGCGTCGCCAAATTCTCGCTTTGGGTGGAAATTTGCCGTTTCGTCCCATCCGTTGAACGAGCAGGGTGCGCCAAGAGCGGTCATTAGGTCACCATCCACGGAACGTCGCGCTCCACCAAAGGAGACCTTTCCTACGGGAACTCCTACTATTCGACGGCCCATCCCAGTCGATCATCATTGCCGCCGGCGAGCCCGGACGAAGCCGAATTTCGCTAGCTTTATCGCGACGACCAGGAGCAGGATCCCGCCCCACGACGCTAGGGCGAGGTGCGGGCTGAGCCCCATGATGTTGAACCCGCTCGCAATCACCTGCAGGATGATCAGCGCCACGAACAGTCCGGCGATCCGCCCGAAGCCGCCATAGGGGTCGATGCCGCCGAGGATGGCAGCTAGGATCGTGATGAGAAGGTAGAATTGGGCGATCTCGGCGCCGGCCGCGTTGAAGCGCGCCATCATCACCACCGCCGCCAGCCAGCAGAGCAGGCTGGAAAGCAGATAGACCGAGACCAGCACGCGCGCCGTGTCGACGCCGGAGAAGCGCGTCGCCTCGGGGTTGGAGCCGATCATGTGAATGCGTATCCCCAGCGCTGTCCTGGTCAGGAACACGTGCACGGCAATGGCGACAACTGTGAAAAGCGCGAACGAGATCGGGATGCCGAATATGGTTTCGTTGGCAACCACGATCAGCGGTTCGGGAAATCCCGACAAAGTACGCCCGCGGGTGAAATAAATGCTGATCCCGTGAAGCAGCGTCATGGTGCCGAGGGTCACCAGGATCGGGTGGACGCCGACAACGGCGACCAGCAGGCCGGTGACCAAGCCGACGATCGCGCACAGTACCAAGCCCGCAACGAGGGCGAGGAGCAGCCACCAGGCGAGCTCCGCCCCGACCGCCTCGGGAGGCATCACCGCGATCAGGATCCAGGCCATCAGCAATCCCGACAGGTTGGCGGTGGCGATGATGGCGAGATTGATGCCGCCGGAGATCAGCGGGATCGCCATCGCCAGCGACAGCAGGCCCAGCTCCGGCACCTGGAACATCAGCGCCTGCAGCGTCGTCCCGCGCGGAAATGTCGTCGGCTCGACCAGCGAGAAAAAGGCCACCAGCAGCGCAAGCAGGGCAAGCAAACCGCCGAGACCGACCGTGCCGCGGCGCATCCAGCCGATCAGCCGATCGGCGTCGCCGGCGAGGAGTCGCCGCTTGTGGTCGGGAATCGAATGTTCCATCAACCCGCCCGCGCCATGTGGGGTCGCCGCGACCGCTTCTCGGCATAGCCGGTCATCAGAATCGAGACCAGTATCGCCAGACCCGTGACCACCCCGAAGAAATACGACGACACGCCGAGGAGGTTGAGTCCGTTCTGCAGGATGGCGAGGAAAAGGAGACCGAGCACTACCCCGCCCACACTGCCGATACCCCCGACCAGGCTGGCGCCGCCGAGGATTGCGACAGCGAGCACGTTGAGCTCCTGGCCGGCCATGGCGGTTGGCACCGCCTGGTGAACCCGATAGGCCTGGATGAAGCCGCCGATCGCCGCGAGTAGCCCGAGATAGCCATAGGCGAACAGTTGCACACCGAGGATATTGATGCCGATGCGGCTTGCTGCCTCCGGATTGCCACCGAAGGCGTATATCTGCCGGCCGAGCCGCGTGTGATTCATCAGCATGTGGGTGAACAGCAACACCAGGCACATGACCAGGATAGGTAGTCCGATCTTCACGACGTCGCCTGAGGGCATCACCGTCCGGAACAGTACAACGGGCTCGGCCCACCAGTCCGGCAGGTCGTAGATCTCGTGAGCGTCCGTGAAATAGATCAGCAGGGCGTAGTAAATGCTTGACGTCGCGATGGTGACGATGATCGAGCCGACCCTGAGGTAGTGGATCAGAAGCGCGTTCAGCGCGCCCATCCCGATGCCGAGGCAGGCCGAGAGGAGCAGCGTCGGCACCAGCGGCATGCCGTACTTCGTTGCCAGGGTCGCGGCGAAATACTGAGCCGCCGCAGCCGTGGCGGTAAAAGAGATGTCGATCCCGCCGCAGACCAGCACCACAAGGACGCCGGCAGCGAGGATCGCCGTGACCGAATAAGCCTCGACCAGGTTTACGAGGTTCGGCACCGTCAGGAAGTACGGCGAGGACAGCGACAGGGTAACGACGGTGATGAGGATTGCCGCCGCTAATGCTCGTTCGGTCCGCCCGAAGACCATCGACGCGAGGCTACGCATAGAGCGCCTCCGAGAGCTGAGCCTCGCTCGCCGCGCCGGGCACGAACTCGCCGGCGATCCGCCCGTTCCGCATGTGCAGCACGCGGTCGCAATTGAAATAGACCTCCGGCACCTCGTCCGAGATCAGCAGGATCGCCATGCCGCTGTCGGCGAGCGACCGCACCAGCCTGTGGATGCCGGCCTTGTTGCGGATGTCGACGCCGATCGTCGGCCCGTCGAGGATCAGCACCTTCGGTCTGGTCGCCAGCCACTTGGCCAGTACGACGCGCTGCTGGTTGCCGCCCGACAGCGTCTGTGCGGCAACCTCGACCCCGGCCGCCGCCCGAATGTTTAGCCGGTCGATCCAGGAGCGCGCCAGCGACGCCCGCCGATCGAACGGGATGAGGCCGATGCGGTTGCGCAAGCCGTCAAGGACGGTGATCGCGGTGTTGTCGGCAATGGACTGGCGCAGGTTGATCCCGAGCGACAGGCGGTCCTCTGAGGCATAGGCGATGCCAGCTGCGATCGCCGCCCTGTTCGAAGAGGACGTGAGCCGCCTGCCATCGACGGCGACCTCGCCGCTGTCCAGACGCGACATGCCGAACAGCGCCAGCGCCAACTCGGTCCGGCCGGCGCCGAGCAGGCCGATGAGGCCGAGGATCTCGCCTTCGTGGATGGTGAAGGAGACGTCCTCGAATTCGCCGGCACGGCTCGCGCCGTTCACTTCGAGCACGCGTCTTCTGCCTGACGTGGGCCGGGCCGAAAGCGTGTGCTCGAGGCTCTCGCCGGTCATCAGCTCGGATAGCCGATTGTCGTCGATCTCGGCTGCGGGAAAGGTGCCGACCTTGCGCCCGTCGCGAAGCACCGTCACCCGCTCGGCGATTTCAACGACCTCGTCGAGTCGATGGCTGACGAAGACGATGCTGACCCCTTGCTCCTTGAGCCGCCGAACCGTTGCGAGCAGCAGGTCGACCTCACGCCGCGTCAGTGATGCCGTCGGTTCGTCCATGAACAGGATGCGGGCATTCGCCGCCAGCCCGCGGCAGATGGCGACGATCTGGCGCTGCGCGACCGGTAGTCTGCCTACAGGCGCATCGAGGGGTAGTTGGGCATCGAGTCGGGCAAGCGCTGCCTTCGCGGCGTCGCGCATCTGCTTTCGCGGGGGCGGCTTGAACGGCGCCGACAGCTCCAGGCCGATTGCGATGTTCTCCTCGACCGTGAGGTTCGGGAACAGCGACAGGTCTTGGAAGATGACCTGGATGCCGAGCTGCCGTGCCTGGTGTGGCGTGAGGTTCGGATGAGCCACTCCGCCCATCGTGATCTCGCCGCCCGCATCAGGCGCGTGGACGCCCGAAAGGATCTTGATCAGCGTCGACTTGCCGGAGCCGTTCTCGCCGACAAGGCAATGCACCTCGCCGGGCGCGACTGACCAATCGATGCTTTCGAGGGCAAGGGTCCCGCCGAACCGCTTTGTGATGTTCGCAAGCAAGAGAAGCGGAGCGGAAAGTGCGGCTGAGGTCGCCAACGAGGAGGTCACCTCGAGTTCGGATTCGGAAACCGCGGTATATGAAAGCCTACTTCTCGACGCGTTGCATCCCAGCCCTGTCGAAACCGGACTGCAACGCGCCGCTCGGCCACCCAGGCCGGGAGCCAACCTTGGTGCGCTCGAGCTCAGATGATCTCGGCCCATTTGTCGATCGACTGCGGGTTCAGATCAATTTGCTTGTTGGCGCGGATCACGCGGCTAGATGTGTCGACTTGGCAGGGTCCCATACCCGGCAGATCGATGCCGTCCTTGATCTCGGCGCCCCCCGCCATCGTCTTGCCAAGGGCGACCATCGCATAGCCTGAGTCGATCGGGTTCCACAGAAAGCCGCGTGTGATTGCGCCAGATTTCATCAGCTTGCGTCCCTGGCTCGGGATGAACGGGCCGACGACGATGACCTTGCCGATCTGGTCGCGCTCGCTCACCGCATTGCCGGCACCAATCGGACCGTTCGCGCCGAAGATCAGGAAGCCCTTGAGGTCCGGATTCGCCTGCATCTGGTCCATCGCGGTCTTGTAGCTGTCGTCGACGCTGTTGGAGACGCCGAAGCGATCGCCGACCTGCTGCATCTTGGGATACTTCTCCTTTTGCAAGGCGACCGCATAGTCGGCCCATAGGTTGTGCAGCGCGACGGTGAGGCCGCCGACGAACACGACATATTTGCCCTCGCCGCCGATCGCTTCCGCGAAGGCTTCCAGATGCGCCTCGCCGAACGCCTTGTCCTGAATCAGCTCAATGTCCCAGTCGGCATTCTTCTGGCCGGGCGACTCGTTCATGACCACCTTGATGCCCGCATCCTGGGCGCGCTTCAGAACGGGCTCCAGCGCCTTGCCATCGTTCGGCACCACGCCGATCACGTCGACCTTCTTGGCGATGAGGTCCTCGATCGCGCGCACCTGTTCGGCCGGATCGTCGGTCGTTGGGTTGATGATCGAGGCGTCCACGCCGAGGTCCTGGCCAGCCTTGAGCACCCCCTTCTCTACATTGTCGAACCACGGGATCTTCACCTTCCCGACGATGCCGATCTTGGGCGGGTTGTTAGCGGCGAGAGCGCGGGTCGCGCCGAGCGCCGTTGCGATGCCGAGTGCCGCGGCGCCTTGCACGAGAGTGCGTCGTGAGATTTCACGCATTGAATCCTCCCTTGTCCAAAGTGGACAGACCACTCCTAATCACTCAATCTGCCGAACGCAAGATGGGCGCGGCCAGGCACGCTCAGTCGGATTTCCTCGAGCGTCGCGAGAATGCGGCAACGTCCTCTTCGATCACTGCGCGGGTGCTTGCCTCGATGTGGTCGAGGTGGGCGGCCATCGCGGCCGCGGCGGCGGCGCTGTCCGCAGCCTCGATGGCCCGAACGATCGTGGTATGCTCATCGAGGCTGCGGCGTATGAGGGCTACGTTCTCAGTTGCCCGCCGGCGAATATCGAGGCCCATGTTGTAGAGGCCGTAGGCGATGCGCTCGAGCACGCTGTTGCCGGCTATCTCAGACAGCTGCGCGTGGAACCGCGCATCGAGGATGCGGAAGCCCACAGGGTCAGTCAGCACCTTCTCATGGGCGACCAGCATCCCGTTGAGCGTTTCGACATCCGCGGCAGTCGCGTTGATCGCGGCCTTCCGCGCGATCTCGATCTCGATTATGCGGCGGCTCTCGAACACATCGGCGAGGTTGGATTGTGAGAGCGCGAGGAAGAAATCGAGCGGGGCGAGCAGCGTGCGCGCCTTGAGGTCGGTGACGTAAGCGCCGCCGCCGTGGCGGGTTTCGACGACTCCCAGTGTCGAAAGCGCACGGATCGCCTCGCGCAGGCTCGGCCGGCTGATGTTGAGGATGTCGATCAGTTCGCGTTCCGATGGGAGCCGGTCGCCGGAGCGCAGCATGCCTGTCCTGACCAGGTCGAGGATGCGGTTGACGACCGACTGCGCGACGCCGGCATTCACCGGCTGCAGCGCGCCGGCGATTGCCTGCAGCCTGACTTTGGGCTTTCTGCCGGTGCGTTCAGTTTGCTGGCTCATCGCGTCTCCCACGCTTCCGCCGGCTTGAACTCACCCCAACTCGGGATCGGAGACTGTAGCCCGTCCTTGATCCAGAGGAACCGCCCGTTGATCGACTTGGCGCGCTCGCTCATCAGGGCTTCGATCAGGTCACTCGCTTTCTCCGGGTCGTCCCCGCCGGTGCTTTCCACCCAGGCCGCCCAGTCGCGGTAGCGCTGGGCGATGGGGCCGAGATCCTCGACGCCGTCTCGGATGTCGGCCCACATGTCCGTCTTCACGTCACCGGGGTGAATGACGTTGGCAGTCACGCCACTGCCGGTAATCTCGGCCGCCAGGTGGCGCGTGAACTGGTTAAGGGCCGCCTTGCTCGTGCCGTAGGCGCTGTTGACCGGGCCTGGCTCGTGCAGTGTGGCGGCGGAGGTTATGTTGACGATACGCCCCCAGCCTTGCCGCACCATGTTTTCCACGAAGGCGTGACAGGTGAGATAGGGTCCGATCGCGTTCACCATGATCGTATCGATCCACGCGGCGGGGTCGGTCTTCCAGACCAGTTGGATCGGCCCGAAGACACCTGCCGCGTTGATCAGGATCGAGGGGGCTCCGAGGCGGTTCTCGACCTCTGCCTTGATCGCGGCAACCGATTGCGGCGACCCCACATCGCCCGGGATCACGATCGATACGCCGCCTTGCGCCTCGATCTCGCCGGCTGTGTCGGCGAGCTGGCCTGCGCTGCGTGAGACCAGGGCCACTCGCGCGCCACGCCCGGCCAGCCGAATGGCTGCTAGCCGGCCGATCCCGCGCCCTGCCCCGGTGATCAGAGCCACCTTCCCTTCCAATTCGCGCATGCCGCGCTCCTTCCTGAATGTCTGGGGAAGGCATACTTGTCGCGAAGTGGTCTGTCCACTAGCTGGGAGACATGTATGAAAGCTGGGAGAGATGTATGAAGGAAGGTGACCTAAGGAAATCAGCGAAGGCGGCAGCCGGACACCAACACTGTGTCGGCTTATCAGCCGTTTGCGGACGTCTATCGATCAGTTTGCGAATGACAGCCTTGGGTCATGGGCGTGAATTCGATCGAGTGCGAACAAATGTCCGCAACGGGGTCGAAAGCGGCATTCATCCAGCGTACAAACGTCAGACTTTCACCACTAGGCCGTCTGAGCAGCAGTCTGAGCAGTTCCCGAGTAAGGTCTTCGTTAATACAAAATAAATCACTGAAATCTCTGGACTCCTTATCTTTCACCTTTCTGGTAGGGGATCATCAGCGCCTTGGGATAGGTGGCGCGGCGCGCCACCAGGATCAGCGCGAGAATGGAAAGCGCGTAGGGCATCATCAGGAAGACCTGATAGGGCACGATGCCGCCGGATAGCTGCTGGAGGCGGATTTGATAGGCGTCGAAAGCCGCGAAAAGGATTGCCCCCAGCAGGGCCTTGCCGGGCCGCCACGAGCCGAATACGACCAGCGCGATCGAGATCCAGCCGCGGCCGTTGATCATCCCGAAGAAGAAGGAGTTGAAGGCCGATAGCGTCAGGAACGCGCCGCCGATGGCCATCAACGCGCTGCCGGCGATGACCGCGCCCATGCGGATAGCGGTAACGCTGATGCCTTGCGCCTCGACGGCGGACGGGTTTTCGCCGGCCGCCCTGACCGCCAGGCCGAGCGGCGTGCGATAGAGCACCCAACTGACCACCGCGACAGCCGCGAAGGCAAGGTAAGTGAGCGGCGTTTGGCTGAACAAAGCGGGGCCGAGCAGAGGTATCTCGGCGAGGCCGGGAATCGGCAAGGGCTGGAACGGCACGATCTTCGGCGGCGACGTGACTTCCGGCAGGGCAAGCCGGTAGGTGAAATAGGTAAGGCTTGTGGCGAGCAGCGTGATGCCGATGCCGACCACATGCTGCGAAAGCCCCAGCGGCACCGTCAGCGCGGCGTGCAACAGGCCGAACAGCGCGCCGGCGAGTGCGGCGACCAAAACGCCGGTCCACAGATCGCCGCCGGCATAGACCGTGAACCAGCCGGCGAACGCGCCCGCGGTCATGATGCCTTCGATGCCGAGGTTGAGCACTCCGGCACGCTCGCAAAGCAGTTCGCCCAGGGTGGCGAATATCAGCGGCGACGCGATGCGGATCGCAGCCACCCAGAACGAAGCGGTCAGCAGGATTTCGAGAGCGTCCATGCTATGGCCGCTCCTCGAGTGCCGATGAAGTCCATCGACGGCAGTGCTCCATGTTGCCCCCCTCTGTCCTGCCGGACATCTCCCCCGCAAGGGGGGAGATCAGGCCGGCCGCTTGGTCCGGCTCCCTTCCTGCGACGCTGATGATTGGCGAAGCCCTGAACGATAGCTGATCTCCCCCCTTGCGGGGGAGATGTCCGGCAGGACAGAGGGGGGCGCGAAGAAGCGCCAAAGTTCGCAATTCCTGCAAACTTCCCATCACTCACCCCACCTCACCCTGAACCGCGCGAACAGAAGCGCCGTCACCATGGACAACAGCGCCGTGGCAACCATGACTTCGGCAATATAGCTTGGCACGCCAGCCGCGCGGCTCATTGCATCTGCGCCGACGAAGATGCCGGCGACGAAGATCGCCGACAGGATGACACCGAGCGGATTGAGCATCGCCAGCATCGCGACGACGATGCCTGAATAGCCGAACCCAGGCGACAGATCGAGCGTGAGGTTGCCCTTCAGGCCGGAGACCTCGGAGAAGCCGGCAAGTGCGGCCAGCCCACCGGACAGGAGCGCTGTCTTCACAATGACACGGTTGACCGGCATGCCGGCGAAGCGCGCGGCTTCCGGGTTATGGCCGACCGCCCGCATTTCGTAGCCAAGCGCTGTCTTCTTCATGATGACCCAGGTCAGCAAGGCTGCGGCAATGGCAATGACGAAGCCGAAATGCAGCCGCTTGCCTTGGATGAGACGGGGAAGCTGCGCCTCGGCCACAACCTTCTGCGATTGCGGCCAGCCAAGGCCCGTCGGGTCCTTCAAGGGGCCCTCCAGTAGCATGGAGACGAACAGGAGCACGATGAAATTGAGGAGCAGCGTCGTGACGACCTCGTCGACGCCGAAACGCGTCTTCAGGATCGCCGGACCGAGCAGGAGCAGCGCGCCGGCTGCCATCGCGGCCGCCATGATGATCGGGAGCAGCAACCCGCCGTGAAGCGGCAGTATGCCAGTGCCCAGGACCACGGTGACCACAGCTCCGATATAGAGCTGCGCCTCGGCGCCGATGTTCCAGAGCCTCGCCCGGAAAGCGACCGCCACTGCAAGGCCCGTGAAGATCAGCGGCGTCGCACGGGTGAGCGTTTCGACTAGGGCGAATTGCGATCCTGCCGCTCCCTTGGCGACCAGATAGAAGACCGAAAAAGGCGAGGCGCCGGCGGCAAGCACAAGCAGCGAGGCGACGACGAGTGTCGCGACGATGGCCGCCAGCGGGTACCCGAGCGCTGCGACAAAGGACAGCTTTGGTTTGGGCTCAAGCCGCATGGCGCGACGGTCCTCCCTGCCCGTTGTAGCGCAACCCCCCTCCCTCCCACTTGTGGGGAGGGAGGCCCGAAGGGCCGGGTGGGGGTGGCAAAAGAAGCGATCCGTGCTGGACAACCCCCACCCCGCCTCTCGATTTTTGCTGCGCAAAGCTCGCTCGTCGACCCTCCCCACAAGCGGGAGGGTATCGGCCGGCGCAGGGCCCAGGCCAGATCATGCGGGGACGCCTTCCTGCGAACCGGAAGCCGGCGCCTCCAACCCATGCCCCGCCATCAATTCCCCGAGCTCGTGAACCGTGCGTTCGCCGCGCGCCGAGGACGGGGACAGGCGTCCCTTCGACATCACGAATATTCTGTCGCAAAGCGCCAGGATTTCGTCGAGATCTTCCGAGATGAGAAGGATGGCGGCGCCGCTGCTGCGCACCTCGAAAAGGCGCTGGTGCACAAAAGCGACCGCGCCAACATCGAGGCCGCGTATAGGCTGATTGGCGAGCACAATCATAGGGTCCGGATCGAGCGCCCGGCCGAGGATCAGCTTCTGCATATTGCCGCCGGAAAGCAGCCGGACGCGAGCGTCGAGAGACGGACATTTCACATCGAACTCGCTCACCAGATCTTCGGCGAAACCACGAGCAGCGCGCCACTTGAGAAATCCCATCCGGCTAAAAAGCCTTGAGCGATATTGTTCGAGGATGGCGTTCTCCGTTACGCTCATGTCGCCGATCGTGCCGACTGCGTGCCGGTCCTCGGGAATGCGCGCGATGCCGCGCGCCAGCGCGTGCCGAGGCGACCATTCGCGGACCGGCTGTCCGTCGATCAGCATTTCGCCCGACGCCGGGCGCAACGTGCCGGCCAGAAGGCCGGCGAGCGCCGACTGGCCATTGCCGGAAACTCCCGCCACTCCGGTAATTTCACCCACGCGCATTTCGAATGAAACGTCGTGGAGGCGCACACCGTCTCCGGCGGTGGACACTTTCCTCAGCTCGAAGAGGATTCTCCCCGGCAAAGCCACTCCGATCGAAAGCTGGGGGACATTCTGCCCGACCATCAGTGCCGCAAGCTCCCGAAGCGCCGTGCCAGCCGTTACGCGCTCTCCAACGAGCTTGCCCGCGCGCAGAACCAGCACACGGTCGCTGACGGCCTTCACCTCGTTGAGCTTGTGAGAAATGAAGATGATCGAGAGGCCGTCGCCAACCAGCATTCTGAGCGTGCGAAAGAGCGCCTCCGTTTCGGCCGGTGTAAGGACGGCGGTCGGCTCATCCAGAATGAGGATGCGCGCGTCCCGATAGAGCGCCTTCAGGATTTCCACGCGCTGACGCTCGCCGACTGAAAGCGATCCCACCAGCGCGTCGGGATCGACGGCAAGGCCGAAGCTTTCCGACAATTTGCCGATGCGCCGGCGCGCGCGCTTGAGGTCCAGCTTCAGGCGCCACATACGCTCGGTACCGAGTGCGATGTTCTCGAGCACGGTCATATTATCTGCAAGCGTGAAGTGCTGATGGACCATGCCGATGCCGGCGTCGAGCGCGGCTTTCGGATCGCCCGGCGCAAGCCCCCGGCCAAAGGCCATGACGCTTCCTTCATCGGCAACGTAGTGGCCGAAGAGGATGTTCATGAGCGTCGTCTTGCCGGCACCGTTTTCGCCGAGCAGCGCTACGACTTCACCCCGCCCTAGCTCAAACGAGATCGCGTCGTTGGCGACCAGCGGGCCGAAGCGCTTGGTGATGCCGGTGAGGCGCAGGACGGGGGTTGATGGATCAGCAACGACATGCATGCTTTTACAACTTTCCTTGAGCACCCCCCTCTGGCAGGCCAGAGGGGGGTGCGAAGGGGTGTGGGCGTCGGCATTGCATCCGGCTCAGAGCAGCAGAATGGTTACCTCTTCACGCAAGAGGTGAGACCAGTCCCATCAGCTCGATTTCGGCTCTGCGTCGTTGATCTCGACCGTGAAGGAACCGTCCTTGACGGCTTTTTCCTTTTCGGCAACCTTGGCCATCACGTCGGCAGGCACTTTTCCTTCGAATGTACCCAAGGGTGCGAGCGAACAGCCGCCGGCCTTCATGAAGGAGTAGATGCCGTAGTCGGCGGCCTTGAAGGAACCGGCTTTCACCTCGCTGATCGCCTTGTCGAGCGTCGGCTCGAAGTGCCAGAGCGCCGAAGCGACGACGGTCTCCGGATAGTCGGCCTGTGTGTCGATGACGTTGCCGACCGCGAGCACTCCCTTTTCCTTGGCGGCGTCCGAAACGCCGAAGCGTTCTGCATAGAGAAGGTCGGCGCCGCCGTCGATCTGGGCGAATGCTGTCTCCTTGGCCTTTGGCGGATCGAACCAGGAGCCGATGAATGCGACCTGGAATTTCGTGTCGGGGGCGCTTTCCTTCACACCCGCCACGAAGGCGTTCATCAGCCGGTTGACCTCGGGAATGGGATAGCCGCCAACCATGCCGATGTTCTTCGACTTGGTCATGGCGCCGGCGATTATGCCGGAGAGATAGGACGCATCCTGGATATAGTTGTCGAAAACAGAGAAATTGGCCACGGCCGGATCAGGCTTGAAGCTTGAGCCCATGAGGAATGCTGTGTCCGGGTAGTCCTTCGCCACAGTGCGCGCGGCATCCTCGACGCCGAACACCTCTCCCACGATCAACTTGTGGCCGGCTTCGCAATACTCGCGCATGACGCGCTCATAGTCACTGTTGGACGTGTTCTCCGAATATACATACTCGATGTCGCCGCGCTGCTTGGCGGCGTTGGCGGCCTTGTGGATACGGCTCACCCACTGTTGCTCGACGGGCACGGTGTAGATAGCCGCCACCTTGAGCGGATCGGCGGCCATGAGGCGGCCTGGCAAGGCACCGAGCGAGGCAAACGCGGCTCCGGTCCCGGCTGCTTTCAGCACGACGCGGCGCGTCATCGCAAACAGGCGTTCGTTCGTCAGGAATCTGGACATGAAACGACCTCTGGCTGGTTTCGATCTTGCTGGTTTCGATTTTGAAGTGACCCCTTGTTTTTTATCGTTTGGTCAAGCGTAGTTTAAAACGGGAATCGCGGCAACCGACCGCGGCGCCTCCGTCCTTGTCATCCTCGGGCTTGACCAAGGGTCTCGGGTCCGATGCTCTTGGGCGTGTTGGGATTCAGGTCAGGCCATTTGCAGGCCGGCATCACCTGAATACCAACGCACCCTAGGCATAACGTCTGGAGAGTACGCGTTCGATCGCCCGGATTGCCTGGGCTTCGCCGCCGGCCGGACAATGCGGCCGTTCGCTCGGGCTCCACGCGAAGATATCAAAATGCGCCCAGCTTTCGGCCTTTTCGACGAAGCGCTTGAGGAACAGTGCCGCCGCAACGGAACCGGCGAATCCGTCGGTCGTGACGTTGTTCATGTCGGCGACCTTGGACGAAAGTTTCGCGTCGTAGGGTTTCCAGAGCGGCATGCGCCAGAGCGGGTCCGCCGTTTCGCGGGCGGCATCGGCCAGTTCGGCCGCCAGTCCGTCGTCATCTGTGTAGAAGGGAGGAAGGTCGGGGCCGAGCGCCACGCGCGCAGCGCCCGTCAGCGTAGCCATGTCGATCAGCAGGGCCGTTTCTTCCTCGCCGGCAAGTGATAGCGCATCGGCAAGCACAAGCCGGCCCTCGGCGTCGGTGTTGCCGATCTCGACGGTAATGCCCTTCCGGCTCTGCAGGACGTCGCCGGGCCTGAACGCGTTTCCCGAAATGGCGTTCTCGACAGCTGGGATCAGCACGCGCAACCGCACGGGCAGCCCGGCGGCCATGATCATCGAAGCGAGGCCGAGTACGTTGGCGGCGCCGCCCATGTCCTTTTTCATCAGGAGCATGTTGCCCGGCGACTTGATGTCCAACCCGCCCGTGTCGAAGCACACGCCCTTGCCGACCAGCGTCACCTTCGGCGCGTCCGCTGCGCCCCAGGTCATATCGATCAGGCGCGGCGCCTGGGACGAAGCGCGGCCGACCGCATGGATCATCGGAAAGTTGCTCGCAAGCAGAGCGTCGCCGCGCACCACTGAAACCAGCGCCCGGTGCCGGTTCGCGAGCGCGTGCACAGCCGCCTCCAGCGCTTCAGGGCCCATGTCGTTAGTGGGAGTGTTGACAAGGTCCCTTGTCAGGAAAACGCCTTCGACGACGCGCCCGATGCGCTTGCCGTCGGCACCGTCAGGCAGCGTGAAACGGACCGGCTTGCCCGGCTTCTTTCCGTAGCGCGTGAAGGCGTAGCCACCCAGTGCCAGGCCGATCGCGGCCTGGTCAGGGTCGGCAGGCCTCGTCGCGAAAAACCAGTCGCCTTCCGGCAGCTTGCGGGCGAGCGTACCTGCGGCGAGCGAGCCGAAGCCTTGGTCTTCCGCGCCGGTTCCGAGCAGAGCACCGGCAACAGCACCGTTTTCCCCCGGCAGGATCAACACGCGATCCGACTGTCCGTTGAAATCATTGGCGGCGGCCCACGCCAGCGACGCCGGGTCGAGACCGACGCCGGCGAGCGCGTTCTTGGCAACCAAGTACACCGGGCGGGCGCTGCGCGACTTGGATTCGATGAATTCGACGGCCATGCGAGGTGGTTCCTTCGATATGCGGTTCAGCGGCCACTGCATCGTGATTTTCGGAAAGCACAATGCGGAGATTCGAAGAGATACAGCGTCCGTTGCGCGTCCGAAAGGACGCGCAACGCTGTAGTCTAGAATCGCTTTTTAACCATCCATTAGGGTTAACAGATTATTTCTCCGGGTGGGTAGCCGGCTGGGGCAACAGCCGCGCAGGGATTGGGGGCGAAACCGACATGTCGAGCAGACAACGACCGAACGCGACCGGCAAGAGACTTCTCCTGCTTTCGGCTGCGTGCATCCTCTCCGCCGGGCTCGCCGGCTGTGCAAAGGACCGCATGACCACCGGATCGCTGTCGCGCTCCCACGGCAAGCCTGTCGAGCAGATGTCTGCCGGTGAGCTTCACGGCGCTGCCAGCTCGCTCGGCCGGGCCTACGCGCGCGATCCGGGCGACAAGGGTACCGCCCTTCGCTACGCTGAGGTGCTTCAGATGAACGGAAATGCCGATCAGGCGCTTGCCGTGATGCGCAAGCTTGCCATC
Organism: uncultured Alphaproteobacteria bacterium; assembly: GCA_963813315.1. GTDB lineage: Bacteria > Pseudomonadota > Alphaproteobacteria > Rhizobiales > Rhizobiaceae > CAWEYO01. The sequence goes on along the minus strand of CAWEYO010000022.1, from coordinate 172,192 downwards.
GGCATGCCGAAGGACCGCACCGTGCTGGCCGCCTACGGCAAGGCTTTGGCGGGCGTCGGGCAGTTGCAACCGGCGCTGGATGCCATCAGGCGTGCCCAGACGCCGGAGTACCCCGATTGGAAGCTTCTTTCCGCTGAAGGCGCTATTCTCGATCAGCTCGGCCAAGCGGTTCAGGCCCGCGAACTCTATCGCAAGGCGCTCGACCTTCACCCCAACGAGCCCTCGATCATGTCCAATCTTGGCATGTCCTATGTGCTTGGAGGCGACCTCAAAACCGCCGAAACCCATATGCGGGCGGCGGCACAGGCGGCAGGCGCGGATAGTCGCGTACGGCAAAACCTTGCCTTGGTCGTTGGCCTACAGGGCCGCTTTCAGGAGGCCGAAGACATCGCGCGCCAGGAACTGGCGCCCGAGCAGGCCGAGGCCAATGTCGCCTATTTGCGCTCCATGCTTTCCCAGCAGAACGCCTGGAGACAGCTCAAGGATGACGAGAAGAAGAAACCCTAGAGCAATTCCAGGAAAGTGGACCCGGTTTTCCGTCCGGAATTGCGTAAAAACAAAAAGATAGAGCGGTTCACCGATTCCGTCAGAGTGGGAACCGCTCTAAACGAATTGATCATCCGACCCTGAGCGCCAGAGCCTGCATGATGGCCGGTCCCAGAATGACGGCAAAAAGGACCGGCAGGAAGAACAGGATCATCGGAACGGTGAGCTTGGGAGGAAGCGCGGCGGCCTTCTTCTCGGCTTCGTTCATGCGCATCTCGCGGCTTTCGTTGGCAAGCACGCGCAAAGCCTGTGCGACCGGGGTGCCGTAACGCTCGGCCTGGATCAACGCCTGCGAAACCGACTTCACGCTCTCAAGGCCGGTGCGGCTTGCGAGGTTCTCATAGGCTGCCTTGCGCTCCTGCAGAAATGAAAGCTCTGCATTGGTCAGCACGAATTCCTCGGCAAGCGCCACTGACTGCGAGCCGATTTCCTCCGAAACCTTGCGGAACGCAGCCTCCACGGACATGCCCGATTCCACGCAGATGAGCATGAGGTCAAGCGCATCCGGCCAGGCAAGCTGGATCGATTTCCTGCGCTTGGTCGCGCGGTTGGAAACATAGAGGAGCGGCGCGTAAAAGCCGCCATAGGCGACCACGACGCTGACGATGAGTTTGGTCATGGGCGTCTGGTCAGCCAACCCGCCGAATGCGAACAGATAGATCACAGCCAGCGTGAATCCGACAAATGGCAGGACGAGCCGGAAGAACAGAAACTTCGTCAGCGGGTTCTGGCCACGAAAGCCGGCATTTTTCAGTTTGGACATCGTGCTCTCGTCGACCAGAGCCCGCCGCAGGTCGAGCCGATCGACGATGCTGCGCATGCCCAACGATTCCTCCTCGCGCAGGCCGCCTTTGCGGCGGCGGTCGGATTCCGCGGCAAGCCGCGCCCGTTGGCGGGCGCGCAATTCCTCGCGTTCCAGCGCGACTGCCTTCATCCGAGTCTTCATCTGATTTCCGCTCAACGCGGGGAGCATCGTGAAGACCGTGGCAAAGACGGCAATCGCGACCAGAAGAGCGATCAAAAAGGACGGGTCGGTCAGCGACTTTATGACTTGGTCGGTCATGCACCCTATACCTCGAAGTTCATCATCTTGCGCATCACGAAGATGCCTATCGACATCCATATGCCCGAGCAGCCCAGGATCATGTGGCCGGTACTGGTGACGAAGAGCGGCATGATGTAGGTCGGGCTCGACAGATAGACGAGGAAGGCGACGATGAAAGGCAACGCGCCGATGATCACCGCCGACGCCTTGGCCTCCATGGAGAGCGCCTGCACCCTTGCTTTCATCTTCTTGCGATCGCGAAGCACACGCGAAAGATTGCCGAGCGCTTCCGACAAATTGCCGCCCGCCTGCTGCTGGATCTGGATGACGATGCCGAAGAAACTCGCCTCCGGGCATGGCATCGTTTCGCCCATGCGCATGGCAGCGTCCGGAATTGAAAGTCCAAGCTGCTGGGACTTTACGATTCGGCGAAATTCCGAGCGCACTGGTTCGGGAGACTCCGACGCGATCAGCCGGATGCCGTCATTCAGCGGAAGGCCGGATTTCACGGCGCGAACGATCACGTCAAGCGCATTGGGGAATTCCTGGAGAAATCTTTTCACCCGGCGCGATCGCTTGAAGCCGATGATCCAGCGCGGCAAGCCGACGACGCCTGCAAGCAGCGCACCGGGAAGGATGATGAGCGGCGCACCTGCCAGGAACGCAAGAACGGTGGCCGCGAGCCCGCATATCACGGAGTAGACGTAGAAGCGCTCCACTGAAATCTGCGTGCCGGCCTGTCTGAGCTGCATTCTGAGCGGCGGCTTCTTGACGTTTCGGTCCTTGGATCTCTGCTTGTCGTCGTGCTCCTTCAGCGTGTCTTGAACGGTTTTGCGTCGCTTTGCGACCTCCGCCACCCTGTCGCGGGAAGCCTTGGCGACTGCCCGGTCCGTGTCCGACCTCTTGACCGTTTCCAGCCGCTTGCCGACGTTTTTTTCGTTCGCAATGGTCTTGAAAAGGAAGGCATAGGCCATTGCACCGGCGCTGGAGCCGGCGAGAAGGACGAATGCCAGGATGGAACTGTCGATGCCGAACATTGCCGCCCCCGTGCGCGCTGCTAGAGCGCGGTGATTTCAATTGGAATCGTCGCCGCGCTCTAATTCTTTGATTTTGCATGATCTTTTTCCGAAAACCGCTACACACTTTTCGGGATCATGCTCTAGTCAACGCGGTTTTCCATGGCTTCCAGCGCGGCCGCCAGCCGCTGCTCCTCACCATAGTAGCGGGCGCGCTCCCAAAATTGCGGCCGGCCGATACCGGTCGAAACATGCTGGCCAATCAGCCGGCCTGAAGCATCTTCCCCCTTGATGTTGTAAAGGATGATATCCTGCGTGATGATGACATCGCCTTCCATGCCCACCACCTCGGTGATGTGCGTGATGCGGCGCGACCCGTCGCGAAGACGCGCGGCCTGAATGATGATATCGACGGAGCCGACCACGATTTCGCGCACCGTTTTCTGAGGCAGCGTATAGCCGCCCATCGCGATCATCGATTCGATACGGTTGAGACACTCGCGCGGCGAGTTCGAGTGAATGGTGCCCATCGAGCCGTCATGGCCGGTATTCATCGCCTGCAGCAGGTCAAACACTTCCGGTCCGCGAACTTCACCGACGATGATGCGCTCGGGCCGCATGCGCAGGCAGTTCTTTACCAGATCGCGCATCGTCACTTCGCCTTCGCCCTCGAGATTCGGCGGGCGCGTTTCAAGGCGCACGACATGCGGCTGTTGCAGCTGGAGTTCGGCCGAATCCTCGCATGTGATCACGCGTTCGTCGCGATCGATGTAGTTCGTCAGGCAGTTCAGCAGCGTCGTCTTGCCTGAGCCTGTGCCGCCTGAAATGACGATGTTGCAACGGACCCGGCCGATAATCTTCAGGATTTCAGCGCCTTCGGGCGAGATCGCGCCGAATTTGACCAGTTGGTCCAGTGTCAGCTTGTCCTTTTTGAATTTCCGGATCGTGAGCGCGGTGCCGTCGATGGCCAGCGGCGACGCGATTACGTTGACGCGCGAGCCGTCCGGCAGGCGTGCGTCGCAGATAGGGCTCGACTCATCGACACGCCGGCCGACCTGACTGACGATGCGCTGACAGACGTTGAGAAGCTGCTGGTTGTCCCGGAAGCGGATGCCGGTCGGCTCGACCTTGCCATTGACCTCGATGTAGACCTGCCTGGATCCATTCACCATGATGTCGGCAATGTCGTCGCGCGCCAGCAGTGGCTCGAGCGGACCGTAACCCAGAACGTCGTTGCATATGTCTTCGAGAAGTTCCTCCTGCTCCGCGATCGACATCGCGAGATTCTTGATCGCGATGATGTCATTGACAATATCGCGGATCTCCTCCCGCGCGCTTTCGGGTTCGAGCTTGGCCAGCTGGGACAGGTCGATCGTGTCAATGAGCGCCGAGAAGACCTGGGATTTGGTGTCGTAGTAGAGCTCGCTGCGCTCGCGCTGAACATTGCGCTCCGGCGCCAGAGGCGGCGGCGCGATCTGCGTTCGCGGCTCTGCCGGCCTGGCTGTCGCAGTCGCCGGCTGCGGGGCGGCGGCGGCGCGCGGCGCGACGGTCGTCCCGCCCGCCGATGGCGGCGCCGTTGGTGAACGGAATTCCGGTATCCCACGGCTTCCGCTGTCGTTGCCTCGTTTTCCAAACATGGCCGATTACCGCCCGCGGACCGTCATTTCTTTTTCAACTTCAGCTTACCGATCAGATTGCCAAGACCGGCTTTCTTCCTGGCCTTGATCTCGCTGCGGCCGGTCAGAATGTGTGCCATCTCGTTGACCATTTGCACGATGGCGTGCTTGGCGTCCGTTTCGCCGAGCATTCGTCCGTTGTTCGACGCGTTTCCAAAAAGCTGCGGGTCGAACGGCAGAACAGCCATCGGCTGGATTCCGAGAGGTTCGGCAAAGTCGGCGGCGGTGATCTCGGGGCGTTTGGGCACGCCGGCCTGGTTGACGACCAGCTTCGGCGGACTGTCGTTGGGTCTCAGCTTCTTGAGCATGTCGACGAGGTTCTTCGTGTTGCGAAGGTTCGCGAGCTCGGGCGTGGCTGTGATGACGATTTCGTCGGCCTGCATCAGCGTGTTCCTCGTCCACCCGTTCCAGGCATGCGGCACATCGAGAACGATGACCGGTGCGCTGCGCTGCGCCGTGTCGATAAGATGGGCGAATGCGTCCGCGTCGAAATCATAGACGCGGTCGAGCGTCGAAGGGGCGGCCAGCAGCGAAAGGTGCTGGGCGCATTGCGCCAGTAGCCGGTCGAGATAGACTTCGTCGATGCGATCCGGCGCAAATACCGCCTCCGCGATGCCTTGAGCCGGATCCTGGTCGAAGTTGATGTTGGCGGTTCCGAACGGAAGGTCGAGGTCGGCGACCACCACATCCGAGCCGAACAGCGACGACATGCTCCACGCCACATTGTGGGCGATGGTCGAGGAACCGACGCCGCCCTTCGCGCCGATGAAGGCGATCGACCTTCCGATCGGCTCGGCTTCCGGATCGACGAATATCGATGCGATCACCCCGACGATGTCGGCCATCGAGATCGGAGCGACGACGTATTCCGAAATGCCCGACCGGATCAGCTCGCGGTAGAGCCAGACATCATTGTAGTGGCCGATGACCACCACCTTCGAATTCGGATCGCAGTGTTCGGCCAGTTGCCTCAGCGCCTCGATCAGTTCCCGCGGTTCGCGGCGCGATTCCAGAATGATCAGGTTGGGCGTCGGCGCGGTCTGGTAGAATTCGACCGCCGTCGAAACGCCGCCCATGTGGACTTTCAGATGCGCCTTTGCCATGCGCCGGTCTTCGCCCGCGCGTTCAATCGGGATGGCCACGCTTTCGGTCTCGCAGAAAGCCTGGATCGAGATGCGCGGTACCGGCCGCAACGCATGCATCGACTTGACGTCGGCCTGCGACGGGTCGTGTTCGTCGCGCTCGGTATCGTGGGCCAGATTGCTCATTCCGTATTCCCTTCCTCGACCAATGCCATCCGCTCCGCACTTTTGGCTCCGACGCTCTAGAAGAAGACTTCCCGCTGCGGCGGCTCGATCCATGTCGGCGCGACCCGATAGCGCTGAATGACGACGTCGCTGCGCTCCGCATCGATGGGATCAGGTTTGCGCGGACCGAGAAAATCCGCGGGGTTGGAGACCTGGGCGGCGAGATTGTTTTGGTATGAACAGCCGAAATTCGCGTAGTGCTTGTTGGCCGCGCCGTCCTTCAGTATGTCCTCCGGCCACCGGCCGCATTTTCCCGTCTGGGCTCTCATCGCTGTGAATGCCACGCGAATGGGCGCCGATGTCTCAGCTGCGGCCGCTTGATAGGACATGATCACGACCCTCGATCTCGGCACGCCATTGGCTACGGCGACCCGGGTGAAGTCTTTTGCAGCCTTCGACGCCGCAAGGTCGTTTGCTGCGCCCGACGGGACAAGGATCCTAAGCACCGGCGACGCGCTCCTGTCGTAGTTTGCGAGGAACCCCCTGAGCGCCACGCGCTGCGGGTCGGTGATACCGTGATCGCTGGCAGCGACCGGCAGATCGAGCACTTCCTCCTGTTCGGCGATGACGATCGGATGGTTTGTCCGATAATCGTCAGGCACCGCGCCGACCGTGATGCTGTCGCGCTTTGCACATCCCGAAAGAAGAGCCGCCGCGACCACTGCAAGCGCCGATGCGGCGCGCAAGGCCGCAAGCCTGCTGGAAACGCCCGCCCCGGCGCTTGATCTCACATCATCAAACATGCCCGCCCCCCGATCACTTGTAGATATAGCCGACCACGCCGTGGTAGCGGCCGTTGGGTCTGTTCGTCTGCATCGTGCCGTAGACGCGGTTGACGCGTCCGAGAAACATGCCGGCTCCGTCGCTGGCGGCATTGAAGTTGTCATCGGGCTTCGCAAGCGCGGTCCGCGCGACAGGACGTGCGAGATAGGGCGTCACGATGATCACGAGTTCGGTTTCATTTCGGACGAAGTCGCGGCTGCGGAAAAGCGTGCCGAGCACGGGGATCTTGGACAGTCCCGGCAGCCCGTTGATCGCCTGCCTGATGTCGTCGCGAACCAGCCCCGCGATCATCATGGAGCCGCCGGAGGGCAATTCCACAGTCGTGTCCGCCAGCCGCTTGCGGATGGACAGCAAGTTGGCGCCGGGAATTCCCGCGAGCCCCGTTGAAAGCCCGATCGAGCCTTCCGTCGTCGGTTCAGACACGGCCGTTCTGATCTTCAGGCTGATGCGGCCCGGAGACAGCACGACCGGCTGGAATTCCAGGCCGATCCCGTATTCGAGCTTTTCAATGTCGTAGGTGAGCGTGTCGGATTCATTCTTCGTCTTGTCGCCCCTGGCGACCGCCTGACCGGTGAGAAGGTTGAATTCGCCGCCGACCTGGAACGTCGCCTTTTCCCCCGACACCGCCGTCAACGTGGGCTCTGCCAGCGTTTTCATGACCCCGGCCTGTTCCATCGCGTTGATATAGGCGGTGAGCACGGAGGTACCGATTGATAGCTGCGAGTCCGACAGGGGCTTGCCCAATCCCATCAGAGTGTCGCTGATCGCGCCCCAGGTTATGCCGTTGCTGGTGTCGGAACCGATCAGGTTAACGCCGAGCTGTTTCATGACGGAGCGGCTGACTTCCGCCACCGTCACCTTCAGCGTGACCTGATCCTCGCCGATGATCTCGAGCAGGTTGACGATCTGGCTGATCTGCCGTGTCTGGTCCGGATTGTTGATGTCCACGCCGCCATTGGGGGAACCGCCGGCTGCCGTTTGCGAGTATTGGCCGGTCGTTGCCTCGCCGCCGGTGACAAACACTTGCGCAAGCTGCGCTGCCTGCGATGCGTCGAGCGGGGTCTCCACGGTACCTGTCAGAACCACGTTGTCGTTGATGAGTTCAACCGTGATTTCCGAATTGGGAATGAACCGCTTCAGATAGTCTTCCAGTCCCGCGACATCGCGTTCGATCGAAAGGTCGAGGTTGGCAATCTGTTCGCCGTTCGGGCCGAACACGAAGATGTTCGTTTCACCAACCTGCTTGCCGAAAAGGTATATCCGGCGCGCGGTGCGGGTCACGGCGTCGGCCACACCGGGATTGGCGACCAGAATGTCATAGGCATCGCTCGGAAGGTCGACGACGATCGACTTGTTCAGCCCGAGCTTGATTCTCTGGACGTTGGTCGCCGATGTGGTTTGCGCGCTGCTGTCTGCCGCTTCAGCGCCGCTGCCCGTCATCGCGGCTGTAAGCGCAAACAGTGCTGCAAACAGTAGCGTCGCCCAGGAACACGCCGGGCGGCTGCGTCGGGAACTGCCGGTCTCGAACGTGGGTTGGTGGGTCACTGAGATCATTTCCTTGCCCCCACTTCGGTAACTTCGCCCGACCTGATCAACCTGACCGTGCCGCGGCGGCCATTGCCCGAAACGAGATAGTCGGCTTCGCCTTCCGACTTTTCCTGGGCATCCGCGGTCGCGCGAAGCGCCAACGTCAGCCGATCGGCCATCTGTTGCGCTACCGTAATGATCTCGGCCTGTTGCGGGGTAAGCTCGAGCGTTGCGGTCTCGCCCACCTTGACCTTGCGGCCTTCCTCGTCTTCCTGAATTGCCTGATCGATGGCCAGAACGCGAATGTTCTTGAGGATCGTTTCGGTAATGAAACCATCTCCTCCGGCGGCGCCTTGAGCGCGCCGTGTCATGATCACGTCAACAAAGTCGTTTGGGAGGATGAACCCGCCCGCCGACGTGTCCGCGGCGATCTGGGTCGCGATGGCGCGCTTGCCCGAAGGCAGGATCGACGACATGAAGCTCTGGCCTTCGCCGATCAGCTTGGAGCGGCGAAGCGGCTCGCCGCTGTACATTGCACTCCGCGCAATGGAGCCTTTCAGCTTTTCCAGCGCGTCGGCTTCCACGTCTCGCGTTATGAAATTCGCGCCGACCGCATCGGCCGGCCAATCCTGCCAGCGCAGCAGGCCATCGACGGTGGCACCCATCGGCACATCGCCTGAGAGAACGAGGACCTTCGTCGTTGCCAGAGCAGGTATGCTTGGCTGAACCGTGGCCGCCACTTCCTGAGGAGGGCCCGACATTTTTTTTGCAATGTAGCCGGCGCCACCTGCCGCCGCCACGGCCACACTAAGGATTATCAGTCGCGACGCCGCCATTTTCGGACCCCCGTCCCGAAATTCACCTTGCCCGAAACGGACACTGCAGCGGCAATCGTCAAATTACGGTTAACGCAATACTTACGACCGTGATTAATTCAAAGTTTACACAAATGCCTCCGAGGGGGAAAAATCCAAGTGAGGGGCGTAGTGACTTGTGCGGCCAGCAGATCACGCCGCGCGAGATGGCTCGATGCCCTTCTCGATTTCACTTGCCGTCGCGATCTGCCTCAGCAAGTCCCCGTTTGTCACGCCCGCTCGACAGGCCCACATCAGCCTCTGGGCAATGCAGTTGGCCTCCTCGGAACCGCGCGGGGCCTTGTTCATCCGACAGGCTTCATCGAACAGCGCTTGCAGGTCCGCAATATCCTCAGGATAGAAGATACCAGGTTTTCGTGCGTCGGGTTTGGTAACAGGTTCCGAGAACATACTGCCCTCCATCCATCCCTCGGGGGAGCACAATCCACTCTCACGTCAGGCTGCTGACGACCTCCAAATTTAGCAACGCCGTTGGCGCATTCCAATCAAAAAATATCGAATTGAGCGAAGGTATGCCTCCTCAGTTACGAAATTTGATCACTGCGGCAAGCTGCCTCTCCTTTCGCCCAGGGCGATGGACGTCAGCCCGTTGCGATCGAGGATTGTGATCGACCCGTTGTCGTATTGGGTGAGATCCCGTCGTTCCCACTCTCGCAAGCAGCGATTCACTTTCTCTCGCGAGGCCGGAACCATCGCCGCGAGGTCGGTCTGCGAAAGCCGTATGCGCTGCGTCTGCGCATTGGCATTTGCCGCATTCTGCCGTTCTCTAGTGATTCTCAACAGCGTGCTCGCCAATCGCATGGAGAGCGTATTGGCCGTACTCTGAATGACGCGCTCCTGCGCCTCCTGTGCTGCCTGGCAGAAAAACGGGATCAGTTTGATGCCGAGATCGGGGTGCCGGTCGAAGAGATTTGCCATGAAAGCAACTTTGATCTGCAGGATATCGCTTTCGAAAATTGAGGCAGCGTTCATGCGGCTGTTTCGCGAAACGAACAAATTGTTCAAGTCGAATGCGTCACCGGGGCCGAGGTCGGAAAATATAAACTCCCGGCCATCAGGGAGCGGGACACTCAGGCGCACCTTTCCGCTAACAATGACGTATATATAAGAACATGCGTCACCGAGATGGACAAAAGTCGTATCCTCGGCAAACTTCCGCAGCGTGGCAGCCTCCGCCAGTTCAGCAAGAATCTCCTGTCCTAAGTGCCGGAAGATTCTTACCGTGGCGAGCTGATTGATCCGAATGTCAACTCCGCAGTCCATGGTCTATCTCTTCTGAGAGCGTGATGCGCCCCCTCAGGCTCCAGGAGCGGGAGCCTGGAACACCGCCCAACGTCCATGCGTTCTCACCCGCGCACTCAAAGTGCCGGGACCAGCGCTTAAACTGACCGGAGAGCAAAAAGGTTCCAAAAAAAATCTGCCCGCAATATCCCTTTCTTACCGCCGCGGCTCCGTTGGCGGCGCCCAGCAACTGGCACGGTGAGGTACCTCAGACAGGCTGACAGGGCATATGGAAAGATTCGTGTGTCCCTGTGCCCGCGGTCACAGCGACCCGGCTCCTACGCATCTAAAAGGCTGCTTGAGATCGCGCTTTCCTGCCGAACAGCTTGCATGAGGCTTATGGCATGAATCACGAACTAGGTATCCCGTTCGGAAGACATCCCGCTCGTATCGATGTTTCGTTAGTACCATCGGCTAGTATAAACCCAATCGGTGGAATACAAAAACGGCTATTTGATATAGTCGTTTCTTTGATATTGATAATATTATTTTCACCATTTTTTCTTATTACGGCAATTGCCATTAAGTTATTCGACGACGGACCGATCTTTTTTGCGCACAGGCGCATCGGCTTCTTAGCGTGTCCCTTCGACTGCCTGAAATTCCGAACAATGGCGGTCGATGGCGAGGAGAAGTTGGCTCAATATTTGACAAGCAATGAGCAGATGGCTGTCGAATGGGCCACCAATCGCAAATTGAGGGCTGATCCGCGCCTCATCCCGATCGGGGCCGCTTTGCGCAGATCGAGCCTCGATGAGCTCCCCCAGCTCATCAACGTCTTGCGTGGTGAGATGAGCCTTGTGGGTCCGAGACCGATCGTTGCGGAGGAGCTTGCCTACTACGGGGCCGAGGCTGCGCTGTACGTGAGCGTTCGACCCGGCTTGACGGGCGCATGGCAGGTGGGCGGACGAAGCGACACGTCCTACGAAACTCGTGTCCAGATGGACAAGAATTATTGCATGAATTGGTCGATGCTCTACGACATCGCGATAATTCTAAGAACTATTCCTGTAGTTATTTTTGCACGGGGATCTTATTGATCACCAATGGTCCTTCTTCGCACATGAAAATAGCTATCGTTCACTATTGGCTAGTGGGGATGCGTGGCGGCGAACGAGTGCTTGAAGCACTTTGCGATCTCTACCCTGAAGCTGATTTGTATACGCATGTCTATTTACCGGAGGCTGTATCCCGGTCTATCTCATGCCATAAGGTAACGACGACCTTTGTCGGGCGGCTGCCGTTCGCGGCGACCATGTACAAGAAGTACCTGCCGCTGATGCCCATGGCGCTCGAGCAGCTCGACCTGAGCGGATACGACCTGGTTATCAGCAGCGAATCCGGCCCCGCCAAGGGCGTCATCGCCCATCCGGATTCCGTTCACGTTTGTTACTGCCACTCGCCGATGCGCTACATTTGGAATCTCTACCATCAGTACCGCTCCGGGGCCGGAATGACGACGCGGCTGCTGATGCCGGCGCTCGCCCACTATCTCAGGGGTTGGGACCAGATCAGCGCCGGCCGGGTCGATGCATTCGTAGCCAATTCCTACAATGTCGCCCGCAGAATCGAGCGCTATTACGGTCGTAGTGCCACCGTCGTCTATCCACCGGTCGATACAGAATTGTTTCACGTCGGCTCGGAGACACCGGCCGGTGATTTCTATCTCATGGTTGGCGAACTTGTTCACTACAAACGTCCGGACCTCGTCGTGGAAACCTTCAACAAACTGGGAAAGCGGCTGGTCGTCATTGGGGGCGGCGATATGGTTTCCGCACTTCGCAGGCTTGCCGGCCCCACAATCGAGATTTTGGGTTCCCAGCCGGTCGATGTCCTGCGTTCTTCCTACGCGCAGGCCAAGGCGCTGATTTTTCCAGGAGAAGAGGATTTCGGCATCGTGCCGGTCGAGGCGATGGCGAGCGGTCGCCCCGTGATAGCGTACCGCCGAGGAGGCGCCTGCGAGACGGTCCTTGAAGGCAAAACGGGCGTCTTCTTCGAGGAGCAGACCGTAGAAAGCCTGACAGGCGCGATCCGGAATTTCGAAACCCTTCGCTTTGATCCGCAACGGATCGCCAGTCATGCGGCGACTTTCGGGAAGGCGCGCTTCAAGAACGAAATCAGCCAAGCCATCGACGACGCTGTGCAAGCAAAGAGAGTCCAGGCAACCACCGTTCACCGTCTCAAGCGAAAGAAATCGGAACGGGTGCGCCCCAGCTATCCGCTTGGCCCCTCGACAGTCATGCCCACCGCTCGGGTCAAACATGCCGAATAGCGCCGCCCTCTTTAATCTCAAATACAGCCAGAACCTCGGGGACGGTGTCATTGCTCTATGCCTTGAGGATGAGTTGCGCAGACATTTTGCCTCGTGGAACTTCCGTTCAATCGATCTGGCGGGTCGCACGGAATGGTCCGCCCCGGCAGGAGGCGCGAAGCGGGCGACGTCGCTGTGGTTGCTTGACCGCCTCCCTTCGAGGGCGCGGGACGTCGCCGTGCAGACGGTGCTCGGCGTGGAACTGCGACGGCGGCTTTTGCGATTCTACTCTGAAGGGGTCCGTGATTGCCAATTTGCCATCTTCGGTGGCGGGCAGCTCTTTCAGGATGGAGATCTCAATTTTCCGTTGAAGCTTGCTGCCGCGGCTGAAGCGTGCAGCGCTGCCCGCGTTCCATTCGGCATCTACGGTGTGGGCGCGACCGCCAGCCGCTCATCAACCGGGCGACGATTGTTCAACCGTGTTTTGACGACCTGCCAGCCCAATGTCGTCTTTGCGCGCGATGAAGCGTCCGCCGCCCGGCTGAAGGAACTTGGCTCACCTTTCCCGAAGTCATGCCTTGATCCAGGAGTCCTTGCATCCGATTTGTGGCCGGCTCTGGCAGCCTTGCGTGGTCATCAAGGAACCATCGGTCTTTGTATCACCCACCCCGCCGTGCTGCGCCACCACGGCGGAGCACTTCGGGGCTCCGCGCAAGCCGTAATCGATCGCACGGTTGCGCTCATCGAGCGGTTGGTAGCGGAAAAATATACTGTCACCTGCTTTACCAACGGCGCGGGCGAGGACGAGCTGTTTCTGGCGCAGTGCAGCGGCAGGCTCGGCCAAGCTGGCATGATTGGCGACCGGGTCATTATTTCGCCTCGCTGCGCAAACCCGGCGGAGCTGGCGCGCCTGATCGCGTCGTTCGACCTTGTCATTGCACACCGCCTGCACGCCTGCATTCTCGCCTACTCCTACAGGGTTCCGGCAATCGGCCTGCGGTGGGATGCAAAGCTGGAAGCCTTCTTCGCCGCGGTCGGTCAGCACGACGCGGTGCTCGACCTGGAGCGCACGTCAAACGACGAGATCGCTTCCAGGGTTGCCGCGGCAATTTCAAACCCGATTTCCATGGCAAGCCATCGAGCGTCGCTCGAATTGGCCCGGTCGGGCGTGCGCGAAATGGCCGATGGCCTCAGGAAGATCATGCGGCCGCCAGGAGCAGGCCGTACGGTCGGAAATGAAGCAGCCGGACAGGGGGAAAGGGCCATGGCGTGACCCTCGAACTCATCGGTGCGATCTGCCTTCTCGCGGGCCTCCTGATCCTTTGGAAAGGTCCCAAGCTTGGCTTTTACCTGTTTTGTCCGACAACGCTTCTGGGCGCGGCGGCGGCAATCAAGCTCCCCGCGGTCGGCGGGGCGAGCATTCAGCCGGCCCATCTTCTGTTGGCATTCCTGGCGCTTGCGGTTCTTTTCAGGACAAAGCTTCGTCAGGCTGCCCTGCAGAGCCTCGTCTTTCCCAATGCCGGGTTCTGGTTCATGCTGTTCGTTGTGTACGGATGCATCTCGGCGTTTTTCCTGCCACGCATCTTCGCCGACCTGACATATGTCTTCTCGCTGGCGCGGTATGGTGAGGAGGTCGGCATCCAGGTGCTTCCTCTTGCGCCGCGAGCCAGCAATATCACGCAGGCTGCCTATCTGGTCGGGGATCTTGTTTGTTTCGCCGTCGTGGCCGCCTATGCGCGGACAGGTGGCGCAACGATCATAGCGAGGAGCATCGTCCTTACCGCTATCCTCTGCCTCGTGTTCGCCGCTGCCGATGTTGTTACATACGCGACGAACACGCAGGAGTTTCTCTCGTTCGTCCGCAACGCGAACTACCGAATGCTCCACGACGGCGAGGTCGTCGGTCTGAAACGCATCGTCGGGTCGTTCTCGGAAGCAGGCGCCTACAGCTATGCGGCACTCGGCCTATATGCCTTTACACTCGCTCTTTGGCTCGAATCCTATCCGCTGAGGCATCTTGGCGTGATCTGCGGCCTGCTTCTTACGATTCTGCTGTCGACATCATCAACCGCCTACGCCTCCGTCTTTGTCTTTTCGCTCATGGTCCTTCTGAATTGCCTGTTGCGATCAGCGCGAGGCACCGCGACGTCCCGGCAGGTAACGTATATCGGCCTGGCTTTTGTGGTGCTGCCACTGGTCTTGATGGCAACTATGCTGCTTCCGGGCGTGTGGAACATCATCACAAGTCTCTTCGACGCGACAATCGTCAACAAACTTGCTTCCCAATCAGGCCTCGAGCGCATGCGTTGGAACGGGCAGGCCCTTGTCGCCTTTTTGGACACCGGCGGCATGGGCGCTGGACTGGGAAGTGTGCGAGCGTCGAGTTTCATCGTGGCCCTGGCGGCCAGCGTTGGCGTGCCGGGAGTTTTGCTGTTCGGTGCTTTCCTGGTCCGCCTGTCGCGGATGCCGCCCATGCAGCCAGGTTCGAGGAGCATGGAAGCGATGGTCATGCGGGCTGGCGGCGTTGCCTGCCTTGCCCAATTCATTGCGGCGTCGATCAGCGCGGCCGGTGCGGATCTCGGCCTGTTCTTCAGCATCGGCGCTGGCCTTGCCAGCGTTCCCTTCACCGCACGGACGACTGCTTTCACCCGCCAAGGTGCAGTTTTGGCGCCGCTGGCAATCGGTCCTTCCGCCCAGCCGATACGTTGAGCCTCGGAGACGCCTGAGCAATGTATACGCAGATCTCCCCCAGCGATCTTGGTCCGGGTGCCGCTGCCGGCACAGTGCCACATCAACGCACTGTCGGGCTTCGCGATCTTGTGCCCTTTCTCCGTTCAAACTGGTGGATCATCGTCCTGTCGTGCGTGTTCTTTGTCGGCACTGCGCTTCTCTACATCCTCAATACTCCGCCCAGTTATGTGGCAAGGGCGCAGCTGATAACGCGGATGTACGCGGAACAACCCGGAGACCAACCATCGAACCTGCCTGACGATGCCGTGATCGAAGGCCAGATTGAGGTCATCAAGTCCGACGACGTGCTTCGCTCGACGATCCGGGAGTTGAACCTCCTCGATGATCCCGAGCTGGCGGCGCAGTCTCCAACGGTCGCGTCGATCATACGGTCGTGGCTAGCGACAGCCTCTTCGGCCGATCTCCAGGCCATGCTGGCGTTCAACCCTGCGAAGGAAATGGAGACGAGCACTGCCGACAAGGAACGGTTCCTGATCGCCGTGATGCGGGGCCGTCTCTGGGTCCGTCGCGTCGGCCAATCTTCGGTTCTGGACATTGCCTTCAACTCGAGCGATCCGGAGAAGGCCGCAACGATCGCCAACGCCATTGCACGGTCCTACATCGCGAAGGACGTGGAGTTGAAGTCGAGCGCGGCGACGCAGGCGGCCGATTGGCTCTCCGGGCGGCTGAGCGAACTGCGCGAACAGGTCTTTGCCTCGGATCGGGCGGTGGAGCAGTTCAAGGTACAGGGCGATGGCTCGCAGACGGCCGGCGGCCAGTTCAAGCTCAGTGAGTTGCAAAGCGTCGCCGATACCTATCGCAAGGTCTATGAAGGATTCCTGGAGCGCTGGGCTGAAACGAGGCAACGGATCTCCTACCCCGTTTCGGACGCGCGTTTTGTTACGCAGGCCACGGCGCCCCTCACGAAGACCGAGCCCAAGTCGACCATCATCATGGCCTTCGCGGCGTTGCTTGGCATCGTCGCGGGCACGGCGATAGCTTCGGTTCGACAGGCAATGAACCGAAGGATTTCCTCACTGTCCGACATTGCCAAGGGAACCGACCTGCCGTGCCTGGGAGCTGTTTCCCTGGTTCCCGTCGCCCGGAGCAATCCTGAAAAATCTCCCCCTATTCCTATCGTCGCGGTGCGACGAGCCGAAGCTTCTCAGCAAAAACCGGCGGGTAGCCGGCAAAAATCGCGAGCGGTCCTTCTACGGGACTTTCGCGAGCTGAAAGCAACCCTTGCCGGCCTATGCCATCAGCGGAAGATCAGTGTCATCGGTATCGTCGGCATCCATGGAGCATCCGGAACAACGACGGTCGCTGCCAATCTGGCGCTCCTGCACGCGGCCTCGGGCTCACGGACCCTGCTGATCGACACTTGCGCCTCAAACCCGACCGTC
This sequence comes from uncultured Alphaproteobacteria bacterium, assembly GCA_963813315.1. Lineage (GTDB taxonomy): Bacteria > Pseudomonadota > Alphaproteobacteria > Rhizobiales > Rhizobiaceae > CAWEYO01. Next base: position 155,752 of record CAWEYO010000022.1, on the reverse strand, counting down.
AGCCGCTGTTTCGCCCCGGAGGGAGCGAAGACACTGAGCGAACTTCTGACCAGTGCCGACCCTTACTCGCTCCTGAAGACCGACCAACAGGAGTATCTGACCGTCCTGCCGGTAGGGCCTTTCGACGACGGTGCGTCGCCAGGCGACAGGCTCTCGTCCCAGCGCGCATCCTTGTCTCTGGCTAATTTCAAGAAGTGGTTCGATATCACGATAGTCGACCTTCCTGCCCTGAAAGACTCCGCCGACGCCCGCGCCGTTGCGCCCCTTCTTGATGCGGTTGTCCTCGTGGCGCGCGCAGGCGTCACCAAACTCGATGGTCTGGAGGAAGGGATCGACGCGCTACAGAATGTCGGTGGGCGTATTGTCGGGATTGTCCTCAATGCTGTTCCCGGGAAGCAGCGGCAGGAAAAGAGGAAGGCGTAATGAGCCTCTTTTCGATCCACCATCACCCTGAGGTCAAGCGCCGGCTGAGAACCGTGCTTCAAACCATAGGCTACGACACGGTCGATTGGGTTCGTGTCGTGATGTACCGCCAGTCGTTCAAATTCCTGCGCCAACTCGGACCCGAACGCCTCGACGTTCTCGAAATTTCTGGCGGCGTTCAGTGGCGCCGCGAGTTCAATTTCAGATCCTATACAACGACTGAATACCCTGATTTTGACATCTGCGCCGAAACGCTTCCACGCAAATTCGATGTCGTCATCGCCGATCAAGTGTTCGAGCATCTGCCGTGGCCGCTGCGGGCCGCGAAGAACGTCCACGAGATGGTGCGGCCAGGCGGCCATTTCATCATCGCCACGCCATTTCTGCTTCGCGTGCACAATTCGCCGATCGACTGCAGCCGTTGGACGACCACCGGCCTCTCGCATCTTCTTCAGGAAGCCGGTTTCGAGGCTGATCGCATTCAAACTGACTCATGGGGAAATCGCGCCTGTCTCAAGGCCAATTTCAAGAGATGGCCGAAACGGGGCTTCACAGGGTCCCTGGCAAACGAACCCGACTTTCCCGTCATGGTCTGGGCCTTCGCGCAGAAAGCGCCCGTCGAGCCGGCGAAGGGGAGTTGAAATGACCGCCGCGCCCCGTTTGCCGCAAACACATGAGCGGGTTCACCCCGGTGATGCCGCGCGCCTCAAGGTCGCCGTCGGCATAGCAACCGCCGGGCGGGCCGGCATGGTTCTGAAGGCTGTCGGGCTGCTGACAAATCAGCTTCGCCGCCCGGATGCGGTCTTTGTTTGCGCGCCGGCTGCGTCCGATGTGGCAGGCATCGCGGAGCGCTTCCCGACCAGCTTCATCCTCTGCGGTCCGCGCGGACTCACGCGACAGCGGAACGTCATCCTTGAAGCGGCCGGCAACAGGACCGACGTACTCGTCTATATGGACGACGATTTCCTGCCCGGCAGGGCTTACTTGCAGGAAACGCTTTCTGTCTTTGCACGAAACCCCGACGTGGTGATGACCACGGGCCACGTCATTCAGGACGGAATTCGGGGGCCGGGGCTCGACTTCGACCAGGCCCTGGCTCATCTCGCCGGATATGACGAGGAACCGCTCGCTGCGGAAGATATCCGGGATGTCTACAACGGATATGGCTGCAACATGGCTGTCCGCCTGGCGGTAGCCTCCATGCATGGCGTCCTGTTTGACGAAGATCTGCCGCTGTATGGCTGGCTGGAGGACGTGGACTTCAGCCGGCGCATCGCGAAGTACGGCCGGGTCGTCGCGGTCCCAAACGCCCGCGGGATCCATCTCGGCACCAAGTCCGGTCGCCAGTCCGGCGTTCGGCTCGGCTATTCGCAGATCGCCAACCCCATCTATCTGGTGCGCAAAGGCAGCTATTCGTGGCGCCGGGCTCTCTATCTCGCCAGCCGCAATGTTGCGGCAAACCTCCGGGGCATGATCAGTCCCGAGCCTTATGTGGATCGGGCCGGACGCGCCCGCGGCAACCTCATGGCCCTCGCCGACGTTGTCACCGGGCGGCTTTCTCCATTGCGAATCCTGTCCCTATGAGCGCGATTTCGATTCCGGCAGTTACTTTCCCGAAGGCGGCAAATGCGATGCCGGCATTGTTGCCGGCGTCCGCTGACGCCATCGATCAGGTCGTTGTCATCAACGATGCATCTGTCGCCAAAGGCGGCGCGACCGGCATGGTTCTTGAAATGCTTCGACATCTCGAGGAGCGCGGATTAAAGACGGTCTTCATCTGCGGCGACGACGGGATCGGCTTTTCAAGCTCTGCTACCAGGGTCGAGCCGCTGAGGGGCGTGCACATCGTCGACGCGCCGCTGAGCTCCGTTGCAAGGGGCCTGTACAACCGCCACACCGCAACGCGCATTGCCAGGTGGATCAAAGCATACGACTCGCCCGGCACGATCTACCACCTGCACGGTTGGTCGAAGATCCTTTCGCCGTCAATCTTTGCCGCGTTGAAACCCGTTGCGTCCCGTCTCGTCATCCACGCTCACGATTTCTTCCTCGTCTGTCCGAATGGCGGATATTTCGACTATCAAACCCAATCCCCCTGCGAGCGAACGCCGCTTTCATTCGACTGCCTCGCGACACATTGCGACCGGCGGAGCCGTACACAGAAAATCTGGCGGACCGCCCGCCAGGCGATACGGCGCGGCCTTGTCCGGTTCGAGCCAAATCAGGTAGGCGCTGTTGTTGCGGTCCACGACGGGATGCTGCCGCACCTGATACGCGGCGGCGTCGACACCCGGTCAGTCCGGGTCCTGCGCAACGCGGTCGAGCCGTGGCCGGATGCGCGCGTCAGAGCTGAGCGCAACCGCAACTTCATCTTTCTCGGCCGGCTCGATCTCGACAAGGGACCGGACCTCCTGGCACGCGCGGCAAGGCAGGCCGATGTGCCAGTCCGCTTCATCGGTGATGGGCCGCTCCGAGAGGAAATCGCCTCGATCAACCCCAGCGCGGTGCGACTTGGACGGCTGTCGCGGACGGAAATCGTCAAGGAATTGAAAAACGCGCGTGTTCTCGTGATGCCGAGCCGGATGCGCGAGCCCTTCGGCCTTGCTGCGTTCGAGGCCATGGCAGCAGGGGTCCCCGTGGTGATGCCGCGTTTCGCGATGATCGCCAGCGAGGTCGAGACCGGGAACTTCGGCCTCACCGTCAACACGTACGATGTTGGCGCGCTGGCCGCTGTCCTGGGGCGGATGGCAAATGACAATGCGCTCGTGCTCGCCATGAGTAAGGCGGCGTATTCACGCTCTCGCCATTTCGCACCAAATCCAACGCAATGGACGGACCAGCTGCTCGATATCTACGTGGAGGTGCTTCATGCCGCTCGTCATTGAGCCTCGAACCTCGCGATCGATTCCGACCTTCGGGCCGACGCAGGGATGGGTCGAAACAATACGCCCTCTTGATGAGCAAACGCCGCATGGGTGAACAACAATGGCTGTTTCTTTCGGCAAAATGCTGAGCGAGCGTTTCGAGACGCCGCCATGGGCTGGCCACTTGGCGGCCGGCACTGTCGCCGACAGGATCGATATTCTGTTGGCAAGCGGAACGCCCCACCTGCCGCAGGTGACGGGCGGGCTTCAGGTCAACACGCATGAGCTGGCGCTGGAATTGAACGCACGCAGAATCTCTACGGCTGTGCTCGCCAAACTTTCGCTCAAGGACGCCTTCGGAGCGCGTGCGCTTGTTTCCGCCGGGTTGAGACAGAGCGGCGTGACGTCGGACAGTCAGCTTGGCTACGAAGTCTTTCGTTCGCGCACGCCTTGGGGAAATCCCAGAGGAATGCGCTTGCCGGCCGTTGTCATAGTTCAGAACGGCAGGATGATTGAAATGGCGACGAACTTCGAGAACAGAGGCGTTCCCGCCGTCGCCTATTTTCATGGCCTCGACTTTCAACGTACAGCAGAGCCATGGCCTGGCTCGGCGGATCTGCCTTTCCGAGCCTGCTTCGCGAACTCCGGGTTCACCGCGGAACTGGTCGAGCGCCGGCTGGGCGTCAAGCCGACCATCGTGCCGCCGATCTTCCAGCCCGAACGCTACAGGGTCGAATCGTTCCGGCGCTTCGTTACATTCGTAAATCCGGTGCCGGAAAAAGGGGCGTTGAAGGCGCTTGCGATGGCGGCGCTGTGTCCGGACATCCCATTTCGATTTGTCAGGGCATGGCAGCTCGGATCGCGAATGGCCGCCCAGTTGGAGAGCCAGGTCAAGCGCCTGGCAAATGTCGCCCTTGTCGAGCGAACCAGCGACATGCGCACGATCTATCGCCAGACGAAGATCCTCCTCATTCCAAGTCAATGCGAAGAAACCTGGGGGCGTGTCGCTACCGAGGCGCACTACAGCGGGATTCCGGTCCTGGCCAGCCGCATCGGCGCATTGCCGGAATCCGTTGGCCCTGGCGGCATACTGGTGGACCCGGCGGCACCGGCCAGCATCTGGGCCGAGGAACTGAAGCGGATGTGGCGCGATGACCGGCTGTATGAACATCTCTCACGCGCCGCCCTCAAATATTCCACGCGAGGCCAGATCGCGGTGGGTCGGCAAATCGACACCCTGCTTTCGGTCTTGGAGCGCGTCACCGATGGAAGGTCCTTGTCGTGCTGACCCGCGCAATTTCCTTCCATAGCCGGGCTATGACCCGCTCAGCGCCGCCGCTCCCAAACCTTGACGTAGTCAACGAGCATAAAGGACGGATTCGGCGTGTCCTTGATCGAAAAACCGCTGCCCAGCGCCAGGTCGAGGAGAATGTACTTAGGCATCCGGTGCTCGGCCGGCGTAGGCGTCGCCCAGACTTCACGGCGGTCGAAGAACACGCGAATGAAGTCTTCCTCGACACTGACGCCATACGTATGGAAGTCCGTCGAAAGGGAACCCGCCGGCACCGCGGTTGGATGACGAACGGTGACGTTGCGGTTCTTTCCGAGGCGGTCCCACACGTGGACCGCGCTGGTAAAGCGCTCGGGAAATTCGCCATGGTGCTCGACGACATCGATCTCGGCGGTATAGGCTTTCGTCCGGCCTATGAGCCAGAAAGCCGGCCAGACACCGGGTCCGGCAGGAAACTTTGCCCGCGTCTCGAAGTATCCATAGGACTGCGTGAACCCGTCATTGTTCATGTCGACGGAGGCCAGAAGGCCGGATTGCCAGCCGGATCCCTCCTTGTTTCGCGCCTCGATCCTGAGAATACCGTCGCGAACCGTGAAGGGAAAATCCGGGCCGGGATCAGTGAACTTGGCATCGCCGAAATCCCCGTTCCAGGGTGTGTGGGCGATCCAGCGTGTGCCTGGACCCCAGGACGAAACGTCAAGCCGCTCGAATTCCTCGTCGAAAGTCAGCGTGTAGCCCGAAAGGTCGATGCCGCGCGGATCGGCAGTTCCCGCGCCCGCGGTCAGCGCTTCTCCCGGCAGAAGTCCGACCGTGCAGAGCATCGTCGCCATCATCAGTTGGAGCATGGAATGTCTCATGACTTCTCCGATTGTCCAAGAGCTTCGTCTGAGCAATGTATAGTTTAAAACCGTGACTGGAAAGTGTCTATGACAATATAAGTTGCGGAAATTGTAACAGCTTTGTGATAATGCTTGTGAAGCATCGAAAGGGTCATGCGTTGTTGTTGTTGACAAGATTTACTCAGGATTATGTGCTAAATGCCGTCTTCGGCGGTTCCCTTATGCTGGCAGGCTTGTTCAGCGGAATCGTCGTGGCGCGTAACCACAAGGACAATGCCATGATCGACTTCAACAGGCCCCGCAACCTCGCGCTGACGGTCAGTTTCACCGCAGTTGCCGCCTCCATTGCCGGATGCAGAAGCCGCATGGTGGGTGCGCTCCGTCAGGGCGCCCGACGAAGCGCAGTTTCTGCGACGTTGTTCGCGGCATCCTTGCTCGCCACAGGGCTTTCGCCGCAACCATCCCGCGCGGACGAGTATCGCCTCAGCGCTCACGACAAAATCAACCTGCGCGTCGTCGAATGGCGGCAGGGGGAGGGGCAGTACAAAGAATGGGAGGCACTGACCGGAAGCTATCTGATCAATAACGGCACGATATCGGTGCCGCTCGGCGGCGAGTTTGTGGTGGAGGGCAAGACTACCGCGGAACTGTCGAAGGAGATCGCCGAGGGACTTCAAAAGCAGACCGGCATTATGAACGCGCCATCTGTCAGCGTCACCATTGAATCCTATGGATCCATCTACGTCCTGGGCGACGTACAACAGCCGGGTGCAGTTGCCTACAGCCCCAGCATGACCGTGCTCCAGGCCGTCAGCATGGCCGGCGGATTCTTGCGCAAGGCGGATACTGCCTTCATGCGGCTGGAGCGGGATCGGATCGCCTCTTCCGGAGACTTGGAGGAGGCCGAGCTCGATTACACCAGGCTGCTGGTGCGGCAAGCGCGCCTTGAAGCCGAACTGGAAGGCAAGGATAGTTTCGAAATACCCGCAGAATTCCGAGAGGACCCGAAGGCTGCGGCTATCGCGAAGGAGGAGCTCGGCTTCATGATGGCACGCAGCTCGACGCTCCGCTCCCAACTCGCGACGCTGAAGGATATCCAGGCCCTCAACGAACAGGAGATCACCACCCTCGATGATAAGATCAAGTCGCAACACGTGCAGATCAAGCTCTCAACGGAAGAATTGAAAGGGGTCGTCTCGCTGCGCGAGAAAGGGCTGGCAGTAAGTTCTCGACAGATGTCATTGCAGCGTGAGGTCGCCGACGCGGAATCGAAACTCCTTGACCTCGAAATTGCATCCGTCCGCAGCAAACAGGCTCTGAAAAAGGCAGAACGCGATGGCGAGGACGTGCGAAGCACTCGGATTTCCGAGATCGAGAAAGATCTGCAAGACGTGCGGCCAAAACTTGAACATGCGAAAGTTCAGATGCGCACATCGGCATTGCTGATCACTGAAGCGACGACCACTACGCCAGCGATCCTGGCAGCCCGCGAGAACGATATGCGGCCAAAGCCTACGTTCTCGGTCGTCCGCGAAGGAAATGGAGGTTCGCAAAAGCTTGTGGTTGACGCAAATACGCGGCTGCGACCAAGGGATACTGTGGAAGTCGTGACGATGGACGCGCCGAAAGAGGTAGAATCTCCACAAATACCGCCAGGGAATTAGCAATTCATCTGTTTATTGCATCAACTGAGGGAGTTTTAAATTAGAGCGCGCGTGTATAAACTCCCTGTTTCTGGACGGTGCGGTGCCGTGCCGATCCAATCGAGGGGTTCAAATGTTGCTGACGCTCGCGGCGCTTGCCGTGCTGTCAGTCGTTTCGGCGTTCTGGCTGCGAATCGCAGGGTTTGCGATAATGATGGCGGTCGCCCTTCTGGTCCTCGGCTTTGCCTTCTGGAATGAACTCACATCGTTCCCTCGGAGTGCGGCATATGCCTTCCTCGCGCTCTTCGTCATGCAGGTTGGCTATTTTGTCGGAATCCTGCTCTGGTCGGCGCTTCCGCTCAAGCGCAAGAACCGCAATTCCGTCATTGCAAAAAAATTCCACCTCAAGGTCAAGTGGTGACGCCGATACCTTTCGGACGCGCAAAGGACGTTGTAGCTCTTTCAATCTCCACATCCTGCTTTCCGAAAATCGATTTCCGATTTTCGGGCCGATACAACAGCGCCGCGTTTTCGACCCTAGAGCGCGATGACTTCCTCCGGAGTAAGGAAGTCACCGCGCTCTAACTCTTTGATTTTCGCATGATCTTATCCGAAAACCGCTGCGCACTTTTTGGGATCATGCCCTATTGAAAGGACAGACGCTCCAGCGCCCACTGCATCAGCGCCGAGTCCGGATAGGTCATGAGGCCGCCGATGCCGAGTGCAATCCCGTAGGGAATGCCTGCGCTCCCGTCAGCGAAGTGGCGCAGGAAGATGTTGCCGCCGGCATGAACCGACAGGGACGATCTGCGAAAGCTCAATATGCCGACCGCAAGCATTCCGCCAAGAACCGCCGAAACGAGCAGATAGCCAAGTAACTGATGGCTGAACCCCATCCAGACCGCAGACGAGGCGAGAAGCTTGGCATCGCCGCCGCCCAGCCCGCCGAATGCGAACAGGCCGAACGTCACTGCCAGCACGACGACTCCGGCCGCGAAATGCCATGCAAGGGCGGTCCACACCATCCCTGTAAGAGGCGCAACGACGGCGAACGTCACCAGCAGGACCGCCGCTACGATGTTGGGGATTGTCATCGACAGGACATCGGAGATCGCGGCATAGACCATGCAAAAGGGAAATACGACGAAGATAAGAGCTTCGAGCATGGCAATCCCGTCAAACGGTTGAAGTTTCGATCGTACTTCCGCCACGGTTTCTGAAAGCAGAAGGCCGCCCCGACGGAGCGGCCTTTGCTTCCAGCAAGCCGGCAGGCTTGCGATATAGAGCGAGACGACTTTTCATGGGATCGCCATCTCGCTCTATATCTTTGTTTTTATGGATGTTCTTATCCGAAAAGCCTGTCAACTTTTCGGGATCATGCCCTAGGCGTTGTCCAGCTGGGTCGCGACACCATTGAAGAGGCCATCGAGGCTGGTTCCGACTGCCTTGGCGCCACCCATGATAGCGAGTGCGATGAGGGCGGCGATCAGGCCGTATTCGATGGCAGTGGCGCCGGACTCGTCCTTGGCAAAACGTGCAAAAATCTTAGTCATGCGAGAGCTCCTTACTCCACGTGTTAACAGCACTTCCGTCAACTGTTCTTTCTTCGTCGATCGGATGCTGCCCAATCTACGGGGGAGCTCTTACATTCAGCTTAAAAAACAGGCTTACCGAATTCTTGTCACGGCCAAGGTGAGCGCGTTGGTTAAGCGCCTGCTAATGCATGTCGCCCAAAAGTGCGCAGCGGTTTTGGGATAACGACATGCACAAAAACAACAAAATGAATGGCGATCGAATCCCGGCAAGGCACCTGCCGCCCGTTTCGCCGGCGCCCCCGCCCATGGCGCTTAACGGTCGGTTCACCAATATCGTTCATCTTCGGTGAATACTTTCTGCGGGGGGAAAGCTGCATGCGCCTGACACGGTCTCTTGGTATTTCCGTCCTGCACGCCGCATTGGTCCTGACCGTGACGGCTGCGGGGCAGGCGCTTGCGGGCGACGGCATCGAGGTAACGATGCACCAGGCCAGGATCGTCAAGCTCGCCCAGGCCGCGGATACCATCGTCATCGGCAACCCGATGATTGCCGATGCCTCGGTGCAGGACGCTCACACGGTCGTGCTCACGGGAAAGGGCTTCGGCGTGACCAACATGGTCGTGCTGGACAAGGATGGCAGCCCCATCGTCGACGAACAGGTGACCGTCGTCCGGCAAACCGCTCAATCCGTCCGCATTTACCGGCGTGCGGACATTCAGACGCTTTCATGTACGCCTTATTGTGAGGGCTCGTACAAGAGCGATGCTGAAATCGCCTCAGAAGCACAGATCGGCGGAAGCCAGTAAGAGCCTGACTGAAACTTCCATCATTTGCAAAGGGCGCTCAACTCAAGGGAGCTCGGCTTAGGTGCGCACGCCACAGGCCATCGTGGTTAGCCGTCCGTGAATCCGGACGGAACCTTTCTACAAAACTTCCAAACCGGAACGCAACGGATTTGGGATAGCGTCCTTGCCGATACCGATTTTGGCAGGGGTGCGAAATGGGCATTGGATGGAGCCTTGGGATCCGGCGGCCTCGCACCGCGGGGCGGTATTCTTATGTCATTTCACGCTTCTTCAGCGACAGCAGTGGCAGCACCGCGATTGAATTCGCTGTACTTGCCGTTCCGTTCGCCGCCCTGACCTTCGCGATCCTTGAAACATGCCTGTCCTTCGGCGGGCAGCAGGTCGTCGCCAACGCAACCGAAAACGTCGCCAGGCAATTGCGAACCGGGCAAATCAAGGCCGCCGACCTGACTGAGGCCGGGCTGCGCAACCTCATCTGCGATCAGATGGAAGTGATCGTTGCCGCGGGATGCCCAGGGCTCGAGGTTGACTTGCGGAGCCGGCCGACCTTCGCGGAGCTGGCGGCCTTGCCGATGCCCCTCAAGGGTACCGGGCAGGAAAGAGAGATCGACACATTGGATATTGAGTTCGAGCCCGGACTTTCGATGTCCCGGAACATGCTTCGTGTCCTTTATCCGTGGCCGGTCATGACCGATCTCATGCGCGAGAGAATGTCGAATCTGAAGGGACACAAAATCCTGCTTTTCACGACTGCAACTTGGCAAAATGAACCTTTTGACGATTGAGCGGGGGTAACATGGTCAGTTCGACATCAAGCGCGCGCGAGCGCCTTCAGGTGCAGCACCCCGCCCACTGGCTGCGCCGGCTCGCATCCGACAGGCGGGGCGTTGCGGCGGTGGAATTTGCCTTCGTAGCGCCGCTGCTTTTGATGATCTATCTCTCGGCCATGGAAGTGTCGCTCGCTATCGAGACCAGCAAGAAGGTCGGCCGCGTTGGAAGCATGGTCGCGGACCTGGTCGCTCAGCAGCCGTCGATGAGTGCGTCGGAGTTGAAGGGCATCATGGCTATCGGGCAATCCATCCTGCAGCCATACAATCGATCGCGGCCGACCATCACCGTCACTGCCATCACGATCACCGACGAGCCGGCGCCGAAGGTCCTCGTTGCCTGGTCCCAAAAGATGGAAAATGGCGTGCCCGGCGCCGCGGACGCGGCGGGAACCCCGACGACAGTACCGGAAAAGCTGAAGATCGCAGGGACTTTCCTGGTCCGCGTCGAAAGCCGGCTGGAGTACAAACCCATCATCGCCTGGTCAGAAAACCAGAAAGAGGCCTTGGGTCTGGCCGCTGCAATTGGCGAGATGACGATGAAAGAAACCTACCATCTGCGGCCTCGCATGAGCCAGACCATTCCCTGCAGCGACTGCTACGACTAGTCTAAGCGGAGCCGAAGCGCAGCGAAGGCGCAGACCCTGGGATCCATGCCTGAACTTGAAGGCAGTGCGCGGCGGTCCAGATTCTCGACCGCCTCGCCCGCGGTTGGAAGGCATCGTCAATTGCCAAGCGGGCCGATCGATCCTATGTCTGGATCGATCATCACCAAGGGGCCGCCGAGCGCGCATGAAACGGGCCTTCATTTTTGTACTGGACTCCTTCGGCATCGGCGGAGCGCACGATGCCGCCCGCTTCGGCGACGAGGGCTCCGATACGTTCGGCCATATCGCCGCCGCCTGCCATGCCGGGGAGGCCGACAGGAACGGCCTGCGGGGCGGGCCTTTGTCGATTCCCAACATGCTTTCGCTTGGCCTTGCGAGGGCGGCCGGCATCGCAACCGGCAAACCTCCGGCCGGCATGGAGTCCATTCTCGCGCCGACCGCCTTCTATGGTGCAGCCGATGAAATATCGAGCGGCAAGGATACCCCTTCCGGCCACTGGGAGATCGCGGCCCTCCCGGTTGCGTTCGACTGGGGGTATTTTCCGCAAAGCGAGCCTACCTTCCCTCGCGAACTGACCGGAGCCATCGTGAAGCAGGCGGCATTGCCCGGCATTCTCGGAGATTGCCACGCATCCGGAACGGAAATCATCCAGCGCTTCGGCGAGGAGCACATTCGAACCGGCAAGCCGATCTGCTACACGTCGGCCAACTCGGTTTTCCAGATCGCTGCGCACGAGACCCATTTTGGCCTTGAGCGGCTCTTCGAACTTTGCAGAATCGTTCGCAGGCTCGTCGATCCGTTGAACATCGGCCGCGTGATAGCCCGTCCGTTCATCGGGGAAACCGCCGCCACATTCGAGCGCACCGCCAATCGACGCGATTATGCAGTGCCCCCTCCCGAGCCGACGCTTCTCGACCGGCTGGTCGCGCGTGGCAATCGGGTCATCGGAATCGGCAAGATCGGCGACATATTCGCTCATCGCGGCGTTTCGGTAGTGCGCAAGGCGGCCGGGAACCCGGCCCTGTTCGATGCGGCCCTCGGCGGGATGGACGACGCCACCGATGGAGACCTCGTGTTTGCCAACTTTGTCGACTTCGACACGCTCTACGGCCATCGGCGCGACATCGCCGGCTATGCGGCTGCGCTGGAAGCCTTCGACCGGCGACTGCCAGAAGCGCTGGGGCAGCTGCGCGACGGCGACATGCTGCTGCTGACAGCCGATCATGGCTGCGACCCCTCCTGGCGCGGCAGCGATCACACGCGCGAGCGCGTTCCGGTCATCGGCACGGGGCCGGGACTGATTGGAGGCAGCATCGGGCTCCGCTCCACTTTCGCCGATATCGGGGAGACGGTCGCGGAGCATCTTGGCCTCCCCCCGGGACGACACGGCAGGTCCTTCTACGCGGCAATCGCCGCACATGCCTGAGCTGCCCGAGGTCGAGACCGTCCGGCGCGGCCTGCAGCCGGTATTCGAAGGCGCGTGTATCCGCCGAGTCGAGGCAAGGCGGCCGGACCTGCGCTTTCCCTTTCCCGAGCACTTCTCGGAGCGGCTCGCCGGCCGGACCGTCACTGCGCTCGGCAGGCGGGCGAAATACCTGACCGCCCATCTGGACGCCGGTCCGGTCCTGATCTGCCATCTGGGGATGTCGGGGTCGTTCCGTGTCGAATGCGACGGGCAGCCGGAGCTGCGCGGCGCTCTTCTTCATCATGAACGTTCGAAGGACCCTGCGCACGACCATGTGGTCTTTCACATTCTGTCCAAAGCCGGGCAGAGATCGCGCATTGTCTTCAATGATCCGAGGCGGTTCGGATTCATGCTCTTTGCCGAGGAGGGGCAGCTCGACCGGCACCCGATGCTTGCCAATCTCGGGATCGAGCCGACCGGCAACGCGTTCGACGGCGCGCTGCTCGGCCATTTGCTTAAGGGGCGGAAGGCGCCCCTTAAGGCGGCTCTGCTCGACCAGACGCTGATTGCAGGGCTCGGCAACATCTACGCCTCGGAGGCGCTGTGGCGTGCCGGCCTGTCGCCAAGACGGCCGGCAAGGACCCTTGCCTCCGCTCAAGGCAAGGCAACAGCACGCAGCGAGCGGCTTGCGCAGGCAGTCCGCAATGTGATCGCTGAAGCGATCGAAGCCGGCGGCTCGTCACTCAGGGATCACATCCGGACCGACGGTTCGCTCGGTTACTTCCAGCACACCTTCTCTGTATATGATCGCGAAGGCGAGCCGTGTCCCAGGCCGGGATGCGGCGGAACGATCCGCCGCATCGCTCAGAGCGGCCGGTCCACTTTCTATTGCCCGGTCTGCCAGCGTTAAAGCATGATCCCGAAAAGTGTGGAGCGGTTTTCGAGAACCAGAGAGCATGGATTAAGATCATGCGAGAATCAGAGAGCCTGATCGCGAAAGGCCCTTCGGAGGACTTGTCATGAACCATGAGACGATCATCGTTGAAAAGCGCGGCAAGGTCGGGCTGATCACGCTGAACAGGCCAAAGGCGCTCAACGCCCTCAATTCCAGGGTGCTCCGAGAAATCGTCGCCGCAGCCGGGTCATTCGATGCGGATGCGGAGGTCGGTGCAATCGTCATCACCGGGTCCGAAAAGGCCTTTGCGGCAGGTGCAGACATCAAGGAGATGCAGGAAAAGAGCTACGTCGATGTATACATGGAGGATTTCTTCGCCGGTTGGGAGGGCCTGACGCGCATCCGAAAGCCCGTCATCGCAGCGGTATCCGGCTACGCGCTTGGCGGCGGCTGCGAGTTGGCCATGATGTGCGATTTCATCATCGCAGCCGACAATGCGAAGTTCGGCCAGCCGGAGATCACCCTCGGCGTCATGCCCGGCATGGGCGGCTCGCAGCGCCTCACCCGCTTTGTGGGAAAATCCAAAGCCATGGACATGTGCCTGACCGGAAGGATGATGGACGCGGCGGAGGCTGAACGCTCAGGGCTGGTTTCCCGCGTGGTGCCGGCGGCCGAGCTTGTCGAGGAAGCGCTCAAGAGCGCAGCCAGAATCGCGGATATGTCCCTTCCGGCAGTCATGATGACCAAGGAGGCGGTAAACCGCGCGTACGAAACCACGCTTGCGGAGGGACTCCGCTTCGAACGCCGCGTCTTTCACTCGATGTTCGCGCTGGAGGACCAGAAGGAGGGCATGGCGGCATTTACCGAGAAACGTCAGGCGAAGTTCAGCAATCGCTGATGCCTGCCGGGAAAAAGCTGCCGAACGGCGTTGACGCCCTGCGAAAGCTACATTATAAGCCCGCGATCACTGAGGTGGCCCTCCGGCTGCCCATTTGTTTTTGCGCCCTGCGGTTGAAACCTGGGTGCGGCGCTCACACGGATAGAGAGGCATCATGGCCAACACGTCATCGGCCAAAAAGGCAACGCGCAAGATCGCCCGCCGTGCGGCGGTCAACAAGAACCGGCGTTCGCGCATCCGCACTTACTTGCGCCAGGTCGAGGAGGCTCTTGCCGCCGGCGACAAGGCGGCGGCCGAGGCAGCTTTCAATGCGGCGCAGCCCGAGCTGATGCGAGGCGCGTCCAAGGGCGTCATCCACAAGAACACTGCTTCACGGAAAGTCTCCCGGCTTGCCCAGCGTTTGAAAACGCTGTCGGTCTGATCGACCTTCCGGATTGCAATTCCTCCAGACCCGGCGTCACCCGCCGGGTTTTTTGTTTGCCAGCCAAAGGCTTGGCAACGTGACGCAACGGCAGCCCCTTCGAGTCGAAAAATCCTTTGCCGGCATATACGCCTTTGCGGCTGATTGCCGCCGCTGCGGCTACTGCGCAACCGCGCGCGGCTTGGCACCAATCATCGAACTTTTTCAAATGGTTACGCGCGGTTATCCACATGTTGTTCAGGTCATCCACCGGTGGTTCCGGCTGACAATGTGTCAAGCACTTTTTTTAAATTTATTTGACTACCGTGGGCTGGATAATTCGCACTGCGGAAAGGTTTTGAATCGAAACGATTTATTCGACTTCTGCGGTGCCCGCGGTGCATTTTCCATTAACCCATCCGAACAGATTCATTAAAAATCCGTTAGCCGCGGCCTTGCCCTGTCCACAACGATTTTTGTAGTGTTCAGCCATCGAAAGGGGACAGGCCCTAAGCCTGAAGACCTAGCCTAAATGCAGAAGAAGACGACGCGGACCAGTTTCGCGACGGTGAAGTCTTGTCCTTTCGATGTAACCGAGTACGCGGTGATCTGTATGGAAACCAACTCTTCGCTTCGGCGATATGCCGGAACTGATTGTCTTTGTGTCCATGCAGTCACAGCAAGAAGAACATCATCGCCAAAAGTCGACTGACTTTTTGGACAAGTTTGATGCGCAAAAAGGGTTGGAGCGTGGCGGCTATTCATGAAGCCATCTCGCTCCGGGATAAAGACTGCCGGGATCAATGCCAAATATGGCGCCCGGCTTTGGGGGGGCGAAGGCCGCTAGGGGCATTCGCCTGTTGAGATAGAAGACTGCCGGCCTGCTTTGCAAAAGGCAGGGATGGGCGGCACAACAGGCACGAAGGACAGGGAAATTATCATGCAAAGCGCAATCGAGAGGGAGGCACGGGCGGGCTTTCCTTTTCCACGCAACGTTGTCGAGGGGCAGGGAATGGCGACGACCACTTTGGGGGGTGTAGAGACGACCACTTTGGGGCGTGAGGACAAGACATTCGAGCGCGTCAGGACACAGTTGAAAGCACGCCTGGGGGGCGAGGTCTTTTCAAGCTGGTTCGGACGAATGAAGCTGGCCGAGACTTCGAAGGGGGTTGCTCGGCTGTCCGTGCCGACCGCGTTCCTGCGGTCGTGGATCAACGGCCACTATCTCGAGCTGATCAGCGAACTCTGGAAGCTGGAAGAGCCGGAGGTCTTGAGAGTTGAAATCGTGGTGCGGAGCGCAACCAGACAGGGGCGCTCGGTTCCCGACTTCGAGCAGGCGACGGCTCGCAAAGGGCCACGGCCACCGCAGACGGCGCTGGGTTCTGGAACCCTCGGAGCCGTCCGACCGGACCGACCGGCAGCGCCGCGCAGCGGCGAGGCCGTCCGGGAAGCGGATTGCCGGCACGCCAACGTGCTCGGCTCGCCTCTTGACGCACGCTACACGTTCCAGTCATTCATCGAGGGGCCATCGAACCGGGTTGCTTTCGCGGCAGCGAAGGCGGTAGCGGAATCGCAATCGAATGCGGTGCGTTTCAATCCGCTTTTCCTCCACGCCACAGTGGGGCTGGGCAAGACCCATCTCCTGCAGGCGATCGCTGCGGAGTCCATCAAGCAGAATCCGCAGTCGCGGGTGGTCTATCTGACCGCCGAGTATTTCATGTGGCGCTTCGCAACGGCAATCCGCGACAACAACGCATTGACGCTCAAGGAGCAGCTGCGCGACATCGACCTCTTGATCATCGATGACATGCAGTTCCTGCAAGGCAAGTCGATCCAGCATGAATTCTGCCACCTGATCAACATGTTGCTGGACAGTGCCAAACAAGTGGTGGTGGCGGCCGACAGGCCGCCTGCGGAGCTGGAATTGCTCGAACCGCGCGTCCGCTCGCGGCTCAACGGCGGTGTGGCGCTGGAAATGTCTTCGCCCGATTTTGCAATGCGTCTGGCGATGCTCAAGCTCAGGCTGGCCGCTGCCAGGGCCGCGGACCAATCGCTCGATATTTCCGAAGAAATCCTGAGCCACGTGGCGCGAACCGTGACGGGCAGCGGTCGCGAGCTGGAGGGCGCGTTCAACCAGCTTCTGTTCCGGCATTCCTTCGAGCCGCAGATCACGATCGAGCGGATCGACGAGATACTGGGCCATATCTACCGCACGGGCGAGCCGAAACGCGTGCGGATCGAGGATATCCAGCGGATCGTCGCGCGGCACTACAATGTCTCGAAGACGGAACTCTTGTCCAACCGTCGCACGCGTACGATCGTGAAGCCGCGGCAGGTCGCCATGTATCTTTCGAAGGTCATGACGCCGCGGTCGCTCCCGGAAATCGGCCGGCGCTTTGGCGGCCGAGACCACACGACCGTGCTGCATGCCGTCCGCAAGATCGAGGATCTCTCGGGTTCGGACAACACGCTTGCGCAGGAACTCGAGTTGCTAAGGCGGCTGATTGCTGATCAGGCGTGAAGCTTTTTGAATGGGGATGCGGCGAACCTCCCACCTGCAATGCAGGCGTTATCCCCAGAAAGCCCGCGGAAGCGTCTCAGGCGTTTTCGCGGGCTTGCCTTTGCCCTCATTTTCCTGTCAGTCTGCTTCGATTCTGGGCACTTTGCGGCCATTTGCGGCATCTCTGTCCGCGACCAGGCAGCTGCGTTGTTGAAGCGAGATAAGTCCGTCATGCGTATAATCATCGAGCGCTCCAATCTCCTTAAGTCCTTGAACCACGTGCATCGCGTCGTGGAGCGGCGAAACACGATCCCGATCCTGTCGAACGCGCTGCTGTCGGCGACCGGTGCAAGCCTCGAGATGAAGGCCACCGACCTCGACCTCGAAGTCACCGAGGCGACGGCTGCCAAGGTCGAACAGGGCGGCGGCACCACGGTTCCGGCCCATCTGCTCTACGACATTGTCCGCAAGCTGCCCGACGGGGCCGAAGTAATGCTTAAGACGGATGAGGACGGCAATGCGATGTCGGTGATTTCCGGCCGCTCGAGCTTCCGCCTTCAGTGTCTGCCGCAATCGGATTTTCCGGAGCTGACGGCCGGAACGTTCTCGCACGTTTTCCGCCTGGAATTCGGCGATCATGAAGGGCCTCATCGAAAAAACGCAGTTCGCGATCTCGACTGAGGAGACACGATACTACCTGAACGGCATCTTCCTGCACACGCACGAAACCGACGGCAGGCTGAAGCTGCGGTCGGTGGCGACCGACGGTCATCGGCTGGCGCGCGCCGAAGTCGAGGCGCCCGCCGGCTCGGAAGGAATGCCTGGGATCATCATTCCGCGCAAGACGGTCAGCGAGCTGCAGAAACTCGTCGACGACCCCGACGTCGCCGTAACGATCGAACTTTCGGACACCAAGATCCGCTTCACCGTCGGCAGCGTCGTACTGACGTCGAAACTGATCGACGGTACTTTTCCGGACTACCAGCGGGTCATACCGACCGGCAACGACAAGCAGCTTGTCATCGACAGGCAGAACTTCGCAGCGGCGGTCGACCGTGTTTCGACCATCTCGTCGGAGCGGGGCCGTGCGGTGAAGTTGTCGATCGCGGACGGCCAGGTGACGCTGACCGTCAACAATCCGGATTCGGGCAGCGCGACCGAAGAAATTGCAGCCGACTACTCGTCGGAGCCCATCGAGATCGGCTTCAACGCGAAATATCTTCTGGACGTCGCCGCGCAGCTTTCCGGCAGCGATGCGAAATTCATGCTTGCTGATGCCGGCTCGCCTACGCTGATCCATGACATGACGGACGAGCACGCGCTCTACGTGCTCATGCCGATGCGTGTCTAGGGCATCGGATCCGAAAGTGGAAACCGGTTTCGGAGAAAATCCGATGCTCAAACAAAGAGATAGAGCGGCAGCACCGATTCCATCGGTGCGTCCGCCGGTCTAGATTGCAGCGCCGTGACGGAGAAAGTGCAGGCCGACCGGACAGTCGGCGAGGTTCCCTTGCATATCGGTAGGCTTACGCTTACCGATTTTCGAAACTATCCCTCCCTTTCGATTGACCTTGCTCCGGGTGCGGTCGTGTTCACCGGAGAGAACGGCGCCGGCAAAACCAATCTTCTGGAAGCGCTGTCGCTTCTGACACCGGGGCGTGGGCTGCGCCGTGCGGCTTACGCCGAGGTTGCGCGCGAAGGGGGAGACGGCAGCTTCGCCATCCATGCGGTCGTGCACGGCTCTTTCGGTGAATGCAGCATTGGAACCGGTATCGGCGCTGCGGATACCGAGACAGGACGGAAGGTTCGCATCAACGGGGCGCCGGCAAAAAGCGTGGACGCATTACTCGAATGGCTGCGCGTGACCTGGATCACGCCCGCGATGGACGCGCTGTTCAGCGGGCCGGCCGGCGATCGCAGGCGTTTTCTCGACCGTCTCGTGCTTGCCATCGATGCCCGCCACGGCGAGCGCGCTCTTGCCTATGAAAGAGCGATGCGTGGACGCAACCGCCTGCTTACGGAAGGGTCCGGTAACCGGGCCTGGTTCGACGCGATCGAAACGCAGATGGCCGAAACCGGCACCGCAATTGCTGCCGCGCGCATGGAACTTGTGCGGCTGCTTCGTTCGATGATTGCGCGCCTCCCGGAAGGCGGCGCTTTCCCAAAGGCCGACATTGCGCTTGCGGGACCGGTCGAAGATGCCATCGGCCAAAGACCCGCTGTCGAGGTCGAGGAGGACTTCCGTCGTCGTCTCGCGGCAGGGCGCGATCAGGACCGCGCCGCGGGTCGAACGCTTGAAGGTCCGCATCG
This sequence comes from uncultured Alphaproteobacteria bacterium, assembly GCA_963813315.1. GTDB lineage: Bacteria > Pseudomonadota > Alphaproteobacteria > Rhizobiales > Rhizobiaceae > CAWEYO01. The sequence goes on along the minus strand of CAWEYO010000022.1, from coordinate 136,507 downwards.
CTCCGACCTGATGGTGCGCCATCGCCCGAAGGACATGCCCGCGGAGCTTTGCTCGACCGGAGAACAGAAAGCCCTCCTCGTCGGGATCATTCTTTCCCATGCGCGGCTCTGCGGCGAAATATCGGGATCGGTGCCGATCCTGCTTCTGGATGAAATTGCCGCGCATCTCGATGCTGGCCGGCGCGCTGCGCTGTTTTCCATCCTCGAGGAGCTGAACTGCCAGACGTTCATGACCGGCACGGAATCCGCACTCTTCTCGACACTGCAAGGCCGGGCGCAGTTCCTGACAGTCGATCATGGGCGGGTCTTTTCAGCCGGCTGACAGGGGCGATCAGCATTTACAGGCCGGCATGACCAACACACCCCAGCCAAGATGAGACCAGGTGTGGTCAACCTCATCTTGCTCTATGTTGCGGCAATGAACCACCAGGAAACCGCCCTCCTCTCCCCGGACGAACTGGAGCGCTATGCACGGCACATCATCCTGCCCGAGGTCGGTGGAGCCGGTCAGCAGAAACTGAAGCGCGCACGTGTGCTGGTCGTCGGCGCCGGCGGATTGGGTGCGCCGGTGCTGCAATATCTTGCGGCTGCGGGGGTCGGCACGCTGGGCGTCGTTGATGACGACACCGTCTCGCTATCCAACCTTCAGCGCCAGGTCATTCACCAGACGGCGGCGGTCGGCAAAGCCAAAACCGCAAGTGCGGCCGAGGCCGTCGCACGCCTCAACCCTCTCGTCCATGTCGAAACCTATCAGACCCGCCTCGATGCCGGAAATGTCCGCAAGCTGGTATCCGGCTTCGATGTTGTCGCAGACGGTTCGGACAATTTCGAAACCCGCTATCTGGTGGCCGATGCGTGCGAGGCTGAGGAGCGCGCCCTGGTGCACGCGGCGGTCGGGCGCTTCGACGGCTCCGTGACCGTTCTGAAGCCCTTTGCGAACGGCCCGGACGGAAAACCCAATCCTTCCTATCGCGATCTCTTTCCGGAACCTCCGCCCCCAGGGTTCGTGCCCTCTTGTGCCGAAGCGGGGATCGTCGGCGCATTGGCGGGTGTCATCGGAACGCTGCAGGCCATGGAGGTCATCAAGCTGATCACCGGCATCGGCGAACCTCTGATTGCGCGCTTGTTGCTCTATGACGGGCTCGCCGCGCGCTTTGACACAATTTTCTACAAGAGACGGCGATGAGCGGAACGGCTGCCCGGGAGCTCACTAAAGCGCGTCGCGGGGAAACGAATTGACGCGCTTTAGGCTATTGTTTTTGTGCATGTCGTTGTCCCAAAACCGCTGCGCACTTTTGGGCGACATGCACTTACTCGGCGGGATTGCGGCCGCCAAGATGCGCAAGGTCCTCTCGTGAGCCTGGAACTCTCACCGGACGAACGGGCGATCGCCGCGGGCCGCGACGGCGAGGGCGCGGCAATGGCGATGCGCATCGTTGCCGAGGCGGCACGCCTGCTCGGCGCGCCACGTCTCATACCGATCCGGTCGGCGCATATCGATGGCGCGCTTTACCACGGAGATTCCGGAACGCTGTTTGCGGAAAAGCTGGTCGAGGGCAAGGCAAGGGTTTCGGTACGCTCGACGCTGAATGTCGGAGCGCTCGATCTCATGGGCTGCTCTCGCGTCCGGCTGGAGGAACCGCAGCGAGGCATGGCGCGCCGGATGATGGACGCGTATCGCAAGCTCGGCTGCGAGCCGACCTGGACCTGCGCCCCCTACCAGGCCGGTCATCGGCCGGAGGCCGGGACCGACGTTGCCTGGGGCGAATCCAACGCTGTTGCGTTCTGCAACTCCGTGCTCGGAGCGCGGACCAACCGGTATGGCGATTTCCTGGACATCGCCTGCGCGATCAGCGGCCGCGCGCCGGACGTCGGCCTGCATCGGCCCGAGAACCGGAGGGCAAGGCTGGTTTTCGACGTTTCCGCCCTGCCGCCGGCGTTTCTTGCATCCGAGATTGCCTGGCCAATCCTCGGCTCGCTCTACGGCAGCGAAACCGGCAGCACGGTCGGGGTCGTTGCCGGGGTTTCCGGCCATCCCGGCGAGGATCGCCTCAAGGCGTTCGGGGCTGCGGCAGCTTCGTCTGGAGCAGTCGGCCTCTTCCATATTGCCGGCGTCACGCCAGAAGCGCCCGATCTCGAAACGGCGCTTGGCCGTCAGTCGCCGGAAACTGTCATCCGTGTGACGGCGGATATGGTCAGCGAAGCAAGAGCCCGCCTGACCACCGCCGGCAAACCTGAAAGAATCGATGCTGTGGCCATCGGCAGCCCGCATCTCTCGGGCGCCGAGTTCGAGCAACTGGAGCGGCTTGTCGCCGGTCGCAGGCTCAGCGTGCCCATCCATGCCTGCACCGGACGTCACGTACTTCCCGATCTTGACGCAAGCGGCAGGCGCGAGCGGCTCGAAAAGTGCGGAGTGGTCATCGTTGCCGATACCTGCGTCGTCGTCACGCCGATCCTGCCGGCAAAGCCCGGCGGCGTGCTCATGACGAATTCGGGCAAATTTGCCCACTACGCGCCGGGCAACACTGGCTATCGTGTGCTCTACGCCTCCCTGGCCGACTGCGTCGAGAGCGCAGTGCTCGGCCGGCCGGTCGTCGCGGGCCTGGCGTCGTGATCACGGCGAGAGCAGAAATCCTCCTTCCGGGAACGCCGGCGGAGGGCCGGGCGCTGGTGCTCGACGCGCCGATCAGCTTTTGGGGCGGCGTCGACCCGAGGTCCGGACTGATTGCGGATGTCCGTCATCCGCAACACGCGGAGTTGATCGGCGGCAGGGTTCTTTTCTTGCCCGGCACTATCGGGTCCTCGTCGGCGTCGGCGGTTCTGATGGAACTTGTGCATATCGGCCGCGCCCCGGGAGCGATCGTCATGCACGAGCCGGACGCCATCCTGTTGCTTGGCCTGATCGTTGCACGCGAGATGGGATGGCGCACGCCCCCGGCGCTGCGGCTGGACCGTGGGCAACATGCGCGTTTCTCTGGCCTCGACGTCGCGATTTCGCCTGATGGAGTAATCCTGGCGTGTTAACAGTTTGCAGACCGTGCGCCCCTACGCTGCCCCCCTCTGTCCTGCCGGACATCTCCCCCTCAAGGGGCCCTCAAGGGGGACTCCGATCTGCAACTATAGCGCCAGGACATAACCGGCTGCGTATCAAACCCGGTCCGGCAGCACACGGTCCGGCGGCCGGTGCCCGTCGAAAAAGGTCCGTATATTGATGATGACCTTTTCGCCCATGTCGATGCGACCCTCGATCGTCGCCGAGCCCATATGCGGCAACAGAACGACCTTGCCCTTGCCAACCAGCCTGACAAGCCTGGGGTTGACCGCCGGCTCGTGCTCGAAGACGTCGAGGCCGGCGCCCGCGAGCTTGCCGTCCTGGATCATGTGGATGAGCGCATCTTCATCGATGATGTCGCCACGGGCAGTGTTGACGATATAGGCCGTAGGCTGCATCAACGCGAGCCGTCGCGCTGACAGGAGATGGAAGGTCGCAGGCGTCGACGGGCAGTTGACCGAAATGATGTCCATGCGGGCAAGCATCTGGTCGAGGCTCTCCCAGTAGGTCGCCTCAAGCTCGTCTTCGACGGCGCCTCTCACCTTGTGGCGGTTGTGGTAGTGGATCGAGAGGCCGAAGGCCTTGGCCCTGCGCGCCACAGCCGTGCCGATACGGCCCATCCCCACAATGCCCAGGCGTTTTCCCCAGATGCGGTGCCCCAGCATCCAGGTTGGCGACCAGCCGGCCCATTTGCCGTCCGATCGCATGATATGGGCGCCCTCCGTCAGCCGCCTCGGAACGGTCAGCATCAGGGCCATGGTCATGTCGGCAGTGTCTTCGGTCAACACGTTCGGCGTATTGGTGACCGCAATTCCGTGTTTTGCCGCCGCGGCCACGTCGATGTGGTCCACGCCGTTGCTGAAGCTTGCGATGAGCTTGAGGCGCGGACCGGCCTGAGCGATCAGCGCGGCGTCGATGCGGTCCGTGATCGTGGGCACCAGGACATCGGCCTCCTTTACCGCCGCGACCAGCTCGGGCTGGGTCATAGGGCGGTCCTCGAGCACGAGACGGGCATCGAATAGCTCACGCATCCGGGTCTCGACCGGATCGGGCAGCTTGCGCGTGATGACGACAAGGGGTTTCTTCCTGCCTGCCATTGTTTCCTCGAATCCGGAACTTGTTGAGACCTCTTTAACCAAGACAGGCGAAACTTGAAACCATCGTCGGCCCGCTCGTTCATGTAACAAGCGGTGTGGCCGAAGACAAAGAAAAAGGGGCTGTCGGATCGGTACGCCTGGCCGGTGCGAGGTAGAACAAGGTACTGAAGTGTCTGGTTTAGCGTCACTTTGCCGGGCCATGAGCGGGGTGCTGCTCGGTCTGGCCGTCATTTCCGTAAGTGCGACGGCCGCGGAACCCGCGCCCGCGGCTAAGGACGCCACCCGGGGAGCAAGCGGGCTTCCCCTGCCGCGATTCGTCAGCCTGAAGTCGGGACGCGTCAATTCCCGAATCGGCCCCGGTCTCAACTATGCGGTCGACTGGATGTACCTGAAGCCCGGTCTGCCGATGGAAATCATCCAGGAGTACGACACCTGGCGCCGTGTCCGCGACTCTGACGGCGCCGAGGGCTGGATCAACCAGTCGCTGCTGTCTGGCCGCAGGACGGCCATCGCAGCGCCTTGGCAGAAGGGCAAGGATACGCGCATATCGCTGTTGGCCGAACCCGCCAGCAGCGCTGCGGCCGTGGCGACGCTCGAGCCTGGCGTGGTCGGCTCGATCCGCTCGTGCAACGGCGAATGGTGCGAAATGACCTTCGATGGCCACACCGGCTGGATAAGCCAGTCGCTCGTGTGGGGCGCCTATCCGGGCGAGACGGTCGCCGATTGACGCGCCGCCCGATGCGGCCGAGATTGGCGAAACCAACGCCCCGGCTGATCTCCCCCTTATGTCCGGCAGGACAGAGGGGGGTGCGTCGCGAATCACTTCCTTCGTCATCGATAAGAATTGGGCCGAGGCGAACCGCATACGCGAGGAATTGCCTACGCAGCCATACAATTGAACGACAGCAAGAACCCGTTACCGGAAAACGAACGACGACGTGGGAGGTGAAGCGGGGAAAAGTGGCGGACGGTGTTGGGCGCGGCTCTGGTAACCCCCCTCTGTCCTGCCGGACATCTCCCCCTCAAGGGGAGATCAGCCGGCGCGTTGGGTTTCGCCAATCGCCATCGTTGCAAGTTCCCTCCGGCAGAATGACCACGCCTAAAGCGCGTTGCGATCAAACGCAGCGCTTGGGGCGGAGCCTCACAACGATGTCGACGTTAGCGATCTCCATTCCCTCGGGCGGGTCCGGCATGTTGACAACCCGCACCGGTCCTGCCGGAATGTCGAAGACCTTGTTTTCGCCTTCGATGAAGAAGTGATGATGGTCGCTGGTGTTGGTATCAAAATACGTCTTCGATCCTTCGACCGCGAGGACACGCAGCAAGCCAGCTTCGGTGAATTGATGAAGCGCGTTGTAGACGGTCGCCAGAGACACGGCAACGCCTGCCGCCAGCGCTTCTTCGTGCAGTTCCTCGGCCGAGAGGTGACGATCGCCTTTGGCAAAAAGAAGCTTCGCGAGTGCTATCCTTTGACGCGTCGGGCGCAAACCGGCATTCCGCACCCGTTTGTCCACCGCGAACATCTCCGTTTCGTTCTCTTCTGCTTCGGCCGGCGTCATCTGTTGAAGCTGCTACTTTCCGCATCTCGCGCCGACCTCGGCAGCGCATATTTGAGTTTCGACATATATTCGGTCGCCGACGGTCGATCAATAGCGGCACATTGACCCCGACACACGGGCAGGATATCGCAGACGGCGGTTTCCGGCAGGAAACAGTCTGTGATACTGGGTTGACGACAATCGGGCGCCCGCCAGCGCCGACGGGACGGGAAGAAGTCAATGGCCGAACGGAAATCCAGCTACGAATATGCCGACCTGCTGGAATGCGCCAAGGGGGAGCTGTTCGGACCGGGGAACGCGCAGCTTCCCTATCCGCCGATGCTCATGTTCAACCGCATCACTGAAATCCGCGAAAACGGCGGGGAATTCGACAAGGGGTTCATTCGAGCCGAACTGGATGTCCATCGCGATCTCTGGTTTTTCGCGTGCCATTTCATCGGCGATCCGGTCATGCCGGGGTGCCTCGGGCTCGACGCTCTTTGGCAGATGAGCGGCTTCTTTCTGGGCTGGCTGGGCGAACCGGGCAAAGGCCGCGCGCTGTCGACCGGCGAAGTCAAGTTCTCTGGGATGGTGACGCCCGCGATCCGCCGGGTCGAGTACGGTGTCGATTTCAAGCGCGTGATGCGAGGGCGGCTGGTGCTCGGCATCGGCGACGGCTGGCTGAAAGCGGATGGCGAGACCATCTACAAGGCAGCTGACCTCAGGGTCGGCCTGTTCAAGGAAACGGCAGCCTGACGGCGGCAAGACTACGCGAGGAGCACGGGATGAGACGGGTCGTTGTCACAGGCCTCGGAATTGTATCGTCGATCGGAAACAATGCGGCCGAAGTTCAGGCTTCGCTGCGCGACGCCAAATCCGGCATCAAGTTCTCCAACGAGTTTGCCGAGCACGGATTCCGCTGCCAAGTATGGGGTGCGCCGACGCTCGACGCAAGCGAGCTCGTCGACCGCCGCGCCATGCGCTTCCTTTCGAAAGGGGCCGCCTGGAACCATGTTGCGATGGAACAGGCGATCGCTGACGCGGGTCTCGGCGAAGGCGACATCACCAACGAGCGGACCGGCATCATCATGGGCTCCGGCGGCCCGTCGACCCGCACCATCGTCGAGGCCGCCGACATCACGCGCAAGAACACCAGCCCAAAGCGGATTGGACCGTTCGCGGTGCCGAAGGCCATGTCGTCCACCGCTTCGGCGACGCTGGCAACCTGGTTCAAGATTCATGGCGTGAATTATTCGATCTCGTCAGCCTGCTCGACTTCGGCCCATTGCATCGGCAATGCCTATGAACTGATCCAGTTCGGCAAGCAGGACATGATCTTCGCCGGCGGCCATGAGGATCTTGACTGGACAATGTCCAACCTGTTCGACGCCATGGGCGCCATGTCCTCCAAATTCAACGATCGCGCAGCGGTCGCCTCGCGCGCCTACGACGTCAATCGCGACGGCTTTGTCATCGCCGGTGGCGCCGGGGTGCTGGTGGTCGAGGAACTCGAGCACGCAAAGGCGCGCGGCGCCAAAATCCATGCCGAGATCGTCGGTTATGGCGCGACATCCGACGGCTACGACATGGTGGCGCCGTCAGGCGAGGGCGCCGTGCGCTGCATGCGGCAGGCGCTGTCGACCGTCTCCGGGCCGGTCGACTACATCAACACTCACGGGACGTCGACGCCCGTCGGCGATTCCAGGGAGATGGCGGCGATCCGCGAAGTATTCGGCGAGAACATGCCCAATATCGCATCGACCAAATCACTGACCGGCCATTCGCTCGGCGGCGCGGGGGTTCAGGAGTTCGATCTATTGCATCCTGATGATGCAGGGCGGCTTCATCGGCGAAAGCGCGCATATCGAGGAACTCGACCCGGAATTCGAGGGTATGCCGGTCGTTCGCAAGCGGATCGACAATGCCAGGATAGACACGGTCCTGTCGAACTCGTTCGGTTTCGGCGGCACCAACGCCACCCTCGTCTTCCAGCGACACAACGCTTAGAGCAAGATGGCTTTTCATGGAATCATGGAATCGCCATCTAGTTCTAAATCTTTGTTTTCATGCATGATCCTGTCCGAAGGGATATTTTCGGGCGGGATCTGCGGTAAGGATATCACTGCATGGACGGTATCATGAAAGGCAAGCGCGGCCTCGTCATGGGGGTTGCCAATGACCACTCGATTGCCTGGGGCATTGCGAGAAAGCTGGCCGAGCAAGGCGCTGAAATGGCCTTCACCTATCAGGGCGAGGCATTCGGCCGGCGTGTGAAGCCCCTCGCCGAGAAGGTCGGCGCCCGGCTCGTGCTGCCATGCGATGTCGAAGATAGCGAATTGATCGGTTCGGTGTTTGATGCACTTGCCTCCGAATGGGGCAGGATCGACTTTTTGGTGCACGCCATCGGTTTTTCCGACAAGAACGAGCTTAAGGGCCTTTACGCCGACACCACACGGGAGAATTTCATCCGGACCATGGTGATTTCCTGCTATTCGTTCACCGAGATCGCCCGCAAGGCGGCGGGGCTGATGGACGCAGGCGGCACGATGCTGACGCTCACCTATGCCGGATCGGTGAGGGTCATGCCCAACTACAACGTCATGGGAGTAGCCAAAGCAGGGCTTGAGGCGAGCGTCCGCTATCTCGCCAACGATTACGGCCCGCGTGGCATTCGGGTGAACGCAATTTCGGCGGGGCCGGTGAGAACGCTTGCGGGCGCGGGAATTTCTGACGCGCGGCACATGTTTTCCTACCAGCACCGGAACTCGCCGCTCAGGCGCACGGTTACGATCGAGGAAGTCGGCGGCTCCGCGCTCTACCTGTTGTCGGACCTGTCATCGGGCGTTACCGGAGAGATTCACTTCGTCGACTCCGGCTACCACATCGTCTCGATGCCGACGCTGGAGGAACTGAAGCGGACTGACGACGTGCGGGAATAAAGCTGCGGGCGGCGACAGTGTTTCCGTTGGAGCATCGCCGCTCTGGGTCACCGGCGCGCCGTGAGAACCTTGAAGCCGCCGCTACGCCCCGTTTCGCGGTATGCGCTGAACAGCTTGTCGAGCGTGGCTTCGTAGGGCAGTTGCCTGTTGGCTACCATGAACAGCCTCCCGCCGCGCTTCAGCGCAGCCGCGGCCGTCCCGATCATTCCCTGGCCAATCGACGGATCGGCCGCCCGGCCTGCGTGAAACGGCGGATTCATGACGATTGCGTCATAGCTTTCCGTGACCGGCTCATTAAGCAAATCGTGCCAGAAGAAGCGCTTCATGACAGCCGGCTTTGTCGTGGCGAGATTGGTTCTTGCGGCTTCCAGGGACTCAAAATCCGCCTCATAGAGGTCGATGCCCCTGATGGCGGGCGATCCTTCCAACAGCTCGGCAGCGAGGAACCCCCACCCGGCGCAGAAATCGGCAACCTGCCCGGACAGGTCTGAAGGTAGGTTTTCCGCCAGCAGCCTGGAACCGGCATCGATCCGCTCATGCGAGAACATGCCGGGCGCGGTGCGAAAGCGGCCCTCGACGATCGTTTCGCCGTTACCCGCACGCAGTGGGGCAAAACCGGCGGCGTGCTCGGGACGCCGGAACCAGAATGCCACGCCATGGTATTTCGGCATCTGGCCGTCGAGGGGAACCAGTTCTGAAGCACGTCCGCGCAGACTGCCGATCCCATCTTCCTTGCCTCCGGCAACGACGATCAGGCCACCGACCTTGACGCGTTCGACACCTTCAGCGATCCGGATTTCATTCTGCCCCCGGTGACGCCCGCACAAGATCAGCACCGCGTCGAAACCCTCTCCTTCAGGCCGCGCCGTGACGCGATAACCGGCTGCTGAAAGTGCGCGGAAACAGGGCCGAAAGCCCTGAACGAGCGCAAGAGTGGGCGTGATCGCCGCGGGCAAGCGAAATCCCGGTTCGGCTCCAAGGAAGAGCACCCTTTCCCCGCGCCCAGGCATGGCGATGTCGCCTGATTCGAAGGGATGAAACAGCGTCTTGAGGGCATCGCGAGTCATGACGCAGCAATCGAACCTGACGCGCCATGATCATTTGTGGAATGAATTCCTTGGACGCCCACCATGGTTCTCCCTTGGACCCCCACAACGGGGTTTTTTTTGACCCCCACCTTTAACCCCTCCCCCTTGTGGGCAGGGAAATCGCATGTGGGTTTTACCCGGATCCGTGTCCCCCTCACCCGGCTCGGGCTGCGCCCTCGCCACCCTCTCCCCGAGGGCAGAGGACGTCGCCAGCCGCGCCGCCGCACCCTCTTCTCCCCAGCGGGGAGAAGGTGGCCGAGCAGAGCGAGGCCGGATGAGGGGGCAGTTACCCATATGCGATTGCCGTGTCCCTTGTGGGGAGGGGTGAGGGGTGGGGGTAAAGAAACCAAGGTCCAGGAGAACCATCATGGGCGTCCAGATAGCCTGCTTTGCAGACAGCAGCTACCCCCGCCTTCAATCCGTCCTGCGTCAAAGAAAACGGGCGCGGCCTCGCGGCAGCGCCCGTTCCAACCTCTGGAATTCGTCGCTCAAGCGGCGTGTTCTTCGCCCTCGGCCTTCTTGTCCCGGACGATCTCCTTGCCAGTCTGCTGATCGACCACCTTCATCGAAAGGCGGACTTTGCCGCGCTCGTCGAAGCCCATCAGCTTGACGAAGACCTTGTCGCCTTCCTTGACCACATCCGACGTCTTTCCGACGCGGTCGTTCGAAAGCTGGGAGATGTGGACCAATCCGTCACGTGGGCCAAAGAAGTTGACGAAAGCGCCGAAATCCGCCGTCTTGACCACGGTCCCTTCATAGATCTCGCCAATTTCCGGCTCGGCCACAATTGTGTGGATCCACTTGCGCGCCGCCTCGATTTCCTTGGCGTTGGCCGAAGCGATCTTCACCGTACCGTCGTCGTCGATGTTGATCTTGGCGCCGGTCTTCTCGACGATCTCGCGGATGACCTTGCCGCCGGAACCGATGACTTCGCGGATCTTGTCGGTCGGGATGTGCATGACCTCGATGCGCGGCGCGAACTCGCCGAGCTCCTTGCGGCCTTCGGTGATCGCTTTGGCCATCTCGCCAAGGATATGGACGCGGCCGTCCTTGGCCTGGTCCAGCGCGATCTTCATGATCTCCTCGGTGATGCCGGCGATCTTGATGTCCATCTGCAGCGAGGTGACGCCGCTCGATGTGCCGGCGACCTTGAAGTCCATGTCGCCGAGATGATCCTCGTCGCCAAGGATGTCGGAAAGCACGGCAAAGCGCTCCTCTTCCTTGATCAGGCCCATGGCGATGCCGGCCACCGGCTTTGACAGCGGAACGCCGGCGTCCATGAGCGCGAGCGAAGTGCCGCAGACCGTCGCCATCGACGACGAACCATTGGATTCCGTGATCTCGGAGACGACGCGGAGCGTGTAGGGGAACTGTTCCGGAGACGGCAACATCGGGTGAATTGCACGCCAGGCAAGCTTGCCGTGGCCGATCTCGCGACGGCCGGGCGAACCCATGCGGCCGGTCTCGCCGACCGAATAAGGCGGGAAATTGTAGTGAAGGAGGAAAGTCTCCTTGTACATCCCGGTCAGCGCGTCAACGTACTGCTCGTCCTCGCCGGTACCCAGCGTCGCCACGACGATTGCCTGCGTCTCGCCGCGGGTAAACAGGGCCGAACCATGGGTGCGCGGCAAAATGCCGACTTCCGACGCGATCGGGCGGACCGTCTTCAGGTCGCGTCCGTCGATGCGCGACCCGGTATCGAGGATGTTCCAGCGGACGATCTTGGCCTGCAGATCCTTGAACACGGCCGCAACCTGTTCAGGGCTCCATTTCGGCGCTTCGTCTCCCTTCGGCGCGAAATGCTCCTTCACCTTCGCCTTGGCTTCGTCGACCGCGGCATAGCGCTCCTGTTTCACGGTGTTCTTGTAGGCGGCGCGAAGGTCGGCCTCGATCACCTGCAGTATCTCGGACTCGAGTTCGGAAAGGCTCTCCACATTGTGTTCGCGGGGTTCCTTGGCCGCAACTTCGGCAAGTTTGATGATGGCATCGATAACCGGCTGGAAGCCCTTGTGCCCGAACATCACAGCGCCAAGCATGACTTCCTCGGCCAGCTCCTTCGCCTCCGACTCCACCATCAGAACGGCTTCGGACGTGCCGGCAACCACGAGGTCGAGCTTCGATTCCACCATCTCGTCGATATGCGGGTTCAGCACATATTCACCGTTGATGTAACCGACGCGAGCGCCGCCGATCGGGCCCATGAACGGAACACCGGAAAGCGTCAAGGCCGCCGAAGTCGCGACAATGGAAAGGACATCCGGATCGTTCTCGCGGTCGTGCTGCACGACAGTGACCACGACCTGGGTGTCATTCTTGTAACCATCGGCGAAGAGGGGGCGGATCGGGCGGTCGATCAGGCGGCAAACCAGCGTTTCCTTTTCGCTCGGACGGCCCTCCCGCTTGAAGTAGCCACCTGGGATCTTGCCTGCGGCGTAGGTCTTTTCCTGATAGTTGACGGTCAGCGGAAAGAAGTCGAAGCCCAGCTTCGGCTCCTTTGCCGAGACGACCGTGGCCAGCACGACGGTTTCGCCATAAGTCGCGAGAACGGCGCCGTCGGCCTGACGCGCGATCTTGCCGGTTTCCAGAGTGAGCGGACGTCCGCCCCACTCGATTTCCACTTTGTGGTGGTTGAACATGTCTTGTCCTTCATGTGCGGGAAGCCGCGCCGCATCCTGCCGCGCGCACACCTTCCCTGGCTTCGTTTGGACGAGCCACGGGCAAGACAGCAAGAAACTTGGCGGATTTGGCGCGTCGCGGCGCCCAAGCATCCTGCAATCCTGCCCCATGACCTGTCCATGGAGCGGTTCCGCTCGCTCTCATCAGCGATACGAAACCTGGTTGAGGCATGGTCCTTCCGAAAAAATTAATCCTTCGGACCATGCCGGCGCGCTGCCCGAACAAGCAGCCCGAAATGGGACCGGCGGGCTCCCGAAGGGGCCCGCCGGTTAAGTAGTTTAACGGCGCAGGCCGAGCTTCTCGATCAGAGTCTGGTAGCGGCCTTCATCCTTGCCTTTGAGGTAGTCGAGGAGACGGCGGCGCTGCGAGACAAGAGCCAAAAGGCCACGGCGGGAATGATTGTCCTTCTTGTGGTCCTTGAAGTGCTCGGTCAAGTTCTTGATGCGTTCGGAGAGAATGGCAACCTGGACTTCCGGAGATCCGGTATCGCCCTTGGCGGTCGCAAATTCGGTCATCAGGGACTGTTTACGCTCTGCAGTGATCGACATCGTGTTTTTCCTTTCTGCTTTTTATAGGAAACGGGACGCCCACGGCCAGGATGTCGTCCAGCGGGGGCCGGTGTGCATGGCGCAGCTTTGCGCAATGCTGCGGCGCATATAGTGGAATTGAATGGAAAAAGCCAGCGGCAATTCGAATGGGCGCCCTCAACCGGCAAAAACGCGCTTCGGCTTGAACATGCCCGCTTCGATCGCTCCTATTGCCACGAGCTTGCCGCGCGCAGTGGCGAAAGCCTCTTCCGCTTCCACCGGTGCGTCACGGCCGCGAATGATGACCGCATTGCCGAGCCTGATCCGCGCCGCCGCATCGTCGGTCAAGGCCACATGCGGCAAGTATTCGAGTGCCGCACCGGTATCGACCAGCAGGGCATCCAGCGCGGTGTAGCGCGTCCTGCTATCGCGGATCGGCAAACCCTCGGTCAAGTCTTCCTGGTCCGCAGCCACCGCCGGCGGTGCGGCGGCTTCCAGCTCCTCGATCGTCACAAGATCGTCGGCCGTAAAGGGCTCAACTTCGGTCCGGCGCAATCCTGCGACATGGCCATAGCAGCCGAGATCACGGCCCATGTCGCGCGCGAGCGAACGGACATAGGTTCCCTTGCCGCATTCCACCTCGAAAACTGTGCGCCCCTCCGGCGTCATTTCGACAAGGTCGAGACGGTCGATCTCGACCTCGCGGGGCGGGATGTCCACTGTTTCTCCCTCGCGAGCGAGATCATAGGCGCGCTCGCCGGCAATCTTGATCGCCGAAAACTGCGGTGGCGTCTGCAGGATCACGCCGACATATTTCGGCAGCAGAGCAAGTATCGCCGCTTCGTGCGGCCGCACGTCCGATGTCTTGGTGACAGGACCCTCAAGATCGTCGGTCGATCGCTCCTCGCCCCAGGCCACCGTGAAGCGATAGACCTTGGTGCCGTCCATCACATAGGGCACAGTCTTGGTGGCCTCGCCAAGCGCGATCGGCAGCATGCCGGAAGCAAGCGGATCGAGCGTTCCAGCATGACCGGCCTTCTCGGCCTGGAACAGCCATTTGATCTTCGAGACGGCTTCGGTCGAGCCCATGCCCACGGGCTTGTCAAGCACCAACCAGCCGGATACCGGACGGCCCTTTTTCTTGCCGCGGCGCGCCATTATTCGGCATCCTTGTCATTGTCCGTTTGGAGGTCGCGCGCCACTTCCGGCGAACGCAGCAATTCATCGATCCTGGCCATGTTGTCGTAACTCGTGTCCAGTCGGAACCTGAACTCCGGCATGTATTTCATCTGCCGGAGCGCGCCCGAAACGCGGCCCCGGATGAATTTTGCGTTGCGTGCCAACGCCTTGATCACAGCATCATCATCTTTCGCGCCGAGCGGCGAGACGAAGGCTGTGGCAATCTTGAGGTCGGGCGACATGCGCACCTCCGAAACAGAGATCACCGCAGTCTCGATCACATCGTCGCGCACTTCCCCACGCGCCAGCACATCAGAAAGCGCGTGCCGCACCTGTTCGCCGACGCGCAGCTGGCGTTGACTGGGACCCTTTCCGCGTTCGAGCGTCATCTTCTTTTCAACTCATACAATTCGAGTGGTTATTCTGGTCCAATGGAGGTGGACGCCTCGGACCGTCGACTGCCGGGCGGCTGACGGCGGAGCACATTCAGATTCAGATACGTTACATCTCGGCCGGCTTCGGCTCGACGCGACGATCGGTACAAACCCGAATAGCTGCCTGCCACGAGCGCCGGCATCGTTTCGCCATCGGTTCTGATCCGGCCCCGGCGAAGCCCCCGGAAAGCCGAGGGTCTTCGCTGAAGGGTAGCCGGTTACAGTGACCTCGTCACCATCTCGACGCGGAAGCATTCGATGACGTCGCCGACGCGCATGTCCTCGTAGTTCTGGAAGGCCATACCGCATTCCTGGCCGCCCGGCACTTCCGACACCTCGTCCTTGAAGCGCTTTAGCGTCTTCAACATGCCCTCGTGGATCACGACGTTGTCGCGGATCAGGCGTACGCCCGCGCCACGCTCGACCTTGCCCTCGGTGACACGGCAGCCAGCGATTTTGCCGACCTTGGTGATGTCGAAGATTTCGAGGATCTCGGCATTGCCGATGAAGGTCTCGCGGCGCTCCGGCGATAGCATGCCCGACATTGCCGCCTTAACGTCATCCACGAGGTTGTAGATGATGTTGTAGTAGCGGATTTCGATGCCGGCCTGTTCGGCCGCGTCGCGGGCCTGTCTGTTGGCGCGCACGTTGAAGCCGATGATAGCGGCATTCGAGGTTTCGGCGAGCGACACGTCGCTTTCCGTGATCGCGCCGGCACCCGAATGGACGATACGCGCGCGCACTTCGTCCGTGCCCAACTTGTCGAGTGCGGCTCCGATCGCCTCGATCGAACCCTGCACGTCGCCCTTGATGACGAGCGGGAACTCTTTGAGCCCGCTTGTCTGAAGCTGCGACATCATCTGCTCGAGCGAGCCGCGCTGTCCAGCACTCTTGGCAACCGCCTTGTCCCGCGCCTTGCGCTGCCGGTACTCCGTGATCTCGCGTGCACGGGCCTCGTTGTTGACGACAGCGAAGCGATCGCCGGCCTGAGGCGTGCCTTGCAGGCCCAGCACCTCAACCGGCATGGCCGGCGGGGCTTCCCTGATCTGATCGCCGCGATCATCCACCAGGGCGCGGACACGGCCCCACTCATTGCCCGCGACAAGGATGTCGCCCGGCATGAGCGTGCCGGTCTGCACCAGCACGGTGGCAACCGGGCCGCGCCCCTTGTCAAGCTTGGCCTCGATGACGACGCCTTCGGCGGTTCTGTCGGGGTTCGACTTCAGGTCGAGAATTTCCGCCTGAAGCAGGATAGCTTCCAACAGCCTGTCGAGATTCGTGCCCTTGGTGGCCGACACTTCGACGTCCAGAACCTCGCCGCCCAGCGATTCCACGAAAACCTCGTGCTGCAGAAGCTGCGTGCGCACCTTCTGCGGGTCGGCTTGCGGCTTGTCGACCTTGTTGATCGCAACGATCATGGGCACGCCGGCAGCCTTCGCGTGACTGATGGACTCTATCGTCTGCGGCATCACGCTGTCATCCGCCGCCACCACAAGGATCGCAATGTCGGTCGCCTGAGCCCCGCGGGCACGCATCGCGGTAAACGCGGCATGGCCGGGCGTGTCGATGAATGTGATTTTCTGGCCGTTTTTTTCAACCTGGTAGGCGCCGATATGCTGGGTGATGCCGCCGGCCTCGCCCGCGACCACATTTGCATTGCGGATGGCGTCGAGCAACGAGGTCTTGCCGTGGTCGACGTGACCCATGATCGTAACCACGGGGGGTCGCGATACGAGATCTTCTTCCTGATCGGCGATGTTGAACAATCCTTCCTCGATGTCGGACTCGGCGACGCGATGGACTGTGTGGCCGAATTCGGAGGCGATCAGCTCGGCAGTATCGGCATCGATCACGTCGCCGGGCTTCATGATCTGCCCCTGCTTCATGAAGAACTTGACGACATCGACCGCGCGCTCCGACATACGTTGCGCCAGCTCTTGAATCGTAATCGTCTCGGGAAGGGTCACATCGCGAGAAATCTTCTCGCGCGGCTCCTGGTGCATCGCCCGCTTGAACTTCTCCTGGCGGCGGCGCGTGGCCGCAAGCGAGCGCGCGCGCGCATCGCCATCGTCCGACAGCGCGGTGTTGAGCGTCAGCTTGCCACGGCGCTTGTCGTCATCGCCCTTGGCCTTGGCGGGCCGCGCGATCTCCGGCGTAGCGATCCGCTTCACCGGACCGGCGCCCCGGCTCTTCGGCTTGGCGGCCTCTTCTTCGTCTGCCAACGCAACGGGTTCGAGCGCAGGAGCACGCCGGCGCGCCTCTTCCTCGGCCCGCCGGCGCAATTCAGCCTCGGCCTGCAGGCGGGCCTCTTCCTCGGCCTGCCGGCGAGCGGACTCTTCACGCTCACGGTGGCGGCGCTCGTCTTCCTCGACCCGGCGCCTGGCGTCTTCAGTTGCGCGTTGGCGCTCCTCTACTTCCCGCACCTTCGAACCTTGGAGGGCTCGGCGCCGCGCCTCCATCTCCTCGTTGGAGAGTTCAGTGAGAACCATGCCGGAGCGCTCCGCCGCCGGCTGCGGCTTGCGCACCTCCTGCGGTGCCGGCGCCGGCGCTGCGACATGCGGTTTCGGCTTGAAAACCGACACGACGGGAGCCGCGTCCGGCTTCTCGCCCGGAACGGAGAATTTTCGCTTCTTCGTCTCCACGACGACCGCCTTGGTACGCCCGTGCGAAAAGTTCTGACGCACCGTGCCGTGCTCCACGCCGGGACGCTTCAATGACAGGGTCTTTTTCGTCGTGACGCTCAGTGTCTTGTCGTCGCCAGATTTCGTATCGCTCATTCGGTATCCTCTGCGGCGGTCGCCGCGATCACCAGCCCGTTTTCCGGGGAGCCGCCCCGGTACCGGTCAAGCGCAACCATGCGCTTCAGCGCCGCCATCCCGGGGTTTCCCTCAAGAACGGCAGCATGTATCACATTTGTGCCCCCTAATGCCAAACCCAATTCGGCTTCCGAAAAGAGTTTGTACGCACATACTTCCGGCCCGCCCGCACGTTGCACGGCCCGACGGGCCTGGGCAATCTTGCGAACGCCGTCATCCGAGGCTTCTTGGGCATGCACGACGGCGCCGGCCTTGCCAGCTCGAACGGCGCTTTCCACCTGTGTCGCACCAAGGGCCACGGCACCGGCCTTCCTGGCGAGCCCTAGCGCGCCAAGCGCCGATCCGGCGAGAAGTCCGTCAACAAGCGAACCCAGATCGGGAGGGACGCGGACTTCCGCCTTGAATGCGCGCGCGAAGAGTTTCCTAGCGACCGCACGGTCCACATGAATCCGATCCGCCGTCACCCAGCAACCGCGGCCCGGAAGGCTTCGCTTGAGATCGGGAACGACGTTCGAATCAGGACCGACGACGAACCGTATCAGTTCATCCGGCGCGCCAGACTTGCGCGTTACGATACATGTGCGCTCGATCGATTGTTTCAAGAGGGTCTCCAGGCCGATGCGCGCTCATGTCACGCACCGGCGGCCTCCTCGGTTTCCTCAGGGGCGAGATCTTCCTCGGTGATCCAGCCGGCTTTGACGCGCGCCGCCAGAACCATCTGCTCCGCTTCGGCCCGCGACACCGAATGGCTCGCGAGAACTCCCGCGAAGACCTTGGTTTCGCCGTCTTTGCGCTCTTTCCAGCCGACAAGGTCATCCACCGCGTAACCGGCGAAATCCTCGACAGTCTTCACTCCGTCCTCGCCGAGCGTGACCATCATCGCCGTGGTGATGCCGGGAATTTCTCGAAGCTCGTCCGAAACCCCGAGCCCTTTGCGACGGGCATCATGCTCGGCTTCGATGCGATCGAGATAGTCCCGCGCGCGCGACTGGATCTCGGTCGCCGTATCCTCGTCGAATCCGTCGATCGATGCAATCTCGTCCTGATCGACGAAGGCCACTTCCTCGACGCTTGTGAAACCTTCCGAAGCCAGCACCTGGCCGACCATCTCGTCGACATTCAGCGATTCCATGAAAAGGGTCGACCGCTCCACGAATTCCTTCTGGCGGCGTTCGGATTCTTCCTGCTCGGTCAGGATATCGATGTCCCAGCCGGTCAACTGCGAGGCGAGGCGGACATTCTGGCCGCGTCGGCCGATGGCCAGCGAAAGCTGATCGTCGGGCACCACCACCTCGATCCGCTCCGCATCCTCGTCGAGCACGACCTTGGCAACTTCGGCCGGCTGCAGCGCGTTGACGATGAAGGATGCCGCGTCCTGCGACCACGGGATGATGTCGATCTTCTCGCCCTGCAATTCGCCGACCACCGCCTGAACGCGGCTGCCGCGCATGCCGACGCAGGCGCCGACGGGATCGATGGAGGAGTCCCGCGAGATGACCGCGATCTTGGCGCGCGAACCGGGATCGCGGGCAACCGATTTGATTTCGATGATGCCGTCATAGATTTCCGGCACTTCCATGGTGAAGAGCTTCGCCATGAACTGCGGGTGCGTGCGCGAGAGGAAAATCTGCGGACCGCGCTGCTCGCGGCGCACGTCGTAGACATAGGCGCGGACGCGATCGCCATACTTGTAGTTCTCGCGCGGAATAAGCTCGTCGCGGCGAATGATCGCCTCACCGCGACCGAGATCAACGATCACATTGCCATATTCGACGCGCTTGACCGTACCGTTGACGATCTCGCCGATGCGATCATTGTACTCGTCGTACTGACGATCGCGCTCGGCCTCGCGCACCTTCTGAACGATCACCTGCTTGGCCGACTGCGCGGCGATGCGGCCAAAATCCATCGGCGGCAACTGCTCGGCGATGAAATCGCCGACCTGTGCGTCGGGATTGCGTTCGCGGGCCGAAGCGAGCGAAATCTGTCGTGCATAGTCCTCAGCGTTTTCCACAACTTCCATCAGCCGCTGCAGCTTCATCTCGCCGGTATTCGGGTTGATGTCGGCGCGAATGTTGGTTTCCTGACCATAGCGCGAGCGCGCGGCCTTCTGGATGGCGTCGGCCATCGCCGCAATCACGATCTGCTTGTCGATCGCCTTTTCGCGAGCGACCGCATCGGCGATCTGCAAGAGCTCCAGCCTGTTTGCACTGACTGCCATTGTAGTCTCCCTTGGGGTACCCGCCGCGTCTCCGGCAAGGCTCAATCAATTTCTGTTTCGCTTTCGCCGGCAATTTCTGTTTCGCTTTCGCCGGGCTCCGGCTCATTGCGGTGTTTGCGGGCTTCCTGTCGTGCCTTCTTGTCCTTCGTCAACGCCTCGCGAATGAGATCGTCCGTCAGGATCAGCCGCGCCTCGGCGATCGCCTCGTACGGCACCTGAACCGTTGCTTCCTCGCCATAAGCGGGCTGGTCACGTTCAATCACGACGTCGACCGCGCCGGCGGCTGCGATCCTGCCGCGAAACCGCTTGCGCCCGGCGACCAGCACGGAGGTCTCGATCTTCACCAGGTGCCCGGACCACGTTACGAAATCCGATATGCGGACCAGCGGACGGTCGATCCCCGGCGAGGACACTTCCAGATGATATGCCTTTTCGATCGGATCTTCGACGTCCAGCACAGGAGAAACAGTGCGGCTTACCTCTTCGCAGTCCTCGACGGTCATCGTGCCGTCTTCGCGTTCCGCCATGATCTGCAATGTCAGCCCGTTCTGGCCCGACAGCCGAACACGGACCAGCCGGAAACCAATCGCCTGAAGAACAGGCTCAACGATCAATGCGACCCGCGCATCGATGCCGCTCTCGCGGATGATGCGGTCGTCACCGGTTTCGCTGACCTTGGTTTCAGGCATACTGTCTCCGTCCAGGGTCAGCTTAACAAAAAAGAGCGGGACCGGGTGGACCCACTCTTCGTCATACCGACCAAGAATTTGAGCCATAGATAGACGATCGGAGGGTCGTTTACAAGCCCCGACAGGAGGTGCCTTCAGGCGCTTCCCGCAGCGACGCTCCGGGCCCGCGAGGCGCCGCCCGGCCATTCCATGCCATTCCTGACGAATGTGAGATAGGAAGGCTGCCGCAGCTGGCTGAGCGCCTTTGCCTCGTAGCGGGTGCCGGACCAATCCGGATAGGGTCGTCGCCAGTCTTCGGCGGCTGTCGCCGGCCAGTTGAAGGCCGGATGGGCCCCTGTGTGCAGGAGCGTCCAGTTCACGTAGGTATCAATGTCGGAGGCGAAGCGGAAAGTTGCTCCCCGTTTCAATACGCGCGCGAAGCGGTCAAGGTTAACCCGGTTAACGAACCGTCGTTTCCAGTGTTTTTTCTTCGGCCACGGATCGGGATAGAGAAGCGCCACTCCGTCGAGCGATGCATCGGGAAGCCAGTCGAGCAGCTGCGTCGCATCGTTGTCGAAGACTCGGATGTTTGCGCGTGGTTCTCTTGCCAGCGCCGCCATCAACTTGGCCATGCCGTTCACAAAGGGCTCTACTCCGATGAGCCCGGTTCCTGGGTTGGTCGAGGCGTCCGACAAAAGGTGTTCGCCTCCACCAAAGCCGATTTCCAGCCGAACGCCATCGATTCTTGCCGCAAACAGCGCGCGAAGATCGCGTGGCGGCGGAACGGTCAGGTCGAGGCGGTAGAGTAAAAGCCCGCTTTCCATGGCCTCGGCCTGAAGCGGCCGAAGTGTCTTGCCATGCCTGCGGCCATAGAATGCCTCCGTGGCCCGGCTGCGCCGATCGCCGGTCATGACCATGGTGGCGATCAGGCCGCCTCTGCCTGCCTGATGGCGAGGGCGTCCTTGAGCGCCTTCACCAGATCGGTCTTTTCCCAGGCGAAGGAGCCGTCGCGGCCCGGCTTGCGGCCGAAATGGCCGTAAGCCGTCGTCTTGGCGTAGATCGGCTTGTTGAGGTCGAGGTGCCGGCGGATGCCCGACGGCGAAAGGTCCATCACT
Organism: uncultured Alphaproteobacteria bacterium; assembly: GCA_963813315.1. Taxonomy (GTDB): domain Bacteria; phylum Pseudomonadota; class Alphaproteobacteria; order Rhizobiales; family Rhizobiaceae; genus CAWEYO01. The sequence continues at coordinate 115,157 of CAWEYO010000022.1, read as the reverse complement.
TCGCGCAGCGCCTGTTCGAGCGCCGCTTCCTCGATCTTGCCGGTGCCGTGGAGATCGACATAGACCGACAACGGCTGCGCGACGCCGATCGCGTAGGAGAGTTGGATCGTGCAGCGCTCCGCTAGCTTCGCCGCGACGACGTTCTTGGCGAGATACCGCGCCGCGTAGGCGGCCGAGCGGTCGACCTTGGTCGTGTCCTTGCCCGAAAACGCGCCGCCGCCGTGCGGAGCCGCGCCGCCATAGGTGTCAACGATGATCTTGCGGCCCGTCAGCCCCGCATCCCCGTCCGGCCCGCCGATGACGAACTTGCCGGTCGGATTGATGAACCAGTTGCAGCTCGGGCCGATCTTGAGGTCGCCCAGCGCCTCCCGGATGTAGGGTTCCACAACCTTGCGGACCTTGGCCGAATCCCAGTCAGGGTCGAGATGCTGGGTAGAAAGAACGATCTGCGTCACTTCGGATGGCTTACCGCCGACATAGCGCACCGTGACCTGACTCTTGGCGTCCGGCCCGAGCTTGCCGACGTCGCCCTTGCCGGCCTTGCGGGCTTCGGAAAGAACCTCCAGCACCTTGTGGCTGTAGTAGATCGGCGCTGGCATAAGATCCGGAGTTTCACGGCAGGCATAGCCAAACATGATTCCCTGATCGCCGGCACCCTCGGCGTTCGCATCCGCCGCCTTGTCGACGCCCTGGGCGATGTCGGCCGACTGCGCGTGGAGCAGCACTTCGATCTTCACGGTTTTCCAGTTGAAGCCATCCTGATCATAGCCGATGGCACGGATGGCGCGGCGGGCGACCGAGCGGAATTTTGACGGATTGACGACCGGGTTTCCCTTTGCGTCATGGACCGGCTTGCCGTCCTTGCCCTTCTTCAGCAGTGTATCCGGCACCCTGACTTCGCCTGCGATGATGACGCGGTTCGTGGTCGCCAGCGTCTCGCAGGCAACGCGCACGTCCCAGGCATTCATCCCGGCCTTCTTCGCCTCCCGATAGACCAGGTCCACGATCTCATCGGAAATACGGTCGCAAACCTTGTCAGGATGACCTTCGGACACGGATTCGCTGGTAAAAAGATAGTTCTGCCGCCCCACGGGTGTCCCCTCTTGAAAAAACTCAGCCGTTGCGCCGAATCAGGCGCAGCCCCTGTAGCGAACACGACTCGAAGTCGTCAAGTCGCCTCAGCGCCGCACGTCATTCGGGACGCGTAATGGACGCTGCATCCCTTCGAATTCGCGCATCTACTCTTCACCGCCCGAAGCCAGCGCCTTGACGAGATCGACAACCTTGCGTCGCACCTTTGCATCGTTGATCCGGACAAAAGCGCGATTGAGCTGGAGCCCCTCGGAACTGTTCAGGAAATCCACGATATAGGTCGCCGTGTTGTCCTCGGCCATTCCGCCAATGCCGCCGTTTTCCTTTCCCGGCACATCCTCGAAAAAGAAGGCCACCGGCACACCGAGAATGGATGAGATCGCCTGCAGGCGACTTGCACCTACCCTGTTCGTGCCCTTCTCATATTTCTGGATCTGCTGGAATGTGATGCCGAGATTCTCACCAAGTTTTTCCTGGCTCATGCCGAGCATATTGCGACGAAGCCTGATCCGGCTGCCCACATGAATGTCGATCGGGTTTGGTTTCTTTTTGTTTTCCGTCATCTTATCCCTCGCCGTTTCCGGCTTTTTGTGTGTCGTTCCCGCATTCTTCCGATAGCTTACCTCAAAGCTCCTGATCAATGGATACCAAATCGGAAAAATCTGGAAACAGTATAGTATGAAATTCTAATATCCACCCTGTCAATTCCGAGGTGCATACCGCTTATAGCGCATTCCACAGGCAAACACAGCCAAAACGAGTAAAATCAGTGGACCAGCGACTCGCTGAAGGTTACCGCTCGTTGCCGTCTGTTCAGGAAGCGTCACCGTGACATCGGCGACGCCGGCGGCATTGATTGCCAGGGCATCGACTATTCGCCCGCGTGTGTCGACAAATCCGGAGATCCCGGTATTGGCTGCCCGAATCAGCGGCCGACTGGTCTCGACTGCCCTGATCTGGGCCTGGCGGAAGTGTTGGTAGGGTCCCGGCGTGTCGCCGAACCACGCATCGTTGGTGACATTGACGATAAGGTCGGCGGTCGCCGCGTCGGCTGCTACCAGACCGGGAAAAATGACCTCGTAGCAGATGAACGGTACAGCCCGAATGCCGCCTGGAAGCACGACGGCATGGCGCGCGCCGGCCGCCGAAAAGGTCATGGGGAAGGGCACGATCTTCTCGACACCAAACGCCGCGAGCAAATTCTGGAATGGCAGATATTCCCCAAACGGGACAAGATGGACCTTGTCGACCGCATCGAAGATTTCACCGCGGCCATTGATCGCCACCACGGAGTTATAGTAGCGCGCGCCGCCTGCCGACGCCGGGTTGCCTTCTGCACGCACGGCGCCGGCCATCAACACCTGGTCATCGTCGAGCATTTCGCCGATCGCCACCAGGGCGTCCGGCCGCTCGGTGAAAAGGAACGGCACCGACGTTTCGGGCCAAAGGACGAGCTGAGGTTTCTTGCCGCCCTTGCCCGGCGGCTGCCGGGAGAGATCGAGCAAGGTCCCGAAGATGCGATCCTTGACCCCCTCTTCCCATTTTTCGGTCTGCGCGATCGATGGCTGGACGATACGCACCGTCAGCGATCGCGTCGAGGACACGTCTTCCGTCTTCAGGCGCCAGACGCCGAAGCCGACATGGGCAATCGCCAGCGACGCGGCGGTGATCAGGCCAATGCCAATATGTCTGCGGGATGCGAGCAGCGCCGGCATGGCGAAGACGAAAACGGCAAGCGCATTCATTCCGATCACGCCGGTGATGGAGACCGTCTGCATCAGCAATGGGATCGGCATGGCGGCATAGCCTACCGGATTCCAGGGAAAGCCCGTCAGCAGCACCGCCCGCAGCCATTCGGCGAAACCGAAACCAAAGGCCAGCCCTGCGATCCGCCCGATGCCGTTCGTCCAGAACAGCCGCGCGATTGCAGCGGCAAGGCCGAAAAAAACCGCAAGCATCGCCGGTAGCGCAAGAACGGCGAGCGGCAAGGCCCAGGCGAAGCTCTCCGCTTCGACGAGCAGCGCGCTACCGACCCACCAGATGCCCGCAAGAAAGTAGCCGAAGCCGAACCACCATCCGATCGCAAAGGCCGGGACCATTCGTCTCAGCGGCCGCGCGGGGGGCCCGACGATCGCGCCATCGAGCAGCCAGACCAGAACGGGAAAAGAAACGAAACAGGCTGCAAAGAAGTCAAATGGCGGCTGAGCGAGAACGGCGAAGGCGCCCGCCAGAAATGCGGTCAGCGCGCGGCGCCAGCCCCACAGCAAAATCACCCTGCCCGCAACGCGGTCCATGCCCATGTCCCGAGAATCACCCTTGGAAAGATGTATCAGGATGGGGGCACCACTCCAAATACATGATCGCCGGCATCAGTGTCTGACTCAAAATTCGGTGGGGCGTGACGAAAATGGTGATTTTGAGAACCGGAGCGGAGCGTACATTTGGGTACGTGAGCACCGGAAGCGCAGAAAGCGCCATTTGCAGCCCGCTCCGGCGAATTTTCGGGCAGACACTCAGGCCTGCTGCTCGCGGACGCGACGGCGCCGCTCGCCTTTAGGATCATGAACAATGCGGACGCGCTTGACCCTTCGCGGGTCGGCGTCGAGCACATGGAACTCGAAACCGGGAATGGCCTGGACGACTTCACCACGCGCCGGGACGCGGCCGAGCGTGTTGAAGATCATGCCACCGATTGTATCGACATATTCCCCATGCTCGCCCGCCTTGAACTCCTCGCCGATCTTTGCCGCGACGTCGTCGATCTCGGCCTTGGCGTCAACGATGAACACGCCCTCCCCGGCCTGCGTGATCAGCGGCTCGTCATCGTCGTGCTCGTCCTCGATGTCGCCGACCACCATTTCGACGATGTCCTCGAGCGAAACCAGACCATCGGTTCCGCCATATTCGTCGATGACCAGCGCCATCTGCGTGCGCGCCGCCTGCATGCGCGCCATGAGGTCGGATGCAAGCATCGACGGCGGCACGAAAAGCACGCTGCGGATGAGGTTCAGCTCGCCGATCGACTTGCTCAGGTCCACATTGGCAAGGTCGAGCGCCGGCGGGCGGGCCGCGGCGGCCTTGGACGTGCGCCCCTTTTTCACACGCGCCAGGCGCGTGATATGACCCATGACGTCGCGGATATGGATCATTCCGCGCGGATCATCGAGGGTTTCGGCGTAGACCGGCATGCGCGAGTGGCCGGACTGCTCGAAAACGCGTATCAGGTCACCCAGTGTGATCGAGATTTCGACGGCTTCGACATCGGCGCGAGGAACCATGACGTCCTCCACGCGAACTTCGCGCAGCCGCAATATATTGTTGAGCATCGCCCGCTCGCCCGGCGAGAAAGCGGCCTCGTCGGGAGCGCCTTCGGCAAGCGCGTCCGTCAGGTCCTCGCGCAGATTGGAGCCGTTGCGATGCCTGAAGAGGCCTGCCAGCCGTTCAAGCAGAGTGGGACGCTCCGCCGCCGGCTGGCCGACCGTACTCGGACCGTCGTCTGACTGTCCGGGACCCCTGTTGTCCCCGCCCGGCTCGGGTTCGGGGGCAGATTTCGTCGTATCGTTCATTGTCTTCCGGTGAATTGCCGCTTCCTGTTACGCGTAGGGATCGGGGATAGCAAGCCGTGCAAGTGCCTGTCGCTCCGCCGCCTCCATCTCTTCCGCCTCGGCCTCCGTATCGTGATCATAGCCCAGAAGGTGCAGAAGACCATGGATAACAAGATGCGTGAGATGGTGCTCGAAAATCTTTCCGTCCAGTGCTGCCTCGCCGGCAATTGTTTCCGACGCCAGAATGATGTCGCCAAGCATCGGCGGCAGGCGATTGCCGCGCTTTGCCGGAAAAGCCGGGAAGGACAGCACGTTGGTCGCGTTGTCCTTGTTGCGCCAGGCGGCGTTAAGGGAACGGATATGGGCATCGTCCGTAAAGACAAGGCTCAATTCCGTTGCCCCCTGCCCCGTGCCCGTTACAGCGAAACCGGCCGCGATCGCCCGGCGCACCAGTGTTTGGAGTGCTCCCTCGGGCGGCCAGTTGCCAGCCTCGATCAGGATGTCGATCCCAACCTCATGGGCCTGCGCGGCATCCAGCGCTGCGGGCGCACCGACGGAATCGGATGGAATCGGTGTTGCCGCTCTGTCTCTTTGCTTTAGCATCCAAATATTCCCCGAAACCGGCTCCCACTTTCGGGTCCGATGCTCTAGGGCCGATTGACTTCGGCTCTTGGCAAGTTCGTCGGTGTGGTCCGTTCAGCTCTCGGTGACCCCGGCCCCGCGCGCCCTTTTGCCATCGCGATCGTACGCCTGAACGATTTCGGCCACCAGCGGGTGACGTACGACATCCGTTTCGTTGAAGCGGACGGTGACCATGCCCGGCACGCCCTCCAGTATCCGCAGGGCTTCCACCAGGCCGGACTTCGTGTTGGGCGGCAAGTCGATCTGCGTCGGGTCGCCTGTGACGATCATGCGGGAATTTTCGCCGAGCCTGGTCAGGAACATCTTCATCTGCATCGGCGTCGTGTTTTGCGCCTCGTCAAGGATTACGGCGGCATGCGCCAAGGTGCGGCCCCGCATGAAGGCCAGCGGCGCGATCTCGATCACCTCCGCGGCGATCGCCCGTTCGACCTTGTCGGCGGGCATCATGTCGTAAAGCGCGTCGTAGAGCGGCCGGAGATAGGGATCCACCTTCTCCTTCATGTCGCCCGGCAGAAAGCCCAGCCGCTCGCCGGCTTCGACAGCCGGACGCGAAAGCACGATGCGCTCGACCAACCCGCGTTCGAGCAGCATGGCGGCGTAAGCGACCGCGATGTAGGTCTTGCCGGTACCGGCGGGGCCGATACCGAACACAAGCTCGGACCGTTCCAGCGCCCGCATATAGGCGTCCTGATTGAGCGAACGCGCGTAGATCGTCCGCTTGCGCGTCGCGATCTGGGCGGCGGCTACCTTGCCCTTGCGTTCGAGCGTTGGCAGCGTGAGCTGGTCGTCGGCGGCGACCGCCATGCGTACGGCTCCGTCGACATCGGATTGGGCGATGTCGGCGCCCTTCTGCAGGATAGCGTAGAGATGGTCCAGTGCCCGCCGCGCCTGTTCGGCGGCTGTGGCAGTGCCCTTGATCGTCAACTGGTTGCCGCGTGAACGGATATCGACGCCGAGCTTCTGCTCCAGTCGCGCAAGGTTCTCGTCGAACTGGCCGTAAAGCGCGCTGGCAAGGCGGTTGTTGTCGAAGGTCAGAACGATGTGCGCCATGTCGGATGCCCCGGAGGGCACATTCTTCAGTTCCGTGGTAGCGCTCAACCGTCTCTCCCTGGCATGCCGCCTCTGATCAGTCAGGCCCGCTCCGCAAACAGGCTGGCCGGACCTGCCTTGTTGATTCGAACAGAAATAATGTCACCGATTTCGCCGGCCTTTTCATCAACAATAACCGGCTGGAGCCAAGGCGACCGTCCGACCCGTTGTCCGGGTTGGCGGCCGGGCTTCTCGATCAGCAGATCGATGGTCTTGTCGACAAGGCTAACGGCAAAATCACGCTGATGTTCCGCAAGCAGAGCCTGCAGGCGTTGCAGGCGCTCATCCTTCACCTCTTCCGGTACCTGTCCGGCCATTTCAGCGCCGGGCGTCCCCGGACGCGGTGAATACTTGAAGGAGAAAGCCTGGGCGTAGCGAACGGCTCGAACGATTGCGAGCGTCGCTTCGAAATCATCTTCCGTTTCGCCGGGAAAGCCGACGATGAAATCACCCGACATGGCAATGTCGGCGCGCGCGGAGCGAATGCGATCGATCAGGCGCAGATAGTCATCCCCCGTGTGCCGGCGGTTCATTGCCTTAAGGATGCGATCCGAACCGGCCTGCACGGGAAGGTGCAGATAAGGCATCAAGGTGTCAAGGTCGCGATGGGCCGCGATCAGTTCGTCGTCCATGTCACGCGGGTGGCTGGTCGTATAGCGCAGCCGCGCGAGGCCCGGTATCCCGGCAAGGCGAAACAGCAATCGGCCGAGGCCCCACTGCCTGCCGTCCGGACCCTCGCCATGCCAGGCGTTGACGTTCTGGCCAAGCAGCGTCAATTCGCGCACGCCCGCCTGAGCAAGCTTCTCCGCCTCTTCCACAATCTGCGCGACGGGTCGCGATGTCTCGGACCCGCGTGTGTAAGGCACCACGCAGAAGGTGCAGAATTTGTCGCAACCTTCCTGCACGGTCAGGAACGCCGTCACGCCGCGACCGATAATCTCGCTCCTCGTCGGCTGCGGCAGATGCTCAAACTTGTCCTCGACGGCGTAGTCGGTCTCGACAATTTTCTCGCCGCGCCGGGCCTTGCCCAGTGCCTCCGGCAGCCTGTGGTAAGTCTGGGGGCCGATGACCAGGTCGACATGCGGCGCCCGGCGGATGATTTCCCGGCCTTCTGCCTGAGCAACGCAGCCGGCGATGCCGATCATGGTGTCACGACCTTTTTCGGCGCGCGCGGCTTTGACCTTCCGCAGCCGCCCAAGTTCGGAATAGACCTTTTCCGCGGCTTTCTCGCGAATGTGGCACGTATTGAGCAAAATGAGGTCCGCATCCGCTACGACGTCGGTCGCCACATAGCCGTCGGCCGCCAACGCATCGCCCATACGCTGGGAATCGTAGACATTCATCTGGCAGCCATAGGTCTTCAGGAAGACCTTCTTGCGCGCGCTCGCAGCGCCGCCAATGCTGCCGGACTCCACCGCCCCGGTGTCTTCGGAGATTGCGTTCAGTTCCATTCGGCGCCTTTTAGCGCCTCTCGGCGACAAAAAACAGATGAATTTACCGCCTCCCGCTTGCCTGAGCCCGCTGGCGATGCCGCAAGGTCTCGGCCATCATCGCGCGGACGCGCTCCTCAACCCGCCGCGCGACCTGCTTGCGGTCGCTGGCAGCCGTGATTTCCAGCGGCTCACCGAACTCGACCTCGACGTCCATCGCGCCCTCCCGCAGCACGTCGCTGAAGTGAGGTAAAAGATCGCTGTCGCCAATCCAGGAGGCAAGCTTCCGATGCTGACGCCCCATGGGCATGCCATGCAGGCGCGTATAGGCTATGGCAATGGGCTGCACGTAGACCGTCTCGACATTGACTTCATCGAGCACCAGCCGGACGGCGCCAAACAAGGCGCTCTTGAATGGCAGCAGATGGTTCCCATCGCCCGTAGTGCCTTCCGCGAACAGCACGACCGCATCGTTCCCGGCCAGCCGCCTGGCAATGTCGCCCGCCTGCTCCATCGATCCTGCCTTTCGGTCGCGCGCCACGAATACCGTCCGCTGCAGCCGCGAAAGCTTGCCGATCAGCGGCCAGCCGGCAAGATCGGACCGGGCGATGAAAGACACGTCGGCCAGCGAGCCGATAACCATGATGTCGGTCCACGAAATGTGATTCGACGCTATAAGCAGTGGGCGATCGGCTGCCATTTCGCCCCGGACATGAACGCGCAGACCGAATGCCCTGACCAGGATGCGATGCCAAAGTCGCGGCAGGCTCCCCCGCCCAATCAGCCTCGTCTTAAGCACAAAATATTGCAGCGGGGCCAGCAGCAGTGTCGCGCCACCGATCAGTAGCAGGGCAAGCCCTATCCGGATCGAACCGATCATTCCGCTAGCGAAAGTCGCGCCGCATGACGAGCGCGTTGGTTTTGCGTTTTTCGGCGGTCTGGTAGTAGGCAGGGCGCTTGCCGACTTCCTGGAAGCCGAGCCTGCGGTAGAGAGCAATGGCCGGTAAATTGGCCTCGTCGACTTCGAGGAACAGCGCCTCCGTGCGCTGGGCGTGAAGACGGCGCAGGACCGCGTCCATCAGCTCCCTCCCAAGGCCCTGCCGCCGATGCGCCCGGGCAACTGCGATCGTGAGGATCTCCGCCTCTCCAGCCGCCAGCCGTGCGAGCACGAAGCCGACCGGCCCGGCGCGGCCCTTTCCCGTCTCGAACGCCGCGAAGCCGAAAACCGTGCCCTGCGAGAGCAAGTCGGCGAATTCATGGTCGGTCCACGGGCGGATGAAATCCTCGTGATGGAGGATGGAAAGACCCTGGCTGTGTCGAGGCGCAAGCGGCAGGATCGAATAGTCCCGCGCGCGTGGCCGCACAAATGGGATGCGCATCAGCCGGCGCTCCTGGGCAGTATGAGGCCGGCTTGCGGTTTCGCATCCGGTTCGCGCAGATAGAAGGGTTTCGGCCTTTCGCCCTTCCAGTCCTTCTGACCTGCAAGCCTGGCGTAGACGCCGATGTCGGCGGTCGCCGAAAGCGATCCGATCTGGAATTTGCGAGGAGCGGCCGCTTCCGCAATCATGCCGGCGGCCGAGCCTGCCAGAACCGGGCCATATTTGCCGGCCAGTGCAACCGCCTCTTCCAGTCCGGTCACAGCCGGCACATGAAGCATCTTTCCGAACTCGTCGTGGACTGTCGCATAGCATTCCCCGCGCCGGGCATCTATTGCGACCATAACCGGCTTTCCCCGCAACGCGATACGCGTTTCCTCAGCGATGGCCTCCAGCGTGGTGACACCTATTGCGGGAATTTTCAGGGCCAACGCCAGCCCGCGCGCGGTGGCGACACCCACGCGAATACCGGTGAAGGAGCCGGGCCCGGTCGCAACCGCTATACCGCCGAGCGCGGCATAGCCAATGTTTGACATGCGCAGCGTTTCCTCGATGACGCCGACAAGTTGCTCCGCGTGACCCTTGCCAATGTCCAGCACGACGCGCCCAAGCTCCCGTCCAGCGTCGATATCATAAACGCAGGCGGCGCAGAGGTTCGCGGCTGTATCGATGGCCAGGAGATTCATCGGTGAACTCTGCAGGCAAGGTGCGCAGGAACCTTAAAAGTAGGTGCCCTACGTTGCCCCCCTCTGGCCTGCCGGCCATCTCCCCCGCAAGGGGGGAGATCGGCCTGCCGCGTGCCCAGCATCCATACTGCACCGCTGAGAATGGGCGAAATCGAACGTGACAGCCAATCTCCCCCCTTGCGGGGGAGATGGCCGGCAGGCCAGAGGGGGGCAACGTAGGCCACCATCATATCCTTCCAGGCCCGCAATCTATCCAGCCCTGTCTCTCGCCTTCATTTCCAGCCGGCGGGCATGCAGGATCGGCTCGGTGTAGCCGTTGGGTTGCGCGCGGCCCTTGAATACGAGGTCGCAGGCGGCCAGAAAGGCGAGCGAATTCTCGAAATCCGGCGCCATCGGCCGATAGAGCGGATCGGCCTCGTTCTGCTGGTCAACCACCGCGGCCATGCGCTTCAGCGTCTCCATCACCTGGTCGCGCGTCGTCACACCGTGAAGCAGCCAATTGGCGATATGCTGCGACGATATGCGGAGCGTCGCCCGGTCTTCCATAAGGCCGACATTGTTGATGTCCGGCACTTTCGAGCAGCCGACGCCCTGGTCGATCCAGCGCACGACGTAACCCAGAATGCCTTGCGCGTTGTTGTCGATCTCCTTCTGGATCTCTTCCGGCGTCCAGTTAGGGTGCACCGCGACCGGCACGGAAAGAATGTCGTCCAACTTCGCCTTCGGTCTATTGCGGATGTCGGCCTGAACCTTCTTCACGTCCACTCTGTGATAGTGCGTCGCGTGCAGCGTTGCCGCCGTCGGCGAGGGAACCCAGGCGGTGTTGGCGCCGGCGTTTGGATGGCCGATCTTCTGTTCCAGCATCGCCGCCATCAGGTCGGGCATTGCCCACATCCCCTTGCCTATCTGCCCATGGCCGGCCATTCCGCTGGCCAGCCCGATATCGACATTCCACGCTTCATAGGCGGAGATCCAGGTGGCCTGCTTCATGTCGCCCTTGCGGATCATGGGGCCTGCTTCCATCGAGGTATGGATTTCATCGCCTGTGCGGTCGAGAAAGCCGGTATTGATGAACACGACCCGCTCGCGCGCGGCCCGGATGCATTCACCGAGGTTTAGCGTCGTTCGGCGCTCCTCGTCCATGATACCCATCTTGAGGGTGTTCGGCTGCAACCCCAGTGCGGCCTCGACGCGCCCGAACAGTTCCACCGCAAAGGCCACTTCCTCAGGCCCGTGCATCTTGGGCTTTACGATATAGACAGAGCCTGCCCGTGAATTCGCCCGCCGGCCGTTCGGCCCTACATCATGAAGGGCGATCAGCGTGGTGATCATCGCGTCCATGATGCCTTCCGGCACTTCGTTGCCGTCACGGTCGAGGATAGCCGGATTGGTCATCAGGTGACCGACGTTCCTCACCAGCATCAGCGACCGGCCGGGCAGCGTCAGGCCGCTTCCGTCCGGCGCCGTGTAAGTGCGGTCGGGATTGAGCCTTCGCGTGAATGTCTTGCCCCCCCTCTCGATTTTCTCGGTGAGATCGCCTTTCATCAGGCCCAGCCAGTTGCGATAGACGGCGACCTTGTCCTCGGCATCCACTGCAGCGACTGAATCCTCGCAGTCCTGAATGGTGGTCAGCGCCGCTTCGAGCACGATATCGGAGATGCCTGCCTTGTCGGCCGCGCCGATCGGGTGACCGCGGTCAATGACGATCTCCACATGCAGGCCATTGTTCCTCATCAGCACGACGTCAGGATTGGCTGCGTCGCCGCGATAGCCCGCGAACTGCGCGGGATTGGCGAGGCCCGCCGAACCGGCGGTCAAAGTTCCGCCTGCAACGGCGAGGCCCGGGACTTCCGCCCAGGATCCGGCTTCGAGCGGAAACGAATTGTCGAGGAAATCGCGGCCCCAGGCGATCACCTTCTGGCCGCGTCGCGGATTGTAGTCTCCACCTTTGCCGGCGCCATCCGTTTCAGGAACCGCCTCCGTGCCGTAGAGCGCATCGTAGAGCGAACCCCAGCGGGCGTTGGCCGCGTTCAGAGCGTAGCGCGCATTCATGACCGGTACGACGAGCTGGGGGCCGGCAATGACGGCGATCTCGGGATCGACATTTTGGGAGCTGACGCTGAAGGCCGGGCCGTCGTCGAGCAGATAGCCGATCTCCCTCAGGAAATCCTTGTAGGCCGCCATGTCCGAAGGGGCGCCGTTGTCTCGATGCCAGGCGTCGATCTTCTGTTGCAGGTCGTCGCGCTTTTGCAGCAGCGCCCGATTTCGCGGAGCAAGGTCGTGCACGATTGCCGAAAAGGCTTCCCAGAACGCCGGCTCCCGAACGCCGGTCCCAGGCAGCGCCTCGTCCGACAAGAAGCCGGCGAGCTGTCCCGCCACCTTCAAACCGGCCAGTTCGATGCGATCCGTCATCCGCCCAACTCCAGAAGTTCCATGGATATAGAACTTTTCCGGCCTTTGGCACGCCCGCACCGAAGGGTCAATTGGCCGCAAGTCTCAGAGCCCACCTGAATACTCGCCAATGCGGGCTGCGTCGCGACTTTTGCGGTTCCGGCCGGCTTCCACGATGTATTAGGGTGTGTTGAGATTCAGGTCAGGCCGAGCCGAAAATGGCGGTTTTCGAGAACCGGCACGCAGCGTACGTTTGGGTACGTGAGTACCGGAAGCGCAGAAGACCGCCGTTTGCAGGCCGGCATCACCTGAATACCAACATACCCTAGACGGCGATGCGCGGGCGCCCGCTGGCAACCGCAACGATGCGGGCCTCGACAAAGGTTCGGTGCCCCTCGACGGTCGCCGTGCGAAGAGCATGCGTGAGCTCGATCTCCGCCGTGTCGGTTCCGGCGTCCCTGGCGCGAGCGGAAGCGATCTCGCGGACTTCGTCGGCGGCAGCCTCGATCGCGGATGCCTCGCTGGCAAAGTCGCGGATGGCGTCTCCGGCCGATACCCTGAAGAGGCCCTCCTTCGGCTGGCTGACCCGCGCTTCGGCTGTCACCCGCACTTGGCCGACCACCGCGCCCAGTGCGTTTGCGACATCGGTGTCCTCCGGCACGATCGACCGATTGCCGACCAGCGGCGGCAGCGCAGCGTAGTGCAGCGGAGCGGAAGCGCCAAGGCCGATCACCGGCCGATCGAGGGCAACAGTCAGGCGCGCGATGCCGTGGGTGCCGTCGACTGCCCGCTGGACAAGCGTATGAGCGACGGCGGCGGAGCCATCGAGGCCGTCCTCGGCAAAGGCGGTCTCAAGGATGACCTCAGCCGAATAGCGCGTCAAAGCGGTGAGCACGCGTTCGGCGAGCGCTTCCGGAGTGGGCGCAATGGGTTGGCCCCTGCCATCCCGCTTTCGGGCGAAAAGTTCCGCACCCAGGCGGGCCGCGGCAGCATCCCAATTCGCCTGCTTGCCGAGCGTGTGAGCAGCATCGGACGGAGTGAAGCCGCAAACATGGACCAGGCCGCGCGACACGAGCCGGTTGAGCGTCGCGTTCTGGGCGGTGGAAGTGAGCAGCGTGTCGAGCGGCTGCGGCACGCGGCCGATCATATCGTAGAGCTTCGCCTCCGGCCCGCTCAGCCCGGCGGCCAAACGATCGGGGACGCCGGTCCGCAACGCGAAGCGCCCGTCCATGCGGCCGGGATTCGGCGCGCGGAGCTGGCGCTGCAACTGGCCGATGACCGCCTCGCCATGGACTGCGCCCGCGAGCGCCAAGGGGACCAAGCGGCGTGGCCCGAGCAGGATCCTGGACTCCAGCCCCCCCTCCTGCAGCGCCACCTCGGAATCGCCGCCCAAGCCGAAGGTACGCATCGCGACGGCCTCGACCATCGTGCGGAAGCCTCCGACGGTCGCGCCTTCGGGATCGAGCCGCGGCCGCCCGTTTTCGAGCACGCCCACGTCCGTCGTCGTACCGCCGATATCCGATACGATCGCGCTGTGCAGTCCCGTCATGTGGCGGGCGCCAACCAGACTTGCCGCCGGACCCGACAGGATGGTCTCGATCGGCCGCGCACGCGCGAAGCCGGCCGACACCAGCGCGCCATCGCCGCGCACAACCATCAGCGGAGCCGCGATGCCGCGCGCTGCAAGAAAGCCTTCCGTTGCGGCGACGAGGCGGTCGATCATGGAGATCAGGCGGGCGTTGAGCAGCGTCGTCAACGCGCGCCTCGGGCCGCCGAGCCTGGCCGAAAGTTCGTGGCTCGCCGTGACCGGCAGGCCGGTCCTTTCCCGGATCATATCGCGGGCGGCGATTTCGTGTGCCGGGTTACGGACGGCGAAATAGGCGCAGACGGCGAAACCGGACACGGAGCTTGCGAGTTCTGGCAGGACCGCCTCCAGTGCCTCCAGATGCAGAGGATGCGCATTGCCGTGGACGTCGTGCCCGCCGGGGCAGAACACCACCGGGTCGGTGCCCAGCGCCGCCCGCAGGCCGTCGCGGGAAAGGTCGGCCTCGGAAAATCCGATCATGACCAGGGCGACGCGGCCACCCTGCCCTTCGACCAGCGCGTTGGTGGCAAGCGTGGTCGACATCGATACCAGCTTGACTGCGGCAGGATCGACGCGGGCCTTTTCCAGCACCGAGTTCGACCGCGCCGGAAATGCCTTCCGCCAGATCATGGCGCGTGGTGAGCGCCTTGGCCTTGGCGGCGACGCCTTCCGCCTCCGACCACAGCACGGCGTCGGTATAGGTGCCGCCGGTATCGATCCCCAGGAACAGTGCGTCGGACTTCGAGTTCATGCGATCGGAGGGCCCCGGCTGATGCGTCGTGCGGCGTGTTTAGAGCATCGGACCCGAAAGTGGGAACCGGTTTCGGGAATAATCCGATGCTCAAGTAAAGAGATAGAGCGGCAGCACCGATTCCATCTGTGCGTCCGCCGCTCTAATGCCTGTCGCCCAAAAGTGTGCAGCGGTTTTGGGATAACGACATGCACAAAAACAATAGCTTAAAGCGCATCACATGAATCCGTTTCGAAGCAATGCGCTTTAGCCGAAATGCCGCGTGCGGCAAGCCGGACCTTTCACGAATGCGCTTCAGAAGATCACGCCACAAATCCGATCTTCTTGTGCGTGCCGTCGCAGAAAGGTTTGTTGCCGGAGTGGCCGCACCGGCACAGAAATGCCTTCATGGTTCTTTCCACCGTGCGGCCCGTGCCCGATACGATCTCCAGATTGCCTTCGACCTTGAGGCAGCCGTTAGGTTGCGGCGTGACGGTAAGCGGCCCGTCGCGCGCTGCGAGCGGCGCCGATTCCTTGAGCGGCGGCTCGCCGGTGGCGGCGAACGCGGAAGCCTTGTGACTGCCGTCGCAGAACGGTTTGTTCTGCGAGGCGCCGCAGCGGCAGAGCGTGGCGCGGAAGCAGCCTTCCCCGGCAACCGACAGCTCGGCGTGAAAAGCGAGCGGTCCGTTTTCGCGGATGCGTACCGTGTTGACGGCCGGCGGCTTCTCCTGCGGCCCGTCGTCCTTGCGGAAATAGGTGATGGCGCCTGACGGGCAGCTCTCGGCGATCGCGACGACCCGCTCGACGGCGGCGGCGTCCGGATGGATCCACTCGCCCGGCGCGTTGGGCTCGAAGACATGCGGATCGGCGAGCACGCAGTTGCGAGAATGGATGCACCGCTTGCCGGAAAAGCCGATGTCGATCTTCTCTCCTTCAACCATCGCACCCATGGCTCACCTCCTGCTGTTGCCGAGCCGAAGCGTGCGCCTGCCGGCGGCGAAGCGCAAGTGGCGGAGATTACGGGAAGCGACCCGGTGGTGTTGAATGTCGACACTGAAAATAACGCAAGATCAGTTGTTTCTCCGAAAAATGCTATTTATTGACTGTCGACTTATAAACGTCAAAACCGCTCCATCGCCTGATGGAGAAAGCCAAACCGCTCCGGCGGATTCTCGCCGAGAACATGCGGAGATTGAGACGGCAAAAGGGCCTGAGCCAGGAGGCCCTTGCCGATCTCGCAGGGCTGCACCGCACCTATGTGGGCGCAGTGGAGCGCTGCGAGCAGAACATCTCGCTCGACAACATCGCCCGGCTTGCAGATGCGCTGGGCACGTCTGCTCCGGTTTTGCTGACAAAGTTTGGCGGCTGAAACGAGACTTTGTCCGGGGTCAGGTGCGATGCGTGGTAGCGCGGGCTCTTCTCCCCGGGCGGAGAGCAGGTCTCGGCAGGATGAGGCAGTGCAAGGTCGAAGGAAGCCGCGCGGTCAGCCCGCGGTGTCCTCCTCCTGCTCCATCGTCAGCGGCTTGACACCGTCGGGCAGCGGCTCGGGCCGTTCCTCCACCGGCGAATGCGGAATGGGCCGCACCGGTGCCGTGGCGCAACCGGCAAGCGGCAGGAGAGCGGCGAGGAAAAGGCGCGGGAGGAAATTCATAAGGCCGCGTTAGGGGCGCTGTGTGGCGGAAGCGGGGCGGACACCATAGCACTTGCGTTCTTCACGCATTCCTTCATCGGCTTTTCTGCACATCCAGCGGCATGGCGCGCTGGTGGGCGAAGGGGCAATGTTCCGGCGGCGGCAAGACGCGAAGAACCTAAGCACAGCGGCCGACGCAGCGGCCGCTGCCGTTAAAAGCAAAATCAGGGCCGCCGCATCCCGGCGTGTTGCGGCTTGAGGGAACTGAGGCCATATAACGTGTCGTGATGGCGAAGGTAAAAGGATGGCACCTATCTCTCCCTTTGCGGGGACGAATCAAATATACGCTTTATGTCTGTTAGCATTTCGAGCTAGCCCGCATATCTGAAGAGTCCAAATATTATCCAAAAAATATCCAATATAATTATTGAGGCAGGAAATGCGTATCGAAAACGTTACCACACGCAACTACCGCAGTTTAGAAGATTTCACTATCAATTTTTCAAAGGGATACACCTTAATAGGAGGAAAGAATAACTCCGGAAAAAGCTCGATATTTAAGGCAATAAGGGTTGTGCTTGGAAGTTACGATGATAATATTTTTACTAGGCTAAACCGAATTGATTTTGAATGGGCTACGGACATTACTTTCTGGAAAAAAGACAAATCTGAAGACATTGAAATTAATCTGCATTTAACGTTTAATAACAACGATGACCCTGCACTTTCTCAATTTATCTCTCGAATGTCAAAGATCGATATTACGTCAGAAACAAAATTGTGTATAAAAGCAAAAATAAATTCGGAAGGCCGCAGCAAAAGATCACTTTTTCTCGGCGAAGACGCCAAAGAACTAGATGAATACGCTGCCCAAGAAATCGTTCGATGGATCCGAGAGAAGGAATTTATTGTCTATCACGACAGCACGCGCTATGCGTCGGCTAGGTATTATTATAGACAAAAATCTGATTTTTCGCCTTCCGGGTCAGATATGGACAAAATAGCGGAGTTGAATGCAAAATATTCGTCGACAATGAAGAAAATACTAAAATTAAAAAAAGAATCGTTTGAAGAAATACTAGGACGTTTGGGCGAGAAATACACAGTCGAGCTGCAGTATCCGAAATTAAATTTTGAAAGCACTCCGTTCGAGGTCACCCTATCCGAACAAAAAGGCGGGAGTGCAAGTCTTGATGATTGGGGAAGCGGCACTCGCAATAGGACGCTTGTTCTGAGTTCGATATGGAGAGCGCGACAATCATCGCGTGACCCCAATCCTTCATCACGCTTCCTGCCACTAGTAATTATCGAAGAGCCTGAATCCTTTCTTCACCCGTCGGCCCAATCAGATTTCGGTCGAGCAATAGAAGACATGTCCAACGAGTTTAACCTTCAGGTCATTGTTTCGAGCCATTCACCCTTTATGCTCAGCAGACAATCGCCGGAAGCGAATATTCTACTTGAACGAGTAGTTCGGAGAAATTTGCCAGCACAAACCCGCATTTGCGATACATCCGGCGAAAATTGGATGATGCCGTTTGCGAATGCACTCGGACTGGCTGCAGATGATCTTAGCCCATGGGCGGGCATTCTGCAGGGCGGAGGATCGCGAATCCTAGTAGTGGAAGGCGTGCTGGATCAGAAATATATAAACGCCTACTGTGAAAAGCGAGAAGCGTTAATCGATAAAAGCATCACAATAAAGCCAATAGGTGGAAAAGATAAGCTAAACGATTTATGCTTAACTAAGTTTATTTCCAGCTTTGTTGATAGAGTGGTTTTCATGCTCGACTTGGATGCGACTTCGGTTGAAGAAAAATTTAGGGGAATAGGCTTTGTGAAAGGAAGGGACTATATAATTGTCGGCAAAGACAATGCAGGACTGCGCAGGATGGAAGGAGTTCTTCCTGAGGAAGTAAGAAAGAGAGCTTACGATAAGAATACTGAAATAGTTAATCAGATGCAGTCTGATAAATCTGAAGAAAAAAAGTCAGGTATGTCACGAATGAAGGAGGAGATTTACAAGGAATTTTGCATTTGGCTTGACGCAGGAAACGAGGCCCCAGAATTTCGAAAATTACTTCTGACGATAAATCGATGCTTTTTAGACCCGGGAAAGAAGAGCCCTTCGTGAGCTCCCACTACATGGCTCCGCCCCCTAGATGGTCGCTAGCTAGTCCCCCATTTTCAGCGCCTGGATAAACGCTTCCTGCGGGATGTCGACTTTGCCGAACTGGCGCATGCGCTTCTTGCCCTCTTTCTGCTTTTCCAGCAGCTTGCGCTTGCGGGTGACGTCGCCGCCGTAGCACTTGGCCGTGACGTCCTTGCGCAGCGCCGAGATGGTTTCGCGGGCGATGATCCTGCCGCCGATGGCCGCCTGGATCGGGATCTTGAACATGTGCTGCGGGATCAGCTCTTTCAGCTTCTCGCACATGGTGCGGCCGCGCTTTTCCGCCGCCGTGCGGTGGACCAGCATCGACAGCGCGTCGACCGGCTCGTCATTGACCAGGATCGACATTTTCACCAGGTCGCCCTCGCGATAGTCGGTGAGGTGATAGTCGAAGGAGGCGTAGCCCTTGGAGATCGACTTCAGCCGGTCGTAGAAATCGAACACCACCTCGTTGAGCGGCAGATCGTAGGTAAGCATGGCGCGCTTGCCGACATAGGAGAGGTCGGCCTGGACCCCGCGACGGTCCTGGCAGAGCTTCAGGATGCTGCCCAGATAGTCGTCGGGCGTGAGGATCGTGGCGCGAATCCAAGGCTCCTCGATGCGGGCGATCTTGACCAGGTCGGGCATGTCGGCCGGGTTGTGCAGCTCCTTCACCTCGCCATTGGTGAGATGCATGCGGTAGACGACCGACGGCGCGGTGGCGATCAGGTCGAGGTCGAACTCGCGCTCCAGCCGCTCCTGGATGATTTCCAGATGAAGCAGCCCGAGGAAGCCGCAGCGGTAGCCAAAGCCGAGGGCAGCACTTGTCTCCATATCATAGGAGAATGAGGCGTCGTTGAGCCGCAGCTTGCCGACCGCTGCGCGCAGCGCCTCGAAATCGGCTGCATCTACCGGGAAGAGGCCGCAGAAGACCACCGGCTGGGCCGGCTTGAAACCCGGCAGCGCATTGGCTGTCGGGCGGCGGTCCTCGGTGATGGTGTCGCCGACGCGGGTGTCAGCGACCTCCTTGATGGAGGCCGTGATGAAGCCGAATTCGCCGGGGCCAATCGCTTCGACATTGAGCATTTTCGGGGTGAAGACCCCGGTGCGCTCTACGGGATAGCGTGCGCCGGTGCCCATCATGCGGATGGTCTGGCCCTTTCTCATCACGCCGTCGATGACGCGCACCAGAACGATCACGCCGAGATAGGCGTCGTACCAGCTATCGACCAGCATGGCCTTGAGAGGAGCCGTGCGCATCGCCTTCGCGCGGCGGGGGAAGCTGGTGCACGATCGCCTCCAGCACGTCCTCGATGCCGATGCCGGTCTTGGCCGAGATCATGACGGCGTGGGAGGCATCGAGGCCGATGACTTCCTCCACCTGCTCCCTGATGCGCTCGGGCTCGGCGGCAGGCAGGTCGATCTTGTTGAGCACCACGACGATTTCGTGGTTGTTGTCTATGGCCTGATAGACGTTGGCCAGCGTCTGTGCCTCGACGCCCTGGGAGGCGTCGACGACCAGCAGCGAGCCTTCGCAGGCTGCGAGCGAGCGCGACACCTCGTAGGCGAAGTCGACATGGCCGGGCGTGTCGATCAGGTTTAGCACGTAATCCTTGCCGTCGTTGGCGCGGTAGTTGAGACGCACGGTCTGGGCCTTGATAGTGATGCCGCGCTCGCGCTCGATGTCCATCGAGTTCCAGCACCTGCTCCTTGCCCGCCATCTCGCGCGCGTCGAGGCCGCCCGTAAGCTGGATCAGGCGGTCGGCAAGCGTCGATTTGCCGTGGTCGATATGGGCGATGATGGAAAAGTTGCGGATCAGGGAAACGGGTGTCGTCATGGTGGGCGGCTATAAAGCATTCGCAGGAAAAGTGGAAACCGGTTTTCCGTCCGCGAATGCGACAAAGCAGCTATTCGCAGGAAAAGTGGAAACCGGTTTTCCGTCCGCGAATGCGACAAAGGCGCAGATCGGACGTCAAATCATATGGATCGCTCAGCCGGATTGATCTTGCGGCTGGGTCCGCCGAAGCGCCCAGCGCGAAATCAGCCAGCAGAGCATGGCCCAAGCCGATCCCGCGCACCAGCCTGCGAGCACGTCCGAGGGCCAGTGAACACCAAGATAGATGCGGCTCACCCCGACGAGCAGGGTGGCGGTGACCGCAACGGCCATCACATAGGTCTTCAGGGCGCGACCGGCCTGTACGCGCGCCAGCAGTGAACCCAGCGTCAGGTAGGTGACGGCGGAAAGCATGGCGTGGCCGCTCGGAAAGCTCAGCGTGTAGACTTCCGCGAGATGCGAAACGAGGTCCGGGCGCGGACGCTCGATGCCGAGCTTAAGCAGGCTGCTCAGCAATTGCCCCCCTGCCACCGCGCCAAGCATGAACAGCGCCGACGACGATTGACCGGCGATGACCAGATAGAAGAACGCCGAGATCAGTATGAATACCAGCACGCTGGTCGAGCCAAGCGCCGTCAGGTCGCGCATCGCTTCTTCCACCCACAGCGGCCCGAGCGGGTCGTTCGGATCGCCGGGCGTACGAAAGGCGAGCAGGATCCGCGTGTCGAAGGCGTGGGGCGTTGCGTCGCGCGCTACCTCCATGAGTTCGATGAAACCCCACGATCCTCCGGCGACGATCAGGGCGGCCAGCAATATGTTGAATTCGACCCGGCGCCAAACCGGAAGCTGGTAGGTGTCCATGTGGTCTTCGCGCCTCTGCGGCACCGTTCACCGCGCCGTGAGATAGGGGCCGAGCGTGATCAGCGCGACCGCAGCCACGGCAAGCGTCAGGCCAAGGCCCTGGATGGTGCTAACCTTTTCACCGAAAACGGCGAAGGCAATGACATTCACCGCAAGAAGCTGGATAACGCCCGACAGGCTGAGCGCCACCCCCATGCCGAACTCGCGGATGAGCCTCAGCATAATCAGGTTGCCAAGCGAATAGAGCGCCAGCACCAGCACCAGCCGCCAGAGCGTCGGCGTCACCGTCCATGCCTTCGCCGCGCTTGCGGCAGCCAGGAAAACGACAGTCGAGATGCCGAGCTGCACTGCGCCTGAAACGTTCACTTTGTGCTCCCCTGGATTTGCCGGTCGCCGGCTTTTCTCCGGGAAAGCTTTGCCGGCGTCAAGGGCACAGGGTTGCTTGAGGGAGCCCCGGCCAACAACGGTTGGGAGCACGCGACAGCGAATTTTCAGTCAGGCTCTCAGTCCTTGGTGCGCTTCGTCGCGCCTTCCTGCCGGCCGATTTCCGACAGGTGGTACGCCACCGCCATCCGGTCGATGCTTTCAAGCGGCAGCGCGAGGAACGCCGATATCCGGTTCTTCAGGAAACGGAACGCCGCCACGAATGCCGCTTCCTTCTCGAGATCTGTGCCCTCGACGGCCGACGGGTCCTCGATTCCCCAATGCGCTGTGGCGGGATGGCCCGGCCACACGGGACAGGACTCGCCCGCCGCCGTGTCGCAGACCGTGAAGATGAAATCCATTTGCGGTGCGCCCCGGCCCCCGAATTCGTCCCAGCTCTTGGAGCGAAACCCTTCCGAAGGGTAGCCGTAACTCTCCAGCACCTTGAGCGCGAGAGGATTGATTGTTCCGCGCGGGTGGCTGCCCGCGGAGAGGGCGTTGAACCGCCCGCCGCCGTCCTGTTTCAGGATTCCTTCCGCAAGGATCGACCGCGCGGAATTGGCAGTGCACAGGAACAGCACATTGTAGGGGGAACTGGTCATGGGAAATCTCTCGGGCATGGGCATGGCACGAGTTCGCTAGATTCATGGATATATATGACAGTCCGATGACGTATCCATCCACCCTGTCGGTGGCGGCCCGGCGGTGCTAGCATGGCTTCCCCGGACCTGATCCGGAGCCGGCCGCCGTTCGATCCCAGGGTGCTCCCATGGCCTCCTATGACGCGATCATCATCGGAACCGGGCAGGCGGGGCCGCCGCTTGCCGAACGCCTGACGCAAGCCGGCATGAAGGTAGCCATCGTGGAGCGCAAGGACTTCGGCGGCACCTGCGTCAACACCGGATGCATCCCCACCAAGACGCTTGTCGCGAGCGCCTATGCCGCCCAAATGGCGCGCCGCGCCGGAGAGTTCGGCGTCGCGCTGAACGGCCGGGTCAAGATCGACATGGAGAAGGTCAAGGCGCGCAAGGACGCGATTTCGGAGAAATCGCGCAGTGGCGTCGAGAACTGGCTGAAGGGGATGGACAATTGCGCGGTCTACCAAGGCCATGCGCGCTTCACCGGTCCACGGGAAATCAGCGTGAACGAAGAACGGCTTTCGGCAGAGCGCATCTTCATCAATGTCGGCGGCCGCGCCTCCGCGCCCGATATGCCGGGCCTCGACGAGGCCAACGCACTGAACAACAGCTCGATGATGGCGGTCGATTTCTTGCCGGAGCACCTTGTGGTTGTCGGCGGCAGCTACGTTGGACTGGAATTTGCCCAGATTTACCGTCGCTTCGGCAGCAAGGTCACTGTGGTCGAGATGGGACCGCGCCTGATCCGGCGCGAGGACGAGGAGGTCTCCGACGCCGTTGCAGGAATCCTTACCGCCGAGGGCATCGAGATCAGGCTGAACGCAGAGTGCCTGAGCGTCGAGAAGCAGGGGACGGGCATCAGCATCGGCCTGGATTGCACGAGCGGCAGTCCCCGCGTGGCGGGCTCGCATCTGCTGCTCGCAACCGGCCGCCGGCCCAACACCGACGATCTCGACCTGCACAAGGCCGGTATCAGCTTGGATACACGCGGCTACATCACGGTCGACGACCAGTTGCGGACCAATGTTCCGGGAATCTGGGCGCTGGGCGACTGCAACGGGCAAGGGGCCTTCACTCACACCTCCTACAACGACTTTGAGATCGTCGCCGCCAATCTGCTCGACAATGATCCGCGCCGCATCAGCGACCGGATCACGGCCTATGCGCTCTACATCGACCCGCCGCTCGGGCGCGTCGGCATGACGGAGACCGAGGCTCTGAAGGCAGGCAAGCGCATTCTGGTTGGCCGGCGACCCATGACGCGTGTCGGCCGCGCGGTGGAGAAAGGCGAGACACTCGGCTTCATGAAAATCGTCGTCGATGCCGATACACGCCACATTCTCGGGGCCGCCATTCTCGGCACCGGCGGCGACGAGGTCGTGCATTCGATCCTCGCCATGATGTATGCCAAACAGCCTTACGACACACTCCGCCGGGCGATGCACATCCATCCGACGGTTTCGGAACTGCTCCCCACGGTGCTTGGCGAACTGCGGCCGGTTGGCTAGCGATCGCCAATCGCCATCGTTGCAGGAGTGTTGGAAACGCCGGGCGCGGCGCTCGGCCGCTTTGACCCCACCGGCAGCGGGCCCTATCTTGCCTTCGAGAGAAGCAGGAGCAGCCTGTCCATGGATCCGCTCATCCTGTCGCGCATTCAGTTCGGCGCAAACATCTCGTTCCACATCCTGTTTCCTGCCATCACGATCGCGCTCGGCTGGTTCCTGCTCTTCTTTAAATGGCGATACAACCGCAGCGGCGATACCGCCTGGATGCGCGCCTACTTCACATGGGTGAAAGTGTTTGCGCTCACCTTCGCGCTCGGGGTCGTTTCGGGCGTGACCATGAGCTTCCAGTTCGGCACCAACTGGCCGGGCTACATGCGGACGGTCGGAAACATAGCCGGCCCGCTGCTTGCCTACGAAATTCTGACCGCCTTCTTTCTCGAAGCGGTGTTCCTCGGCATCATGCTGTTCGGCTTCAGCCGCGTCTCGAATGGCGTCCACACGCTCGCCACCTTCCTCGTCGCCTTTGGCACAACGCTTTCGGCTTTCTGGATACTCGCTCTCAACAGTTGGATGCAGACACCGGCCGGGTTCGAGATGCGCGACGGCGTTGCGCACGCCGTCGACTGGTGGGCGGTCATCTTCAACCCGTCATTTCCGTGGCGTCTGGTCCACATGCTGCTGGCATCGGGCCTCACGGTTTGCTTCCTCATCGCCGGGCTCTCGGCAATGCGTTTTATTGCCGGCGACCGCTCTGATTCCATGTGGCGGGCTCTGCGTACCAGCGTTTTTGCGGCAACAGTGCTTGTTCCGGTGCAAATATTCGCCGGCGATCAACATGGCTTGAACACGCTCGAACACCAGCCTCAAAAGGTCGCCGCGATGGAGGCCAATTGGGAAACCAGGGCCAACGTGCCACTTGTCCTTTTCGCGATACCCGACGAAAAGGCGCGTGAGAACAGGTTCGAGGTCACCATACCGAACGGAGCGAGCCTCATATTGCGGCACAGAGCCGACGGCGTGGTTCCGGGGCTGAATGACTATGTCGGCAATCACCCGCCGGTGTTTCCCGTTTTCTGGGGCTTCCGCATCATGGTCGGCACGGGCTTGCTCATGCTCGCCATCTCCTGGACCGCGGCCTTTTTTCTGTGGCGGCGCCAAACGCTGCCGCGCGCACTCGCCTTTCTGATGGTGCCGATGGCGCTGTCCGGCTGGGTGGCGGTGCTTGCCGGCTGGTGCACCGCCGAGATCGGCCGGCAGCCCTGGCTCGTCGCCGGGGTGCTCAAGACGGCGGATGCGCTTGGACCGGTGCCGGGCGGCCACGTAGCACTGACGCTTTCCCTCTACCTCGTGCTCTACGCCGTGCTCATCTCCTCTTATCTCGGCGTGCTCGTCCATCTGTCGCTGAAGGCGGCAAGGGACGGCGACGCTTCGCCGCTTCCGGCGGTGCTCGACACGCCGCTATCGCAGCCGGCGCGGACGGGAGGTGGCGAATGAACCTGCCCCCTCTTTTCGAATCGTCCAGAGCAGCGGACGCATCGATGGAATCAATGCTGCTGGTCTATCGCCTGTTGGAGCATCGGATTTACCCCGAAACCGGTTCCCACTTTCGGGTCCGATGCTCTAGTGTGGAGGTGCTGCCATGAGCTTCGACTGGCCCACGCTTCTGCCGTTCGTTTTCGCCTCGCTGATGGGGCTTGCCATCCTGATCTATGTCGTGCTCGACGGCTTCGATCTTGGCATCGGCATCCTTTTCGCAGCCGCCGACGACCATGAGAAGGACGTCATGATCGCGGCGATCGGGCCGTTCTGGGATGCCAACGAAACGTGGCTCGTGCTGGCAGTGGGCATTCTGCTCGTCGCATTTCCGGCCGCCCACGGCATTATCCTGACCGCGCTGTACCTGCCGGCCTTCCTGCTGCTGGCGGGGTTGATCCTGCGCGGCGTTGCCTTCGACTTCCGCGCCAAGGTGCCCAGCCGCCACAAGGCACGCTGGGATGTCGTTTTCCTTGCCGGCTCGCTCGTCGCCGCGCTTGCGCAAGGCTACATGCTGGGCGTTTATGTGCTCGGGCTCGGTGCCGGCCTTGCTTCGATCGCGTTCGGCGCGCTGGTCGCAGTCTGCCTTGCCGCCGCCTATGTGGCGATGGGTGCTGCCTGGCTCATCTACAAGACCGAAGGGGAACTGCAGCGGCGGGCGGTGACCTGGCTGCGCACGGCACTGGTTTTCGCGGCGCTCGGCATGGCTGCCGTCTCGGTCGCCACGCCGCTTGCCTCGCCGCGCATTTTCGGCCGCTGGTTCGTCCTTCCCGAAATGCTCTATCTGGCGCCTCTGCCGATTCTGTCGGCGCTGCTGTTTCTGTGGCTTTGGAGGCTCACTTTCCGGCTGCCCGCCGCGCAGGACACACACAGCCTTTCGCCGTTTCTTGCGCTCGCCGCCATATTTACGTTGGGCTTTGCCGGCCTCGCCTGGTCCTTCTATCCGTTCGTCGTGCCCGAGCGGCTGACAATCTGGCAGGCCGCCGCAGCGCCCGAAAGCCTCGGCATCATCCTGTTCGGCACGGCATTCGTACTGCCGATCATCATCGGCTCGACGGCCTTTGTCTATCGCGTCTTCGCAGGCAAGGCTTCCGATCTAAGGTACGATTGAAGGCAGGCGGAACATGTTGAAGGAAAAGGCATTGCTCGTCGTGCAGCATGAGCGGCTGGAGACGATCGACCGGGTCGACCAGTGGCGAGCGTTCTGGAAAGGGGGCTGCTGAACGATTTTTGACCGCCGCGGCCGCCAAGAATATCTTAAAGCGTGTCGCGTACAATCGACCTCACCCCGCAGTTTGCCGCCACGTCGCTCTGCGTCACCCTCCTCTGTCCCGCCAGCATTCCTGAATCACATCGGACGCAACACGCTTTCAGCCACTTACATTTTCACCAAGATCGCTGTCGCGAACATGAAGCCGACGCCGGTCGCCAGTCCGGCGATCGTCCCCGGCGCGAAGAGCGCCCGCGACCCGGTTCCGGCGGAGCGCATCAGGAAGGAACCCACTTCGACCATGACCTGCAGAATGGCGCCCGCGCCGATCGCCAGCGCAAGTGCCGACCATTGCGGTGCAAACGCCAGGCTGCCGACCCACAGACCGATGACGGCCGGCCCTCCCGCCAGCAGGGCGAGGCCCGCGAAAGCGGCAAGCGGCGGCCGTTTCGTCAGGATCGGAGCAGCGATGCCGACGCCCTCGGTGACATTGTGCAGCGTGAAGCCGACGACGAGAAATGTGCCCAGCCCCGCGGCGCCCGATGCGAAGGCTGCGCCGATGGCCAGCCCCTCCCCCAGATTATGCAATCCGATGCCAAGCGCGATATATGTCGCCAGTGCAAGACCGGCGGGCGCGCCATGACGACGACCGACGGCCATCAGGAGGAGAAAACTTGCCGTGGCGGCGAGCACGACCATGACAGGTCCCTGGAATATCGGCGCCGCTTCGCCTGCAATCTCCAGCGCGTCCTGCAGCGATTCCACGAACAGGAAGGCAAGCAGGCCAACTGTCAGCGCCAGAATGAAGTTGATGCCGCCCTGGCCGAGACCGCGTAGCACGGGATAGAACATCAGCCCGATCGCCACCGGAACGAGACCGACAAACACGCCGAGCAGGCCCTGCAGAAGCAACGTCCCGGAGTCCTGCGCAGGCGTCGGCACGGCAACAGCGATCTCATGGCCGAACGTCGCGCCGGTGCTGGTCACGACGGTGATGGCGTGCCCTTCTCCAAGCACCCATGGGAAAGGCAGGCGGATCCACGCTGTCCCGCCGCGGGCTATCGGCCCCGGGGGATCCTGCGTGAACTGCCAGTATCCATCATCAACCTGGACCTGCGCGATGGTCATCGGTTCCGAGCCGCCGGCACGGACCAGAACGTCGATGCCATTCTGCGAGAGCACCGTACGCTCGAAGGTCAGGTTCTCGACCGGCGGCGCGCCGTTGTTGAGGCTGCGCAGCGGATTTGCCGTGAGCAGCCAGGCAATGGCCAGGGCCAGCGCGGCAATCGGAAGGATCAGCCAGAGGAGATTCCAGCGTGATTTTCGCCGAGGGACGGCGCTGGCGGCGGCGGCCACCACGGGTTGCGGAGCATCGTTCAAGCGACGGCCTCCACAACTTCGAACATTCCCATCCAGCCGAGTTCGGTGAACTCGGACTGGTGCGCATGGAACATGTAGAAACCTGTTTCGTGATCCTTAAAGGAGAATTCGATGATGCCGCGCTGCGCCTGCACCTGCGTTATCAGGTCGACGGTCCTGAGCGTCGGGGTGAGCGTCGTTCCCTGCTCGAAATAGTTAAAGAAATTGGCGTGCAGGTGGAATGAGTTGATCGGATCGAACTCCACGACATTGATCAGGTAGATGCGCACCGGCCTGTCGCGAACGATCCTGATCGGGCGCTTCGCATAGGCGTGGGCGACCGTGTTGACCGCGTAGATTTCGTTCTCATTGTCGAAATTCGTGTCGAAGGCGTTCATCACCATCACGAATTCCTGCCATTCGGCGTTCTCTGGCGTACCGAGGAGGCGGGAGCGGGCGATGTCGGCCTCCTCCGGATGCCGGGCGGGATCCGGATCGATCACGAAGGCGCCGTACATGCCCTTCTGGATGTGCCGTTTCAGAGGCAGCGCGTGGCAGTGGTAGAGGTGGCAGCCGAACGGCCTGGCGTCGAACTCATAGACGAACTCATCGCCGGGATCGACAAGTCCAGCGCCAGGGACGCCGTCCATGCGCGCGGCATGGATGCCGTGGAAATGGATCGAGTGCGGATGCGAGCCGAAGTTTTTGAACACGATGCGGAGACGGTCTCCCTCGGTCGCCCTCAGCGAGGGGCCGGGCACGCGTCCATTGTAGGTCCATGCCGGAAACATGATGCCGGGCGCGATCTCGATCTCCTTGTCCTCGGCCGAAATTTCGAAGGTTCGGAGCGTTCGCCCGTCAGGCATGCTCGAGACGGTTCCGGTGTCCCAGTCGGTGAGCAGTCGGGTAGGATCGAACCCGTTGCGCGTGTAGTCCACCTCGCCGACGGTGATCATGGCCCCATGGGTGCCGTGGCCCGTACCGCTTGCCGAGCCGCCCGGCAGGACGTACCCATGGCCGGCGTGGGACGATTGCCCCAGCGCGCCGGTCGCGCAAACGGCCGTCCCCCCGGCAGCGGCAAGGCCGGCCGAAAGCAAGCCGCGCCTGCTGACTTTTTCCCGCAGCCAGGCGAAAGCGGCTTGAGTTGTCCTCGAACGGTCCTCCCGCTCCAGGTCTTCGCGATCATGCTCCAGGGCCATGGCATTTCTTCCATAAATGCAAATGCAAATGATTTGCATTTATGCTTCAAGAAACGGCCTTTGGCAATGGGATTCTTGCTGATAGCCGGCTTATTCCGGTGCTCCCCGTCAAGCGGCGGTGCCGCGTGCGCTACTGCGCGCCGGGCTCTTCTTGTGCCGATGAATCGGCTTCCAGCAACGCAGGCTCGTCAATCGTATCGTCCCAGGTCACCGTCTTGTAGTCGAAACCGTACTCCAGCGTCGGCTTGACGATCTCGAAATATGGCGACAGGTCGAAGTCGCGCGGCGTGTAGAGAGAATGGTGGCGGATATGCATGATTTCCTGCCGGGAATAGTCGGATTTCGCCGTTGCATGACCAGCCAGGCGCGTGATTTCGGGCAGGATCGGATAGCGGATGCCCTCAAAGGCTTCCGCAATCAGCGTCGAGCAAATGGAGCGCGTCGGATCGCCCGAGCCGAAAGCGAGCATGCGCCGGCGCCAGCGCACCGGGACCGGCGGCGTGGGCAGGAAATAGCGCAGCATGTCAAAAATGTTCTTCATGTCGTATTTCAGCCCGAGATGGGCGACCATGAAGTCTACGACCTGCGCCCTGTCCTCTGGCGTGAGGTTGCGCGCCCGGCAGATCCTTGTGTTGTAGGTTCGATATTTCGACAGGGGAACCGCAATGCAGCCATCGCCGAGATTGACCTCGATGAGGCGCGGGCGGTCGCTGCCATCCTCAGGTTCCGGCAGGGCGTCACCCACATAGAGCGCGGAATGTGACCATGTCGATTGCGTCAGATATTTGATCACGGCGGAAATGCGTTGGTTGCCTTCGATCAAGAGAATGTCGCCGGGCTCCAGCGTTCGCCGCAAGACGGCAGCGTCCGAAGGCGTGTACGGCCTGTAGCCGGAGGACTCCGTCTTCAAGCGGCTCGCCATCCAGCGGCCTATACGATCAAGAAAGGTGTCGTCAGGTAGCGACATCCGAACATCCGCCGCTTTCCGGTTCTCGAAATCCGCCATTTTCGACCCGCCATGACCTGACTCTCAACACACCCTAAAGCGCAGCCGGGCCGCCAGAGCAAGAAAGGTTTTGACTTTAATCATTCGATTGATTAAATATATGCTATGAACAAACCTCCCCTACGCAGGCCAGCATCGCAGCTTCAGTCATCGGCGGACCTGACGCGAATCGCACTGGTGCACGCCGGCCTGAAGCTATTCGGTTCGAAGGGCTTCGATGGGACGTCGACGCGCGACATCGCCGCCATGGCGAATGCCAATATTGGGAGCATCGCTTATCATTTCGGCGGCAAGGAGGGTCTGCGGGCCGCCTGCGCGGCGCATATCGTGGAGACGTTGCGCGGCATCTCCGAACAGGCGCTTGGCGCCAACAGCGACGCCCTTCAGGTTTCCAAGGGTCCGGAGGCCGCCGAGGCCCAACTCTATGCAGCGCTTGAGCGCATGGTGTCGTTCATGATCGCAAGGCCCGAGGCCGGCGAGATAGTGCAATTCGTGCTGCGGGAACTCTCGCACCCGACGGATGCGCTCGACACCATCTACCACGGCGTTTTCGAACCGACGCACAAGCGCCTCTGCCAGATATGGGAGCACACGACCGGGGAGCCGGCCGAAAGCGAGCGGACAAAGATCACGGTCTTCCTTTTGATCGGACAGATCATCTATTTCCGGATTGGACGCGAGGCAGTGCTCAGGCGCATGGGGTGGCCGGACATCAAGGCTGCCGAAGCCTCCGCCGTCATCGACGTTGTGAAGGACAATCTGGCCGCCGTTCTCCGGGCAAGGAAGTACGGGCCATGAGCTTCCTGTGTTCAATTCCGCTTGTTGCGTCGCTGTTTTCCACCTGCGCGCAAACGCCGCTCGCCGTGGGCTATGTCGAGGGCGAATATGTACTCCTGGCGCCGATCGAGGTGGCGCAGGTGGTGAGCGTTGCGGTCAAGCGAGGCGACCGCGTCATATCCGGCAGGCCGGTCGTCACGCTGGAAAACGACGATGCCGTGATTGCGGTCGCCCAGGCGCAGTCGGCGGTGGCGCAGGCAGAGGCAAAACTCGCCGATCTGAAGATCGGCAAACGGCCGGAAGAGATCGCGGTGCTGGAAGCGGAACTCAAGTCAGCCATGGCGCAGAAGGCTGAAGCGGACCGGGTGCAGAAACGGCTGGGAGATCTTCTCACGAGGGGAACATCGGCCCAGGCAGAATACGACAAGGCAGCGACGACAGCCGAGCTTGCCGATGCTTCGGTCGGGCAAGCTGAAGCCAATCTTGCGGTCGCGCGGCTTCCGGCACGCCCGGAAACGATCAAAGCGGCGGAAAGTGAAGTCGAGCAGTCGAAAGCAGCCCTAAGCCAAGCGCGCTGGAGGCTTTCGAAGCGCGTGCTGGCCGCGCCTTCGCCCGGCCGCATCGACGACGTTATCCGTGAGGCGGGCGACATCGCCGGTCCTTCAGCGCCGGTGATCTCGATGCTTCCGGACGGCGCCGTGAAGCTCAAGGTCTACGTACCGGAAGAACGTTTCGCGTCGGTGAAGGTCGGCGCAAGGCTCAGCGTGCGCTGCGACGGCTGCCCGCCCGGCCTCAGAGCCCGCGTCAGCTATGTCTCGCCTGATCCGGAATTCACGCCGCCAGTGATCTATTCGCTGGAGACGCGCCAGAAGCTTGTCTACCTCGTCGAGGCGCGGCCCGAAGGCGATGCCACGCCGCTGAAGCCGGGGCAGATTGTGGATGTGGTTCTGAGTAGTGAGTAGTGAGTAGTGAGTAGTGAGTAGTGAGTAGAGTATAATATTATAGTCGAAAGTAACTATTTACTACTCACTATTTACTACTCACTATTTTGGATTTTCCCAATGAATGCCATCGAAGTCACCGGACTTGTCAAGCGTTTCGGCCCCAGGACCGTCGTGGATCACGTGTCGATGACGGTCGGCGAGGGCGAGATCGTGGGCTTCCTCGGCCCGAACGGCTCTGGAAAGACGACAACGATCCGCATCATGTGCGGCCTTCTGACCCCGGATGAAGGCGAAGGAAAGGTGCTTGGGTACAATCTCAGGACCGAAGGCCTCAAGATCAAGCGCGAGGTCGGATACATGACGCAGAGGTTCTCCTTCTACGAGGACCTGACGATCGAGGAGAATCTGGAGTTCGTGGCGCGCCTCTACGATTTGCGGCCGGCGGGTGCGCATGTTGCCAGGACGCTTGACAACCTCGGCTTGACCTCGCGGAGAGACCAGCTTGCCGGAACGCTTTCCGGCGGCTGGAAGCAACGCCTGGCGCTTGCAGCCTGTATCATGCACCAGCCGAGGCTCCTGCTGCTCGACGAGCCGACGGCCGGCGTCGACCCCAAGGCACGGCGCGAATTCTGGGACGAGATCCACCGTCTGGCGCGCGGCGGGCTCACGGTGCTGGTCTCGACCCACTACATGGACGAGGCCGAGCGCTGCCACCGCATCAGCTACATTTCCTATGGAAAGCTGCTGGCGAGCGGCCCTGTCGACGAGGTGATCCGGGAGGCCGGCCTGACCACGTTCATCATCAGCGGCGATGACCTGAGCGAAGTTGCGATCGAGCTCGAGGGCAAGCCGGGCGTCGAACAGATCGCGCCTTTCGGCACCACCCTGCATGTGGTCGGTTCTGACAAGGCTGCGCTGACAGCCTCGCTCGCCATGCTGAACGGGCGCGAGGGAATCAAGGTGGAGCCCGGCGAAACCAGCCTCGAGGACGTCTTCATCCAGTTCATGGCAGGCTCGAAGGACAACATGTCATGAGGAAGGGCATCTACGCGATCTTCTCGTTCGGCCGTCTCGGCGCGCTGCTGGCGAAGGAATTCATCCAGATGCGGCGCGACCGCATCACGTTTGCGATGATGCTCGGCGTGCCGCTGATGCAGCTCATGCTGTTCGGTTATGCGATCAACAACGATCCGAAGAGCCTGCCGGCAGCTCTCGTTGCCACCAGCGTCGACCACTATACACGCGCGATGGTATCGGCCTTGCAGATGACGGGTTACTACAGGTTCGACCATGTTGCAGTGAGCGCGGCGGAAGGCGAGTCCCTGATGGCCAAGGGGCAGGTGGCCTTCGTTGTGACCATCCCGTCCGATTTCGCGCGCCGCGTCGAGCGGCGCGACAACCCGCAGATCCTTATCGAGGCGGACGCAACCGACCCGGCGGTGGCGAGCGGCGCTATCTCGGCGCTGGGCACGGTGGCGGCCAGCGCACTGCTGCGTGAGCAGGGGGTGCAGCAGGAGGTCGCCGAGAACGCGAGAAACCTGCTGCAGGTCGTGGTCCATCGGCGCTACAACCCGGAAGGCATCTCTCAGTACAACATCGTTCCCGGCCTTCTGGGCGTGATCCTGCAGATGACGATGGTGATGATGACCTCGATCGCGCTGACCAGGGAAACCGAGCGCGGCACGATGGAGAACCTGCTTGCCATGCCGGCAAGCCCGCTGGAAATCATGCTCGGCAAAGTGCTGCCCTACCTGGCGGTCGGCGCGGTTCAGGTGACCGTGGTGCTGGCGGCGTCGAAACTCCTGTTTGCCATTCCCTTCGCCGGCTCGCTGCCATTGCTTGTCTCGGCGATCCTCATCTTCGTGCTCGCATTGGTGCTGCTCGGCTACACGATATCGACAGCCGCGCGCACGCAGATGCAGGCCCTGCAGCTTACCTTCTTTTTCTTCCTGCCGTCGATTCTGCTGTCCGGCTTCATGTTTCCATATCGCGGCATGCCCGGCTGGGCGCAAACCTTTGGCGAGGTCCTGCCGCTCACCCATTTCCTGCGCATCGTCCGCGCCGTGATGCTGAAGGGCGCGGAATTTCCCTCCATCGCCGCCGAGGTCGGCTGGCTGACACTGTTCGTGGTGCTTTTCGCCGGCGTTGCGCTGGCGCGGTTCAGAAGGACGCTTGACTGAGGCAAGTTCGCTGAGCGTTGCACATACCGAGGTTCGCCGTATGTGGGCTGATCAGAGCAGCGGACGCACCGCTGGAACTAGTGGAATGGTGCTGCTGCTCTATCTCTTTGTTTGAGCATCGTATTTTTCCCAAAACCGGTTCCCACTTTCGGGCCCGATGCTCTAGAAATCAGTCTTCAGAGTGAAACCGATCCTCTTCCCGTTCGTTAGGGTTCGGAAAGGAGGATGACGCAATGCGCAATTTTCTGATCAATTCCGCGTTCTCGCTGGCGATCGGGCTCACTGGCCTTCCCCTTCTGGCCGGGACCGCTTCAGCGGAGCAATTCGAACTTAGCATCGGCCGCGACGGCCCACAGCTGAGGATGCGGGAAGCATGTGACCCGGATCTCGAATACTGCTACGAAAGCCGGGACTATGTCGACAGGCCGGTGATGCGCGGGTGCACCGAGGGCCGCGCCCTCAACAAGGCCGAGCGAATGGGTATTCGCCGTGCGCGGATCGTTGACGTAGACCGGCGGACTATCGAGGTGCGCGGCAGGGCGCGCGATGGCGAGCGCGTCTATGTGACCTTCAGCCGGCAACGGGGGTGCCCGGTGCTCGCCTATTGAACGGGAACCGCTGGAGCGGTTCCCATTCTGGCGGGATCGGAGAACTGCTCCAGACGGAAATTCCCACTTTTCCTGGGATTGCTCTTTGTTTTTCGCAATTCCGGACGGAAAACCGGCTCCCACTTTTCCTGGAATTGCTCTAACTCGCGGCGATGATCTCGGCATATCTGGCGAGGTCGACATTGCCGCCGGACAGCACGACCGCAACGCATTTTCCGGCAAGGTCGATTGCGCCAGACCCGAGCGCGGCAAAAGCCACCGCGCCGCCGGGCTCAACGACAAGCTTTAGATATGT
Source organism: uncultured Alphaproteobacteria bacterium (assembly GCA_963813315.1). Taxonomy (GTDB): domain Bacteria; phylum Pseudomonadota; class Alphaproteobacteria; order Rhizobiales; family Rhizobiaceae; genus CAWEYO01. Next base: position 80,439 of record CAWEYO010000022.1, on the reverse strand, counting down.
GGCCGCGTCGCGCATCGCAGCGGCAGTCGCCTCATCGCTCACCGCTATACCCCCGGCGAGCGTCGTCCGGTTGATGGCGAACGTCAGTTCACCGGGTTGCGGAGTGAGGATGGCGTCGCAGATCGACGTGTGCCCGGCCTCGTTGGAGACACGCCCTCCAGCGGCAAGCGACCGTGCCGTATCGTCGAAATATTCAGGCTCCGCCACCCAGACTTCAGTATCCGGCGAGCTTGCCTTGACCGCAAGCGCAATGCCGCTGGAGAGGCCCCCTCCTCCGCAGGGAATGATCACCGCGTCGAGGTGGACGCCGAGCCTTGCCGCTTCGGACACCAGCTCCAGGCCGATCGTCCCCTGCCCTGCGATGATCGCGGGATCGTCGAAGGGAGGGACCAGAACCATTCCGCGCTCGTTCACGTAGGGCCGGACCACAGCCGCTCGATCGTCGCCGAAGCGGTCGTAGGGGATCACTTCGGCACCCATCCTGCGGACATTGTTCACCTTGATCGCCGGCGCGTCGTAAGGCATGGCGATCACTGCGTCGATGCCGAACAGCGCCGCCGAAGCAGCCACACCTTGGGCGTGATTGCCGGAAGAATACGCCACGACGCCGCGACTGCGGTCACCCGCCGGAATGGTCGAGATCTTGTTGTAGGCGCCGCGGAACTTGAAGGAGCCTGTTCGCTGCAGGATTTCCGGCTTGAAGAGGATGCGCGCTCCGAATTTCTCATTGAGTGCGGCTGATTCCACCAGCTTCGTGTCGACGATCAAACCTTTCAAACGTGCCGCGGCTGCATGGACATCCTCGATTCCCGGGAGAGTTTGACTGCCGGCGTGCATGGCGCATCCTTTCTAGGGTGTGTTGAGGTTCAGGTCAGGCCGAGCCGAAAATGGCGGTTTTCGAGAACCGGCACGCAGCGTACGTTTGGGTACGTGAGTACCGGAAGCGCAGAAGACCGCCATTTGCAGGCCGGCATCACCTGAATACCAACGCACCCTAATCCCCTATTGGTTAGGCGCTCCTGCAGGCACGGGCAAGCCCGCTCCGCCGACAGGCCGGTAAAAAGGAAGTGTGCCGCATTGACGCCTTCGGCCACCTGCCTTTAGTTTAGAAGAATTCTAAACTGGGGTTCTCGTATGCTCTCGCGCTTCCTTGGCGGCCGCCGGTCGTTCAACTCGCTCTCCGAACAGGAAATCCTCGCTCTCGCGATTTCGTCGGAGGAGGAAGACAGCCGTATCTATCGGACCTATGCCGATGGTCTGCGCGGCGAATTTCCGCAGTCGGCCAAGGTTTTCGAGGAGATGGCCGACGAGGAAGACGGGCACCGCGCCGCATTGATCGATCTCTATCGCGCGCGCTTCGGGGATCGCATTCCGCTGATCCGCCGGGATCACGTGCGTGGTTACTTTGCGCGAAAGCCCGACTGGCTGGTGCGGCCACTGGGCATCGATCATGTGAGACGGCAAGCCGAGGATATGGAACGGCAGGCGCAGCGCTTTTACGCGGAGGCGGCGAAACGGACCGGCGACGCCTCGACCCGGAAACTGCTCGGCGATCTTGCCGCCGCGGAACAGTCGCATGAAAATCTGGCCCATCGCCTTGAGTTGAAACATGTTCCGGAGAAAATCCGTGACGAGGAAACGCAGAACGAGAAGCGGCAATTCATTCTGACCTATGTACAGCCGGGACTGGCAGGGCTGATGGATGGCTCGGTTTCGACACTGGCACCGATCTTTGCCGCCGCCTTTGCCACTCATGACACGTGGCAGACATTCCTGGTCGGCCTCGCCGCCTCGATCGGCGCCGGCATTTCGATGGGCTTCACGGAGGTTGCGTCGGACGACGGCAGGCTTTCCGGACGCGGATCGCCGGTTACGCGCGGCCTGGTCACCGGTATCATGACCGCGCTGGGTGGCCTCGGACATGCGCTGCCTTACCTCATCCCGCATTTCTGGACGGCGACGGCGATCGCGGCGGTCATTGTCTTCGTGGAACTCTGGACCATCGCCTATGTGCAGAACCGCTACATGGAAACGCCGTTCTGGCGAGCGGCCTTGCAGGTGGTTCTCGGCGGCGCGCTGGTGCTTGGCGCGGGCGTGCTGATCGGCAATGCGTAGAAGGACGGCGGACAAGCCAGGGGCCCGCGCGAACGCGGGCCTCGTATGAAGTGACGCGACTTGGCTATTCGGCTGCCCGGAGATTGATCTTGCTTTCGGCCAGCGCCGTGAGCTTCTTATCGGCTGCTTTTTCCTCGTCGAGGTTCCTCTGCAGGACTGACGCGCAGTCGTCGCGGCCGAGCTGTTTCGCCCATTCGACCAGCGTGCCGTAGCGCGTGATCTCGTAGTGCTCGACTGCCTGGGCGGCAGCCACGAGTGCGGCATCGAGCACCTTTTTGTCGCTCACGTCGCCAGCTACGTCATTTGCCTCCTCGAGAATGCCGTCGATCGCCGGGCAGTCGACCGCCTTGGCCTTGACCCCATGCATCTCGAAAACCTGCTCTACGCGCTGCACGTGGCCCCGCGTCTCCTGGAGGTGCTTTTCAAAACCCTGCTTCAATTGCGGGTTCGTGGCCTTGCCGACCATGTCGGGCAGCGCCTTTTCGATCTCTTTCTCAGCGTAGTAGATGTCGCGCAGCGTGTGCACGAAAAGGTCGTCGAGCGATTTGATATCTTTCGAGAAGAAGCCCATTCTGTTCGTCCTTTCGTGGTGATGTGCGGGAGCCGTGCCGCTCCCGAGCCCGGCGTGTAACTCCGCCTTGCCTTCTGAACGTCCGAGGACTCGCTCCGTTCCGTGAAAATTCGCCGCCGCCGAAACTCACGATCAGACTCGAAATTCCATCAGCACCAGACGGATGTGGCTGAAAGGCCACACACGAAGGCGGTCTGCGGGACGAGCACGGAATGACCGCGAAAGGACCCGATTTCGGCCATGCTTCAGGAGCGTTTTCGAGAAAGATTAACATCGCGTTCACGGAGTATTCACTCCTGGCAGGTAAGCTAAACCCACATTCGGAATGCACCGAGGCGACGGGGATCGGGACAATGATTATCTGGCACCAGCTTACGCACTACGCATCGGCGTTCCGCGAATTCATCGCGCCGACCTATCGTCCCGAACGGCACTACATGCGCGGCCCCGGTCCTGCCTGTGCGCGGCGCCGCAGGGGGGCGTTCGAAACGCCCGCCACCTTTCACTGATCCAGCGACCAACGCGCTCACAGCCGTTCTGGTAAAGCGGCTCAGCCGCCGAGCCCCTCGAACAGCGCGGTCGAGAGATAACGCTCGGCGAAGGAAGGGATGACCACGACGAGGTTCTTGCCCGCATTCTCGGGGCGCGAGCCGACGATTGCCGCGGCGTGGAGCGCGGCACCCGACGAGATGCCCACCGGCACGCCCTCCAGCCTCGCGACAAGGCGAGCATTGGCGAAGGCGTCGTCGTTGGAGACAGTGACGATCTCGTCATAGATCGAAGTGTCGAGGATCTTCGGCGCAAAGCCGGGGCCGATCCCCTGGATCTTGTGCGGCCCGGGCTGCCCGCCAGAGAGCACCGGCGAGGCTTCCGGTTCGACAGCAACGATGTGGACTTTCGGGTTACGGTTCTTCAGAACCTGCCCCACCCCGGTGATTGTGCCGCCGGTGCCGATGCCCGACACCAAAATATCGACCTGGCCTCGCGTGTCGTTCCATATCTCTTCCGCCGTGGTGCGGCGATGGATTTCCGGATTGGCGGGGTTTTCGAACTGCTGCGGAATCACGGCGTCGGGCAAGGCCGCGACCAATTCCTCGGCCTTCGCTATTGCGCCTTTCATGCCCTTCGCCCCCTCAGTCAGCACGAGTTCGGCGCCGAGCAGCACCAGCATCTTGCGGCGCTCGACCGACATGGTTTCCGGCATTGTCAGGATCAGTTTGTAGCCCTTGGCGGCGGCGGCGAAGGCGAGCGCTATACCCGTGTTGCCGGAGGTAGGCTCGACAAGCGTCGTCCTGCCGGGCCTGATGCGGCCCGAACCTTCCAGCGCCTCGATCATGGCGACACCGATGCGGTCCTTGACGCTGCCTACCGGATTGAAAAACTCCAGCTTGGCAAGAAGGTTGGCAACGATGCCCTTTTGCTTGGCGAATTTGTCGAGACGCACCAGTGGCGTGTCGCCGATCGTTTCGGTGATCGAGTTGTAGACGCGCCCGCGACCTGGCGCATAGGTGGTTGCGGGCTTGTTCATCGCTTCGCTCCATCAGTGTTCGGGGAACTAAAATAGGATCGCCTTGGAGAAAAGCGAGCCGCGTTATCTTCCTGATGGACCGGCATCAGGGAAAACTCGTTCCCGAAAAGCAGGTTTGCGGGAACAGGTTTCTCGCAAGCGCTTACTGCCGCGCAGCGATCACGGCCGCAGCACTTGCCATGAAGGCGGCAGCGGTGCGGTTGAGCGCCTTCAGCGCGCGCGGCGTTTGCAGTAGCCAGCGTGCCTTTGCGGCAAGCGCCAGATACGGCACGAGGACGACCAGCAGCACTACGATCGTGCAGGCGGCCAATATGCCATAGTCGGCAAGCGTTATCGTGCGCAGGTCGACAAGCGTCGGCGTCAAGGCCAGGTAGAAGATCATCGTCTTGGGATTGCCCAGCGTCACCGTAAGGCCGGCGAGAAAGCTCGACACGGCGCCGCCCCTGCCCTTGCCCCGGCGGGCTTCCACCTTCTCCGCGGTAATGCCGGCATGCCAGAAATTCCATGCAAGCCAGGCAAGATAGAGGACGCCCAGCCATTTGATGGCCAGGAAAACCATGCCGAAGGTCTGGGCAATGAAGGCGAGACCGAGCACCACTGCGGTCAGATAGGTGAGGTCGCCCAGCACGAGCCCGAGCGCCATGAACAGCGACGAGCGGAAACCGGAGCCGAGCGCGCGGGCAACCAGCGCGGTGACACCCGGACCGGGAATGGCGGCGGCCAGCGCAAGCGCGCCGCTGTAGGTGATGAACCCTGCAAGGGTCATGGTCAGATTCTCAAGCTGAAGTGAGCGAGCCCTAAAGCGCATTGCTTCGAAACGGATTCATGCGACGCGCTTTAGGCTATTGTTTTTGTGCATGTCGTTATCCCAAAACCGCTGCGCACTTTTGGGCAACATGCCCTATATCGCAACGCCTCAGCAATGGAAAGCGAGGAACATCAGGCGGCCGTTCGGATCACCGGCGCCACGCGATTATCGAAAACCGCCATTTTCGACTCGGCCCGATCTCAATCGCAACATAAACTAACCCAGGCGGCGGCGATGGACGTCAAAAGCGGAATGCCGATGAACGAAAGCCTGCTCATTCAACTCAACGCGTGGCTTGTAGAAGCCGGGCTTGCCGGCATGGCGGAGAACGACCTGCTCAAGAGCTTCTGCGAGCGCGCCGTGGCAGCCGGCCTGCCCGTCAGCCGCGGGATGATGGCTGTCGACACGCTTCATCCCGTTCATGAGGGACGCGTCTTTCGTTGGCGCCACGATCAGATCGGCGATCGCGAGGTGCTTGAATACGGCCGGCTTTCCGACAGCGTCGAAGCCAGGGAAAACTGGCTTCGCAGCCCTTTCCACCATCTCTTGGAGACGAAACAGTCGATGCTGCGCAGAAATGAGACGCGCGGCGACCCGGCGGACTTCTCGGTCGTCGCGACCGCACGTGAGGAGGGGCAGTCGGACTACGTAGCGCTAATCCAGCACTTCACCGAGGCCGGTGCGATCGGCGAAATGGACTGCATCTATTCTTCATGGATGACGGAGGCGCCCGCCGGCTTCACCAATTCGCAGGTGGAGGCGCTGGCGGCGCTGGTGCCCGCCTTGGCACTCTCCGTTAAGTGCGCGTCCCTCCAGCGCATCGCGGGAACGCTTGTCGAAACCTATCTCGGTCGCGACGCCGGACGCAGAGTGCTGGCGGGCCGCATCGGACGAGGTGTGGCCGACCGCGTCAACGCGGTGCTGTGGTGGAGCGACTTGCGCGGCTTCACCCACATTTCGGACACAGCCGAGCCAGGCCAGATCATCCCCCTGCTTAACGACTACGCCGAGGCGATCATTTCGGCGGTCCACGAGGCAGGAGGCGATGTTCTCAAGCTGATCGGCGATGCGACCCTTGCCACGTTCGATGCTACAGACCCAGCACTCGCGTGCCGCGCGGCACTTGATGCCAAAGCGGTTGCGCGGGAACGAATCCTGGCCGTCAACCGCCGTCGGGAAGCGGAGGGCTTGCCGGTGACGGAGGCCTACCTCGCCCTTCATCTTGGCGAAGTGTTCTACGGCAACATCGGCAGTCAGGAGCGGCTGGACTTCACGGTGATCGGCCCCGCGGTCAACATGGTCAACCGCATCGCCTCCATGTGCAGGTCGGCGGAGCGCGACGTGCTTTTCTCCTCGGCCTTCGTGGCCGCCCTGCCGGACGCAATTCGCACGGATGTCGTTTCGGTTGGCCGCTACGCGCTGCGGGGCTTTGCGGACGCGCAGGAACTCTTCACGATCGTTCCGGCCCGGCAGTGAGATCGCAGCGCAGCCCCTCAAACTCGCCGCGGCTGTCGATGGTTTCCCTTCACTGTCGGTATTTGCTATTCTTGCAGCAAGACATCCGCGTTCGCCTCGCGGGCTCGTGGCGAACCCTGCATCGTAAGCCGGCTGCCTCGAGGTAATGTCATGGCTGCAAAAACGGCGCCAACGGCCGCATCGAGGCAGATCGCTGCCCGGCGTCAGGTTAGACACGCGCTGGAGCGTCACAAGCTGATTATCTCGAAAACGCGCTACCACAACGGCGAAATGAGCGCGCGAGTGCTCATGGACGGCCAATATTTCGACGTAAGCGAATGGGAGCTGGGATTGCTGAGAGCCGGAGCCACACCGCGCGAGCTTGGCCTGTTTCCGGTTGCCGATTGAGAGGGCGGGAAAAGCGGGTCGAGGACGTTTCAGCGAAACTCCCGTGTTATCGCGGGGCCGGTCGCTCAAGCAGGATTCCGGCCTCGCCGGCAGCATCGGCAAAGGCCTTCTCGGCATCCACCGTCGAGCGATATCCTTCGAGCACCTTCAGGCACGCATCGATCGCTTCGCGATGGCGCGGGCCGCGCTCTCCGGGCCAACAGTACATGAGGCAGTCCAGAGCTTCATGAGGATTGGACACAACACGAACCTTTCCGAACTCCGGCAAATGAATTCGGATCAGGTGCGAGAACAGCTTCTCTTCCATGCCAGTAGCAACGCAATTGTGACGCGGTGGTTCCGCGGCCGATCTTCTGCGGCGGGGTCGAAGCGCGACACTCCGGCAAGACGCGCAAGGCACGCTCCGACACCGATAAATCTGCATGACGCCGGCTAAAAAGCAATCGCAATTTCCACAATCATGGGAGACGCGGCCGCCGCAATTTCGCGTCTCGTCAGCCCTCCGGCTTGCAGGGGGGCTCGCCTTTCAGCTCCCGCGCCAGGCAGCCATATTTGTCGAAGAGTTGCCCGGTTTCGCGAGCCGTCTTTGCCGCGCCGCAGGCTGAGAGCACGAGGAAGGTCAAAACAATAAAGGCGACTTTCACCGTGCTGTCTCTCCCTGCCAACAAGCCTGCAATCCTCTGCCCTCCTCCTCTGGTACTGTTGCCGACCCACGTCAATACAATGCATGTCGCCCAAAAGTGCGCGGCGGTTTGGGACAAGGACATGCACAAAAACAATAGCCTAAAGCGCGTCGCATGAATCCGTTTCGAAGCAATGCGCTTTAGGCCGGCCAAACGGCAGGCGCACCAAGCGCTCTGCTCGACCCACAAACTTGACAAAATTAGTTTAGAATAATTCTAAGTTATTGATTTAAAGCACATTTCAGCTAGTCGTGTTGACTTTATCGCACTTTGCGGCTTTTTTGGCAGCGCACCTGCTGGTGCAGCCTTTGATGTCTGGGCCTTGAACCCCTTCGATTGGAGGACGCTGATGCCGTTGTTCCGCAAGCCGCGTGCGCGCGCGGCTTTCCTACTGCTATGCCGGCCCGCTTTGACGCGACGCTGCGGCAGGCTTGCGGCTATCGCAGCAACGGCGGCGTTGACCGCGGCAATCTTTGTTTTGCCCGCCAAGTCGCAGTCGCTTTGCCAGGCGGAACTCAAGACTTGCGCCGATATTTCGACGTCGGCAATCCAGGGCGGCAAATGCTGATTTGCCACTGCAACATCATCACTGAAAAGGAGATCGAAGCGACGATCGTCGAACTTCTCGACCAGGATCCGTGGAACCTGATCGTCCCGGCGAAGGTGTACCATGCGCTGCAAAAACGCGGACGATGTTGCGGCTGCTTCCCAAATGTGGTCGAAACGATCATTCGGGTAACCGAAGGCTATCACTCGCGTTCGGAGGCGAGCGGCGAGGATATCGTTTCACACCTGGACCGCGTGCGCGGATTGCGGGGACAATACGGGAGCAGTACCCATGCAAGGCGAAAAACAGGTAATCGAGCGGCTTAACGAGGCGCTGTTTCTGGAGCTTGGCGCCGTCAACCAGTACTGGCTGCATTACCGCCTGCTCGAAGACTGGGGCTTCGTGAAGTTCGCGAAGAAGGAACGCGAGGAATCCATCGAGGAAATGCACCACGCCGACAGGATCATCGAGCGCATCATCTTCCTGGAAGGGCACCCGAACCTGCAATCCGTCTCGCCGCTTCGCATCGGCCAGAACGTGAAGGAAGTGCTGGAATCCGACCTCGCCGGCGAATACGACGCGCGCACCTCCTACAAGAAGTCGCGCGAGATCTGCCAGGAACTGGGGGACTATGTGACCATGAAGCTTTTCGAGGACCTGCTCAAGGACGAGGAGGGTCATATCGACTTCCTCGAAACCCAGCTCCAGCTCCTGGCCACTATCGGCGAGGAAAAATACGGCCTGCTTAATGCAGCTTCCGGTGATGAAGCAGAATAGCTCAAGCATCGCCTTCCCTTCTCCCCATCATGTGGGAGAAGGTGCCTGAACGCAGTGAAGGCGGATGAGGGGTGTTGGACGGGGCAGCCGTCGGCTTCCCAGAGATAATGGGTAAGCGCCTTGCTTCTCCCAGCACCCCTCATCCAGCCTCGCTCCGCTCGGCCACCTTCTCCCACAAAGAAGGGGACATCAGGCTGTCAGCGCCGACGCACGCTGCTGTTTCGGGGACAGATCGTTCGGCGACTGGTCCGACGGCGCCCAACTCGACACCAGGACCTGGCCGCCCGGAACGAGCACGCGATGCAACTCGGCAAAGCCCTGGCCCGGTCCGGAAAGAACATCAGGCCGAACATCGAGACACCGATGTCGAAGCTGCTCTGCCCAAGGGCACTCGCAAGGTTCAGCCGGATGCGGGAGATCTGCATGTGGCCGAGCGGTTGGATGCGGCGGCTACGACGGCGCCTTCGTTCAAAGAAACAGGAAATGGATCAGGCTTGCCCAGAAAATCCCGCCAAGCACAAACAGCACGCCGAGCGTGAAATAGGCTCTCAGCACATGTTTGCGCGGGCTTGGTCGCCATTGCTCGACCGGTCTGTAAAGGGCTCCTTGCGCAGGCCTGCCGCTCAGCACATGCCTGCGGGGGCTTGGTTGCCATCGCTCGACCGGTCCTTGCGCAGGCCTGCTGGTGTTCATTGCGTGCTCCAATGGCGAGCCCTTCGTCCGGAGGGATGCCCGCCAGACGCGTTTGCCGCGAGTGACACGTCGCGACCGGGAACAGTATGCGCCGCTATGCTGGGATAAGGTATGAGCACATCTACCCAGCGTCGTTCAGGCGACGTGCGCAGGCCGGCCCCGGGCCACGCATGTAGTACCGTTCTGGGCAGTAGCTCGGCGCGATGAACTCGCGGAAGGCCAGCGTGTAGTGTGTGATGTGGTGCCAGAGTGCCATTGTCTTGCATCCTAAAATCCTCTTCGCCGAGCGACCCGCTCAAGGCTCAGGAATCTTCATGGTCGGAAGCGTTCATGCCGAAAGGAGAGCCGCGCCTTGAGGACCATGCCTCGATCGGCGGGCAACGGAGTAGTGAATCTCCGCCCGGCTGATGCCGATATCCTTCAGGAAAGCATCCTCCATCGCCGCCAGGTTCCGACCGGCGCGAATGCGGGTCCTATGATCCCGCAGCGAGCGATATGCCGCTCTGATTCTCGATACAGACCTGGACATGTGCGAACTCTCCATCTGCTTGACAGCAATTGCGAAGTGCTCCTGTTCTACGCCCTTCCTGTATCGACCGTTTTTCTGCAATGATTCAGAAGCGTTTCTTTTGTTTCGACGGTCCCCGGACTGTTCGTAATCTTTCGACATGTCGCTCTGCCACAGGGGCTCCTCTCGACTGAGGCGAAGCGCGATGAAAGGCGGGAAAAGGACCGCCGCCGCTGGCGCAGCAAAGCTTTCAGATGCAGAGATGAAGCGGTCGCCTCGCGGCGCGGTGGGACCCCGGCTGAGCAAAGCAACCGGAAGGATCTGAAAGCTGCTTACTCAGCTTTTCCGGTAGCGGAAGCCGCTCCAGCCCTCGGCCACGATTGGCAGGCCGTCGGCCCATGCCGGCACCTCACACAGCAGGGCGCGAAATTGATCCAGGTCCTCCGCACGGGATTGCGGAACTTCGCAGATTCTCGTCGTGAATCGACATTACAACCGGGAAGCCGGCGGCCTCAAGTCGCAGCATCGCATCCGCCAACAGATCACGCGCCATCCCCTGCACCGCGTGCTGGAAATCTGCTTGGGCCGCCGCCAGGGCGTCGGTTTCAGGGATTCGCCGAGGCCGTCCGCGTCTAGCGGGCGACCAGCAACGCGCGCTGGAGTGGTTTGCCCGGTCGGAGAAGCTCGATCCCTACGTGCCGGACGACGATCGGCTCGATTTCATTTGCGATTGCCACTAAATGCTTGGCAACTATGACAAGGTGGTTGAAATCCATCGAAGCTACCAGGAGGTTCCGGCATTCCTATTCCTGGTTCTCGCGGCGGCCTGCGCCCAGTTGGGGCAGATGGAGGCCGCAAAGGACGCCCTGGCCAAGTATGAGCGCCACCCACCGCCTCGCCGCCGTTGCCGACGTGGTGGGGTACTCGCACCTCATAGAAGCCAACGAGGCAGGGACGCTAAGAAAGCGTTGCAAACCTTCGTCCGAAGATGGCCCACCTGCGACATGATGGCTGGCGCAGAATAGGGCTGCTGGGCGGCATACCATTCAGGCTGTGACAGCAGCCTCTTGCCAGAGGTGTTTTCCCCAGTCACCTCGAGCCGCTCCTATCGCAAAAGATATATGCCTTTCAGATTATCCTGATTGGGAAACATCTCACAGCTGGCGGTTTCTTGTACAATTTCTCCTGCTGGTGGAATATGCTTTTAGCGTCTTTCGACCACAAGAACGCCGTCGCCAGCTGCATATGCTTCGCTTCGGTAAAAATTGTTCGTGGACCGATGTGAGACACCTGGAGCATCGTGCGGACTATGTGAATCAAGGATACCGCTGAGAAAGTTGTTGTGGTTCACTTCCGGCAGGTTGTTGTGGTTCACTTCCGGCAGAAGGCATGAGCCAGCCTAAGCGCACGATGCTCTAGGCTGCCAAGCCACGTGCAGAAATTCGGGCATGCGAACCTGTGTTCCGACATGCGGAGGAAACCAATCGACCAGCACTGAGGGCGTTCTCGCTCACTAGAGAATTAATCTGAGTTCTGGGCGGTCGCTCCGGCAACAGGGCGCCGTCTGCCAGATTGCTGCGGGACTCCCCGAGGTTACGAGAGCCACGAGCCAGACGCGTCGTCTTGCAGCGCACCAGAACAACCAAGCAAAGGGGAAATGCAATGCTTCGATACGGTTCAACTCTACGCATGTTCGCCGCGACGGGAGCCTTGACCGCCGTCCTTTCATTTGGACTGATCTTCGAGGCGGGCGCTTGGTCGCTGGAGGAAGCGGCAACGCCTTACAAGGGTTCGACCATCCGGACCATAGGCGAAGCACTGCCGCCGCTCGAAGCCATGAAGAAGCTGGCGCCCGAATTCGAGAAGCGCACCGGCATCACCGTCGAAATCGAGATGTACGAGCACTCCGAGGCGGTCAGCAAGGTCATGCTCGACCTCAACTCAAAGCGGGGCCGCTATGATTTCATCATTCAGCCGCATCGCGAGCTGGGCAAGTTCGTTACCAACGCGCATGTCGAGCCGGTAGAGCTGTTCATGAGCTCGGCCGCCTTGCGGGATCCGGACTTCAAGCCGGAGGAGCAGCTGTACCAGGGCCTGTGGAAGGAAATCTCGTGGTACGATGGAAAGGCGTACGGTTTTCCGTTCACCGCCCTCAGCATGTACATGTGGTACCGCTCCGACCTTCTGTCGGACGCGAAGGAAAAGGAAGGGTTCAAAGCCAAGTACAACTACGATCTCGCACCGGCCAAGGATTGGAAGCAGTACCGTGACATTGCCGAATGGTTCACGCGCCCGGACCAGCGGCTCTACGGAACGGCGCTTCAAGGCAAGCGCCATGAAGCGCTGTGGTATGAGTGGCTGAACTTCCTCTACTCCTTCGGCGGCGACATGCTTGACGTGAAGTCGGGTTCCGCATGCGGCCCTGTTGTCGTGAACAGCCCGCAGGCCATCGCAGCCACGGAATACTACAAGAGCCTGATGCCGTTTTCGCCACCGGACACGTTGAACTACTTCTGGGACGACGTCATGGCACTCATGCAACAAGGCACCGTAGCCGAGCTTATCATGTGGAACGACGCGACCTATGCGGTCGCTGTCGACGAGGCTGCCTCCACGGTGGTCGGAAAGATGGGTTTCGACCTAGTGCCGCAGGGCGAGGGTGGCAAGGTAGCGCAGGTCGAGGGGTGGACCTATCTCATACCGACATCGTCCAAGAACAAGGAGGCCGCCTATCTCTTCATCCAGTGGATGATGGATTACGACCAGCAGCTCAATCAGCATTTGAACGGAGGCGCCACTGCTCGTCCGGATGTCTATGCCTCCGCGGACGTGCAGAAGCTGCCCTATGCGAAGGCGTCCATGGCGTCGAACGAAGTTGCCAAGCCCAAACCCACGCTGCCGCAGTCGAGCGAAATGACTGACATTCTCGTGCGCGAGCTGTCTTCCTATCTCGCTGGCGAGAAGTCGGCCAAGGAAGCGCTCGACCGTTCCGCGCATGAGATTTCCGCGCTGCTCGGATCATGCGCGCCGATGAAGTACCCGGTCCAGTGATGACGACTGTTCGTTGAAACTTCCAATGTCCCCGTGAGAGCGCCAGGGCATCTCGCGGGGACGATGCGCGGCCGCCTATGAACGCAACGACCCAACCATCGCGCGGGCGGCTATTGCTGGACCACGGCGCATCCCTTCCCCTGATCTTGCCGGCCACGCTGCTCGTCGTCGTCTTTCTGGTGGGACCGTTCTACTACATGGTCTACACAGCGATGACCGATCTGAGTTTCGCCAATCCGGATCAGAAAGGCGCATTCATCGGTCTCGACAACTTTCGCAAGCTGGTGCGGGACGATCCGATCTTCTGGAGTTCCTTCTGGCTCACTATCCGTTTCGTCGTTGCCAGCGTCACCGTCGAGTTCCTGCTCGGATTCCTGCTCGCATGGCTGATTTGGCGTTTCATAGAGCGGCAGCGATTGCTGACGACCTTGCTTCTGGTGCCGATGATGCTGGCTCCCGTTGCCGTCGGCCTTATCTGGCGCCTGCTGTTACAGGGCGATTTCGGCATGGCGAGCTACTATCTTCGTCAAATCGGGCTTCTGTCTCAATCCAGCGCCGTCTTCTCTTCGCCCGGACTGGTGATGCCGACGATCGTCGCCATCGACGTCTGGCAATGGACGCCCTTTGTCACCCTGATCATGCTGGCTGGGCTGATGAGCCTTCCACGGTCCCCATTCGAGGCAGCCACGATGGATGGCGCGGGGCCGTGGCGTCAGTTCGTGGACATCACGCTTCCATTGTTGCGCCCCATCATCGCGCTTGTCCTGCTGCTGCGCGGGATCGATGCCTTCAAGGAATTCGACAAGGTTTTCATCATGACTGGGGGAGGGCCCGGGACCGTGTCCGAACTGCTGTCAATCTATGCCTATAGGGTCAACTTCAAGAGCTGGAACCTCGGCTATGGAGCGGCGGTCTCGTTCATGGTCTACCTCGTCGTTCTGGTCCTCTGTTCGATTTTCTACAAGGCCGTGTACTGGAAATCCTCGGCGAAGGGACCTAGGCTGCAATGAACAGGCCCACCAAGATCGTCGCAATGGGCGTCCTTGCTTGCGTGCTGGTGATCGCGCTCACACCCTACGTGTGGATGTTCCTGACCTCATTCAAAGGCCGGCTGGATATTCTGTCGCCGGAGCCGCACTGGTTCTTCGCGCCGACGCTGGACAATTATCCCGCAGTCTTCATCGACAAGGACTATCTGCCCCTCGTCTACAATTCGCTGATCATTTCGCTGGGTTCCACAGTGCTGTCGATCATCACCGGAGCCCCGGCAGCCTATGTGTTCGCCCGGTCGGACTTCCCTGCCAAGGAAGACCTCTTCTTTTTCTTTCTCACGACGCGAATGGCTCCGCCGATCTCGATCGCCGTGCCGCTTTTTCTGTTCTTCACCACAATTGGCTTGACCGACACGGTCTATGCCGTGGTCATTGCCCATACGAGTTTTAATCTTTCGCTCGTAGTGTGGATGATGCGCGGCTTCTTCGCCGACATCCCGAAGGAGATCGACGAGGCAGCGATGATGGACGGCCGCTCCAAGCTTGGCGCCTTCGCTTGCGTCGTCGTGCCATTGGCCGCGCCAGGCCTGGCCGCGACGGCTGTGCTCTGCTTCATCCTGTCCTGGAACGAGTTTCTCTATGCCTTCATCCTCGTCGCGTTCGAAGGACGACCGCTGACTGTCGGCATTCCCGGCCTGATCACCCCGCATGGAACGTTGTGGGGTCAGGTGGCTGCAGTCGCCGTGGTTGCAACCATACCGATCCTGATCTTCACCTTTCTGGTCCAGAGACACCTGGTTCGCGGCCTCACCTTCGGCGCGGTCAAGGGTTGAGACGGCTACTGACGGAGTTTTTGATGGCGGCTGTCTCGTTCAAGGAAGTAACCAAGCGTTTCTCCGACGGAACAACCGCCCTCGACCGGCTCAACCTCGACTTCGATCTTGGCGAGTTCATCGTGCTGCTCGGCCCTTCCGGATCGGGCAAGACGACGGCCTGCCGGCTGCTGGCCGGCCTCGAGGCTCCGTCGAGCGGTCGCATCGAGATAGACGGCAAGGACATCACGGACGTCCCTCCCCGCTTCCGCAACATCGGCATGGTGTTCCAGAATTACGCCCTCTACAGCCACAAGAGCGTCTTCGAGAACATTGCCTATCCGCTGCGGATCCGCAAAGCCGCTGCGCCGGAGATCGAGCGTCAGGTCAAAAACATCGCCGACTTGCTCCGCATCGGAGACTACCTGCATCGCAAACCGGCTCAGCTTTCCGGCGGCCAGGCGCAACGCGTGGCGGTGGCGCGTGCTCTGGTGTGGCAGCCGGCGATCTGCCTCATGGACGAGCCACTGTCCAACCTGGACGCGTTGCTGCGCCTGCACATGCGCACAGAGCTCAACCGGCTGCACAGGAAGCTGGACAAGACGTTCGTCTTCGTCACCCACGACCAGGAAGAGGCGATGACACTCGCCACCCGCATCGCCGTGCTGAGAGACGGAAAGCTCGTACAGTTCGACGAGCCGCGGGCAATCTACCGTCGCCCCGCCAACCGCTTTGTGGCGGAATTCATGGGCCGGCCGGCGATGAACACGATCGACGGCGTGGTCGAAAGTGGCATCTTCCGCGCCGGAGACATCGCCTGCGCCGCGGATTGCCCCGATGGCCCGGTGACGCTCGGCATCAGGCCCGAGCAGATTGAATTCGCCGGATCCGAGGGAGCGTCAGCCATCGCGATTGTCGTCGACGTCAAGGAGGCGGTTGAACCCGACACGCTTCTCATCTTCCAGAACCGTGGAAGCTCAGTGACCCTGCGCACCCAAGCCAATTGCGATGTGGTCGAGCCCGGGCAGGTCGTCGGATTGCGGTTCCCGAAGGAGGCGCTGCACTATTTCGATGTCCGCACCGGGGAGAGATTGAGGTGACGGTGGCAAGCTTCGTTCCGCTGCTGCTTGCCGCCATCGTCTGGTTTAGCCTCTGGCGGATCAATCGACGGCCTCGGTGGTTCACACTCGGCGAGCTCATCTTCTGGGACGCGATAGTCCTGGTGATTGTCCAGCTCGTCTGGCTGCGTTGGTTCTGAAGCCGCTTGGTGCGCGGCGAAGGGAATGCAAGGGAGGAGAGCGCGATGGCTTCGACACCACGCTGGCGGCGTTTCGACGAGTGGGACTTGCGTCCCCTGCGCCACGACCAGTTCGCCGTGGAGGATGCGGAGGCGGGGTTCGCGACCTTTCACAGTCCGTGGGACCCGCCACCGTCCGCCAGGGTTGAGAACGGACGCGTCGTGGAGATAGACGGCAAGCCAGAAGCGGAATTCGACATCCTCGACGCATTCATTGCCGCGCACCACCTCGACCCGCAGTTGGTCGACGAGGCGATGGCGATGGATCCTGCCGAGGTTGCGCGGATGCTGGTCGACATTAACGTCCCGCGCGCGAGGCTCGAGCGTCTGGCGCGTGGCATGACGCCCGCCAAGCTTGTTGCCGTGGTCTCGACAATGTCGTCCCTGGAGATCACCTTCGCCTTCTCCAAGATGCGGCAACGCCGCACACCGGGCAACCAGGCGCATGTCACGAATGCCAAGGACGATCCGCTCCAACTCGCGGCGGACGCCGCGGTCGCGGTCGCGCTCGGTTTCGACGAAGTCGAGACGACGATGCGGGTCGCGTCCAATGGGTGGGCCAATGCGATGGCATGCGCGGTGGGCGCCGCGGTCGGACGGGGTGGCGTCCTCTTTCAATGTTCTATCGAAGAGGCCGAAGAGCTGCGAATCGGGATGGCGGGGTTCACCTCCTACGCCGAGACTGTCTCCGTCTACGGCACCGAACCGGCATTCGTCGACGGCGACGACACACCTTGGTCGAAGGCGTTCCTGGCGGCCGCCTACGCTTCACGCGGCATCAAGGCCCGCTGCACGTCGGGCGCTTCGGCGGAGCTGCTGATGGGGTTCCACGAGAAGCAGTCGGTGCTCTACCTTGAATCGCGGTGTCTCTGCCTGCAGCGCGCGATGGGCGTGCAGGGTACCCAGAACGGCGGCATTGACGGGGCACCCCTCACGGTTGCGATGGCCGGCGGCATGCGCGAACTGATGGCCGAGAACCTCATCGCCGTCTGGCTCGGCCTGGAATGCGCGTCCGGCAATGATACGCGCATCAGCGAGTCCGAGATCAGGGTCGGCGCCAAGATCACGCCTTACCTGCTGGCCGGCTCGGATTTGCTTTGCTCGGGCTTCGGCTCGATTCGCAAATACGACAACACGTTCAATCCATCGCTGTTCAACGGCGAGGACATCGAAGATTTCCTGGTGCTGCAGCGGGATTTCGAGGCGGACGGGGGGCTGACGCCCATTGAGGAACCCGCAATGCGTCGACTGCGCATGCGCGCCATCCGTGCGATCGCTGCCGTCTTTGAGGAACTCGACCTCGCAAAGGTTCCCGAACACTGGATGTTGTCCGTGGCGGCTGCTTCGGGTTCGCAGGAGACGGACAGCTTCTCCCCCGGCGAGGTGACGCGCATTAGCAAGGCCATTCGCGACCGCGGGCTGACCGCGGTAGACGTCGTGCGTTCGCTCGCGCGCCGTGGCTTCGTCGAGGAAGCCGAAAACCTGCTGTTGATGCTGAGGCAGCGCATCTCCGGCGACTTTCTGCAGACGTCGGCGATCCTGCGCGATGGCAAGGTGATCAGTGCGTTGAACGACCCCAACGATTATCGTGGACCGGGCAGCGGCTATCGCATGTCCGCTGCGCGTTGGGAGGCGGTGCGCGGCGTGCGCGATCTACAGACCCGCGCCAAGGTGCTGGAGCGCGAGCGTCGGCTCGACCCGACGGCGGCGCCATGGCTGATCCCGACAGGCGACGCCAAGAAAGGGTCCGATCCACGCGAGGTCGTGATCGGGCTGAGCCCGGCCTTCGGCAACGAGCTGACGCAGACGACGGCCGGCCACGACCTGATCGATGTCGTTCTCGCCCTGACGGAGGGCGTCCGGGAAGGTGGCGGCGTGCCCCGGCTCGTCCGAATCCGCCATACCGCAGACACGTCCTTCCTCGGGCTGACTGCAGCACGCCTGTCGGGCTCCGGCTACGCCATTGGCGTCCAAGGCAAGGGCACGGCGGTGATCCATCAGGCCGACAGGCTGCCGCACATGAACATCGAGCTCTTCTCCAATGCGCCGGTGACGACGCTGGAGCACTATCGATCAATGGGCCGCAATGCGGCGCTTTACGCGCGGGGCCAGGAACCCGAGCCGATCATCGTGCCGGTTGACGGCCAGGCACTGAGCGCGCGCTACCATGTCCGCGTCGCCATGCTCTATGCGATCGAGACGGGACTGGTCATCCCCGATGCGCCGCCGATCGATCTCACCATGAACATCGGTCAGCAAGCAGGGGTGACACCATGACCGTCCCGCTCGATATCTATCCCATTTCGGAGAAGGCGCCGGAAAAGGCGATTTCCGCGTCCGGCATGGCGCTCGACCGGCTTACGCTCGAATCCGTCGTGTCCGGACGGGTTGGTCCGGACGACATACGCATCTCCGCCGATGTGCTGAGGCTCCAGGCGGGGATCGCGCGTGCAGCCGGTCGCGATCGGCTGGCGCTCAATCTCGAACGTGCCGCTGAATTGGTGGACGTTCCGCAGGACGTCATCCTGGAGACTTACGAGATGATGCGCCCTGGGCGCCTTGCCGACGCCAACCTGTTGTCCGCTCGGGCGGAAATGTTGCGGCGCGATTACGGCGCCCACGCCATCGCCGCACTCATTGACGAGGCCGTCGATGTCTACAACCGCCGAAATCTCTTTCGTCGTCGGTACTAGGGTCAGAAAGGAGAAGGGGATGATACTCGAGGGTAGGACAGCCATCGTGACGGCGGCGGGGTCCGGCATCGGACGCGCCGGGAGCGAGGCCATGGCACGCGAGGGCGCTTTCGTCGTAGTGACCGACCGCGATCTGGCCGCCGCCGAGGAAACCGCGAACCGGATCATCGGTTCGGGCGGCGGCGCGGAAGCTCACCGGCTGGACGTCACCGACGGATCGGCGATCGTGTCGCTGGTCAAGACCGTCGCCGAACGGCTGGGCCACATCGACATCCTCCACAACCATGCCGGTGTGCAGGTTGCCGGCAGCGTCGAAGATGTCGATGCGGCCGGCTTCGACCGTTCCTGGGTGGTCAACGTCCATGCGCAATTCGTCGCCTGCCAGGCCGTGATTCCGGTCATGAAACGGCAGCGGCGGGGCGTGATCCTCAACACCTCGTCGAACTCGGGCGTGTTCCTCGATCGCCAGATGATCGCTTACATCACCAGCAAGGCCGCATCGATCACCATGACGCGGCAGATAGCGCTCGACGTGGCGCGCTTCGGCATTCGCATCAACGCCCTCTGTCCGGGTTGGGTCGACACCCCGTTCAACGCTCCCTACACCCAGCAGCTCGGCGGCAGAAAGGCCCTGGAGCACGCAATCTCGAACATTGTCCCCATGGGCCGTTTCGCAACGGCGGAGGAGATCGCCGAGGTGATCCTGTTCATGGTTTCTGACCGCTCGTCCTACATGACGGGCCATGCCCTGGTGGCGGACGGCGGCGAGTCGCTCGCCGGCGGCACGAATGCCGGCGATGCTGAGCGATTTTCGGCGAGCGACAACGAATAACTGTTCATGGCGCAGAATTCTCTTCGGGTTCACTCGCCTCGAATGACTGCACCTGGCGGATATTGTTGATTTAATCGTTGCCGGGACGGCAGCATGGCTCTTGGTCGGATGAATCCAGCCAGATTTGCCGCAGGCGTAAGCGAAGAAGGCATGACCCTTGTGCGCTCCGGTCCATTGTGCCGCCGGATCGGAGGGTGAGATGAACTTCGGCGTGACCTCACTGGCTGCCCCGAAAGCGGTGTCATCCAGCGTTGCGAGATACTCGCGTACCGCTCGACCAGCCCCGGCACCAAGATCAGCGGCGCGCCACTCCTCGCCAGGAATGGAGCGTTGTTTGTTGGCATCGGCCGCGATGAGGCTGTCGTCCACCGCGAACCCTTCGCCGCCCACCAGGCCCTCGCTCAGGCGGCGTTCCACCACGGTCTCGAAGAGACCGCCCATGGTGCTGTAGAACGGCCTCAGCTCCGTGCGGGCGCGCCGAAAATGGGAGACTGCCTGCGAAGGTCCCGCTGGCGCTACTGCACCCAGCCGGGCAGCTCCGATGCCTGCCTGATCCATCCCGCCACCAGCTCCTGGTCGAGCTGGTCGTCCTCGTGGATGTCGAGGTAGCGCACGTCCTTGTGCTTGGACTCGCCGGGCGGAAGAGGACTCAGCGACGTGCCGCGGAAGAAAGCCACTTTGACGTACTTCGTGAAGCAATGAAAGTTGAGGAACCAGCCCTGGCCCTCGATGCCATAGAACGGCGAGTTCCATTTGACCGCCTTGCGCACGCCAGGGACGGTGCGCACGATGAGCGCGTCGAGGCGGCGCCCGAGATCGCTTTTCCAGCCCGGCATCGCCGCGATGTAGGCCTGCACGGGGGCGTCGCCGTCGGCCTTCGCGATCTGGGGGTTGCCGCCTGAAAGCAGGGTCGGCTTGGCGGCGACGCGCTTGGCGGCGTCCTTCTTCGCGACTTTCGCCGACGTCTTGGACGTCTTGCCTGCCATTGCGCTCACTCCATTGCGCCGGTGGGTCGACCGCTGCGCCACGTGGTAGCATGCGGCAGCGCGAACATATACAGGCCGGTGAACAGCAGCAGGAAGAGCGGGAACAGTGGCGAATAGACCACCCAGGCGGGAGGTTCCCCCAGCCCCAAGGCGACGAAGTTGGCGATGACGGTCACATCCGCGCCAGGACCTGCTCCAGGTTTGCAAAGAACTGCTGCCATCCCGCCTTGGCGCCCCCGTAGGCCTGCCGCTGATCCGGCCGGAAGCCTGACTGCTCCATGCGCAGATGCGTCCCCGTGCTCGATGGGGTGAGAGTAAAAGTCACCACACTCTTCAGATCGTAGGCCGCATCCTCCGATCAGCGACCGAACGATCCGCAATTCGGACGCCGCCTCTGCCTGTTTCTCGCTCAGGCCGTCCCTGCTGAACAATTGTGTCGCGCTCAATTCGTAGGCTGGACTCTTCAGCCTCGGCCCGACAAAGGCCAGCCACAACTTTTCGAACCGTCGCGCTGCCGCCGCCTGATGTGGCGAAAGCACACCGCGAGCGGCCAGCGACGAAATCGCGCTTTCCCTGACATTGACGACGACCTTGACTATCCGCGGATTGCCGAGGTTTTCGACTGAAAGGGATCGTGAAGGGGTTATCGAGAAGAACGTGGGGCTGGTTCGACGTGTCGGTGACCAATCGCAGCAGGCATCGCAAATCCCCATGGCGAATGCAGTGCGTCGGTGACCGGAGACAAACAATGCCACGCTTGCAGCAGTTCGTCATCCGGCAAGTCGGGGCGGATGTCCATATCACCCATGTCCATGAGGACGCCTTCGACTTAAGCTCACGCGAGTGGGCTGAAAGGCGGCATCCGATCTGCCCCAAAACGTTCAGTGAGAGGTCTGGCTTTCGATGTTCCAACTCTTTGCTTCTGGAATTGCGACGCTATTCTTTGTCAGTTCCCTGAGCTTGCTGAATTACGGGCGACAGCTCGGCCTGCGGTATATGAAAAAAGAGGGCGTCGGCAGCATGTCGGGCCTTCCTACCATCGAGGGCGCCGTCTTCGCCCTGATTGGGTTGCTCCTCGCATTCACCATTTCGGGCGCGCTTCAGCGTTTCGACGATCGCCGACAGCTGATCGTCCAAGAGGCCAATGCGATCAGCACAGCCTATGACCGCCTCGCCCTATTCCAGGGGGACGCTCGCGACCTTCAGGCCAAACTCAAGGACTATGCCAAAGCCAGAATCGAGCTTTATCGAATACCAGAGAATTTCTCATGGTGGTCGGAGCACTGGGCGCCTGAGCAGCGGCTCAAGATTCGCGAACTTAAAGACAGGCTCTGGGACGCGACGGTTGCGGCATGCCCACAGGCGAACTATCCGCCTGCGTGTTCGCTCGCGTTCATTGCGCTTTCCAGCGTGTTCGAGGTCGCACGACTGCGGGAGGGCGCCGCTGAAAAACATCCACCCCAAATCGTCTATATCATGTTGTTTGGCCTCGGACTGGGCGGATCACTGCTTGCCGGCTTCGCCATGGCCCCGGCGGGAGCGCGTAGTGAGATTCACATGGTGATTTTCGCCGCCACTCTGGCCATTACCCTTTACGTTGTGACAGATATGGAATTTCCGCGGCTCGGCCTCATTCGCCTCGGTAGCTTCGATCACTTCTTGGTCGATGTTTATGAGCAAATGCGGTGAAACCGTGCGGCGGCGGGAGTAGTCCAGATCATCCCGCCAGCCGCACCACGTTGGAGGGCGCTAGAGGTGCTTGTCCAGAAAAGGGAACGCGCGAGAAAATCCGGGCCGAAGTTCTCGACCAGGTGCGCCAGACGATGCGTGACGGCAAAGGTGCAGCTGCTTTCGACGGGAACGGTGATCGTCGGCACACGGTAGCGTCCGGGGGTGCATTTGCCGAAGCTCCGAGCGAAGCGCTACTAGGTGTCTTGCCGGGGGAAGGACCGCTAGGGGCGGCCTTGCTCGTTTCGACCGACGAGACAAATGACAACTCACCAACCCCCTCCAGACCTTCTCCGGGAAACGGAAAACGTCTGGGGTTGGGTCAACCGTCGCATTCACTAAGGGCAATCCAGCGCCAATGAAGGAGCGGCTGCGACCCGCGCCTCACTTGGTGGAGACGGTGTGGATCACGACCAGCCGGTCGGCCCCGGATTCTGGCAGCCAAACCTCTCCGCGGCGGCCATTGATCTGACGGACATCCGCGTTTTCTGTCGACTTGGGGTGCGTCGTAAACTTGTCTGTCTGCGGATCGAAAGCGTGCACGGTATTCCCTCCGAAATCGGAGAGCCAGACAATGTCGCGCTCGTCCACATAGACCGCATAGGCGCGAGGACGGTCGCCGGGCAAACGCCAAGCGTTCCAGCTGCCGTCATGGGGGTCGTAGACCGATACCTGTCCCGAGTTCCATTCGGAGATCCAAAGCCGTCCCTGGCTGTCCGACCACACGCGGCGCGCGCCCTGGTCCGGGGTCGGAGGCTCGATCACCCGAGCTTCACCGCTCTTGCGGTCGATGCTTGCCAGATAGCTGCCGGCGAGCGACACGAAGTAGACGTCTCCGTCGGGGGTCGCAGTGATCCCGTAGGGGCCGCGGCCCTCTGGAGCGTGGAAAATTTTCATGTCGCCCGTCGCCGGGTCGAGCCTTCCGTAGATTCCGCCCTGCCCGGTAAACCAGAGAAGGCCGTCGCCGTCGAAGGCGGCAGTATTGAGATTGGCGTAGCCGACGTCCTGCGGCAGCGCCCACACTTTGATTTCCTCGGTGGTCGAGTCGAAGCGCACGATCGCGTTGAGCCCGCCATCGGTTATCCATGCGGCACCGTCCGGACCCTGGATGACACCGTGAGGGCTGGACCCTTCGCCAAGCGGCACTTGGCGAACCTTGCCGGTCTTGGGATCGAGAATACCCAGTGCCCCCTGTTGCTGGGCCGTGTACCAGATGTTTCCGTCGGGTGCGGGCGCCACGTCATGGGGATGTGCGCCCTGCGGGAGGCTGTAGACCTGACGTTCCTGCGCCTCGGCCGGGAAGGCGGCAAGGCTGGCGGCGAGTGCGATAAAGCGGAAGAGGCGGCGCATGAGAACTCTCCATGCTGCGGCATCTGCCTCTACTCTAGGCGCAAAATTCGTCTCTGCAATGACGGATCGGAAATCACGGCGCCCTGCACTGCGTTTGACCGCTGCCGTGATCGACCAATCCAGCCTGCTGTCGCGGCCACTACTTGGGGTTCAACTGACGCGCTTATGGAACCCAATCCGGCTTGACAAGGATGCGTATTCAACAGGCGCAATGCGCCATGAGCAGCCGTTTGGCCAGAGCGCCACCAATGATTGCTCGTGGCGCATTCACAACGCGGGATCACATCATCCGGATAGTGCGGCTTCGAAACTGCAGCAGCGAAACGCTCGATCCTACCACCATGCTACTGCCAGATGTTGACCGTCGCGAGCGTACGCATCAGATGGTCGGAGACCAGTTCTTCGGCGCGCGCCGCATCGCCGACGGCGATCGCATCGACAATCAGCTGTAGATCCTTGTGGGTCTGTTTCCGCACCGGCTCCGGCGCCGGCTTATCGGTGTCGCGGCCGTCGAAATGCACGGCCCGGCGGTCGTCCAGAATGCTGTTCATGATCTGCACGAGGAACCTGTTCTTGGTGCTTGCGAACATCTGCCGATGCAGCGCGTAGATGCTCTCCTTGAAATCCTCCCAGCTGGGCGCGGAGATGATTTCGCCCAGGATGCGCCGCATCTCCGCGATTTCGTCCTTGTCGACGCGAGTGACGACGAGATGCATCATCGCTGGTTCGAACAATAGCCGGCCTTCGACGATTTCGGCAAAGGAAGGGATCGCCTCGTGGTTTGCGGCATTGGTTTGGTCCATGCGGCTGAAGACATTGCGCGCATCGTCAGCCAGAAACGTACCACTGCCGACCCGCCGGTGTACGAGCCCCTGCCGTTCCATCATGGCGAGCGCGCTGCGCACTGCGGTGCGGCTGGTCTTGAGCTGCAGGGCGAGCTCGCGTTCGTTTGGTAGTTTCGCACCCGGGACCATGAGGCCCTCTTTGATACCGCGTAGTAGCGAACGATAGACGAGCGACGGCGTCGCCCGGTCGTTGGTCGCTATCACCGTCAGTTCCGGCAGTGCTGTGGAATAGGCCATCAAATGTCAGGTCCCGTGAATCGCCAGGCAAGAAGCAGAATCAGCCAACACAAGTCAACCATTCGTGCGCAATCTGGCGCAATCAGCGCTCCACATCAACGGGCAGGCCGGTTTCGGCTGATCTTGAGAGCGCTTCGAGCACGGGGACCGCGTCGAAGGCTTCGCGCCAGTCCTGCACGTAAGGCCGCCCCAACAGCGTAGCCTTAATGAAATGGTCAAGCTCGTCGGCGAGGTCGCCCGCAATGCGCCCGTTGACCTCGGGCCACAGATGCGTGTCGCCTCCGCCGGTGCGCTGGTCCTCAACCACGAAGAACCCCTGATCGGTGCAGTCGAGATACGTTGCCGAGCGAGTGCCGACGATTTCCAGCGATGACCGGAAGCCGTTCATGAGCCCGTCTGGCCATGCCCACGAATAATCAAGGCTGCCGATCGCGCCGTTCTCGAAATTGACGACCGCGTAGAGTACATCCTCGTTGCCATGGCCGAGCACTGAGCGCTTCTGAGCGTAGACCCGGCAGATGCGGGAGCGCGCGATCCACTGCATGGCGTCGACGTCGTGGACGCCCATATAGAACAAGATCGACGTACTGTCGCCAAGACGCATGGCGGTCGAGCGCACGCCATTCCGTTTGGCGTGCAAATGGATCGTCTCGCCGAGCCGTTCTGGTGCTGCTGCGTGAAAGGTTTGCACATAGCGCGGGTCGAACCGCAAGATGTGGCCGACCATTAGCCGGACGTTGTTGCGCTCGACGGCTTCCATGATGCGCCTTGCCGCGGAAGTAGTGTGCGCAAAAGGCTTCTCCAGAAGAACCGCCATGCCCGCTTCGGCGGCTGCAATCGTCACCTCCTCATGCAGCCGATCAGGCAGGCAGATGCTCACCGCCTGAAGTCCGGGCAGTCCAAGGAGAGCGTGATAGTCCGTTACGCCGGCCGCGCCGGTTATCCTTGTAGCCTCGTTTGTTCGCTCTCGATTGCTGTCGCACACTACGGCCAAATCGGCGGACAGATGTTCGGCATAGATCCTCGCATGACGCAGGCCGAAGAAACCAAGCCCGATCACACCGATCTTGAGGGGCTCGATCACTTTCGCGGCTCCGGAATCCGCCAACTGCGAAAATCATCGATGAAGGCGGACAGAGCACTGACGGCCGCTTCGAAGAAAGCTGAACCTGCCTCCGGACTCGCGAGGAGGGGGTCGCCTAACGTGCCATGCGGCGAGAGGTCAGCAAAATCATGATAGGTACGGATCGCCGACGATCCCAAGAGATCGGTGGTCAGGTAGGCCGACCCGGGATCCGGATAGGTCGCTTCCGCCTTTTCAATTTTCACCAGGTCGGGCCGCAAATGCTCAACTAGGGCTGTCTCGAACTCGCAGGCGTGGCCCATCCCGCCGGGCTCTGACTGCCTTAGTTTGCTGATTGCCTCACGCGCCAGATGGAAATAGGTGAGGGCCGCGATCCTGGCGGCGCCGTAGTGCCGATGTCCGAGGTTCGATGCCAGCACGTCGATGACGCCGGCATTCCCGCCGTGGCCGTTGACGATCAGGATGCGGCGGAAACCATGCTGCACAAGCGAGGCGACGACGTCCTCCGCCAGCGCGATCAGCGTTTCGGCCCTCAGGGTAACACTGCCGGGAAAGCGCATGTGGTGCGCCGAGAAGCCAAACCACGGCGGCGGCAGTACGAAGGCGTCGCCGGTTCGCACCGCAGCCGCCAGGGAAACGGCATGGGCAAGCATCGTGTCGGTGCCGAGTGGCAGATGGTGTCCATGCTGCTCGACCGAGCCAAGAGGCAACATGACCACGGTGCGCTCCCGGTCAAGCGCTGCGACATCCGGAGAACTCAGTTCTTCCCATCGCATCCATGCACATCCTGTCCATCGTCGAGCCCACGCGCTCAGTCATATTCCGTCGAGTTTACTGGCTGTTCATTGCCATTCAAAAAAGGTTGCAATTGATCTCTATCGGTTCATATAGTTCAGCCACAAGGCCCTATGTCAACGACCATTTGATGGTGCGATCCCAGCTCAAGGGCGCACCGACAGGAAGGGAGAGTCTCGATGAAACTTCGCAAGCTGTTGACCGCTGCAGCACTGGTTTCTGCCGCTTTCTTGACCAAGCCCGCCGCGGCCGAGGACATCACGCTGGAGTTCGTGGTGTGGAACTATTCGCTGGAAACGATCCAGGACAATGTCAAGCAGTTCGAAGCAACCAATCCGGGCATTAAGGTGAATGTCACCGACTACACCTGGCCAGACTATCAGGACAGTCTCGTTCTGCGCTTTCGTGGCGGCACGCCCACCGACGTGATCTACGGCGGTCAGGATTGGTTGCCGGCTTGGGCCGCGGGCGGATTCGTGGCGCCGCTGGATGACATTGCACCAGCGGGCGCTGTGGACGATTTGAAGAAAGACATTGCCGGCTTCGCATTGAGTGACATGACATACAAAGGCAAGCTCTACGGACTTCCTTACTACGCTGATACAATTTCCTTCATCTACAACAAAAAAATTCTCGAGGATAAGGGGATATCCGTTCCGAAAACCTGGGAAGAACTGACCGCAGCTGCTGAGAAGCTCAAGGCGGGCGGAATGGAGCATCCGATCTCGTACGAATACAATCAAGAACTTCCGAACTTCTTCGACGCTTTTGTGGCGCAAGCTTACGGCCGCGGTGCTGACCTCTTCGATGGTGAGCAAAAGGCCGTTTTCGACAGTCCTGAAAACGGTGCCTACAAGCAACTGCAGTGGCTCGCGGACGCCTTCTCCAAGGGGCTGGTGCAGCCGGAAACGCATGAATCGAAGATCATTCCGGCGATGAACACGGGCAAACACGCCTTTACCGTCGTATACAACTACGTGCTGGCGGCGATGAACAACACGGCTGACCAGCCACTCGCTGGCCAGTTTGCACTGGCGCCGATGCCCGGCGAAAAGCATTCTACACTCGGCTTCTCGAAATTTTATGCGGTGACCGCCAAGACAGCGACCGATCCGGCGCGCGCAGAAGCGGCCTGGAAATTCATAAACTTCATGGCTGGCAAGCCGTACACGGTTGCCAAGCGGTGGGCCGCCGAGAAAGGTCTTGGTTTCGGGCAGCTTCCGCTCTTCGAGGACCAGGCCGTCATAGCGGCCTGGGGCAAATGGATCGATGTGCCGACGTTAAAGGAGCAAGCCGCAACGGCGCGGGCGGGAACCTGGACGGAATGGGGCTCGCAATGGTCGGCCTATTTCCGCCCGCTGCTCGCCAAGGCCATGGTCGGCGAAGCCCCTGTCGATCAGGTCATGAAGGACGGTGCCGAGCGTTGGAACCAGATGAGGGAACAGTTCGCCAACCGCTAAGTCCGCGATAAAAGACGGCGAGCGCCGGTGTCGGCCGCTCGCCGTTCAACCGAAAAGCGGACCTGCCCATGTGGACCACACCACGCTTCCCGGCCTCATGGCTCCTGCCAGCGCTTCTGCCGGTGGCGTTGATGACGATCTACCCGATCGGATACTCGCTGTGGACCAGCCTGCATTCGGTGCTGCTGCTCTTTCCCGACACGCCGTTTGCTGGGATCGACAACTATGTCCGCGTGTTAACAAGCGAATACTTCCTTGACGCGCTCAGCAATTCCCTGGTCTTCACCGTTATCGCGGCTCCGCTGGTGGTCATGCTTGGCACTTTGACCGCTTTGTTCCTGCAGCAAAAATTCCTCGGCTCTCAGATCGTCCGGTCGATCGTTCTCTTGCCGTGGGTCTTGCCGGGAGCGATCAGCGCGGTGCTGTGGATCTGGGTATTCCACCCAAGCTTCGGGGTGCTCAACGGCGCACTTCGCGGCTTGAGGTTGATCGACGGCTCCATCCCTTGGCTCATTTCGCCCAAGCTCGCGCTGATCTCGGTCGTGGTGGCGCATGTCTGGACGCAGATACCGTTTGTGGTGGTGCTGATCATGGCGGCGCTTTCGGCCATCAACCCTGAGACGCTCGAGGCTGCGGCCATAGATTGCCGCAGTGCGATCCGGCGTTTCCGGCATGTCATCTTTCCCGAGATCAAGTCGATGATCGTTGTGCTGCTCATTTACAACGCGCTGACAGCCTTCACGACCTATGATCTTGTTTATGCCATGACCGGTGGCGGCCCCGGCACGGCGACCACCCTGCTTTCCTTCCAGATCTGGAAGGAAAGCTTTTCGATGTACGACTTCGGCACCGGCTCGGCTGTCGCCTTCATTGTCGTGGCAATCTCGGCGGTCATGATCCTTGCGATCACCCGGGCCCTGCCTTCCGATCTGTTCGAGGGCGATTGAGATGCCCGGCAGCCGCAATCCGATACTGACCTTCGTGTTTGCCGCGATGATCCTGCTCTTCACCGGCGGACCGGTGGCGCTTTCGCTGTATGGCAGCCTTGTTCCCGATCGCATCCTGCTCGATCCTAGCCGGAGCGTATTCTCTGAAGGGCCAAGCCTTGAGAGCTACCGCTATGTGTTCTTCGGCGAGCTGCCGGCGTCATATAAGCAAGAAAGCGCTAACCGAGCGATGATTTCGGACGCCGCACGACAGGTGCCGCGGAGCCTGCTTAACTCCTCGATCATCGCGCTCAGCGCGATGCTGCTCAATATGCTTCTTGGGGCGCCCGCCGCCTTCATCTATGCGCGTTACATATTCCCCGGAAAGAAGCTCAGCTTCATGTTTCTGATCCTGTCGCCTCTGGTCCCGGCTGTAGCGCTGGTCACGCCGATCTACATGATGCTCGAGGGGTTGGGCCTGACCGGAACCCGGACGGAAATCATTCTCGTTCACACGGCCAAGGCGCTGCCCTTCACGGTGCTGATCCTGTCGGTGTTCTTCCGCAAAATGCCTCAGGAACTTTTCGAGGCCGCTGCGCTCGACCACTGTAGCCGGCTGCAGACATTTCTGCGCATCGCGCTGCCACTTGCGTTGCCGTCGATTGGAGCAACCGGCCTGTTCGCCTTCATGCTCTCCTATTCGGAGTACATGTTCTCGATGGTCCTGTCGGGCGATGCCGCCACACGGCCAGTGTCGGTGGTGATGGCGGCCCTGGCGCGCAACACCGATGTTTCGTGGAGCCTGCTAAACGCGGCTATCTTCATTGCGATTGTCCCCACCGTTGTGCTGGTCGTGCTCGTCTGGCGCTTTGTTGTCGAAGGCCTGCTCAACGGGGCAGTCAAGGGATAGCGACGTGGAAGACAGAACCGGCGACGATGTCCAGCATCCACGCAAGACCCGCCCGCGCGATGCGACCCAGCATGTGACCGCCGGGCCGTATTCACCGGTGCTCAAGGTCGATGCTCGCCACCTGGTCGTTATTTCCGGCCAAGTGGCGGTCGACATGGACGGCAATGTGGTCGGCGACACGATCGAGGAACAAACGACCGTGACGCTTCGGAACTGCGAGAGCCAGCTGGCAACCGCCGATTGCGGCCTGCGTGACGTCTTCAAGGTCAACATCTACCTTACCGATCTCAGCCATTGGGCGCGTTTCAACGCGGTCTACGAAAAGATGATGGTAGAGCCGTTGCCCGTGCGCACCGCGGTGCAAGCCGTCCTCCTTCCCGGCTTCCTGGTGGAGATCGAAATGTGGGCCGTCGCCGCGAAAGGATCCTGACTTGGCGTCTGTCGAACTGAAGAATGTGTCGAAGAGCTTCGGCAAGGTCGAGGCCGTGCGCGACGTCTCACTGACGATCAGGGACAGGGAGCTCGTTGTTTTCGTCGGCCCTTCCGGCTGCGGCAAATCAACCTTGCTACGGATGATCGCCGGCCTGGAGTTTGTCAGTTCGGGCGAGCTCAGCATCGGCGGTAAGCCGATGAACAACGTGGCGGCGGCCGACCGCGGCATCGCCATGGTGTTCCAGTCCTATGCCCTCTATCCGCACATGAGCGTGGCCGAAAATATGGGGTTCGCCCTGAAGATGATCGGCACGGACAAGGCCGAGATCGAACGAAAGGTCGCGGAGGCAGCGGCCATACTGCAGATCGAGGAGTTGCTGGCGCGCAGGCCGCGAGAGCTCTCGGGCGGTCAGCGCCAGCGCGTCGCCATCGGTCGCGCCATTGTGCGCGAGCCCGACGTCTTTCTCTTCGACGAGCCGCTCTCCAACCTTGACGCCGACCTTCGCGCGCAGATGCGGGTCGAGATCGCGCGACTCCACGCACAGCTAGGAACCACGATGATCTATGTGACGCATGACCAGATCGAGGCAATGACGCTGGCGCACCGCATCGTCATTCTGGACAAGGGACGGGTTGTGCAGGAGGGCGCGCCCCTCGATCTCCATGAGCGGCCGGTCAACCGTTTCGTTGCCGGCTTTCTTGGCCAGCCGAAGATGAACTTCATGCCGGCCGTTGCAGAGCGCGTGGGTGATGATATTAGCTTCCGTCTTGGTGCGAACGGCCAGCCGCTCTTCTCGATCCGCGAGGGCTTGCGCCTCCAACGTGGCGAAAGGGCAGAAATTGGCGTGCGCCCCAACGCTATTTTTTTAGCAGAGCATGAGGGCATCGCTGCTAAAATTGTGCTCGTCGAGCGGCTTGGCGGGACGAGCCTGCTCTACCTGAAAGTCGACGGCCTGCCCCAGCTCGTGACGGTGGAACTGCAAGGCAAACCTGCCGCCAAGATTGGCTCGTCCGTCCGCTTCCGCTTCGACCCGGCGGACGCTCATGTCTTCGACAGTCAGGGTCGCAGTTGCAGGTTCTAGATGTCATGTCCAAGAACAAGCGTGCAGGTCCTTGAAACCGCCAATATAGTATGCTGCCGGACGCTCTTTGCGCGGTCTCGACTTCTGAATACGCAAGGCCGCCGCGACGGACGAACTACGAACTGGAGGGTTTCGCCCATGAACTGTTCGTTTGTGAGGTTCGTCCTCAGAACTCTCCTGCTTGTGGTGGGATGGACTTCCTTCGCGCACTCCGAAAACAGGGCTTACAAGGCTTGCATTGGCCAGTATCCGGAGCAATGCGGACTGTATTTCAATCTGATCAAGCTCTATGACACCTTCGAGTGTGGGACCTCGGTTGAGCAGGTGGGAAAATCTATCTGCGAAGCAGTGGCAAAGGCTGATCCCAGCTATAACGGGCGCTACAGGACGAGCGTCATTTCAGACATACCGGTCAATCGTTGTGGGTACACGCTAGTTTATGTGTATTGCTACCGCAAGTAACTGGCCGCAGACGTGTCACGCCGGTCCATCTGAAGCTGAGATAAACGTCTGGCAGCCGAGGCGAGACGTCTGGCTGTCGAGCGCGACCGTCGTCTGCGCGAGAAGCTGTGGAGTAAGGCGAAGGCGCTGGCAGATCGAGCATGCGAGACCGCAGCGCCCCTGGCTTCGCGTAAATCAACAGGTTGATTTTGCCCAGGCACTCAAAATCATGGAGATCCTGGCAGGACGTATAAGCGAGCTTATCGGTTCGTAGAATTTTTTCGAGGGCGAGATGGGCGGCTGCGACGGCCAATCCCATGTCGCCAAGTTTCAGCGAATCCGATGGAATCGCATCGGATGGCCGGATGGCGAAAGCCGGCTCGAATTGCTGGCTCAGCCACGGCGAAGGCGACACGGACTGTCAGTTCCAACGCTCCTCGCTTTCACCATTGTCACGTCTCCGCGGGGCTGATCACGTCGCTGTTCTTGGAATGGTAGTGGGCTGCCCGCATGACAGGCTCGACCGCGTAGCCCAATTGCCCGCGGCGGCGGCGCCGAAGATGCCATGCGGTTCCGGCTTCGGCAATTTAGCCATAAGTCATTTTCCGTATTGTGCCGAAAAATGTGCCGAAATCGGCACGTCGTCAGAAACCGGTTTTGCCGGCTAAATGTTAAATATTTGGTTTTATTTGAGATTTTGGTGCACAGGATCGAATTGTGGACCCGCTGATTAAGAGTCAGCTCCGAGCCAAATCTCCAAGTGCATGAAAACGTACGACTTTCGCCCGTGTCCGAAAATAAACCATTGATTCGTAAATGACATTGCTTGACATGTCAGTGACAATATACGACATAAAGAGACAGAAGAAACCGTCAAAATGACGGACACTATGCGGACACGGAAATTTCCATGCGGCTGGTCGATAAGCGCAGGAAAGACGACCCAGAGGCGAAAACGCCTGCCGATCTGGCGGCACCCGAGAAGGGCAACAAGATTTACTATGACGCGGACGTGAAGGGCTTCGGCTGCCGCGTCACTGCCAACGGCGCGCGCGCGTTCGTCCTCAACTATCGGACCCGGGCCGGACGCGAGCGGCGCTACACCATCGGCTCTTATCCTGAGTGGTCGGTAAGTGCGGCGCGGACGGAAGCCGGCGAACTCAAGAAGCGCATTGATCGCGGCGAAGACCCAATGGCCGAGGTCGAGGCGGATCGAAACGGAAAGACCGTCGCCGATCTCTGCGACCGCTACATCGAGGAGCATCTGCCCAAGAAGCGCGCCTCGTCGGCGCAAGACGACCGAACGATGATCCGCCGCTACATCATGCAGGACGATCCGAAGGCCGCGAAGATCGAGCCGCAGCTGAAGCATCTGAAGGTCGCCGCAGTCACCTTCTCCGCCATCGACGGTCTGCATCGGGCGATCACCAGGCGCGGCCATCCCTATCAAGCGAACCGGGTGCTCGCGCTGTTCTCGAAGATGTTCAGCCTTGCGATCCGCTGGCAATGGCGAACCGACAATCCCTGCAAGGGCGTCGAGCGCAATCAGGAGGAAAAGCGGCACCGCTATCTGTCGCCGGCAGAACTGACGAAACTGACCAAGGCGCTGGCCGAGTACAAGGATCAACAGGCGTCCAACATCATCCGTCTTCTGCTCCTGACCGGCGCGCGGCGAGGCGAGGTCGAGGCCGCGAAGTGGGCTCAGTTCGATATGACGGAAGGCGTCTGGACGAAGCCGGGCTCGACCACGAAGCAGAAGACCTTGCACCGCGTGCCACTCTCGGCGCCGGCCCGCCAGCTCCTGAGCGAATTGCGGGCGGAAGCCGAACGGGAGGCCAAAAAGAAAGGCCGGGACGTCTCGGAGTACGTGTTCCCAGGCCGTGGCGCCAAAGGCCATCGCGTCGAGCTGAAAAAGGACTGGCGGGAGCTCTGCATCGCTGCCGGGATCGTCGGAATCGAGACGGTGAAGGACGCCAGGGGTAAGGAGCGCACCGTCATTGCACCCACGGCGAGAATTCACGATCTGCGGCACACATATGCAAGTGTGCTGGCCTCGGCGGGTCTATCTCTGCCGATCATCGGGGCCCTTCTTGGACACTCCCAGCCGCAAACCACGGCTCGTTATTCGCACTTGTTCGATGATCCGCTGAGACAGGCGACCGAGCGTGTCGGCGCCGTCGTCATGCCGAAGGGCGAAAGCGGGAAATCCGGCGGGATGAAGGCGGTGGGTGATGACTGACCCGATTCCGCAAGATGAATAGAGACAGAGATGAAACGATCGGAGCCTAAACCACGCGACCCGATGGCAATGTCGATATGGACGCTTGGCCAGGCCGTGGCATGGATTGTCTTTCGGATCCCCGAGAAGGTGCGGGAAAACGCTTCGCTGGTGAAATTGAGCACTTATGAGGCTTTCGCCGATCAAGACGAAGAGACCGAGCAGCTCGTCTCCGTAAAAACAGCCAGAGAGGAGCTTTGGGCGCGGCTGGCCGAGGGAGCACTGACAGCCTCGGCCATCAAAGAGGGAACCGGACGACCTGAACAGATACCTGCTCATGAATGGGCTTACCTGGAGCTAACCGGAGACAGAAACCTGGCGGATCGGCTTTGGTTCAAGAACGGTTTCATGAAGGTCGAATATCGGGACATCACGCTTAGGCGAGACGATATTTGCCGCCTCTGGCCATCTCATCCCGCGTCAAAGCGCGGACGCAAACCAGGCGCCGACTGGGATGCGTACTATCTTGCGTTTAAAGCCAAGGTTGAAGCCGATGGCTATCCCGACGCGCTGAACGTTGAGGGCTGGAACAAACAGGCGGACGTCGAGCGGTGGCTTTCCGAACAGGCCGCCAGGGATGCCTGCTCGCCGTCATCCTCGACCATTCGTTGGCACGCGAAGACCTTCCTCGCGAAGGTCAGAAATTCAATTTCTGACCATTTCTGACCTTTTCCGGCCGACTGTGGAGGCCGTCAGCAATAGATAGGTTGCCGTCACTTTAATTGCGGAGACGGCAGCAAATGGCTCTTCTTGACGACTTCATCACCCGCGACGAGCTTGCAGCCGAGCTCCGAGTATCGCCGCGGACGGTTATGCGCTGGCAGGCGAGGCCAGACGGCCTCCCCGTACGTCGAACTCGGCGGGCGCACGCTCTATCGCCGGTCAACTATTCTCGACTGGATCGGGAGCCGCGAACGGCGTCCGAATCCTCGGAGCCCGCCGCGAAGCCGTCGAGGCCGAGGTTCGTGAATGGCAACGGAGGCCGGAAGGGGACCGTCGTTGAAAGGCAAATGGGCCACACCCGGCGGGAGCATGACCCATCTGAAGCACTCAGTCGAATAGCAACACGATTTGTAGCGTCTTCAGCATCGCTCCGCAACACATGGCCCTCCGCAGAGGAGGAACTCAATGCGTCGGAAGGCGACACTACCTGACAGGCCAGCTCCCCGCCCGTGGCTAAAGGCGGGAAAAAACGAAGCCCCCGCATTCTCAATAGAGGCGACCGGCGAGCCCCACCGGACGGGAACGCCATGCTTGACCACAGCAACCCGATAGATGCTTCGCGCCCCACGATCGACAATCTGCGCGACCAGCAGGGTATGGTCCATCACGACATCGACCGCCTGTTCGACCACGAAGAGGCGTTTCGCCGCCGCCTGCTCACTCTGCTCGACGGCGGCCAAATCGCCAGCGCCAGAGCGTTGATCCGTTGGGGGCCACAGTGAACAGTGTCGAGCGCGACTTTGCCGACGCTCTGGCCGAGGCCGGGCTTGAAGCCTTTGGAGATCTCAGGATTTGTGCGGATGGCCGTATCCACCGCTACCGCCTCGCCGACGACAGGCCCGGCAAAAAAAACGGCTGGTTTGTACTCCACGACGGTGCTGCGCCCTTCGGCTTTGGCGGGGATTGGAAAAGCGGCCATCGCCTCGACTGGATCGCGCTGGAGAGTAAACGGCAAGCGCATCGAGCAGGGCGCCTTCGAGGAGGCCAGAAAGCGCCTTGCCGACGAGCAACAGGCGACGTGGGCAGGCGCTCAAAGGCGCGCCCAGGACATATGGGCACGTCTGCCCGTCGCGGCGGGCCGACCACCCCTATCTGGCGAAAAAGCAGGTGGCGCCCGGCCCCTGCCGGCTGACCTGCAACGGCCGTCTCGTGGTGCCGGTCTACGACGCCGACCGTGACGATCTCATCTCGTTGCAGTTCATCAGCGGCGACGGCGGCAAAAGGTTTCTGGCTGGCGGCCGGACCGGAGGTGGCCACTGCCGGCTCGGCCTCCTGCGCGGTGCGGCCACGATCATTATCTGCGAAGGCTACGCCACCGGCGCGACGCTCCATGCCGCGACCGGCGATCCGGTCGTGATTGCCTTCACCTGCGGCAATCTTCTCGCTGTCGGCAAGGCGCTGCGCGCTCGCTACGCGAACGCCCGCATCGTCTTCGCAGCCGACAATGACGAGGCTACCACCGGCAATCCCGGCGTCTCGAAAGCTATGGAAGCCGCCTTCGAGATCGGCGCGGTTTCGCCGTGCCACGCCTCGGCCGGGCGATTTCAATGATCTGGCTGCCGACTACGGCATTGAGGCCGTACGGCTGTCGATCGCCGCGCTCGCCGACGCCCAGGCCAAGGCCGAACTCGAGGCGCTTGTCGGGCCGGTGCGCGAACCTGACGAGATGGCGCTGGTACGGCTTTCGCGGCTCACGTCGGCTGCAATACGACCGCGTGCGCCAGGCTGAGGCGAAGAAGCTCGGCATCAAGGTGTCAACGCTGGACGAGGAAGTCGCGAAGCGGCGCAACCGCCAAAAGCAGAGCGCCGAGGCTCCCGCGCCGCCAAAAAAGACGCTGAAGGATCTCGAGGCCGCCGCCTACGACATCTGCACCTCGCACACCGTCCTCGATCGCTTCGCCGAAGAGATCGGCAAGCGCGTCGCCGGCGAGGAGGCAAATCTCAAGCGGCTTTATCTGATCGCCACCTCGCGGCTGTTCGAAAAGACCATGCACGCGGCGGTCAAGGGCGTTTCCTCGTCGGGCAAATCGGAAATCCGGACCGAGGTGCTCGCCTTCATTCCGAAGGAGGACGTGATTTCGTTCACCACGCTGTCGGAAAAGGCGCTGCTCTACATGACGGACGACTTCGCCCACAAGATCCTGTCCATGGGCGAGGCACAAGGGCCGGGTGAGCAGGACTTTCAGGACTATCTGCTGCGCGAGCTGATGAGCGAGGGAATCCTTCGCTATCCCGTGCCGCAGAAGGTCGGCAACGACATCGTCACCATCACCATCGTCAAGCGCGGCCCGGTGACTTTCCTGGTCACCACCACGCGCGCCAGCCTGCACCATGAGAACGAGACGCGCATGCTGTCGATGGAGACCGACGACTCGGAGGCGCAGACCGAGGCCGTCATGGAGAAGATCGCCGAAATCGAGGGCGAGGACAGCGTTGAAGCGATCGGTTACGCCACATGGCACGACTACCAGCGTTGGCTCGCGGCCGGCGAGCGGCGGGTCGTGATCCCGTGGGCGCGGCCGCTGAGGAAGCTGATCAGGGCGAGTGCCGTACGCTTGCGCCGCGACTTCGGCCAATTGTTGCGGGCAATCAAGGCGCATGCGCTCCTGCACCGTTTCCACCGCGAGAAAGACGCCAAGGGTCGCATCATCGCCACCATCGATGCGGCCGATGACGGCGAGGCCGGCGCGCCGAGGGTGAAGGGCGACTACGAGGCAGTAGCCGAACTATTCGCCGACATCATCGCCGAGGCCGCCGAGGTCAAGGTGAGCGAGACGGTCGCCGCCACTGTCGCGGCGGTCAAGGCGTTACAGCCTGCCGAGCCAAAGAAGGATCTCAGCGGCAACATTCTGGCAACGGAAGGTGCGACCGTCCTGGGGGTTGCCCAACATCTGCACATCGATCGAAGTGTTGCGCAACGGCGTCTGCGCAGCGCCGCCGGGCACGGCGATGGTCACGTGCAGCCGCGCGCTCGCCTGGTCCTTGCCGCTCAGCGTGTACCACGCCGAGCCGTACTCCGGCTTGACGCGGGTGCCGTTGGCCTCCGCGGCGTCGATCGCCGGCTGCCGCTTGTCGCGGTTGGTCTCGACCTCGAACTTCTTGTTCTGGGCGACGCGCTCGAGGTTGCCGGCGCTGGTGCACTGCACCGAGTACCGGCTGCTCGGACGGCTCGCCCGACTGGTCGTAGCACACCACCCGGTTGGTCCCCGGGCGGAGCGTGTCGTAGGTCCCGTCGGTCTTCCACTTGATCACCATCGCGCCGTCGCGGGCCTGGCGCGGCGCCGCGGCGAGCGCGCGCTCGATCGCGTCGGCCG
This sequence comes from uncultured Alphaproteobacteria bacterium, assembly GCA_963813315.1. GTDB lineage: Bacteria > Pseudomonadota > Alphaproteobacteria > Rhizobiales > Rhizobiaceae > CAWEYO01. Next base: position 42,078 of record CAWEYO010000022.1, on the reverse strand, counting down.
GCGCCGGGGTCTGCGCGACGGCGGCGCTCGCGATCGCCAGGGCGCCCAGCACTGTCACAATCCTGCGTGTCATCGGATCAACTCCTTGTTGCCTGACTGAATCGGTCCTCGTGGGGAGGACAGCACAGCATACGACGAAAGCCCGGGCTTGCCCCGCCGAAACCCTGGCGGATGCGGCATCGGCCAGAAGTCGGAGGCGGCGATCTGCCGATCGGCCGTGGGTGCGCATCGGGCGCGGGTATCAGCGCTTTATCGATCTTCGGCCCAATTGTGATGGCCGGCCGCGCGCGCAATGCTGGCAGGCATGCGCGCGTGATGGCGCGCGGTCGGTTTCATGAGCGGGAGGTCAGTCATGACACGTTGGATAAGGGTGCTGGTCGTGCTGGTGGGCCTGGTGGGCGTCGTGGGCGTCGGCAGCGCCGGGGCGCAGGAAGGGGCGCCGGGGCCGGGCCGGGCCGAGATCACGATCATTCCAGGCGGCGGGATCTTCTTCACCGAGGCCGCCGACTCGAACGAGCCCAGCTTCGGCAACTACGGCTTCGGCGGGGCGTTCGCGATCAACTTCAACAAGTACGTCGGGCTCGAGGGCGAGATCGGAGGCGCCATCGGCGTCTCGCAGGAGCTGCAGCTTGGCGGCCTGACGTCGGACCTCAAGACCCCCAACATGCTCGGGTATACCGGCAACGTCGTCCTCTCGGCCCCGAACCGGAGCTCGGTGGTTCCGTACCTCACCGGCGGGGCCGGCGGGCTGAGCGTGTTCGAGAAGGCCAGCCTCGGCATCAACGAGACCGAGACGTTCCTCACCGGCAACGTCGGCGGCGGCATCAAGTGGTACGCGGGCCGATGGGGATTGCGCGGCGACTATCGGTTCGTCGGCGTGCAATCGAAGGATGACGCGCCGGCGTTCTTCGGCAAGGAGACGCGGTACGGACACCGCGTCTACGGCGCGGTCATCGTGAACGTGGCTCCCTGATCGGCGGCGCGGCGCCGGCCTGCACATTCATCCGGCTCGATCATTCATCCGCAGGCCGGCGCCGCGCCGGGCACTACTTCAGCAACGTGTAGCCGAGATCGTCGTTGTTCTGTTGCGAGTTGGTGAGCACCACCGCGGCGATCCGGCGCCGCTTGTCGAAGCCGATCCAGGTGCGGTAGCCGGCGGTGCCTCCGTTGTGCCAGACGATGTCGTTCTCGCCGAGGCGGCGGATGTGCCACGCGAGGCCGATCCCCAGGCCCGGCGTGCCGGTGGGACGCCGCACCTCGTGGGTCAGCTGCATCAGCTTCGGCAGCCGTCCCGCGTCCATTTCCAGGCTGGCGCGGGCGAACTTCAGCATGTCGTTGACGGTGGAGCGCAGCGCGCCGGCGCCCTCCAGCGTCACGACATCCCAGTTCGGCACCAGCGCGCCCGCGGCGTCGTGCCCCCGGGCCAGGCGGGTCTTCATCCACGGCGTCAGGGTGATGGCGGTGTGGTCCATGCCCAGCGGCTTCAGGATTCGCTCGGTGACCAGCGCCTCGTAGCTCTTGCCGGCGCGCCGCGCCAGCGCGTGTCCGAGCAGGCCGACGCCGACATTCGAGTATTCGTATTGCGCGCCGATGTCGCGCGCCAGCGTGTGGCCGTTGAGGAAGGCGTAGAGCTGCGCCGGCGTGTAATCGGCGTACGGATTGGCGGGATCGCGCGGCGAGAACCCGGACGGCATTCGCGGCAGGCCGGAACTCTGCGTGGCCAGATCGAACAGCGTGATCTGCCGGCCGCCGCGCTGCGGCACCCGGACCTCCGCCGGCAGCAGCGCCTGCACCGGTTCGTCGAGCTTCACCTCGCCGCGATCGGCCATCTCCACCAGCAGCGTCGCGGTGAAGACCTTGGTGATCGAGCCGATCTCGAAGACCGAGTCGCCGTCGAGCGGCAGGCCGCCGGGCCCCGGATCGCCGTACGCCCCGATCGACGTGCCGCCGTCGGTGTCGATCGTCGCGACCACCATGCCGGAGCTCTTGCTCGCGTCCACGCGCCCCTTGATGGCCGCGAGGATCTCGGCGTTGCGGGTGCCGGCGCGGGCGGCGAGCGCGACGCCGGCCAGCGCCAGGATCGCCGCGGTAACGGACAGCCATCGTCGTCGACTCATGTGCGCTCCGGGTCGAGGTCAAGGCTACACTGCTTTCCATGATTCGCGCGGCGTCGGTCACCGCCATCTATCTCTTCGATATCGCGGAGTCGGTGGACCTGGCGGCGCTGCCGGCATTGCTCGGCGGCAAGGGCGAGCCGGCCCGGCTGGCGCCGCGGCCCAGCACGCCGGCCTCGGCCCGCTACCAGACGCCGCCGCTGCAGTTCGACGCCTCGTCCGAAGGCCTGCCGGTGCCGCCGGACTTCCAGCTGCGCGTCAAGGTCTTCGACTACGGCGTCGTGTCGCTGGCGCTCACGCGGCCGTTCTCGGGATCGTGGACCGAGCTCATCGCGCTGGGCCACACCGTGACCGGCCCGCCGGGCCTCGAGCCGCAGGCCGAGGCCTGCGCCCGCCAGCTGGCCGGCCGCCTGCGCCCGGCGCTCCACGAGCCGCGAGCGTCGTTCCTGAGCGAGGACTACATCGTCTACGCCGTCACCGCGTTCGACGAACCGCTGACCGCCGACACGATCATCGAGCGGCATGGCGACGAGGTGGCGCTGCTGCTGCGCGGCGAGCGCGAGGCGCTCAGCACGCAGGAGCGCGACGAAGTCTTCCGCCACCGGCTCTCGTACTTCGCCGGCGATCTGGTCGTGCCGACCTGGAATACCGCGCTCGTCTGCGACACCGAGGCCGGCGTCCGCGCCGCCGTCGAGCTCATCGAGTACGCCAACTCGCAGCTGCTGCAGTTCCGCTACTACGACGAGAAGCTGGACGACGAGCTGACCGCGATCTACCGCGAGCTGCAGCAGCGGCCGCGCTGGTACGAGAGCTGGCTCGGGCGCCGCTTCGCGCGCGCCGCGCGCCACCTGCACTCGGTCTACATCGACGTCACCGAGCTGACCGAGCGCACCGAGAACGCGCTGAAGCTGGTCGGCGACGTCTATGCCGCACGCCTCCTGTTCCGCGTCTCGTCGCGCCTCGGCCTGCCCGAGTGGCAGGCGTCGGTGAAGGACAAGCTGAAGACGCTCGACGACATCTACCACTTCGCGGTGGACCAGACCTCGATGGAGCGCGGCGAGAACCTGGAGCTGGCGATCGTGCTGATCCTGGTGTTCGAGCTGATCCTGTTCTTCATGGGAATCATGAGCTAGCCGGCGCCCGCCCTCAGCGCGGCACCAGCCAGGTCCCGGCCACCCGGTCCTGCCACCCGCGCGACGGCGAACGGAACGCCGCCGCCGCGCCGGCGGCGAAGACCAGCAGGCACACCGCCGGCGCCACGAACATCGTCCATCCGGGCTGGGACCTCAGCGCAATCGGCGCGATGAACAGCACGGCCGCCGCCGCCAGCACCGGCGACCAGGTGACCAGCGCCCGGATCGCGCAGCGCAGGCGGCCGGCAGGCGTGCCATCGGAGGTCACCACCGCGATCGAAGCCGCGCTCAGGCTCAGTCCTCCCTTCAGGAGCAGGCTGGAGACCATCGCCACCATGGCCGCGATGAGCCAGCCGAGGGTCATGACCAGCGCGACCACGAACTGCCAGGGCGGTTCCCGGCGTCCCCGTGCGGCGTCCGCCTGCCGCTGCTCACGCTCCGCGGCCTGAAACGCATCGTCGCCGGGAACCGGCGTGTCGCGCCGGACGCGGTCGTACAGATCGGCGTTCACGGCCAGGAACCCGGTGACGACGGCGTCCTGCTGGCCGCTCGGGACGAGGTCGTGCAGGCGGCGGGCAATCAGGAGCCTGAGCCGGCGTGGTTCGTCGGCGTCGGCTGCGGCGACGCCTCGCTCGAGCGCCCGCAGGCGAGCGCCATAAGCACCCAGATCCCGCAGTCCCGGGGTGGAGCCCCCGAACATAACGGCGGCGACCATGGCGCACATGAGCACGAACAGCAGAGGCGCGGCGGCCAGGCTGATCTGGCCCGCGCGCCGGCCGCTGGAGACGGCTGTCGGCTCGCGCGCCATGGCGCGCAGGCGCTCGACAACCTGGCCGCGCGGGACGACCCCGTCGCGGATGTCGGCGAGGAGCGCGCGCGCGGAAAGCGGCAGGGGGATGCGCGGCAGCGAGGCCCCGCCCGCGCGCCCGTTCGGTTCGAGCGCGGCGCCGGCCACTTCCAGCAGCAGCGCGCCCTCGAGATCCCCGCGCGACTCCGCCACCGCATGGTCGAGATCGATCACCTTCAGATCGTGCGTCCTGGTGATCCAGAGGTCGGTGACCCGGCGCGCGCCGGCCGTGCCGCCGGCCGCCGCGGCGGCGAACTCCTCCGACAGCTGCTCGAGCCACCGGCGAACCAGGCTCCACGGCTGCGGCGTGCGGCACGCACCGGCGAACGGCTCGGCCTCGGGCGCCTCGTAGGCATCCCAGCTCTCGGATTCGGTGGCGCCGCGCTTGCCGCCCAGCCAGCGCAGGCGGGTGGGCCATGCCAGGTCGCGCCGCGCGTGGCAGACCGCCGGCGTGCCGGGCGGGACGTGGTGAATCCAGACATGACGCTGCAGGCGTTCGTCGAACGCCAGCCGCACACCCGCCGGCAGCACGGCGGCCGTCTGCACCAGCGCATAGGGCCCGGCGTGCCCGATCACCGTTCGCGCAGCCTCGCTCGCCCGGTGCCGGACCTCGGCCACGACCTCCCGGCGTCCGAAGGCGCGGACCACCCGCGTGCCGGTCCACAGTTCGTGGAACCCGCGGTAACCGGTCGCGCCGCGGGCAATCGCGAACAGCAGGGCGGCTGCCGCACCCGTGCCCAGGAATGGCGCCACGACGTATGCGGACGACCGGAACCCCGCGCCCGCGGCGGCGGTCATCGCCAGCCAGGAGCCGAGGTCGACGGCGATCATGAAGATGGCGCCGCGCGCGGCCGCCCGCCGGAATCCCGGCGCCTCGCCCGACTCGCGCGTCACGCGCATGGCCAGGGCCGCCTTGCCGGCCGCGGCCCCGAACCGGCCCTCCAGCCACCCGTAGTACAGCGTGCCAAGGAGCACATCCGTGGCCAGCCCACGGACATCGTTGGGCCGGATGTCGGTGAGCAGCGCCATCGCAACCGTCCCCGTGGCCACCGAGATCACGAGCTGGTCGATGATCGCCGCCGGCACGCGCGCCCACGGCGGCGCCGGCGCCAGCGGCATGGTGAACGGTTCGAGCGCCGCGTCGAGCGCCGCGTAGTCGGCGAAACGCTGGGCGGCCTTCTTCGCGAGACAGCGATCGACGATCGCCGCCAGCCCTTCAGGCACGGCGGGTTGCAGGCTTCGCACCGGCGGCGGCGGGTCGCCGGCGACCCGCGACAGCAGCCGCATCAGGTTGTCGTCGGTGAACGGCTGCTGCGCGGTCAGCAGGTAGAACAGCGTGGCGCCGACGGAGTAGATGTCGGAGCGCACGTCGAGCTCCTCGCCGCGCAGCTGCTCGGGCGACGCAAACGCCGGCGTCCCCAGCACCGTTGCTCCGATCGTCACGAACGTCTCGGCCTTCATCGTCGACACCGACAGGCCGAAGTCGCCGACCTTGACGGCGCCGGCGGCGTCGACGAAGCAGTTGGCGGGCTTGATGTCGCGGTGCAGGATGCCGGCGGCGGCGGCGTTGGCCAGCCCGGCGATCACCTGGCGGATGATCGACACCGCCTCCGCCGGCGGCAGCGGTCCCCGCTGCTTCACCAGGTCCCTCAGCGTGCCGCCGGCGACCAGCTCCATCGCAATGACCGGCACGCCATCGATTTCTTCGCTGCCGAAGACGTAGATGCTGTGCGGATGGCTGAGCGCCGCCGCCATGCGCCCCTCGCGCAGGAAGCGGGAGCGGTCGGAGGCATCGGACAGCGACACCGACAACGTTTTCAGCGCCAGGCGCCGGCCCGACTCCTCGTGCTCGCAGTCGTAGACCTCGCCCATGCCGCCGGCGCCCAGCAGGTGATGAATGCGGTAGCCGCCGAATCGCTGGCCGGGCGCGAGGCGGCCGGCCTGCGCCGGGCGTGGATGGGGATGAGCCGCCGGGCGCGTCGCGGCTTCGGCGAGATCGATCGTGGGCGTGTCGGCCGTCTTCGCGGTCGAACCGCCGGGGGGCTGCGGCGCCGTCGGATCCGTGGGATCGCTCATGGGGGGCCTCGCTCGGATCGTGTGAGGCCGGATTCTATCGAAGTCGGGGCCAGGCCGAGCATCAGGAGGGTTCGAGTCCTGGCAGATGACCTCCGATCGAGCGGGAGCATAACCCAGCCGCATCGGTTCAACGGACCAGCGCGCACTTGAATCGATCGGGCTGACAGGCTATCGTCAGTCGGGAAGGGGAGTAGCTACGCGGCGACCGATGCCGCGCGGCCGAATCGTCAGGACTGCGCCACTGCGCGCACGGTTCGGTCGGGTTCTCGTGGATTAGGCGAGACCTTCGCACGAGCGGAGCTCATGGTGCGAAGGGGTTGGCCTGTTCAGTCCTGCGCAGCTGCGCGTCATCGACGCGTGCGGATCATTCTGCGGCGCTGCGCCCCTCCTCCACTCCAGCCCGAAATCTCATCTCGCCACGTCTCCGATTGCACCGCCCCGCGCCGGCCACGCCGCCGCCGGATGGAGCGTCGCGCAGGTGCGCCGTGGCCGGACACCAGGTGGGGCGGAAGGATGTCATGAACGCGTGGGAACTGTTCGTTGATGCGATGAAATGGCTGGCGGCCATGCTCGTCGCGGGGTGCGGGTGATGCCGGCATCCAGCGTTCAGGAGCGCGCGGCGACCCGGCCGGCCACCGGCGGCGAGCCGCCGCCCTGGCACTCGGTCACCGTCGACGAGGCGATCGCCCGGCTCGACGCGGGATGGCAGGGCCTCTCCGGCGACGAGGCGGCCCGGCGGCTCGGCGTGCACGGCCCGAACGAGCTGCAGTCGCTCGGCCGCGAGCCGGCGTGGCAGATCCTCGCCGCGCAGTTCAAGAACGTGCTGATCCTCATCCTGCTGGCCGGGACCGTGGTCTCCGGCTTCCTCGGCCACGCCCTCGAGGCGGTGGTGATCACGGTCATCGTCCTGCTGGCCGTCCTGCTCGGGTTCATCCAGGAGTACCGCGCCGGCCGCGCGCTCGAGGCCCTGCGGCGGATGGCCGCGCCCACCGCCCGCGTGCTGCGCGACGGCCTCGAGATGGTCGTCGCGGCGCGCGAGCTCGTGCCCGGCGACGCCGTGCTGCTGCGCGCCGGCGATCGCGTGCCCGCCGACACGCGGCTGATGCAGGCGATCAACCTCAGCGTCGACGAAGGCGCGCTGACCGGTGAATCGGAGCCGGCGCAGAAGTCCGCGGCGCCCCTCGACGATCCCGGGCTGCCGCTCGGCGATCGACGGAACATGACCTACGCCGGCACGCTGGTCGTCTACGGGCGCGGGCAGGGCCTGGTCGTCTCGACCGGGATGGACACGGAGTTCGGCCGGATTGCCCGCATGGTGGAGACCGTCGAGGTCGCGCGCACCCCGCTCCAGGACAACCTCGATCGGCTGGGGAGCGCGCTCGGCAAGGCGGCGCTGGCGGTCGTGGCGCTGGTCGTCGCCATCGGCCTGCTGCGCGGCCTGCCGGTGATCGACATGTTCATGTTCGGCGTGGCGCTGGCGGTGGCGGTGGTGCCCGAAGCCCTGCCGGCGGTGGTGACGATTTCGCTCGCGATCGGCGTGCGGCGGATGGTCAAGCGGCACGCCCTGGTGCGGCGCCTGCCGGTCGTCGAGACCCTGGGCAGCACCTCGGTCATCTGTTCCGACAAGACCGGCACGCTGACCCGGAACGAGCTGACCGTGCGGCACGTCTGTCGCCGAGGAGCGTCGCTTCGAGATGACCGGTACCGGCTACGACGCGGCCGGCGACGTCCTCGAGGACGGCCGCGCGATCGAATCCGCCGGACAGCGTCCGCGCGCTGCTGTCGGCCGCGGTCCTGGCCTCGGACGCGCGGCTGGTCCGCCGCGACGGGCGATCGCGGGTGGAGGGCGACCCGACCGAAGGCGCGCTGATCGTGGCGGCGATCAAGGCCGGCCTCGACACCGACGCGCTCGCCCGCGAGGCGCCGCGCATCGCCGAGATCCCGTTCACGTCCGAACGGCGGCGCATGACGACGATCCACCAGATGGCGGACGGGTCGTCCCTCGCGTGCTCGAAAGGGGCGGCCGAGGAGGTGCTCGGCCGGCTGCACCCGGCAGCGGCGCGACGGGCGCGACGCCCCGCTGACGGAGCGGACCGCGAACGCATCCGCGCGGTCGAGCACGAACTGGCCGCGGGCGGCCTGCGCGTGCTGGCCGTCGCACGCCGGACCGCCGCGACGGCTGAGACCACGGAGACGGAGATGACGCTGCTCGGCCTGGTCGCGATGATGGACCCGCCGCGGGCGGAAGCGCGCGACGCGGTGGCCACGGCGGCCGCGGCGGGCATCCGCGCCGTGATGATCACCGGCGATCATCCGCTGACCGCCCGCACCGTCGCCCGCGAAGTCGGCCTGCTCACCGATCAGCGGGTGATCGCCGGCCGCGACCTCGAGTCGATGAGCGACGGCGACCTCGAGCGCGACGTCGCCGGCATCGCCGTCTACGCCCGCGTCTCGCCGGCCGACAAGCTCCGCGTCGTCAGGGCGTGGCAGCGCCGCGGCGAGGTGGTGGCGATGACCGGCGACGGGGTCAACGATGCGCCGGCGCTGAAGCAGGCCGACGTCGGCATCGCCATGGGCATCGCCGGCACCGACGTGAGCAAGGAAGCCGCGGGCATGACGCTGCTCGACGACAACTTCGCCACCATCGTCGCCGCCGTCGAGGAAGGCCGCATTGTCTTCGGCAACATCAAGAAGTACCTGATGTACCTGCTGTCGTGCAACGTCGGCGAGATCGTGCTGCTGGCCGGCTCGGTGGTCGCCGGACTGCCGCTGCCGCTGACCGCGGTGCAAATCCTCTACGTCAACCTCGCCACCGACGGCCTGCCGGCGCTGGCGCTCGCGGTGGATCCGCCCGAGGGCGACCTGATGCGGCGGAAGCCGCGCGACCCGCGCACCGGCATCTTCACGCGGCCGGTGGTGGCCGTCCTGCTCACGGCCGGGCTGTGGTCGGGCGTGGTGAATCTGACCATGTTCATCGGGCTGATGCAGTCCGGCCGGGCGCTGCCGGAGGCAATGGCGATCACGTTCATCTCGCTGGTCCTGATCCAGTTCTTCAACGCCTACAACTGCCGATCGGATCGCCTCCACGTGTGGAGCCGGCCGTTCGCCAACCGCTGGTTGAACACCGCCGTCGCCTGGGAGGTGGCGCTGCTCGCGGTGATCGTCTACACGCCGTTCCTGCAGGGCCCGTTCGGGACCTTCAGCCTGACGCCGGGCGACTGGCTGCTGGCGGCGGCCGGGGCGTTCACCGTCGTGCCGGCGGTGGAGATTGTGAAGTGGATGGCGCGGCGCGGCTGGTTCGGCGAGCTGAGATGAAGCAGACACAACCATCCGGCGGCGCCGGAGCGTCAAATCAGGGATGCTGACCCAGGACCTACGCTTTGCCCTGCGCTCGTTCCTCCGGGCGCCGCGCTTCACCGTCCCGGCCGTGCTGGCGCTGGCGCTCGGCATCGGCGCCACCTCGGCCATCTTCAGCGTCGTCCGCGGCGTGCATGCTCAAGCCGCTCCCCTACCGCGACCCCGATCGGCATCGTCGCGATCTGGGAGAACAACCTCAGCCGCAACCGGCCGCGCAACGTCATCGGCGCCGCGAACTTCGTGGAGTGGCGCGAGCGGAACCGGTCGTTCGAGCTACCTCGGCATGGTCGGCCCGTCGCGGCTGAACATCGTCCTGGACGGCCAGCCGGAGGAGGTCGCGGGGCTTGCCGCGTCCGCCGACGTGCTTGCCGGCGCTCGGCGTCCAGCCCGCGCTGGGCCGCATCTATACGCCCGCCGAGGACCTCGAAGGGCAACGATGCGGTCATCGTCATCAGCCACGAGTTCTGGCAGACGCGGCTTGGCGGGCGCGCGCGACGTGCTCGGCCAGACGCTCACGGCCAACGGACGGCCGCGAACCGTCGTCGGCGTGATGCCGCCGGGATTCACGATCGAGGGCCAGCGCGCCGCCTTCCTGATGCCGTACGGCTGGACGATCGAGCGGCTGCGCGCAGGCGCCCGGCCGCGGCTCGTCGCACGGCATCGCGCGGCTGCGCGACGGCGTCTCGCTTCGAGCAGGCCGAGCGACGACATGAAGGCCATCGCGGCGCAGCTCGAGAAGGAGGCGCCGCAGCGGAATACCGGCTGGTCGGTGACGCTCGTGCCGATTCACGAGCAGATGGTCGAGCAGATCCGCCCGGCGCTCTACGTGCTCGCGCGGCGCGGTGCTGCTCGTGCTGCTGATCGCGTGCGTCAACGTCGCCAACCTGCTGCTCGCGCGGAGCACCGTGCGCCAGCGCGAGCTGGGCCTGCGCACGGCGCTCGGCGCGGGGCGCGGCCGGCTGGTGCGGCAGATGCTCACCGAGAGCCTGCTGCTCGTCGTCGCGGGCGGCGTCGCCGGCCTGGCGCTGGCGGTCGCGTTCCATCGCGGCCTGCTCGCGCTCGTGGCGGATCGCATCCCGGTTCCGCGGCTCGATCAGGTGGCGCTCGACCTGCCGGTCGTCTGCGTTCACGCTGGCGCTGGCCCTCGGCACCGGCTTGATGTTCGGCCTCGTCCCGGCGCTCGTTCGCCACCGGCGCCGCCAACGATGCGCTGCGCGAAGGCGGCCGCCATGGCGGCGGCCCGCGATCGCGGCGCGCGCTCGGCACGCTGGTCGTCGCCGAAGTCGCGCTGTCGCTGGTCCTGCTGGCGGGCGCGGGCCTGCTGATCCGCAGCTTCGTCGCGCTGCAGAACGTCGATCCCGGCTTCCGGGCCGAAGGCGTGCTCACCGCGCGCGTGCAGCTGTCGGGCGCGCGCTACAACGAGCGACGCAGACTCGGTCGGGTTTCTTCACCGACGCCATCGTCGCGCATCGCCGCGCATCCCCGGCGTGCAGAGCGCCGCCGGCGTCAGCTTCCTGCCGATGTCGCCGGGCCGCGGCATCGGCACCGGCTTCTATCGCCTCGATCGGCCGACGCCCCAGCCGCGGGCGAATTCCCCGTCGACCGACGTGCGGCCGGTCACGCCCGGCTTCTTCAGGACGATGGGCATTCCGCAGCTGGCGGGCCGCGATTTCGCGGCGGCGGATCGCTCCGACGTCGCCGCCGGTCGCCGTCGTCAGCGAGACGCTCGCGCGCCAGCAGTTCCCCGGCGAGAACCCGCTCGGCAAGCGGCTGCAACGTCGCCATCGGCCGGCGCGCCGCGGCATGAACGACGCGGAGATCGTCGGCGTCGTCGGCGACATCAAGATGGCCGTCGCTCGATGCCGAGACTGCGGCCCGCGGTCTACCTGCCGCACACGCAGCTGGCGATCGGCCTGATGACGTTCGTCGTCCGCACCAGCCTCGAGCCCACGTCGCTCGTCGCCGGGCATTGCCGCCGCGGTGCGCGCGCGTCGATCCCGAGCTGCCGCTGGCCGACGTCGCGGACGATGGAGGACGTGGTCGATGCGACGCTGGCGCGCCCGCGCACGGTGTCGGTGCTGCTGACGGCGTTCGCGCTGATCGCGCTCGTGCTCGCCGGCGTCGGCGTCTACGGCGTGATGGCGTACTCGGTGTCGCAGCGCACGCAGGAGATCGGCGTCCGCATGGCGCTCGGCGCGACCACCGAGTCGGTGTTCCGGCTGGTGCTCGGCCAGGCGCTGCGCCTGGTCGCGATCGGCGTCGTCGCCGGCGTCATCGCCGCGGCGTGGCTGACGCGGCTGCTGACGACGCTGCTGTTCCAGACCGAGCCGCTCGATCCGCTGACCTTCGCGCTGACCGCGCTGGTGCTCGCGCCGTGGCGACGTTCGCGTCGTACGTCCCGGCGCGCCGCGGCACGCGCGTCGCGCCGGTCGAGGCGCTGCGCGCCGAGTAGGCCGAGCGGCTTCGCCGCTCGGTGGGCCTCGGCGCATTCGCGCCGCAGGGAAAGATCGAAACTGCTCAGGCACACTTAGTGTGAGCAAGTCCGATCTTTGCCTGCCGCGCGAATGCGCGGCCTGCGACGCGAGCCATTGGCGAGCGGCGCCTGCCGGGGGCGAGCGTAGCGAAGCCCCCGGCCTGCCGAGCGGCGAAGCCGCGAGGCCTACCGAGGGCGCGCAGCGCCCTCGGCCTCGCGGATGGCGGCCGCCAGCCAGCCGCGTTCGTTGCTGTTGTTCGACGAGGCGTCCAGCGTCTTCAGCGCCTGGATACGGGCCTGCAGCGCGGCGCGATGCCGCGGATCGACCGCGAGCGCCATGTCGGTCAGGTAGAGGGCCTTGACCGGGTCGGTGGCCGCGATCGCCGCCGCACGCGCCGCCACGGCGTCCGGCGCCGCCCGCCAGCGTCACCATCTCCCCATACGCCTGGCCCGGCGGCCCGAACATCGTCGAGACGTTGCCGTCGAACCAGCCGACGTAGCCCTCGTAGATGCCGCGTATCGACCAGGTCAGCCGGCCGTAGGACTCGCCGATGGCGAGCGTCGGGCGGGAGCGTGATCTCGCGCATCAGCGTCACGATGTCCTTGCCCTCGTTCATGCCCTTGACGGTGGCGTCGTGCACGTACTGGATGGCGTCGCGGTACTTCGTCAGGCGGCGCTTCACTTCGTCGCGGCCGCGAATCGCGGCGCCGTGGCTGGGCAGCACGAGCTCCGGCTCGAGCGCGAGCACGCGGTCGAGCGACTTCACGTAATCGAGCGCCCAGCGCGGCCGCGTGCCGCGCAGCGTGTAGATGTTCGGGAACGACTCGTAGTAGTTGTCGCCGATGAAGGCGGCTTTGAGCCGCGGAATCCACACCGTGAGGTGGTCGGGCGTTTCACCGGGCGTGTGCATCAGCACGAATTGCGTGTCGCCGACGCGCAGTGTGTGACGTCTCGTCGAACAGGACCGTCGGCTGCGACGGCGGCTGCCGCCGCCGCGGCGGCCGCGGGCTGGGCGCCGGCGCGGCCGGCCGCGAGCGGCGCCGCCGAACTGGGCGGCGTTCATCCGCGCGAAGTAGCCGCCCAGCCGACTGGTGTAGTCGAGGAACTCCGGATAGAGGCGATGCGCGATCGACCTGCGTGTCCGGCTGCTTCCACGTGCGCGATGCCGCCGGTATGGTCGCCGTGCGCGTGGGTCAGGATGATGGCGCGGATCGGCGCCGGCGTTGATCTTGGTCAGCGCCTCCTTGTGCGCCGCGGCCGCCGCGGCAGCGACGTGTCGACGATCACGTTGCCGCCGCTGGTGACCACCATGAAAGTGTTGCTCTGCGGCATGCGCACCATGGTGCCGCCCATCGCGCCGATGGCCTGATGGATGCCGCCGCCGAGATCCACGACCTGGACGCCCTGGGCCGCCGCGGGACGGGCCGCGGCACAGGCGATGACGAGGAGCAGGCGAAGGGTTCGAGTCATGGCTGGCGGTCCTCTCATCGCGAAGATTACCGCCGGCGGGCGCGGTCTGCGCACGATCTTCGGTGCGGGGGTGGCGCCCGCAACCGGAATGTGCGTAAGTCGTACCTGACAGGCGGTGCACCATGGTCCTGAAAAGCGGCGACAACGGCCCGGCGGTCAAGACGCTTCAGCGCGGGCTGAACAAGCTCGGCGTGATGCTGCTGGTGGACGGCGATTTCGGCGCCGCCACCCGCACGGCCGTCGGCAGCGCCCGCGACCAGCTGGGGCGGCCGGGGCCGCCGGATGCGGACGACGAGCTGCAGGCCGCGATTGCGGCCGTGCCCGATCCGTGTCCGCCGCTGACCGCCGCGGGCGTGACCTTCATCGCCCGCGAAGAGGTGTCCGACGCGCGGACCTACGTGCAGCGGTTCCAATCGCCGATCTGCCCGCCCGAGGCGAGCGGGGTGACGATCGGCATCGGCTACGACTGCCGGTTCGTCGATGCCGCGGAGTTCCAGGCGGATTGGGGCGGCGTGCTCCCCGCCGCCGTCCTCGGGCAGATGATCGGCGTGCTGGGGAGGCCGTGCACGCCGGCGCTCGTCGCGCAGGTCTCGACCGTGACCGTCACGCTCGCGGTCGCGATGCGCGTCTTCGCGGAGCGCACGCTGCCGAAGTTCCTGCGGCAGACGCGCAGCATCTATCCGCAGATCGACGGCGCGCTGCTCGACGCCGCGCAGCGGACGGCCCTGGTCAGCCTCGTCTACAACCGCGGCACCGACCTCACCGGCGATCGGCGGCGGGAGATGAAGGCGATCCAGGGCCTGCTCGCCGCCGGCCAGGTCGGCGGCGTGGCGGCGCAGTTCGAGGCGATGACCCGGCTCTGGGATCCCGCGACCGCTGGTGGGCTGATCCGCCGGCGGCGCGCCGAAGCCACGCTGTGGCAATCGGGGTTCGCGGCGCTGCGGCTCGACTAGCAGGTTGCTGAAGAGCCAGCCACCCGAAGTGAGAAGTCAAGGGAGACGTGAGAACTCGCGGGCGGCGAAGGCTGGATTGGTGTGCTAAGCTCCGTCGCGCGCTGAGGCTCCCCACCAGGTGACGATCGACGCCCGGACCACGTTGGCGCGCCTCGCGCAGTTGATGGCCTACGCCGTCAGGGCCGACGGCCGGGTCTCCGCGGACGAACTCGAAACGCTGCACCAGTTTCTAGTCCGGCGCTACTCCGAATCCAGCCGCGCCGAGTTCTTCCCCCTCTTCAGGCAGGCGCTCGACGATCGCCCCGACATCGAGCGCATCGTTGCCGACATTCACGACGGCCTGCCCGGCTACGAGCAGCGGCTCGACGTCTACGCGGCCATCCAGACGCTGCTCTCCGCCACGGGAATGACGGCCGAGGAGTCCAGCGGCCTCGGCACCATCGCGGCGCTGCTGGACATCGACGCCGCGGACGCGGATCTGCTCGCCAGCGCGTCGCGGCCGGTCCCGAGCTTCAGGTTCCCGGTGAACCGGGAACGGTATCTGCGCCTCGGCGCAGGGCCGTCGGCCGCTCGAGCCGGGGCCCGCGACCTCCGCCTCACCGCGATGCACCTCGGCGGCCGCATCGCGGTGGCGAGCGACGCCGCGGCGATCGCCGTCGCCGCGACGAGCTATCACCCATCGGAGATCGCCTTTGTGAACGCCGGTGAGTTCGTGTCGCTGCCGGCGGCGACGCTGACGTTCGCGGATCTCTCGCGCCTGTTCGACCTGTCGCGGCGACGCGTGTCGAGAACCGTGCCGCTCGACATTGCCGGGGCGCACCTGGCGTCGGCCGGCGAAGCGGGCCGGTTTCCCCTGGAATTCCGCGTCAGCGAGGCCGAGCTGCTGCTGGTGAAGCGCGATCCCGGCGCGGCCGTGACGCTGAACGGCCTCCCGATCGAGACCAGCGCCGTGCTCGTCCCCGGGGACGTCCTCGGCTTCGACGCCGGCGACATCCGCGTCTCGCAACTGCTCGACGGACTCGACCAGGCGCGGTGGCCGCTGTCGCGGACGGCGGACACGCCCTTCCGCTACACGATTGCCGATCGCCCGGGCGATGGGACCACACAGGTGGTGCCCGACGTCGGCGGCCCCCTGAGCATCACCATCGCCGAACCCGCCGACGCCGCGGCGGGGCTGGTCGTCGACTGCGCGTCGTGCGACTGCCGCGTCCCGCTGATGATCGGCGACGTCCGCCTCGCTCCGAACGGCCCTCTCGTCATCAGCGAAAAGACGACGCTTCGCATCGGACACCATTGGTTCGTCATCGATCCGCGTCTGCAGAGGGTGGACTACTCGAAGCGGATCGTCGAGCGGTTCGAGGCGCGCGAGGTCCGTTATCGGTTTTCCAACACGACCGGCCTCGATGGCATCAGCTTCGCCGCGCGCGCCGGCGAGCTGGTGGGGATCATGGGCGGCAGCGGCGCGGGCAAGTCCACGCTGCTGAGCGTGCTGCTCGGGGTGCTGAAGCCTCACGAGGGCGCGGTGCTGCTCAACGGCGAGCCGCTCGATCGGCAGTTGCGGCGGGCGCGGTCGATCCTCGGCTACGTGCCCCAGGACGATTTGGTGCTGGACAACCTGACCGTAGAGGAGAACCTGCTGTATTCGGGCCGCATCCGCCTGCCGGATCTCCCGGAAGCGCGCCTGCGGGCCCGCGTGACGCAGGTGCTGCGCGACACCGGCCTGCTCGAGAAGAAGGATCTGCGGGTCGGGAACCCGGTGAGCAAGGTGTTGTCGGGCGGGCAGCGCAAGCGCCTCAACATCGGGATTGAGCTGCTGGCGGACCCCGAGCTGTTCTTCCTCGACGAGCCGACCTCGGGCCTCTCGTCGCGCGACTCGAAGGCGATCATCGGGCTGCTCAGCCAGTTGACGCGGCGCGGCAAGCTCGTGTTCGTGGTGATCCACCAGCCCGGTTCGGACATCTACAAGCGGTTCGACAAGCTGTTGATCCTCGACAAGGGCGGCGTCCTGATCTGGTACGGGCCCGCGCTGGAAGCGGTCGGGCACTTCAAGGACTTCCTGCCGCATCAGTGCGACTTCGTCGAATGTCCGGCGTGCGGGTCGATCAACCCCGAGACCATGCTCGACGCCATCGAGCAGCCGGGGGCCGGTCCGGCCGAAGGCGCGCCGAGGAAATTCGACCCGGAGTTCTGGGAGAACGCGTTCCTCCTCAAGAGGCCTCGCGACGCCGGCGCGGCGCCGCCGGCAGTGCCGTTGCCGTCGCGGTCGGCCATCGGCGCACGCGGCCGGGCGCGGGCGTTTGCCGCGTCGATTCGGCGCGCCTTCATCGACCGGGCGCGCAACCGGACCAACATCGTCATGAGCGTGGCCGCGCCGTTGATGCTCGGCCTGGTGATGGCGGCGATGTTGCGCGGGCCCGACCAGCCCTACACCTACTCCGGCAACGGCGCGCTCGGCAAGTTCTTCTTCCTCTCGACGATCGTGTTCGTGTTCTTCGGGCTGATGGGCGGCGTCAACGAGGTGATCCGCGAGCTGGCCCTGATCCGGCGCGAGCGCATCGCCGGCTTCAAGGCCGGCCAGTACGTCGTCGCCAAGACGCTGGCGTTTCTGCCGTTTGCGCTGCTCCAGGTCGTGATCTACACGGTGCTGGCCAGTCTGGTCCTTCAGTTTCCGTACCGCGCGCCGCCCGACAGCCCGTTGCAGCCGCCGATGCCGTTCCCCTGGTACTTCGCCATCGTCGTGTTCCTGGTCGGGCAGGCCGCGTTCGCGCTCGGGCTGCTGCTGTCGTCGTTCCTCAAGACGCAGGCCGCGGCGTTCAACTGGATTCCGCTGATCGTGATCCCGCAAATCCTGTTTGGCGGCGTCTTCGTGCCCTACGCCGACATGCCGAAGCTGGTGAACCGGGTGGTCCCGGAGTACGCGGAGCTGACGTTTTCGCGGTGGGCTTACGAGGCCCTGCTGGCCGGCGAGAAGCGCTTCAACCCGGCCGACCGCTGGAACGCCGACGCCATCCTGGCGTTGCAGGCCGCGGTGCAGGCCCGCGGCGAGACGTTCGACGAACGGGCGCTCCTGGACGGGCCCCGGCGCCGGTGGCAATCCGAGCGCGGCGTGGCGCTGCCGCCGTCCCGCATCTCGACCACCGTGATGCAGGACACGCTGCTGCGCCGGCTGCGAATCGGTGACCGGACCGACGAAGTCCGCCTGCTCGAAGACGCCTACCAGCGGCGCGACCGGCGCACCTACACCCTGAAGGACAACCTGCCGCCGGCGACCCTCGCCCGCATCGAGGCGATTCTCATGAGCCCGGAGACCGGTTGGTGGGCCTCGACCTTCGCCACGCAGGGCGTGAACGAAGCGCTCGAGTCCGAACGGCAGGCGGCCAACGTGCCGGACCCGGAAGCGGTGTCCACGTTGCGGCAGCTGGTCACCGATCGGAACGATTATCCCGCGCAGATCCGCCTGGTTGGCGCCACCGTGGTGCCGGTCACGTTTTGGAATACGCTTGCGCTGCTCGCCATGATGCTGGCGTGCCATGTCGTCTCAATCCTGCGCCTGCGGCAGGCCACGTGAGGAAGGGTGAGAAGGAGGGCTAATGAACAGGATTCTTGTCGTCGTGATGAGTGCGGCCGTTGCCGGCGCAGCCGCCGGTTGTTCGGGAGGCAGTTCCAGTCCGCCGCCGGCGCCGGCCGCGACGCCGGCACCGGCCCCGGCGCAGCAACCGGTGACGAACAACACCATCGTTACTCAGATTTCGAATCCGGACGAGGCGATGAAATCGCTCGCCGCCCTGGCGACGCCCGACGCGGTGAAGCCGCACCTCGATGCCGGCACGGCGGTGACGAGCACCGGCAAGCTCAACATCGTCGCCGCCATCGGCATGCAGTCGGCCAACGGCATCGTCGCCCAGTACGCCGGTGACGATGCCAGCGCGCAGAAACTGGCGCAGAGCGTCAAGAGCCTGGCCGATCGCATTTCGCTGCGCAGCGCCGCGCTCGAGAGCCTGGTGGCCAAGTCGGCGCAGGACTTCAAGGAGCCCGACGCGACGCGGCGCAGCGAGCTGGTGCGCGCCGACATGCGTCAGATCCAGGACGAGCTGAAGGCGACGCTCGATCGCCTCGGCGACGGCGCGGCCGCGACGATGATGATCTTCGGCGCCTGGATCGAGGGCGTGCGGATTTCCTCGGCCATGCTGCAGGCCAAGTACGATGCCGGCGCTTCGGATGTCCTGAACCGGAAGAACGAGGCCGAATACTTCCTGGCCCATTTCGCCGGGATGCCGGCCAAGGCGGATCCTCTCAACGCGCAGATCACGCCGGCGCTGAGGCGGCTGTACGGCGCGATGACCGCCGACAAGAACCACCAGATCGGCGCGGCCTCGGTGAAGGCCATTCAGGCGGCGGCGACCGAGATCGCCGGCCTGCTGCGGAAGTGAGGGAGCTGACCATGACGAAACTACTGCGTGTGCTGATGGTGTCCGCACTGGTGCTCCTCGCCGTCCCGGCCGTGGCGGATATCGCCGGGGCGAGAGCCGCATTGGAACAGTCGCTGGCCAGGCTCGAGAAGGTCGGCTTCACCGTGGCCGAGGGCGGGCGGGGCTCGTCGTGGTGGGCCTGGGACATGAATCCCGGCTACTACCAGCAGGTCGATCGCACGTTCTATCGCAACGTCCGCTACGCCCTGGTCACCGGCGGCGACAACCGCGTCAAGGACGTGGATCTCAGGGTCTACGACGAGAACATGAACCTGATTGGGGAGGACCTGGACGAGACCCCGATCGCGGTGGTCGAGTTCACGCCGAAGTGGACCGGACTCTTCCACGTGCGCGTCACCTACTATGCCGGCGCGCAAACCGGTTCGGTGGGGTTCTATATCGCGGTGAAGCAGTAGGTTGTACCTGACGGGCCGGGCTCACGCGAGCCCGGTCCGCCATCCCCGGGACCGTGACCCGCGCGCGAGCGTGCTGGCGGTGAGGCAGGGATTCGTGCCCGCTAGCGGCGGCCGCAGGCCGTCGCTGCGTGCCTGAGGACCTGACGAGCCGCTAACGCGCGAAGCGCGTTGGCGGTGAGGCAGGGATTCGAATGCGATAAATGGACTCTCGTAACTCGGTGATCGCACACGACTTCTGGCGCTAAGCATCTGAGTCCCTGCCACTTACCCAACGACGATCCGTTCTCTGGCGTACGCCCCTATCCTCCAGAATCCGCCAGAGTTTTGGAGACCTGGTGGAGACACCTGGTACCCAGCATCCGTTGAGAGGAGGGCTCTATGGACTTTGATTCTCGCTGGAATGATGACCCAGCGACCGCGACGACTACGCGCACGCGACCCGCTACGGTCGCGAGCTGAGCCAGGGCAGCCGCGGTGGGCTGTCCAATCCGCGCGAGCGCGAGCCACTCGATGCGCGCGATGTGTTCACGCGCGACCTCGAGCTGCCGCGCGGCCCGGAACGCGAGCGTGTCTGGGCGCGAGACAGCGACGTGAGGTTGCGCGGCTCGGAGGTTCGCACGCTGGCCACCGTCGGCGCCTTCCGCGTCGTGCCCGCCGGCGATCTCCGCGACGGCCAGGACCGTCCGCTCGACCCGCACCGGGGCGATCTGAGGCACCTCAGAGACTCAGGGACTCGTCGAGACTATCCCGGCCATCGGCAACGACCGCGCGCTGGTCGTGCTGACCGAGCGAGGACGAGACGTACTCGAACGCAACCGCTGGTCCAACGTGCAGCGCGAAACTCTGCGATTGGCGGGTGTGGAGCAGGAGTTCGGCGACCGGCGCGATGTTGACGATGAGCGCGGCCGACCGCAGGAGCCCAAGACCCGGCAGGAGTTCTATGCCGGCGTGCGAAGCGCACGCCACACCCGTTTCGCCGTACACCGGCCGCGCGAGCTGATGCACGACGCGCAGGTCTATCGCGCCTATCTCAAGGATGCCGAGCGCCTCCGCGAAGACGGTGCCTTCATCCGCCGCGTCATCCTCGACAATGAGCTGAAGCGCGAGTACCAGCAATTCCTGCAGGAGCGCAATCGTGGCAAGTCCGAGAGCGACGGACGGCCCGATCGAACGCCGGAAGAGATCCATCGTTGGGCCGTCGAGCACGAGCTCCCGGACAACGACGGCCACGTCCAGTTTCCCGACGCGCGCATCGAGTACGAGGACCGCGACGGCCACCTCCGAACGCTCGACATCGAGGTCGAGACGCTGCACTACCGCGGCGCTCACGCCAGCTCCAAGGCTTCGTCTGGATTCAGTCGTCACAGCGCCGGCACCGCCCGTGTTGTCGGCTCTCGCAGTGGTGGCGGCGGAGGCGGCGGCCGCGGAAGCCGCTATGGACTCACCATCACCGCCAGCACCGGGAAGAGCGGCGGTCGCGCCCCCGATCCGCGCCTGGCTGAGGAGTTGCTGCGATGAACCTCGAGCACGCCGTTCAGACGATCGCGAAGCGCGGATTCACCGACCGCCAGGCTCGCTTCCTGGTGCTCGTCGCGCGCCACTCCGGCGTCTGCGTCATGCGCCAGTATTCGAGCTTCGCGGGCATCGTGTTTGGCCAGAAGACGCGGAAGTTCTTCGCCAACCTCGTGCGGCTCGGGTTCGTCTCGACTTACGACTGCGCGCACAATCGGGGACGCGTCTATCACGTGCGTCATCGGGCGATCTACGAGGCGATCGGCGAGCCCGACAGCCGGCTCCGCCGACCGCCCGGCGTGCCTCGCGCGCTCGAACGTCTGATGCTGCTGGACGCGATTCTCGAGAACCCCGAAAGCATCTGGATGTCGTCGTCGACTGAGAAGCTCGGCTACCTCGCGAGCCGGGGGATTTCAGCCGACGACGCCCCGCATCTGAGCATCCGTCAGGGCGATCAGCGACGGGTTCGCCACTTCCCCGATCGCCTGCCGATCGGCGTCCATCCATCCGGCCACGTCGTCTTCGTTTACCTGCACGCCGACCCGATGCACGACGAGTTCCGCGACTTCCTCCAGCGTCACGCGCCGCTGCTCGAGCGGCTCCCCGCCTGGACGATTCGCATCGTGGTTCCGCCGCACCTGGAGAGCGTTCCGGTACAGGCTTCAGAAGAACGCGTGGGCACAACTCGCGTCGCCGTTGAAGCGAGCTCGATCCTGACCGAGCTGCGGTGGTACTTCGACCGCCGCACAGGCGGCCTTGCGGGGCTCAGCGAACCTGCCGATCGGCGCCGCTTTGAACGATGCGAGCGCGCCTTCGCGACCGACCGCTACACGGTTCTCTATCGATGCTGGCGGCAGGATGGCGAGCGAGTGCTGGCGACCGCTTCGTCGCCGGTCGTGGGGAAGGCGATGGAGTCAGGAGCCGGGAAGATCGAACCGCTGGTGTTGCCGCATGCCTACAGCCACCTGGCGCCGATGGCGGGCGTCGCGTGAAGGCGTCGGCTGCACGCGACGCCGTCAATTGTCCTCGCCATCACTCAGCAGTTCGGCCTCGGAACGGAAGCAACCCACCAGCTCATTCTCGTCGAACACCAGCTCCTCGATGGCGTACGGCGGTCCGTTCAACCAGCTCGGGTCGTCGTCGATCCGCTTGGTGATCCGAAGCTCTCCATCCACGCTTTCGGCCCTCGAGACCTCGCGCGGTCCGAGCTTCACGGCGACCACGACGCGGGTGCCGATGTCGGTGCAGCGGAACGCTCCGGCATGCGTCCAGAACGTCTCGCCGATCGCGAAATCACTGAGCTCCATAGTGGCGATCCGCCTCTCTCGGATCGTAACGCCGTCACCCGCAGATCTCATCCAACCGGGCGCGTTCAGAGGGCGTCTTCTCTCTTCCCCTGGAGGCTTCCGTCCGCGGCCAGGTCTCGACACGAGGGGGGCCGAGGAGGGGGAACGATAGCCAGCGGGCCAGCAGCCCCATCGACCATCGGGATGATGATGGCGGAGGTGCACGGTCGATCGTCGCCCCACCGTACGCCTTGGTTGCGAAGCCTCATAGCTGCCGATACTTGCGCCGATGTCCGTGTCTTTGTCGGCCGGCGCCTTTTGCCGGCCGGGCCGCCCGCTGAAGAGAGGAAGGGAGGAGGAGAGGGGCGTGAGCGACCCGGCCTCCCGCGCATCTGGGTCGGCACAGGCCCGGCGAGCCGGGTCGCTCACGCCCCGTGTCAGTGTCCAGATCGTCCGGACAAACGCGGCCCGGATCGCGTCCAGATCCGCACCCGGTTGCGTGCACAGATCCAGATCACGATCGCGCCGGCCGTCGTGCTCGTGATCGAGCTCCCGCGATGTCGTACTGTAGGCTCACGAACTGATGGTCGTTCTCCGGTGCACACAGAAGCTGCTCGTCCGGCTGAAACAGGTCGGCGACCTGCCGCCCGTCGAGTCCACGACGCGGCTCGGCGACTGGTACGGCAACATCCTCCGGATCGGCCGACGTCAGCACCTGCTGTTCATCAGCGAACGGTCTCGACTTCCGGTCGTACTTCCGATCACGCGAATCGAAGCGCCTGGGCACGGTGTTTCCGGACGCGGTGTGCGAGAGGCTGTCCATCGTCGGCGTCGCCGCCGCGGACATCGCTGATGAGCGGATGCGGATGTCGGAGTTGGCGTTCGGCCGGACCAGGAACCGCAGCTTGCTTGGCACCTTGAACGACTTCGCATTCATGGCTCAATCGGGGGACGCTCGACGGACCGAACCCGAGTCGCCAGAGGAGCTGATGCGGTTCCTCTCGCAGACCCCAATTCTCCCGCTGGACGGCGCAAGCCCGATCGAGTTGACGCGAGCCGCGTTTGGGCGTCAATCGGTGCCGTGACGGCCACGGCCTCGCGTCGCTCCGGTGTTCGATTGTTCGGGATCGCTTGGGCGCGTCAAGACTCCCCTTCGGCGCTGCGCGGTCTTGACCCGCCCGGCGCGCTCCCGAGGTCTGGCAATTACCGGAGCGACACAAGTCGGGGGCGTTAGCCTCAGCTGCGACCATTCCGTCGGAGTAGACTCGTTGTCGATACGGAGCTTTGACAGTGGTAGTTCCTAGCCAGGTCGTTCGTCTCGTTCGCGAGCACTACCCGCAGCTCGCCGACCACACAAACCTCGCATCTGCCGCGGAAGCGGGCTTTCTTGCAGGCGTGATTGCTGCCGTAAGACAACTACCAGACGGAATCGTTCCGGCGGACATGGCGACTCGGTTCGCCACGACGGTCGGTTCTCTAGAAGCAGCGAGTACAGTCCTGCACGCCCGATGCGCGCCGTGGACATCTAACGGGGCGTCATGTCAGCGAACTTCTGGCGCTGCTGGCCGCATTCCCGGACGAGCCCTTCCGGCCGGACGACAGCTCTCTCCAATTCATCGATGACACAGCGTTTCGCCGAACGTTGAGCATCGATATCGCCGCCGCCCATCGAGCGTTGATGAATGGCGAATGGAAAGCCGCCACGGTGCTGGCCGGCTCAGTGATCGAGGCGCTGTGCCTGTGGGTAGTCCGTCGCGAAGCCGCCGATGCTGCCGTCGAGACGGCTCGGCGCCTCCAACGAGAGGGACTGCTCGGCCCGCGTGGTGTCCCGAATGAGCTCTTGAGTTGGCATGCACCAGAGCTGATCGAGGTGGCGTTCGCGCTGGGGTTCATCGAATACGACACGGTGCAAGTTGCGCGAACGACCAAGGACTACCGCAACTTGATCCATCCCGGACGCGAACTCCGCACTGGCCAGCGATGCACAGAAGGCGTGGCACACATCGCAATCGGGGCCATGCAGCGAGTCGCAGAAAACCTCGAGGCTCGTCATGGTGGTGCAGCCTGACCGCGACACTGCTGGCGATGTCGGATCAGCTCCGGTAGAGGCTATCTGATCGGGTTGGCTGGATTTGCGAGGATGCCACCTATCGCGGCATCAAGGCACGTATCGGCAGCTTGAATGGCGTCTTGGGCGTACACGACGATAGACGTCGACTGAGCGGGAGTCAGCCATGAGTAGGCTTGGTCAACATAGGGTTCGCCGCGGCGAGAGAACGCACCCGGCCGCAGAGTCAGTATTTCTTCGATATCGGCATGCTGACATCGTCCTCTGAGATCCCGCACCCTCCGCAGCCAATCGGTGTGACGACCGTCGTATAGAACTACGCCTAACGAAGATGCCGCATTACACCGGTCGCGAACCGCGAGTAGGCTTGACTGCCTCGGATCAATGCCGAGGCTGTAAGCCGTGTTGATCAGACGCCCGAGGGTGTCCGTCATGTTTACCAAGGCAGCGATGAGTCCATCAAATGCCAGGTACACATGGTCAATCGCGGCGCCGGGGTGCTCAATAATAAGTGATGACTCCGACAGCGGAACTCTCAGCCGAACTGGATCGGCATTACCGGCGAGACGGCGCCCGAGGTCGTCGTAGCGGTCCCAGTCGATCCCCGAGAGCAATGATGTGCATGTCGGCGAACTTTGCCTTTCGCCCGATAGCGCGGATTAAGGCGCCGATGTCGCCGACTGCGGCCGGAGAGACAGGTCCGCCGCCTGCGCCTGGAATGATGGCGGCTTGCAGCGCCGGCAATTGAGCGGAGACGCGGTTCACTCGCCGTCTCCCGCATCCCAGAGTTCAACGTCCATGCGCATGCTGCCTTCTGCGCGCGCAAGTAAGGCCTCATAAAAGTTGCGGACAGGCTCATTTGCGGAATACAGCTCAGCTAGATTGCTCGCGTCCTTCTTGTCTGAATGCCGCGGAGCGGGCTCGCCCGGCGTCCCGCTGTTACGCCGCTTACCGCGAGTGCGAAGAGCTCGCCTTTTGTGTCGTCCAGGCATTCTGAACCGCACCGACTCGCGGCAGCGATGATTTCAGCGATCAGCTCATGTTCGCTAAAAACAACCGAGTGCGTGAATCCGCGAAGCAGTGTTGCTGTGGCGACAATCTTTTCCGCTTCGCCAGATGACAGCCATTCCCGAAGTACGACGCGCCCTGCCACGAGGTTCGGATCGGCGGCCTGAAAGAGAACTGGGAGCCAGAATCGGGCCGACGAACCAGCACCCGGCGTCGCATCCCGTATCGACCTCACGAGATTTACGTGATCGTGTGCCTGCTGAACGCCAGGAAGGCTGAGACCATGTCCGTTGTACGGGAGCGGCAGCCAACGATCCACGCTCTTATCTTCGTGATCCGCATCACTGGCGAGCACGCGACGAAGGAGCATCGCGAGCGTCTGTGTTGGACGTCGCCTTGACGCGAAATTGATGAACTCAAAGACTTCGTAGTTGCGACCCTCCAGAGTTCTGCACCAATTCAACGCGACCAAGCAGCGTGTCGATGTCTTTGTCTGAGAGTTGATCGGGATCTACGCCGTCTTCGGATCGATGGAGCCGAGCACTTCATCCGCCAATCGGAGATCTCCGGACCAGTCGATGGTCGTTAGAATCGATAGAGCCTCGCGATGTGCGTGTTTGGCCAGTCGGCGCAGGGCGCGAGCGCTCGCGGCTCTGACGACAATTGAAATATCCTGGCTCAGACGTCGTTACTTCCACCAGGACGGTCAACTCAACTGCTCGATCAACCATCCATTGAATCGCTTCGACCGCAGATGCTCGAGCGAGAGCGTGCTCAGAAAGAGACAGTTCGCGAACCAACGTCTCCGCTAAAACAGGTTCGACTTCGTGAACGGCGAGCAGCGCCGAGCGCAATAAAGACCGTCCTGCCTCGCGCGTGGCAAGCTGCTGGATGAGTCTCGACGTTCGTAGGGGGACGTCAGAACCAATGCTCGAACAAGATGACCGATTCGAGGCTCCGTCTGGCGACCGACTCCGTGAAAAGCTGCCATCGCCGCTAGGAGAGCGTCCATGGCAGCGGACGGAGACTGTGCACCTGCCAGAAGGCCTTCGCGGCCTCCGTGCTCAGCCGCTCAACCCTGGCCTCCTCCGCTGCCCAATCATCGAGCTGCTCCTCCCACGGCATTCCAATGAGCAAGTCGTACAGAGGTTCGCTCGGAACGGCGGGCGCGTCCTTTAGAGCCTTCTGGACAGTCGGTGCAATCTGCGGCCAGTGGTCCTGATGAACCGCGCGCAACTCTCGACGAGCAAGGAACCGGATCACATCCGATGTCGCCATTTCGGCAACATGTTTAAGGTGCGCGATCACACTTTCGGCTTCCGCTTGCCAAACGCCGACTTCTTCAGCCTCCAGTCCGCGGCCGAATGGACCCCTGGGTGCGGACAGAGTCGTGGACAGCTCAGACAACGCGGTCGCTGCCTCGTCCAGTTTGTCGTTCAGCGCGATGTCAGCGAGGCACTTCAACGACATCCGCACGTCTTGGTGATAGCACCGGCGCAAAAGTCGCCAGTGAGAATTCCCGTAACGTGAACACCCGCCGATTCCATTCATTGTCTTCGCCGGTTCTACGAAGGGCGCCGGCAAGGGCAGAAACTGCCCACGTGGAACTGTGGCCTCGCCCCGTTGTGCGTAGCCGTTCGATTAAGAACTCGATTGCCTTGGCGTGCGCACCATCTGGAGATCGCCAGCCGGTTCTGGGCTCGTATTTGAGGAGATTCGCTAGTTGACGGCGTGGATGGCTGGGGTTTGGATTCTCCGGTCTTTCATCCCGATCGCCCAGCGTCCAAAGCATCGCCGCGCAGCGCTGGGTGAAGTCCGGATGTGTGGCAATCAAGGCAAGGACCTCAGTAACCGCATCAATCAGTCTTTCCGGCGAGTCCTCCAGGCCCCACTGAGCAAGCAACTCATCATCCGCGGCGTCAGAGTGTTCGATAAGCCATTGGCAAATGCGGACGACTTCGGCGGGCGCAAAGATCGCCGCGCGCTTCAACTGTCCAACGAGCTCCGCTCGCTGCCGGTTGGAGGCTGTTGGTAGCAACTCCAACAGGTCACGCCACACGGTTCGCAGAACGGCGTTAGGACCATCAACAGCCTCAGCGCGCCAATCCAGTTCTGCCGCGTTGGCAAGGATGTTCTCGAGTGAGGGCCGAAATAACGCCACCATACGATCGACAAATCCGGTAGGCCTACCAAGATCGTCGACCGCCGCCATGAAGAGCAGGTGATCCGCCAAGATGTCTGGAGTAACGCGAACCAGTCTGCCCCGGCGCAACAAGAATTTCGCGCGTTCGAGAGTGGCGAGCAGTCGACGAACTTCGTGGTCATGCAAACCAACGATGTCGGCGAGTTGCTTGACGAGTTCGTCGTTCTCGGTGACGACCGGCCCGATCGCTGAGATCACTTCAAGAATCCGTCTGTTGCCGGCTGCATTCGAGGCTGTGAAGTGCGGGATCGTCGAGCAATCTATTGAGAACGACTCTGACGAAACGCCTCCGGTGTCCGCTCGAGCTCTTCCGGCAACACACGATTCTCCGCAATGCATCGTGCCCCGACCCGCACGACGAGTGGATTGCGGTCGGCGATTGCAACGAGGCGTTCAGCGTAGTGTTTAAACGCATCGCCTAGATGGTGGCGAGCAAGGGTCTCGGCGTCCTGCTTTGACAGGAGTGGAAGATCTAACTCCGGGGGATCGCCTGTGGCCAAAGCGACGACACCAGCGGTGTCACGATCGCGACGGCGCTTGGCCTACATGACACGAGATAACGGATGGCTTCGTTGTGCTGCCTGCATGCAGTGATGATGCGGTCTAGATCTGGCCGTCGATGTCCATCGTCGAACACGATGACCGCCGGCGAGGTCCTCGGGAGAAGATTGATGTCGGTGGCCGACCACGGTGCCGCCGGATCGGTGAAGAACAGCTGCGGTGCGCCGGGACGCTGAAATGCGGACCTGGCCGCCTCGAGCAGAAGACGGCTCTTGCCGCTGCCTCCGGCAGCTTTCAGAAGAAGCAGCGGTTCGGCGCCATCAATGAATGTGCGTAGTCGCGCGAGTTCTTCCTCGCGGCCGACAAAGGGCCCTTCGTGGCTAAAGAGTGCGCCAACGTCGGCCAGTTGGGGCGCGAAGTATCGTTCGTATTTCTGAAAGACAGAAAACCGATGCCCGATATCACCCCGGTCACGCGCGCTTGACAGGGCGGCGAGCGCCAGCGGCGAGATTCGTTCCAATGTCTCATCAGGCGCCAGAGAGTCGTAGGTTGTTGTACTTCCCACCTCGGTGGCGAATCCTTCGAGTTGCGCCCGTTCCTCGGCTTCAAGGTGGGCATGATCGGGAACACGAATAGCGAAGACAGGAATCCCAGCACCCTGTGCCTCTCTGAATTCAGCGTGCGTGTAGGAGATGCCCTGCGGCAATAAGGAGCCATAGCGAGGGCCGATGATCAGGACCACTGCGTCCGAGGTCCGGAGTTCGTTCAAGCACACATCGAGAGGTACGGTTGGCTGTGCACCAAACCGTTCCATCGCGCTGACGTCGTAGCCTGCTTTATTGAGATCTCGGATGATCTGGTTGCGAGTCCCTTCCAGCCCCCCTGAGACCGAACTCACAAAAACCCGGATGCTGCGTGTGGTCATAGTCGTGCTTGCTGTTGTCTCTAGGCACAAGGATCTGTATCGTTGAAATGCTCGCAGATCGGTATCATTCGGGTCCTTCCTGTCGCCAAAGGCCACTGGCTTCAGCAGTGCATACGACGGTAGCGGCGTCACCGGGAGGGTCGGGCCTCCTTCGATTGGTGTCGAAATGCCTCACGCTGTTCGCCCAATGCGTCGAGTGCATCAAGGAGCACTTCACGCGCAGCCACATAGAGCGGCTCGATCACGTCGCGTTCCCCGCCAACCGCTCGAGAATCGCCTCCGCCTCGCTCGGCGCCCGTCCTGGGCTGGTCAACAGATCAACCGCCGCCTGGCTTGCCGCCACGAACGTGAGGCCGCCGTCCTTCCATGTCCTCTCAAAGACGACGTCGTCGAACGGAGCAAGCAGCATCACGTTTGCCCCGGTTTCCGTCGGTCGCAGGTTGAGCGCCGCCGCCATCGATTCAACGTTGTCCACGTACAGCATGGCGAGACGAGCCGGAGCGATGGGCGCGATTCGATTGGCCGCGATCGACCCCGTCAGCGCGTACCTTCCGCGGATGGCGCCTTCGGAGAGTCCGCGAGTGAGATTATCCAGGCCGCGCGGATCGAGGTAGCCGCGTGCATCGTTGCTGGTCAGCACCTCGTAATCCTGTGCCCATCGGCGGATCAGCGCCGCCCTGTCAACTGACTGCACTGGCCCACGCGGTCGGCGCTCGACCAGGGCTTCGCGCGACAGCCACTCCACCAGCCGCGACGCGTAGCTGATGTCCACCTTGGCCTGCGCCGCCAGGTCCGAGATGGGAAGAGGTGGCGGAAAGTCGCAGAGGGCACGCACAATCCGTGCAGCTTTCGCCCCGCGCAGCGAGCGGCCCGGCTGCCGCTTGGGCGATGGATCCTGCTCAGCGCCTTGGGTCTCGACGTATAGTCCGGGACGCGCGAGGACCAGCCGAACGTTCCCGGTCAAATCGAGAAAGTTGAGGTTCTCTGCGCGAAGACGCTCACGAGTACTCCGGCTCAAGAATGGCGAGATCACGAGCCCAGGATCCGAAGAATAGCCATCCAGCCGAGCCTTGAGGTCGGCGACCGCACGGGGCACCAGGCCCATCTTGGCCTCCACCGACAGGCGCACTTTGGCCCCATCAGGTCCGGTCACGTCGAGAATAGCGTCCGGGCGCCCTTGGGGCCGGGATTCAAGCCGCTTTACGCGCTGCTTCCAACCGGCGGGCAGCCGGGCGGCTAATACCCTTGATGCCTCCTGGACGAGTGTTGCCTCGTTCATATGATTTGACTAGCATAGGCAAATAGTCGATATTAGGCAAATCAACGGCGTCGACCCGGCCGTTGGCACAGGGCCCGTCCAGCCGGATAGCTCGACCTCGACTAGAATCCGTGACGCCGGCTGGGCTGGTGCCCTAAAACCACAACGAATGTCCAACCCGTTCTTCGACCGGCCCATCGTCAACTCGCCGTACGAGTACCCGCGTCAGCACTGGGAGCTCGACGAAACGGGTCAACCCACCGGACACCTGATCGACAGACGGCGGCGGGCCGAGTTCATCACACCGATCCCGAAGCCGAAAAAGCGGCGCGGGAGCCGTCAGGAGGAATTGGACCTCGACGAAGGCAAAGGCCTTTCGACGAAGAAGCAGGCGTACGACCTCACGTCGATCATCAATGAAGTTCGCGGGCAGGTCGACACGTGGCGCAACCTGCCGGCCAGCCAATGGCAGGTGACGCCGGAGACGGCGCGACTCCTTCAGCACTGGCGACATCACGAGTTCGGCGGCGTCCGGCCGTTCTTCTGTCAGATCGAGGCGGTCGAAACGGCGATCTGGTTTACCGAAGTCGCGCCGCATCTGGTGTCGGGCAAACGACTGCTCGACAACCTGAAGGCGGTCAACGCCGACGCGAATCCTCAAATCGAACGGCTCGCGCTGAAGCTCGCCACGGGCGCCGGAAAGACGACCGTCATGGCGATGCTGATCGCCTGGCAGACGCTCAACGCCGTTCGCCGGCCCGGCAGCAAACACTTCACCCGCGGCTTTCTCATCGTCACACCCGGCTTGACCATCAACGATCGCCTGCGCGTCCTGCAGCCGAACGACCCGGACAGCTACTACAGCACGCGCGATCTGATCCCCAGTGACCTCGTCGAGGACATCAGGAAGGCGCGGATCGTCATCACCAACTACCACGCCTTCAAACGCCGCGAGCGGCTCGAGCTCTCCGCCGGCGGACGCGCGCTCCTCGAGGGCGCGACCGGTCCGGAGTTGCAGACGCTCGAAACCGAAGGACAGATGCTCCAGCGCGTGATGCCGGAGCTGATGGGCATGAAGCACGTGCTGGCGCTGAACGACGAGGCGCACCACTGCTACCGGGAAAAGCCGCCGGATCCGGACGAAGAGAAGCTCAAAGGCGACGAGCGCAAGGAAGCCGAGAAGAACAACGAGGCGGCCCGCCTGTGGATCTCCGGTCTCGAAACCGTGAACCGGACGTTGGGGCTCGCGCGCGTCTTCGACCTCTCGGCCACTCCCTTCTTCCTGCACGGCTCTGGCTACGCGGAAGGCACGCTCTTCCCCTGGACGATGAGCGACTTCTCGCTGATGGACGCCATCGAGTGCGGCATCGTCAAGCTGCCGCGTGTGCCCGTCGCGGAGAACATCCCCGGCGAGGAGATGCCGATCTACCGCAACCTCTGGGAGCACATCCGCAAGGACATGCCGAAGAAAGGGCGCGGCGCCGGCGGCGACCTCGATCCGCTGATGCTGCCGACGCGGCTGAAGACCGCGCTCGAGGCGCTGTACGGGCACTACAAGAAGACGTTCGAGCTGTGGCAGCAGCGCGGCATCTCCGTTCCGCCCTGCTTCATCGTCGTCTGCCAGAACACGGCCATCTCGAAGCTGGTGTACGACTACATCTCCGGCTTCTACCGCAAGCACGAGGACGACCCCGCCTTGTCGCAACTCCAGCATGGGGCGCTGCGCGCTCTTCGACAACTTCGACGCTGACGACCGGCAATCCGCTCGCGCGCCCCTACACGCTGCTGATCGATTCCGAGGAGCTCGAATCGGGCGAAGCGCTCGACGACAAGTTCCGCGCGATGGCGGCGGACGAGATCGAGCGCTTTCCGTCGCGACATCGTCGAACGCACCGGCGACGCGCGCGCCGCCGAGACCATCACCGACCAGGAGCTGCTGCGCGAGGTGATGAACACGGTCGGCAAGAAGGACCAGCTCGGCGCCGGCATCCGGTGCGTCGTGTCGGTCTCCATGCTCACCGAAGGATGGGATGCCAACAACGTCACCCACATCCTCGGCATCCGCGCGTTCGGCACGCAGCTGCTCTGCGAACAGGTGATCGGCCGCGCGCTCCGTCGTCAGTCGTACGAGCTCAACGAAGACAATCTGTTCGACGCCGAATACGCCGACATCTTCGGCGTGCCGTTCGACTTCACCGCCAAGCCGGTCGTCGCGCCGCCCAGCCCGCCGAGAGAGACCGTGCAGGTGAAGGCGGTTCGGCCGGACCGGGACCACCTGGAGATTCGTTTCCCGCGCGTCGAGGGTTATCGCGTGGAGCTGCCGACCGAGCGGCTCACGGCCACCTTCAATGCCGACTCGGTGATGGAGCTGACGCCGGATCTCGTCGGTCCGACGCAACACGCGCACCCAGGGCATCATCGGCGAAACGGCAGACATGACCGTCGAACACCTCCAGGACGTTCGTCCTTCGACGCTGCTCTTCCACTTGACGAAGCGGCTTGTCTACAAGGAGTGGCGAGACGCCGGCGAGGATCCGAAGCTGCACCTGTTCGGGCAGCTGAAGCGGATCACGAAGCAGTGGCTGGACACGTGCCTCGTTTGCAAGGGCGGCACGTACCCCGCGCTGCTGCTGTACGAGGATCTGGCTGACGCGGCTTGCAACCGGATCACGGCCGGCATCACCACCGCCCTTCAGGGCCAGCGGCCCATCAAGGCGCTGCTCGATCCGTACAATCCGAGTGGCTCCACGGCGCACGTCCGCTTCCCGACGTCGAAGCCCGATCGCTGGGACACGAGCGGCCCGCCGCCGAAGAACCACGTCAACTGGGTCGTGCTCGACAGCCAGTGGGAGGCCGAGCTCTGTCGCGTCGTCGAGGCGCATCCGCGGGTGGCGGCGTACACGAAGAACCACAATCTCGGATTCGAGGTTCCCTATCGCTATCGGATCAGAGGTGCGCCGGTATCGGCCGGACTTCATCGTGCTGGTGGACGACGGGCATGGTCCCGACGACCTGCTGCGCCTGGTCGTCGAGACGAAGGGCTACCGCCGCGAAGACGCGAAGGACAAGAAGCTGACGATGGACACGTACTGGGTGCCCGGCGTGAACAACCTCGGGACGTTCGGGCGATGGGCGTTCGCGGAGCTGACCGACGTGTATCAGATGGAAGCCGACTTCGAAGCCAAGGTCGCGCAGGAGTTCAATCGGATGATCGACGCATCGGCGCCGGCAGTCGAGCAGGTGGGTTGACGTGGCGAAGCGTCCGCAAGCCCCGAAGCCCCGAAACCGCCGAAGGCCGCGAAGAACGTCGAGGCGCTTCGCCACACCGACGACAAGCGGCTGAACATCCCGACCGCCGAGCACCAGTCGGTGCTCGAGGCCGAGCACGTTGCGCGGAAGGAGATTCGATATCCGCGCAACACCGACCTCGATCCGCAGCTCGTGTGGCGCGGCAAGGACTACCAGGACTGGAGCGACCTCGTCGTCCAGGCGCCGCCGCTCTACATCCAGGAGAAGGTGCATCCGAAGGTCCTGATCGACGACCTGCTCAGGGAGTCGAAGGACACGAAGGCGCAGGACTCCGGGTGCGCAGATTGATCTCTTCGCGGACTTCAACGGCGTCGCCGAAGGCGCCGACCGGACCGACTTCTACCAGCACGATCAGAACTGGACCAACCGGATGATCCTGGGCGACTCGCTCCAGGTGATGGCCAGCCTCGCCGAGCGCGAGGGGCTGCGCGGCAAGGTGCAGTGCATCTACATCGACCCGCCGTACGGCATCAAGTTCAACAGCAACTTCCAGTGGTCGACGACGAGCCGTGACGTCAAGGACGGCAACGCCGACCACATCACGCGCGAGCCGGAGCAGGTGAAGGCGTTTCGCGACACGTGGCGCGACGGCATTCACAGCTACCTGACCTACCTGCGCGATCGGCTCACTGTCGCCCGCGATCTGCTTGCCGATTCGGGCTCGATCTTCGTTCAGATCGGCGACGAGAACGTCCATCGCGTGCGGGCGCTGATGGACGAGGTGTTTGGCGAACGACAACTTCGTGGCGCAGATCGTCTTTCAAGAACGACGGGCGCTCACGACGCGGTACCTGCTGGCTCGTGTCGACGACTACATCCTCTGGTACGCCAAGACAGTCGACGGCACTAAAGTATCGCAGCCGTTTATGCAGCTCGAAGCGCTGGCGGCGGAGTCGGTGCGATCACGCATTCACGCATCTGATGACCGCGAGACGCTGAGCGACGGCATCTGACGACAGCGAGGACGATCGACGTCGGCGCAACAGCCTCGATCGCGGACGACGCATCGACTGATCTGACAGCGATCAGTCGCGACAACGGCGAGGGTCAGCGTCGAAGTCTCCGGTCGACTTCGACGGTCAAGCGTTCGACCCTGGCCGAAAGGCGCGTTGGAAAACGCAATCAGACTGGATGGCCACGATCTCGCGCAGAGCGGCCGCGACTAGCTGCCGACGGCAACAGCACTTCGCTACGTACGCTATTCTTCGACGACTTCGCTGCGTATCCAGCATGACGAACGTCTGGACGGACACTCGGACTCGGAGCGTTCACCGACGACAAGTCTACGTGGTTCAGACGACCGCAGAAGTTGTCGAGCGTTGCGTTCTGATGACGACCGATCCTGGCGATCTTGTGCTCGACCCGACGTGCGGTTCTGGCACGACGGCCTACGTCGCCGAGCAATGGGGCCGCCGCTGGATCACGATCGACACGTCGCGCGTCGCGCTCGCTCTCGCCCGCGCCCGCATCATGGGCGCGCGGTATCCGTACTACCTGCTCGCCGATTCTCCTGAAGGTCTTCGCAAGGAAGCCGAAGTCAGCGGACGCGCGTTCGCCGACAGACCGACGCACGGCAACGTCCGTCACGGCTTCGTCTATGAGCGCGTGCCGCACGTCACGCTGAAGTCGATCGCCAACAACGCGGAGATCGACGTCATCTGGGACGAGCATCAGCCGAAGGTCCAGGCCGCGCTCGACCGGCTGAACGCCGCGCTGCGCGGCCACAAGACGCCGTTCCGGGTGACGACCGGCGGTCGCGAGGGCAAGGACGTCCGCTTCGACGCGACAGCCGACGCCACCTTCACGATGCCGAGCGGCGAAGTCGTGTCGGCCTCCGCGCTCGTCGAGTGGGAGGTCCCGCGCGAAGCGCCGGCGGACTGGCCGGCGTCAACGCACAAGCCGCTCGCCGACTTCTGGGAGGCGCGCATCGCGCGGCAGAAAGCGATCGACGCCTCGATCGCGAGCAAGGCGGAGTTCGAGTTCCTCTACGACCGGCCGTACTCGGATCCGAAGACCGTCCGCGTCGCCGGGCCGTTCACCGTCGAGAGCCTCAGTCCGCACCGCACGCTCGGCGTCGACGAGAACGACGAGCTGATCGATCCGCTGCAGATCAAAGAGAGCGGCGCTCAATCGTTCGAGCAGATGATCCTCGAGAACCTTCACGCGGCCGGTGTCCAGCAAGCGCACAAGGAAGGCCGGATCGCCTTCGAGTCGCTCACGCCGTGGCCCGGCGAGATGGTGTGCGCGGAGGGACGCTATCGCGAGGGAGACGTCGAAAAGCGGGCCGCCATCTTCATCGGCCCTGAGTTTGGAACCGTGCAGCGGCCGGATCTCGTCAAGGCCGCGCGCGAGGCGGGCGATGCCGGTTTCGACGTCCTCATCGCCTGCGCCTTCAACTACGAGGCGCACGCCAGCGAGTTCAGCAAGCTCGGACGCATCCCGGTGCTCAAGGCGCGCATGAACGCCGACCTGCACATGGGCGGCGACCTCAAGCCCACCGGCAAGGGCAACCTGTTCGTCGTCTTCGGCGAGCCCGACATCGAGATTCTGCACGAGGCCGATGGACGTCTGATGGTGCACGTGAAAGGCGTCGACGTCTTCGATCCGACGACGGGAGAGGTCCGAAGCGACGGACCGGACGGCATCGCCTGCTGGTTCATCGACACCGACTACAACGAAGAGAGCTTCTTCGTCCGCCACGCCTACTTCCTGGGCCAGAACGATCCGTACGGCGCGCTCAAGACCACGCTCAAGGCGGAGATCGACCCCGACGTGTGGGCCACGCTCAACAGCGCCGTGTCGCGGCCGTTCCCGATACCGAAGAGCGGACGCATCGCCGTCAAGGTCATCAACCACCTCGGCGACGAGGTGATGAAGGTGTTCCGGGTGGAGTGAGCGCCTCATGGCCACCATTTCGCCCGGAGTCGTCGTGCTCGGCGGACCCAACGGTGCAGGCAAGTCGACGGCCGCACCGCGGCTGCTTCGCGGGTCCTCGAAGGTCGAGGAGTTTGTCAATGCCGACACTCTGGCGCAAGGATTCTCGGCATTCAGGCCAGAGGACGTGGCCTTTGAAGCGGGTCGGATTATGTTGGAGAGGCTCGACTCCCTCGAGTCTCAGGGAAAGAGCTTCGCCTTCGAATCCACGCTCGCCAGCCACGCGCTCGTTCGGCGGCTCGGACGGCTGAAGAAACGTGGTTACAGCGTGCACGTCGTCTACCTCTGGCTGCCGACCGTCGATCTTGCACTGGCCAGCGTCGCGGAACGCGTTCGGACCGGTGGACATGACGTGCCCGCTGAGACGGTGAGGCGGCGCTTCGACCGCGGACGCCGGAACTTCTTCACGCTCTATCGGCCACTGGCCGATACGTGGCGACTCTACGATGGGTCCGCCATCAGAGGGCCGCGGCTGGCCGCGACAGGCGGTCGGGAAGAGCCAACGAAGCTTCGGATCCAGAGACGTGGCGCGATGCGGCAAAGGGGTATGACGATGAGTGAGGCCAAGCCTACGCTTGACGAACTGTTCGAAGATGGACGAGCCATCGATGAAGCGCTGTTGGAAGCGGCGCGAGATGCCAGACGCTTTCACAAAGCGACTCGGCAATCCCATGGCGACCTGGAGATGGCCGGTCGTGTGGGTGCAGCCTGAGGACATCCGCATCGACGACGAGTCGGCGGAGGAGCGCGAACCGCCCGAATGAACGTTCCTCATCGCCGACACGTTCACCGACAGCCTCGCGCGACTGACCGGCGACGAGCAGAAGGCCGTCAAGACGACCGCCTTTGATCTGCAGATGGACCCGTCGGCACCGGGTCTGAGCTTTCACAGGCTCGATAAGGCAAAGGACAAGCGCTTCTGGTCGGTCAGGGTGAACGCCGACATCCGGCTGATCGTGCACCGCACTGACACCAGCTTGCTGCTCTGCTACGTCGGTCACCACGACCGTGCGTACGCGTGGGGGGAGCGCAGGAAGCTCGAGACTCATCCCGCCACCGGTGCGGCCCAGATGATCGAGCTTCGCGAGTCGATCCGCGAGATTGTGGTGCCGGCATACGTCCAAGCTGAGGCGGAGCCCAAGCCTAAGACGAAGCCCCTCGTCGCGATTTCGGACGATCAACTTCTCGGATACGGCGTGCCTTCGGAGTGGCTGAACGACGTTCGGCAGGCAGACGAGGACGGCCTGCTCGCCCTGGCCCAGCACCTGCCCGCGGAAGCTGCCGAAGCCATTCTGGAGCTTGCCACGGGCGGCACGCCGCGAGTGCTGCCAGCGGCGCCGGTGCCGGATCCGTTCGCGCATCCCGATGCCCAGCGGCGTTTCCGCGTCGTGACGAGCGTCGAGGAGCTCGAACGCGCTCTGGATGCGCCGTGGGACAAGTGGGCGGTCTTCCTGCACCCCGAGCAGCGCCAACTGGTCACCCACCAATACGCCGGGCCTGCTCGCGTGGCGGGCTCCGCCGGCACGGGGAAAACAGTCGTTGCGCTGCACCGCGCCGTCCATCTGGCACGGGCGAATCCGGACGGCCGCATACTTCTCGCGACGTTCTCGGAGCCGCTCGCGCATGCGCTTCGCGCCAACGTCAAGCGGCTGATTGGTAACGAGCCGCGTGTGGCGGAGAGGCTCGAAGTCCACGCGATGAGCAACCTCGGCATCCGCCTGCACCAGGCGCAGCTTGGCCCCGTGCGGCTGGCGTCGAAGGAGGACGTCGACGCGCTGTTGCGAGAGGCATCGCCGGCCGCCGGCGATCACAAGTTCCGGGCGCTGTTCCTGCGAACGGAATGGGACCAGGTTGTCGATGCGTGGCAGCTTGGTACTTGGGAGGCGTATCGGGACGTCCAGCGCCTCGGCCGCCGCACCCGTCTGCCGGAAGCCAGACGAGCGGTCCTGTGGAAGATCTTCGAGCAGGTGCGCGAGGGATTGAAGACCCGCGGCCTCATGACCGAGTCCGCCGTATTCCAGGCTCTGGCCGATGCGCAGGCGAAACGGCCAACGCCGGCCTACGACGCAGCGGTCGTCGACGAGGCGCAGGACATCAGCATCGCGCAATTGCGCTTCCTCGCGGCGCTCGCCGGTGGACGGCCCAACGGACTCTTCTTCTCCGGCGACCTCGGCCAGCGCATCTTCCAGCAGCCGTTCTCCTGGAAGGCGCTCGGCGTGGACGTTCGCGGCCGATCGAAGACCCTGCGCGTGAACTACCGGACTTCTCACCAGATTCGCGAACAGGCCGATCGTCTGCTCGGTCCTGAACTCACGGATGTCGACGGCAACCGAGAGGAACGGCGACACACCGTGTCGGTGTTCAACGGACCGGCTCCTGAGATCCGCACCTTCGCGACCGAGACTGAGGAATCCGAAGCCGTCGGCGCCTGGCTGCGCGCGCTGGCGGCGGATGGTGTGCAGCCGCACGAGATCGGCGTGTTCGTGAGGTCGTCAGACCAGGTGCAGCGGGCGACATCGGCGGTGAAGTCCGCCGCCCTGTCTCCCGCGTGTACTCGACGAACGAGTTGACGTCAGACCTGGCAGCGTGAACGTCGCCACGATGCACCTGGCCAAGGGGCTCGAGTTCCGCGTCGTCGCGGTCATGGCGTGCGACGACGAAGTATTGCCACTGCAGGCTCGGATTGAAAACGTTGGCGACGACGGAGATCTGCAGGAGGTCTACGACACCGAGCGGCAGCTGCTCTACGTCGCCTGCACGCGGGCACGCGATCGACTCTCGATCAGCGCGTGTCGATCCAGCATCGGAATTCTTGGATGATCTGAAGGGATCCTGATCGTGGCGTTCTGGCTTCCCAGCTATCGAGCTTTTAAGACGTTCGTGGGGGAGCTGACTCGCGGCTTCGGCGGCCGTCGAAACCGCCGTCCGTCATACGGCTCAGACACTGAAGGACGCAACGGGTTCTGACCCATGGGGCGACCTCGCCAAGACCGTAGGAATCACGCTCAGTGGCATGGAGTCCTCGAGAGCGCAACTGGCTGCCGCACGACTCGAACTTGTCGGCACTGTACGCGGGATTCGACGCCTTCATACGAGAGCTGCGGGCAGATGGGCCAGCGCTCCGGTGTCAGCCATGGAATCACTCCAAGGGCGACACGCCCGTTGAAGAAGTTCGCCGTAATCTTCCATCGGGCGCGCTGGTTCTCGGAACAGACGAGTGTGCCTTGGACTACTACCGGGTTTGTCGTAACGCAATCGTTCACCCCTCTGATGAGAACAGCAGGACTTCCAGCGACTACTTCAGAGAACACCACACCGACCTAGCGGATGTCCGCGACCGTTGGCAGTCAGTTGGTCACGGCAAGGCGCCGGGTTCTCCCATGGATTTGTCGTTCGCTGATGTCAAGCTGTTCGCCCGGGTAGCACTTCATGTGGCC
Source organism: uncultured Alphaproteobacteria bacterium (assembly GCA_963813315.1). Lineage (GTDB taxonomy): Bacteria > Pseudomonadota > Alphaproteobacteria > Rhizobiales > Rhizobiaceae > CAWEYO01. The sequence goes on along the minus strand of CAWEYO010000022.1, from coordinate 2,328 downwards.
GAACAAATCTCCGCGGCGTTCGATCCGGGAGATGACGTGCTTCTGGCTCTGGTCCCGAAGGACAGTTGGAAGCATTTAGCGCATGACTGCGAACGGCGCATCAATGCCGCTGCGGGTCGCCTTCAGATGCAGGACGGGCTCGACGCGGACCGAGCTCGATTGATTGCTCGTAGAGTATTGGCCGACTAGCTTAATTGGTAGAGCGCTCCCCTTCAGGAGCCGCTGTCGGACGGCCGGGCGGTTGCTGAAGGGGGAGATCCTGGTTCGAGTCCAGGGTTGGCCATCTCCCAGCATCTGAGGGTGGAAAGACGATTGAGTCAGGCCGGCGAGAGAGAAGCCAAGAACGCCTCGGTCAATCGCAGGCTGTCGAGATCTATTCCGTTTATGGAATCGGAACGAAAATGCATCACGGCATTGCGAATCGTGCGCACTTGCTCGAGGCGTTTCAGCACGACGGTGGAGTCGACCTTCAGGCCCAGCTTCGACCAGTGTTCCGGTACTTGAAGGAGCCGCAGGTACTCTCCAAAGCTGAGGTCCTCAACGCCCTGGACGACGCGACTGGAGTCTCTTGGCACGAAGGACCGCAGAACATCTAGATCAAAGCGGTTGCCCATCAACCGCCTGATCTGTCTTTCGATGTTGCCGATCAAGAGGAATGCGTCCGTCAGATCGCGGAGCTGCACGCTGAGATCGGTGGTGGTCACTATCCCGACGATTTTCTTGGCCCTATCTTGAACGAGCACGATCTCGTGTTGGATGATTTCGCCCACTGCTCGAAGTAGGGGCATGTCGCCAGACAGCACTCGAACCTCGGGGTCCATGCAGTCCACGACTCGTGGTCCTGCCGTCCCGACCACATGCGCCTTTCCAATCGACTTCCAACTGATCAGCCCATGGACCGTTCGGTCGCCCGTCATCACGGGTAGTTGTGAGTAGTCGTTCAGAAGCATCTGCGTTTCCGCGTGGCGCAGACTGTCCTCGCGAGAGACGCTCACCGGAGCCCGCGTCGCTGTCGGCAACGAATGAAGTCGAGGACTTCCCGCAGCGGAAGCTTCGCCAGCGTCCTCGTCGGAGTGGGCGAGACTGCGTGTGTCCTGGCCCGCCATGCGAGGCAGCTTAGCACGTCGATGACTGAATCGCGGTGGCAAGGGAATGGCACGAACAAGGCGACGCGGGAAGTCGGCTACCTGTCGAGGAGCGAGTGCTTGAACACGTTGACACGGTGATAGTCCAAGTAGCCGTTCTGCTCTCTCGAGAACTCGCCAACGCGCACGCCGGAGTCGATGCCCCAGGCCTCCAGAAGCTTGTCTCTGACCTCAGGGACGATGACGAGTTCCTGACTGCTCGAGAACGTGATGTAGCCCTCGTCGAATAGGTGATCAATGTGCGGCGACAGCAACAGGCCGTTGGCGCCGTCGAGACGCTCGGCATCAGTCGCATCCCGCCATGGCTTGATGTGACTCGCCTTCAAGTGTCTCGGCTCGCTGACTCTCGTGACGCGACAAGATTCTTCCCGGAGCAGAACGTTGGCCCTGAACACCCCCTGGCCACGCCTGGCTCTCACGAGCTGCTCCCTGAATGTCGGTCCGGTGATGCTGCCGTCAACAATTGTCGCTTCGATGTCGGCCGGCTCAGGCGCGCTCTGAAGAACGGCGATCGTCGAGTACGCGTCCCAGTACGCCTGCCCGATTAGACCGATGAGAGCATCAGCGAGTGCCTGAGGGAGCTCAGCGAGGTATACGGACTGCAGGCCGTCACCGCTCTCCTGAAGCGGCGAGTACTTCGACGGCAGGAACGGGCGAAGGATTGCAGCGTGGTCTTTGGGACGGATCTGGTTGTTTAGGACGCAGTAGTCGACCGGGACGAACCAGCCTTCTCGCGACCAGTTCGAGCCAGCGGCACCGAAGTCGGGCTTCGGGCCGGTCTGCGCTCCGCCGGTCACGACGCCGATTGCTTTGATGCGCGTATCGCAGAACGAGAACACGACGTCGCCGGGCGACACCTCTCGCATGTTCTCGTAGAACTGATTGCGGGCTCCGTTCGCGTTCTGCTTCGGGGACCACATGAAGCTCCCGCGCACTTCAGCCCGGTACGTCTGGTTCTGATTGACCCACCAGTACCGCATCGGCCAACTGCTCGCGCTGACTATAGACCGCATGCGCCCGCTCCGCCCCCGACACGGGTTAACGAATCCTGGCCAAGCATGGAGGACTACCGCCTGCTCCGGCGGCGAGTAGACATATGCTCAAACGGCAACGTTAAGATCAAGGAACGGCACGAAATCATGAACACAGGACTCTCCACTGCTTCACGCGCCCGGCAGGTCGA
>CAWEYO010000021.1:0-91309 GCA_963813315.1 uncultured Alphaproteobacteria bacterium | reverse complement strand
AACCAGATCGTCAGGCGCGAAGTGGACCACATCGACCAGGTATTCCGCATGAGGCATGCCAATGGGCAGTGGATCTGGGTGCGCGCGCGCGCCCAGGTGGCCGACCCGGACGCTCCGGAAATCCAGCTCATCGGGATCGCAGTCGACGTGACCGAACAGCACAATCTCGCACAGCGGTCCGAGGTCGCCGACCTGCGCCTGCGCGCGGCTATCGAGAACATCACGGAATCATTTGTTCTGTGGGACGCCGCCGACCGGCTGGTGATGTGCAACACCAAGTATCAACAGGACAACGGTCTGGCAGACCAACATATCGTGCCTGGCGTCAGCCGCGACGTTCTGGAGCCGAAGATGATCGCGCCTGTTTCAGACCGGCGCCTCGCCAACGCTCACGGACCGCATGGCGGAGCCACCTATGAGCGGCAACTTGCCGACGGCCGCTGGGTGCAGCTCAACGAGCTGCGCACACGTGATGGCGGAACGGTGTCCGTCGGTACCGACATTACGCAGTTGAAGCAGCATCAGGAAAAGCTGGTGGACAGCGAACGTCGCTTGATGGCGACGATTCACGATCTCAGCCTGGCGCGCAAAGCCGAGCAGGAACGTGCTCGGGAACTGGTTGAACTCAACAAGAAGTGCATGAGCGAAACCGAGCGCGCCGAAACCGCGAACCGTGCCAAATCGGAATTCCTCGCCAACATGTCGCACGAGTTGCGCACGCCGCTCAATGCGATCATCGGTTTTTCGGAGCTCATGCAGTCGGCGCTCTTCGGGCCCCTAGGATCGGAGCGTTACAGGGAATATGCCGGTGACATCCACGGCAGCGGCATCTACCTGCTCGGCGTCATCAACGATATCCTCGACATGTCCAAGATCGAGGCCGGACAATTCTCGATTGACCGGGAGGAGATCGACTTGTGTCCGCTGATCCGCGAAACGGTGAGGGTCATCTCTCTGCAGGCCGCGCAGAAGTCGATTACCGTCGAGACCAGGATTGCCGACAAGATGACGCTCTTCGCGGACCGGCGTGCGATAAAGCAAATTGCGCTCAACCTTTTGTCCAACGCCGTCAAGTTCACCGGAGAACGCGGCACGATACTTGTCCGCGCCCGCAAGGTGTCCGGCGCGATGATGCTGACCATCGAAGACACCGGCTGCGGGATTCCGAGGGAGGCGCTCAGCAAGCTTGGCCGCCCCTTCGAACAGGTTCAGAACCAGTTTTCCAAGAATCACACTGGATCCGGTCTCGGTCTCGCTATTTCTCGTTCGCTGGCGCAACTGCACGGCGGCGCACTGAAAATCCGCTCAACCCAAGGCGTGGGCACGATCGTATCGGTCCGCATCCCGGGGCACGAGACGCAAAACAGAGACCCGAGGCAGGTCAAAGCCGCAGCCTGACTGCGTGTTCACTTCCCGCGAAAGAGAATTTCGAAGCGCCTTCGGACCTTGCGTGCCGTCTCCTGGACATGGGCCTTCAGCACCCGAAAATCGGGCAGGTCCGTCGTTCCGGTAAGCAGGTCCGATAGCCCCGGCGGGATGTCATCCGGTTCGAGCGGACCGGTGAGGCACAGCCTCGTCATCTGTGTCAGCCCGAAAAACAACGTATGCGCATCGACGAGTTCCTGTCTCCCTTGTGCATCGATCAGGGAGGGCGCAAGCGTCGCAAGGACGTCGATTGTCCCGGTCGGTCGCGCTTCATTGGCGATCTGACCAATCAGCACCGCATATTGCGCAATGAATTCAAGATCGATCAGCCCGCCGGGGATGAGCTTCAGATCCCAGCTATCGCGCGGCGGCTTCTCCTTCTCGATCATCGCACGCATCTCGGCGGCGGCAGTGGCTACTTTTTTCCTGTCGCGCGGCAAAGCCAGTATGGCGGCGACCTCGGACTCCACCGCCTGGAGGAACCGCGGGTCACCCCCGATGGGCCTCGCCCTAGTCAGCGCCATGTGCTCCCAGGTCCATGCATCGTTGCGCTGATATTTGCTGAAGGCTGAAAAGTGCGTCGCGACCGGCCCCTTGTTGCCGGAAGGTCTCAGCCTCAGGTCCAGCTCGTAAAGTACGCCTTCGGCCATGGGCGCCGAAACCGCCGAGATCAGGCGCTGCGTGAGCCTCGCATAGTAGTGCGAGGGCGCCATCGGCCTTGGGCCGTCGGACTCCTCCGCGTCGGCGTCGTGATCATAGAGGAGGATCAGGTCGACGTCTGAGCCAGCAGTCAGCTCCCGGCTGCCCAGCTTGCCCATGCCAAGAATGACAACCTTTCCGCCTGCCACCGTGCCGTGCCGGACGGCAAACTCGGCGGTTACGGCGTTCAATGCGGCGCCTATCGTCAGATCCGCCAGGTCGGAGAACGCCTTTCCGGCCCGCTTTGGGTCAATCGTCCCAGTCAAGAGGCGCACACCGATCAGGAACTTCTGCTCCGACGCAAAGATACGAAGCCGATCGAGAACTTCCTCATAGATGACGGTGTTTTCCAGGAAAGCCAACAGGCGCGCCGCAAGGTAGGCGCGATTGGGTAGCTCGGACAGCAGCAACGGATCGAGCAGGCCGTCGAACACATGCGGCCGGCGGGTGATGATCGCTGCGAGCCTGGGAGCAGCACCCATGATGGTCGCCAACAGTTTCAGGAGTGCCGGGTTCGACTGAAGCAGTGAAAAAAGCTGAATCCCGGCCGGCAGCCCCGCCAGGAACTCGTCGAACCGCATCACCGCTTCGTCGGCCCGCTTCGTCTGCCCGAATGCCCCGAGCAGCGCCGGTGTCAGCTCGGTCAGTCTTTCACGCGCCTCGGCCGACTGCGTGGCGCGATAGCGGCCAAAATGCCAACCGCGAATGACGCGGCAGATGTCGCTTGGCCGCTGGAAGCCGAGGTTGCGGAGCGTCCACAACGTATCCGGATCGTCAACATCGCCCGTAAAGACAAGATTGCCGACGCCCGCCGAAAGCTGCGGCGCCGTTTCGAAAAGTGCGGCATAGTGGCGTTCGACCAGTTGCAGCGACGCGCTGAACGCCGCCTGGAAATCTTCACCGCCGGCAAAGCCCAGCATCCGAGCGACGCGCTCGATGCCCTCGTCATCTTCCGGAAGCGTGTGCGTCTGTTCGTCGGCGATCATCTGGATCGCATGCTCGACGGCACGCAGGAACCAGTATTGGGCGATCAACCCATCACACGCTTCCCCGGTGATCCAACCGTGGGAAGCAAGCGTTCTCAGCATCGGCACTGTTTCGCGGCCGCGCAAATCTCGAAAGCGCCCTCCGGCGATGAGTTGCTGGGTCTGGACGAAAAATTCGATCTCGCGAATACCGCCGCGGCCCAGCTTCACGTTGTGGCCCTTGACCGCGATCTCGCCATGGCCCTTGTGGGCATGTATCTGGCGCTTGATCGAGTGGACATCGGCTATTGCAGCGTAATCCATGTATTTCCGCCAGACGTAGGGCTGCAATTCCTTCAGGAACGCCTCGCCCGCCTTGATGTCTCCCGCGACCGGCCGCGCCTTGATCATCGCGGCCCGCTCCCAGTTCTGGCCGCGCCCTTCGTAGTAGTTCAGCGCCGCCTCGACCGGTATGGCCAGCGGAGTCGAGCCGGGATCGGGGCGCAGCCTAAGGTCAGTACGAAAGACATAGCCGTGCTCGGTGCGCTCCTGGAGAACGCGGACGAGCCGGCGGGTAAGGCGGGCGAACAGTTCAATCGACTCAAAAGGATCAGTGATCGCCGGCGCATTCGGATCGACGAAAACGATCAGATCGATGTCGGAGGAAAAATTGAGTTCGCGCGCTCCGAGCTTGCCCATTCCAAGCACGATCCAGCCGGAGCTTTCCGCCGGGTTATTAGTGTCGGACAGAGTGATTTTGCCCTTGGCGTGCGCATCCTTCAGCAGGAAATCCACCGCAGCGCCAACGCACGCATCCGCCAGGTCCGAGAGGCGCCTGACGGTGCCTTCCGTGGTCGCGTCGCCTGCCAGATCGGAAAGCGCGATGAGAAATTGCGCTTCCGTTTTCAAAAGGCGCAGATCCTTCATCAGCTGGGCTTCCGTCACATCCTCGGCGGCAGCGCATTCCTCGATTGTCCTGCCGATCCCCATGAGCCGCGTGTCGATGGACACGTCGAACAGCCGGTCCAGTATTTCTGGCTGCCGGCGGACGCAATCGCGCATGAACGGCGAGAGATCGAAAAGCGCGGCAAGAAAATCGGCCGAGGCATTCTTTGCCGAAAGGAGTTCCCGCAAGGCGCGGCAGTCCGCGTTCCTTCGCGATCTCGGCAATGCCCTCCAATTCACGGTTGGCGGCGTCCGCATCCAGCGGAGCAAGCTTCCGAAGCGACGGGCCAAACCAGCTCGCGCCCTCCGAAGTTCTTTTTGCGGTCACTGCCGTCATCCGTCTTTCGCGCTTGGGAATATCATGGTCACGGATAATCCCGGATTGTTGGCGCAAAGATCAAGCTTTCCACCGTGGAAATGCATGATCGCGCCGGCAAGGCTCAGTCCCAAACCTGAGCCGGGCTGCGAGCGGCTTTCCTCAAGGCGGACAAAGCGCTCCGTCGCGCGCTGGCGATCGGATTCGTTCGGAATGCCAGGCCCGTTGTCGGCAACCACAAGACGGATTTCACGGCCGGCATGCTCGAGAGAGACTGCCACATGCGGCTTTTCAACCGTTCCGGCCGAGTACTTGATCGCGTTGTCGACCACGTTGGACAACGCCTGCGCGATAAGTTCTCGGTTGCCAACAACCACGAAAGAACCGTCGAGGCGGGCTTCAAGAATGACCCCAACGTCCTCTGCGGCCGGCTCGTAGAGTTCGACCACATCGCGCACCGCGTCGGCGAGATCGACCTTGGTCACCTGCTCCGCCGAATATCCCGCCTCCAACCGCGAAATCATCAGGATCGCTTTGAACGTGCGGATAAGCTGGTCGGATTCGGCGATCGTGGCTTCCAGCGCCGCGCGGTATTCGGCTGGCTTGCGTTGTCCCGCCAAGGCCGCCTCAGCTCGGTTCCTCAGTCGTGTGAGCGGCGTTTTCAGGTCGTGTGCGATGTTGTCGGAAACCTGCTTCAGTCCCTCGTTCAGGGTAGCGATCCGCGCGAGCATTGCGTTGAGTTTTTCCGACAGGCGATCAAACTCGTCGCCCGCACCCGTTACGGGCAGCCGGCGTGTCAGGTCGCCTTCCATGATTCGCGTGCTGGTTTCTGAAATGCTGTCGATGCGCTTCAACGCCCGGCGCCCGACGAAGTACCAGATCGCGAGTGCTCCAAGGCCCATCATGCCGAGCGCGAACATCAGCGCGCGCCGCACAACCGCGCGGAATTGCTCGGGCTCACCAAGGTCGCGGCCGACCAGCATGATCATCCCGTTGGGCAAACGAAGCACGACCGCAATGGCATCGTGGCCTTCCGCCGTCTCGACGGCTTGCCCCGGCTCCGCTGCCTGGGGATTCAGGCGCTCCGTCCCGCCTTCGCCGAAACGCTCATATGCGAACGGACGTGCGGTCCATCCTTCGGTCTCCAGCACGCCCAGCTCCAGGCTCTCGACATTGCCGGAAAGAATGCGCCCGTTGGGATCGGCGATGAGGTAGAGGTTGGCTCCCGGCTGGCGCGCGCGGCGCTCTATGGTGCGTACGAGTAGCGGCAGGCCGCCGCGTTGATAGGCCTGCGCAAGTCCTAGCACCTCCTCATTGATGGTCTCCGTCGTCTGCGCCGTTAGCATTCGTGCCGAAAGGGACGTCATGTAGACTACGAGCAGAACTGCGCAGATGGTGAACAGCAGCAAGTAGAGCGCCGAGAGCCGCGCGGCTGTTGTTCGCATTATGGCCGGCAGCTTGGCCAGCATTGGGCCTAGCTTGCCCTGAGCATGTAGCCAGCGCCGCGAACGGTGTGCAGGACCGGACTTTCGAATCCCTTCTCGATCTTGCCGCGCAAGCGCGAGACGTGCACGTCGATGACGTTCGTCTGCGGATCGAAGTGATAATCCCACACATTCTCGAGAAGCATCGTGCGGGTGACCACTTGCCCCGCATGGCGCATCAAGTATTCGAGAAGTCGAAACTCGCGCGGCTGCAGCGTGATTTCCTTGCCGGCACGGCGAACCGAGTGCGAAAGACGGTCGAGTTCGAGATCACCGGCGCGGTAGACCGTTTCGACCTCCTTTGTCACCGCGCGACGGTTCAGCACCTCAATTCGCGCGAGAAGTTCGGAGAATGCGAAAGGCTTCGTGAGATAGTCGTCTCCTCCGGCCCGCAATCCGGTCACGCGATCGTCCACCTCGCCGAGGGCGGAAAGGATCAGCACAGGCGTATTGTTCCCGTGCGAGCGCAGTCCCGCGATGACGGAGAGCCCGTCGCGGCGCGGCAACATCCGGTCGACGATCAGCACATCATATTCATTGGAATCCGCCATGGCGAAGCCGGTTTCCCCCTCCGAAACGGCATGGGCGATGTGGCCAGCCTCGGACAGGGCCTTCTGCAGGTATTCAGCCGCCTCGCGGTCGTCCTCGATAACCAGAATCTTCATGGCACCCTTATACCCAGAATCTGAGGGCCGAACATTCTCCTTCGACAAGCGGTGGCAGCAGGCGATGGACACCTGCTGCCGCAGAACCGTGCTCGGGTAAGGCTTTGCCGCCGACTTTCTTGGCGGCAGACCGGGGTTTTAGCCTTTGGCTACCGGCAGCGCCACGAAGCGGCTGGTGTTGTCGCGAGTTACCTGAACGAGAACCGCCTTGCGGCCCGCCTTGGCCGCGTCAGCCATAGCTGCCGTAACGTCGGCAGAGCTTGTGACTTGCTTCGAATTCACGGTCACGATGACATCGCCCGCCTGCATGCCACGGTCCGCCGCATTGCCATCGGGGTCAACGTCAGTGACAACCAGACCCTTGCCGTCATCTGCGGGCGACACGGTCAGCCCCAGACTCGCCAACGTGTCCGTTGCCGGTGCATCGCCATCTGGCTGCTTGTTGGCGGCCTGCTTATCGGAGGCCGGCAGCTCACCGAGATCCAGCTTGAACGCCTCGGATTTGCCGTCGCGCCACACTGTGATTTCGACCGGTTTACCAGGCGTCATGCCGCCGATCATCCGCGACAACTCCTTGGGAGATGCGACTTCCTTGCCATTGACCGCCGTGATGACATCGCCAGCGACGACGCCAGCCTTCCCAGCGGGACCGTCGGCCTGCGATTCGGCCACAAGCGCGCCCTTCGTGCCGGCGAGACCGAGCGATTCAGCGATTTCCGCGCTGACAGGCTGTATCTGAACACCGAGGAAACCGCGCTGAACCGTGCCGTCCTTCATCAACTCCTGCACGACCTGTTTTGCAGTGGAGGCGGGAATGGCGAAAGCAATGCCTACATTGCCGCCGGAGGGCGAAAAGATCGCGGTGTTGATACCTACCACCTCGCCATTGAGGTTAAAGGCCGGGCCACCGGAGTTGCCACGGTTCACTGCAGCATCGATCTGGATGAAATCGTCATACGGGCCGGCGCCGATATCACGGCCGCGAGCCGAGACGATGCCAGCGGTGACTGTGCCGCCGAGGCCGAAGGGGTTCCCGACAGCGACAACCCAGTCGCCAACGCGGACCTTTGCGTCGTCAGCAAAGTCAACGTAGGTGAACTTGCGGCTGTCATCCACCTTGAGGACCGCGAGGTCTGTACGCGGATCGGTACCGATGAGCTTGGCGTCGAGCTCGGCGCCATCGTCCATGACCACTGTAAATTCGGACCCGTCTTCGACAACGTGGTTGTTGGTGACGAGATAGCCATCCTCTGAGATGAAGAAGCCCGAACCCTGCGCCACGGGGCGGGGCTTGTGCCCGTGCTCGCCATGGCCGAAGTGATTATCCCGACCGCCGTCTTGATCGCCACGGAACTCTCGGAAGAAGCGCTTCATAGGATGATCGTCGGGCAGATCGTCAAATCCAGGCGGATTGGAGAAAAATTGCGTTCCATCGTCCGAAGCGGGCTCGATTTTTGCCTTTACGCGCACGCTGATTACGGCAGGTGAGACGTGCTCGACGACATCGGCAAAACCGGGCGCCTGCGGGCCATCAACACGGACGGCGTCCGCGAAGACAGGCACCGTGCCCGACGTCAACGCACCTATTCCGATCGCGCTGGCGATCGCGATCGAGGCGGCCGCCGCCATCAAACCCTTGCGGGAGCTGAAAGGAGAAACTGGGGAGGTGGACATTTCTCTCGTATCCTTTTCATGAAAATCCAAGGGTTGCGATTTTGACGCGCATCCTATCGTCTGAGGGATAGACGGCACCACATTACGGCGCCATTTCCGGCGCATGAAATTTTCGTAATGTTCAGATTGCGTTGAGGTTTTAGGGTGCGTTGGGCATCACCTGAAAATCAACACACCCTGGACCTGTGCGATGCATGCCGGAGTTGGGAACCACTTCGGGTGCCGTCATATCTGATCGTCAAGGATCCTCCGTAGTGCTACATCTTCCTCCGCGCTCAGTGCCGGGACTTCCTGTCTCCTGCTTCGCCGGATCGCTAGGTATGCAAACATCCCTCCGCCCACCAGAAGCAAAAATGGCCCTCCCCACAGCAATGCATTGCGCGCGCTGAGCCGTGGTCGCAACAGGACGAATTCACCATAGCGCGAAACAACATAGTCGAGGACCTGCCGGTCGGTATCGCCGGCGGTCACGCGTTCTCTGACAAGGATTCGAAGGTCCCGCGCGAGTTCGGCGTCAGAATCGTCGATCGACTGGTTCTGGCAGACCATGCAGCGCAGTTCGGCCGAAAGGGTGCGCGCGCGCGCCTCCAATGCGGCATCGGCGAGCTTTTCGTCCGGCTGCACGGCATGTGCTGTGCCCCCGATCGTGAACGCGAAGACCAGCGAAGCCCATGCAAAGGCTTGTTTCCCGTTCACGGCATGCCCGGTTTCGGTTTGCCGGCTTCGGACAGCCGGCGTCGGGCAGGCGCGCCTACACGCAACCGCCGGTCCATGAGTGAGATCGCGCCAGCCGCCATCATCGCCAATGCCCCGATCCAGATCAGCGTGACCAAGGGCTTCCACCAGACCCGCACCACGATGCCGCCGTCTTGAGTTGCATCGCCCAACGAGACGTAAAGCTGGCTGAGGCCGAGCGTCCTGATGCCGGCCTCCGTCGTCGGCATCTCCCGCACGGGATAGAAGCGCTTCGCGGATACGATTTCACCGAGCGGCTGGCCCTTGTCCGTGGAAAGTATGAACCGGCCCCTGTCTTCCGTGTAGTTCGGTCCCTTGAAGGGCTGCATCCCGTCGAAACGCAGCATGTATCCGGAAATCTCAAGCGTTTCGCCGGGGCGCATGGTGACGATCGCCTCGGTCTGGAGGGAGCCAACGCCGACGATGCCGAGCACGGTCAGGCCAAGGCCGAAATGCGCCAGCGCCGTGCCAAGCGCCGAACGCGGCAGACCGGCGAGCCGGCGCAGCGCGACATTCGGCTTCACGTAGGGAGCACCGGACTTCAAGGCGATATCGGTCACGGCACCCAGAATGAGCCAGAACGCCAATCCCGATCCGGCGGCTGCAAAGGCCGAAGCGCCATCGACGAAGAGGAGGACCACGAGAACCGCGAGCAACGCGCCGCCGAATGCCGCGACCAGCCGCTGGGCCGCTCCGAAGAGGTCGCCCCGCTTCCAGGCCAGCATCGGGCCGAACGGGGCGATCAGAAGCAGAGGAACCATTAAAAGGCCAAAGGTCAGATCGAAGAAGGGTGCGCCGACCGAGATTTTGTCCCCAGCGACAGCTTCGACCAGAAGCGGATAAAGCGTGCCGATGAAGACCGTCGCCGCCGCGGTCGTCAGGAACAGGTTGTTCAGCACCAGCGCGCCTTCGCGGGAAACCGGGTGGAAGATGCCGCCCGCGGTCAGCGAGGAAGCGCGAAATGCGAACAATGCAAGCGCGCCCCCAATGAACAGTGTCAAGATGGCGAGGATGAAGACGCCGCGGGTTGGATCGGTGGCAAACGCATGGACGGAGGTCAGCACGCCCGAGCGGACCAGGAAGGTGCCGAGAAGCGACAGCGAGAAAGTCAGAATGGCCAGGAGTATCGTCCAGATTTTAAGGGCTGAGCGCTTTTCCATGACCAAAGCCGAATGGAGCAGCGCCGTTCCGGCAAGCCACGGCATGAAAGATGCATTTTCGACAGGATCCCAGAACCAGAAGCCACCCCAGCCGAGTTCGTAGTATGCCCAGTAGGAACCCATCGCGATGCCGCCGGTCAAGAACATCCAGGCCGCGAGCGTCCATGGCCGAACCCATCGCGCCCACGCGGCATCGATGCGGCCGTCGATAAGCGCGGCCACCGCGAAGGAAAAGCAGACCGAGAACCCGACATAGCCGAGATAGAGCATCGGCGGATGGATCGCGAGCCCTATGTCCTGAAGCACAGGGTTGAGGTCGCGCCCCTCGAAAGGCGCCGGCGTTAGCCTTGCAAACGGGTTCGACGTGACCAGCACAAACAGCATGAAGGCAGCGCCGATCCAGCCCTGAACGGCAAGCACGTTCGCGCGCAGTGAAGCTGGCAGATTGCCGCCGAAAACCGCGACAAGTGCACCGAAGAAGGTGAGGATCAGGACCCAGAGAAGCATCGAACCTTCGTGATTTCCCCATGTCCCGGTGAATTTGAAAAGGAGCGGCTTCAGCGAATGCGAATTCTCGAAGACATTGGCGACTGAGAAATCAGACTGAACATAGGCCGTCGTCAGCGCGCCGAAAGAAAGCGCGATCAACATAAAACCGGTCACCGCGATTGGCTGGCCGACGGCCATCAACCGCTCATCGCCGGTTCGCGCACCGAGCATCGGCACGCTCGACTGGACCAGCGCCAATGCGAAGGCGAGAACGAGCGCGAAGTGACCGGTTTCAACCATGAAAGTCATCACTCTTCCCGCCAGACACCCTTGGCCTTCAGGCTGTCGGCGACTTCCTTTGGCATGTAGGTTTCGTCATGTTTCGCAAGAACGCTATCGGCAAGGAAAACGCCGTCCGGCCGGAAAGTGCCCTCGGTGATCACGCCTTGCTCCTCACGAAAAAGATCGGGCAGAATGCCTTTATAGGCCACTTTCACCGATTTTTCCCGGTCGGTCACTGAGAACGTGATGTCGGTGCCCTGCCCGCGCACGATCGTGCCTTTCTCCACCAGGCCCCCCAGGCGGATTCGCTCGCCGGGCGCGACCGCCGTCTGCTGTAAATCGGCGGGCATATAGAAGTACGACGTCTTTTGGCCCAGCGCATAGAAGACAAGCGCGGTCGCAAGTCCGAGGAACCCGAGGGCGCCGCCTATGACGGACAATCGTTTTTGTTTCCGCGTCAATTGGCTACTCCGTGTCCGGAAGCCCGAGCGAGACCGCAAACGCCTCCAGGTGCCTGGCTTCCTCGCTGTCGGGTCCCAGCGCCGCAATTCCACGCCGAAGCGCGCTACGCGCATCGGCAGGCTTGCCCAGGACCTGGTACGAACGCACCAGGCGGCGCCATCCTTCCGCATCGCGCGGATTTGCCCGCAATTTCTCGTCGAGTCTTGCAACCATCGCTTCGATCATGGCCGAGCGGTCAGCGGGCGACATGTCCGATGCACTGTCGATCTCCTCCGGCGTCGGGCCGGCCGGCGCATTGGGCAACTCGCCGCCTGCCACGCGCCGCTCGGCCTCCGAGATTGCCTGCTCGGCGGGGATCCGCCAGGGCGAGTCCGCCGGAAGACCGGCTAGCAGCGTCCTCAAGGCTGCGGCGGCATCGCTCAGCCTGCCCTCCTGAGCCAAGGCGATCGCGAGATAATATTGCGCCTTCGGATTGCCCGCCTCCAAAACAAGAGCGCGCTCGAAGGCTGCCTGTGCCTCGGACGACACCATTCCGCCGGCCGTCGCCGCAATCGCCTCGCCGAGCCCGATCTCCCGTTTCGCCGTGGCTCCGTTGATTGTGATCGAGTTCCGATATGCGGTAACTGCATCGCCGGTGCGTCCCATCCGAAGATAAATGGGGGCCAGCGTGTCCCAGCCGAGACCGTCCTTGGGATTTGCGATGAGATGGGCCTCGGCGCGAGCGACCAATTCTTCCATTGGGCTGTCGACCGGATTCCTGGCCAACCGCTCCTGAAGCGGTTGCGACGGCAGTCCGGGGGAGCCCAGAACGGCGTAGAAACTCCAGGCGGTCACAGGGATCGCCAGGACCGCGGCCATGCCGGCCGCGCGCCGCCCTGGTGAACGTTGCGACCCATTCGCTGCCTGACCCCCGGCAACACCCAGTCGCAGGATACGGCGGCCGATCTCAGCGCGAGCCTGCCCTGCCTCATCAGGGCTGATCAGGCCCCGTGCCGTATCTCGGTCGAGCTCGGCAAGTTGGTCACGATAAACCTCGAGGTCGTGGCTCTCGCCGGAGTTCTTGCAGACTCGAGCGGCTCACCAGCGGCATCAGCACCGCCAGGCAAGCAACCAGTGTCAAGAACGCGGCGACGATCCAGAAGAGCATGTCACTTCATTATTCGCGCGGAATTGAACTGCCAATATCGCTAGCATGCGGCCATTTGACGACGAGCTGCCGCGCATGGTGCCCAGTTCCCGTCAAGTCAGGCCGGTTCCCGTCAAGTCAAAGGAGTCCAGCTCCCGTCCGGATTCCGGCAAGCTGTTCCGCGGGCCTTTCTCTGCTGGCCTCCGGTATAGACCGTGTGCCCATATTGCCGGCAGTCCTGCGAGCCGACCCTGTAGGGCGACGCCGCAACGACCTCACCATAGCGACCGGACTGCCGGTTTCCCCAGGTCACCGTTTGGCCGCTCGGTGTGTATTCAAGCGCCCGGTATTCCGCTTCCAGCGCCGCACTTCGTTCCGCGCTATCGAGATTCGAACCGATGCCGCCGCCGACGAGGCCGCCATGCATCTCGCTGATGATCGCCGCTGCAACCTTGCCAGAGCCTGCGTCGCCGCCATTCATGCCGCTGACGATCGCGTCGGCCGCCACGCCGAGCGCCGACTGGCCGCCGGTCTTCGATGCACATCCGCCTGCAACGAGCACGAAAGCCAAAAAAACCATGCGAATCTTCATCTTGTCACCGGATGTTCGTGTCTGTCGGCTGGTAGGGAAGCGGGGTCCGGATAGGGGCGATATTTGGCCGAATTTTGGCTTCTGTAACGCTAGACTAGGGTTGTTTGACTCAATACGCGGTGTGCAAACGGACGCTTGCCTTGAGTCCGCCCAAAGCGGAGCGTTCCAAATCCAACTCCCCATCGTACTCATGCACCAGTTCCGATACGATTGCGAGGCCAAGCCCGGTTCCAGGCTTCGTTTCGTCGAGGCGCTTGCCACGCTTCAGGGCGGCGCGGGCACTCTCCTCGGGAATGCCGGGGCCGTCATCCTCGATCATGAGCTCGAACATCGCTCCGCCGGGATTCGGACCCTCGATCGGCACAGCGGAAACAGACACGACGCCGCTTGCCCATTTCATTGCATTTTCAAGGAGGTTTCCGACGATCTCTTCGAAATCCTCGCGCTCTCCAGCAAACAGGATTTCGCTCGGCGGGAGTTTTAGCGACACGCGTGTCCCAGGATTAAGCTTTTCCATGACGCGTACCATACGTTTCAATGACGGTGACAATGGCGTGCTGTAAACGATGCTGTCCCGCTGCGCCGCGATACGGGCACGCTGCAAATAGTGCTCGAGCTGCTTTTGCACGGCACCGGCTTGCGCCTCTATCAACCTGCCCTTGTCTCCGCCGATTGCGCGGGCTTCATTGAGCATGACCGCCAATGGCGTTTTAAGCGAATGCGCGAGATTGCCGACCTGAGTGCGAGACCGCTCGACGATGCGCTTGTTGTTCTCGATCAATGCGTTGGTTTCACGGGCAAGGGGCTCGATCTCGGCGGGGAAGGTTCCGTCGAGCCGCTTCGCAGTTCCTTCGCGCACTTTGGACAGTGCATCACGCACCCGGCCAAGTGGCCTGAGGCCGAGCATGATGGCGAGCGCGTTGATGGCAACCATGCCAACGCCGAAAACCGACAGATATGTGAAAAGCCTCCGCTGGAACGCGCCGATCTCGTCTTCCAGCTCGGTCCGGTTGCCCATCACGCGAAAGCGCGCGACCCGGTTCTGTTCGTCGAGCACGAACTCGTTCTCTATAACCTGCAATTCCTCGCCGTCGATTCCGCTGGTCCGGTAGCTGCGCTGGAATTCGGAGTTGAACGGCACTTCGATCGCCGGCGGCGAAGCGATTGCCTTTGTCATGGAAGGGGAGCGGAGTTGACCGGTCAGCCCGCCAGAAAGCGGCTCGACCGCCCAGTACCAGCCCGAAGCGGGTTCAGAAAATCGCAGGTCTCCGAGATCGATGCTGCCCGTCAGCGCACCGCTGTCGGTCACGTCAACAGAACTGATCAGGTTAAAGAGGTGTGCAGACAGGAGGCTGTTGAACCCCCTTTCGCTGGCCTGGCGATAAAGCGTGCTGATGATGGTCGACGTGGCGACCAGGGTGACAATAGCCCAGATCGTCGAGAGCGCGATTATGCGTAGGGCGAGCGATCGTGGTACAAGTGTCACGCCGCGCCCCGGCCGTACTGGAGCATCGTTCCTCGCCGTCCCCGCCGTCACGCTCCGGGCTCACGAATCCGATAGCCCATGCCGCGGATCGTCTCGATCATGTCGATGCCCATCTTCTTGCGCAGTCTTCCGACGAACACCTCTATCGTATTGGAATCACGGTCGAAATCCTGATCGTAGAGATGCTCGACCAGTTCCGTTCGCGACACCACCTCCCCAACATGGTGCATGAGATAGGCGAGAAGCCGGAACTCGTGCGAAGTCAGCTTAAGCGGAACTCCGTTCACATCCGCCTTCGACGCTTTCGTGTCGAGCCTCAGCGGCCCGCAGGAGAGCTCCGACGAAGCGTGACCCGCGGCCCGGCGAATCAGTGCACGCACACGTGCCAGGACCTCCTCTATGTGGTAGGGCTTGGTGACATAGTCGTCGGCGCCGGCATCGATTCCGGCAACCTTGTCGCTCCAACGGTCGCGCGCGGTCAGGATCAGTACAGGCATCTTCCGCCCGGAGCGGCGCCATCGTTCGACGACGCTGATCCCGTCCATCTGCGGCAAGCCGATGTCCAGCACAACGGCGTCATAGGGCTCCGTGTCTCCAAGGAAATGTCCTTCCTCGCCATCGAATGCACGATCGACGACATATCCGGCGTCGGTGAGCGAATCCGAAAGCTGACGGTTCAGGTCCCTGTCATCTTCGACGACGAGTATCCGCATGGAATCACATTCAGGCTGCCAGATCGCAGATATAGGTCAAAGCGGCTGGTGGGGAAACAGCGGGTCAGTTCTGCGGAACCACGAGCTGCACGCGACGCGGCCTTTGTCCGCCCTTGCCGGGTACCAGAACCACGACCACACAGACGGGCTGGCCTCCCTTCGTCGAAGGCGCCGCCTTTGCCAGCGTGCCGCCATTTTGCGCAGCAACCTGTGCGCCGATTGCGTAGCAATCGCTCGCGACCGATTTCACCAGGCTTGCCTCGCCGATCGCGACACGCGCTACTGCGCCGGCCTCCGAGGCAAGCAGACCGAGGCCGCATATTGCGGAGATCGCGGTGTGAGACAGTTGGCAACACATTTTCATGACGTTCTTCTACCGGATGAGTTCTGAACGCCGTATGAACAGTTGATTGGCTGAACACGTTTGCAAATCAACTGCTTCCATGCCTCCGCCAGTCAAGCCATTGCTCTAGCTGATCCTGTCCTTGGCGGACAGCCTGCCAAAAATCGAGACAAGGCCCGCAACGGCCGTCACCAGCTGAAGCAGGGTGTCGGTCAGGATGGAATTGTCCAATCCGTCAACCGGCAGCCCGATCATACCCGCCAATGCCGTTGTCACGGTAATGAGCGAAGCCCAGATCGTGCGCGAGGTGTACCATGGTTTTGTTTCCGTCATGTCTGTCCTTTCTTCAACCAAGCCTAAGTCGCTCTTTCGCGGAAAGTCCCCACCCGACCGACGCGCTCAGCTGCGAGACTGCCACGTCGATTTCCTGCGGAACCGGGGAAAAGTCCGCCGCAATCTGCGCGGCCCCGTAGAGCCAGCTTGCCGTCGAGGAGATAGCGGTTCGCACCACTGCGCCACCAACCGGGGCGATTTCGATCCGATAGGCTTCCGTCTCCTCGCCCAACGGAATCTCGGAGGACAGCCAACTGTCGGCGTCGATGCGGCCGCGTCGTATCCATGAAATCGAGAGATCGCCGGCAACGGATCTCTTGCCTCTAAGATGAACCGGCGCGAGCGGTACGCTCGCCCGCACACCGCCGGTCTCTGCGCGTGGGGTGAAGTTGTCGGCGGACAAATCGTAGCCTGCCGGGCCGATCCGCCAGTTGAGGGCAAGTCCACATTCCGCAGGTAGAAGTCCCGCCGGGCGAACGGCATCGTCGATCAGAACGAAGTCGGCGCCGGAAGGGGCTCCGGCTGCCATCGCGTCCGTTGTGCCGAGTTGGCCTCGCAGAAGGTCGGCCAGCCGCCACACACCGGGCTGGAATTCTTCGGCGGCCTCGAACTGGATGAGCTCCCACACGCCTATTGCAGATCGTATCGCCGCGACATTCGCCCCGTTGAGCAGTTGCAGCCGGCTCACGCTCGCCAGTTCGCCGTCGATAAGCCTCACCGTGACGACGCCTTTCCGGTCGACACGCCCGACGTAGCCCGCGCCCAGCGGATCGACGAGTTGCCCGATCGTCGCCGGCCGGCCGATCGAAGCCCGTTGGGAAAAGCCGGTGTCCTCAGGCGATGCAAACGCAACCTGGGTTCGCCGCAAGCGGCTCCAGGCGGCCACTCGAAATTGCTCCCATGGATTACCCGCGCCCGGAGTCGTCGGCAGGTCGAGAAACACCGCAAGCGGCCGCCCGGCAATCGTGACCGGTAGAGGTGAGGATTCCGGCAGGCTGCCATTCCACGGCGAGGGAATTCCGCGAACCACCTGCCGCCCCGCAACCTTGCGGATCAGCCCATCCTCGACATCCGTCACCAGGAATTCGCAGTTGCCTTGCATGGCCGGCAGTCGAATGACAGCGCCCGGCTCGATGCTTGCGTCAGGCGCCGGGACCGCGAAAGCAACGGTCTCCCGCTGTGACCACGTCCGGTACAGCCAGTCGTCGAGCAAGGCCGCCGCCTCGCCCGTTTCCAGCACGCCGGGGAAACCGATCGCCTCCTGCCGGGTCCCGGCAGTGCCCTCCCTGCGTGTGCGGGCGGACGCTGTCTGATAGTCGTTCAGCGGATCGCGGAATGCCAGGATCGCTTCGGCCGGCAAGTGATGGTCTGGAACACGCGTAAACTGCGCGACGGACTCCTCGCCCTCGACGACCAGTTCGCTCACGCTGATGGAGCCGTCCCGCTGTTGACCCTCCCGCCGGAAGACAAGCCCGCCTCCGATTTCAAAAACCGCCAGCCCGAAGAGATCGACGACCGGCTCGAGCACAGCCCTGGCCGACGAGGGATCCGAGATGACATAGCCATGCATTGTACCGTCCGCATTCGCGACATCGGCTGACGGCAATCCATGATCGGCAAGGACCGCGTTGATCAGGTCGCCGCATGTGAGACCGCTTAGTCTTCCATTCAGCCAGTGACCAAGTCTCCAGTTGTCTCCGTCTCGCCAAAGTCCGGTGCTCAGGGGAAAAGCCGGAAATGGCCGCGCATCCCATGCCCATGCATAGATGCGCGAAGGCTCCACCATTCGCCCCCCGTAGATCGGCGACACTGGATTTTCGCTCGATACGAAATGCTTGCTTGCCGGGTCCCAGCAGTCGCGATGGGCCGCGAGATACCGCGAAACAGCGAGATCGCAACGCCCGCCGTTCGAGAAATAGGGTGAGGCGCTTTCCGCCGATTTCGGATCGGGAAAAACGTTCGGCTGGTTCGGTCCCTTGTCCACCGCCGGGCAGCCGATCTCGGTCAACCAGATCGGCTTGGATCGCGGTACCCAGGCGGTCGGCTGGGCGACCTCCTGCCCGCCAATTCGGTTGTAGTGAAGGTTCGACCACCAGCCCTCGATATCCTTGTAGCGGTATACCCATGGCTTGCCATAGGTGCCGTCGGTGATCGGGACGCGCTGCCGATTGGCGCGCGCCGTTTCCGACGGATAGTACCAGTCGAAACCCTCTCCCCTCTGCACGCCCTGACGCAGCCCGTCCGGATCGTATGGCCCGGCGAATGCGTCCGGATTGCCGCCCGAGCAATCCTGATCCTGCCAGTCCGAAAGCGGCATGTAGTTGTCTATGCCGACGGCGTTGACAGCTGCGTGCGACCACAACTGATCGAGGTGGAAGAATACGTCGCCGCTGCCATCCTGCGGGTGATGGCCGAAATACTCGGTCCAGTCGGCGCCATAGGTGATTTTCGTGGCAGGACCAAGGATCGCGCTCGCCTGCCCGGCGAGATCGCACAGCTCCTCGACGAAGGGGAACGCATTGTTCTGGTCCCGCAGGGTAGTCAGCCCGCGGAGTTCGGAACCGACCAGGAACGCGTCGACCCCGCCGGCGGCATCGGCCAGGCGCGCGAAATGGAGGACGAAGCGGCGATAGCCCCAATCGCCGGGCGTTCCATTGAAAGCGATAGATCCCGATTGTACAGAGAAATTCGAAGCCTCTGCTGTGCCGCAGAATGCAGAGACCTGCGTCCGCGCGGCAGCCGTCCCGTCGGCCGAAGCGGGCCGCAGTGGCGCCGGGTGGCACGTGATCCGGCCGCGCCATGGATAAGGCGACTGGACCGCCTTCCCATACGGATCCGGCAGTGTGTTGTCGGCGGCAATATCCATCATTACAAAAGGATAGAGCGTGACCTTCAACCCGCGCCGCTTGATCTCCGCTATGGCGTCGATGACAGTCCGGTCCGAAGGCGAACCGCCGTAGGCTGCGCCGCCTTGGTAGCTCGAAACGAGCGGCGCCGTCGATCGCGTGAGGCCGGAGACCTGCCATACCTCGGAGAATCCGGAGACCAGATTGTCCGTCACGGCCGGGCGGATCCTGCATTGGCCAGCCCGCAGATCGTCTCCGAACCAAGCCACCACAAGTGCGACATGTTGGAGGTTCGGACACAGCGCCTGCAGTTCGTCGAGCGAAGCTTCCAGGTCGGTTGCCGCATAAAGCACATGCCGGTTGATCGCCTCGGTGTCGCCCATCGATATTTCGCGTGTCACCAGATGCGGCGAGAGGCCGAACTCGGTCGAGCCAGGAATGAGCGCAACGGCGTGAATGCCCTCAGCCACCTCTCCAACCGGTCGAAGCACCTCGAACTGGACCTGCGGAATACGGTTGCCATAATCGCCGATCGGCAACCGTTCGAAGACGACATAGGCTGTTCCGCGATAGGCCGGCGCGTTGCCTGCGCCCTGCTTCGCCTCGATCAGCGGGTCCGGCGCCTGGTTCTCGGAGCCATTGTGGACGCGGATTTCGACAAGCTCGCGATCGAGTTCGCGACCGTCGGCCCAGATGCGTCGAATGCCAGCGATCTTTCCCTCGCATAGGGCGAAGGCCGCGTTGACGTAGTAGCTGTATTCCGTGACCTTCGGGCCTCCCCCCTTTCCGCCCTGCCGTTTGGTGGTTTGGCTTTCCTCGAAGCGCGTCGCCCAAATCAGCGTACCGCCGATTCGCGCCGTGCCGTAGACGCGCGCGAGCGGAGCGCCCTCCTCCGCCGTGTAGGGTCTCGCTCCGGTGAGTCGTGGCCCTTCATAGCGGCGCGTGCCGTTGATGAGCGCGCTATCCAGCGCATAACCGGCCATCGCCCCGGCAGCGCTGCCGATCGCGGCGCCGACGGGGCCGAAAATGCCGCCCAAAAGCGCGCCGGCAGCTTGCAGGACCACAGTTGCCATGCTGATTAGCCTCGATCGTTCGCTTTTGCAGGGAAGGAAAAGGCCGCAGCGATTCGCCGGCGCCACTGCGGAACCAACGATGAAACAATTACGCTATGGCCTTGGTAGGCATGGATAAAATGGTTGCGGTCCACAAGAATGCCGGCGTGCTTGGCGGGCAGGTGAGGCCGCCATCGAAAGAGCAGCAGGTCTCCGGGCCGGGCCTCCGCACCGGCCTTTTCGGAGCAGTGGCGCCTGGCGGCGGCGACGAACAGGTCTTCCCCGCCAGCCTCCGCCCAGTCGGGCGCGTACATGCCCGAGGGTTCCGGCTCGGCGCCATAGACTGACCGCCATGCCCCTCGTATCAGTCCAAGGCAATCGCAACCTACACCCTTCTTCGATCCCTGATGGCGATAAGGCGTTCCGACCCAGGAGAGCGCCTCGGCCAGTATCTCTTCATTCGCTGTGGTACCGATCTCTTCAACGGTCTTCATGGCACAAGCGGCCCCCCGTCGAACTGACCGCCCTCGGTCACGTAGGCGTAGCCGGCATCGTTGCCCGGCAGATGCGGAAAACCGCGGAAGTTCAACGCATTCGCGAATTTCACCTTGCAGGTCGCGAAGGTCTTGTCGCAGCCCGCAATCACGCTGAAGCTGTCGGCCGACTGCGGAATCGATCCCCTGTCGGGCCAGAGCGCCAGCACCGTTTTTCCACCGGACTTCCTGTGATCGCGGATCCGCTCCGAGCGGCCGGCGCCGCTCCCCGAATGCCAGGTCAGAAGGCCGTTGGAGAACCAGCCGGGCGCGAAATCGTTGAGCCCGGAAACGGAAATCATTCCCGCGGCATCGGCCGACAGCACGGAGCCGGTGGCTTGGAAACCCGGCAGGGAAGTCGCGAACCCGCAACGCTGATCGCCGAGCTCGGCATCGCATGTTCGCCTAATGTAGCGTCCGCGAGGCTGGTCGAACGCCTGCGCCAGGCTTTCCAGCTCGGCCGTGAACCGCTGGTCGCTTCTCGTGATCTTGCCGATCGTGGCCGTCCGAAGCAGGGCGAATTGCGATGGCCGCATCCAGTTGACGAGAAGCGTCTCTACCTTGGCTCCATCGTACAAGCCTGCCGCGATATCGTCTTCCCGGATGCGATCGGACGACAATGCGCCCTCGATATCCACTGTGTCGGTCGCCAGGCCCAGACGGTTGTGCGCCTCGCTAGCGCTAAACCCCGACTCGGGTTCGAACGCCGTTCCATCCACGGCGAGACCCCGATCGTGATCGGTAAAGCCTGTCACCGCGCCGTCTTTGCGCGTCAGCCGCCAGCAGTGGCAAAGCGTCGTGAGATTGCCGGCAAGATGCTCGGTCAAGGCTTCCGGGTAGGTGCTCATGGCTGCACTTCGATCAGGGGTATGGATGGAATCTGCCCGGCCTTGAACGCAGTAAGGCTCACTTCCAGACGCTCCGTATTGAAGCGCACCGGCACATCGAACTCGTAGCCGGCGGTGACGACCGCGTTCGCCGATGGAATCTTGTCGGGTGGAAACACCACTTCACCGGTAGCGGTATCGATCGTGAAACCTGAAGGCGCGCGCTCGCTGCCTGCGACGGCGACCCGGACTGTCGACGCAACTGGCTTCCGGATATCGCGCTGGTAGGCGTCCGCTCCGTCGCCATATATCTTGACCAGTGAAAACCGCGCCTTCGATCCGTCGCCGAGGCCGATCGCCTGATCGAGCGGCGTCACTGCCTCGCCTGGCCTGCATGATTTCATGTCGAATGGATCGCGGAAGCGGAATGCATGGAGTGATCCGCGCCGTGCTTCGAAGAAGGCCAGAATATCGTACAGGTCCTCGATCGAGCGAACACCGGTACCGGCGTCGTAGTGACGTCGCGATTGCGAAAACCGCGCGTTCCGGCGTTCCCGTCCGGAAGTCATCAGGACGATTTCATTGCGCCTTTCCGGTCCTCCGGTTGCGCCAAAGGAAACCGCGACAGGAAAGCGGACGTCGTGGAAGCTTGTGAGATCGGTCAATGGGCGCTCCAAGAGCACGATCCCGAAAAGTTCACAGACTTTTCGGACAAGATCATGCGTAAAAACAAGAGCATGATCCCGAAAAGTTGACAGACTTTTCGGGCAAGATCATGCGTAAAAACAACGGCTTAGCGCGAGAGGCGGTTCCGGGGAAACTTATCGAGTTCAGAGTGTCCGTGTCCCGCGCGACACCGCCCGCGCGAGCATTCCAGTTATTTGGGCCTCGGATTTTCGGAACGATCCAGCATCGTTGGAGGAGACGTTGAAAACGATATTGACCGGAGCGCTGCCGCCCGATGCCGCAACGCCAAGCCGCCCATCCGCCGAACGCTGCAAGGGAAGGATTGCTTCCGAGCCTGCCTCCCCCATCAGGCCGACATTGCGTCCCATCGGAAAGAAGCTGGGCGCGGAAACCACGCCACCGCTCGCAAACGGAACGACATTGCCCGGCACCCCGCCCTTCGCAAAAGGCTTGATGCCTGCCAGACCGCTGGTGAGCGACGAGAACAGCGAGCCCGTCAGTGCTTGCAGTGGCTTCATTCCTTGGCTCAACGCCATGCCGGCGAGATTGAGCCCTATCTTGCGCAGGATGTCGTCGAGATCCTTGCCGCTGACGGCCGCGCTTTTCATGGCCCCGCTCAGTTGAGCGCCGAAATTTTGGGACAACTGATCCAGATTCTTGAGCGCGGCGGCAAAAGGCGCCGTATCCGCACTGATCAGGACGTTTACTTCTTCGGCCAACCTGGTCCTCCATCATCTGGAAATCTGCGCATCAGTTCGGCAAGCTCGTCCCGTTGCGGCGCGCCGGAGCTTCTCGGCAGCACTGCACTCGCCGCGCGCTCGAACTCGCGCGGCGTCATCGACCAGAAGGCTTCGGGTGAAAGCCGCAGCAGGCCAAGTCCTGTCGACATAACATCGTCCCAGGGAAATGCCCGGCCGGCGCCGGCTGCGGCTATCGAGGGTTCGATGCGTTCTGTGCCGGTTCGGCAGCCCCGAACGTGACCGCCAAGAGGTCGGCGACAATCGTGGCGAACCCGGCAGCGCCGTTGTTCGACTGCATCCTCGCGACGTGGTCGTCTGGGATTTCATTGCCGCCGCCACGCAGGCCCGCGCCCGCAATGCGGACTAAGTCAAGGGCCGACAGCCTGCCGCGCGAGAAGCGCTCGACCAGCGCATTGAGGTCATCGGCCGCATAGATTGCCTCGAGTTCCGCCAGGGCGCCCAGCGTCAGGCAGAGCCGGTATTGCTTCCCGTCGAGTTCGGCGGCGATCTCGCCGCGCCGGCGGTTGGCAATCATGGCGACACCGCGAAACTGACAGGTCCGGCCAATTCAAGCGCGATCTCGAACGTCACTTCCCCATCGTGTGCGCCGGAATATTCCAGCGCAGTGATTTGGAATTGACCTGCGACCGTGCCAAAGCTCGGCACGGCGAACTGCCAGGCCGCGATGCCGCCCGCGAAGAACTGTGACCTCACCGTTTCGTCGGACTGCGCATCCTTGAAGATGCCCGATCCGCTGATTGCGGCGCGCTGCACGCCACTTCCGGCGAGCAATTCCCGCCAGCGTCCCGTGGAGTCGGCATCGGTGATGTCGACTGTCTCGCTGTTGAAGGCGATCCGTTTCGAGCGCAGCCCCGCTATAGTCACGAAATTGCCGAGACCGTTCGTATCGATCTTGAGTAGAAGGTCTTTGCCCTTCTGTGCGACCATCGGTCGTCTCCTGAGTTTGGGTGTTTATGGCGAACCGGTTCCCGCTTTCGGGTCCGATGCTCTGTCCTTTGTTTGAGCATCGGATTTTTCCCGAAACCGGTTCCGATGCTCTATGTTGTCGGCTCCGTCACCGCACGAAACCTCAAAAGTCCATGATGGACGGAAAGGTCGTCGTCGTGACGCGCCTCGGCAAATTCGAGGCGGATGTTGACCAGATGGTGCCCCTCGAGCGGCAGCGACGCATCGTCGAGCCTGGCGCGGGCGAGTTCCATGATGTCGAGCGTTTCCTTCTTGCTTTTTGCCTTCGACCAGACGTGCAGCGTAAAGAGCTGTTCGGTTCCGCTCTCGGTGCCGGTGCTCCAGTCGTAGAAACTGGTCCGCCCGAAAGTGATGTATGGAAAGGCGACATTTGCCGGTGCCTGATCGAAGATGCGGACACTGCCCAGCAGCGTCACCAAATCCGCATCAGCCGAAAGCGCCGAAAAGATCGCTTTCTGCAGTTCAGCCGCTGGAGCGGTCATGGTTTTGCTCCCTCACTCCTGCCGGTCGCTTTCCGGGCCGCCATGCGGTGCCTTCGTTTCCAGCGGCAATCTCTGGCGCAAGGTATCGTCGTTCGGCGCCTTCCGCCAGACTGTGTGCCTTCCATCTCAGCGCCTTAACCAACCCGTCCAGCGTTAGTCGCGTTGCAAGTTTCATAAGCCCATCTCCCTTACCCGGCATACGAGATAGCGGCCCGTTTCATCCGGATCATGTACGGTTGCGATATCGAAGACCCGCGACCCTTTCGCAAACCGCATCCCGCTGCGGACATCTTCCCTTCCGCGAATGGTGATCCGGTGCGTGACCGTTTCGAGCGACTGATCGGCGCCGATAATGCTGGTCGCGGTCACGGGCTCGATCATGCCGAAGACGAGCGCGACTTCGTTCCAGACGTCCGTGTGCCCGCCGATCCCGTCAGCGAGCGGCGTCGTGGCCTGGAGCATGAGTTCGTGCCTGAGCTGACCCGGATCGAGGAGAACGCTAAGCATCAGAGCCTCCTCGTTCTGTATGGGGCGATCAGCCGCTCATAGTCACAAGGGTAGGATACGGGCTGGCTCTCCGGCCCAAGCACGCCGCGAAACTCGTACCAATGCGCCGTCAGCAGCAGGATTGCCCGTTTCAGAAGATCGGGGACGTCGGTCCCCGCCTCACCAAAGCCGGCCGAGAAATCGATCTCAATGCCGTTCATTGCTCTCAGAGAGGGCGGCGTCCCGTCAAAATGGAGGCGGGCCGGGCGTGACAGCGGATCGAGCTGGTAACCAGCGGCGGGAATAAGCGAGGCTTCGCCGTCGGGCCCGTAAGCTGTCACCGACAGGACTGCCCGCACCGGATGGCGCGCGAGAAGCACGCACCCGTTTTTCGGCCAGCGATCGAGGACAAGTCGCCAGGTCTGGTTGATGAGTGCGATACCGGTCGCCCGTTCAACTTCCTCGCGTGCGGCCCGAACGAACCCGGAAAGCAGCGTGTCCTCGCTCGCATGACCGACGCGAAGGTGCTCCTTCACGTCGGCCAGCGTCACCGGCTCAGCATTGGGTCCGGCGGTTCGAAACAGAGTCATGAATTGTCCTGGACTGATTGGTTTTGAAGGGAAAAATGGCAGGAGCCCTACCCTGCCTTTCGGGCAGGGTAGGGCGTCGATAGGCTATCAACTGACGCCGAACTTCAGCAGCTTGATCGCGTCGAAGTCCTGGACGCCGCCACCGACGCGCTTCGTCGTGTAGAACAGCACGTAAGGCTTCGCGGAATATGGATCGCGCAGCACGCGCACGCCGGTGCGATCAACCACCAGATAGCCGCGCGAGAAGTCGCCGAAGGCGATCGGCGTCGCGTCAGCGCTGAGATCGGGCATCTCCTCGGCTTCGACCAGCGGAAAGCCCATCAGCATGGCGCGTTGGCCGGGCGCTGCCGGAGGCTGCCACAGGTAGTTGCCGTCGGCGTCCTTCAGCTTGCGGATCGCGGCCTGCGTCTTGCGGTTCATCACCCAGCTTGCGTTCTGCCGATAGCCGGACTTCAGCGCATAGACCGTGTCGATCAGCACGTCGGATGGGTGGCTCGCCGGCAGCTCGCCTGCGATGCCGGTCGCAACATAGCCGATCTTGCCCCAACTCCAGCTTGCTTCCGCCACCTTGTCATAGCTGAGAAACCCCTTCGGCTTGTTGGTCCCGTCGCCGGAGACGAAGGCTTCGCCCTCCTGCTCGGCAAAGGCCGCTTCGACCTCGGAGGAAATCCACTGGTCGAGATCCACCACGGCATCGTCCAACAGCGAGGAAGTCGCGGCCGGCATGGCGTAGAGCTCCATGGTCGCGAACTGGAGCTCGGCCAGCATCGCCGTATTGGTCTGCGGCCTCGCCGCGGTCTCCGACACCCAGCCGACGGCTGGGCCGCTTATCGAAAACGGCTTCTTCAGGACCGCGGCCGAGACTTGCCGTACGGAGGCTATCCCGCGGATCGGCGACAGCAGCGACAGGCGCTTGCCAATCGCGGCTTCAGTCTCGCTCGGCACCAGGTAGCCGCCATCCTGGCCGGTGCCGTAGGACATCGCCTTTGTATCGAGCGATCGCAACAGTCTGTCATCACCGCTGCGCACATAGGCGTCGAAGGCCTGCTTGTGTTCGATATCGGCAAAGGAGGAGCGCCCCTCTCCACCGAGCATCGGACGCGCCTTCTTCAGGGCCAGGGTATCGAGCGCCCGCTTCTGTTCGTCGAGCGCGCGCGAGATGCGATCGACCTTGTCCGTCGTCAAGACGTCCGCGCTCATGCGTCTTTCAATTTGCGAGAGCCGCTCGTCGTTGGCATCCTTGAAAGCGTCGAACGAGGCCATGAACTCGCCAAACGCGTCAGGAAGATCGAATTGGGTGGCTGCCTTGGTTTCAACCGAGTTCATCCGGTAAGCTTCATTCATCAGAGAGTGTCCTTTCCGTTGATTATGCTTGTTGCCCTGCGGATCGTATCCACAAGGATGTCTGGTGGGTTCCGTGCGGCATTCCGCTCGCGTATGAGACTTGCGAATCCTTTGGCGATCACGGCCTGCGCGTCCCGCCGCGTCAGGCCGGCATGCCCGGTAAGCCATTGTTCGAATTCGCGCGTGGTCGGCAGGGAGCGTTTCCAGCCGAAGCCCTTGACCCGATCGATCCGGGCGTCAGGCATCATAGGAAACGTAACCACGGAAATCTCCCAGAGGTCGGCCTCCAGGATGCGCCGCACGCCGGTGATGCTGTCGGTTCGTGCCTTGACCGCCCGAAAGCCGATTGAAAGCCCGTCAAGCGCGCGCCCGCGCATCAGGTTCAGGACCTCCTGCGCGCGGCTCACGCCCTCCGTCAGCCTGCCGCGCACGAACAAGCCGTGCGCGTCCTCCTTGAGCTCGCTCCAAGTGCCGATCGGCTGGTTCGGATCGTGCTGGAAGAGCATCCTTATGCCTGCAGCACCACGCGTCCGCAGCGAGCGCGCGAACGCGCCGCGCTCGATCACATCGCGCCCCAGGTCGACCCGTCCGAAAAGGCTCGCATAGCCCGAAAAGGAACCGCCGGGCTCCAGTTCGTCGAGCACCAGGTCGACACGTTTCCGCTCGTACCCAAAAGAAGGCAGGCGGCCAGCAACCGAAGCGCGTGGCCAAAGCGCCGAAGCCGGCTTTGCGCCATCACGCGCGGCGGGCAGGAAATATGGAGCTGCCTGCCGCTTCGAAGAAAAGTCGTCCCGCTCCAGCCGGGCAACCCAGTCACCGTTCATCGCCTTCCTTTCGCTCCTCTAGAAAACCCGGAAGTCGTGCCTGTCCGCCATGTTCGAACGCGCGCATGAGGAAGCCGAGTGCCCACCATGCGCTGAGGCTGGCCGCAGCCGACCCCATCAGCAGCAACTCGTAAGTACCGATCGCGTTGGAGATTTCGAGTTCGTCGGCGATCTTCAGTCCCGCCGTTCCGCCGAATACCAATCCGCAGACGACGCCGACGGCAAAGCGGAGAGCCGCCTCGCGCCGCCCGCGCGGCAGCATGTAGGCAAGCGACACGGCGGACCCCGCGACCGCGCCAGCGCTCTTCGCCGCCCACAACCAGGCAGCGTCGCTCACGTTGTTCATCGCTGTTCCGATTCTGAAGTGGTGAATGGTAGTGAGTAGTGAGTAGTGAGTAGTGAGTAGTGAGTAGTGACAGCTTAACTATATATATATATTTTCCAATATATTTTATATTACAGTGGACTAACTACTCACTACTCACTACTCACTACTCACTATTCACCACTCACTTCCCCGTCCCGCGATAACCCACCGCTTCGCGCTTCTCGTCGTCGCTCAGGAAGGATGCCGCACCGACGCGCGCCCAGAGCGCATCGCGTTCGCCCGACAATCCTTCGATCTGGTCCGCGTCGAACCATATCCGCAGGTCCTCGCCGAAAACGGGACCGAGCCAGGCGGAGAGTTCCTTCGCCGTCCGCGCGATCAACGGCAGAATGGTCAGCCGGTAGAAGGCGCGGTTCGCCTCCTGGTAATTCGCATAGGTGTTGTCGCCTGGAATGCCGAGCAGCATCGGCGGAACGCCGAAAGCCAGTGCGATGTCCCTGCTGGCGGAGTTCTTGGCCTCGATGAAATCCATGTCCTTTGGCGTCAGGCTCATCGCTTTCCAGTCGAGACCGCCTTCCAGCAGCAGTGGCCTGCCTGCCCGCCTCACACCTGAATAGCCCTCCTCCAGCTCCGCTTTCAGCCGGTCGAACTGCTCGTCCGTCAAATTGCCGCCTTCCTTCGGGGCATAGACCAACGCACCCGAGGGCCGTGCGGAATTGTCGAGCAGCGCTTTGTTCCAATGTCCGGCCGCGTTGTGCGTGTCGAGCGCCATGAGCGCGGCCTCCAGCGGCGGGAATCCATAGTGGTCGTCGAGCGGGTGAAAGAGCGATAGATGCAGTGCCCTGCCCTCACCGGCGGCGCTGAGACCGATCGTTCGCCGCATGCTCCCTTCACGATATTCCAGTGCCGTCGGCCAGCCGCCCGCGTCGGTCAGCACGGTAACGCGGTCCGGCCTCAGAAGATGGAGTTCTCGCGGTCCCGATGCGGTCGAAGAGCCCAATCCTGAACTTGCCGAGGGGGCGACCAACTCGACATAGGCGTTCCCGGCCAGCAGCAGATGGCTGTAGAGAGCCTCCAGGAACGTCCCGCCCGCCTGCCGCTGGTTGGGCCGGGCGAGCAGATCGAGCGCGGGGTGCGCATCATACTCGGTCGCTCCGGCATAGAGCAGCCATGGAACTGCCGACGCCGCCTCGGCGATCAGGCGGACTGACCGGTGCGCGATCGGATTGCGCATGTAGCCTTCACGCGCGAGCGCGGCATAATCGCGCCGCGTCCAGCGCGCTTCACCTTGCGCATGGATCGCGACAAAACCCGAGCCGGCACTCTTTCGCTCTGGGCGCACGCCCAATGTTTCGCGGCTATTCGGCCACGGCCATTTCCAAGCCATATCATTGTCCTTTGAGAGCGCGAACCGTCGCTTCTTCCGTCCGCGACGGTTAGTTATTGTAATCTGTGCCGTTACGAATTACATAGACGAGGCATGATAATCAGCTTCAGGCACAAGGGCATCGAAAGCCTCTACCGCAGCGGGTCGGCCCGGGGGATTCAAGCCGCGCACGCCGCAAAGTTGACTTTGATCCTCACCGCATTGGATGCAGCGGAAACACCGGAACATCTAAGACTGCCGGCGTTTAGGCTGCATCCGCTAAAGGGGAAGCTGAAGGGACACTGGTCGGTTTGGGTTAACGGCAATTGGCGAGTGACTTTTCGCTTCATTGGACCGGACGTAGAACTGGTTGACTACCTGGACTATCATTAGGAGCATGGCGATGATGAAGTATCCTGCGCATCCGGGAAAAGTACTGAAGGAAACCGTGCTCGAACCACTGGGTCTCAGCGTCGGGGAAGCAGCGGCGCGGCTCAACATGTCGAGGCCCGCCCTCTCGCGTGTCCTCAACGGGCGGGCAGGTATCAGTCCTGAATTGGCGCTTCGGTTGGAGGCGGCGGGCGTGAGCCAAGCCAAGTTCTGGCTCAATATGCAGGTCAACCACGAATTGGCCCGGGTACGCACGTCCCATCGGCCGGAAATAAGGTCCTTCCAGGATCCCCAGGCCACCTGAAAGCGTCCTTTTGAAACGAAGTCGAGTCCATCCGAAAATCCTATTGAAAATCCCTGATCCTTGGCAACGACGAACTGCGCGGCATCAATTCGCTGATCGCCCAGACCAGAGCATCGACCCGGTCAGGCGAGCGTCCATTTGAGAGGCCGTTCGGAGCGAAATCGCACATTTCGTCCTCGAGTGCGGGAAAGCGCGCGGCGTGCCGCACTTTTCCCTGATGATAGAGTGCCGCAACCGGCTCGGCGCGGAGCCACTTTCCCCGGCGTGCCCTGACCGGCTTCACCGGAACATGCGGATCGATCGTGGCGATCACGGCGCCGACCATGTCGCCTCCTTGATTGGTTTCGACCACCAGGCAATCCGCTTCGAGCTGATGGAAAAGACCCACTGCGACATTCGCCCATTCCTGCGGCCTGGCTGCGCGGACCGTGGCATCGGCAAGCACGATCGCCCTGCCTTCCTGATCAAGCCCGGCGGCCACGATCCCGCAAGCGTCGGACGTTTTCAGCGAAGTCGCAGGCGGATCGACCGCCACGACGATGCGCCTGAGCTCCGCCGGGAGCGCCGCTTGCACGCTCTCAATGACGCCGCGCGACCACAATGCATCGTCTCGGTCCTCGATCAGTTCCCCGTCGAGTTCCTGACGTCCGAGCCGGGAACCGGCATAGCGGGCGCGGATTGCCTTCATGAAGCCCGAAGCGAGGTTGGCGGCATTCTCGTCCGTGCGCATATGCGTAAGTGTAAGCTCCGGATTTGCGTACAGTCGCTTCAACAGCCTTGTCGGCCTCGGCGTCGTCGTAATGAGCTGGCGTGGGCGGGCACCAAGACGCAGCCCGAATTGCAGCATGTCGAAACAGGCTTCCGCATTTTTCCATTTCGCCAGTTCGTCGCACCAGGCCGCCTCGAATTGAGGGCCGCGCAGGCTTTCGGGATCCTCCGAGGAGAATATCTGGGCGACCGCGCCGCTGTCCCAGACAAGACGGCGGCGGCTTGGTTCAAAGCGGGGCCGGTCGCCGCGCGAGATCGCCACGATGCCCGAGGGCCCCTCGATCATCACCTCCCGCACATCACCGAGCGTTTCGCCGACAAGCGCAATCAATCCGTGAGGACGGTCAGCGAATGGAGGATAGCCCCGCACCAGCGAATTCACCCATTCGGCGCCCAGCCTCGTCTTACCCGCGCCACGTCCGCCAACGACCAGCCAGGTGTCGCGCGTCCCGCCGAGCGGATACTGCGCGATGCGCGCCAACTGGAACCATTCGTCGGCAACGAGCCTAGCTTCCTCTATCGCCAGGTTTTCCTGCGCCCAATTGTTTTGCGTATTCGGTGGCGAGTTCCACGATACGCTGGTCGATTCTTCTGAGGACTCCTGCGGTTCTTGCATCGCTTTTTATCTGGTTCTCTTTCGCGCTGTCTGTATAGCGCGTGATTTCGCCAAGTTTTTCGACTGTCCGCATCAATGCGGAAATCGCCTCCACTTTCGCCTTATCGATCGATGCACCCTCTTCCACCGCGCCCTTCTTGACCGATTCCAGCGTCTCGATGATCCAATCGGTCAGCCGACCCAGCCGGGTCTTACGGTCCTCGTCGGCGATCGCCGGAAACAATTCCCCCCAAGCCTCACGCTTTGCCCGGCTGCGGACGGCGGCAACGGTGCGCCCGCTGGCCGCAGCCAATCGTTCCAGAGTTGGCGCCGCGCCTTCGTGAAGCTCACGCAGCGCTGCCCAGCCCAACCTGGCTTTGTCTGCCACGGCAACCTCTCTTTGCATTTCTTGTGGGGGTTTCGCCAAGGGCTCTTCGAATGCTGGCCACCGCTGGCCGCTATCGACACCTTTCCGACGATATCCAGAACCTACCAGATGACCGTTACGGTGTCAAGAATAAATTCCTACGCTTGCCAAATTTTTTCACGCCAGCGTGATCGGTCTGTTTTTGCTTGTTGCGCTGCCTATAATGAAGGAAACTGGCAGCGATCACATTTCGTTTCGGCCTGAAATTGCATGGCACTTCGGAAGCAGATCCAAAGGACCGCCGGCGGAAGCAAATGAAAAATCCGTTCCAATTTCGCAGCCCCTCGGGCCCGAGGGCCGCCAGGCTGCTGGCGATTGACGCCTGGATCGATTCAACGCTTTACGGCGCGGCTTTCAAGGCGGGCGAAATCTGGGAAACGCTGACGATTTTCTTCCGGCGTTTTCGCGCCACCGGCTGGCGCCGGGGGGTCGTGGAGCTGCTGAGCGAAGGTTTCACAATGGGCGCGGCGGGCTCGGTTCTCATGCTGGCGCTTGCCATGCCTGCCTTCGAGGAAACCGTGGGAGATTGGCGCGCGCAGGAAGATTTCGCCGTCACTTTCCTCGACCGCTACGGCAACGAGATCGGTCAACGCGGCATCATCCAGCGCGATTCCGTCCCTGTCGATGAAATGCCGGACCATGTGATCGAGGCGGTGCTGGCGACGGAAGACCGGCGCTTCTTCGAACATTTCGGTATCGATTTTCTCGGCCTCATTCGAGCGATGCAGGAAAATGTACGCGCCAATTCGGTTGTCCAGGGCGGATCGACGATCACCCAGCAACTCGCAAAGAACCTGTTCCTCACCAACGAGCGCACTGTGGAGCGAAAGGTCAAGGAGGCTTTCCTTTCAGTTTGGCTGGAGATGAACGTTCCCAAGAAGGAGATACTGCAGCTCTATCTCGACCGCGCCTACATGGGTGGCGGTACGTTCGGCATCACCGCCGCGGCCGACTTCTATTTCGGAAAGGGCGTCAAGGACCTGACGCTTCCCGAAGCGGCCATGATCGCCGGCTTGTTCAAGGCGCCGGCGAAATATGCGCCGCATATCAACCTTCCCGCCGCGCGCGCTCGCGCCAACGAGGTTTTGACCAACATGGTTCAAGGCGGGTTCATGACCGAGGGCCAGGTTCTGTCGGCTCGCCTGCACCCCGCGTCGGTCGTCGATCGGGGCGATCTGCAGAGCCCGGACTATTTCCTCGACTGGGCATTCGAGGAGGCCAAGCGCATCGCGGCGAAATCGGGCTCCCACTCGATGGTCGCCCGAACGACGATCGACATGAACATCCAGAAGGCCGCGGAGGAATCGCTCGAATTCCATCTGCGTCAATACGGCAAGAGCTATCATGCCACCGAGGGTGCGATTGTCGTTCTTGAAAACAACGGCGCGGTCCGGGCGATTGTGGGCGGGCGCGACTATGGCGCCAGCCAGTTCAATCGCGCCACCCGCGCACTCCGCCAGGCCGGCTCGTCCTTCAAGCCCTATGTCTACGCGACCGCGATGGAGCACGACTTCACACCGGACTCCGTCATTTCCGGCGGTCCGATCTCCTGGGGCAACTGGTCGCCACAAAACTACACGCGCGGCCATTATGGCCGCATGACACTGACCGAAGCACTGGTGAGATCGATCAACACGGTGCCCGTTCGGCTTGCCAAGGACCATCTGGGGGTCAAGCCGGTCGTCGAGCTCGCGCATGCGATGGGAGTGGAATCGCCGCTCGAAGTCTTCAAGACCACCGTTCTCGGCACGTCGGGAATGACCGTGATGGACCAGGCTACGGGCTACAGCGTCTTTGCTGACGGCGGCTATGCCGGGACCCGGCACGCGATCAATCAGTTACTGACGCGTTCCGGCGACGTGATCTACGATTTCGACCGCGACGGGCCGAAGCCCCGGCGCGTACTTTCCGAAAAGGCCCTTTCGGCGATGAACTCCATCCTGGTTCAGATTCCTGAACGGGGTACCGGGCGGCGCGCCGCGCTTCCCCTGATCCGCTCTGCAGGCAAGACCGGTACGACGCAAGGCTATCGTGACGCCTGGTATGTCGGTTTCACCGGCAACTATACGGCTGCGGTGTGGATGGGAAATGACGATTTCACGCCTACCAACGAAATGACGGGCGGCACTTTGCCTGCCATGACCTGGCAGCGCTTGATGACTTATGCGCACCGGAACGTCGAACTGAAGCCGATCCCGGGGATCGAGAACCCGTTTGTCGACCCGGAGATTATCGCAAAAGCCGCGAGCGAAGAGAAGCCGGACGAAGACCCTGCTCCCGTAATCGAACTTCCGGCAGTACTCTCGGTAGCGACCACAAAGCTTCTAAAGCAGATGGCCGAGGCTTTCAGGACCGCGCCTCCGATTCAGGTGCCGCCGAAGGTCGAAACGCTTTCGGCCCTGTAACGACATCCGGCTGCCGCGCCCATACCTTTGCTTGCCTTGTCCATCCACGGCGGGCTATTGCGGGTTCGGTCTCTTCAGTCGCCGGCGTCGAATGCTCCGAACCATCCTCCTCACAGCTCTTGTTCTCTTGACCGCAATAGGCGGCGGCGCGGCAAGCGTATGGTACGCGCTAGAATCCCGGGAAGGCATCGGCGCTGTCACCGTCGGGCCATGGACGGCTTTTCCAGATCTTGGCACGCCGCAGGCAGACCCTTACTCCAAGGCTCGAATCGCACGCGAGGGTGTCCTGTCGCTGGGACTGGCGGAGGGGCTGACCTTCGTGGCCCGCCGGGATTCCGGCGGCGCCGCGCTTAGCCGCAATTGCGCCTATGAGATCCGCGGAACCTTCCCTCCCGCGCGATTTTGGACCATCTACGCCGCGGACGAGTCTCGCGCCGTGATCGACACCGGCCATCTTCGACTTCCCGCTTTGCAGTCCATTTCGGCGCTACGTGAACCGGACAATTCCATTTCGATAGCGGTCGGCCGTCTCGCCTCGCCGGGTAACTGGATTCCCCTGTCCGGGAGCGGGCCCATGAGCCTCGTGCTGACACTCTATGACACGCCCGCGACGAGCAGTTCCGGGATTGCCGAGATCGCCTTGCCGGAGATCAGGAAGACGATGTGCGATGGTTAGCCCGCATTTCTCGCACTCGGTCTGGGGCAGGCTTGCCTACGCTCTGATAGTCGGCATGGTCTGCGCCGGCATCGTCCATATCGCCATTTTGTTGATGCTGCCGTCCCTGTCGGAACGCGACGCGTGGTCGAAACTGGCGGAACGGTCCGAGAGCTACACGGTCCACCACGTCGCCGGCCCACCCGCCCAGCCTGTCGTGCTCCAGTCGTCCGATCCATTCCTAGACGCCGTAGCCTGCCGTTTCGACCTTGCCGCCGGCGTCACCCATTTGACCGCTACAGGAACAGTGCCCTTCTGGTCGGCTTCCGTATACGACCGCAGCGGTCAAAACATCTACAGTTTCAATGATCGGACAGCGACCGAAGGAGCGCTCGACTTCGTCATTGCCACGCCCTCGCAGATGACCGAGGTCCGAAAGAGCCTCCCCCCGAGTTTTCAATCGTCCGTGTTCGTCGAGGCCGATATTGACGAGGGCATCGTAGTGATCCGTAGCTTTGTCGCAGATGACAGCTGGAAACCGGCTATCACGGCCTGGTTGGACAGCGTTTCGTGCCAGCTTCAATAGGCGCTACTCGATAAAACGAAGAGCAGCAAGCACCGATTCCATCGGTGCGTCCACTGTGGGCGGTTCAATGACGCGACGGGCCGGTATTCTGCTGTTCGGCCTTCTTGCCCACCGACGACGTGTTGCCCGGCCGGATTTCGATCGGCCTTTCGTAGCGAACGCCCGGAAAGATGATGACCGACGCCCCCTCATCATTGGAACGTACACCGCGACGTTCCCTTGCCGCCTTTCGCGGCACAAAAGACACTATGCTGCCCATGACTTCGCGCTCCCCCTCAGCATGACTGGAGCAGTACGCAACGCCTCCAAGAAGATTACGCGCACCAGACGGTTAACACTTCGCTAATCGATCGCAGCTAAATTTATTCAGGTGCCGGCGATTTTGCAGGCTGACCGATGGTCGTAGCCCCGGCATGCCATTGTTGTGTTGCGTCAGGCGTTTTTCACGTGTCATCACTCGATTTAAGGCACATTACTGTCAAAGGTGAGCCCGGCAAGGCAGACCGGCTGTTTCGCGCCGCCATTTCCGCATTCTGCTCGCTCACCCGGCCATCCCGCCGGGAAATCGATCAACTGGAAGATCTTGCGCTTCCACTGTTCGATTCAGTTTCCATTGAGTCCCGGCGCTTCGCCGCCGCCGCCCTGTCCGAATGTCAGCACGCGCCCACAGCGCTTGTGCGCCGACTGAGCGGCGAGACCGTCGATATTGCGGCCCCGCTACTCATACGTTCCAATGCCCTTACCGATATCGATCTTATTGCATTGATCGGCAGCCGTGGCCTGCCGCACGCGCGCGCGATTGCGCGCCGGCCCGGACTGAACAGGACGATCGAACATCTGGTAAAAGCCTTGATGAGCTCCGCCGTGTCCAATCCCGATGGAGCGGCTCATTTGGACGGTTCCGGTCCGGCTTTCGTCTCGGCTTCGAACGACGAGACCCTTTTGTCGCAGACCAACGCGGAGGCCCTGTCGAATGCTGACAGGGTTCGAAGTCGATTGCGCTCGCTGATGCGCCCTGCCCGACAAGACACAATGCGGGATGGCGATTCCAAGCTGGTTCTTCCCGACGCAGACTTTGCAAGGCTTCGCGAGGCCGCCCTCACTGGCGATCGGACCGCCTTCCAGACGGCGCTCGCCGGTAGGCTGGGTATCGGCTTGGCGCTTGCGAAATCGCTTACCGAAGGCGGGAGCTACACAGGGCTTGCCGCCGCCCTGCGCGCCATCGACCTCGTCGAAGAGCGCGCATTCCTGCTTACGGCCGCCTTGTTTCCCGGCGCTTTCACGGGCGCCGAAGCAATCAGGGCTTTCGTTGACAGCTATCTTTCATGCCGGCCCGATGCGGCGCTCGAGCGCGTGCGCGTCCTTGAAGCCGCGCAATCCGAACTGCGCGGCAAAATTTCCGCCGTGGCAAGATGAGATTTAGCGTGTGTCGGGATTCAGGTCAGGCCGAGGCGAAAATGGCGGTTCTAGAGAACCGGCACGCAACGTACGTTTGGGTACATGAGAATCGCAGAAGACTGCCATTTGCAGGCCGGCATCACCTGAATACCAACACACCCTACTGCACCAGCACAACCAGATCGTTCACGGCCGCCATTCCCGATTCCAGTTCGACGACCCAGATGTCGGGATCAAACCTCTTTTCCTTCTCCAATCTCTCGTCCACGGCCGCCGGATCGGTCGTCGCCATCAATTCCGAGAACCGGCGATCGTCAGGGCGTCCCGATTCATAAGCCGTCTGGGGAGCGG
Source organism: uncultured Alphaproteobacteria bacterium (assembly GCA_963813315.1). Taxonomy (GTDB): domain Bacteria; phylum Pseudomonadota; class Alphaproteobacteria; order Rhizobiales; family Rhizobiaceae; genus CAWEYO01. The sequence continues at coordinate 54,444 of CAWEYO010000021.1, read as the reverse complement.
GGCCGAAAAGACTGATCTCTCCGAGGCGGTTTCTCGAAACGATGAAAACCGCTCCGGCTTCGGTCGCGCCGCGTTTTATTATCGCCGCGAATCCTCCGTCGGCGAAGATGCGGCGAACGAGGGCCGATACCCAAAAGTCGGTGGTGACGCGCATTCCTGGTTTCCGTCATGAAGGCGGATGCATAGCGCATGATCCCGCAAAGCCGACAGACCTTTCGGATAAGTTCATGCGTAAAGACACATGAATCTCAACACACCCTAATTCGTCAGGCCGATCTCGCGCATTTTCGTATACAGCTTCTCGTCGGGCTCTCCGGTCACGGGTAAGCCGAACAGCGACTGGAACTCGCGGATGGCGCTTTTTGTTTTGGCGCCGATGACGCCGTCCACTTCGACATCGGCGCTGCCGAATGCCTTCAGTCCAGCCTGTATCTTTTTCACAAGCGGATCGGGACCGACGCCCGCATCAGGTTCGCGCGGAACAGGCGCCGGTTTCGCGTCGATTGCCACCGTCGCCGACGCGACGCCGAGCTCAGTCAGGAGTTCTTCGTCGATCCTGTCCGAAACCCGAAGCCCTGCCTTCTTGCGGTACGTCTCTATCGCGTTGCGCGTATTTGGCCCAGCGATGCCGTCGACCGTCCCGGAATAAAAATCGAGGTCGCGCAGAATGCCTTGCACCCGCTCGACGACCGGATCAGGCTTCGGTTGAGAGATGTGTTCAGACTCCCTCTGAAAATGGATAGTGGTCTGCGGCGAGATATCAGGCGCGACATAGGCGCCGTCGAGGTTGCGCGTTGCGAAGAACGCGTCCGAATGAAAATGCGGCTGGTACCACAGTGCGTTCGCCGACACGAAGGCGAGCGCCACGAGAAACGCCGTGCTCCCGCCCACCAGCACCGGATTGCGCGAAATTGCGCCACCCAGCGCCACCGCGCCGTCACGCAACAACGCCGGCTTCCTACGCCGTTTTGCGGAGCGAGCCATCGGTTTCCTCGTTGCTGCCATTCGTGTCGATTGCACTGTGCTCTTTCGTCTTGTCGGCTTCCTGCGCCGATACGCCCGCAACGGGCAAGCTGATCGTCACGGTCGTGCCCTCGTTCGGCGCGCTCTGGACGGTCATGGTTCCGTCGTGCAGCGCAACGAGCCCTTTCACCAGCGAGAGGCCCAGTCCTGTCCCTTCGATCTGCCGCGTGTAGTCGTTCTGGACCTGCATGAAAGGCCTGCCGAGTTGCGCGATATCGTCCGCACCGATGCCGATCCCATTGTCGCTAACCCAGAAATGCAGCCGCGAACCGAAACGCTTGACGCCGATCGTGACCTGACCGCCGTCGGGCGTGAACTTGATGGCGTTGGCAACGAGGTTGATCAGCATCTGCTGAATAGCGCGCCGATCGCCGTTGATCTCGCCGACATTGTGACTGACTTCCGTCTTGAACTGAATCGCCTTTGCTTCGGCCTGAAAGGCCATCATCGAATGGCACATTGCGACCGCGTCGTTGAAGCGGAACGTCTCTGCCTGGATCGCGTAGGCACCGGATTCGATCCTCGCAACATCCAGTATCGAATTGACCACGGCAAGGAGATGGTCCCCGGACTCCTTGATAAGGCCGACATATTCCTTCTGCCTTGGGTCCGAAAATCTGCCGCACATCTCGTGGCCGAGTATATCCGCGAACCCGATGATGGCGTTCAGCGGAGTGCGCAGTTCGTGGCTGACAGTCGCCAAGACCCGGCGTTTGGCGATCTCGATGCTGTCTGCCCGCTCTGTAGCCGCTGCAAGCGCCTCGCGCAGTCCCGGAACTTCGGTTGTCCGCACAATCGCCACAAAGCCTGTTGTGTCGCCCTGCCGGGCCAGTTCGACGTCGAAAGCGCGGAAGTTGTCGATACCCGCTTGCCCGGCTTCGTCTGGTAGGCGCAGCCGCAGTTCGAGGCGCCGATTGGCTGCGCCCTCCCGCATATCGGACACGGCGCAGAGATAGGTAACGCGATCGGCCACATGGATACGCTCGAAGAGGCCGTTGCCGAGCAGCAACTCGGGGGCCAGCCGCAGGGTGTCGCGAGCCCTGGCCGATGCATCGACAACCTCGCCGCTTCCGGCGATGCGAAAAACGACGGCGTCCACAATGTCCTCGAGCCTGTCCGAATATTCGTCCGCACGAATCGGCCTCTCTCCCAGCAAACTTGCAACGCGCAATCCCACTGTCACCGCGTAGACAATCGGGACAAGCCAGTGCCACGCCGAAACGGCAACGGCTTCTGCCCCCGCAAGCGGCGGCCCGGGCAGCGCCGCCAGCACAAGAACCGCGGCGGAAGCTGCCAATCCGGAGGCTGTGGCAACGCGTGTCCTCCAGACCCAGGCCGCCTCCAACACGAAGGACGCGGCCATCGCAGCCAGCGGGGATGCCAGACCTCCGGCGACCGCAAGCATCGCCGCGGCTGGTGCGACGGAAGCCCAGAGCACCGCCATGCCCGCCAAACGTTCCCGGCCGGTCGACGCAACCGCCAGTGCCGCGGCCCAGAATGCGCCGAAGACCGCAAAAATTGCCGCGAGCGTCACTGCGGCTCCGACAGCGTCGAAGAGGGTTTGACTGATGGCGAAGGCGGCCAGAAAGGGAGTGGACAGAAGAGCGCCAAGGAGCCGTCGGTTGCGCGCGCGCAGCGCGTCGTCCGCAACCGAAGGATGCACGAGCCGGTCACACCCGGCGGCCATCCTCGCTAGCCATTCACTGGATCTGGTTGCTATAGAAATCAACGAACGCACTCATCCTTGCCCGGCCGTGCCGGCCGCTGTTGCATGGTAGGAACCTCGCATCGAGCTTTTAAGGAAAGGATAAGGCAGGCGCGGTCGACGTGCTGACCAGACAAATATCAGCCTTCAGATGCGGAAATGCTCACTCATTTCGCCCCATAGTAAACGCCTGGTTAGCCGGGGTATCCGGCTTTGCGCCACCTCACCGGAATTGGCTGGGGCTTCACCTTTACCTCCTCTTCCCAAGGCAGGGCGCTTCAATGAGATCCGAAAAACGCGATCCCTACAATTTGAACTATGTTTGCCGAAAATCCGAACCCGCAGCGCAAGCCTTTCTTTATCCTGTCTGTGCCATTCTCGCGCGGATGCACCTTTTTGCCGGGTACGTCGCAGAGGTGAAGTCATGGGTTTCCTCATTCGGGCAGCGTTCTGGTTTTCGCTCGTGCTGCTTCTCCTGCCGCTTGACATCGGTTCCCGAGAAGGTGGTCGCCAACCCGTCAGTGCGTCCGAGGCGCTTTTTGCCGCGCGTGAAGCGGCAGGCGACGTCACAGGCATGTGCGAGCGCAAGCCGGACCTTTGTGAAATCGGCAAATCCGCCTTTCAGACGATTGGGATAAGGGCGAGCGAAGTTGCACGCATCGCCTACGAGGTTCTCGACCGGCAATTCGGCGAACCCGATCCATCGATCCGGACCGGCAGCGTAGACCCTGTCAAAGAAACCGCCGCTGTCCAGTGATTCCGTCTGCCCGCGCCCGGTCCTTGCGCCATTCTTTTTCCGTGACGTGCCGCGTCCTGGCCACTATATGGCACTCTAGAATGGGCACGACGATCAACGAGATTTTCGACGACTTTGCCTTCCTCGACGAGTGGGAGGATCGCTATCGCTATGTGATCGAGCTTGGCCAGGCGCTGCCAGCCTTTCCGGATTTCGCCAGGACTGACGCCTACAAGGTTCCCGGCTGCGTCAGCCAGGTCTGGCTGACGACGGAGCGCGGTTCCGGACCCGATCCGGTTGTGACGTTTGCAGGTGATTCCGATGCCCATATCGTGAAGGGGCTGGTGGCGATCATGTTGGCTCTTTTCTCGGGCAGACGGGCGAGCGAAATTGTTGCCGCCGACGCCGAGGCAACGCTCCGAAAGCTTGGCCTTGACGAGCATCTCACGCCCCAACGCGCCAATGGCCTGCGTTCCATGGTCAAAAGGATCAAGCGCGACGCGGCGATGGCGCTGGAGCCTGCGGAATAGCACCTCGGCTTGAGCCGTCAGAGCATCGGACCCGAAAGTGGGGCACCGGTTTCGGGAAAATCCGATGCTCAAACAAGGAACATCGGCACGCCAGTTCAGCCCTCCAATCCAGGACGATAGTCCTCCGCGCCCCAATGCAGCAGAGCGGCCCGGCTGCGCCTGATCGGTGGGTGATAGTGACGGTGCAGCACCCCGAGTGCAGTTTTCAGCACGATTTTCGCCGACCGCACCGGCCAGCCACGCTCGCTCTCCACCACTTCCAGCCCTTTGAGAAAGCAGCAGACGTCGATCAGGACCCCGGCCAGCTCCGGCCCCACCGCTTCGATTGCCAAGTCAACCCGCTGGCGCGAAGCGAGAGCCGAGTCGGTTAGATCGGCGACACTGTTGCCGCCGTCGCGCCGGCCCGAGGCTACCGAGGCTACCCAGTTCGCCCCCATGCGGGGCATGATTTGCCCGCGCGTGTAGTCCGAACGCAGACGCTCACCGGCGCGGCATTCGTGCTCGGTGAGGAACGGCCGGCCGTCCTTTGCCTTGCGCCGTGCCAGCTGCGCAAGCGGCGATTCGGCGAAATTGGCTGTCAGGATCGCGGTGCCCTCCGGCTCCTCGATGCGGATTTCGTCGAGTTCGCGGTGCTGGTCCTGAAACGGGTCCCCGGACGCCGACGCACGCCTCAAATAGGCGATGCCGGTGCCAGTCAATGAGAGCCTGCCGGCACGCTCCTCGACCAGGCCACCTCTGGCCATCGCCTTCAGCTCTTGCCCGCAAACGCTGATGGTCCCTCGTTCGAGGCCATCGAGCAGAACCTTCCGCCCGTCCGATGCTTCAAGCGGACGCACCCCCCCGCGGGACAGAAACCGCGCGATCCGGTGACGCATCTTGTTGGTATCCGATAGCTCCATGTCAAATGGCCTCGCGATTGCGGAACGCAGCGACCGCGACTCGCTCCGTCATGCCAATGATCTGGTCGAAGTCGCCATCGTCGCGCATGTCCTCGATCAGATGGCACGCGTGGAGGACCGTCGTGCGCTCTCGCTGAAAGCCCTTCCCGACTTCCGCCATGCTAAGGCCAAGCACTACATGCGTCACATACATGGCGATTTGCCGAACGCGCGACACGTCGAACGCTGTGCGGCCCGCCCTGCGCATTTCCTTGCTGCTTACGTTGAAGAGCGCGGCGGTCACATCAATCATGCTCTCGCAAAGCTCGATGATTTCTTCTCCCCGCCTTCCCTTCGGGCGCCAGACCTTTGGATCCCGCAACCGCGCTTCGTCGAATTGTTTTCTTGTCTGCAGGGGTGATCTGGCTTGGAGCGCTTGCACTGAACATATCCTTCGGTCCGTTGATAGGAATATGTTCTTATATCTCAGTGCGCCCCAACATGTGAACAAAAATGGAACGACTATTCCAGAAAAAATTCACCAACCTGTTGAAAGAACGCGCGTTTTTCTTACGGCGCGGAATTTTTCGCGGCAAATCTGTCCCCACCCACCGGCCGTCGACGGACATTCGTGGTCCTCACAACATTATTGGCGAAGGGGATCAATGTCTGCGCTTCACGAGGAAATCCGTGCATTCAAGACACGAAAATCGGCACTCGAACTGGATGCGCGCCAGCTCGCAGCTTTTCAACTCATATCCGGCATCGATCTGTCGTATGCACTCGCGGCGGAAACAGGCGAAGCCGTCGAGATCATAAACCGCGTTGAACGGCTGATCGAGCGAGAGCGGCTCAAGGGCCTGCGCCGCCATTGGACCTACGATCTTAACCGGCACATCGCTTTGAAGCAGGCGCTGGAGCAATTGCGGCGCGTGCACGGTCAAAGCACTTGCCCGCCGGGGGTGGGCGCAGCCAAAGCGTGGAACACGCGGCGGCAGAGAGCATGATTCTCGATTCTACCCAGCCCGGCCCACTTCGTTGCCACCCTCCCGACAGGCGAGGCTTTGCCGGCGATGTCTGGCTCTCGGCAAATCTTTGATGAACCCAGTACAGCACATCAACAAGCTGAGTACGGCAAGAGCGAACATAGACATCAATGTGTGTACAGCAAGATGAGATCAGGTTTGGTCATTCACTCGGCCCACCGGTCGAACCCCGTTTCTGCGAAACGGGATAAGTTCGATCGGCAGGGTTGTCTGATTGTTCGTTTGCCGGAGGCAAAGCAACGGGCAGGGTTTCCGTGCGGAGTGCGCCTTCGCTTCGGCGTCTCCACGCTCCCGCACCGATCGCGATTGGCCAAATGCGCCGGCAAATCTCCTCCTTGAGGGCAGGGCAATCGCATTCGGTTTTACCGGATCCGTGCCCCTCACCGGCTTGCTACGCTCGCCACCTCTGCCCGCAAAGCCGGGGAGAGGAACGCCGGCCGCGGCCTCGCGCCCTTCCTCTCCCCCATGGAATGGAGGAGAGCGACTGTCTTGGAAATCAAGTTCGGATTCCCAACCCAGATGCGCGTTTTGGTTTCCTTTCCTCGTGCCCAGCCTTGCCCGAAACGGGACTGGCTTCTGGCCAGAAGTTTCCCCAAGCGACTGTACGGGCTTGGGAAAATGGGGGAGTTGGTCCATGCTCTCCCGCGATCTCTACGATCGAGGTGGTGTCGGGCTTGGCTCCACGACAACGTCCTGTGGCCACCGAAAGTCATCGGATCCACGTTACAAGGTGGCGAGCGCAGCGAGCCGGTGAGGGGCAGTACCCATATGCGATAGCCCTGCCTTGCGGGGGAGATCAGTTAGCGCGGCGGGTTTCGCCAATCGCCATCTTGCAGGCATTCGGGCTCCTGCTCGGCCGTACCACCGTACGACCGTCGAGAACCCCCTCGACCTTGCCGCAAATTTCCTCCGGCAGATGACCAAACCTGGTCTCATCTTACACTGAAGCGTGATCGACCTGCGGAACGCTGGCGGGAAGTATCGGCGCCAACGGGCGACGCGTCCAATCTACTGACGTTCGGAAAGGTCATCCGCAAACAGTGGTCATCGCGGGGCGATCATTCAGTGAATGTCACCCCGCCACGGACTTATCTGCTCTTGCGCTTGCGCCCCAGCCCCATCTTCTTGGCAAGCTGCGAACGCGCCGCCGCGTAGTTCGGCGCGACCATCGGGTAGTTCGCATCGAGATTCCACTTGTCGCGATACTGATCGGGCGTCAGGCCGTAGTGAGTCATCAGATGGCGCTTCAGGGATTTGAATTTCTTGCCGTCTTCAAGACAGACGATGTAGTCGTCGTGAACGGACTTCTTCGGGTTCACCGCCGGCTTCTGCTTGTCAGCAGGCGGTTGCTCGCTGCCGCCGCCAACGCGTCCCAGTGCGGCGTGCACATCGGCGATAAGGTTCGGTAGTTCGCCAACGGGCACCGGATTGTTGCTGACATATGCCGCCACTACATCTGCGGTAAGTTCGATCAGCATTTCGCTGTTTTTTCCCGGCGTTTCGGTAATGTCCATGTCTCTCGGGCCCCAACACAAGTCGTGAACTGTCCCCGGTATTCAGACTCCGGGGTATCAGGCGATTCCATACGGAACAATCAAGCAGACGATTCCGTTCGCAGCGCTTAAATGGACCTTTCAATATTCCAAGTCAATTGACAATTGTTACTTCAGCGAAAGAATGCTCGAAATTCCGTCTACTCGGAATATAGCTTTAACCTCGGCTGTCTAAATATTTAGGTCTACCTCCCCGATTCACTTTTTTGGTGACGCAACGACAAATTGAAATGCAAAAACACGGGGAAATGCAAAAAACACGGGATGTGTATTGCCGCCGTCACCGCTGCTGCCCGGCGCTGTCCGAATTTCCCGCCATGGCGTCATGAACCGATCCACGCCATAGCCGATACCCGGCCGAATACGCAACCTTTGCAAGCAGATGCGCCGACACCGGCGCCGTGAGCAGGAAAAACGCGACCCCCGCCAGCGCGCGCATGGCGACACCGGGGTCGTTCGCGTAGACCGCGAGCGCCAGCAGCATGACTCCCGAGCCGAGCGTACCCGCCTTTGAAGCGGCATGCATGCGCGTATAGAGATCCGGCAGGCGCAGAAGTCCTATGGCCGCTACAAGCGAGAATGCAGCGCCGATGACCACCAGCACGCCGGCAACGTAGTTCTGCAGGACATCGATCATGACGAGGCATCCTCCGGCGGTTTCACCTGCCCGCCAGTCGGTTCGAAAATTTCCGCAGGCTGGCTCAAAATGAATCGCGCGAACGCCACCGTGGCCAGGAAGCCGACCAGACCGAGTGCGATAGCGATGTCGAGATAAAGGGTGTAGCCAGTCTTGATGCCGAGCACAGCGATAAATCCGATCGCTGTCGCGACAAGCATGTCCAGCGCCAATACCCTGTCGGGCAGCGTTGGTCCAAGCAGCACACGCCAGACAGTAAGCAGGAAGGAGGCGCTGAGCAGCGCCAGCGACAGAAGCAAGCCTGCGTTAAGAAATGCGGCGCCGGTCATCGGAACGCCTCCATGATCTTCTGCTCGAACCCCGCTGCTATGTCGTGTCTCATCCTGTCAGGATCCGAGCAATCGATGGCGTGCACGTAGAGGACGCGGCGGTCGTCTGATACGTCGACCGAGAGCGTGCCGGGCGTCAGCGTGATGAGGTTGGCCAGGAGCGTGATCTCGAAATCTCGATTGACCCGCAGCGGATAGGCGAAAATGCCGGGCTTCAGGTCCATCTTCGGCGAGATGACCAGCACGGCCACGCGCCACGCCGACAGCACCAGTTCTAGGAGAAACAGGAATGCCAGCGACAGCACGCGGTAGGTCCGCCTGAAATAGCCCAGCGACCCCACCCGATCGCGTATGAGATAAAGCGCAAGCGCACCGAGGACGAAGCCAAGAACGATGTTGGCGAACGAGAACGAACCCGTCACGGTTGCCCACACCACAGCCAGTAAAATGTTCGCAAGGTAAAGGTTCACCGCGCGCCCCCCGGAAACACGGCGCCGATATAGTCGGAAGTGTCGACCAGGCCGCTAGCTGCCGTGACGGATAGCCTGATAAGCGGTTCGGGGTAGAGGCCGATGATCACGATCGGGATCGTCAGCGCCGCCAGCGCAGCAAAACCTTTGGCCGGAGTTTGGCGCGCGTGACGTTTGTCCGTCTGGCGCCAGAAGGCAAGCGTGAATACGCGGCCGAGCGCGACGGTAGTGAGAAAGCCGCTGGCAAGGATCGCAAAGGCCAGCCACCAAGCGCCGCTGTCGAGCGCGGCCTTCACCAGCAGAACTTTGGGCCAAAGACCCGAGCCGGGCGGGAGACCGGATACGGCCAGTACCAGCACCAGCGCGATCGCGGCAAGCGGAGGCGATGCGTGGTAGAGGCCACCGAGGTGGTGCAAGGAAAAGCTGCCGCCGGTCTCCCGCATCAGGCCGGCCAGGAGATAAAGTGCCGTCATGACCAGCATCGAGTGGATGGCATAGAGGATCGCACCCGAAATGCCGTCGATCCCGCCGACCGAAATACCGGCCAGCATCACGCCTACGCCCGAGATTATGACGAAGCCGAATATCCGCCTTGTATCCGACTGCGCGAGCGCGCCCATGATTCCGAGGATCATCGTGGCGGCCGCTACCCAGCCGATCAGGCCGGATAACGCCGCGCGTTCAACCGGAAAGATCATGACCAGCGAACGCAGCAGGGCATAGACGCCCACCTTGGTGAGCAGTCCGGCAAACAGCGCGGCAATAACGATGCGTGGCGTGTGATACGAAGCCGGCAGCCAGAAATTGACGGGAAACGCCGCGGCCTTCATCCCGAAAGCAAGCAGATAAAGAACGGCGAGCGTCATCAGCGGGGCGCTGCCGCGCATTCCCTCAGCCTTGCGCGCCAGATCCGCCATGTTGAGCGTGCCGAAGGTTCCGTAGAGAAGACCCGTGGCGATGAGAAAGAGCGTCGTCGCAATAAGATTGAGGATTGCGTATTTCGTCGCACCGTCGATCTGCTCCCTTTGCGATCCGAGGATCAGCAGCCCGAAAGAGGAGATCAGGAACACCTCGAACCAGACATAAAGATTAAAGATATCCCCCGTTAGGAAGGCGCCGTTAACGCCCGCCATCATGAGCATCAGGAAGGGATAGAAGCCGTAACGGCGCCCGGTCGTATCGATCGCTCTCGCCCCCAGAAAACCGCACACGAAGGCCACCGTCGATGCAACCAGGGCGAAGGATGCGCCTAGCGCGTCGGCGGTGAAGGATATGCCGAAAGGCGGGAGCCAACGCCCCATGGTCATCACAACCGGTCCTTCCGCAAGGACCCGCCTCAAAAGGCCGACATCCGCCGCGACCACCGCGCCGAGCCCGATCAGCGCGATGGCAGCCTGGCCCCGCGTCTCGTGCCTGAACATCAGCAGCAGGGCGCCGAAGGCGATCAATGTGACGACCGGCGCGACGACAAGCCAGTCGGCGGTCGAAGTGACCCCGGCCACCATGGCACCGGAAATCTCGATCGGTAGGGAGCCCGCCGCCATCGCGTTCAATAACCCATCGGCGGCAGCCCCTCGCCTTCCGGCTCGGCAACACGCATCGCATCCGCCTCATCCGTGCCGAGTTCCTGGTAGGCCCGATAGGCAAGGACGAGCAGGAAGACGAAGAAGGAGAACGAGATCACGATCGCGGTAAGAATCAAAGCCTGAGGCAGTGGATTGGCGACATCGGTCGCAGGGATGTCGAGCCCTTCCGGGATGATCGGCGGCACCTCCCGCAGGACCCGGCCCGAAGTGAAGATCAGCAGATTTACCGCGTTGCCGAGAATTGCGACACCAAGCAGGATGCGGACGATGTGTTTCGAGAGCATCAGATAAATGGCGGCGGTGAAAAAGGCCGTGACCAGAGCGGCAAGCGCGGTTTCCATCAGCCGCCCGTCCTATCCTCGAGCGCCAGCGCGATCGAAGTGATCGATCCGACGACGACCAGATAAACGCCGATGTCGAAGAGCATCACCGTCGAGAGGTCAATCGGCGGCCCGAAAAGGTCGATACTCGTCCACAACCCGGTGAGGAACGGCACGCCGTAGGCAAACGAGAGCGCGCCCGACAGAGCCGCAAGCAGCACGCCGAACCCGGAAATCGCCATCGGGTGGAAGTAGAAAGCCCGGCGCACCTCGACTGCCCCGCAAGCAATCCCGTAGATCGCGAACGCCGACGCCGCGATCAGGCCGCCGATAAAGCCGCCGCCTGGTTCATTGTGCCCGCGAAGGAGGACGAAAATCGAAAACAGCACCATCAGACTGGTCAGATACGGCGCCATGGTCCTGAAAATCACCGTATGCATCGCATCACTCCTTCGCCTGCTTCCCGGCCGTGACGGCGCGGGGCACGCGAATGCGGACGAGCGCGAGAATTGCAAGTCCGGCGATCATGACCACGGCGATCTCGCCCAGAGTGTCCATGCCGCGAAAATCGACGATGATAACATTGACGATGTTGCGGCCATGCGCGTCGACCTTCGCATGGGCGTTGAAGAAGGCGGTCAGAGTGCGGTCGAAAGGCAGTTGCACGACCTTCAGCAGCAGCAGTCCAAAACCCGCGCCGCACGCAAGCGAAATGGCGAAGTCGAGCAGTTTCTGTCCGGCGGGACGATGATCCGACGGCGAGAGCCTCAACCTGGTTATCACCAGCGCCAGGATGACGACCGACAACGTCTCTACCATGAACTGCGTGAACGAGAGGTCGGGTGCGCCAAGCAGCATGTAGAGCAGCGCGACCGCGAACCCCTGGATGCCAAGTGAAACGATCGCGGTAAGACGGTCCTTCGCCTGTATGATCGCCCCGAGGCCGATGACGGCGATGGCGATAACAGTCCACTCGTAGAAGGCCAGCGCCGGAAAATCGGGCACTGCCGGAAATTCCGAGAAAAGAGCAATCGGAACAAGAATCGCCAGCGCGACCACGACGAAGGTGACGGTCAGGTAGACGTCGAGGCGGCCGTTGTGGATCACCCCCGTTACCGCATGTGAGGCCCGCAGCAGCGCGCGCATCACCTGATCGAAGCCGCGATCAGGCCCCCAGCCGATCCCCGTCAGGATTTTGGCGACGAGAATCCGCAGCCGCTCGCCACCACGATAGGCCGCAATGCCCAGCGCGATAGTCACCGCCGACAAGAGCACCGGGATCCCGGGATGCGGGGCCGAGGAGATTTCCACCGCGATGGGCACTCCGGCCACCGCACTCGCCATGGGGCTCGATATCAGCATGTGCGTCGCCGGCGAGAGCAGCGCCGCCAGCGTTCCGAGGATGGCAAGCAGCAGCGGCCCGATCCACATGAGCGCGGGGCCTTCATGTGCATGAATCGGTCCGGCGGGACCAGTGAATGGTTTCAGTCCGACAAGGAAGCCGATTGCAAACATTAGCGCGTTTGCGAAAATCGCCGCGATCGTCAGCATGGTGCTCCAGCCGCTAGCGAAGCCGAGCGCGGCATAGGTTTCTTCCTTCGCGAGAAAACCGAAAAAAAGAGGAAGGCCACCCATGGAAAGCGCAGAAAGGAGAGCGGCGGCAAAGGTCAGCGGCATGGCGCGTCGCAATCCGCCCAGCCCGGTGATGTCGCGGCTGCCCGTCCCATGATCGATCAGCCCAGCCACCATGAACAACCCACCCTTGAACATGGCATGGGCGACAAGGTAGAGCACCGCGGCCTCGACGGCTTTTTGCGAACCGTACCCGGTCAGCATCACCATGAGCCCGAGCGAACCCACGGTCGTATAGGCGAGCATCAGCTTCAGATCGGTCTGACGCATCGCCAGCACTGCCCCGGTCATCAGCGTCGCCCCGCCGAAAAGCGGCAGGATGGTCTCCCAGGCCACGGTGTCGCCCATCACCGGATTGAGCCGCATGACCAGATAGACGCCGGCCTTCACCATCGTCGCTGAATGAAGATAGGCCGAGACCGGTGTCGGCGCCTCCATCGCGTTGGGCAGCCAGAAATGGAATGGCACTTGCGCCGATTTGGTGAAGGCGCCGCCGAGCACAAGAGCAAGCGCGGCAAGATAGACCGGGCTGTCTCGCAGCATCGAGCCGGACTGCAGCAGCGAGGAAAGTTCGCTGTATCCGGTGGCGCTCCGGACCAGAAGAAGCCCGGCAAGCAACGATAGTCCACCCGCCCCGGTCACGATCAGCGCCTGAAGTGCTGCCCGGCGTGCCGGCTCACGTGCACTGTCGAACCCAATCAGCAGAAACGAGGTGATCGAGGTCAGTTCCCAAAACACGAACAGCATCAGAAACGAATCAGCCAGCACCAGTCCCTGCATGGCGCCCATGAACATCAGCATGAAGGAGAAAAAGCGCCCCTGTTGCGGATGGCCTCTCAGGTAGCCGCCGGAATAGAGCACTATCAGCGTTCCGATGCCGGAGATCATCAACGCAAAGGTGAGCGACAGCCCGTCCAGATACCATGAGAATGCGACATCGAGGCTCGGGATCCACGGGTAACCTCCGCTGATCGCATTTCCTGCCGAGACCGGCTCCAGGAAGCCTGCAAGATGGACGAATATCCACAGGGGGATTGCGGCCAGAAGCCATGCCGCGCGATGCTTGAACAGGCGTGTCAGCGAAGGCGCCAGGGCGGCGCCGACAAATGGCAGCATCAGTGCGAAGAATGTGAGCGACTGCGCTCCGGTTGCCATTCCTCTTGTCCCGGTCCGGTTTGTTCCTGGCTTGCCAGTGGCATAGCCTCTCACCATTCCGGCGACAAGCCGCAGGTGCTTTGGAGCGCCTTATCTCAACTCAACTCCAAATGCACTGTCTTGTTATTTTGCAATATCGAGTTTCGCACTACATTTGAGGCAAACGACGGAGAAATCCCATGACCGGCGATACCAAAATGAAAATCGACAAGACCGACGCCGAATGGCGCACGGAACTGACGCCGGAGCAATACGATGTGTTGCGCAAGCATGGCACCGAGCGCGCCTTCACCGGCCCGAATTGGGACACCAAGGAGAAGGGAATCTATCACTGCGCCGGCTGCGGCAAGCCGCTGTTCAGTTCTGAAACGAAATTCGATTCGGGCACCGGGTGGCCGAGTTTCTACGCACCGATGGTGCCGGACGCAGTTTCGGAGCACAAGGACCGGTCTTTGTTCATGTCCCGCACCGAGATACGCTGCGCTGATTGCGACGGCCATCTTGGCCATGTCTTCGAGGACGGCCCGAATCCTACCGGCCTGCGCTATTGCATGAACGGCACCGCGCTCGACTTCGAGAAGAAGTAGCCGCGCACAGAGCATCGGACACCAAAGTGGGAACCGGTTTCGCGAAAATCCGATGCTCAAACAAAGAGATAGAGCAGCAGCGATTCCATCTGATTCCATCGATGCGTCCGCTGCTCTAGCCGCGCGGGCCGGATTTTCGAAGTCAAACCGGATGCCCACTTGAACCGGCGCCGGCCGGCGTGTTCACTTGCATCCAAGAATTGTCGAAAATTGGCAAGAATGAAAAAGAACATCGCATTCCCTTCACTGACCCCGCCGCAGACCGAGCGCAGGCCGCACGCCGATACGCGGCACGACATCACGCGCATCGACGAATATGCGTGGCTGCGGGCGGAGAACTGGCAGGAGGTCTTCAGGAATCCGGCAGCCCTCGATCCGGCAATCCGCTCCCACCTGGAAGCCGAGAACGCCTATCAGGCGGCCCTCATGGACGATACGGCCGAGCTGCGAAAGACGCTCTTTGCGGAAATGAAAGGGCGAATCAAGGAAGACGACAGCACCGTGCCGATGAAGGACGGGCCTTATGCCTATGGATCGTCCTTCAAGCTTGGCGGCGAGCAGCCGCGTTATTTCCGAACGCCCCGCGACGGAGGCCCGGAGGAGATCGTCCTTGACGGCGATCACGAAGCCGAAGGCAAGGCCTATTTCCGGATCGGCGGGGTCGATCATTCGTCCGACCACCGCCGCCTGCTCTGGGCCTTCGACGACATGGGCTCCGAGTTCTTCGCGCTGCGTGTCCGGGACGTTGTCAGCGGCGGCGATCTTGATGACCGGGTTGCCGATACCGGCGGCTCCGGCGTTTGGAGCGCCGCCAATGACGGGTTCTTCTACACCCGCGTCGACGCCAGCCACCGGCCTTCGAAAATCTTCTTCCATGACATCGGAATGGAAAGCAGCGGCGACCGGCTGATCTACGAGGAGAGTGATCCAGGCTTTTTCATGAGCGTGGGCGGTACGCGCAGCAATGAATGGATCTTCATATCCATCAATGATCATGAGACGTCGGAATATCGCATCCTCTCAGCCGACGACCCTCTCGGCACGCCGCTTGTCGTTTCGCCGCGTGAAACCGGCCTGCAATATGATCTTGAGGAAGGCGGCGAATTTTCTTCATCCTTACCAACGCCGACGGCGCCAAGGACTTCAAGATCGTCACCGCGCCGGTTTCCGACCCCTCCCGCGCCAACTGGCAGGAACTCGTGCCGCATGAACCGGGCCGGCTGATCCTCTCGATCCTTTCGTTCAGGGATTTCCTGGTGAGGCTGGAACGCAAGGACGGACTGCCGCGCATCGTCATTCGTGATCGCTCGAATGGCGAAGAGCATCTGATTGCGTTCGATGAGGAGGCCTTTTCGCTCGGCCTCTCCGGGTCGTTTGAATACGACACCGACATCATGCGCTTCACCTATTCGTCCATGACCACTCCCGCGCAGGTTTTCGACTACAACATGCGCACGCGCGAGCGGGTACTCCTGAAGACCCAGGAAGTACCGTCTGGTCATGACCCTGAAAGCTATGTGACGCGCCGCCTGATGGCCCCCTCGCATGACGGAGAGCTGGTTCCCGTATCGCTCATTCATCACCGCGACACGCCGCTGGACGGCTCGGCGCCCTGCCTGCTGTACGGCTACGGATCCTACGGCATTGCCGTACCAGCCGCTTTCAATACCAACTGCCTGTCGCTTGTCGAGCGCGGGTTCGTCTACGCCATCGCGCACATCCGCGGCGGCAAGGACAAGGGGTATTCGTGGTACGAGGACGGCAAGCGCGCGAAGAAGACGAATACGTTCCACGACTTCATCGCTGTTGCACGCCAACTCGTGGCCGAAAACTATACTTCGCATGACCGTATCGTTGCTCAGGGCGCCTCCGCCGGCGGGATGCTGATGGGCGCCGTCGCCAACATGGCTCCGGAAGCCTTCGGCGCCATCATCGCCGAGGTGCCCTTTGTCGACGTCCTGACGACAATGCTTGACGACACGCTTCCGCTGACGCCGCCGGAATGGCCGGAATGGGGTAACCCGATCCAGTCGGAAGCCGACTTTCGGACGATCGCGGCCTATTCCCCCTACGACAATGTCGCCGCGCTGGCCTATCCGCCCATCCTGGCGGCGGCCGGCTTGACCGACCCGCGCGTCACCTACTGGGAGCCGGCGAAGTGGGTCGCCCGCCTTCGCGCATGCAAGACCGGCGACAGTCCGGTTATCTTCAAGATCAATATGGACGCCGGCCATGCCGGAGCATCAGGACGGTTTTCGCGGCTTGAAGAAATTGCTTTCACCTACGCTTTCGCGTTGAAGGCGACAGGCAAGACCGGCGCATTCTAGGGGCGGCGATCCGCATCGCCTCGCCGCTGATCAGGTTGGTGCGGAATTGCGAACATGGGCATTTCTTCGCGCCCCTCTCTGTCCTGCCGGACATCTCCCTCGCAAGGGGGGAGATCGGCTGTCATCGATGCCTTGCTCGTCCTGCAACATTGGCGATCAGCGAAACCCTACGCGCCGGCCCTCGGCCTTGGACCAAGGTTTAGAGCGCGGATTTATCCGGCCGGCGCGCTGGATATCCGTTTGGATGCGGCGGTACAGCTTTCAAATAGGCGGCAATCGCGGCGCGATCCTCCGGCGACAGCTCGGCCATGTTCCTCTGGACCGCGACCATTGCGCCGCTCACAGTATCGAAGTCCGGCGTGAAGCCGGTTTCGAGGAACCCGGCAATGTCGCTCTCCGACCAGCCGCCGATGCCGCCCTCGCCGGAAGTAATATTGGGCACGATCCCCTCTCCCTCGGCGGCGACGGCTCCCGCCAGCCATTGACCCTTCTTGAGCCCACCGGTGAATTGCCGCGGTGTATGGCACTCGCCGCAATGGCCGGGGCCTTCGACCAGATACTGTCCTGTCCGCACGCTTTCGGGCGAGCCGCTGTCAAGCGTCACGACCGGCTCGTCGCTGAGATAGAAAAGCTTCCACAAGCCTAGAGCGCGCCTAACGTTGAAGGGGAAGCCTATTTGATGACCCGGCGCTTTTCCCGCGACCGGCGGCAGTGTCTTCATGAATGCGTAGAGGTCGGCGACGTCTTGCGGCCTCATGCGCGTGTATGAAGAATACGGAAATGCCGGATAGTAATGTTCGCCCTCGGGCGAGACCCCGTGCAACACCGCATCGGCGAAGTCCTTGACGGTCCATGCTCCGATTCCGTCGTCGGGATCGGTGGAAATGTTTGGCGCGACGAACGTCCCGAACGGCGTCTTGAGCGCGAGGCCGCCCGCCAGTTCCAGCCTTGCCGGGCCCTCGGACTTCGGCCGGGCGTGGCACGAGGTGCAGCCGCCTGCCCAGAAAATGCGCTTGCCTCTCGTCGCATCGCCGTTTCCGAGGGTCGCGACCGTTTCGGCGTCAAGACGCGTGGGGGCAGACAGAAACCACAGGGCCGCGGCGCCGACGCCAGCCAGCACGGCAATGGCGGCGGCGACTTTCCGTATCAAACGCATCGAGCGGGCGGATGCACCGATGCTCTAGCCCTTCTTGACACGGAAGTTTTCGTGGCAGCCGCCGCAATTCTTTCCGAGCCCTTCGAACTGGGTTTTCAGCGCATCGAGGTCTTTGGCGGGTGCAGCAGCTGCAGCGGCCGCATCCGCCTTGAACTTGTCGACCCTGGCCTGGAAATCGGCCATGTCCTGCCAGATCTTCGGTGATGCCGTCGTCTCACCGCCCGTTTCGGTTCCAGGGGGGAACAGTGCGACGACATCGATCTTCTGCGCGTTTCCGTTGATTGTCGTCAGCGCTTCAAGAACGACCGCGGCATCGAAAGGCTTCTCCCCCTTGACCATTGGAGCCAGCATCCCGGCTGCTTTTCCATTCGCTTTCATGAGTGCCTTGCGGTCGGCAATCGGGTCCGCGAGAGCAGCCGTTCCGGCCAGCGCGAGCAAGGAGATGGCGATTACAAGCTTTCTCATGAACTTCCTCCAAAATTTGTGGAAATGGAAAGACCGGCCCAGATTTGCTAACGGCGCCATTGGATCAGAAATTCCCGCCCTCTGTCTTCACGGTTTTGTGAAACTTCCGCCGCAGCCGAAACGAAAAAAGGCCCCGTGCAACGGAGCCTTTTTATCCTGGAACCGCGAGGCGCTATTTCGCGGCCTTTTCATAGAGTTCCAGCACGTGGTCCCAGTTGATCAGATTGTCGACAAACGCCTCCAGGTATTTCGGCCGGGCATTGCGGTAGTCGATGTAGTAGGAATGCTCCCAAACATCGACACCGAGGATCGGCGACGCGCCATGAACCAGCGGGTTCTCGCCGTTCGGCGTCTTGGAAATCGCCAGTTTGCCGTCTTTTACCGAGAGCCAGGCCCAGCCCGAGCCGAACTGCGTGGTTCCGGCCGCGATGAAATCGGCCTTGAACTTGTCGTATCCGCCGAGATCGCTGTCGACGGCCTTCTGCAAAGCGCCCGGCAGCTTGTTGCCGCCGCCGCCCTTCTTCATCCACTTCCAGAAATGGATGTGATTGTAGTGCTGGCCGGCATTGTTGAAGAGCCCGGCATTCTTGCCAAAGGATTGCTCGATGATCTCCTTCAGCGACAGCTTGTCCATGCCGGCTTCCACGGCGAGCTTGTTGCCGTTGTCCACATAAGCCTTGTGGTGCTTGTCGTGATGATACTCGAGAGTTTCTTTGGACATGTAAGGTTGCAGTGCTTCATAGTCGTAAGGCAGTTCCGGCAATTCGAAAGCCATGGTCGTACTCCTTATTTTGGAAATGGCCCGGTGATTCTTCGCCGCACAACATAGAGCCGGATCATGCAGCGACAACCCGGAATGAAGCTCCCGGTTCCATCACCCGGCAGAAGTCGAATGCGCCCATTCCCAATAGAGCTCGCGGGCGCGCTTGGCCACCGGTCCCGGCTGCAGGTCGCGGTCCTCGATCCGCGTGACCGGAACGATCTTGGAATGGTTGCCGGTAGAAAATATCTCGTCCGCCTCGAGGAAATCCCGGACCGACAGCGTCCGTTCGCTCGTCCTGAAGCCATAGCCGTCAAGCAGGGAAATCGTTCGCGACCGGGTGATCCCCGAGAGAAACGATCCGTTCTCGGCAGGCGTCGCCACATGCCCGTCCTTCACGAGGAAGATGTTGGAAGTGCCTGTTTCGGCTACATTTCCCAACATGTCGAGCACCAGGGCATTATCGAAGCCGCGCATTTTCGCATCGAGGATCGCGCGCCCATTGTTGGGATAGAGACAGCCGGCCTTCGCATTGGTCGGCGCGGTCTCGATCGATGGCCGGCGAAATGGCGAAACCGTAACCGAAAACCCGGCTGGCGATATCATCGGGGCTTCATACAGGCAGAGGCAGAAACGGGTCGATGCCGGCTCGGCCGGCACGCCCATATAGCCTCCATGTTCGGCCCAATACATGGGACGAATATAGACGGCCGTCTTGCCGTCGAATTTCTTCAGACCCTCCCAGGTCAGGCCGACGATCTCCTCAACCGTCATTGTCGGGCGCAGTCCGAGCGCGATCGCCGAGGCGTTCACGCGCGCCGAATGGCGGTCGAGGTCCGGCGCCACCCCTTCGAACCACCGTGCGCCATCGAACACGCTGGAGCCAAGCCACATCGCATGAGAGCGCGGCCCGAGTAGCGCCACGTTGCCTTCGTACCAATCGCCATTAACGAAAGTCCATGTCGCAGATTGAGCTGCTTCTGCCAAAGTCATCGGTTGTTCCGTCCGAGTTCGATCGTTCTTTTCCCTAGCTATGGAAAAGGCTTTCCACGGCAAGTCAACCGGCAAATCCTGGCACACGCTCGCTTGACCGGGCCTCGCTACCTTTTAAGAGTCCTGCTGTTCGGTCTCATGCCCACCTCCCGAGAACCGACCGAGCGGACGTCGAGGTCTCAATGCGCTATTCGACTTATGTTTTCGATGCCTACGGCACGCTGTTCGACGTCCACGCGGCCGTGCGCCGCCATGCCGGGGATATCGGGCCTGAAGGGCAGCTCTTTTCCGAAATCTGGCGGGCAAAGCAGCTCGAATATTCCTGGGTCCGTACCCTGATGGGCGCCCACGTCGATTTCTGGCAACTCACCGAGCAAGCCCTCGACTTCGCCTTCAGCAAGGTCCCGTCCGCGGATCGTGCATTGCGCGCCGCGTTGCTCGAAGCCTATTGGCATCTGGACTGCTATCCGGAGGTACCGGCGGTCCTGAAAGCGTTGAAGGGCAGCGGAGCCCGGTTGGCCATCCTCTCGAACGGGTCTCCCGACATGCTCGCCGCAGCCGTGAAATCGGCGGCACTCGACCAGGTTTTGGACGAAGTCTTCTCGGTCGAGACCGTTCGGCGCTTCAAGACCGATCCTTCCGTCTACGATCTGGTGACAACCGCCTGGCGGCTCTATCCAAGCGCAGTCTCGTTCCAGTCCTCAAACCGCTGGGATATTGCGGGCGCCGCGAAGTTCGGGTTCCGCACTGTCTGGATCAACCGCGCGGACCAACCCGACGAATATGGCGACCTGCCCCCAGAACTCATTCTTCCATCGCTGGAAGGACTGCTTAGGGTGTGAAGCCGCTGATGGCATTTGGCGTTGCGCAAATGCCACAGTTGGTCCCGACCATTGCCGTGCCACGCTTTTTCCTACTTGAGACCAGATTGGGAGCCGCTATTTCGTTGTGGGCAGAGGGGGAACGGCGCGAAGACTTTTCATGCGTTCGGCTGTTCGACCAGCGCCAGGCGGAATCCCATGTCCAAAGAGCAAACAGCATCTGTGGCGGTCAGCCGGCGCCAATTTCTCACCCTGTCAGGACTGGCGGCGGCCTCGACTGCTCTCCAGGCCTGCACCATTCCTTACGAAACACTGCCGGACGGCTTCGTGCGCGAACCTTTTCCAGGCGGGCGGCCTCTCGGCGGCTACGAGCCGCCTCTCGGCAGCTTTGGCCAAGTGTATGCCGGCACCTTCGACGAAGGCTTTGAACTGCCGGCTATCCCGGTCGAGCAGGTCGACCCGCGGTTTCTGCGTCGGATCGTCCAGGATCCGACAGGCGAAGCGCCGGGCACAGTCGTTGTCGATACACAAAGCCACTACCTCTATCTCGTCCACCCCTACGGCGAAGCGATCCGCTATGGAGTAGGACTTGGCCGCGCCGGCTTCGAATGGTCCGGGCGCGCGGTCATCCAGTGGAAGAAGAAGTGGCCAAGATGGAAGGTACCGGCTGAGATGGTCGGCAGACGACCGGAACTGGCGAAGTACAGCGTCCAGGCTGGCGGCATGGAGCCTGGACTTAAAAACCCGCTTGGGGCCCGTGCGCTCTACATCTTTCAAAACCGTGTGGACACGCTCTACCGCATCCACGGCTCGCCGGAATGGTGGACTATTGGCAAGTCGGTTTCCTCGGGCTGCGTTCGCATGATCAATCAGGACGTGATCGATCTTTACAATCGTGTTCCGAACCAGACCCCCGTTGTCGTGTACTGACCGATTCGCTAGCGTTCGAGCATTGTCCTGAACCCACCATAGATCATCCTCTTGCCGTCGAAGGGCATCGAGGAAGGATCGTCCATTTTGAGCCGTGGGTCGGCCATGACCTTCTTATTGATCTCATCGCGCGCTTCGCGTGAGTCATACGTGATCCACGAAAAGACGACCGTCTCGCCGTCCTTCTGCTGGACCGCGCGAGGGAAGGAGGTGAGTTCGCCGTAGGGTACGTCGTCGGCAAGGCACTCGACCACGGAAAGCGCGCCGTGCTCCTTCCATACTTCGGCGGCCGTCTGCGCGGCTTTCTTGTAGTCCTCGATCTTGTCGATCGGCACGGCAACCACGAAACCATCAACATAGGTCATTGCAGGCTCCTTTCGCGTGCTGGGCAAGCAAGCGTAACGAATGAGGCGCAGCGGAGTTCCGCCGCCTAGAGCATGATCCCGAAAAGTGCGTAGCGGTTTTCGGAAAAGATCATGCCAAAATCAAAGAGAGAATCATCGTGCGCTAGGTGCGATCAGAGAAAAGTTTATGCGAATCCCGCAAATCATTCATCAGACTTGGAAATCCCAAACGGTCCCCGTCCGCTGGCAAAGCGCCGTCGACAGCGTTCGGCGTTACCACCAAGGCTGGGCATACAGACTATGGACCGATGCGGAAATGGATGAGCACGTCCGTCAGCATCAGCCTGAACTTTTCCCGGTCTACCGCGACCTCGAAAAGAACATCATGCGTGCCGACGTGTTCCGGTACGTGCTGATGCACGATCTCGGCGGTCTTTACTGTGACCTCGACTACGAATTCCTGCGCCCGTACCACTACGGTGACTCGGAATTAATTCTTTCATATGAGTTTTCAATAAGTTACGGCGATTCTCTGGATCAGGTAGCGAACTACATTATTGCGTCTCGACCCGGCCACCCGTTTTGGCAGGACGTCATCGCGCATTTCGCACAAAATCCCCCCCGCGTCTCCGCCTGCCATAACGTGACCGATGCTACCGGTCCTGGTATTCTCAGCCGGGTGTTCTTTGCCAACCGTGACCGCTACGAGGGCGTCATCGTCACTCCCAAACCAGTCTTCAGTCCGACCCGCCTGCATAGTTCTCTGGAACGGAAAATCCTGCTCAACTCCGGTGTGACCTTCGGCATGCACCTTGGCTCAGGGTCCTGGAAAGAGCGCTGGACTGCCGCCTATGTCAGAACAAAGATCGCCAAGGCCCTGCGGCTCTGACCTCTACCTTCCAGGGTGTGTTGAGATTCAGGTGATGTCGGTCTGCAAATAGCGGTCTTCTGCGCTTTCGGTACTCACGTACACGAACGTACGCTGCGTGCCGGTCCTCAAAACCGCCATTTTCGCCTCGGCCTGACCTGAATCTCGACACACCCTAGAGCAAGATCCCGAAAAGCGTAGCGGTTTTCGGATAAGATCATGCGAAAATCAAAGGGTTAGAGCGCGGTGACGACTCCGGAAGAACCATCGCGCGGTGTGCTTAAAAACCCTTCTTCAGGCTCCCCAATATTCCGCGCACGAGGGCGCGCCCGAGCGACGTTCCGACCGACCGAACCACCGACTTGATCGCCGCTTCGGCAACGGTCTGGCGGCCCGAGGCACGCGGCCGGCCCGGTGTTGGGCGTTCGTATCGGTCATCGCCGGATCCGTCATCGCCAAATCCGGGGATTGTCCATCGCGTTCGGCTGCTGTCCTGTTGTTCGCGCCGGCTGGCCTCCTCCTCGGCATCCGCAGCGCCCGCCGCGCGTTTCTGGAGGGTCTCGAAAGCGGATTCCCGATCCACGGTGTCGTCATACTGGCCGGCGACGGGGCTCTCGCCGATGATCCTGTTGCGCTCTGCATCCGTAACCGGGCCAACCCGCGAACATGGCGGCCGGACCAGCGTACGCTGGACGACCGACGGCGCGCCCTTTTCCTCGAGCGTGGAGACCAGCGCCTCGCCCGTCCCCAGGCCGGTGATCGCGTCGGCGCAATCGAAATCTGGATTGGACCGGAACGTATCGGCCGCTGTCCTCACAGCCTTCTGCTCGCGCGGCGTATAGGCCCGCAGCGCATGCTGAACACGGTTGCCAAGCTGGGCAAGCACGGTTTCCGGTACGTCGAGCGGGTTCTGCGTAACAAAATAAACACCCACGCCCTTGGAGCGGATCAGGCGCACGACCTGCTCGACCCGATCGACCAGCGCCCTCGGTGCATCATTGAAGAGCAGATGCGCCTCGTCGAAGAAGAAGACCAGTTTCGGCCGCTCCGGATCGCCCACCTCCGGCAGTTGCTCGAAGAGCTCGGACATCAGCCACAAAAGGAAGGTCGCGTAGAGGCGGGGATTCATCATCAGTTTCTCTGCCGCAAGAATGCTGACCGCGCCGCGACCGTCGCGCGTGGTGCGCATCAGATCGGAAATCTTCAGTGCGGGCTCGCCGAAGAAGAAACTACCGCCCTGCTGTTCAAGCACGAGCAGCGTGCGCTGGATCGCGCCGACCGAGGGCTTCGTGACGTTGCCGTAGCGGGCGGAAATCTCGTCGGCCCGATCGGCGATATTGGCGAGCAGGGATTGCAGGTCCTTGAGATCGAGAAGCAGCAGCCCCTCCTCGTCGGCGATCTTGAAGGCGATGTTCATGACGCCTTCCTGCGCTTCGGTCAGGTTCATGAGGCGCGAAAGGAGCAGCGGCCCCATTTCGGATACGGTCGCGCGGATCGGATGGCCCTTTTCCCCGAACAAATCCCAAAAAATGACCGGAAACGCCTGGAAATCGTATGGTTCGAGCTTCACCTGTTCGGCGCGTTTGATCAAGAAATCCTTGGCTTCACCGGGTGCCGCCATGCCCGAAAGGTCGCCCTTGATGTCGGCTGCGAAAACCGGCACGCCGGCGTTGGAGAATCCCTCCGCCAGTATCTGCAGCGAGACTGTCTTGCCGGTACCCGTGGCCCCGGTGATCAGGCCGTGACGGTTGCCGTATTTCAGCAGCATCTCTTCGCGCTTCTGATAGGTGTCGTCGGGCCTTCGGCTGGCGCCGATGAAGATGCTGCTTTCGTCTGCCATGGGCTCAAATCTCCGACACGGGGGACTATCTGATATCGTGCGCAAAATACTGCCGGGACTGGTATAGTCAGAGCGTGGCAATGCGACAATGGCGCGTCAGGAAATTGGCCGCCAGGGGTTGCAGTTGCCGCAGTCCTTTGGCAATCGGAAGCTGGACGTTTTTCGCGCTCCGCACGAAAGCGCCCGGTTTCGAGGAGGAATGATGGACGCGGGCGCGGTATTCAAGGAGGCAGTCTTCCCACCGTTCGATCGCAGCCGCTGGCGCGCGCTCTCCGAAAAAGCGCTGGCCGGCGCCAGTTTCGACGAAGCATTGGTGTCGTACACCGACGACGGCCTGCGCATTGAGCCGCTCCAGGAGAGATCTGCAGGGGCGCGGCCGGTGCTACGCGCCGATCCAGGCGTGCGCTGGGCAATCGCGCAGCGGCTCGATGATCCCGATCCGGTGCGAGCCAACAGCCAGGCCAGGGATGAGATCGCTCATGGGGCAACCGGCCTTACGCTTGTTTTCGAAGGCGCCCCGAATGCCTTTGGATATGGCCTTCCGGCAAGCTTCGAGGCCCTTTCGAAGACGCTCGAAGGTATTGCGCTCGACCAGACTTATCTCCGCATCGACGCCCATCCCCAGAGCCGCCTCACCGTTGACTGGCTGGTAGACCTGCTGACCGCGCGGCGGGCGGACCCGTCCAGGCTTCATCTTTCGTTCGGGATCGACCCGGCGGCGGTATTTGCCGGAACCGGCCGCCTGCGCATGTCGATCGAAGCGTTGCAGGCTTCGATGCCGCAATCGCTTGCGCATTTCTTCGGGCTCGGCGTTCCCGGCGTTCTGCTCGAGGCAGATGGCCGGGTGTTTCACAAT
This sequence comes from uncultured Alphaproteobacteria bacterium, assembly GCA_963813315.1. Lineage (GTDB taxonomy): Bacteria > Pseudomonadota > Alphaproteobacteria > Rhizobiales > Rhizobiaceae > CAWEYO01. The sequence continues at coordinate 28,897 of CAWEYO010000021.1, read as the reverse complement.
GCGGGCGCCACCGAAGCGCAGGAACTTGGCGTCATGCTCGCGTCCGCCGTGTCGCATCTGAGGATGTTCGAGGAAGCACGCCAGCCGCTGATCTATGCGGCGCCGCATATCGGCTTTTCGCTGAGCGTCGATCAGGACCAGTTTCTTTCGCTCGCCAAGGTTCGCGCCATGCGAAAACTTTGGGCAAAGGCGCAGGAGGTGTGCTCTATCGCCCCGTCGGTCGCCATCATCCATGCGGAAACGTCTTACAGAATGATGACGAAGAGCGATCCCGAGACCAACATTCTGCGCACCACCATTGCCGGCTTTGCGGCAGCAGCCGGCGGCGCGGATTCGATATCGATCCTGCCTTACACTATTGCACACGGTCTTCCCGATCAGTTCGCGCGCCGGGTGGCGCGCAATACCCTGTTGGTCATCGCGGGCGAGAGCCACATTGATTTTGTCGCCGATCCCGCCGCCGGGTCGGGCAGCATCGAGGCTCTTACCGATACGCTGTGCGAAGCGGCGTGGAGCGAATTCCAGCGGATTGAAAAGGAAGGGGGCGTTCTGAAGTCACTCGCCCAAGGCAAGCTGCAGGCGCGCATAGCTGTTGCGCGCAGCACTCGCGCCGAGGGCTATCGCAAAGGCAAGCGCACATTGGTGGGCACGACGCTCTATCCGCTCAAAGCGGAGCGACCCGTAGCGACGCTGCAGGCCGAGCCGCGTGTTGTCGCGGAAGAAGGCGTTGCCTCTTGCGAGCGCTTGCGCGCTATCAGGATCGATCAATCGATAGAAGGCCATGCATAATTCCTGACTTCACGACGCTAGCCTGGTCCCAACCGAAGGCCCGGGAAGCGAAAATGCGTGCCGGCGATTGGGTGACGCCGGAAGGAATTCGCGTCAAGCGAATCTACAGCCAAGGCGATCTCAAGGACCTGCCGTTCCTCGATACGTATCCGGGTGCGCCCCCCTTCATCCGCGGCCCTTACCCTACGATGTATGTTCAGCAGCCTTGGACCATCCGCCAGTATGCCGGTTTCTCAACAGCAGAGGAATCCAACGCCTTCTACCGCCGCAACCTCGCAGCAGGTCAGAAAGGGCTGTCGGTCGCTTTCGATCTCGCCACTCACCGCGGCTATGACAGCGATCATCCACGCGTCACAGGCGATGTAGGCATGGCCGGCGTAGCGATCAATTCCATCCTCGACATGCGTCAGCTCTTCGACAGGATCCCGCTCGGCGAAATGACTGTCTCGATGACGATGAACGGCGCTGTCCTGCCGATCCTGGCGCTCTACGTCGTTGCCGGAGAAGAACAGGGTGTTGCCCAGAAGGACCTCGCGGGAACGATCCAGAACGACATCCTGAAAGAGTTCATGGTGCGGAATACTTACATCTATCCGCCCAGGCCCTCGATGCGGATCACCTCCGACATCATCAGCTATACTTCCCGGCACATGCCGAAGTTCAACTCGATCTCGATTTCGGGGTACCACATCCAGGAAGCCGGCGCGACGCTCGACCTGGAACTGGCCTACACGATCGCGGACGGGATAGAATATGCGCGCGCCGGCATTGCCGCCGGCCTAGACATCGACAAGTTTGCTCCCCGGCTTTCCTTCTTCTGGAACGCGGGGATGAATTTCTTCATGGAAGTCGCCAAGCTTAGGGCGGGGCGCCTGCTCTGGGCGGCACTCCTCCAGAAGAACTTCGCGCCGAAGGACCCGCGCTCACTGTTGCTCAGGGCGCATTGCCAGACCTCCGGTTGGTCGCTCACGGCGCAGGATCCGTACAACAACATCATCCGCACGATGATCGAGGCGATGGCAGCAACACAGGGCCATACGCAGTCGTTGCACACCAATTCGTTCGACGAGGCATTGGCGCTGCCGACCGACCATTCCGCACGCATCGCGCGCAACACCCAGCTCATCCTGCAGAAGGAATCCGGAACGACCCGCATCATCGATCCTTGGGGTGGTTCGGTGTTCGTGGAAAGGCTGACCCACGATCTCGCAACGCGGGCGCTGCAGCATATCGAGGAAGTCGAAGGCCTTGGCGGAATGGCGGCGGCTATTGAAAAGGGCGTTCCCAAGATGCGTATCGAGGAAGCGGCAGCCCGCACCCAGGCGCGCATCGATTCCGGCGACCAGCAGATGATCGGCGTCAACGCGTTCCGGCCGGAACGGGATATCGAGGTCGATGTATTGAAGGTCGACAATGCCGAGGTCCGTGCTCGCCAGCTTTCCAAATTGCAGCGACTGAAAGGCACGCGCGATGTCGGAGCGGTGGAAAGTTCGCTGGACGCCCTGACGCGCGCGGCCGAAGGTGACGGCAACCTGCTTGAGTTTGCAATCCGCGCTGCCCGCGCCAACGCGACGGTTGGCGAGATTTCGCTCGCTCTCGAGAAGGCGTTCGGCCGCCACGTGGCCGAGGTGCGCACAATCTCCGGGGTCTACCGCAAGGAGATCGGGGACAATCCGGTCGTCGAACGCGTTCAGCAGAAAATCGGCGCCTTCGAAAGAAAGACCGGCGCAAGGCCACGAATACTCGTTGCCAAGATGGGACAAGATGGCCATGACCGCGGTCAGAAAGTGGTCGCCACCGCCTTCGCCGATCTGGGCTTCGACGTGACGGTCGGCGCTATGTTTCAGACGCCCGAAGAGATTGCACAGGTCGCTGTCGACCACGACGTTCACATCATTGGCGCCTCGTCACTCGCGGCAGGCCATCTGACGCTTATCCCGGAACTCAAGGACGCACTGAAGAAGCTTGGCCGCGAGGAAATCGTCATCGTCGCTGGCGGCGTCATCCCGCCGCAGGACTATCAGAATGTGCTGGCGGCCGGTGCCAGCGAGATCTTCCCGCCCGGCACGGTCATTCCGGAGGCCGCCGAGCGGCTGGTGGATGGGTTGTTGGGCAGCGCGGGGCCATAAGTCGATTTTCGTGGCGGCGAAAGGCTGAAGGCTCCCGTTTCGGCATCGTCGGAATGCAACTTGCCTGTCGGCCCTCTCCTTGTTATACCATCCGTTATAACATGGAGTTGAAATCATGCATGTCACCGTGCGCAAGATCGGAAATTCCGAGGGTGTCATCCTGCCGAAGGAAGTGCTCGACCGGCACAATTTGCATGCAGGCGATACGCTTGAACTGATTGACGACAAAGAGGGGCTTACGCTCAAGCCGACGGATGTCGTATTCGAGCGGCAGATGAAGGCCGCGCTCGAAATCATGGACAAGTACAAAGTCGCTCTTCAGAAGCTCGCAGAATGAACTGGGAGTTCTTGACGCGTCGCGTTGTGGAGGCGATGCACGCCGAGCAACTGAGTCGGCATGGCGGAGCGCCAGGCTTGAGGGATGCAAATGCCCTTAAGTCGGCGCTTGCGCGGGCTGAAAACAAGGCAGCCTACGGCGATCCGACGGTATATGAACTAGCTGCCGCTTACGTGTTTGGCATTGCGCGCAATCACGCCTTTGTGGATGGTAACAAGCGTACTGCAATAGTTGCGGCCGGCGCATTCCTGCTCGTCAATGGTTTTCAGATCACGGCCGACAATGGCAGACTTTACACATTTACGATGGGTGTCGCTGCAGGCGAGATCGACGAGACTGGCGCCGCCGCCTTCTTCCGCGATCACACGGAACGGATGGACCCCCAGGAGCCTGACTGGAAAATAGGTCAGGGCGCGGGACATTGACTTTTGAGAGCCGGTTTGGATGGCGATTGGCGAAGCCCAACGCGCCAGCTGATCTCCCCCCTTGCGGGGGAGATGTCCGGCAGGACAGAGGGGGGTTGCCAGAGCCGGCCTATCTAAGACTGGCCGTTGGCGTCAATCGCCACGATCTCCCATGCCTTTCCGTTTACCGTAGCGACGTCGCCGACGGATTTGCCGAACAAGGCGATCGCCATCGGCGAGGCGTGGGAAATCTTGCCATGCGCGGCGTCGGCTTCGTCCTCGCCGACTATTTTCCACTCATGCCTCAGCCCGTCCTCATTCTCGATCGTAACCGTCATGCCGAAGCGCGCGACGGAACTGCCGGGATCGGGAATGGAGAGTTCCGCATTTTCGCGCCTGGCGTTCCAGTAGCGCAGGTCGCGTGAAAACAGCGCTATCCGCTCGCGGTTGCCCTCGGCCTCAGCCTTGGCAAGTTCCGCGCGCAAAACGGCGATTTCGGACTCGATGTTGGCGAGGCCGCTCCGGGTGACGAGATTGCGATGCTGGCTGACCGGCCGTTCGCCGATGTCCGCGATAGCGTTTTCGCTTTCGTCTTCGCGTGTGAATGCTCTGCTCATTTGCTTGAGTTTAAGGCGCGGCAGTTGGTTTCACAAGACGTTCGCCGCCCAATCGGTCCAAGGAATATTGGCATGGTTCGTAAGAAGCGTCCTCTAGGCAAAATGGATGCGTCGAACGGCGATCATACGCCACTGTCGAAGTAGCTTGCACACTGCATCGCGCGTCCTTTTGGACGCGCAAGGGACGCTGTAGCTCTTTGAATCTCCGCATCGTGCTTTCCAAAATCGATTCCGTTTCACGCCAGGGGTCCGGCAGGCCGGAGGCAGGCGACCTCGATGCCGTTCCAGTTGTGGAGTTTGGGCCTTGCGATTGCCGACAACCGTGCCGCCAGGAGTTCATCTCCCTTGAACAGTCCGGCCAACACCGCCGCGATCGCCACTTCTGCCGCCCTGCCCGTTCCATCTTCGCACTTGAGTGCGATGCCGAGTCCCAATTCAGGAACCGCCGCGCAGAAAACGCCCTCGGCCCCCGTTTTCACGAAGATCCGGCCGGGCGCCTCTTCCATCAGCCTCGTGCAGGCGCGACCGGTCCCGGCCACGAAGAAAGGCTCGGCCATGCAGGCGGCAAGCAGGCGCCTTGAAGCTTTTGCACGCTCGCTTCCCAGGCCATTTCCGGTCGCCATGCGCGCGAAACCTCTGGCGAGCGCCTTGAGCGGCACTGCGTAAGTCGGGATCGAGCAACCGTCGATGCCGCTGTTTTCTCGATCGTGCCTGGCGCCCGTTACCGCTTCCATCGTGCCGCGGATCATCTCCTGGAACGGATGATCGTATTTCACGTAGCCGCGACGTTCGATGCCCTCGTGGCAGCAGATGCAGAGAAAACCCGCGTGCTTACCCGAGCAGTTGTTGTGGAGCGCCGTCGGCGTGCTGCCGGAATTTGCGAGCGCGATCATGGCATCCTGGTTGGATGGCCAGTGCGAGCCGCATTCCAGCGCGCTCTCGTCCAGGCCGGCCTTCTCGAGTATGGAGCGGGAGAGCGCGGTGTGCTTCACTTCGCCGGCATGGGAAGCGCAGGCCAGCGCCAGCTCCCGGTCGCCCATTGCGTAGGCGTCCGCAGCACCCGTCTCGATCAGCGGCAGCGCCTGGATCGCCTTAACAGCCGAGCGCGGGAACACAGGCCATTCAATGTCGCCGATCTCCATGACAATCTTGCCGTCGCCATCGACAACGGCGACCACTCCGCGGTGAATGCTTTCGACAATATCTCCACGCAGGACTTCCACAAGAACTGGGTTATTCACGCCATCACCAATGATTGAATGAGTATCTGCCGACGGTTGCCGTGGTCAGCCGCCACCGAGAATGCCGGTGGACAGGAAGCCGCCGTCCACGGCAAGCGTATGACCGTTGATATAGCTTGCTTCCGGCGACAACAGGAAGGCTATCGCGGCGGCGACTTCTTCCGGCTCTCCATAGCGGCCCTGGGGCACGTGGCCAAGCCACAAGCGGCGCTCCTCGGCCGAGTGCAGCCGCGCCACGAGGGGCGTCTGGATCGGCCCCGGTGCGACGCAATTCACCCTTACGCCGCGATTGCCGAATTCTAGCGCCAGAACCTCCGACATTAACTTCACTCCGGCCTTCGAAGCGCCGTAGGCGGCGCGGCCGCGATTGGCCCTGAGGCCCGAAACCGAACCCATGTTGACGATCGACAGCGTTGCACCCATGCGCTCCAACGCAGCTTTGGAGCAAATGAAGGAACCGACGACGTTGATGTCCAGAATTTCGCGGAGGAGTTCCGCGCTGGTTTCCTCGGCCGACAGGTCGCGCGCAATGCCCGCCGAGTTGACAAGGCCACCGATCAGGCCCAGGCGGTCGACGGCCTGATCGAACGCCTCGGCCACCTCCTGCTCGTCGGTGATGTCGGCCTTCAGAAAGATCGCATTCTCATCGGAAAACGAGTTCCTCCACCCGCGCCAAAGCATCCTCGTCGACATCAACGACCGCGACCGGCCAGCCGTCGTCGAGGAGGCGCTCGGCAACCGCCAGACCGATTCCCGAAGCTCCACCGGTCACGACAGCGGAGTGCTTCACTTGATGCGCTCCAGGATGGACACGTAGTTGGCGACAGCCGCACCGCCCATATTGAAGATGCCGCCAAGCTTGGCATCTGGCACCTGGATGCCGCCCGCCTCGCCCGTCAGCTGCATCGACGTGAGCACGTGCATGGAAACGCCTGTGGCGCCAATGGGATGACCCTTCGCCTTCAGCCCGCCTGACGGATTGACCGGCAGGCGGCCATCCTTGGCGGTCTGGCCTTCGAGCGCCACCTTGGCGCCCTCGCCGCGTTTAGCCAACCCCATCGCCTCATATTCGATCAGTTCGGCGATCGTGAAGCAGTCATGCGTCTCGACGAACGAAAGGTCGTCCAGAGTAACGCCCGCCTTCTTCAGCGCACGTGTCCAGCCCTCCTCGCAACCTTCGAAAAGAAGGATGTCGCGCTTCGACATCGGCAGGAAATCCTGAACGTGCTCGTTGGCGCGGAAGGCGACCGCGCGCTTCATCGCAAGCGCCGTCGAGGTGTCCGCGAGCACCAGGGCGGCAGCGCCATCAGACACCAGCGAGCAATCCGTGCGCTTGAGCGGACCCGCGACAAACGGGTTCTTTTCGCTTTCCTGACGGCAGAAATCGTACCCCAGATCCTTGCGAATCTGCGCATAGGGATTGTCGACACCGTTCTTGTGGTTCTTTGCGGCGATGGCGGCCAGCGCATCGGACTGGTCGCCATAGCGCTGGAAATAGCCGTGGGCGATCTTGCCGAAGACCCCTGCGAACCCCGCAGGAATATCGCCATCTTCCGGCAGGTAGGATGCGCGCAGCAGGTTCCGGCCAACTTCTGGACCGGGCGTGGTGGTCATCTGTTCAGCGCCTACCACAAGGACCACGCGCGAGGCGCGCGCGTCGATCGCCCGGATGCCCTGCCGGACCGCTGCCGATCCCGTGGCACAGGCGTTCTCGACCCGTGTCGCCGGCTTGAAGCGCAACCGGTCATCTGCCTGCAGCACCAGGCTGGCCGTAAAATCCTGGGGAGAGAACCCGGCATTGAAATGGCCGAGCACGATCTCGTCCACGTCGTCCGGACCAATCCCGGCATGCTCCATCGCATCGCGCGCCACTTTGACGATCAGCGACTCCAGCGTTTCGCCTTCAAGTTTGCCAAAGCGCGAATGCGCCCATCCGACGATACAAGCGGTCATTGTCGCCTCCGTGTTTGGGGCAGCCTACCACGGCGGGCCGCGGCAGGCGCAAGGTTTAGTATGGACAATATGCATCCGGCGATCACGTCATGCATCCGGCGATCACGTCGTCATTTGGCAATCTGGAGGCGGAATTTTTATTGATTGATCAGTCAATAAAAAATAAGTTCCGCGGGAAAGCGATGCCCCAGGCGACAGCGGAGGAACAATGCCCAAAGTGGGAATGGAACAGGTGCGCCGCAAGGCGCTGATCGACGCGACGATCCTGACCATCGGCGAGCGCGGTTCGCTGGACGTCACCATGTCGGCAATCGCCGGCCGCGCCGGCGTGTCTTCAGCACTTGCACACCACTACTTCGGCGCCAAGAACGAACTGCTGCAAGCGACGATGCGGCATATTCTGGCCGAGCTCGGCAAGGATACGCGCGCCGCGCTGAAGGAGGCGGGCACGGGCCATGCGCGTGTATCGGCGATCGTAGCGGTCAACTTCTCGGAAAAGCAGTTCCAGCCCGAGACAATCGCGGCGTGGCTTGCCTTCTATGTCGAGGCGCAGAAGTCCCCGCAGTTGCGCAGGCTGCTGCGCGTCTACGCGCGCCGGCTCCATTCGAACCTGATGAGCGGCCTCGCAGGTCTGATGACGCGCGACCAAGCGGTGCGGGCTGCCGAGGGAATTGCCGCCCTCATTGACGGACTTTATATCCGCCGCGCCCTGAAGGACGGCGCGCCCAATGCCCAAAGCGGGATCGCACTCGTGGAGGACTATCTCGCCACCAGGTTTTCTCAGCGGACGAACCGATGACCGCCCGGCCAAACATCCTGATCGTCATGGTCGACCAGGCGCGCCGCTGGGTGGTCTATCCGACGCTGCGTACCCGTGGGAATTCCAGCCGCTCCAGAAGGCTTCCGAACGCTACATACGCAACCACATGGACTTGAACATCCTGGAGGAAAACAAGCGCTTTCCCTCAGGGGAGGACCAATGAAAGAAGCAGACTACATCATTGTCGGCTCGGGCTCCGCAGGCTCCGCGCTGGCCTTCCGCCTCTCCGAAGACGGCCGCTATTCAGTGGCCGTTGTCGAATATGGAGGCACGGACTTCGGGCCGTTCATTCAGATGCCGGCGGCGCTGTCGTTTCCAATGAACATGAGCCGCTACGACTGGGGTTTCTCCAGCGAGCCGGAGCCATATCTTGGCGGCCGCGTGCTCGCGACACCCCGCGGCAAGGTGCTGGGCGGTTCGTCCTCGATCAACGGCATGGTCTATGTACGCGGCCATGCCCGTGATTTCGATCGTTGGGCCGAGCAAGGCGCCGCGGGCTGGGCGTTCGCCGACGTGCTTCCATATTTCAAGCGCATGGAAACCGCTCATGGTGGCGAAGAAGATTGGCGCGGCACGCACGGTCCGGTTCACGTCAGGCGCGGCCGGCAGTGGAACCCGCTCTACAAGGCGTTTGTCGATGCTGGCCAGCAAGCCGGATTCGAAACCACGTCCGACTACAACGGCTCGAAGCAGGAAGGCTTCGGTGTGATGGAGCAGACGATCCATCTCGGCCGACGCTGGTCCGTGGCGAATGCCTATCTGCGGCCGGCTCTCAAGCGGAATAACGTCAGTCTGGTCAATGGTTTGGCGCGACGTGTCGTTATCGAGAGTAAACGGGCTGTCGGCGTCGAGGTCGAAGTTCGCGGAAAGATTTAAGTCATTAAGGCGCGACGTGAAGTGGTGATCTCCGCCTCTTCGATCAATTCGCCCAAGATCCTCATGCTCTCCGGCATCGGGCCGGCGGCGCATCTCAGGGAGCATGGCTTAGACGTGGTCGCGGACCGGCCAGGCGTCGGCCAAAACCTGCAGGACCACATGGAGCTCTACATCCAGCAGGAATCCGTCCTGCCGATCACGCTCTATTCGAAGCTCAACGTCTATTCCAAGGCGCTGATCGGCGCGCAATGGCTGTTCTTCAAGACCGGGCTCGGCGCGACCAATCATTTCGAATCCGCCGCCTTCGTGCGCTCCAGGGCGGGTGTCGACTATCCGGACATCCAGTATCACTTTCTCCCCGCCGCCATCCGGTACGACGGCAAGGCGGCCGCCAAGTCGCACGGTTTTCAGGCGCATGTTGGCCCGATGCGATCGAAGTCGCGCGGATCGGTGACGCTTCGTTCGGGCAATCCGGCCGACAAGCCGTTGATCCGCTTCAACTACATGTCGCATGAGGACGACTGGGCGGACTTCCGCCATTGCATACGACTCACGCGCGAGATTTTCGGGCAGGAGGCATTCGATCCATACCGCGGCAAGGAGATTTCGCCGGGCGCCCATGTCCAGACCGACAGTGAGCTTGACGGCTTCATTCGCGAGCACGCGGAAAGCGCCTATCATCCTTGCGGCACCTGCAAGATGGGAAGGCGCGACGACAGGTTGAGCGTGGTCGATCCCGAATGCCGGGTGATCGGGGTCGATGGTCTGCGCGTTGCCGAACTCATCGGTGTTTCCGAGCATTACCAACGGCAATCTCAACGCGCCGTCGATTATGGCCGGCGAGAAAGCGGCCGATCACATTCTGGGCAGGCAGCCGCTGCCTCCGTCCAATCAGGAGCCCTGGATCAATCCGCGCTGGCAGGTTTCGGATCGGTAGAGCATGATCCGACCCAGGGCAGGCGGATGAGAACGCGCATGGCTTGCGGACAGGATCACCCTTCCTCGGGCCACGAACATCGACACGTCAGGACGAACTGGAGACGACAATGAAGGCGCAGCCGAAGGCATCGCACTATATCAACGGCCGCTATGTCGAAGATGAGCAGGGCGCCGTCCTGCCGGTCATCTATCCTGCCACCGGCGAAACGATTGCCACCTTGCATTCCGCCACCCCGAACGTCGTCGCACTGGCGGTCGAGGCAGCGCGCGAAGCGCAGCCGGCGTGGGCCCGGCTAAAGCCGGTCGAACGCGGGCGCATCCTGCGCAGGGCGGCAGACATGCTGCGCGAACGCAACGCGGAGCTGGCCCGGCTCGAAACACTCGATACCGGCAAGGCGATCCAGGAAACGCTGGTCGCCGACGCGGCCTCAGCGGCCGAAGCGTTGGAGTTCTTCGGCGGCGCGGTCGCCGCCTTCAACGGTGACTACATCGATCTCGGGGGCCCGTTCGCCTACACAAAGCGCGAGCCGCTCGGCGTCTGCGTAGGCATCGGCGCCTGGAACTATCCGATCCAGGGCGCCGGCTGGAAATCCGCGCCGGCGCTGGCGATGGGCAACGCGATGGTGTTCAAGCCGTCGGAGAATACGCCACTTTCCGCACTTGCACTCGCCGAGATCTACTCGGAGGCCGGCTTGCCTGACGGGCTCTTCAATGTGATCCAGGGCTACGGCGATGTCGGCGGAGCGCTTGCGTCGCATCCGGCCGTTGCGAAGGTATCGCTCACCGGTTCGGTCGGCACAGGCAAGAAGGTGCTGGCGCTGGCCGGTTCGCAGATGAAGCACGCCACGATGGAACTCGGCGGCAAGTCGCCGCTGATCATCTTCGACGATGCCGACGTCGAAAACGCTGTTGGAGGAGCATTGCTCGGCAATTTCTACTCGACCGGCCAGGTTTGTTCCAACGGCACTCGCGTCTTCGTTCAAGACGGCATCCGTGACCGCTTCCTCGACCGCCTCACCGAGCGCACCAAGGCGATCCGCATCGGCGACCCGCTTGATCCCGACACGCAAATGGGGCCGCTGATCAGCAAGGCGCAGCACGAGAAAGTTACGGGCTACATCGCGATCGGCAAGGCCGAAGGCGCCACACTTCACTACGGCGGCAAGGTGCCCAAACTACAGGGGTTCGAGGGCGGCTTTTTCATCGAGCCAACGATCTTTACCGATGTGAAGGACGAGATGCGCATCGCGCGCGAGGAGATCTTCGGGCCTGTGATGAGCGTGCTTGGCTTTTCGGACGAAGAGGAGGCAGTGGCCCGCGCCAACGAGACCGAATTCGGCCTGTCGGCAGGAATTTTCACACGCGACCTGCCACGCGCACATCGCGTCATCGGCGAGTTGCAGGCGGGAACCTGCTGGATCAACACGTACAATCTCGCGCCTGCCGAAATACCCTTCGGCGGCGCGAAGCAATCCGGCATCGGCCGCGAAAACTCGCTGGCGGCGCTGCACCACTATTCGCAGCTCAAGTCTGTCTATGTCGAGACTGGCGACGTCGCGAGCCCTTATTGACGCTGAGCGTTGACCTCAACAGTCGCAGCCGATTCCTGGCGGATGCCACGCACCCCCCTGCCCTGCCCCGCAAGGGGGAGATCAGCGGTTTCAGCGCTGCTGCTGGTCCCGCGACGTTGGCGATTGGCGAAAGCCGTCGCGCCGTCTGATCTCCCCCCTTGCGGGGGAGATGGCCGGCAGGCCGAGGGGGGCAACGTAGAGCGCGAAGGGCCGGCATGGAGGTGCGCCATGCCGCATGATGTCGGTCCCGAATGCAGGGAGGCCGACCTCATGGTGGAGACGCTGGCGGGACAGCGCCCCCCTCTGTCCTGCCGGACATCTCCCCCGCAAGGGGGGAGATCGGCTGTCATCGATGCCTCGCTAAAGCGCGGCGCGGCGAAACGGATTCATGCGATGGCTTTACAGAACCGCTCCAGCGCAATTTCAGTCAGTCTCTCACGAAGACTGCCCCTCCGTCTTGTCCAGATACTGCATAAGCGCCGTCACGAGGTGGTAGAAAATGCTGGCGGGGACTTCGGTTGCCACCGATCTGCCCCGTTCATCGATCTGGTCGATCCAGAGCCCCTGCGGCGCCGGATCGATGTGCCAGTGGAACAGCCGCCCGACGCGGGCCTCGATCTCCGGCTTCAGGTCCGGGCCGCCGGTGCCATCCAGGGCGATCGCGGCCTTGATCGCTTCCGACTGAGGCCAACTGCGCGATATACGCTCAAGCGGCATTCCCTGCCGCGACACCGCGCCATAGGCGAGACCGGTGGTGCGGTTGAGCCCGCTGGCGATCGCCGACGCATAGAGCTTGCGGGCGAAGGCTATCAGGTCCTTCTGACCGCTCTTGGCTGCGAACTCAACCAGCAGGGAAGCCCATTCGAAATGGTGGCCGGGCTCAGTCCATGCCCCTTTGTCACCCTCGGCCGGTCGCCAGTCGTCACCGAAATATTCGCCGAGGGTCCAGCTGTCCGGATCAAAGAAATGACTGCGGAAAAGGTCGATGATCCGCGCCGCGCGCCGCAGATAGGTTCGGTCGCCTGTCACGGTGTGCCACGCGAGGAAGGATTCCAGCAGATGCATGTGTGGGTTCGAGCGCCGCAGGCCAACGCCATCCGGGGTTTCGAGAAAGCCGGTCAGCCGGGCATCTTCCAGATAGGCGTCCAGGAAACGGAACGTCTCCTCTCCCAGCGCAAGCGCATCCTTATGGCCGGCGCGATGCGCGTGGGCGAGCGCCAGGAGCACGCAGGAATGGTCGTAGGCATCTTCGGTTGGGTCAACCACGCTGCCGTCCACGTTGAGCGCGCGCATCCATCCGCCGCGGTCGGTGCGTCCCTTTCCGGCGATGAAGGCGATGCCATGGTCGATCAGCCGGTCGGCCGGCCCATCCCAACCGCGCTCCTTGGCGACGGCAAAGGCGTAGATCTGGCGCGCCATGGTGCGCATGCGCTTCGGCTTTTTCAGCGGCTGCCCGTCGAAGCCGAGGGCTTCGTGGAAGCCCCCGAAAACATCGTCGACGCCCATTGTCGACCATAGCGGAAGCGTTTCCTCGAACAGCCAGCTGCTAACCCGCTGCCGCCATGCGCCGTCGACAATCGCGCGGTCGAGCGCCGGCGTGAATTTCGTCTCGAGACGGCCGGTCCTCTCCAGCTGCTCGACAATTTTCTTGACGTTCTGACTGTGCCCCACGGGCGCAACGAACGTCGCGTCTGGCGTCGAAACGATTGCAATGTCCTTTAGCCCTATCGCGGAGAGCAGGCGGCCTTCACTGCGCAGGTATGAATTTTCGCAGTCTATCGCGACCACATCGCCCACCACCACATTGCCATCCTTGTCGGACGGGCCGACATCGAGAAGCGACTGCCAGGAGCCGAGATCATTCCAGCGGAAAGTCGCGGGCGCCATCGCAATGTCGCGCGCGCGCTCCATGATCGCGTAATCGACTGAGATCGAGGGGATGACGCCGTATTTGTCGAGCGGCATGTAAAGGCCGGAAACCTCCCGGACCGCAGCGCGATATGCTGCTTCGGCAGCCTCCCATATCCCAGGCTGAAACTCCTTGAACACGTCGCGCATCGCGCTCGCGCGGAACAGGAAGATGCCGGTATTCCAGAAGAAGTTTCCAGCCTCGATGTATGCCTTGGCCGTCTCGAGGTCCGGCTTCTCCACAAACCGCGAAACGTCGTGAATGTTGGCCGTGCCGCTCTTCACTTCTATGTAGCCATAGCCGGTTTCAGGCTGGTTGGGCTTGACGCCGTACACAACCAGCCGCCCGGCAGCAGCCGCCGCAACCCCCTTTTCGACTGTTTCCCAAAACTGGCGGCCCGTCGATATTTCGTGATCGGAAGGCACCACCAGCACGAGCGCGTCCTCGCCGAAGGCCGACAGTGTCTCAAGTGTCGCGATCGCTACCGCGGCTGCCGTATTTCGCCCGACCGGCTCGAAAATTGCTCCTCCTCCGTTCAGGTCCAGCGAGGCAATGTCGGTCCGCACGCGCTCCGCGTGTCGTTCCGACGCGATCAAGTAGATCGGCGTATCGCCCGCCGGCCTTGCCTTCAGCCGCCGGAGCGTTTTCACCAGCATGGACCCGTTGCCCGAAAGATCGTGGAACTGTTTCGGGTTGTCCTCGCGGGACAACGGCCAAAGCCGCGAACCCACCCCGCCGCTCATTACAAAACTGGCGATCCGAACGGCCATGGCTCTTCTTCCCGTAAGAATGGCTGGTTATGCGCGCCGAACGCGGCTCTTGGCACAGGCGAGGAGATGCCCGAAGCACCCCAGCGCGCCGCATTCGCGGCACCCGCCCGGCTTCACAAGCGCGCCCGTCGCGAAAGCGAATGTGTTCGGCCTGGCGTGACCAGCGGGTCTCAATTTCACGGACGAATTACTCCCCCCGGCAGCATCGCCATTTCGACAATCACTGCAACGGCTTACTTCCGTTTGGCCTGTACCTGCATTTGCCCCATGCGGCACCGAAAAGCAAATCGCGATTCTGGAAACCTCTGCCTTTTTGATGCGCTTGAGCATTCTTTCGTGCTTGCCGTGCCCATGCTGGACGGTTATAAGCCCGCGGTCTGGTCGCGGAGTGTAGCGCAGCCTGGTAGCGCACATCGTTCGGGACGATGGGGTCGGGGGTTCAAATCCCTCCACTCCGACCAGCAAAATCAAAGACTTAGCTGGATTGTTGAAAAGCTCGACGGGGCTTCCGCCGGGATTCCGCCGGGATTCAATTGGAAACCGGGCCTTCTGTTTGCAAAACAAGGGCAAAGTTTTTGGCGCCAGCCGGGGCTTTTCCTGCCTCCTACAGCAGTGCAAAAAAAGCCCGCCGCAGATTTCTCCGGGGCGGGCTTCGCTCGATCGTTCGCGGTCAGTGAGCGTTGGCGGCGTCTTTTTGGAAGTCTGCATCAACGTGGCAGTATGTGGCCTCGTACTGCTCGACGGTCATGCTGAGCGATGCGGCTGCCTGATGACGGTCAACGCCGGCATGCGCAAGCCAGGTGGCCCGGGTGTGGCGCAGCGTGTGAGGCACCACCTCTTCTGGATCGAGGCCGGCAGCCCTGCAGCAGTTTCGCCACGCCTTGTTGATCCGGGTGACCGGCTTGCCGTTGTAGTGGACCCACCAGCGGATACCCCGGTCAAGTCGCTCCCACCGCTTCATGTGGGCGATCAGCCTCGGGGCCATCTTGACGTCCGTCTTGGTCTTGTTGTGCGCAACCTTCTCGCCCTTGGCCTTGCGGTGGATAACGCCCCTCGACAGGTCCGCCCAGCCGCCTTCATTATTCTGCTTCTTTTGGAGCTTGAGGGTCACGCCCGGCCTGGACCCGGTATACATGTTGATAACGATCAGCCGTGCCAGGTGTCGACGGTCGTCGTTGCGAAATTTCTCGGGTCGCGCGGGTGCATCGGGGCGGGCGTAAGCCTCCTTGTAAGAGGCTCTGAACTCGTCGCTCCCCGGTTCGCCTGTCAGCCGCGGCCCGCCGTTCTTCCATGCGTAATAGTAGGTCCGGCCACGAGTGCTTGTCTTGTAGACGCCTCTAGGCAAGTTCTCGCTTTCGCGTGTCCACTTGCCGGTGGGGGTGCGCCTCCAACCGAGCGCTGCCCACAGAAGCGCGGCAGCCTCCGAGCGGCTCAGGTACTTCTCGCGCGGCTGGCTCTTGTCCGGCATCTTGAACACCGGAACGTAGTCGAGCTTATTCTCCTCCTTGTAATAGTTGACGGCCGCCCGCAGGACCTCCAGATCCTTGCGGGCGCTGGACGTGCTCTCGCGGGAGGCTGTGTAGTCTATGCAGAGCTTTCGTCTGATGTCAGCGACCGTGTACTCACCCCACCAATCGTTCAGGCGGGCGACGATATGCTGGTTGTCGCGCGGACTGGCGGTCTCGGGCACCTTCTCTTCCAGATAGACCAACAGCACATCGGCCACCGTGATCTTCGCAGCATCACCCGTCTTAGGCGGCGCCCATTTGGCCGCTATGTACTCGCCGAGCCTTTGCTGAGCTTCTGCAGTCGCATCTTCAGCACATCCCGTGCGGACATATCGTTCCCCATCGACGATGACCCAGGTCTTTTGACTTCCGTCTCGCTGGCTTTCTGCTCTGAGCCAGAGGCGGGGCGGCAAGCGCTTTTTCGGCATTTTCCCTTCATCTCCTCTATTGACCTCCTTGTCACGAAGTCTTTCCTGGCAATCTGAACAATTTCTAAGTTCCCACGAGACGCTTCAGTACGCAAGGCCGAAGGAGATAGTCGCCCACCAAAAAACAACTTACACGCCTCTCCAAGAGTTACTGGCTCATCGTCACCGAGATCATCGGCGCTGAGAACTTGTACTTTAGTCATAATTGCAGTCCATTTCTTCTATTTTTGCAATTGATTGCAATTTCAATGCTCTGTCCTAAGCGACAGGCCCCAGGCGCCCTTCACCAGATGGGTGGCGCCGGCACGGCACATGATCGGATAATCTTCAGGCTTCAGATCGTACAGTGAGCCGGACTTCAGATGCTCCGGCGTGATCAGCCTCTTATGCTGGTGCGTGATTTCGTCCCAGCTCGTGACCATCACCTTGGCCATCTCGTCGAACAGGGCGTCCGAGATGATCGGCGTGTCCGTGGACATAGTACATGTAACCGGCCATCAGCCACCACGACACCACCGAGTTCGGGCCTTTCGCCATCACCGCACGGCACATACCGTCGAGCATTTCCCCGCGAGACGCCTTGACCGGCGTGATGACCGGTTCTGGCGGTGGGGCAACGACCTTGCGGCGAATGACGATGGGCATCAGATCAAGCCTTCCTTCATGGCCAGCCACTCCGGCATGGTGACGATCATCCTGGCGCCGCCCTTGTCGCGGGTCTGGATTTGCGACACCGGCAGCCACACGGCATTGTCATCGTTGCCGTCGTCGGAGACGAGGATCGCCTTCTGGGTGTGGCTGTGCATCTGCATCTCGATTTCGATCAGCTGTCTGAATTGCTCATTTCTTCGTCTTCTTTCGTTCTTTCGCGTAGATCACGTTCATGCATTTTTCGTTGAGGCCGTCGCACGGGTACGAGTAGACAGATTCGCACAGCTTGCAGGCCGTGGGCGGCCGGGTCCGGTACTTCGCCGGGTTCGCCCAGAACTCGGCCAGCGTGTCTGCGACGGGCCGTTTTTCGTAAGGAAGTGTCCGGCCCTGGCTTCGGGCTGGGAGCGATTTTGAGCTCTGTGGGAGCTTGTTTCGCTTCGGTCTTGATGGGTGGTATGGGTGTCGATCAGGGGCGCAGGAGCCCGCGCTTCTTCGACGTGTCTCTTCTTGATGATCTTAATAGGAATTGTCGCCTCCTGCGGGTACAGTAAGAGCTTCCTCTACGGACCAGCCCTTGAGCAGACGATTGCGCAGCGTTGTGCGTTTCAACCCCACCTCGTTCGCCCAATCCGTGATGTTCAGTGTCTTGCCGTCGAACTCTATGAACTTACTCTTCTCTCGAGCCTGCTCCTTGCTGGTCGCCCAGCGGCAATTGGACGGCATGTAGCCTTTCGACTTGTCCAGGCGGTCCAGCGACGTGCCGTAAGGCCGTATGCCCATGTCCGCGAGGAAAGTTCTCAAAACGAAGCCACCGTTCACACACTCCAATGCCGTTGGCGCCGTAGTTCTTGAAACTGATGTTCTTCGGGTAGAAGCAACGAGACATCATCATGGCCCAGGAAACATATGTCGGGCTCTGGCGGCTTCCGCGGTTCTCCCGCGGGCTCGTATGACCGTGGGTTCTTAGCCCGTGCTGCTTTTTGATCGGCATCAGCGTCTCAGCCTCCGTGTCTTGGCGACCAGCTCGCCGTGTTCGAGCTTCCACTTGACGAAGCGAACCGGGCTGACGAGGCCGCGCCGCTGCCAGATCAGCTCCAGCATCTTCTTCATCTCCTTTCCTGCAATTGATTGCATCAGCGTTTCTTTTCGATCTCCGCGAGCTGCGAATAGTCGAGCTCCACCCAGCGTCCGCCAATCGGCAGGTCGAGTTGGTGGCGTTCTTCGGCCCTGAACACGGTCGCCCCGTTGCGGTCGCCCCACCCATAGTCATTCGACCAGTAGAGCTGCGGCTGGCAGATGCCGACCGCCTCGATTACGAAAGCGTTGCTAGCTGCGCTCCTGTCTGGCGGCCGCCGCTGTGTCAGCATCGGCGCCCCGGTGAGCTCCTGGAAACGGGCGAGGGCGAAAATGATCGTCGAGTGGTCGCGATTGAACCAAAGCCCGAGCTGCCCCGAGGACACCGTCGGTTTTTCAAACTTCACCCGGTAGATCGCCTCGCGCCTGGCGATGGCAAACGCGTGCGCCTTGGACTTGCCGAAGATCTCGTGGATCGGGACCCGGTGGCGCACTGCCACCTCGCGCACCACCCCCTTCGCCCAATCAGGCAGCAGGCGCATGGCGCGGCGGTCGAGGTCTTCCTTGCTTGCCGGTCCCGCCGGCTTCCTGTTCCACGAGGAAATGTCGTAAGCCATCCTTGGCTTTCCTTTCATGCTTTCAGTCTAGGCGGGAGCCGGAGCGATGCAATTGATTGCAAGGCGCCGGCTCCGAATCAGCCTAGACGATGATGATGGGCTGGCACTGGGCGTTGAACACGCCAAAGCCTGGGCCGCTGCCCGGATCGAGCAGCAGCTCGAGATCGGTGCAGGTGTCGAAACGGATCTCGCCCCACTCCGCCTCCGTCAGGCCCTCGGCCAGCGCCTTGGCTTTCGCCGCGGCTTCGAGTGCAGTCTCATCGGTGACGTCAATCGCCATCACCACGCGATAGGTTTTCTTCATCTTCATTTCCGGTCACGCCCTCCTGGCCCCGAGTTGATGACCGCTCCATTGCAATTAATTGCCGCAGGTGTCAACTGCCCACAGACAATCTTTTTCCTGGCGTCCGCTTTTGCCGCCAAACCGGTACGGTGCCCTCGATGAAGCCTGGTAGACGATTGTAGGCCTGTGCAGCCTCGCGCGACGCATCGCGTGGATCACGCGGTGCGCGCCGTGTGGCTGCGGCTATCCTGAGGGTCCACCGTCGTCGCCTGTCAGAGCCATCCTAATGGCTGAGTCCAGCATCTCGGGAGGTACGGGGCCGGCGGTGGCGTCGCGGTGAATGAAGGCTGTCGCCAACCCGCAGCAAGAATGCTGCACTCCATACCTTCTATTCCAATGACATTCTACGGCAAGTCGTGACCCAACGCGGTCATTGGCTGCGACGCAGCTGAATGTCTTAGAAGCGGTGGTGGGTTCAACTTGTCATCGCAACACCTTCTGTAGCCTATCTGCCGGCGTTTCGAAGTCCAGGATTTTTCGGGGACGCTGATTGAGCCGCAGGGCGACGGCGTTGAGTTGAGCCTGCGAGACGTGGGAGAGGTTGGTTGCTCTGGGGAAGTACTGCCTGAGCAGACCGTTGGTATTTTCGTTGCTGCCGCGCTGCCAGGGACTGCGCGGGTCGCAGAAGTAGACCTGTAGATCGGTTGCAACGGTGAAGCTCTTGTGACGGGCCATCTCCTTGCCCTGGTCCCATGTCAACGAGCGCCGCAGTTCTTCGGGCAATGTGACGATCTGCTTGGCGAGGGCCGCAACGACGGTCGCCGAGTCTCTTCTTGCCAACTTCACAAGCATCGTGAACCGGCTGTGTCGCTCGACGAGGGTGGCGATGTTCGTGTCGTTCACACCGGTGAGCAAATCACCCTCCCAATGGCCTGGGATGGCCCGATCCTCAGCCTCAGCGGGCCGCTCGCGGATGGAGACCATATCGAGTATTTGTCCTTGCCCCGTTCGGCTTTGTGCACCTTTGGCGAGACGCATCTGCCGTTTGGTGCGCAGATGCGCTGTCAGTTCCTTCTTGAGCACCCCTCGCGACTGGATGAATAGACTGCGATAGATCGCTTCATGAGATATCCGCATGCTTCGATCGCTCGGGTACTCTCGCCTTAGCCAGCCCGCTATCTGCTCCGGCGACCACTGTAGCGCCAACTTTTGCGCGACCCGCCATCGTAACCGTCCAGAGCATGCCAGGCGACACTGCTTCGGGCGCAGCGCGCGCTCCCAAGCCTGCTTGTCAGCCCGAGCTGCACGGTAGGTTTGCGTGCCACCATTGCGCGTGATCTCGCGACATACTGTCGATGGCGCGCGCCCAAGACTTCGTGCAATGGCGCGTATTGCAAGACCCGCAGCGATCCCCCGAGAGATCTCTTCGCGCTCCGCCAGTCCAAGCGCCGAGACCGCTCTACGCCTTGCTGACGGAGCAATGCCGCCGTGCAAGGATACGATCCGCTGGACGCCGGTCTTGTTCCTGCGGTCCAAGGCCCGCGAGATCGACGAAATGCTTTGGCCTTGCTTCCATCGCCCCCAAAGCTCGGCCTTCTGCGCTGATGTAAACCAGACCCGTGACGTCACCATCCGACACCTCCTCATCCTCTCAGATTAAAGGTGTTGCGACGATCGGTTGAACCCACCGGTCGAAAGCGCACATCCAAACTTACGCGCCAGCGCTTGGCCCGCTCCGTCCCTGTTCCTGCCGCGCTCGTTACAAACGGCGGCAACGACTTCATGCTGATCTCGAAGCCAAGGTTTCTTTTCAGTCGGTAGCTAGGCAACACAGGGCCGCACAGACCGCATCATTGCCGCCGTCAAACGTGGGTACCAAACGTTAGATTCTGTCCACTAGGCTGTGCAGGTGCAGGACAAAAGGAAAAACCGAAATGCTCTGGAGCCGGGTTTATGCGCTGAGAAGCTACATCAGGTCGTCGCTATGGATCGTTCCGTTTATCTCTCTCCTCCTCTACGCCGTGGTCATACGTATGGTGTACGCGATCGACCGCACCGCCTGGCAGCCCCCTGGCGGCGCTTGGGGTGTATCGGGAACCCAGAGCATCCTCGAGACGATCATCACGCTGATGCTGACATTTATCGTCTTCACCTTCGGCTCCCTGCTCGTGGCCATTCAGGTCGCAGGCGGGCAACTGACGCCGCGGATCATCGCGACTACCTTGCTGCGCGACAACACCATACGCTTCACGGTCGGTCTCTTCACCTTCACGCTTCTCTTTGCGACAGGGGTATTGGCCAGGTTGGAGACAAAGGTTCCCCCTGGCATCGGATTCATCGCAGCTCTGCTTGGTTTTTGCTCCATCGCAGCCTTCCTCTATCTGATCGATTACGCCGCGCGGCTGCTGCGTCCGGTCAGCATCATCTGGCGCGTCGGAGAACAGGGGAGCGCTGTTATCGATAGCGTCTACCCCCAGCTGCACGAAGACGTGGGCGTCGCTACAGGACCACGCCAGAGGCTTCCGTCACCAGACCGGATTGTTCGACATCACGGCAAGTCCGCGATTTTACTCGCAGTGAATCTGAAGGCTCTGGTCGCGGAGGCACAGAAAGCGAACGGCATTATCGAATTGGTGCCCCGGGTGGGCGACTTCGTTGCCTCGGGTGAAGTGGTGTTCCGGTTGTATGGAAACGCCAGCTCTATCGATGACCGCCTTCTGAGGGGATCTGTCGCATTCGGGCCCGAGCGCACCATCGAGCAGGATTCAACGTTTGCTTTTCGAATTATCGTCGACATCGCGATCAAGGCGCTATCGAAAGCAATTAACGATCCGACAACCGCCGTTCTCGCCATTGATCAGCTTCAGCGCTTGCTAAGCATGGTCGGCGAGCGTCATCTTCAGGATGAAAGGATAGAGGACACGTCCGGTAATCTGCGAGTGGTGTTTAATACACCGAACTGGCAGGATTTCGTGCAGGTGTCTTTCAGCGAAATACGGCTCTATGGTGCAGAGAACTTTCAGATCGCGCGACGCCTGCGTGCGATGATCCAGACTCTTGTGGCGACGCTGCCGGAAGATCGTCGCCCCGCCTTGTACGCCGAGCTGGACCTTCTCGATCGTACGATCGAGAAGCTCCATGCCTTCCCGGAAGATTTGGCGCTTGCGCGCGTTCCCGATCTCGCAGGGGCTCGGAGGATCGTCAGGGCTTTCAGCCACTTGAACGATTTCGATGTCTGGCCGGAAGGCGGAAGAACCGGGTTTCTAAAACCGGATTGAGGCCATCCGCCGTCAGCCGATTGACGCGGTTTATCAGAAGGTCAATCATCCTTGGCGGGCGAGCGGCCGGCTGGAGGAGACCCCTCTATATGGCAAGAAAGCGGACCGAAGGCTCTTTGACCGAAGATCCTACCAGATTGGCTGAAGTGACATACCGGTTCGCTTTCGATGCCGTGCATCGGCCGCTGCCGCCGGATGCTCACGCTGCCCGGCTGAGACTTGAGTCCGGAAACCGGGCCTTCGCCGAACTCCTTGATGGGATCGCCTCATTTCAACCGGCAACCTGAGCATCGATGTCGACCCCAACGATGTCGGACTACTTCCCGGACGTTTTTTCGGAAAGCATGATGCACTTGCTTCTTGGAACGTCCGCGCCCCCGAAAGGGTACGCGACGCTTGTTGTGGCCCCTCCATTTCGAATGCCATAAGATATGTGCCGGGTCGAGCGTGAAATGCGCGGAGGACTGATGATGGCTTGCACGTTGAAAACGCTGTTTCTTGCAGCTGCTGCCACGCTGTTCCTGTTATTCACGACCCTCCTCGCAACGAGCGGAACCGCGGGCGCACAGTCAGCGCAGCCGTCTACGGCAGCACCTCCGCCCGAGAAGGTGCAGGAACTCATCAAGCTGCTCGATGATCCCAGCGTTCGGGCGTGGCTTGCCACGAAGTCGCCGTCGTCGTCCGAAAGCGCGGCGGAAGCGGAAGTTGCCACGCAAATCTCCGGCTGGGAAAGCCTGGTGCGAAATCGCCTGATCGCGATGCGAAAGGCTTTTCCTCGCATCCCGGTCGACGCGGCAAACGCCGTCGCGGTTGTGAAGGCTGACATTAACAGTCGCGGCTTTGTTACCATTTTTGCATTGTTCGCGGCCTTGCTGGCGATTGGTTTCGGAGCTGAATGGCTGTTCAAGCGGGCGTTGGTAGGCCTAAGACGGAGCGGCGCCAGGCATGCCGCCATTCCGGGCGAGCGCGGCGAACCACCACGGCCTTATTGTTCACCTCATTTCCGAGACGGCGCCGTTCGTGGTCTTTTTCCTTGTCAGCGCCGGGATCTTCCTGGCGTTCGAGTGGCCCGCTCTGCTGCGCGAAGTCATCCTGAGATACCTGGTCGCCTTCATTGCCGTGCGGGCGGTGATGGCGGTTGCAAGGCTGCTCCTGTCTCCAAGCGGCGTTGCCACGCCGGAGGGCGAGAAAGCGCCGCTAAGGCTGATCCCCGCGAGTGATATCGAAGCAGATTTCTGGTATCGGCGGGTGGTTGTTTTCGCCGGTTACTTCATGGCCGGCTGGGCGACCGTCAGCCTGCTGCCGGTATTGGGATTTCCGACCGATGACGCCCACCTGATCGCCTATTTGCTCGGGCTCGGGCTTCTCTTGCTCGCGATCGAGGCGCTCTGGCGGCGTCCGCATCGCGTGGCGGTAGCCGAACGACTCAACATAAAAGACTGGTTGCTCACCGCCTATCTGGTTCTCCTTTGGGGGCTGTGGGTCGTTGGCTTCACCGGCCTGCTCTGGCTTGGAATCTATGCACTGTTGCTGCCCAAGGTACTGCGCGGCGCCAGTGGCGCAGCGGAGGCGCTCGCTCGCCGGATGGAAAATCCCGACTCGCCGAGCACGATCCGGACAGTGATTATCGTTCGCAGCGTCCGAGCACTGGTCATCGCACTTGCTGTCGCCTGGCTGGCCCTTGTCTTGCGCATGAGCCCGGCCGTCCTGGCCGCGGACGAAACGGTGGTTAACCGGATATCGCGCGGCGTGCTGCATGGGGTTATCATCCTTTTGATTGCCGATTTGATTTGGCATCTGGCAAAAGTATCTATCGACCGGAAGCTGGCGATGTCTGCGCATGACGATACGGTTAGCCCGACGGAGGCGGCGCGCCGGGGTCGGTTACGCACGTTGCTGCCCATTTTCCGGAACATCCTCGCGGTGTTTTTGGCCACGGTCGCCGTTCTCATGGTGCTGTCCGGGCTCGGCGTCGAAATTGGGCCGTTGATTGCAGGCGCAGGCATTTTTGGTGTCGCGATCGGCTTCGGCTCGCAGACCCTCGTCAAGGACGTGATCAGCGGCGTCTTCTACATGCTGGACGATGCCTTCAGGGTCGGCGAATACATCCAGAGCGGCAGCTACAAGGGCACCGTCGAGTCCTTCAGCCTGCGATCGGTGAAACTCCGTCATCACCGCGGCCCGGTGTTCACTGTTCCCTTCGGTTCGCTGGGTGCAGTCCAGAACATGAGCCGCGACTGGGTGATCGACAAGTTCATGATCCGCGTTCCTTTCGAAACGGACGTCAAGAAAGTCAAGAAGCTGCTGAAGGGGATCGGCGCGGAATTGCTGCAAGATCCGGAACTGGCGCCGCATATCATCGAGACTGTGAAGATGAAGGGCGTGGAGCAGTTCGGCGACTTCGGCATGGAATTGAGTTTTGCCTTCATGACGAAGCCCGGACAGCAATCCATCGTCAGGCGGCGGGCCTACACGATGATCCGGGATGCGTTCGTTGCGAACGGGATCGAATTTGCCCACCCGACGGTTCAAGTGGGCGGTGACGAGAAGGCGGCGGCAGCCGCATCCGCGGCCTCCGCAACCGCCTATGCCCGCCTGAAGGCGGCGCAAAGCGTCTCGGGGGAGGCCTAACGCCGATTTTCAGATCAGCCTCAGAGAGGCTGTTTCGTGGCTCAGATTGTGTTTTGGGTCGTCGTTTTGCGGCATCATCGCCTGGCGCGACCGGACGTCCCGAAGTGGTGGGAATGCGGTCGTTCGTCCATTGCCGTCACGCCCGCACCGATGCCTGTGCCCACACTACCGCCAGAAGATCTCGCTTGCCCGTCGACGGCAAGATCGGGCTCAAGATGAGCCCGATGTTGGCCAGCGCGGCGCGAACACCACACTGTCTCTCTGCGGCAACACTCCGCCCCATTTCCGCGAAGGCCGCTCTCGCGGCGGACGATCTGCGCTTTTGGTTTCGGCTGGTTCACGACAAGATTGCCTCTGGGCACGGGGGGTGCTGGGCCGCAGGCTGCCAAGGGTAACTTGCGGAGGAGGAGAAGGCGCTAATGCGCGCACCCGCCCGCGGACTGGCCGTTCGACTGCGGACGCAACGTGCAACGAGATGAGCCGCATCGTCGGTCAAGTCCTGGGAGCCGTTGTCGCCGCCCTTGTGCTTGCCGACTGCACCTCGACGCCGCCGGCAACGAGTCTCGACTACAAGAGCCGGGCCGCGACGCGCACGGAGGGTGGCGTGCGGGTATCGACCGCAGTGCTGTCGGCCGACGAGAGCGCCACCGTGTATGGCGTGCCGCTTGCAACGCGATCGATCCAGCCCGTCTGGATCGAAGTCGAGAACCGCGAAGACCGCGCCTACTATCTGTTGTCGCCGGGACTCGATCCGAATTTCTTTCCCGCTTCCGAAGCGTCCGAAACGGTTGCATCGGGCGCATCGCCGGACCAGAAAGTGGCGTTCGACCGGCGCTTTCGCGAGCTGGCCTTCCGCAACCCTGTCCTTCCCGGCGCCACAACTTCGGGGTTCGTGCTGACGAACCTCGACGAGGGTTTCAAGCTCGTGCAGATCGACCTGGTCTCGGACGGGCGGGCAAGAACCTTCTCGATCCTCTCCATCGTGCCCGGCTTTCGCTCCGACTACCGTGTGAGCGAAGTCTTCAGGCGGGATATCTACCCTCCCGGGGAGATCCGTGAACTACACCGATGACGCCGCCTTTCGCACGGCGCTCGAGGCGCTGCCTTGCTGCGTGACCAACAAGGATGGCTCGAAGAACGGCGATCCGCTCAATCTGGTGGTGGTGGGCGGCCTCGACGACGCCTTCCCTGCGTTCGCGCGTCGCGGCTGGCGCCCAACCGAGCAGAAGTGGTCAGGGTCCATCAACAAGATGGTGACATCCGCTCTCGCCGGCGAGCGCTACGCGTACGCACCGGTGAGCGACCTCTACATGTTTGGCCGGGCCCAGGACCTGGCGTTGCAAAAGGCACGCGACAACATCCACCAGCGCAACCACCTGCGGCTCTGGCTGAGCCCGATTCGCTACCACGGCAAGCAGGTGT
This sequence comes from uncultured Alphaproteobacteria bacterium, assembly GCA_963813315.1. Lineage (GTDB taxonomy): Bacteria > Pseudomonadota > Alphaproteobacteria > Rhizobiales > Rhizobiaceae > CAWEYO01. The sequence continues at coordinate 2,650 of CAWEYO010000021.1, read as the reverse complement.
GGGTGGGGCAGATCAGCCGTGACATCGGCAGTCGCCTGACCATTCACTCGCCGACGCTCACGACCCACAAGATCGATCCCGACGTCGACGAGGCACGCAGCGCGTTGGCGCAGGACATGGCCTACTCGCAGAACCTTGCAAAGATCGGATACGTGAAGGGAGTCGGAGCCGCCCCCAAGAGCGACCCGCGCGGCAACCTCACGACCGACCCCTACTACACCGACGGCCTTCGCGTTGTCCTCGTGTTCGACCGCCAGCCGACCTCGCTGGATGCCGTCGAGTTCTTCCCGTGGGAGGTCGCGCGCAGCACGGAATACAGACGGTGAAAGCGACCGGGCGACGATCGATGAGTCCGTTTCCCTCATGGCTAAAGGCGAGCCGCTCGGTCTTGCGTGGGCGGCTGCGTCTGCTCGCAAACGCACTGTATGCAGCGAGCCTTTTCCTTGTTGTCGCTGGCTGTGCGACACAGCAGGCTCCCGCCACCTTCAACGACGCAGAGTTGCGCGGACGCGCCGTGACTGCCTCAAGGCAAGGCGCGAGCGTGACGGCGGCGGTGTTGAGCGCCGAGGACAACCGGCGCATGTTCGGCGCCGACGTCAACAAGACCGGCGTGCAGTCGGTATGGATCGAACTCCAGAACCAGACACCCGAGCCCTTGTGGCTGCTGCGGCCCGGATCGGACCCCGACTACTTCTCGCCGCTCGAAGTCGCGTGGTCCGTGCACACGCCGCTCGCGCGGCAAGCGAACGCACGCATCGACGACCGCTTCGACAGACTCGCATTCAAGAATTTCCCATCCTTCCGGGCGAAACGCGCGCGGGCGTGCTTTTCATTAACCCGGAGCGCCTCACGAGACTGCTCAATATCGATCTGCTTCAGAGGAAGGGCTTGATACCCTTCTCGCTTTTCCTGCGCGTCCCGGACGACACAGCAGATCCGCATTCTGGGTCGATCTCCTTCAGTTACCCGGATGCCGGCATCACCGACTACAAGGACCTCGCCGCGCTGCGCGCGGCGCTGGAGCGGTTGCCCTGCTGCGCAAGCGATGCGCACGGCACCGCCAGCGGCGATCCCCTCAACGCCATATTCGTGGGCGAGTTGCCCGACATCGCAGCAGCGCTCGTGCGCCGCAGCTACCGCCGCGACTCTCAAGCCGTGGACGCCCCCCAGCATCTCTTCGGCCGCGGACCCGACGTCGTGTTGCGAAAGCAGGCGCAAGCGGGTGCGCCCTCGACCTGGCTGCGCCTGTGGCTCGCCCCCGTTCGCTTCGAAGGCCGCCCCGTCTTCGTCGTGCAGGTCGGACGGCCGGTGGGCGGGCGTTTCGTGCCTCGCGGCGCGAAGGAAATCGTCTTGCATGAGGACGTGGACGAGGCGAGAAATCTCCTGGTTCAGGACATGATGTATTCGGGCGGTCTGGATAAGCTCGGGTTCGCCACCGGCGTCGGCCCGGCGCCCCCGACACAGCCTCGAACGAGCCTCGGTGGCGCTCGATACTACACCGATGGCTTGCGCGCGGCCCTGTTCCTTGCCACCCGGCCGCTCAGCCTTTCAGACGTGGAGCTTCTCGATTGGGCGCCGTATCTCGAAGCGCCTGACTCCCCCGCACGCAACGAGGGACTTGATGTCGCGCTGTAGCGGGCGCTATGCGGTCGAGAGATATGCTCTGGATAGGCCCGCAGCCGCGTGGGGATGACGTGCCCTGACCCTTCCGCGACGGGAAGGCCTGGTGCTCAATCTGCCGTCCTCCAACGGGCACAACAAAACGTGAAGAAGTTCAGCACATTTTGTGGCCATGGATCGCGTCAAGGTCGGATAAGTGGTTCCTCTGCCAGTGTGATGAACCCTCGACGTGTTGGCCCATCAGGGAAGGTCACCGAACCTTCAGTTACAGGCGATAAACGGAACGTCAGAGCGCTTTGGTCGCCCTTATCAGTCTCACCCGAAGCTGACCCGCTCAACCCTGTCTCGGCGCACGCGCGAGACGCTCAACGATTTCAACGAGCTGGTGGTGCGCAGCGCTATCCGGATCGCGAAACTCACCGACCTCATGTTCGTCCGAGAGCCGGTTCAAGCGCATTAGCTCGCGAGCGCGCTGGCGCTTGTTCAATTGCAGCTCGGATGGCCTATAGGCGAACAGCAGCCGCCGCATTTCCGCCGGGCCTAAGAGCTGGCTGAATTCCGACGCCGTCACATAGATCAGGAACAGGATGAGTATCCAGAGGGAAATGGCGCTGAAGCGCTCCCACGAGAAGTCGGAGATCAGATAAGCCGCGAAGTCGACCGGCCGGTTCCCTTCAATGACCGAGAAATGCACGAAGCGCTCTGCCAGGCGCGCAATGAATGTCGCAATCCAATAGATCGCCGTCTTGAACAAGATCGGTTGGATGAGCGGGGCCCGGTCGAAGAGCTTGAGGAAGGGCATCGCGTTCGCGGTGATTACGGCCTTGCCGACGACAAGCGCCGCCACGGTGGCGAGCATGAAATTACTAACGGCGACGGCATAGTCTGCGACTAGGAGGTTCGTCGTCAGAATGATGAAGTTGAAACCGACGAAGAAAAATATTGTCGGCGGCAACGCTCCGCGGAGCTCACGCAGATTCCTGGCGCCGACGCGCCCCGGCATCGTGAATCCGTATCTGCCCCTCCTGCC